>NZ_QGTD01000004.1 GCF_003176895.1 Gracilibacillus dipsosauri
ACTATTTAAACGCATAAAAATCCCCCTAAAGTAGTTTTACTTTTTTAAGTGTCTACTTTAGGGGGAGCATATCAATTAGCAACTGAAACCTTTTTTGCTATTAAAAAGCACCTGAACCTCCACCGCCACCACCTACGCCTGTTCCTCCACCAGTAACACTCCCACTGCTAATAGAGGCAGAAACGGTGGAATCCGCTTTGTCAAATTGATTGGTTAAGGTGCTTGCAATGAGGATAAACATCATCACATCATGTGATTGCATGCTGTGATCCGTAGTAGAATGTAAAGACAAGCTCTTGCTAAGTTGTTCAAATTTTTTCTGCATCGACTTGTTCCCTGTACCTATCGCGTAAATAAATGATTGCATTTGCTCATCAGTCATCCAGTCATTCCAGTCTTTTTCACTGATATTGTCGTAATTGAGGCTGATTTTTTTCGATTGCTGTCTAATCCGATGACCTCGAAGGGTTTTAGGTTGATAAATGATCGCAAAGAGCAACAACGCGAATGCTAAGATGATCGAGAAAAACATCCACATAAAAAGCGAATGAACACCTAGTATGATCGCAAAAAGCATTGTTAACAGACTGACTATACCTATTGTCCATCTTAAGCCTTTTTTCTTTTCAACTAAGTGGCTCTGTTTAACCTCTTCTTTTACTGCTTGAATCCATTTGGCAAAGTCACTGCTGTAAGTGGAATGGTTCCCTTTCACCTTTGTATAGGCAGAAAGATCGGATAAGGTAAATACCCCGTTTTCGCCTATTTTATGGAATAACCATTCGATCAATATGCTCTCATGTGGAAAATCTGTATTAGAATCTACGATAACAAATTTACTTTCACCATCTTTTTTGACATATCCTTTTCTTACCAGATCCATCAATGCAGCTGAGATGAGCTCACTACTAGGAGACATATTCCTTATATAGAGCATGGTGGCTGGTAAACTCATTTCTTGATTTGGCAAGAATTGTGATGATAAAGAGCTACGTTCTATTTCTAATAATCTACTGTTCTTTTTTCTCCATGCTACTGTTACTAGTAACAATAAATAGATAGATAAACTACAAATTATATAAGGGGAAATACGATTTAACAGCTCCTGCCTATTCTCATAGTTCTGTCTTTCTTGCTCAAGTTCGGCCTGATCAGCTAGAATATCATCTCGAATCGTTTTATCGGCTAAGAGGCTTGCAGCAGGGAACAGATTAGGATCATATGCTACTCTTATATCTCCTTTCGTCCCACTTTCTACTTCACCCATAGCAAAATGGACCACACCATCTGAAGCTATAACCGATGTAGCATATGCCTCATCATAACCCAATGCAATTACCTCTTCCGAAGCTTGAGGCGGGTGGATATAAATGTCCATGTTTTGATATGTTGATTCATTGCTAGTGTCAAAAAATGGCCAGTAAAATTGTGCCAAGTCTGTGTACACTTCCACTCCATTAGTTATCGTATAAGTGAGATCAATCAAAATCTTCTGATCGGAACCACTTCGATAGACTTTATAAACGTTCTCTTCTAATTCAACCTCTAAAGGCTTACCATTTTCAAATGCTTGAAAGCCTTCTACTTTTGTTTGTTCTTTTGGAATTATGGAGCGTGTAATGCCATTAAAATCACCTTCAAAACGATAGGTGTGCTGCTCTTGGACCTGTACATCACCATTCTCCTGTAAGTAAGCGTTAATCTCTGTGTTTGTAATGGAAAAATCCACAGCATAAACATCCTGAGGTAGTAAAAAAATAGAAAAAACAAATGCAAGTAATATTATGGTCTTTTTCATATGGTTTAAGCTCCTCTCCCTTCTCTATACGTCATGAAAATGGAAAAGGTTTCATTCAAGTAAAAGTTCAAATCAGGGTTGGATAAGATTAAGTTGCCTTTGACGAGTCTGTTGCGAATAAAGATAAAAGCAAACTGAAGGATGTTATGAAAGGTAAATAAATGTCGAGTGATGGGGGTTTCGTTGTTTGATAACTAATTCAGCCATCTATTTTCACATTGCGGACTAGTTCTATTTTTATACCCTATCTCACCTTTCGCTTTAATGTATAAATATCTTGATCATGTTCGATCAGTTTGTGTTGAATATAGTCCATTTTCTCTTCCATACTATCCATCCGTTTTGATAATGCAGTATGATTTTGGTCAACTTTCTCTGTTAATTGTTGTAATGACTTTTGATTCTCATCTACTCGCTCTGTCAGTTGATCCAATGACTTTTGATTATCATCCACTCGCTCTGTCAGTTGATCCAAGGACTTTTGGTTATCATCTACTCGCTCTGTCAGTTGATCCAAGGACTTTTGGTTATCATCTACTCGCTCTGTTAGTTGATCCAATGATTTTTGGGTCTCGTCCACTCGCTCTGTTAGTTGATCCAAGGACTTTTGGGTCTTGTCCATTTTTTCTGTTAATTGTTGATTAAAGCCACTAATTTGATCTACTTTGACTGACAATTCCCTAATGGCCTGAATAATCATCTTACCCTCACTATTTTCCATAATACTTCTTCTCCTTTCCGTAAATTTTTACATATTCGATATACCAATTATACTACATAACATGATGACAATCATGGAGTAATATTTTCAAAAAACACAGATAAAAGTGTACGATATCAAGAATTCACCAAAGGATTTTCTTTTTTTACAATGATTTTATTGAAAAACTGGGCATTTCAATGTGTCCTTACATGGTAAACTAATTTCAGGAAAAATGATATGAACTTTTTTCCCTATTCAGATCTCTTATCTAGAGAAAGGGGGCAACAACTTGACAGTCAAGCTTGTGAAGAAAGCACAAAACGGCAATAAAGAAGCACTTTTACAACTAATTCTAGCAAAACAAGACGACTATTACCGCCTTGCATGGTCCTATATGAAAAATGAACATGACGCCCTTGATGTGATGGAGGATATGATTGTAATTCTTTATGAAAAAATTCATACATTGCAAAAACGCGAATCCTTCTATAGCTGGAGTAAAACCATCCTTGTAAGGTGTTGTTATGATACTTTCCGAAAAAGAAAAAGAATGGAATTTTTAGATGATAAAGAACTAGACAAATTTGCAACATCCCATCATGCATTTGAATTAACAGACACCCAGATTGACCTAGATCATCTGCTTGCAAAGTTAACTCCACAGCAAGCAGAAGTGATTCGACTCAAGTATTTGCATGACCTGGATTTGAAAACAATTGGTTCGATAACCAATACATCCATAGGGACGGTGAAATCTAGAATTTATTATGGTTTAAAGAAATTACATCATTTATATCGAGGTGAGCAAGATGGGTAGAATGAAACAACAATTTGAGCGAGAAAAGGAGCAATTACAAAAAGTTCATGCACCAAAGGAATTGGAATCACGCTTGCGTAACAGACTCGATCATCTTCCAAATCAAAAGCAACGACGTTCAGGTAAAGTTTGGCGAAGGCTTGCAGCACTTATTATTATAAGTATTCTTATCGGCTATAATTACCAAAGCCTTGCCTATTACGGTAAAAAAATCATTGGCTATGATCATGTTATTTCCAATACATTACAGCAACTAAATGATTCAGGCATGGGGCAGACCATTAATAAAAGTATTACTTTTGAAGATGGTACTACTTTTACCATAGATGGTATTATCGTTGATGAGAATCAATTAATTATGTTCTACACATTAGAAAGTCCCGGCTCTATCGTAAAAAATACCGAATATGATCACCAGCCAATCAATATCACAGGATTTTTGACAAACGCATCCCATGAAAGTGGTATGGGGGAAGTCAGTGAAGATGAAAAGGTAATAAGAGGGACACATAGCTTTGAGACTCCTAACGGCTTTGCGAAGGAATTAACCGTACATTTTCACGAAACAACCGAAACACTCACTTTCTCTTATAATCCAGAAAAAGCAATGGGACACACGATTAAGCAAACCATTAATGAGAAAGTTATCCTAAATGAGGCACTGTTAACTTTTCAAACAATAGAAGCTTCCCCAACTTCTACGATCATTAAAGGAAAAGGTGATAAGGAGCTGATAGAAAGCTTAAATTTTGAACAAATGGAATTGATCGTAAACGGAGAAAAAATAAATTTGTTAAGCAATGGTTACAGTACCAATATAACAGGAACGACATTTGAAATAACGTATGATGCAATACCAACAGATAGTAATCCATTAGAGGTCACCTTGCATCTACCTAATGATCAGGTATTAAAGATCTATAGAGACTAGGGTGCAGGGGGATCCCGGCCCCTCTGGCATCCTTCACTACTTTTTTTCTACATTCTGTGCTATTCTATTAGCGACGACTTTGTACGGTCAAGTTGAATATTCTACAAGCATTGTATGAAAAAGGAGCTTTACAAAATGACAAAACAACGCAATTGGGCAGGTAATTACACCTATCACGCAAGCAATTGGCATATACCTGAAAGTGTCGAAGAAATACAACGGTTAGTAAAAAAATGTAACCGATTAAAAGTAGTAGGGTCTCGTCACTCGTTTAATCATATTGCGGATTCTAACGAGCATATCGTTTCACTTGAACAATTAAATAGGGTGATAGATTTTGATAAAGAGAAGCAAAAAATAACCGTCGAAGCAGGAATGAAGTATAGTGATGTCTGTCAATATCTTGGTGAAACTGGGCTGGCATTACATAACCTTGCTTCATTGCCTCACATTTCCGTGGCGGGGGCTTGTGCCACAGCAACCCATGGATCTGGTGATAAAAATGGAAATCTCGCTACAATTGTATCTGGTATTGAATTCGTTAATGGAAATGGAGAAATCATTACGTTAACACGAGAAGAGCATGAAGAGGAGATGAGAGGCTTGTCCGTAAGTCTTGGTGCATTTGGTATTATTACAAAGCTTACACTTGATTTAATACCAGATTTTCAAGTGAGACAAGTGGTCTATCAAAATCTATCCTTTCACGAATTTTATCAATATTATGATGAAATTTATGCTAGCGCCTACAGTGTTAGTTTATTTACTGACTGGCAGGAGGAACGATTTAACCAAGTCTGGCTTAAACAGACAATCACTGAACAAGATGCTGTCGAGTTAAATACAGATTTCTATGGCGCAGAGCTCGCCAACGTGAATCTCCATCCAATCTCTGGTCATGGGGCTGAGCATTGTACCGAGCAATTAGGTGTTCTAGGACCATGGCACGACCGTTTAGCACATTTCAAAATGAACTTTACTCCAAGTAGTGGTAAAGAACTACAAAGTGAGTATATATTATCACGTCATCATATAAGTGATGCAATGAAAAAACTGAATGGACTGCGTGATGAAATTGCCCCATTATTATTAGTTTCAGAGCTTCGAAGTATTAAAGCTGACGACCTTTGGATGAGTATGAACTATAAGCAGGACTCGATTGGGATCCATTTTACATGGAAGGATCTTTGGAATGAAGTGAAGCTAGTACTACCGAAAATAGAAGCAGTACTCGAACCATTCCAACCAAGACCACATTGGGGGAAGCTGTTCACAATGGACCCAACAAAGCTGCAAACACGTTATAAACAACTGCCAGCATTTAGACAGCTAGTTAGGAAGTATGATCCAGACGGAAAGTTTCGCAATGAATTTTTAAAGCAATACATTTTTGAAAAATAGGTGTTTAATTTTGTTGAAAATAGTATAAAAATACCGATTACTTCACTCCATTGAAGGACACATCAATGGAATGAAGTATTTTTATTATGAGTCTAACCATGAAATAACCCAAATTTCTGCGTCATTCTCTACTAAGTATCGATTAAAAATTGAAGATCTGGATGTCTGTAAACTAATTCAAATGCTTCATTATCTATTAAATTATGATACAAATCCTCTGGAGAAAACCATAAGTCATCATTTTCAAATGTGTATCCTGCCCCATAATGATAGCAAAGCCAGATCAGCTTAGAACAATAAGTAAATTCCCATAAATCATCTAGATTTTGAGATAATTGAAAAGAAAAAATCGGTTTTTTAATCCCTTGATCTAAATTTTCCTGGTATTTTTCGTAATATTGAAGAGCAAATTCGGTCACCTTCTCCCCGACCTCTTTATTTTTAGGACGAAACTGTGCGTGAATTGGGTGTTTCCGTAAAAAGTCTTTTATCGGATCTTTCGTGATAGCTGGATGTCCTCCTACTGCTTCTACGACCTCTTTTTCATTCACTACGAGAGCACTATGCCCCATATATCCTGATAACTCCTTCTTGACATTATCGCTTGCTACTAATATATCTCCAGGTCGAAAATCGCGATCTCGATCAAGCTCCCTATCATCTGATAGAAAGTAATCCTCTCTGACGATCAGATCATTATAATAGCCAAGTATCGTTATCGACTTGACATAATCCTCCACTTCAAATGAGATGATGCGATTTTGATCTGTAGCCATTAGAAACTGACGGTCCTTATATATTTTAAAGCAAGTAGGATACATTGCCTCTACGTAAACTTGGTTACCTTTTTTCAATACATTCATAAAACGATTCACCGAAAACACCTCCACCATATTCTATGCAAGGAGGATATTTCGGTAACAGAACATAAAAGAAAAGCATATGGCTCACATAAGAGTCACATGCTTTCCCTGTTAAAATACGATGGTTTTGTTTCCATATACAATAATGCGATCATCCAAATGCCATTTGACCGCTCTCGCTAAGACGCTACGCTCTACTGATTGGCCTATTTTCTTCATTGCCTCTGCATTATCTCGATGATCTACACGACTAATATCCTGTTCGATTATTGGACCTTCATCTAAATCATTGGTTACATAATGAGAAGTCGCCCCAATTAATTTAACTCCACGATTATATGCTCTCTCATACGGTTTGGCACCGATGAAAGCAGGTAAAAAGGAATGGTGGATGTTAATAATTTGGTTTTTAAAGGTTCCAACAAAATGTGGTGTCAAAATTTGCATATATCGAGCGAGAATGATTAAGTCCACATTATATTCTCTCAGTAGCTCAATTTGTTTTTGCTCGACTTGCTCACGGATATCTTTGTTTGCTGGAATATAGTAATACGGTATGCCTAAAGATTCTACAATTTCTCTAGATGTCTCGTGATTACTGATGACTAGTCCAATATCCGCTATCATATCACCACTTTGCCATTCCCATAAAAGCTCTAATAAGCAATGGGGCTCTTTGGAAACAAAAATAGCTACCTTCTTTAATTGATCTACATATTTAAAGGTTGCTTCCATGTCGAATTGCTTTCTAATTGCTTGAAACTCTTCTTCCAAATTTTTTATTTGGCTTTTCAGCTCCGGTATTTCAAACTCGATCCGCATAAAGAATTCACCACGGTCCGGGTCTGTCGAATATTGATTGGACTCAATAATATTAGCATTGTGCTCATAAAGAAATTGTGAAACTGCCGCCACAATACCTGGCTGATCAGGACAATTAATTAACAGTCTTGCACGATTTTTGTGTTCCTGACGAAAAGTGTCTATTTTTTCTTTCATATATGTCTTCATTAATGATCCCTCTTTACTCCATTCATTCTTTATTTATTACTATTCTACCGCATTTGCTCTTAGAATTCTGAATTATTTTATCATAATAAAGAAAACTCGGCAATTGCCGAGCCGTTATCCTTCATGCAATTCATCCATTCTGTTACACCTAGAACGCTATCACTTAAGTTTATGCTGCTACGATAGCGTTCCTTTTCAATGCCATATTATATAAACAGCTGCTTCATAATTGCTAAAAATTGATCCACTTCTTCTCTCGTTGTCGTTAATGGAGGTAAAATACGTAAAACATTCGGTCCTGCTACAATGACTAGTAATTGATAATCTTCCCGAGCTTTATTGACATAATCAATTGCTGGTTTGTCTAGTTCTAGTCCAATTAGTAATCCCATACCACGTAATTGTTTGATTGTATTGGATTTAGCTGCGATTTTCTCTAACCCTGTCCAAATATCATGAGCCATTTCGTTCGCCTCATTCAAAACGTTTGTAGTCGTTAGCTCCGTCACTGTTGCAACTCCCGCCGTTGTAGCAATCGGATTTCCTCCAAATGTACTACCATGAGTTCCAGGACTGAAGGCCTTCGCCACATGCTCCTTGGCAATAATTGCCCCAATTGGAATACCTGATCCAAGCCCTTTTGCTAAGCTAATCACATCTGGTTCGATTTCATACTGTTCATATGCAAAAAGAGTACCCGTTCGTCCCATTCCTGTTTGAATTTCATCTACCATAAGTAGAATTTGTTGATCATAGCATACCTTTGCCAATTGCTTCAACCATTCTTTATCGGCAGGTAAAACTCCACCCTCTCCCTGAACTAATTCTATGAGAACAGCATCTGGGTTCATCGATGTTAACTGCTCCAGTGCATCCCAATCATTAAAAGGCAGGAAAGAAAAGCCTGGTGTTAAAGGAGTAAAGCCTTGATGTATTTTCTCCTGACCTGTTGCAGATAACGTGGCCATCGTTCGTCCATGGAAGGAATTTTTAAATGTCACAATCTGTGGTATCTCTTTAAGAAATTGATCCTTTGCATATTTTTTAGCAATTTTTAATGCTGCTTCATTTGCCTCTGCACCACTATTACAAAAAAATACTTGATCTCCACAACTATTTGCGACAAGCAATTGTGCGAGCTTGTCTTGTGACGGAATATGGTATAAATTAGAACAGTGCCAAAGGTGTCCTAATTGCTCTTGAACAGCCTTTTCTACTACATCAGGAACGTGTCCTAAGTTACATGTCGCTATACCTGATGAATAATCTAAATATTTTTTCCCTTCCTTATCCCATACATAGCTCCCCTTCCCTTTCACTAATGTGATTGGAAAACGGCCGTATGTACTCATAACTGGGTTCAATTCTACCTTCTCAGACATGACTCTTTCCCTCCTTATTTAATAGAATTCTAGTACCAATTTCTTTTCCTTGCATAAACTGCCATAATCCATCTGGTTCTATCCCATCTATAATAGAGACTTCCAAGACATGTTGATGTAAGGCCTTAATCGCTGACTGTACTTTTGGAATCATGCCACCTGCTATGACCCCTAAGTCTATGAGTTGATTGGCTTTTACTTGATCCAATTGATGAAAAATATGCTTTTGTCCATTTTTTTCTTCGTAGATTCCTGGAATATCACTTATATAACAAAGCTTTGCACCTAAGCTCTGGGCAACCGCAGATGCAGCCATATCGGCATTAATATTAAAACGCTCACCTGACTCATCGATTCCAATCGGAGAAATAATTGGTATAAATCCTTTTTCTACTAAATCCTTGATGATCATGGTATTCACATTCGTAACCTCACCAACAAAGCCCATATCCTCCTTATTGTCTACCGGCTTTGCTGTTAACAGTCCTCCATCGATACCACTGATGCCAAATGCCTTGCCCTCTGCTTCTACTAGCTTTCTAACAATCTGTTTGTTGATAGAACCACTCAGCGCCATTTCTACTACATCAAGCACCTCTTGCGTTGTCACCCTTAAACCATTGACAAATGTAGTAGGGACACCTGTTTGTTTTAGTAGCTTAGAGATAAGTGGTCCTCCACCGTGAACAATGATTGGCTGCCATTCGCCTTGCTTTTGTAAATCGACAACATTTTGATAAAAAGAATGAGGCAGCTTTTCTAATACACTGCCACCACATTTAATCACGACGTATTTTTTATTCACGTTTTCTTTCCTCCTTATGTTCGATAAGAAGCATTAATTCTGACATATTCATAGGACAAATCACAGCCCCAAGCAGTTGCTTTACCGTTTCCGTCTCCTAGTTTTGCTAGGATTTTCACCTCATCCTTTAGCAAATAATTTTTGGCCTCTTCTTCATCAAACCGGTGGGGAATACCGTTTTCTACAACTAGGATATCTCCTAAATAAATGCTTACCTTATCAGGATTTAATGACTGACCACTATAGCCTATAGCCGTAATAATTCTCCCCCAATTAGCATCAGCACCGTGTAGAGCGGTTTTTACAAGATTAGAAGAAATAATCGATTTTGCAATAGCCTGAGCAGATTCATCTGAGAAGGAGCCATCCACGTTTACCTCGACTAACTTACTCGCACCTTCCCCATCTCTCGCAATTTCTTTTGCTAAATACTCACAAACAAACTTTAATCCGGAGTAAAAAGTCTCCCAATCTGAATGGGCGTTTGTTAATGGCTGATTACCTGCTTTGCCATTGGCTAAAACTAAAACCATATCATTCGTGCTTGTATCTCCATCTACTGTGATCATATTAAACGATTGATTAGTAATCTTTTTTAGTGTAGTCGATAATTGCTCTGACGAAATGTTTGCATCCGTTGTTACAAAACCTAGCATTGTCGCCATATTTGGATGTATCATACCAGAACCCTTTGCCGCACCACCGATAACTACTTTCTCTCCATCTATTTCTAATTCGATGGCGATTCCTTTTTCATGTGTATCCGTTGTTAGAATAGCTGTTTCGAATTTTTCCGCACCTTGATGTTCGGCTGTATGAATTTGACTAATACCCGTTTGAATTTTCTCCATTGGCAAAAGCTCTCCGATTAAGCCTGTAGAAGCGACGGCTGCTAAATGTTCTTCCACACCAACTGTTTCAGCGAAAAGCTTCCGCATATCATAGGCATCCGTTAGACCTTGTTCACCTGTACAAGCATTGGCAATTCCAGAATTCACGACAACTGCTTGTAGCTTATTTTCTTTTGCAATACTTTCTTGTGTTACTTTAAGCGGTGCTGCCTGGAATACATTGGTCGTATATACACCAGCTGCTTGGGCTGGTACATCAGAATAAAACCATCCAAAATCGATCTTTTGTTTCCGTATACCACAGTGCAAACCGCCTGCATGAAATCCTTTAGCTGTGGCTATATTTCCATTTTCTAATACCTTAAAATTCTCCTGTTGTACGTTATACATTCGTTCTCCACTCCTTATGGATAAATCGGCAACTGAGTTAATCCAGTCGTTTCTTCCCATCCGTTCATTATGTTCATATTTTGAATTGCTTGGCCTGATGCACCTTTGACTAAATTATCGATCACAGATACAATAATAAGCTTGCCTGTCCTTTGATCAGCATATAATCCTATATCACAATAATTGCTACCATAAACTTCTTTCGTTTGTGGAAAAACTCCCTCTTTCCTTATCCGAACAAAAGGATGATACTTGTAAAAATCTTCATATAATGCAATCAATTGATTAGTCGATTGTTTTTCCTTTAAATCAACATACATTGTACTCATGATTCCTCGAGTCATCGGGACAATATGAGGAGTAAAGGTGATTTGAATTTCCTCTTCGGCCGCTTTTGATAATACTTGTTCAATCTCGGGAATATGTTTGTGATTACCAATCTTATAGGCTTTGAAATTTTCATTCATTTCTGAAAAATGAGTATTCAATGATAAGCTTCTACCTGCTCCTGAAACGCCTGTTTTGGCATCAATTATTATATTTTTCCGTTCGACCATATCATTTGCTAAAACCGGTATTAAACCTAACGTCGTAGCAGTAGGATAACAGCCAGGATTAGCAATTAAGCTAGCACCTTTAATGCTCTCATTGTTTATTTCACTTAGTCCATAAACTGCTTGATCTATATATTTAGCTTCTGCCATTTCCTCTCCGTAATATTGCTCGTATAATTCATGGTCTTCTAAGCGAAAGTCTCCAGATAAATCAATACATTTGATCCCTTTATCTATTAATTTAGGAATCTGGTGTTTGCTAACATTGGATGGAGTAGCAAAAAAGACTAAATCCACCTCTTTCGCTAGTTGATCTTCATCAAACGATTCCATCTCTACATTTACAAGATCAGATAAATGTGGATATACTTCAGAAAAGGAAGTCCCACTATTGGAATGCGAAATAATAGTAGTTAATGTAACATTGGGATGATTATATAAAAATCGAATTAATTCAACCGCACCATATCCTGTTCCACCAATAATTGCTACATTCACGATTGTTATCCTCCTATACAATTTTCCGTATGTGATATTTTATAATTATACTCTATTTTGTATTTTCATGCAATAATGTTTCCAAAAAAGAATAAAAAATTCGAAAGCTTTCCATAAGATACTCCTAATTAAATTCAATCATTTCGCTATCGTTTCAGCTTTTTATTCTTTATATCCGCTTTAGTAATTGTATAAATATCCATGAATATGCATAAAGAGGTGTTCTTTTGGATATTAATTGACTCCTCAATTAAACCGAATGTCTCATGACGAATAGATGACTTTTCTATGAAATAAATGACTTTCGTTATCTTTCTTAAAGTGGAAAGAAAAGATATGATGAGGATGAAATTTATCTTTCGTAATGGAGTGGTTAAAATGGAAAGGGAATCGAAACAACCTTCGTTAGAGTCAAAACGAATCGACCAAGAGTGGTTAAGGCTTATTTATTTAGCCAAAATTCAGGGAGTTTCAAAAAAGGATGTAGCCATTTTTCTGAAAACATATAGTCAATTAAAAGAAACACTGGTGAAGTCAAAAACATAAAAGCACGAACGCTTTAAGTACATAGCTGCCATTCCATAAACCTTGTTGTTGTTAATCCCTTAAAGCGTATAGGATGCTATAGGTTTTTCACTAAAATAATTGCCTCTGCACGACTCGACACTCCAAGCTTTCGATAAAGCTTACTCGTATAATTTTTGATCGTTCCTATGGAAAGAAACAAGGAATCTGAAATCTCCTTATTTGATTTACCATTTAATATTTCTTTTAGTACATCTGCTTCCGCTTTCGTTAGGTGAATATTTCTCGATTGTAGCTTTTCTCTGATTGCTGACAAGGGATCTTCGTTTCTTTCCGTTTTTTGCAATAATTGCATAAGCATGGGCTGAATAGATTGCGGGATGATTATTTGTCCACTATTGCATTGATGGATAACCTTAGCCAAATCCACTACATTCATATCCTTCAATACATAACCACTTGCTCCATTTCTTAATGCTTCTAAAATATAGGCATCATCTGAGAAAGTGGTTAGCATGAGAATTTTTATTTGTGGGTATTTTTTTTTGATGATACTCGTTGCAGTTATTCCGCCCATTATTGGCATTCGAATATCCATTAATATCACATCTGGCTGTAGTTCTTCCGCTTTATCAATAGCCTCTTTACCGTCATTGGCAATTGCTATAACCTCCAAATTATCCATTTGATTGAGGACAACGGAAAGGCCATCACATATAAGCTTTTGGTCATCTACCACCATTAACTTCACTTGATTTTCACTCATAATTCCACCCTACATTTCTCCAAAGTTTACTTGCTCCCGAGGTAACACAATGATAAGTGCAAGTCCTGTTCTTCTATTATCATAATCCATCTGAAAGCTACCGCCTATTTCCTTCACTCTCTCCTCCATTGCTGTTAAGCCAAAGCCCTTTTCCACTTTTGTCTTCTCAATACCTGAGCCATTATCCTCTAGTCGAAAATGGAGAAGATTCTCTTCTGTCTTAATAATTAAGAAAAAACGATCTGCTCCTCCATGTCTAATTCCATTATTTAAACCTTCCTGCAACGCACGATAAATAACTATTTCCTGAGCTGGTTTCATCCATTCTTCTTCAATTTGTAAATCTTGATCTATGATAACACTTGTTTGCTCCACCGTTTCGTTTAATAATGCACGGACAGCAGTTTCAAAATCAATAAAAAAATGACTTTCCTGTAAATAATGAACAGATTGACGTACTTCTTGTAGCCCTTTATCTAAATTACCTCGTATTTTTTGTAGCATTTCTTTCGCTTCTGCTTTATTCGTTTCCAATAAAGCGATTACGGCTTGTAATCCTATCAAGGATGTGGAAAAAGAATGGCCGATGGTATCATGCATTTCACGAGCAAAGCGTCTTCTTTCCGAAATAATCACGTTCTCCTCTAATTTCAAAGAAGATGCTTTAATTTTTTCATAGGCTTCTTCAAGCATTTGCTTTTGTTTTACTGACTTAGACACCATATAACTGAACAAAAAGACCACAAGGAATTCGGTAATCCTAGGTATAATAAAGCTTATTTCCTGAAAGGATGGAAACCCAAACGCTATCCATTTTCCGACGACAAAAGTGATATATCCAGTGGCAGCAAACGGAATACTTACCTTTAATGGATGGTGAAAAACAACCTCCCCTATTAAAACAAGTAAGTATACCTGTGAGATAAAAGACTGGTCGACACTTATAATGATAGAAACTATTAAAAGCTGGAAGCATAAAAATAATATGCCTTTGGTATCTTCTAAGGATAGTTTCCAAATGTAATCCCTTACTATTTGTACGAATGTGTAGAATCCAACAAGTGTATAAAGTAGTTCTAAATGATGCTGGCGATCTAGAATAAATAAAGGTATTAAGACGAGAAAAACTCCAGTAAAGAAATGAGACATATTCTTTTCAAAGGTTTGTTCCATAAGTCCTCCTTATCTAATAAAGCTCTATCTGTATGGGGCTTTTTACTTGTTAGAAGTGTTTATTTTCTGTCCATTATATGCTCGACAAAGGAAAATATATCTATGAATATATTACTAAAGTCATCCACATCCGTAAAATATAAACACTATTGTAAGATTAGAAAAACTCGCATTCGCTCGTCCTTTTAGCGAATGCGTTAGCTTTTCTTATACCTTGGACTTCAAAATTTCCGCTTCATCGCTTTACTACTTGCAAAAATTTTATACTTTCTTAACGTAAAATAAAAAACTCACCCTTAAAAAGAGTGAGCTATTGCCTTGGTGCTACAACCTCATTTTCCATCATACCAATGCCTTCAATTTCTACTCTTACTTTATCTCCTAGCTTAAGGTATGTTGGTGGGTTCATTCCCATACCGACCCCGTCTGGAGTACCTGTCAAAATAATATCTCCAGGCTCTAGTGTGATTAGTTCTGATATAAAGCTTACGATATGTGGAATATTGAAGATTTGGTGCTTCGTATTAGAGGATTGTCGCATTTCTCCGTTTACATATGACTTAATATTTAATTGATTTGGATTCGGGATGTCATCGACTGTAACGATATATGGACCTATAGGGGTGGTATGATCAAGGGATTTCCCTTGTAGCCACTGCAATGTCCGCTTCTGTAAGTCCCTAGCAGATATATCATTAGCGATTGTATATCCCGCAATGTATTCGAAAACATCTTCTTGTTTCACATTGGATGCTTTTTGTCCGATTACTACACCAAGCTCTGCTTCATAATCTAACTTTTCCGTTTGATCCGTTTTATAAATACTATCCTCAGGACCTATTAAAGCATTATTAAATTTAGCAAAGAGCACTGGGTAATCGGGAACTACCCCTTTCATCTCCGCTATATGCTCCGCATAATTAGTCCCAACACAAATAATTTTCGAAGGATTCGGTACAGGAGGCCCTATCACAACCTCTTCTTTTTTATATTGGTATTCTGGTGGTTCCTTTTGCAAGAAAGCATCGATCTTTTTTGCTTCTTCTAGTATAGCTTTTCCATTGGAATAAAATTGATCTGGATCACTCGGGAATACACCTATACTCGCTAAATTATTTTCTTTTAATTTCATTTGTGCATAGCCTTTTGATAAATCGATCACCTTATCATCACGCATGATACCGATCCTGTTTAATGAAAAATCATTTTTTAAACGATAGTTTACCAGCTTCACCTCTAACTCCTCCCATCTTTAGTATCATCTTATCATGGAATTGAAAGAAAAAGAATAAGAAGAACACCTACTTCAAAGGACAACATCATTATATGCAGCATTTTTCCACTGTATCCTCCCTTATTTTAAAAAGTATGTGAACCCTTCTTACAACTACTAAGACAAATGGGAATCAGTCATGGCAAACTATAAAATGAGACTTCTGCCATTGGCAGGTCTGACAAATAGATAGCTATTTATAGGGAGTGTTTTCATGACGATCAAAGATTTGTTTTCATTTAAAAGCGAACGAATAAAGGTTCTTCATTTTACCTGGTTTGCTTTTTTTGTCTCCTTTTTTGCATGGTTCAGTATGGCACCACTTGCTACAACGATGATGGAGAACATGGATTGGCTCACGGCAGAACACCTAGCAGCTCTCGGTATTTGTAATGTGGTGTTAACGATCCCTGCTAGAATTATCATCGGCCAATTGTTAGATAAATGGGGGCCGAGAATCGTCTTTTCAGGGTTACTTATAACGATGTCACTACCTACTATTATTTTTGCTTTTGGTGATACATGGATTCAATTAATGATTTCAAGATTGGTGCTTGGAAGTATTGGTGCAAGCTTTGTGATTGGTATTCGGATGGTTGCCGAATGGTTTCCTCCTAAGCATGTCGGATTTGCGGAAGGCATTTATGGCGGGTGGGGGAATTTTGGCTCTGCAGCTGCAGCTATTTTATTGCCATGGTTGGCGTTAACCGTTTTTGCTGGGGATAATGGCTATCGATACGCCCTTGCATTTACAGGGGTGGTTTGCTTTTTATATGGAATCCTCTATTATTTTGTCGTTCGGGATACCCCTAAGGGAAAAAAGCTGGTCAGGCCTAAGCGAACTGCTGCATTAGAGGTTAGTAGCTGGGGCGACTTAATTCAGTTAATGATATGGACCCTACCATTAGGCGGAGCAGTAGCAATTAGTGCATGGAGATTAGAAGGATTAGGGTTTATTTCGAAGCCAATATTATATGTTGTTTATACAGTTATCCTTATTGTCCTGTTTTACCAGCTCTATACCATCTTAAAAATCAATATTCCCATTCTGAAAAAAGGAGTGCCTAAGGAGGATCGCTATAAGTTCCGTAATGTAGTGGCATTAAATAGTACTTATTTTGCTAATTTTGGAGCGGAACTTGCTATTGTTTCCATGCTCCCGATGTTCTTCCAGCTAACCTTTTCTTTATCGGCGGCACAAGCTGGGCTCATCGCCTCTTCTTTCGCCTTTGTAAATTTACTTGCACGGCCATTAGGGGGTGTGTTATCGGACAGATTAGGGAGTCGTAGAAAAGTTATGCTCGTTTATATGATCGGTATTTCCATTGGCCTTCTTCTTATGGGGTTCATTAATTCGAGCTGGCCATTAGCATTTGCTGTCGCCATTACGATCATTACTTCCATGTTTATTCAAGGAGCGGAAGGAGCAACCTTTGCCGTCATTCCCCTCATAAAGAAAAGAATAACAGGGCAAATAGCTGGCATGTCAGGAGCATACGGAAATGTGGGATCGACTGTATATTTAACTTTATATACCTTTGTTAGCGCCCAGCAATTCTTTTTTCTGCTGGCAACAGGTGCTATCATTAGTTTTATCATCTGTTATTTTATGCTAGACGAGCCAAAGAACTCCTTCGCAGAAAACTATTATTTAACAGAGGAAGAGCTAGTAGAAGCTAATCAAATTGTTGCACCAGTGCGAAAATCGATGTAGAACACTTTAGAAAAACTCATATTCGCGCGTCCTTTAGCGGATCGTTAGCTTTTCTTATATTTTGGACTTCAAAAGCTTCGTCGCTATTCTTCCTGCAAAAACTTTATACTTTCTGACCTTATAAAGAAATAACCCGAGCTTGGCTAAACTCGGGTTATCCCTTTACTTATAATACTTTACTCAAAAACGCCTTTGTTCTTTCATGCTGTGGATGTTGAAAGAGACTTTGGGGTTCATTTTCTTCCACAATGTATCCCTCATCCATAAATATTACTCGATCGCCAACTTCTCGAGCAAAGCCCATTTCGTGTGTAACTACTACCATTGTCATTCCTTCCTGAGCTAATTCCTTCATGACCTCTAGTACTTCTCCGACCATCTCTGGATCTAAGGCAGAGGTAGGCTCATCGAATAACATGATTTTAGGTTCCATGCCGAGCGCTCTGGCGATGGCTACACGTTGCTTTTGGCCACCAGATAAGGAATCAGGATAAACCCCTGCCTTTTCCTCAAGTCCAACTTTTTTAAGTAGTTGAAGCGCCTTTTTCTCTGCCTCTTCTTTCTTCCATTTTCTTACCGTAATCATTGGCAGTGTGATGTTTTGTAATACCGTTTTATGAGGGAACAAATTAAATTGTTGGAATACCATGCCAACTTCTGTACGCAATTTATTAATGTCTACACTTTTATCAGTAATGACTTCTCCATCAATTGTAACCGTTCCGTCTGTAATGGATTCAATTAAATTTAAACAACGCAAAAAGGTGGATTTACCTGATCCTGATGGACCTATTACCACAACCACTTCGCTCTGTTTAATTTCCGCGTTAATATCCTTTAATACTTCTAATTTCCCGAAGCTTTTTTTTAAATGCTTTACAGAGATCATTTCACATCAAGCCTTCTTTCCAAATAGTTTAGCAGATAGGTTAAGCTTAACGTTAGAACTAAATACATCAATGCTACCATGATGTATGGCTCCCATACACGTAGGTACTGTCCCGCAGCTGCTCTTCCCCAATAAAGTATCTCTTGAGCAGCAATCATAGCACCTAAAGAAGAATCCTTTAATAAGACAATAAACTCATTGCCAAGCGGAGGTATTGATCTTTTAAATGCCTGAGGCAAAAGAACATGCCTCATCACTTGAAATTTATTCATCCCTAAGGAGTGAGCTGCCTCTGCTTGTCCTTTATCGATTGACTGGAGACCTGCTCTGAAGATTTCCGCAACATATGCTGAAGAGTTAAGCGATAGAGTTACCATAACGGATGTAATAGCAGTTGTGGAACCTAATACTGTTGGTAAAACAGCATAATGGAATAAAAATAATTGCACTAAGAGCGGTGTTCCTCTAAGGAAATTAATATACCAAACAAATGGTAGCCTTACGATGAAGATGGAGGACATTTTTCCTAATGCTATAAAAAAACCTAGAATACATCCCATTAGTACCCCAACAACAGACATTAAAATGGTTAAACCCATCCCTTGCATAAAATAAGGGAAATATTCGACGACGATGTCCATTCTTAAGTCCATTTTTTCAACCTCCTTCTTTCTTTCATTTCATTTATCCTATTGTTTCCCGAATAAGTTTCTGAACAAACAACAAAAGCGCTGGGCACCCGTTTCTGGACGCTTGCGCTGGACGTTTTTCAATGCGCCTTTGGGTGCCTGTTTTATACTTCTTAATTTACAAAATAGAAAAGCGCAACGAAACCGCTACGCCTTTATTGTGAGCTTTATAAAGTCTCGCTTTTCTTTATTTATCTGATATGGAGAATTATTTTAATCCTTCCAAGTCTGGCTCTACTCCAAACCATTCTTTATAGATTTCTGTATATGTTCCGTTTTCTATTAATGTTTCTAGAGCAGCATCGAACTTTTCCTTCACTTCACTACCCTTAGGGAACATAATTCCATAGAATTCAGACTCAAATGTTTCAGGATCTGTTATCATTTCAACATTCGCATCAGGATTATTGGCTACATACTCATCTGCTACGACATTATCTGTCACTACTGCATCAACATCCCCTGATTGTAAGGACATAAATGCTAACGTATTGGATTCGTATTTTGCAATATTTTCATGATTTTTACCTAGTATTTTCTCTACTGCTTCTGCACCTGTTGTTCCTGTTTGGACGCCTACTTTTACGTTCTTAATATCCTCACCACTTGTTATATTTTCCCCTGAACGAAATACAATCTTATGTGTTGATTCAAAGTATGGTGAAGAAAAATCGTATGTTTGCTTACGATCTTCATTCATCGTAATTCCAGCAATAGCTAGGTCAGCTTCACCACTCTGGACAGATGCAAGCATCGATTCCCAACCGACATTCTTAAGCTCATATTTGTAGCCAGCCTCTTTCATTAATGCATCCATCAAATCAATATCAAAGCCAACAACCTCTCCCTTATCTAGAAAAGAAAATGGCTTAAATCCCGATTCAGTTAATACATTCAATGTTTGGCTGTCACTCTGCGCATCCCCTTCTGCATCGTTCCCACCACAAGCTACCAAAAGAGCTAACAATAAAACTGGTACTATTTTTAATATCCATTTATTCATAAATATTCACTCCGTTTTGTATTTATACATGACAGTATTTTATCATATGATATTTTCTTTCCAATTACAATAAGTTTGATTAAAGTCTTTATTTTAAAATAATTCTGAAAACTTGTTTTACCTTATAACTTACTACTACTTCTATATCATACTTTACCAAATGGTAACATATGATACAGCAACAACAACAGAGTCCCTAATGAAGTCAAAATACCCATATACAGATACAAGGTATCACCACCAAATGCATCCATGATCATCCCACCAAATAATGAACCAATGATACCAGATAGACCAAAGAATACGGATACAAAAACTAGATGTCCTGTTGATTGTAATAGTTTGGGAATAAGTCTTGTCACATATTGAAATGCGGTTAGATAAAATACACCAAAAGTAAGACCATGCAAAAATTGTAGCCCAACGATAAAAATCGGTTCGTCAAAACTAGCATAGAAGAACCATCGAATAGAATATAAGATACCAGCAGCAATAATAAAAATTAAAGGATGATACCTTCGAAACCAAAGTCCAGCTGTTGCATAGACTAATGCCTCACTTGCAACCCCAACAAACCATGCGTAACCAATTAAATTCTCCGATCCGCCAAGAGAATCAATATAGATACCTACAAAACTATCATTAGCACGATGTGATATGGTAAGAAGCGTGATGAGACCAAGGAATATGACAAACGGTTTCGTTTTAATTAATAAGCCAATATCCTGAAATTGAATTGGTCTTGTTTCGACCTTTACGTCTACTAGCCTTGTAGCAACAAGTAATGCTAAGAAAGCGAAGATTATGTATGGCCATAAGATATATTGAACCCCGATTTTAGCTAATATTTCTCCTACTAGAAGAGAAGACACTGCAAACCCTATCGATCCCCATGTTCGAATGGAACCGAAGGAAATTCCGAGCTGATCTGCTCGTCGTTGTGACAGGCTATCCCCTAATGCCCCAATAGGTGAAGAGAAAAAGAAAAAGACTGCACCTAGCGATAACAGTAATGGTAATGTTTTCATTTGCAAAAAAATCGCACTACTAATAAGCAATCCTATCAAACATAGTAGAAGTATTTTTTTTACTGTTTGATACTTATCACTCATATAACCCCAGAATGGTTGTGAAAATATTGCGATAAAAGGACCGATCGCCATTACCCAACCAATCTCCGTTCCATCTAACCCTGAGTATTGTAAATATAATGGTAAAAAGCTTACGATAATCGTATTAGCCCCGTGAAACCAAAACAAAAGCATTTTTAATGGTACGGTCGATTCTCCCCTAGCCATATAAATGGCTCCCTTCTTGTTGATTAATCAAAAGAACTAATCTAACTATTATACGTCTTCTAGTATTTAAAGAAAAGGCTTGTATTTTCACAACTTTTAAAAAATGTCTAATTTTTACAGCAAAACACCACTTATTTTCGTGGTATTTTTCCATTTTTAGCTATGATATCTTGTGTTTAGTAAGCGTTTTCTTTTTTGCTTACAAAAAACATGTAGGAGGAAACATTCTATGAAAGCTTCTTTATTAAAGGTATTGCTCTTGGTTTTATTCCTTCTTAGTACTACTTCCATAATGACTTTTGCAGAGGAAGAAATCGACATCGAGGATTATGCCCAGAATATGCAGCCAGGCTGGAACTTAGGAAATTCCTATGATGCAGTAGGAGAGGATGAAACAGCATGGGGAAATCCTTTTGTTACGAAAGCGCTCATTCAAAAAGTAGCAGCAGAAGGCTTCCGTAGTATTCGCATCCCGATAACGTTTGATCAACGAATGGCAGCCGGTCCAGATTACACCATTGAGCAGGATTTTCTAAACAGGATTGATCAAACGATTAATTGGGCTTTAGAGGAAGGTTTATATGTCATGATTAATGTCCATCACGATTCATGGATCTGGATGGAAAATGGAATGGAGACTGATCATGATAACACCGTAAAACGCTATCGGGCGATATGGACACAGCTCGCTGATCGTTATAAGAACTATTCAACAAAAGTCATGTTTGAAAGTATCAATGAGCCAAGATTTGCTGTAGAAGAGAATGAGCAACAGCATTTAGATGAGTTAAACGAAGCATTTTATCAAATTGTTCGAAATTCTGGAGGATCGAATGATATTCGCCCACTGGTTCTACCAACATTAGATACAGGACAAGAGCCAGAGAAGTTAGATGGTTTGTCCCAATTCATTTCTGAGCTTAATGATCCAAATATTATTGCAACCGTGCACTATTATGGATTTTGGCCCTTTAGTGTGAATATCGCTGGATATACACGCTTTAATGAGGAAGTGAAACAGGATATCATCGATAATTTTGATCGGGTCTATAATACCTTTGCTCCTCATAACATTCCTGTCGTCATCGGTGAATATGGCTTATTAGGCTTTGACAGACATACTGGCGTCATTCAACAAGGAGAAAAATTAAAGTTTTTTGAATATATGCTTCATTACGCACAGGAGAAAGGCTTTGTGCATATGCTTTGGGATAACGGTCAGCATTTAGGCAGAACTAGTCTAGAATGGGCTGATCCAGAACTAATCGATATGATCCAAACAAGCTGGGAGACAAGATCTGCTCTTCCAAATGAGAATTTTATTTATTTGAAAAAAGGGGAGAAGATTACGGATAAGACAATTTCCTTCGAATTCAATAGTCATACGATTAATCAAATCCTATTAGATGGCGAGCTATTAAGAGCAGCTGAAGACTATACCGTTTCGTCTGATGCAGTTACCTTCCATCAAGAACTTCTCGCTTCAGTTGTTGATCCTAACCAAACAGGAAATCAAGCTACCTTAACAGTTGATTTCTCTGGTGGCTTTGATTGGGATATAGATATCATTAATTACCAAACCCCTTTACTAGAGGATGCAGTAGGCACTACCGAAAGCTTCCAGATACCAACCGCATTTGATGGTGATCAGCTAGCAACAATGGAGGCCTATTATCCAGATGGATCCATCGCAGGCCCCCAAAACTGGACAGGCTTTAAAGAATTTGATTATACATTTTCTCCGAACTATGAAAACCGAACAATTGAACTCAAACAAAATTTCTTCCAAGAGGTTAACGATAGCGAGGTTCAACTAACTTTCCATTTCTGGAGTGGAGAAAAAGTGGACTATACGATTGTAAAAAATGGTACAAGCATTGAAGGGACTTCTGGACAATCAACGCCAGCTCCACCTGAGAAAGATACAGAAAAAGAACCTGAACCAAAACCTGATCCAGAGGATTCAAATGATGAAACAGAAAAAGAAGAAGATGTACCAGAAGGAATAGATGATGAAGACAAACATTTGGAACGAAACAATGAGGAAAATGAAAAGAATGAGAAAACAGAAGACTCTGAGGCTCCAAACAAAGAAACTCAAACAAAAGAACAAACAACTGATTTTATAGAAGAGCAAAGGTTACCAGATACAGCAACACAGCAATATAATTTTCTGTTTGGTGGGATTATCTTATTGGTGCTAGGAATTGGACTCTTTATATGGAGAAGGAAGAAAATAATATAAGAGGGAGTGGAGAAACGCGTTTCTCCACTCCCTTGTATTTTTTATTGGGGATTACTTTTTTTGCAACCTTGCTCATTAGTTTTGCGAGTGGACTAGCTTTTTTGCAACTTACTCTTTATTCTTGCGAGTTGGACTCCTTTTTTTGCAACTTGCTCTTTATTCTTGCAAGTGAATTCGCTTTTTTGCAACTCACACATTTTTCTTGCAAGTTGGACTTCCTTTTTTGCAACTCACTCTTTATTTTTGCGAGTCCGGCTCGCTTTTCTGCAACTAGTTCGATACATACTATTTCTTAATAAACACTTGCGTCCAGTAGTTTCCATCTTTATCATAACCAATTCCGATATGTGTTACATTAGGGTCTAGAATGTTTTTGCGATGGCCTTCACTGTTTAACCAGCCTTTTACAACTTGTTGCGGTGACTGTTGACCTGCTGCAATGTTTTCTAATGCTTCTGAATACTCTACACCTGAGTCCTCGAGCAAATCAAAGGTGGAACCAAAAGTTGGAGAAGTGTGAGAAAAGTAATTGTTTTCTGACATGTCCTCCGACTTTTTTTGGGCGACCTCTGCTACTTGTTGATCAGCACTAAGTGGTTCGACTCCATTTTCTTGTCTTGCTTGATTTGTCAGCTCGATTACTCGTTGTTTAAAATTAGCATTGGATTGTTGTGATTTTGGTTGATTTTCCACTTTTGGATCCTGTTGTTCTTTATCCGCATTTGGCATTTCATTTGCTTCCTGCTGATTTTGCCCGGGTTCAGGATTGTCATATCGGAAAATATTTTGCTCCCTACCTGGATTAACGGGAACACGGAAGCGTCCACCATCCTGATCTTGATCTGCTTGATTTTCTTGTTCATCTGTATAGTTCACATAATCAGGGTTTATGTTTTCATCCTCAGGCTCTAATGAGGATTGGTTACAGCCAGTAATAAACATACCTACCAATAAACTTATTATAAAAAATAATTTGTACATAAGGATTACCTCCATTTTTAGCTATGCAATCCTTACTATGTACGTTCTTTTAAATTTTATTCAGTCAGTGATTTCCTTTAAATCAATGACACGATTTTCTTCAATAGACCTTCTTGCAGCTATCGCTATTTTAAAGGATTGCCAAGCATCTTCATAGGAGGATAATATAAAGCTGCGATCCCCTGTCTCTACTGCTTGTAAAAAAGCTTTTGCTTCTTCATGGTATGGATTGGTTTTAGCAGAATAAATTGATTTTTTGCCTACTGTTGCGACTTCTAGCTCCTTCATTCTCCAAGTAACCATCCCTTTATTTGTATATGCTTTAATATGGACATCCCCTAAGCCACCAGGCAATACGGAGGTGTTAGCTACTTGTACGACTATCCCGCTGTCCATTGTCAATGTAAACGACCCGACATCTGCAACGGTTACCGTATCATCTGATTGAGCAGCAGATGTCTGGTTTTCGACAGCATAAACAGATTGCACCTCCCCATAGAGATAACGAATCAAATCAACTAAATGAGTAGTTTGTTCATTAAATTGGCCTCCAGAAAGCGCTTGATTTTTCCACCAATAAACAGGAGGCATCGACCCCATCCATCCTGCCGTTACCATTCCTGTCGTGACAGTATGATTGAGCTCCATCCACTTATCTACAATATCTGCATATCGAAAATGATAACCAACGGAAGTTAAATGGTTTCTTTCCTCCACTAAATGTTTGATTTCCCGGACTGCCTCTTCCTCTAATCCTAAAGGTTTTTCTACAAAAAAAGGAATTTGATTTTCAATCAATGTCTTCTCATAGGATTCATGCCCCATTGGTGGCACACAAATATAGACGGCATCCAGCTTTTCCTTTGCCATCATCTCTTCCAGTGATGCGTACCCGTTAGTACCACTAAACTCCTCTGCGAATTTTTCAGCTTTCTCTTGACTTGAACCAACAAAACCGACTACATTCACATGATCAAAGCTGGATAGGATTTGCACATGATGCCTAGTGAATCCGCCTGTACCAATAAAGCCAATGTTTATCGTCATTTCTCCACTCCCCTATTCTTTTTGAAAAATTTGTTTCGTACGCCATTTTCCAAATCGGTAATAGCCGAATGCAAACAGGCTACTTAACATAAAGCTTACACCAATACCATAAGCAATTCCATCCTCACCTAACCATTTGGAGAAAAGATAAGACAATGGATATCTTAGAAGCCAAAAGGATAAGAGGTTGAGTATTAATACTTGATACATTGCGCCTGACGCACGGACAATTCCATTTAAAACAAAATTAATTCCTAAGAATGGGTAAAAAAAGGCCACAATGGTCAAATACCTAGCACCAAACCGGACCGCTTCCTGATCTCGAATAAATAGTTGAATGCCGAAAGAAGCAAAAAACACGATCAGCCCTGCAAAAACAAACATAATAATCGCATTATAAACCGTAGCAAATAGTGCTATTTTCTTCACCCTGCTCCATAAGCCAGCCCCAATATTTTGACCTGCCATACTATTAACTGTTGCACTCAGCGCATGGGCGGGGAGTAAAAATAAGCTATCTAAACGTTGAGCCGCACTATAGCCTGCTACTACGCCCTCCCCATGTGAAGCGACAACACTCATAATAGCAGCAGACCCTGCTGATATAACAGCCATCTGTAATCCAGAAGGAATACCAAGATGAAGAATCAGTTTTACCTCTTGCCATTCTGGTTTAGATGGCCATTTTAACGGGATCAATCCTTGCTTTATAATATAAACAACTCCGAAGATAAAAGAAAATCCTTGTGATAATATCGTGGCAAGAGCAGCCCCTTGAATCCCCATGCCAAATGTTGAAATGAATAACGGATCTAGCACGATGTTTAATACTACAGCAATGGAAACAAACAGCAATGGCGTTTTGCTGTCTCCAACAGCACGCAATACTGTACTAATAAAATTATAACCAACTAAAAAAAGGATACCAGAAGCGTTAATACGTAAATAAATCGTAGCATCTTCCATCATGCTCTCAGGCGTACTAAGCAGATTCAGAATCGGCTCTGCAAGTAGATAGCCCGTTATCCCCATCAGGATAGCCAAGCCAGACAATGTTACAATAAAAGCATTGACATAACTCTGAAGTCCTTCATCATTACCCTTTCCTTTCTGTTGGGACAAAATCGTCAAGGTCGTATTATTAATACCAATAATGAAAGACAATACAGTAAAAATAACGGTACCAGCTACTGCTACTGATCCCAATGCATTGCTACCAAGCAAATTACCAACCCATAAACTATCCACAAATTGATACGATACTTGAAGCAAATTGGCGAACATGATGGGGGCAGAGAAATAAAATAAATCGGCCCATATATTTCCCTTTGTAAAATCTCTTTGCTTCAATTTTCCTCTCTCCTTCAATTAGCTATAGCTTTAAACGGGAAGGAATCATTTTGCCATCCCAAATGCGCTTGCTCTCGGCTTCTCTTTCCTTTACCTCAGGCTCCTTCAATAACAGGAAAAAGTTTTTAGTCGGCAGCTCACCTAATTGATGCTTTTGCGATAATTTATCTAAATAAATTCGCATCTTATCTAAATTCTTTGATTGATTATTACCTGTCTCAGAAAACTCATAAAGCACACTAGCCACAGGCACCCGTTTCACGCGATATTTTTCCGCCACACGCAAGAAGAAATCCCAATCCCAATAATTACGAACCGCCTCATCAAATATCCCGATTTCTTCATGAATTGCCTTTCTATACAAACAGCCTGACGGTACAAATGTTGAAAATTGACGCATAGCTTCTAGATCCATTCGATAGGCAAATAAATAATGATTAATAGGGATTCTTTCGCTCTCCGTTTCACGGTAATTCACAATTTCTACATCCGAATATACTAAATCATACCCAGTGATTTCATTCAGCATTTTTTCCATATGTGTCGAGAGGATTAAATCATCATCATCTATAAGCATAATGTATTCCCCTTGCGCATATGCTAAACCTGTGTTTCTTGCTTTAACATGGTAACTATTCTTATCTAAATTGAGTAATTTAGTAGTTAATTCTGGATACAAAGCGACAACATCCGAGATATCCTTCCCAGCATCATTGACAATAATCACCTCAAAGTCCTGATAGGTTTGCTGTTCTAATGCTGCTAGTAGCTCTGCTAAGGCAACAGTACGATTATATGTTGGAATAATAACAGAAATAGTAGGTTTCACAGAAAATACACACCTTTTCCATATATTTTGCGGCTAAATTAAGTTTGTTTAAATTGTATGTAAACTTTATTGACACTAGCCAAGACATCGATAGAATAAAAGCATATGATATAGTCGAGCAAAAAATCGATGAAGCAATTTCTATTATATATCAACTAAAATGCCAGTGAAAATAATTGAAATTCATACAGCAAATCAATTTATATTACAAATTCAAAACAATTTCGTCACGATTCAGAAACAAGTGCATACTCATCATCCGTATATCATATAACAAACATGGTAATACTTACATTAATGATGATTTTCTCTTGAGGAGGCTTGAAGATGGCATTTTTACGTGAAGCAGTGGAAAAACAAAAAATATTTCTTATCGAGCAGTTAATCGCAAGCGGCGTGGTAAAAGAAGATAACCAAGAGCTTTACAATAAACCTATAAGTGAAATCGTACATGATTACGAAAAGTTTTGTCTTGAATTAGATCGTACGACTCAAAACAGCTTCAAATTCACGAGATATAATCCTGAACGGCAAGAAGAGAAGCCTGATTTTCATTAGGCTTCTCTTCTAATATGACAAACACCTTGCTTATCGTTCTTTTTGTATACCGAATCTTGCGTTTATTTCACCACGTAGTAGCTCTCGCTTCTTCTTTTTCTCTTTTCTCTTTTCCGCACGAAGCATGTCTTGCCTGATCTCAAATGTCTGTACTCCTTCTTCCCGCTTGTTAGCTATATCAATCAATAATTCTACATCCGCAAAGGAATACTTGCGATTACCTTTTGCCGATCGTTCTGGAAAAACTAATTTTCTTTCCTCATAATAACGGATCTGTCTTTCTGATAAGCCTGTTAACTCACTAACAACACCTATTGTGATCACTTTACGCGTTTTATATGAAGGATCTTCAGCCAAAGGAGACACCACCCATGCTTAGTTTCGTAAAAACCTCTTGATTAAAAGTATACACCTTTTAACTATAGATTAAATAAGTTATGTAAGATAATCTGACAAACATTTAGTTAACAACATTAAAGGTGGATTCCATTGCCATTTTACTGGCTTGTCTGCTATATTGAAACAAAGGGGGACGAAAGAATGGAAATGACCATCACTAAACCTGCAGCCCGCTGGTTTATTCAAGAGCTTGACTTACAACAAAACGATGCTGTTCGTTTTTTTGCTAGATACGGTGGATTCGGAGGCGTACATAAGGGATTTTCATTAGCATTAGAAAAAACAGAGCCAGTCAATGCCGGATTAAAAATCGTCGAAGAAGGTGTTTTGTTTTTTGTAGAGGAATCGGACTTGTGGTATTTTGATAACAAAAATTTTCATATAAAATATTCAAGAAAATATGATGAAATAGAGTATGTAATAAAATAGAAAAAGAGGTGCCACCATCATGACACCTCCTTTTTGTTATTTTATTTCAACTATAGCTTTTGCTTTTTTCCCTGAAAAGTCTATCGAATAACCTGGTTCCCCAAAGTATGGGAAACCATCCTTCGTCCAAAATAAACGCTGGATTCTCGCATGACGATTATGGTCATATAGTGGGTTATCTGTATTAAACCCTTTATATGGGCGAGCATGATAGATGATTAACTCATAGCCCTTCTCATCTACGGAAAAGCTGTTGTGTCCTGGGCCATACTCTTCCGTGTTCTCGCTAGATACCATAACAGGTTCCTTCATTTTCGTCCAAGACTTTGGATTTAATAAATCACTATTGATATCAGCATAAAGCAAGCCTACTGCGTAATTTTCATCGGTAGCACTACCAGAAAACGCAATAAAAATCTTCTGATCATTTTTGAGCATCGCAGCACCTTCATTTACATCAAATCCAATTCTCTCCCAATCATATTCTGGGGTTGAAAGTAACACTTGTTCTTTAATCGTCCATGGATTTTCCATCTCCGCAATATAAAGGTTAGAGATCGTATCATCTTCTACTTTCTGTGCCCACACTAAATAACGTTTCCCATTATGCTCAAAAGTGGTTGCATCCAAAGAGAAGCTATGGAACGCTGTATTAACCTGCCCTTTCTCTATCCAATCCCCTTCTAAAGGATTATCCGCTTCGCATTCCAACACGTATGGACGAATTGCCCAAACATCATCCTTTTCCCCGGCAGCAACGTGTATGTACCATTTCCCATTAATGAAATGAATTTCTGGTGCCCAAATATGCTCCGACATAATACCTGACTCATGCTTCCACCAAATCACTTTTTCCTCTGCTTCTGGTAAATCATCAATGGTTTTGGCTCTTCTTAATACAATTCGATCATACAATGGGTAAGAGCCAGTGAAGTAATAGTACCCATCCGTATGTTTATATAAATATGGGTCTGCCCGTTTTTCAATAAATGGTTTTGGGTAATCCTTATGTTGAATTTCTCCTTCTATCTCTATTGTCCCTTGTTGATTCAAAAGAGAAGGATCAGTGTTTTCCCAAACTACGTCAAACGGTGCTGTTATATCATCATTCAAATCGACGTCTACTTGATTCGGTAATTCAGGAGCCTCCCCTACATTCGTTGTTGTATTCACCTCATGTATACGCTTCACTTCCATCTTGTACATCCTCTCTGCTCTCTATAAATTCTATTATAGACAAACTCACTTGTACTTACAACTGAATATTATTGTCTTTCATTTGAGAACTTGTACTTATAAATGAAAGACAAAACAAAAAAGTCTTTGGATCAGCTAAAAACTGAAACAAAGACTAAAATCTTTTCCCTATTGTCTACTTAGTGTACTTTTCTACAAATCGACTCATTCTTTTCATTGCTTGATCTAATTGTTTAATAGATGTCGCATAGGAACAACGAATATAACCTTCCCCACTTTCGCCAAATACATCCCCTGGTACAACGGCTACACGTTCTTCTTCTAGTAACCTTTGGGCGAACTCCTCTGAGCTCATTCCTGTTGCCTTAATCGAAGGAAAAACATAAAACGCTCCACCTGGTAAATGGCAGGAAAGTCCCATTTCATTTAAAGCCTTCACGACAAAATTCCGCCTTTGCCTGTAGCTTGTTTTCATTTCCTGCACACTTTCACTTCCATTACGAAGTGCTTCAAGCGCTCCATGTTGTGCCATCGTTGGAGCACACATCATCGTGTATTGGTGTATCTTTAACATTGCCTGAATAATTTTTTCAGGGCCCACCGTATAGCCTAAGCGCCAGCCTGTCATGGCAAAAGCTTTAGAAAAACCAGTAACAACAATGGTACGTTCCTTCATGCCATTAATGGAAGCAACACTTGGCGCCTTATCATCATAGGAAAGCTCTGCATAAATTTCATCCGAGATCACGAGTAGATCGTGTTTCCTTACCACAGCAGCGATACTTGTTAAATCCTCTTTACTAAGGACTGCCCCTGTCGGATTGTTTGGACTACATAATATGATAGCTTTTGTCCGCTTGGTAATCGCCTGTTCAATCTGTTCTGCAGTAATTTTAAATGCATTGTCATTTGTCGCACTTACCGTCACTGGCACCCCACCAGCTAAACTAACGATCGGGCTATACGCTACAAAGCAAGGCTCCACAATAATCACTTCATCCCCTGGATCAATAATTGCACGCAAGGATAAATCAATTGCCTGGCTACCGCCCACAGTAACAAGTATTTGTGACTCTGGGCTATATGTCACGTCAAAATTATTTTCTAAATAATAGCTGATTTCTTCTCGCAATTCAAAAAGGCCTGCATTCGCCGTATACGCAGTATATCCCTGTTCAAGCGAATGGTAGCTTGCCTCAATGACACTCCATGGAGTGACAAAATCTGGTTCACCTACACCTAAAGAAATAACATTTTCCATTTTTGATGCTAGATCAAAAAATTTACGAATACCTGATGGCTTTATCTCTTGTACTTGTTGGGATAAATAATAAGAACTCATGGCGACACCATAATCCTTTTATCGTTATCTTCATCATCATTTAGAATAATGCCATCATGTTTGTATTTCTTTAGGATAAAATGTGTAGTAGTAGAAATAACCGTATCTAATGTTGACAGCTTCTCGGAGACGAATCGACTAACCTCCATCATTGTTTTACCTTCTACAGAAACACTTAAATCGTATGCTCCCGACATTAGATAAACAGCCTTCACTTCCGGAAATCGATATATTCTTGAGGCGATTTTATCGAATCCTACCCCTCTAACAGGTGTCACCTTTACATCAATAAGTGCAGCAACCCCTTCATATTCATAGACATTAGACCAGTCCACAAGCGTAGAGTATCCTAATATTGCATGCTCTTTTTCTAGATTGGCAATCATTTCTTCCACTTTATCTGGTTCCACATCAATCATTTTACTTATCGTGTTCGTATCTATTCTTCCGTTTTTCTCTAAAAGCTTCAGCAGTTCAATTTCCTTTTGTTCCAATCCATTCACCTTCTTTAACCATTATGTATACACTAGCTTATAACAATTATATTTAATCTTACTACAATTCATTTCAAATATAAACCATGACAATTTCGAAAAGGAGACTACTTATGAGTTATCAACAACTTTTAGCACAGCTAGGTATAAGCTATGCTCATCCTGGAGGATTACAGGCAACAAATAACTGGATGAATCGAATTCCATTAATAAATGTGAAAAATATACTTGAAATTGGTTGTGGAGTAGGAAAAACGGTGGAGCAGCTACGAAAGCTCACAAACACTCCTATTACGGCAATTGATCACAACGTGGAGATGGTGGATAAAGCGATGCCGCTTAGCAATAGTCTAGATGATGTAAGCATTCTTCCCTGTGATGTAGAAAATCTTCCATTTCCAGATCAATCCTTTGATCTTATTATCTGCGAATCTGTTCTGGCGTTTACGAATATTCGAAGAAGTTTAAAAGAAATAGATCGTGTGATGAAAGAGGAAAGCACACTAGTTCTCAATGAAATGACAATATCACCATCATTGGACCAATTAGATAGAGAAGTGATTCAGAATTTCTATGAAATGCCTCATTTATATACGAAAAAGGAATGGCTCACCCTATTGTTGGATTATGGATTTACGCGTATCGATGTACAGCAAATGAAAAAGCAAAGCCAAGATAGTGTGCCAACAGGTGCTATCACTGAGCTTAATGAACAACAGCTTTCCACACTCCAATCCCACTATCATTGGAATCAGCTCTACGACAAAGAGCTCTTAGCCTATTTATATATCGCACAAAAAGGATTGGGATACACATGACCATTCACCGAACAGATCAATGGTTAGATACCTATTTAGACAAAATAAAGACTTCCCAAAAACAACCATTGGTGGAACATCAAAAGCTGATTTGTAAACCGCTCACCTCCTTTTTTAGGAGCATAGATGAGAAGACACTACAAGAACACCTTATACGTCATGGATTATTTCTCCCCCACAAAAATAATTCTAAATATCTATCAGAGTGGTTAGAGAAAGACTTTTATCCATTTTTTAAGAAACTATATCAAAAATTGAAACGAGCATGGGACGGACCAGAGGCCGATATTTTTCTATTTCCATCCAATGAGAACAGCAGAGAACTTCAGGAACAATTTAAGGGAAACGCGGGGTTAAGCTATCCTTCAAAGCTTTTTCTATTCCTATCACCTAAGGCAACACCTAAGGCTTTAACAGCACTTTTTTTACATGAATACAGCCATACGTGTAGGCTTCATTACTTTGAAAAGGCCGAGGAGGACTATACCTTATTAGATGCCATTATTTTAGAGGGGACGGCAGAATATCTTGTTCGAAGGTTACTCGGTTCTTCCTCTGGAAGTCAAATTATCCAAACCCTCTCCGAGAAACAAGCAAAGGCCTTATGGGATAAATGGATAAAAAAATATCGGGATATTAAGCGGCTTGATGCAAAGCATGATCTTATAATGTATGGGAAACACGGACTCCCTAACCATCTTGGCTATAACATCGGCTATTACCTTGTATCTAATTATGCAGCTAAGCAAAACTACTCCTCCAAAAAAATACTATATACCCCAAATGAGGAGTTTCTCTCCATTATCAAAGGATAGAAAAATGGTGCAAATGCCAGTTAACAGGTGTCCACTCCATTATATCTAACTCACATAACGTAATAGTAGTGCTATTATCATTCTTTGAAACATGGAGAAAGGGGAGCGAAATTTTGTCTCGTCACTATGATTTTTGTCGTCAAAACGTTGGGCGTCCAGTTAAGATTGTTACTCACGATGGTCAGACACATAGAGGAATAATCCGTAAAGTCAATCCTTCCAAGGTGTTTTTAGATCCGATTGATGGGAATCGGGGTCCTGGTGGATATGGAATTGGCTATTATGGTGGATGGGGTTGGGGTGGATTTGGCCTCGGCATTGCTTTAGGGGCCATTGCTACTATCGCCTTTTTACCATTCTTCTTCTGGTAGAAAAGTAGAAAAAAGGTTGGGCTTCATGCCCAACCTCTATTATTCTCCAAATGCCTCCAATATATCATCGACCGTTTTCTCAAAAGCAACGATTCCTCTATTGGTCCAATTGCTTGCATCTGTTATTCGATAAACCTGCTCATTTTGGACAACAGGAAGGCTCTTGTACACTTCACTGTTTTGTAATGTTTGAATTCCCGCAGCATCTTCCTCCCCTAGTAAGAAGAGGTGATCTGTTTCTAATTCCGCAATTTTTTCTAATGATATCGGATTCCACGTTTCTTCGGCTTCACCGAGTTCAACCGTTAGTGGTGATGGCTTTAAGCCCAATTCACCATAGATTACCTCACCAGTATGTCGATCTTGTTCAAACATGAAATATTGATCCCCTATCGCCCATAATACAGCTACTGTTTCTTCACCAACTGTATCGGAGAGAGCTTCCTTCGCACTGGCAATCTTCTCCTCATATTGATCTATACGATCTTCCGCTTCTTGTTCCTTACCTAATAACTTTCCAACAATAGTTACTTGCTTCCGCACATCTGCTAGATCCTCTGGTTTAAATACATAGGTTGTCGCAATATTTTCGTAATCGGATAATTGTCCTTCCATATTATCTAACGCACTTAGTATAAGAAGATCCGGCTCATAGCTCAATGTTTGCTCTAATGGCATATTCCATTCTATGGTATCCACATCTGCTAGCTCATCCTGTAAATACTCCTGTGGTGATCCACCTAGGAACCACTGAGCAACAGGCTTCACTCCAAGAGCAACTAAGGCATCCTCCATATATGGTGCAATAATTCTTTCTGGCTTTTCAGAGATGGTAACCTCTCCGTTTTCTCCTTCTACCGTAACAGGACTAAATTCACTTGTATCTTCTGTATTTGATTCTTCTGTATTATCATCATTTTCTTGTTCATTTCCACCACATGCTGCTAGGAAAAATAACATAAACAGTAATATAGCTAAAAGGCTTTTCTTCATGCTTCATTTCCTTTCTTTCTTAGGTAATATAGTGATTATGATATTCATTTTCAATTGAAAAGTCAAATGATTCAGTCAAGCTCCCCTATGATTTCTTACCTATTCCTTTCATCACAGCGTTTAACTAAAATTGGTTTATTAAGTAATGGACGGACAGTAACCTAGCGTGATAAGCTTAAAGAATACCTGTACATTTGTATAAGAAGGGAAAAAAGATGCAAGCAAATTACCATAAAAAACAAAAATTACATTTTGTCTATATAATTATCGGCATTTTATTTTTAGGTTTGGCGATGATTGGTTCCATTATCTATGGTTCCACCGATATACATCTATCAACCATATTTGACAGTATATTTCACTTTAATCATGACAATTCACAGCATTTGGTCATTCGGGAGATCCGTTTACCACGCGGGATTGGCTCGGCATTTGTCGGTGCCTTTTTAGCCGTGGCTGGTGCCATTATGCAGGGTATGACACGAAATCCCCTTGCCTCCCCTTCCATCATGGGAGTTACAGATGGGGCAGGATTAGGATTAGTTACCGTTCTTGCCTTCTTTCCTGCGCTATCGACACTAGGTCAAACGTATGCCGCTTTTATCGGGGCGGGAATAACAGTCATCGTCGTATTTATTATCGGTAATGCCTCAAAGACAGGGTTAACCCCGGTTAAACTAGCATTAGCTGGTGTTGCTATTGGTACTTTCGTTCAGTCCATCACATCGATTATCTCCTTACACTTCCAATTGGAAAAGCAGCTAAGCTTTTGGATTGCAGGTGGTCTTGCTAATACAGACTGGTCGACGGTCAAAATTTTAATTATTACAGGAACAGTGGGGCTCATTATCGCTTTATTTATTTCTAATTCTCTTACTCTATTAAGTCTTGGCGATGATGTAGCTACTGGATTAGGTCAAAAAAATATCCTTATTAAAGGCTTGGCGATCATTTCTGTATTTATGCTTACAGGGGCAGCAGTGACAACAGCCGGAGCAGTTGGATTCATCGGATTGATTATTCCACATATCGTTCGTTTTTTAGTCGGGAATGACTATCGTTGGATATTGCCGATTTCTGCAGTGTTTGGAGCAGTCCTACTTGTTGCTTCAGATATTGTGGCAAGAATGGTTAATGCTCCTTATGAAACACCAGTTGGGGCCATCACTTCGATAATTGGAGTGCCTTTCTTCCTGTATTTAGCGCGTGGTAGAGGGGGAAGTAATCTATGAAAAAAAAGAAATATATGTTGATTATAAGCTTACTTATTTTGGCGATACTCGCTAGCAGTTTACTCAGCTTAAACCTTGGGGTTATTTCTATTTCTCCGATGGAGGTTTGGAATACCATCATTGGTCAAGGAACCAAGCAACAAGAGCTTGTTTTATTCGACTTTCGTCTACCAGGTATTGTGCTGGCATTACTGATTGGTATGGGACTCTCGGTATCAGGATCTGTCCTACAATCGATTACTCAAAATGAATTAGCAGAACCAGGGATTATCGGAATTAATGCTGGGGCAGGCTTTTTCATTGTGCTATTTATCTATTTTTTCCAAGAAGTCATCCCAATCAATTCTAGTCTATCTATTTTTAGCATGCCGATTTTTGCATTACTTGGTGCTTTCACTGCAGCAGTCATCATTTATTTATTATCCTGGCGTAAAGGAATAAATCCCATACGACTGATCCTTGTCGGCATTGGGGTTAACGCTGGATTTGGTGCTGCCTTAATCATCTTTCAGCTAAAAATGGACCCACAGGATTTCAGACAAGTAACGGTTTGGCTATCAGGGGATATATGGAATGCTGACTGGTTATTCGTCTATGCTCTATTGCCATGGATGCTTGTTTTCATTCCTTTTGTTATTTGGAAGTCCAATACTTTAAATGTGATGACATTAACAGATTCAATTGCTTCCAGTTTAGGTGCAAGAGTTGAGGCAGAAAGATTGTGGCTTTTATTTGCTGCTGTCGCACTAGCAGGTGCCTCGGTAGCAGCGGGGGGAGGCATTGCCTTTCTTGGCTTAGTAGCCCCACATATCGCCAAACGAATTGTAGGGCCATTACATCAATATATGATTCCTGTTGCTACCCTAATCGGTGCTTTTATTCTCATTACAGCTGACATTTTGGCACAGAATCTATTCTCCCCAACCTCGTTGCCTGTCGGAGTGATCATTGCTTTATTGAGCACACCTTACTTCATTTATTTACTGTTAAAAGCGTAAATTGGCTAGGACACCCTCTTGTCTCTAGCCTCTATTCTTTTAATGATGCCGTCTTGCAAAATCTACGAATCGGAATTTATCTGGTCTATGTCTTGATTCTGTGTATTGAAAAAGACTAGCATCGTCTAAATATACATAATTTTTGATGACAACAATATTGTGAAAGCCTTCAAGGTCTAACAACTCCCTATCTTCTTCTGTCGGCTCTTCGACAACAATTTCTTTTTTAGCAAAGCTAATCGTTAATTGGAGTTCATCTTCTAAATGTACGTAAATCGAATCACTAGCAATTTCTTCGGACATATAGGGTACATATTTTTTTAATAAATAGTCTTTATCTAAAATAATTCGACTACCAGAAAAGGATCTAGAACGAACGACCTCCCATACTTGCTCCTTCTTGGTTAACTTTAAATGGTGACGAATAGGGGATGGAGCTTCAATTAGTTGGCATTTGTGTACTTTTGTTTTGGGAGCTTGTCCGAGTTTTTCCGTTAATTCCTTAAAGCTAACCAAACCAGAGACAGGAAAATCAAACTTGCTTCGATCGATAACTAAGGAGCCCTTCCCTCGGATTTTTTGTATATAACCATTTTGCGCCAGTAAATTTAAAGCTTTCCGTATGGTTTCGCGCGAGGTTTGGTAGCTTTCCGTTAACTCATTCTCTGATGGTAAGAAATGATTTGCTTTAAATTCACCTTGGTCTATATGGTTGACCATTTCTTGATAGATCACCATGTATTTATTCTTCATGATAAAATCTCCTGTTTATTTTCTTTCATAGTATACGAATGATTCAAATGGGCGAAGCTTTACCTTTTGCAGATCCTCAAAGTCTGTCGTGTAATTCGACAAAATAACTTCCCCATTTGCTGTGAAGCCTGTTTCGTCTTCTGGTAACTGAAAGATGGCTTCATCCTCGTAGAAGTTATTCACTACAAGCATCTGCTCCTCTTCATTCTCTCTTATATAAGCAAAAATGGCAATGTCATCAGGTAAAATATGTCGATAGGTCCCATCTGTGATGACCTGATAATCTTTTCTTAGCTGAATCAGCCTTTGATAATGATAAAAAATAGAATCCTGATCCTCTAATGCTTGTTCGGCGTTTATATGGCGGTAATTTTTTGCTACTTCTATCCAAGGAGTACCAGTAGTAAAGCCTGCATTTTCCTCCTTGTTCCATTGCATTGGTGTCCTCGCATTGTCTCTAGATTTATTTTTTAGAATATCTAGTATCTCTTCCTCCTTCATCCCTTCTTCCTTTTTCATATGATACATATTAATGGACTCAACATCTCGATATTGATCCATCGAAGTGAATTTTGGATTGGTCATACCGAATTCTTCCCCTTGATAAATGTAAGGAGTACCTTGCATAAGGTGAATAGTGGTCGCAAGCATTTTGGCAGACGCTCGATGGTATGTGCCGTCATCACCGAATCTTGAGACTATTCTTGGTTGATCATGATTACACCAAAACAAGGCATTCCAGCCACCACCAGCTTGCATACCTGTCTGCCAATCAGATAAAATCTTTTTTAATTGTATAAAATCGAAGGGAGCATTTACCCATTTTTCTCCATTCGGATAATCTACTTTTAGATGGTGGAATTGAAAGGCCATATCCAGCTCTTCATTTTCTGGATTCGTGTACTGTATACAATCTGCTAATGTTGTCGAAGACATTTCTCCAACGGTTACCGTTCTCCTTCCTTGAAATACTTGTTGATTCATTTCATGGAGATACTCATGAATTCTCGGTCCATCTGTGTAAAATTTTCGCCCATCTCCAGGTAATATTGATCCATCATCATTTAAAAAGCGCTGATCTTTGGAGATTAAATTGATCACATCTAATCGAAAACCGTCCACCCCTTTGTCCAACCAAAAATTCATCATCTTGTACACATCCTGTCGAAGACTTTCATTCTCCCAATTTAAATCTGCTTGTGTTACATCAAATAAATGGAGATAATATTGTCCCCTTGCTTCGTCATATTGCCAAGCAGACCCACCAAACTTGGATTGCCAATTATTCGGTGGATGTTCTTTTTCTCCATCTTTCCATATATAGTAATTTCGATAGTGTTTGTCTTCACGGTTTCTGGATAGCTTAAACCATTCATGCTCTGTTGAAGTATGATTGACGACAATATCCATGATAATCTTGATACCAAGAGCGTGGGCCTCTTTTATCAATTGATCAAAATCCTCCATCGTTCCATATTCTGGATGAATCGAAAAATAATCCGAGATATCATACCCATTATCCTGTTGAGGAGATGCATAAATAGGTGTTAACCAAATAATGTCCACACCTAATTTTTTGATATAATTCAGTTTTTGGATAATCCCTTGTATATCGCCTGTTCCACTACCTGTTGTATCCTGGAAGCTTTTCGGATAGATCTGATAGACGGTAGACTTTTGCCACCAATTTTCCTTCATTTTGTTCACCTTCTTGTTAGACTGAATAGAGATCGGGTTATAAAGAGATAGGGAAGGCTTTATCCACTTGATAAGTGCCATTTTGAGGACGCGCTCTGGCGTTTTGGGCTTTATCCACTCGATAAGTGCCATTTTAAGAGCAAGCGCGGGCATTTTGGTACTTATTCTTGTTTTTACTACCATTTCATGCGAAATCGCGGGTATTTTGGCACTTATCCTCATTATTACTGACATTTCAAGAGATGTTTCCAGTAGTTGGAAGAACAAATCTGCCCATTACTATTTTGATACCATGATGCTTAGCCGGATGTTTTTTTAGATTCTCTTTATCCCTATTTCATTATAACCCTCTTTATTTTTTAAGATTTCCCTAGGCGCTCGTAAGCATCCCTTCCTATTTTCATTTTTGCCATTACAACTGTCAGTATAAATGGAACGACAATCGCAATAATCATTGCAAGAGCAAACATTAGCATATCTGGAACCTGGATCGACAGTATACCTGGGATTCCACCTACACCAATGGAATTTGCCATAACACCAGAGCCGACAGAGATAATCGCCGCAATGGAGGAGCCAATCATTCCTGCAAAAAATGGAAACAGATATCTTAAGTTAATACCAAACATTGCCGGCTCAGTTACTCCTAAATAACAAGAAATGGCCGCCGGAACAGAAACTTGTTGTTCTTTCTTATCTTTTCGATTTAAATATATGATAGCTACTACTGCTGAACCTTGAGCAATATTAGATAGTGCAATCATTGGCCATAGGATCGTTCCATCAAATTCACTCATCAATTGTAAATCGATCGCATTCGTCATGTGGTGAAGACCAGTTATTACAAGCGGAGCATAACTAAAGCCGAACACAGCAGCAAATAACCAGCCAAACCCAGAGGTTAAACCAGAATAAACAACATTAGAAATCCACGAACCGATTTCCCAACCAATTGGTCCTAGTACAACATGGGCGATTAACACTGCAGGAATCAGTGCAAAAAAAGGTACAAAAATCATTGAAACTACTTGCGGGATAACTTTTCGTAACCATATCTCTAAATAAGCGAGGACAAATCCTGCTAATATGGCAGGAATGACTTGAGCTTGATATCCTATCATATCTACCTGAGCAAATCCGAAGTCCCATACCGGAATCTCCTCCGCTCCTGCAACTCCATAGGCATTTAACAATTGAGGAGAAACAAGTGTAATCCCAAGCACGATTCCAAGCACTTGTGTTGTTCCCATCTTACGGGATATTGCCCAAGTAATCGCAACAGGTAAAAAGTGAAAAATGGCTTCCCCTATGAGCCAAAGAAAATCATAGACTCCTGTCCAGAATTGGGAGGTTTCAATTAATGTTTGGGTCCCATCATTCACCATTTTGATTTCACCAATAACATTACGAAAGCCGAGGATCAAACCACCTACTACCAATGCTGGTATAATCGGTGTAAAGATATCCGCTAAATGGGCAACCATTCGCTGTAAAAAATTCATATTTTGCTTCGCAGCCTCTTTAGCATCTTCCTTTGAAGTATCCCCAACTCCTGCTATTTTGGTAAATTCATTGTAAAAGGAGGCCACTTCATTACCAATTATTACTTGAAATTGACCTGCCTGTGTAAACGTTCCTTTCACTAGAGAAATGTCTTCAATTGCTTCTACGTCCGCTTGTTTAGAGTCATGTAAAACAAACCGCATTCTCGTAGCACAATGGGTCACAACCGAAATATTTTCACTTCCGCCTACCTTTTCCAGCAGTTCTTTTGCTGGCTCGGTATATTTACTCATGATTCTTCCTCCCCCTTATCTTGTATATACATGTAATGATTTCGCTTTCATTCTATCTTGTATATACAAGTTTGTCAACAAAAAAATATATTGGCTACAGGAGTTTGGCGTTGTGATAAGGAAAACAGAGCAGGATGATCTGCTCTGTTAACTTTTAAATCAAAAATCAACGGAATCCCTGTCAACGTGTCCATCATTCTCCATAATGATTTTTAATGCTTCTTGAAGATCCTCTTCCTCAACTTTTGCTTCTAATACATGCTCTCTCGCCGAATCATCATTACTTTGCTCAGCTGCTGCAATAACACCACCCGCTGCACCCGTTGGAGAGCCTGTGCCTGTTCCCGTAGAATTGTTACCACCATATGTTAATGGAACTAGAAAAATAGAGCCAATTCCCTCCTCCGGTAATTGATCGACTCGTAAATCATTCGTTTTTAGTTTATTCAAAAGTGCTTTAACTGCTTCTGCGTCATTCTCGGTTTTGAAAAATGCTTGTATCGTTTTATACATTGTTATCAACCTTTCGAATATTAGATTTGTTGTACTTAATGTACCCGTTTTCACAAAGATTAAACTAAAAGTTAATTTTCTTTTAATTTATTGATTTTCATCTAGTGTTTTTACTCTGTTCTAGTAAAATAGGAGAAAGGTTGTTTTTTTAAAAATTGTCGTTGATGGGGGGAAAGAAAATGGGAAGGTTTTCCAAACAAGAACGAAGTTGGATGTTATATGACTGGGGCAGTTCTGCCTTTTCTGTTATTATTACTACCGCTATATTCCCGATTTATTATAAGGCACAGGCAGCTAGCGCTGGGATTGAGAACGCTAATTCCACGGCATATTTAGGCTATACGATATCCATCTTCACCTTTATATTAGCTATACTCGGTCCTATTCTAGGAACGATTGCAGATTATCAAGGCTATAAAAAAAGATTTTTCTTAAGCTTTTTAGGACTAGGTGTTTTTTCGACCGCATCACTTGTTTTTGTCCCTGAAGGACAATGGATATGGCTTCTTATTTTCTATACACTTGCTTCCATTGGTTCCACAGGTGCCAATATATTCTATGATGCTTTTTTAGTAGATGTGGCGAATAATAAACGTATGAATAAAGTGTCATCACAAGGCTTCGGACTTGGATATATTGGGAGTACTTTTCCCTTCCTTCTTAGCATTTCCATTATCTTACTATCTCAACAAGGCATTATTCCGATTTCCAGTACATTTGCGAGTCGCATTGCCTTTCTCATTACTTGTCTCTGGTGGGCGGTATTTTCTGTACCGATTATTCGCAATGTAGGACAGGTTTACTTTATTCAACGAGATACAAAACCAGTTCTACAAAGCTTCGTTCGATTATTTGAAACCATGAAACATATCAAACAATATAAACATTTAAGTATTTTTTTGATCGCTTACTTTTTCTACATAGATGGAGTAGGAACAATTATTTCGATGTCTACTGCATATGGGACTGATGTAGGGATTAGCTCGACTGTCTTATTAGTCGTACTATTTGTTACCCAGGTGGTTGCAGCACCTTTTGCTATTATTTATGGGCGGCTTGCAGATAAATTCTCTGCTAAGACGATGCTATTTATTGGTTCTTTTATTTATATCATTGTCTGTATCTATGGATATTTTCTAGAGACAGCGATTGATTTCTGGGTACTGGCAATGCTTGTAGCGACCTCTCAAGGTGGTATTCAGGCACTAAGTCGTTCTTACTTTGCTAAACTGATTCCAAAGGAGAAAGCGAACGAGTTTTTTGGCTTTTACAATATTTTTGGAAAATTCGCTTCGATTACAGGACCATTATTGCTAGGTATTACCGCTCAATTAACAGGTCAATCTAATATGGGAATATTAAGCCTGATTGTACTGTTTGTATTAGGGATGATCGTTCTATCCTTTGTTCCTTCTGATAAAAAAATAAAGTAGCTATAGCGAAACCTATCTCAATACGGCATCAATCATATCTCATTTCAGTATTGTTTAGCTGTTTTTGATATAATAGACTTATAACTAATGGTATTAATTCAAAATCAAACCTTACCATTTTGAGAATAAAATTCTGAACTTTCAGGATAATCAAACAAATATTGGTGTCACGCTTATGCTTTATATATATCAAAATTCAAATTAAGGAGAGAACAAATAGACTATGACAAACGCTTATCAAGTCGCACAAAATTATGTGAACGATGTATTTGAAACAGTCAGAAAACGTAATCCTAATGAGAGCGAATTTCATCAGGCTGTCAAAGAAATCTTTGATTCATTAGTACCTGTTTTTGAAAAACAGCCTTTATATATGGAGCAAGGAATTTTGGAAAGAATGGTAGAACCAGAAAGAATTATTTCTTTCCGTGTACCTTGGGTTGATGATAATGGCAAAGTGCAAGTGAATCGTGGTTTCCGTGTTCAATTTAATAGTGCTATTGGCCCTTATAAAGGTGGACTTCGCTTTCACCCATCCGTTAATGCAAGTATTATTAAATTCTTAGGCTTTGAGCAAATTTTTAAAAACTCACTAACTGGGCAACCAATTGGTGGAGGTAAAGGTGGATCAGATTTTGACCCTAAAGGGAAATCTGATGGAGAAATTATGCGCTTCTGCCAAAGCTTCATGAGTGAGCTTTCTAAATATATCGGACCTGATACAGATGTACCAGCTGGTGATATCGGTGTAGGTGCGCGAGAAATTGGTTACTTATTCGGTCAATACAAAAAAATGCGTGGGCAAACAGCAGCAGGTGTCCTTACTGGTAAAGGACTCAATTATGGCGGAAGCTTAGCACGTACAGAAGCTACAGGATATGGTACTGTCTATTTCGTACAAGAAATGTTAAAAGATCAAGGTGATAGCTTCCAAGGAAAAACAGTAGTAGTATCAGGGTCTGGAAACGTGTCCATCTATGCCATAGAAAAGGCTACAGAGCTCGGTGCTAAGGTTGTAGCATGTAGTGACTCTAGTGGTTATATCTATGATAAAAATGGAATTAACCTTGAGACAGTTAAACGTCTTAAAGAAGTAGAGAGAAAACGTATCAAAGAATATGTAAATGAACATCCAGAAGCAGAATATACTGATGGATTCGAAGGAATCTGGTCCATCCCTTGCGATATCGCACTTCCATGTGCAACACAAAACGAATTAAACACGGAGTCTGCGAAGACATTAGTAGAAAATGGTGTCAAGGCTGTTGGAGAAGGGGCTAATATGCCTTCAACGCTTGAAGCAATTGATGTATTCTTAGAAAACAAGGTATTATTTGGACCTGCTAAGGCTGCCAATGCTGGTGGTGTTGCCGTTTCTGCATTAGAGATGGCTCAAAACAGTGCTAGACTTTCTTGGAAATTTGAAGAAGTGGATGAGAAATTGCAGGAAATCATGGAAAATATCTACAAAAACAGTATAACCGCTGCAGAGGAATATGGTCATCCAGGTAACCTAGTAGTCGGAGCAAACATCGCTGGATTCTTAAAAGTAGCAGATGCAATGGTTGCACAAGGTGTCATTTAATAAAAGAAATGGAACAAAAGTATAAAATGAATGATAAACTCTCCCTAAGGTATGTCTACCTTAGGGAGAGTTTTTGTTGTAATACATTAGTATATTTATCGTTCGTCTTATGATTCAACTATTTTAGTTATGCCTTCTTATTTCTATCTTCTTTCCATCAAATTTATTCCAACTCCCATACAGATAACTCCCATTAAGAACAGCGTAGCGAGTGATTGAACATTCTCTGCTAGTGATTGTTGATAGATTGTCACGCCTTTTAATGCATCCATCGCATAAGTAACAGGAATACCTTTAGAAAGAGCTAAAACAAAATGATTCTCCACAATTTCAATCGGCCAATAGGCGCCCCCAAGCATTGCCATACTCACTGCTACAATTGGTACGATAGCGCCTAGCTGGGAGGATTTCCTTACAAAACCGATCAAAAGCATCCCCAATGAGACAATAGCAAATGTGTATAGGGCAACAATGGATAGAATCTCTAGCCAATAAGAACCTATTTCGAAGCCAAACAAGTAGTAAAACATGACAAAAACAATGATTATCTGTGTCATCCCAATGATAAAGGAATAACTTAAATATCCGATGTATATTTGCCATTTTTTAATCGGAGATAAAATAAGGCGATCCCAGCTACCACGTTGTTTTTCTTCTGCTACCTCACTTAAAGTAAAAACAATCGTATAGATGGCAAAGAACAGAGTCATTCCAAATAATGCATGAAGCTTATTATCAAAAACAAAGAAATCTCCATCTGTTTCGCCAACTGAAGCTTTTACAGTTACTGGTGGATTATTCTCTTTATTCTCTACAATCGTCTCAACTTGATTATTACCTGTCTGTTTTATCACTTGATCTATTTGATTGTTTTCCATATATAAATTACTTAAAAATTGATCCACTATAGCTTGATTCGAATCCTTCGTGCCAGTGATAAAGGTGTAGGAGTCAGAGGAGACTCTTAGACCAAAAGAGGCATTGCCTAAAGCAACCTGCTCTTTAATAACCTTTTCCTTAATAGGTTGAAATGTAAAACCATCTAATTCATTTAACTCCTTGATCCAGTCATTTTGAGCTTCTTCACTTATTTCATCAGAAAAACTAGTCGGAATAGGAATCGTGGATTGATCGGTTGATCCCCCGATAAAAAAAATGAATAGCATTGTCATCACAATCATCGATACAATCATTAAAGGCTGCCTTTTAAGACGCTGCCATTGCAGTATAAAAATCGATTTCATGTCACAGTCCTCCTTTTCGGGAAGATAAAAATACTACATAAAAAGATAACGAATGTAAGAATAGTTAAGCGAAGCAGATATGGAAAAATATCATCTAATGCCAGTCCTTGATTTGCGAGCATATATGCTTGCATAACCATGCCATTTGGTGTCCAACTCCCAATTGTTTGAATAATAGGAGGTAGCGTAGTTGTAGGGATAAAGCTTCCACCAAGTAATGCAAGCACACTTGTAATACCTGTAGCAAACATACTTGCTATGACACTTGAACCTGACCTAACGGTGATAGCAGTTAAAATGCCACCAATTGCCCCAATAGCTAATGCATACAAGACTGTGATCAGTCCTATTCTAAGGACTATTTCCCAAGAAAAAGGAAGAAATGATTGTAAAATAAGACTGGATAGGCCAAATAATAAACCTATCTGGATGACTGTTAAGACAACGACCGATAACACCTTGCCTGCTAAATAGTGAAAAGGGTGCTTTCCACTTAAATGAATTCGATCCACTACCTGCTGGTCGGTTTCTGTATAAGCTTTTGAAGCCATGGCAGAGGCAATATAGAAAGCAAACATTACTGCCATACCTATGGTGTAGTATTCCATAGAGGAGATTGGATCTCTATCTGTCACGGTTTCTTCTTTCCTTATATCCTCTAACACAACTGGCTCTAATGCAGCTTTATTTACCCCGTCCACACTGGCTAACGCTGTTTCAAAATTTAGTTTTTGGCTAAATTGTTCTACAATATTTTGAAAAATTGTGCCGATTAAATTGGCATGTTCTCCCTTTATAACCCTCAAGGTTGCCGTCACTTCTTCACCTAAGAAAACATTCTGTAATGTGTGATATGTGAAGTTATCTGGAATAATTAAGATGGAATCCACCTCTTGATCTGCTAATTGTTGCTTGGCATCCGCTTCTGACATTTTTTCTAGTACGATTTGTTCAGATAGATCATTTTCCAAAACCTCAAGTAGTATTGTTTTCGGTGAAAATGATTGCGCAGCTTCCATTAATGGTTGCTTCGCCTCATTAGGCAAAGAGGATTGCTGTAATTCTTGAGAGAATTCGGTGATCCCTTGCTCTGTCTTATCCTCTTCTACAAGTGCAACTTTCATTTCAAAGGCACTTCCATCTCCGCCCATTAATCCTTTTAACGCAAATCCTAAGATCACGATCAAGACAAATGGCATTAATAAAATAGTGATTAATTCGGTTCGATCCCGCCATAATATCTTTAGATCTTTCTTCCAAAAAGTTAACATAAGTGCACCTCCTAATCACGCAAGCTTCGACCAGTTAAGTGTAAAAACACATCTTCTAATGAAGGAATTTGTACGTTCGCACTGAGTATTTGAACATGTTCCTTTTCCGCTAATTGAAAAATCCTTGCAAGATTCCTACTCTTCTTTGGAACGATTAGCTTCATATTACTTTCTGATTCGGTAACATTTAAAATCCAATCTTGTTGTGCTAGCAGTTTCGTGAAGGAGGCATTTGATTGATCAAGGGTAAGGTCAATGGTCTCTTCACTGGACAAAATACTCGTTAACTCCTCTTTCGTTCCTGTCGCAATCACATTGCCATGATCCATTATATAAATTCGATCACAAAGTTTCTCTACCTCCTCCATATAATGAGAAGTATATAGAACAGTCATTCCCTTCTCCTTGTTTAAGGTACGAACCATCTCTAGAATATAATTTCTAGACTGAGGATCAATACCAACCGTTGGCTCATCCATGATAACTATTTCAGGCTCGTGTAATAAGGCTACAGCTATATTGACACGTCGCTGCATCCCGCCAGAGTATTTTTTCACCTGCTCCTTTTGTCTATCTCTAAGCCCAACTAATTCTAGTACTTCCTGTGCTCTTCTTTCCAATTCCTTTCCACTAAGACGATATATCTTCCCGAAAAATTTCACGTTTTCGTAGGCAGATAGCTCCTTATATAAAGCTATTTCTTGAGGAACAACACCTAATATTGGTCGTATGATGTTCGGGTTTTTGATAATATCCTGCCCTTCCCATGTCACTGTCCCTGAGGTTGGTTTGACCAATGTAGCCATCATCGAAATCATGGTGGATTTACCTGCCCCATTTGGCCCTAATAACCCTATAGACTCTCCTTTTTGAAGATATAAATTTGCATCATCAACTGCTACTTGCTTTTTAAACACCTTGCGTAATGATACTGTTTCTAACATGCCAATCCCTCCTATATGTCCTTGACCATATCTCCTATTAATAAGTGTAATAAAAAAAAGACAGTACGAACACTGTCTCTAGTCATTTCTTTTATGACTCCAGTCACTATTTTATACATAGTCATTTTGAATAGCATAAATCGCGAGCTGAGTGCGATCTCTCAGATTTAATTTATGTAGTAATTGACTAATATGATTTTTCACCGTCCCGACGGATAATGCTAGCTCTGTTGCTATTTCTTTATTGTCCTTCCCTTCCCCTAGTAAGTACAAAATATCCTGCTCCCGCCTTGTTAAGCTAGGGTGTTCTTTCTTGACAACAGCAGACTTTTTCTCCAACAGTTGTGGGATTACTTTACTCGCTACCTCCCCTGGTAACTGCAATCCACCCTTCATACAACCCTTGATCGCATGAATTAACCAGCTAGCATCCGCATCCTTTAATAAATATCCATGTACTCCTATTTTCAATGCTTCGACTGCATATGCTTCATCGTTAAAAGTTGTTAACATCATTATTTTCATTTCAGGCCATCTTCCAAGCATTTCTCTTGCGGCCTTTAAACCATCCATTTCCGGCATACGAACATCTAAAATGGCTATATCAAAATATTCTATTTCCCTTAGCTTTAAGGCTTCTTTCCCATTGCCTACTTCTCCAGTCACCTTTAAATCGGGATCTGTTTCGATCATCATTTTGATCCCTTGTCTCACCAATACCTGATCCTCTGCTAATAAGATTTTAATCAATTTTCCTCATCCTTTTGGTTAATCGGGAAGCTTCCCCGAACAATGAATTGACTATCATATGCGAGAACCTCCAAATGACCATTTATTGCTTGAAGTCTTTTTCGCATCGATTTTAGGCCAAATCCTTCTGTTAATTGTATCGGACGGGATAGCGCATTATGAACTTCCAGTCGAAAATGACTATTGCCAGGAGCCTCAAAAATGATCTCTGCTTTCTTTGAATCACTGTGACGCATCACATTGGTTAGTGCTTCTTGAATACACCGATAAACAACACTCGCCTGTGTTGGACTTAAAGATACAGAAAGCGCATTTTGTCTCATAGAAAAGGTAATCGAAAGGAAGTGTTCTGCTTCAATCTTCCGAATTAATTGAATAACGGCAGACATCCCAGTAATCTGTTCATTTTGTAGTGCCTTTACTGCTTGGCGTGTTTCGTTAAGACTTTCCTGCGCTAATGATTTTACCTGTTCCCAATCCTTTGGATCATTTTCGTTTTTAAGGCGAAATGTTTCAATTAACATAAGCAAATTGGTCAAGGAATGACCAGCTCGATCGTGAATCTCTCGACCGATTACTACTCGTTCCTGCTCTCTAATATGCTTTTCCTGTGTGATCGAATTACGTTTTAATTGCCGGTGTGTATGTAATAGAGTCTTATAACGCAGCTCTAATTCTCTTAATCTTGTAGCATTCATTTGATAGATCGATAATCCTATGGCTATTAATACATAGATGTAGCAAAAGATTAAACCATTAAAAAGGCTAAAATACGGATAAGTAAAAATGGTTAACAAAAGAAAAACAAGAATCATAATCGTCCAAAAGTAATGTTTTTGAAAGGTTTCTGCAGCACTTACTAAAACAAGAAGAAATAAAAGGAAAACGAAAGGATTGAGTGTTGAAAAACTAGGTAAAATAAAAGCTATGGTGATAATCACGAGAAAAAGCAGCCATAGAGTAAAATGCATCTTCTGTTTGTATTTTACGACAGAGGTAAAAAATAAAACTCCTAAGCCAAAAGCGGACATCATAAATAGAAAGGCAACACTACCTCCCGCTTGAATTCCCATCCATGTTGTCCCCGTCCAGGTGATAAACCAAATAATAAGCCATGCCCAGTAAAAATAACGCATCTTGATCCTCCATTTTCCTTATACTAACGTCTGTAATTTCTCCGATGGTAGAAGTCTTCCTTTATTATAAACTGGTTGTGAACGAAATGCATCGTTGATTTAGTGAATGATCTGAAAACAGATTACTAGCAACCTCCTTCTTTCTATTTTATACTATTTAGGAAAGCGCTTAAAATATAACAAGGAGTGATCGATATGCAATACCGCCGTTTAGGAAATACTGGATTAAAAGTAAGTGAAATTAGTCTAGGAAGCTGGCTTACATATGGAGGGTATGTTGAAGAAGAGAAAGCAATCGCCTCTATTGATAAAGCCTATGAGCTTGGCATTAACTTTTTTGATACAGCAAATGTCTATATGCGAGGGGATGCAGAAAAGGTCGTCGGTAAAGCATTAAGAAAATACCCGAGGAGCTCCTATGTGCTTGCGACAAAAGTTTTCGGAAAAATGGGAGATGGTCCAAACGACCACGGCTTATCGAGAAAACACATCGTAGAACAATGTGACGCGAGCTTAAAGCGACTTGGACTTGACTATATCGATATCTACTATTGTCACAGATACCACCAAGACACCCCTTTAGAGGAAACATTACGAGCGCTTGATGATTTAATTAGACAAGGAAAAGTTTTATATATCGGTGTTAGTGAATGGTCGGCAGAGCAAATGACAGAAGCTATTCATCTAGCTGACAAAAAATTGCTTGATCGTATTGTCGTCAATCAACCGAATTACAGTATGCTTCAACGCTACATCGAAAAAGAAGTGATCCCTGTAGGTAAAAAGCATGGAATTGGACAGGTTGTCTTCTCTCCACTTGCACAGGGTGTACTAACTGGTAAATATAAAAAAGGACAAGCAATTCCTGAAAACAGTCGGGCAGCTCAAAAGGATATGAATCTATCACGTATTCTAACGGAAGACAATCTAGAGAAAGTAGAAAAATTGAAGGCCATTGCTGCAAATGAAAACCTATCCCTTGCTCAATTAGCCATTGCGTGGATCCTACGTCAAGAAAATGTAGCGAGCGCACTTGTGGGAGCAAGTCGTCCAGAACAAATCGAAGAAAATGCAAAGGCATCTGGCATCACACTTTCCCAAGAGACATTAGCTAAAACAGAGGAAATTCTCGGTTAAGGTGATAAAACGGGCGGTCTAGCTGCCCATTTTCGTCCCATCTATTGGACTATTTGCATATATATAAAAATATATATTAACAATTTTTACAAAAAATCATGTTGACATTTCCTGTTATTCGGTTTATCATTACATTAAATATTCATAAAAGGAATTCTTATCCAGAGAGGTGGAGGGGCAGGCCCAGTGAATCCTCGGCAACAGGTTCTTACAAATGAACACTGTGCCAAATCCTGCGGGACAGCTTTAGGTTGTATCCCGAAAGATAAGAAGTGTAGATTGATTACAAGACTTCTTATCTGAACAGATAAGAAGTTTTTTTGATGAGAAAGACGATTAAAAGGAGGAGAAATATGTCAGAACAAGCAATTACCTATGCTCATTATGAAGAAAGTTTTTGGAATGAGTTCACGCCTGGTGAAGATGACCCGACAAAAGGGGCTGAGCAAATCATTAATTGGGCTTACAAAAGCTATGGAGACTCACTCGTTTATGCTTGTAGCTTTGGGGCAGAAAGTATGGTCCTAATAGACTTAATTGCTAGAGTGAAGCCAGATGCTTCATTAGTTTTTCTCGACACAGGCTTACATTTTCAAGAAACCTATGATCTGATTGATGAAGTGAAAAACAAATATCCTTCCTTACAAATAACGATGAAGCAACCTGAATTAACAGTAGAGGAGCAAGCAGAAAAACATGGATCCGCTCTTTGGAAGAGAAATCCTGATCAATGCTGCTACCTTCGAAAAGTAAAACCATTAGAGGAGGTTCTGAGCGGAGCTGTTGCTTGGATATCCGGACTTAGAAGAGAGCAATCCCTAAGTCGTGCGAAGACTCAATTTGTTAACAAGGATGAAAGATTCCAATCTGTTAAAATATGTCCCCTTATCTATTGGACCTGGGATGATGTTTGGGACTACATCAAAAAACACAACCTCCCATACAACGCTTTACATGATCAGAACTTTCCAAGCATTGGATGTATACCTTGTACCTCCCCTGTCACTAATTCAGACGATGAGCGTGCTGGTAGATGGAGTTCCTTTAACAAAACAGAATGTGGTTTACACACTACAACGACACCATAGAAAATAGATGGTTAAATTTTTATGTCTATAACTAAGTAAAACTATCGGAATAATGAAAATCAAATAATATTCCCATAACATAATATAATGGAGAGGTGATCTTATTGGCCTTACAAGTGGTTAACAGCCCATTTGATGAACGACAAACAGAAATTTTAAATCAATTATTGCCAACCTTAAACGATGCACAGAAAAATTGGCTTGCCGGCTACCTTGCTGCATCTCAATCAGCAGCACCACCTGAAACAACGAAGCAAGTGACTAAAACGAGCGAGACAGCAACAAGAACCATTACTATCTTATATGGATCAGAAACAGGGAACAGTCAAACAATTGCCGAACAGTTGAATGATCAATTAAAGGCATCGGATCGAAAAACCGTGATTTCAAGCATGGATGATTTTAAGGCAAAGAAATTAAAAGAAGTGGAGGATCTCTTAATTGTTACCGCGACACACGGTGAAGGAGATCCACCAGATAATGCGATACAATTCCATGAGTTTTTATTAGGGAGAAAAGCACCTAAGTTAGATAGTGTAAGATTCTCTGTCCTCTCTTTAGGGGATGAATCCTATGAGCATTTCTGCCAAACAGGGAAGGATTTTGACAAACGTTTAGAGGAATTAGGTGCTACACGTATTCACCCACGCGTGGATTGTGATGTCGATTATGAAGAATTAGCCGAGGAATGGATGAATGGTGTATTAAAAGTATTAAACGAGGACAGCCAAACTCAGGCTTCAGAGCAGCAGGTCCCCTCCTCCCCTGCAGAAGCACCAATATACTCCAAGAGTAATCCATACCCAGCAGAGGTCCTAGAAAATATAGACCTAAGTGGAAGAGGCTCGAACAAGGAAACGAGACATATTGAATTGTCATTAGAAAACTCTAACCTAAGCTATGAACCAGGCGATTGTCTAGCTATCTATCCAAAGAACAATCCCGAGCTTGTTCAGGCAGTCATCAATAAACTAGATTGGAATGCAGAACAAACGATACCTATAAACAAGCAAGGGGAAATTCGCTCGATCCAAGAAGCATTAACCTCTATCTTTGAAATTACAAAACTAACAAAAGGAATGCTCGAAAAAGCTGCAGGATTTTTTGATAATGAAAAGCTTACCAAGCTAATAGAGGATAGTGACAAGATGAGGGAATATATACATGGCAGGGACTTACTAGATCTAATCCTTGATTTCACACCGAGCAATTTGGACCCTGCCTCCCTTATGCACTGGTTAAGGAAAATTCCTGCAAGACAATATTCGATCTCAAGCAGTTATAAGGCAAATCCTGATGAAGTTCACTTAACGATTGCTACGGTTCGCTACCACACCTATGGACGTGATCGTCATGGCGTGTGCTCAGGTGAGATTGCAGAGAGAATTCAACCTGGTGATCAATTGAATGTATATGTTCATCGAAATCCGAATTTTAAGTTTCCTTTTGATGATAGCACACCTGTTATTATGATTGGTCCAGGTACAGGAGTTGCTCCATTCAGAGGATATATAGAGGAACGAGAAGAGCTTGAATTAAAGGGGAAAACCTGGCTATTCTTTGGTGATCAACACTTCCGATCAGACTTTTTATACCAGGTCGATTGGCAAAATTGGCTAAAGAATGGCTATCTAAGCAGGATGGATGTTGCTTTTTCAAGAGATTCTGCTGAAAAGATATATGTGCAGCATCGAATGCTAGAAAAAGCAAAAGAATTATTTTCCTGGCTGGAACAAGGTGCACATATATATGTTTGCGGAGATGAAAAACGAATGGCAAAGGATGTGCATCAAACACTCCTAACCATTATTGAACAAGAAGGAAAGCTTAGCTCTACAGAGGCAGAAGCCTTTTTGAATCAATTAAAGCAAGAAAAAAGATACCAACGTGATGTCTATTAACACAGAGGAATCAGGAGTCTAATAAGAAATAGGGAGAGGAGAAGTTTTATGGCAAATCAAGATCAAAAGAAGCTTGATCCAATAGAAAAATTAAAAGAAGATAGTCGATTCCTAAGAGGGACAATAAAAGAAGGCTTAGAAGACCCACTAACTGCCGCTATTTCCGATGATGATACAAAGCTTTTAAAATTCCACGGGAGCTATCAGCAGGATGATCGAGATGTAAGAGATGAAAGAAGAAAACAAAAATTAGAGCCTGCCTATCAATTTATGCTTCGTGTGGCTATTCCTGGGGGTGTCGCTACACCAAAACAATGGCTGGCAGTCGATGATCTTGCCCAAAGATATGGGGATCATTCGATTAAATTAACCACGAGACAGGCATTCCAGCTTCATGGTATTTTGAAATGGAATCTAAAGGACACGATTAAAACCATTAATGAAGAGCTAATGACGACCATTGCAGCCTGTGGTGATGTCAACCGTAATGTGATGTGTAATCCGAACCCATACCAGTCGGAGGTTCATGAACAAATACAAAACTGGGCTCAACGTATTAGTGACTACCTTTCACCTAAAACGGGTGCCTATCATGAGATATGGCTAGATAATGAGAAAATCATCGATTCCAAACAAGAGGAAGAACCGATCTATGGCAAAACCTATCTACCACGAAAATTTAAAATCGGAATTGCCGCACCTCCTTCCAATGATATTGATGTCTTTTCACAGGATCTTGGACTCATTGCGATTATTGAGAACAATGAAGTGATCGGCTTTAACATTACGGTAGGTGGTGGAATGGGCTCTACCCATGGCAATACAAATACTTACCCACAATTAGGAAGAATTGCTGGCTATTGCGCAAAAGAGAATGTAATTGATGTAGCTGAAAAGGTCGTAACAATCCAACGAGATTATGGTAATCGAAGCGACCGTAAAAATGCCCGATTTAAATATACGATTGATCGCTATGGCTTGGATTGGTTTAAAGAAGAACTCGCTAATCGCCTCGGATACGAGCTAGAAGAAGCGAAGCCCTATCACTTTGACCATAATGGAGATCGTTATGGCTGGGTAAAAGGGAAAAACAGATGGCATCTTACCTTATTTATTGAGAATGGGCGTGTGAAGGATACAGAGGATTATAAGTTAATGACAGGACTGCGTGAGATTGCCAATATTCATACCGGAGACTTCCGCCTTACACCAAATCAAAATTTAGTTATTGCCAATGTTACCGCACAGAAAAAGCAAAAAATTCAGGAAATCATCGATGCTTATGGCCTAACAGAGGGAAAGCAATATTCAGGGCTGCGGAAAAATTCGATTGCATGTGTGGCGCTTCCCACTTGTGGCCTAGCAATGGCAGAATCTGAGCGCTACCTCCCTTCTTTAATCGACAAGATTGAAGATATTTTGGAGAAAGAAGGCTTAAAAGAGCAAGAAATCGTAATCCGTATGTCCGGCTGTCCAAACGGATGCGCAAGGCCAGCGCTCGCAGAGATTGCCTTCATCGGCAAAGCACCAGGTAAGTATAATCTTTATTTAGGTGGAAGCTTTATTGGGGACAGACTAAACCAATTATATAAGGAAAATATCGCAGAAGCAGAAATACTAGCAACCCTCCAAGAATTATTTAGAGAATATGCTACAGAAAAGGAAGAAGATGAGTATTTCGGTGACTTCGTTATTCGTAAAGGCTATGTCGATGCTGTTTATGATGGACGAAACTTCCACAAAGAAAAGAAAGGAGTCTTATAATGACCGTATTAAAAGAAGAAGCAAAGCAAACAATAGCCGCTCACGGCGGGAAATTAGTTAACAGAGAACTAAAAGGGGCGGAACGAGAAAAAGCAATAGAAAGAGCGCAAGATTATCCATCACTTACTATCAATAAATGGGGCGTATCTGATTTAGAATTAATTTCGATTGGTGGCTTTAGTCCACTCACGGGCTTTTTGGGAGAGAATGATTATCTCGAGGTCGTAGACAATTTACACCTTGCTGATGGTACTGTCTGGAGTATTCCGATTACACTTGCCGTTACAGAAGAAGAGGTCGATAAACTAACGATTGGAAAGCCTGTTGCCCTATATGGTGAAGACGGTGTATTATACGGTATTCTCGATTTGGAGGAAGCCTATCGCTATGACAAAAAGAAAGAAGCTCAAAAGGTGTATGGTACAACAGATGATTCCCATCCTGGCGTCAAAAAGCTTTATGAAAAAGGCGACATTTACTTAGCTGGGCCGATTCATTTAGTGAATCGGCCAGAGCACGAAGGATTTGAGGACTTTTATTTAGATCCTATTGAAACTCGCCAGCTCTTCCAGGATCTTGGCTGGAAAACAGTTGTCGGCTTCCAAACGAGAAATCCTGTCCACCGTGCTCATGAATATATCCAAAAATGTGCATTGGAGTCTGTCGATGGTCTTTTGTTAAATCCATTAGTGGGGGAGACAAAGGCTGATGATATCCCTGCAGATATTCGAATGGAAAGCTATCAAGCGATATTAAAACACTATTATCCTAAGAATCGTACGAGACTAGTTATTTATCCAGCAGCTATGCGTTATGCTGGTCCAAGAGAAGCGATTTTACATGCTACTGTTCGTAAAAATTATGGCTGTACGCACTTCATCGTCGGGCGTGATCATGCAGGAGTTGGTGATTTCTACGGAACCTATGAGGCACAAGAGTTAATTGCTCAATATGAGGAAGAATTAGGTATTCACATTTTCAAATTTGAGCATGCCTTCTTCTGTACAAAATGTGAGAACATGGCCACCCAAAAAACCTGTCCTCATAATAAAGAAGATCATGTTCATCTAAGTGGTACAAAGGTAAGAGAAAAGCTACGTAATGGTGAGCCTCTACCTCGACAATTCTCTCGTCCTGAGGTAGCAGAAATATTAATTAAAGGGCTGCAGAGAGGGGCTAAAGCATGACAAAGGCAACCAATATTGTGTGGCATGAATCGGCGATTACGAAAGAGGATCGCTTAAAGCTAAATGACCACCAAAGTCCAGTGCTTTGGTTTACAGGTCTATCTGGATCAGGAAAATCAACGATCACTGTAGCGTTAGAAAAGGCACTATATGAAAAGGGAATTCGCACATACCGCTTGGATGGTGACAACATTCGTCATGGGTTAAATAATAACCTAGGGTTTAGTCCAGAAGATCGCAAAGAGAATATCCGTCGTATCGGAGAGGTCTCCAAATTAATGAGTGATGCAGGTCTGATTACACTAACCGCCTTTATTTCTCCTTATCGAGAAGATCGAGATAATGTGCGACAACTATTAGCTAAAGGAGATTTTATCGAGGTCTATATCAAATGCAGCTTAGAAAGCTGTGAAGCTAGAGACCCTAAAGGGCTTTACCAAAAAGCGCGTTCAGGTGAAATTAAACAGTTTACTGGTATCGATGCACCTTATGAAGAGCCCTTGCATCCAGAGCTAGTCGTGAATACAGAACAAAACTCCATTGAGGAGTCGGTAGATATAATCCTTGCATATTTACGAACCAATCAATATATCTAAGCTGAATCGGTTGAAGTTAGAGCAACTAGCTTCAATCGATTTTTTTATCCGTTAAGGGCGAATTATATTCCAGTAAATAATTGGGCAAAATAAGGATATGGAGTGACTTCCATTAGAGGAGTTCATTTTATCACAAGAATGTTCACTATTGTTCATAAGGCAATTTTCATGAGGGGAATACATATATGGATCGCATTACAAATATTCAGCTTTTCACATTAATCGTTATATTCGAAGTAGGTAGTACTACTCTATTCGCAATAGGAATTGGGGCAAGACAAGATGCGTGGATCGTAATAGTGGTAGCGTATCTACTGAGTCTAGCACTAATTTGGTGTTATACTCAATTTCCGAAAATGTATCCACAAAAGGACTTTGCCTTTATTTTAGACGATTTGTTCGGGAAAATGTTAGCAAGACCGTTACTTTTTCTTTTTGGGCTATATTTTCTCCATCAAGCATTACATAATTTTTATGAATTTGGTAGTTTAATTAAAATGACTGCCCTTCCGTTTACCCCTCTAGCAGTAATTTTATATATATTTGTCTTCGTCATTATGTATATTTTGATGCTAGGAATGGAAGTACTTGTTCGTTCTATTGAAATCGTATTTTTGTATTTCATTATCTTTCTTATATTAATCTTTGTTCTCAATTTTGTAGCAGAAGAATTCGATCTTATTAATCTTTTACCTATTTTAGACAAAGGGTTTGGTTCGATTTTAAAAGAGGTTCCTTCTGTTCTTGGATTTCCTTTCGGAGAAGTAGTGGTTGTATTAGTATTTTGGCACTTTGTTCAACAGCAGAAATCGATTCGAAAAACGACCTATATTGCCGTAACCTTTTCTACTTTAATATTAATCACTTCTGTGATTGTCATGATTTCTGTTTTAGGTCCAGACCTAGCAACACATATGGAAATTCCGTTATTAGAGACATTGCTCTCTATCCATATTGGTATGATTTTTACAAATTTAGATAGTATGGGTGTATTTATTATGTTTGTCGGTGGATTTTACAAAACTGCCATTCACTTTTTCGCCTTTTCTATTGTGATGACATGGATGGTCGGCAAGCGAAAGCCAAATTGGGTGATCGCTATCTTTGGCCTACTTCTGCCAATATTGGCCCTATTTCAATTTGAAAGTCTTGAACACCAAAGATGGAAGGGGATGGAGGCAGGAGTATACAATATTGTTGTATACTCCTTGATTCCTGTATTTTTACTCATTCTCGCATTTGTAAAAAAATGGAGTGAAAGGAAAGGGAAGAAGAAATGAAATCTGAAATCACGAAAATTATCGATGTTCTAAAAGAAGACTACTTCTTAGCCTTTATTATGATTAGTGGTCTCATATATATTATGGTAATCTGCCTATTCACTTTATTTTATTTGGTAAAAGGGTTATTTAAATAATTATTGTTCACCAGGTGCCAATTCCCCTTTAATTAAACCAGCATTCTTAATCGTTACATTAACTTTTACTTCTACCTTTGTATTAGGGTAATTCTCTTGCCAGTTTTCTTTTATTTTGTGCCAAACCTTTGGATTCTTTTTATGAATGGTTTCCCCGAAGCCTAAGATATCTGATCTTAATTCTGTTTGAGTTTTTTCTACTAACCGCATGATATCCTCTTCAACTTGTTTCTCCGTTGTTTCCTTCACTTTATTGACATATTCGACGACCTCTTGATTACTAGTAAATTTTCTATTGGCTACTTGTTCTACTAATTGGGTTTCCTGATTTAACTCGATGGTAAAGGTAATGGGCTCCTCTCCTTTTATTGTAGGAATGATCTTTGCTTTTTTAGAAATTAAGCGAAGGGAAATGATCGAACCATCGTCCATTGGGACCTTAAATGTACCCTGTGATTTGTTCGTTGATTCTGTTCGTACCCAATTATATGCCATCGCTTCTGTTTCGTTAAGAAATCCAACAAAGCTATCCTGTTGAAACACAGCACCTCCAGTCAATTTAATCGATTCCTCTTCCAATTCTTCGGCTTTATCAAAGCTTAATACACCTAATACTGGATCAATCCCTTCCTTTAGTGATTTTTTATAAAAGTTTAATAAGTTGTGGGTAACAGCATCAGTTTTTGCGCTAATAAAAAGACTATTTAAAAAATTAGCTGGTACAGAGGCAATCGATTTCACCTTTTTTTCAAGGAAGGTTCTGGCCATTGTGCCCTTTGCTACTGCAACCCATACATAACTACGTACCCTTTTGTCTCTTTGAAACGTTTCAAATAAATTTAATAACCCGTCCTTGGCGACCTCTTCGCTAACGATGACGACTTTATTATGGGCATAAAATCCATTACGCCCTACATTTTGATCTGCCTTGCGAATTAACTCGGAGACTGTAGTTCCTTTCGAAGTAATAACAATAAACGGCTCTACTGGCGATGGAGCAACAGCACTTAATGCAGCAGGCCTTAGATATTGAGCACTTAGAATATATTCACCTGTTTCTGGATTTTTATCTATCGCAAGGGCCGTAATAATCCCGACTTCCGTTAGCTCTAAACGATCCCAGCAACCTGTTAATAGCAATAGAGATAAGAACACAGCAACTATTTTAACTGATCGTTTACGTATAAAAAGATGACCGCTTTTCATCATCTATACACATCTCCCTTAGAACCCGTATTCTTTGTTGTTGATTTCGGCTTATTTTTCATAAACTGGATTGGTAATCGGAAAGGGAAATCCTTCCACTCTTTCAGAATAATAGGTCCATATGGTGTTAAATACGGTATTCCAAAAGAGCGCAAGGAACAGACATGGGTGATCACGATAAGAGAACCCATAAGTAGACCATACAGACCAAAGGTTCCAGCTAATAATAAGAGAAAATACCGAATCAAGATAGAGACACCATTATAGACCGTAACCACAAATCCCGTAATGGCTGTGAGTGCGACAACGATAACCATTGGTGCCCCAACTAATCCTGCTTGAACGGTTGCCTCCCCAATTACTAAGGCACCCACAATACTAATCGCGGAACCAACAGGTCGTGGCATTCGCACACCCGCTTCTCTTAATAACTGAAAAACAATCAGCATTAATATTGCCTCAAGCATAATTGGAAAGGGAACCTTCTCCTCTGCTGCTGCCATTGTTGTTAATAATAAGGTTGGCACCATTTCCTGATGGAAGGTGGAGGCCGCAACAAATAAAGGGGCTGTATATATCGTCAAAAACAGGGAGATTATACGAATAAAGCGAATAAAAGTAGTAAACAAGTAGTTATTATAATAATCCTCCGGTACTTGTAATGCTTCAATGAATAAAAAAGGAACTGTCAGAACAAAAGGAGTGCCGTCACATAGAATCGCTACTCTACCCTCCAATAGCTTGGCTGCCACCTTATCTGGTTTCTCACTATTTCCTACTGTGGGAAATGGTGAGAATTTATGATCTCGGATAAATTGTTCAATATAACCTGATTCTAAGATAGAGTCCGACTGGATAGCTTTCAGCCTTTTCTTTACTTCCTTTACGATATCATCTTTGGCAATTCCATCGACATATCCAATTCTAACAGTGGTTTGTGTTAGTTCACCTATCTGCATATCTTCAAATCTTAAATTTGGATTTTTGATAATCCGTCTAAGCATGGAGGTATTCGTTTTTAAGACTTCATTAAATCCTTCTCTCGGACCCCTTACGGTAGACTCTGTATCTGGTTCTTCTATCCCTCTGGACTCATATCGAATCGTATTCACCACTAATGCAACAGTAGAACCCTCTACCATTATCACTGTCTTCCCTACTAAAATACCCTTTACCATATCCTTAAGATTTGTAACTTCTTTTACATCCAGGTTATGCACAATACGATTTTGGATAAAGGGAATTACCTCAGCTTTTGGTGATTCTGAATGACTAGACTCCTCTAATATTGGCTCCATAATACTTTTATTAATACTTTCTGCATTAATTAACCCCTCCAAATAGCATAGAAGTACTTTTTTCTGCTCTTGAAGCGGTAGGTTGAATTCTCGATATTTAATGTCTGTACTTTGATGAAATATTTGCTGTAAGGCAGCTTTATTATCCGATATATTTCCATGGATATTTCCTTTTATTTGTTCGATTTCTGTTTTTGGACTCTTTTCACTTTTCTTTCCAAACCATAATTTTCGTTTCCTATTCATCTGACAGCCCTCTCTAAAAGAAATAATATTTTTTAGTATGGGTGAAAGCTTGAAAATTCATGCACTAGGAAGGAAAATCGGAGTATTTCATGGTAAAAGAAATAAGAGTCTTTCAAACAAAAAAACCTGTACCAAAGGTTTTCTTTCTGGACAGGTTTATGCGTCTATTGGCTGAAGTGGAGGGTTTATGATCAAGTGAAAAAGACGGTGATTCTTCCAATATTGTCTACTATTTAGTTGACTCCTTCTAGAATAGCTAAAATGTCCTCTTTCGTATCAGCATGGATCAATTTTTGAATATTTTCTTCCTCTGCACAAACTAATGCAATCTTGGATAGGATCTCTAAGTGCTCCTCCCCTTTTCCAGCGATTCCGATCAAGATATGGACATGTTCTCCATTAAAATCAACCCCATCAGGCACAGTGACCACAGATAGACCCGTGTGAAGGACCGCATCCTTCGCATCATCAGTTCCATGTGGAATGGCTACATTATTTCCGATATAAGTGGAGGTTAGCTTTTCACGTTCTAACATTTTATCAACATAGGATTCCTCTACATATCCATTTTTCTTCAAAATATTCCCTGTCAAGCGAATTGCTTCTTCCTTATCGTTTAATACTGCCCCTAACATCATATTATCTTTTGTTAAAATATCCTTTGTCATTTATAAGCACTCCTTTTTATATCGTTAATTTCTCTTTAATAAACTGATGTAATTGGATAGCGAGATAAGAACCTATTCTCTCCTGATCCTCGGATTGAAATATTTCCGTACTCTCTTGATTTCTAATTAACAAGCTGCTAATAAAGCTTAATATCTCCATTTCTGCTTCCTCTGCGTTAATTGGTGAAAGCATGATCAAGAAATATTTGATTTTCATACTATTACCATCCATTCCTTGAACGATGATCGATTTTGCTAAAGGATGGATCGTAAAGCTTGGCTTCATAATATCTTCACTACGTGTATGAAATAATGCCAGCATTGTATTTGGAATACCTAATCCACCTAAGTCTGCCCTTTCTTGCAATTTGATTGCTACCCTTTTGGCATCGGTGATTACTTGCTTTTCCTCTAACTCCTTACAAATCTCTTGTAAAATAAAAGCTAATGCTTGATTTCCTTGATAGGATTGAAGATAAAAGCCTTCTAATAAGGAAATCACTGCACTTGTCATCGATTTTATACCTTTTATGTGGTTAACCGTTTCTTGCTTCGTTATTTTCCTGTTTTTTAATGTAGTGATCTTTGCTTTTTTTAGGCCAGCTTTCATTTTAAGTTTTCGGATTTGACTATTAATCTTATGAATATCCTCTGTCGTCAGAATAGGTGATGCCAAAATATACTCATGCTCCATATGCTTGATCGGCACTGTTGAGATAATAAAATCATAGCTCGACCATTTTCTATTCTCTAAATCAAATAAAGAAGAGCTTTCAATCTCGGTGATCTCAGGAATTTGTTGAATAATCTTCGATGCGAGCATCTTGGATGTCCCTATCCCACTCGAACAGACTACAAGTACTTTTAACGTTATTTCTTTATCCATTCGTAAGAGAGCAGAAGCAAAATGTAGCACAAGGTAAGCAATTTCCTCTTTTGGAAAATGGATATCAGGAAACACTTTCTTTGTCCCTTCCTCCAATATAAAGAAAAGCTGATGGTAGTCTGATTCTATTTCTTCCATTAATGGATTCTTAATATTCATTCCTTGCTGCAGCCGATAAATGGCTGGCTTTAAATGGGCAACGAGGTCATCTAGAATATGCTCTAAACTCAGTAAATCTTTATTTAATATATTACTAACAAAGGAAATTAGTTGCTTTGCCTTGTAAGCAATGTCTAGAGAGGACTCTTCCATCAAATATTCATGGTTTCGTAGTTTAGCACCAAGTAAGTGCATGGTTACATAACCTATTTCATCATTAGGTATTTCAATCTGTAGCTGTTCCTCCAACGTAAAAGTAATTTCGTGTGCGATCTTATATTCCTTTGTCTCCTGCAGCTCTTTTAAATAAACGGGATCGAACTGTATTCTTTCCCCTTTCTGTAGCCTTTCCATTGCAAGAGCCAAATGAACGACAAGGCCAACATAGGCACTGTCTGCGAGTTCATAGGGAAGATTCGCGCGGTAAGCATTCACCGTTTGTTCGATATAGGTTAATTTATCTTGATCAACCATACCTAACAAACGATTAGATATCGCATTAGACGGATCTTCTTTTTCAATGTTCTTACGTAGTAATTGGATAACCTCTGATTCACTGACATGCTTAGAGATTAAATAACTGATGGCAGCACGTTTATTTTCTTCTGCACCATCTATTTTGACACCATATCCTCTTCTTCGTATTAGGTTCAATTCATACTTTGTCATGATTTCCTCTAGCATATCTAAATCATGACTGATCGTGGCAATCGTTACATTTAGTTCACTGGCTAAATGAAATAATTTGATTGGCTCTCTTGCTTCAAGAAGGGTTGTTAGTATAATCGACTGTCTCTCATCTGGTGTATAATCGGTATATTGTAGCTTCATGATCGCATGCTTTAATGCCTTTTTATCAGTATCGTCTCCTAAAACCGATACCCCTACACCTGCGCGCTTGTTTATACGGAGCTCATATTGCGATAGAACGTCTTCCATATTTTTTAAATCACGGTGTACAGTTCTTTCACTTACTTCTAAGTTCTTGGCAATGGTTTTGATAGTGGTTGGCTCCTGTTTCGATAAGAGTAATTCAATAGTACGTCTTTCTCTACCCGATAAATACAATAAACACCCCTCCCTTTCCCCAATACAAGACAGACAAATTTAAATTACTTTCTTTCAGTTTATACCTGCTTTCCCCATCGTTTCAACGTTATTTTATTATTTTATTTTCTGGTTAAATGTTGACAAAATTTAATAAGTTAGAAATGCGGAATTCACGTGGAGCTAGGTAATTCTATTTGTGTAGAAGTGGAAATTAAAAGGAAAACACATTTTAATAAACCTAAAATGTGTTTTCCTTTGTTTTACCCTAATTCACGTTTAAATAATTTATTGGAAATAATGTAAGCGATGATCATGACACCGATGCACCAAGCAAGAGCAGTCCAGATACTATTGTTAACCTGGCCTTCATATAAGAGGGCACGGATCGAATTTACGATTGAAGTAACGGGCTGGTCCTCCGCGAACGCACGAACAATTTTAGGCATGGTTTCGGTGGGAACAAAAGCCGAGCTAATAAAAGGTAGAAAAATCAGCGGATACGAGTATGCTGTCGCTCCTTCCATTGACCGTGCTGTCAGCCCGGGAATGACCGCGAGCCATGTCAGCGCCAGTGTAAACAGACTGAGTATTCCAACTACCGCGAGCCAATCTAGGATATCCGCATTAGATCGGAACCCAATTAAGAGCGCGATGAGGATAACGATACCGACAGTGAGCACGTTGGTAACAAGTGAGGTCCACACGTGAGCCCACAACACCGATGAGCGCTTGATGGGCATGGTAATAAAACGCGCCATCAGTCCGCTTTTTACATCTGTAAATAGTCGTAAGGAAGTGTAAGCAATGCCTGATGCGATAGTGATTAGCAAAATTCCCGGCAATAAATAATTGACGTAGTTGTCGGTGCCTGTCTCTATAGCACCGCCGAATACGTAGACAAACAACACCATCATTATAATCGGCGTAATCGCAACCGTAATAATCGTATCTGGACTGCGCATAATATTGCGCATTAAACGCCTTAGTAATACCCATGTTCTACTTTTCATTTATATTACCTCCTTTTTGACCGATTACCGAAAGGAAAATCTCTTCCAATGTCGGCTGTTTTTCGATATATTCCACTTTCGTTGGCGGGAACATCTCTTTAAGCTCGGAAAGGGTACCGGTCGTGATGATTTTTCCGCCATGCAGGATGGCAATACGATCCGCCAGTTGTTCGGCTTCCTCCAAGTACTGGGTCGTCAGCAAGATGGTCGTGCCGCCGTCGGCAAGCTTCTTGACAGTATTCCAGACTTCAATCCGTGCTTCGGGGTCAAGCCCTGTTGTCGGTTCGTCGAGAAAAATGACTGCTGGCGTCCCGATCAAGCTCATGGCGATGTCAAGCCGGCGCTTCATCCCGCCAGAATACTTGTCGGCCCGTCGGTTGGCCGCATCGGTCAGGCTGAATCTTGCTAGCAGATCGTCGGCGACTTGAGCGGGATTGGAAACTCCCCGCAACTCAGCGATCATCATCAGGTTTTCCCGTCCAGTGAGCATGCCGTCTAAAGCTGCGAACTGCCCTGTCAGGCTAATGCTCTGGCGAACATGATCAGATTGACGATGGACGTCAAAGCCGCAAATATCTACTTCGCCGCCATCGGGCTTCATTAGCGTCGAGAGGATGTTGACCGTCGTCGTCTTGCCCGCTCCATTTGATCCCAGCAGTGCGAAAATTTCGCCACGCCGCACCTCAAAATCTACCCCCTTTAGAACTTGCTTGTCTTTAAAGGATTTTTTTAACCCTTTTACAGAAATCGCTGCATTACTCATACTTTTTTCCTCCTTATTAAAGCGCAACAAGGCGCTAATTTACCTATATTTTTCTATTCAGTCTGACTGATAATCTGTGTGACTTACTACCAGATTAAAAATATAACTGAATAATGAAGGTGCACATCCACATTTGTAACCAGCTATTCAGTCAGAATTATTTATTGAATTTACTTTTTTCTCAATGCTTAATAATACTCTGATTCAAATCTTCCGATACTTGTCGACATAGGTTTTAGGATTTGCCATTAGTTCGTCGGCAAAGCAACAGGGTAAATAAAAAACATAATATTATTAGTACGAAGCAAACTCGAACGATATTTCGGCAAAAGTTCGATAGAATTTTGCCGTCTAGTATTATGTTCCTTCTATTTTTTCTTAGCCTTATCGACTTTTTGTTTGATCGATTCTTGATAAAGATCAGCGTAAGTTTTTGAGTCTTCAATCAGTGCATCGCAGAAAGCAGCAACGTCTGTTCCTGTGACTTCAAGCACACCTTTCCCAGCAGCTACGCCTTCTTCAAAGAAGTTGATAATCTCTGAGAGCAGTCCGATACCTTCGTTTAGCTCAACAGGACCGACTTTAAAGAGATATTTTTGGATCTCTTTATAAACAATTTGGTAATCTTGCGGAAGCGCTTTGACACGTGAAACATGGGCTCTCCATACTTTTTTTCCTTCGATGATTCCCTTGATACTCATTTCAGTCCTCCTAATTTTTTTGCTACGTTCTTGTTGAGTTGTTCACGCCATTTATCTCTATAAGTTTTTGCGCCTTCGTCACCAACAAGCGCAGCGCAGAAGCCTTTGATATCATCTCCTAGTACTTCATCGACGCTCTGGCCGTCTGCTGATGTAACTTCAAGCAGTTCAAGAGCACTGTCAAGAATCGGCATCAGATTACGACCGGTGAAATCTCCGTGAACCCAGAGATTACTATTAATTTCTTTCCAAGCAGTTTGATAGTCAGCTGGCAAGACTTTTGCTCGTGCTTCAAAACCTTTTATTTCTTTAGTCATATCGCTACCGGTTATTTTTTCTAAAAAGTTCATTGTATTCTCCTTTAAGATACTAAGCTGTTCAGCAAAGTACTATTATTTAATCGCATCGTTGAGTTTTTGACGTTGTTTATCAACCCACGATTTTGCATCAATGACGAGATCATCACAGAAGGCTGCTACGTCGTTGCCAGTAACTTCTTTAACACGCTTGCCATCGGCTACGGCTTCTTCAAGAAGGTCGATGATGTGATTAAAGACGAATTTCGTTTCTTGCCAATCTATCATGCCTCCAGTGTTAAAGAGATATTTTTGCATAGCTTTGTAAGCGTTGTGGTATTCACTTGGAAGTGTCTTTGCACGCGCCTCCATCGCCTTCCATTCCCGCTTGTCTTCCAGACTTCCAATAATTTTTTCAAAAATATTCATTTTACTTCTCTCCTTTTGATTTTATTCGTTTTGAGTTCGTTAATTTTACTTGAGACAAAATCCCATCTTCTCCAAAAAATTTCAAGTTGCTTTTGACCTGCTGCGTTGAGTGTGTAAAATTTTCTCGGCGGTCCCTTAGTGGATGGCTTTTTCTCGATGTCCACCAGATTATGTTTCTCAAGTCGCATAGTAATCGTATAAACTGTGCCTTCCACTACATCGGTGAAGCCAAGCTCTCGAAGATGTTGCGTGATTTCATAGCCATAAGTTTCGCCACGGCTGATGATCTCAAGCACACAACCCTCAAGCACACCTTTCAGCATTTCTGTGTTATTTTCCAAGTTTCCCACTCCATTTGTATTTCCCTATATTTTTTCAGTATTCTGTATCACAGGTATTTTGCAATACAGATATTAAGTGTTACTGATTACTAGTATATAGTAATACATAATAGCATCACTTGTCAAGAATAAAAAGTCCATTTTTTTAAGGATTCGAAACTAACTCAAGCCATCTGAGAGCTATACTTAGTCTGTTATTATAGAAGTTTCTCTATAGATTAATCACTCTACAATCGTCTTAAAGTTTTCATGTATAAATTAAAAAGGATAATTAGCCTTAAATAGGCTAACTATCCTTTGACGGATTATTTTATTTTTTATTTTTCAGTTCGTTAACTAATTCATCGTACTTTGGACTACTTAAGAAATTGTCTACTGAGATATGCTGGGCATTTGGTATTTTTGCCTTAGCCCGGTCCGTTAAGTCTTTATGGGTAATAATAAGATCTGCATCTTCTTGAAGATCATTTATCGCTTTATTCGTCACTTCAATATCAATGTTTGCCTTTTTGAATTTATCACGAAGCAATGAAGCTCCCATTGCGCTCGAACCCATCCCTGCATCACAAGCAAAAACCACTTTATTTACTTCACCCATCACTTTATTCTCCGTTAAATTATCTGCCACAGAGCTTTTCTTCCCTTTCATCTCTTGCATCTTACTTGTAGCATCGGTAAGATCTTCTTCCCTCTCCTTGCTCGTTCTTAATATCACTGCAGCAATTAAGAAGGAAACAATGGTTGCCACAATAACTCCTAGAATAACAGCAAGATGATCTCCTCTCGCCGTCATTGCTACTAACGCAAATATACTTCCAGGTGATGGAGGTGCTGATAAGCCTGCATTAAATAAACTGAATGTGAACACACCACTCACACCACCACCGATAGCTGCTAATAATAGTGCTGGCTTCATTAAAATATATGGGAAGTAGATCTCATGAATCCCACCTAAAAAATGAATAACTGCTGCACCAGATGCCGAATTTTTCGCCATTCCTTTACCGAATAGCATAAAGGCTAATAAAATTCCTAGACCTGGTCCTGGATTTGTTTCTAACAAAAACAGAATCGATTTCCCTGCTTCAGAGGCTTGGTCTACCCCTAGAGGGCTTAAAATCCCATGATTGATGGCATTATTTAAGAAAAGCACCTTAGCTGGTTCTATGATGATGTTCGCAAGCGGCAATAGGCCTGCATTGATTAAGGCTTCTACTCCAGATGCTAAAACTTCACTTAACACTGTCACAATTGGTCCAATAACCTTCAAGGCAATTCCTGCTAGAATTGCAGCAAGTATACCTGCTGAAAAGTTATTATAGAGCATTTCAAATCCAGAACGAATTCGATGTTGGAATAATCCATCTATTTTTTTGATTAAATACCCACTGAGCGGCCCTACTAGCATCGCTCCTAAAAACATCGGTATATCGGCACCAACAATAACCCCCATTGTCGCCGTCGCACCCACTACACCACCACGAATGTCATATACGATTTTCCCACCAGTAAAACCAATTAATAATGGCAATAAATAGTTAATCATTGGATCTACTAGTGCCGCAAAATCTTCGTTTGGCATCCAACCATCTGGTATAAATAGTGCGGTAATAAGACCCCATGCGATAAACGCAGCAATGTTTGGCATAATCATACCACTTAAATAACTACCAAAACGTTGAACTTTCGCCCGAAATCCTTTATTTTCCATTGACTTTACCCCTTTCCCTCTTTTTTTAGATAAGAATAATTGCTTATCTTAAGAATATAGCGATAACATCTCATATTCAAACTAATCTAATCATTATTTTGGCAAAGAGGATGTTGTCAGGATTTAATAAAGTAAGACTTCCATCAGTAGGGATGGTTAACGAAACTTATTAGGATGCGTAGCGCCAGTGACCGAAACAACACTTTTTTAGTTCTCGAAATAACTCCTATAGATGTAAGCTAAAGAACAACTTCAATAAATGGTAATCTATCTGTCTATGTGGAGTGCCAACAAGCGTCTTAGGTTGTCATCAATAAATTGATTATCGGCACTGTTGATCCCGCGCCCCGCGAAATGGCCCCAAATTGACTCGATAGGTTGAAAATCAGCGTTCGGTATAAGATTAGCCTCGTATTCATTATCATCTGCTGTGCAGAAAAGATCTGTGCTCCCTGGCATGATGCAGGTAAGTGCTTGAATGCCTCTGAGTGCCGCATCGAAATCACCGTTATAGGTGGAATTTGCACTTAGATCTGCGTTTTGTCCAGTCCATAGCATTGCCAGAACATTGTGGGGATCCATCTTCATAAAACTCTTTTCCCAGACACCAGCTACAAAACTCTCTAATGAATCATATCCTAGCACACGATAAAGTTCCTCTCTGTAAAATGTCTGAGATAAGCCCCACCCCGCATAAACACGGGCAATGGCACGCATGTCTGTAGAAGTCAACTGACTTATTTTATTGGAATCAAAACCTACTGAAGCCATGAGTGAAGCCTTCATTCCATCTAGGACTATATATGTTTGTGGCCAAGTCTTTGCACCCCCACAGAAGGGTGCAATACGTTCTACCATGTCTGGATAACTTGCCCCCCATTGGAATGCTTGAACACCTCCCATTGACCATCCAACGACGAGAGCGATCTTGTGAATCCCAAATTTTTCAGTCACTAGTCGATGCTGTAATTTCACATTGTCATAGATCGTAACTTGAGGAAATTTAGCTCGATCGAATGGAGGTGGCGTGTTACTAGGAGATGAGGATAATCCGTTACCTAGCAAATTAGGAACAATAATAAAATATTTTTGTGGATCCAGTGCCATTCCATTTCCAATCAACCATTCATTCTGAACATGTTGGTCACCAAAAGCAGTTGGATAGATGATCACATTATCTTTCTTTTCATTTAATTTCCCGTAAGTCTTATAAGCAAGAAAAGCTTTCGGTAACGTCACTCCTGATTGCAAGGTTACGTCACCTAAATCAAAAATTTCATAATCCATTCTATTGTTGCTCCCTTCTATTTTTAAAACAAAACTTTTTAGAATCTATTTCTTTGTTGTAAGTATAAACCTGTGTTACTCTCAATAAAAGTGAATAAAATTAAAAATAGTATTCAATAAAATTGAAAGTGCTAGGAGGAAAATAGGATGGAATTGCGTCAACTAAATACGTTTCGTACGGTTGCATCCACTCTAAATTTTAGTCGTGCTGCGGAAGTGCTCAATTATGTCCCTTCTAACATCACCATGCAAATAAAAGCATTGGAAGAAGAACTTGGCGTGCGACTCTTTGACCGATTGGGCAAGAAGCTCGTTCTTACAACAGCTGGTAAACGTTTTTTAACACATATCGAAGAGGTTCTAAACAAATTGGACGAAGCCCGCAGTGTCGTTCATGACAATGAAGAGTTAAGCGGTACTCTAACGATAAGTGCCAACGAGGTTCTTTGTGCCTACCGTCTTCCAGTTGTCTTTCAGCTATATCGTTCGCGTCATCCTGGTGTTCGTCTCATTTTTCGCTCTGTTCCAAATCAGCGACTTAAGGAAACACTTTTTGAAGGAACCGCGGATGCCGTCTTTATGCTGGACGAACCAATTCGTTCGAGCGGACTTGCAGTAGAACCGTTACTGGAAGAAACTTTCCGCCTTCTCGTCAATCCAGACCATCCCCTTGCAAAACGATCCGCACTAAAACTAGAAGATTTCCATGAAGAGGTGTTTCTGGTTAATGAAAAGGGTTGTACCTATCGAACCATGTTTGACCGGTCATTTGAGAAAAAGGGCATTGATAATATTACTTATTTAGAGTTTCACAATGCCGAAGCGATTAAACAATGTGCCATTACGGGAATCGGTATTGCCTTTCTTCCTGAAATAACAGCACAAGCCGAAATCGAACGGGGCGAACTTGTTGCTCTTCCATGGCAAATTCCCGACTTGCACGTCTACACACAAATGCTGTGGCATAAAGACAAGTGGCTTTCACCGATGATGTCATCTTTCCTAGAAGTAGTAAGAGAGGTTATCGCTATTGGGGAGGAGAATAAACAGCGATAGGAAACCCCTTATTCTCCTAATACCTAATTGCACCTCCACACGTAACTAATGAAGAAAACAATAGAGAAGGAAGGGCACAGATTCCCTCCCTTCTTGTCTATTTACCTATTATGTGCAAACGTTTCCACACACTAATATATCTTCTCTTTTATGAAAGTACAATCATTTTTCACTAGTCTAAAGTGTCTATGTTTAGTAATTTCGTTGCCTTACAGATTACGTTACTGTCTCAGCATTCACAAGGCTTTATCGAAAAGCTGCTCAGCTCCTTCACCACTCGAGAAAGCGGCAATCCAACAACTGTATAGTAGTCACCTATAATCTGTTTCACAAATATCGCACCAATGCTTTGGATCCCATAAGCCCCTGCTTTATCATAAGGATCATTGGTTGAGAGGTACCAATTTATCTCTTCCTCCGATAAAGTCCAGAATTCAACCTCTGTTCTTTCTACAAATGCGACTTCATTATCGAAGGAACGAATCATAACCCCTGTAAATACTTCATGTACATTTCCACTCAAGGTCGCAATCATACGATAAGCTTCCTCTTTATTTTTTGGTTTTTCGAGAATTTGATTATTGTAGGACACTACCGTATCAGCAGCTAAGATCACTTCTCCATCCTCCTGCAAGGTCACATGTCGCCCTTTTAGCAAAGCAAGCTTCCGCACCTTTTCAGCTGGATCCTTGCTAGCTATTTGAGATTCATCAACATTTGGTGCTCTTAGTGTATACGGAATTTCCACCTGTTTTAAAAGCTCTTGTCTTCTAGGTGATGACGATGCTAATACAAGTTTATTTTTCATGATATTCCTCCTGCAAATTTTTTATCAATTAAAAAGCACTAACTACTATATCTACTAAACTTTTATATGTTACCGGTAACTGGAATATATGGAACGAAGAGGATAATAGAAGTTTGTGTAATTTTTTTCACTATATTCTTTTTCTCATTAGACAAACACGCATTAAAATGCGGGTGATTCCTAATAAAAAAACTTGGAATAAGATTTCACCCCACTGATTCTAAAAAAATCAACCTAAATTTATCTTACCATGCATATACTTTTTTACAAAAGCAGACTTTCTAATTAAATGTTAACGATAACAGTGATAGGGGGGGTGCTAGAGGCATATGATAGTAAAACTATGAAAATCGCTACTAACTTTGACAACGCTGTCAACAAAGGAAGGAGACATAGAATGACAGACAAAATCTTAGAAATGAAAAATATCCATAAATCATTCCCTGGAGTCAAGGCATTAACGGATGTTCAGCTTGATTTGTATAGAGGTGAAGTGTTAGCACTTATCGGCGAGAACGGGGCTGGTAAGTCCACCTTAATGAAAATCCTTACAGGTATTTATCAAAAGGATCGTGGTTCGATTGTTTATAAGGGGAAAGAGGTGGCACCAAAAAACACGAAGGAAGCACAGGAGTTGGGTATTAGTATCATTCACCAAGAACTAAACTTAATGCAAGACCTTACTGTTGCAGAAAATATATTTATCGGAAGAGAGCCACGGGATAAGCTGCAATTCTTTTTAAAGGATAAAGAATTGAACAAAAAAGCAGAGGAATTGTTTCAGCAGCTAAACATTCATTTAGATCCAAAAACAAAAATAGCGGAACTAACCGTTGCTAAACAGCAGATGGTCGAAATAGCGAAGGCCCTGTCCTTTCATGCCAAAATCCTTATTATGGATGAGCCTACTGCAGCTTTAACTGACACGGAAATAAGTACATTATTTAAAATTATCCATTGGCTGAAAAGGGAAGGTGTAGGAATCATCTATATCTCACATCGGATGGAAGAATTAAAACAAATTTCGGATCGGATTGTGGTGATGAGAGATGGGGAGTATATCGATACACTCGAAACAGCTAGTGCGAACATCAAACAAGTTGTTTCCTTAATGGTAGGAAGAAAACTCCATATCGAACAAAAAGCTACTAATCCAAGTAGATGGAAGGAAATTGCCCTTGAAGTGAACCAGCTAAACAATCGTTATTTAAAAGATGTTTCTTTTCAGCTCAAAAAGGGAGAAATTTTAGGCTTTGCTGGTTTAGTAGGGGCTGGCAGGACAGAGGTAGCTCGAGCTATTTTTGGTGCAGATCCTTCCACAGGGATAATCAAAATACATGGGAAAACTGTGTCCATTAAACAGCCATATGATGCGGTGAGGCATGGAATAGGCTATTTATCAGAGGATCGCAAACGTTTTGGGCTTCTATTAGAACAAACAGTCCAAGAAAACATTGCCGCTCCCTCATTAGCTCATTATACGAAATTTACCTTTATGCATACGAAGAAGATAAAAAAAGAGACACAAAGCTATTCCAATCAACTAAAGGTGAAGACACCAAGCATGAACCAATTGGTGAAATACTTATCTGGTGGTAATCAACAAAAAGTCGTTATAGCAAAATGGCTATTAAAGAATTGTGACATATTAATTTTTGATGAACCAACAAGAGGAATAGATGTCGGAGCAAAACAAGAAATTTATGATCTATTAGAAAGTCTCGCAAAGCAAGGAAAATCCATTATCATGATTTCCTCTGAATTACCGGAAGTATTACGGCTTAGTGACCGGATTATAGTCATGAATGAAGGACGAACAACTGGGGAGTTGCCCCAGCATGATGCGAACCAGGAATCAATAATGGAGCTAGCGACGAAACAAGCTTGAAATAAGGAGTGATGTTCATGTCTACCGCAGTGATAAAGCAAAAAATGAGAGGTTCTGCAGCCCTTCAGCAAATTTTGGCATTTGCTAGTTTGGTTCTTTTAATTATTTTCTTTTCTCTAGCCTCTGATAATTTCATGCAATGGTCAAATATTGAAGGTATCTTACTATCAACGACAGTCATTGGGATACTGGCATTAGGCACTACCTTTGTCATCATTACAGGTGGTATCGACTTATCGATAGGTACTGGGATGACGCTCACCTCTGTCATGACGGGAGTATTTATTGTTTATTTAGGCTTACCTATCCTAATAGGTATCCTTGGTGGAATTGTAATGGGAGCACTTATTGGACTAATCTCGGGATTCTCTGTTTCGATATTAAAAATACCGCCATTTATTGCTACGCTTGCAATGATGATGATCGCAGAGGGATTGTCTCTCATAATCTCTGGGGCTTCACCTATTTATTTTAGTGATATAGAGGGCTTTCATCAAATTGCACTCGGATCTATTATTCCTGGAGTCAACCTTCCAAATGCTATATTAATATTTTTTCTTATGGTGCTGATCGGCTGGATATTATTATCCAAAACCATCGTCGGGCGCTATACCTTCTCGATTGGTAGTAATGAGGAAGCCACTCGTTTATCGGGGATCAATGTTACGAAATGGAAAATCATTATTTATACCATTGCTGGATGCTTCACCGGTGTTGCTGGTGTGATTATGGCATCAAGGCTAGATTCTGCACAACCAGCACTTGGGATGGGATATGAGCTAGAAGCAATTGCTGCTGTCGTGATTGGTGGTACATCATTAAGTGGTGGTAAGGGCTCTTTAGTCGGGACGATGATTGGAGCACTCATTATGAGCGTACTTACAAATGGTCTACGGATCATGTCGATCCCACAGGAATGGCAGACAGTTGTCATTGGGTTTGTTATTTTACTCGCTGTTTATATCGATATGTTAAGAAAAAAGAATGTATAAAAAGGGGAGTTAACGATGAAAATGAAAAGCGTATTAGCCATTATTTCTTTGGTACTGATATTAGCTGCTTGTGCGAATAACACAACGGAGCAAAAAGAAGAGCCTAATTCAGGTTCATCAGAGGAAAAGCCATATATCGCCATCATCTCTAAAGGTTTCCAGCATCAATTCTGGCAAGCGGTTCAAAGTGGAGCAGAGAAAGCAGCAGAGGAATTCCAGGTCGAGATTACCTTCGAAGGACCAGAAAGTGAATCACAGGTGGATAAGCAAATGGAAATGTTACGCACGGCTCTGGACAAAAAACCTAATGCAATTGGTTTTGCAGCACTAGATTCACAAGCTGCTACCCCATTACTAGAAGAAGCAAGTGAGCAAGATATTCCGATTATTGCCTTTGATTCTGGTGTGGATAGTGACATCCCTATTACTACAGCCTCAACCGATAATTATGCCGCTGCTTCACTCGCTGCAGAAAAAATGGCTGAATTAATGGATGAAGAAGGAAAGGTTGCTTTAGTTGTGCATGACCAAGTCTCTCTAACTGGAACACAGCGTCGCGATGGTTTTGTAGAAACGATCGAAGAAAATTATCCGAACATGGAAATAGTTGATATTCAATATGGTGGCGGAGATCATTTAGAATCTACTAATCTTGCTAAAGCTATCTTGCAGGCTAATCCTGATATTGCAGGCATCTATGGCTCCAATGAAGGGTCTGCAATTGGGGTGGTTAATGCGGTAAAGGAATTAGGAAAAGAAGGAGAAGTGACCATTATCGGATTTGACTCTGGCAAACAACAAATCGATGCCATTAAAGATGGTGTCATGGCAGGTGCTATTACACAAAACCCAGAGGGAATTGGCTATGAAACCGTAAAAGCCGCAGTGGAAGCCTTAGATGGGAAAGAAGTGCCTGAAAGCATTGATACTGGCTTCTTCTGGTATGATCAAAGCAATTTAGAGGATAAAGAAATTCAAGCAGCTATTTATGAATAATACTATTGGATAAATTTCATGCTGATTTTTTAAACACCTGTGCATGTTAGAATATTTCCATTAGTGGGGTTAGAGCTATAGGAGGTTATTATGCAGACGTTATACCTTATGACTTTAAGTCTGCATTCCTCCCCACTGGTGTTTAAGCAAAAATCCCTGCTAGTTATACCACCACTGAGAATTTAATTTAACTTAATGGTTTTTCTTCTCTAAAAATACTTCCTCACTACTTTTCCTATTCTCCAGAAATTCTTCATGCTTAAACCCCCACCCACACATATCGTTTAAAACTGGGCGAAGAGTCTTCCCTTGATCGGACAAAGAATATTCAACCTTCGGCGGCATCTCATAATACACATGTCTGTTGACAAGTCCATCCCGTTCCAACTCACGAAGCTGATTGGTGAGCATTCCTTGAGTAATATTTGGTAGCAAACGCCTTAATTCCCCGAACCGCTTTGTACCTTTTTGCAGTAAAATAAACAAAATAAGTGGCTTCCATTTGCCCCCTATGGCCTGCAAAGTCGTCATTATCCCTTGAGTTATTTTCGAATCTTGAACCTCTTCTTTCATGACTATCACTCCATTCTTTATTATAAGTTTAACAAAGGATAGGAAAGGAAAAAAGTACGATTATTGATCATACTAAGTACGTTTTATCGTACTATTAAGTCGTGGTTATTAGTACTTTTTTTAAGACTTAGTTTTTAAAAAAATCCTACTTTGCAAAATAAAATTTTTGACCAATAATGGGTATAGTTCATTATTATTACGAAAACTGAAAGGATGAAAGTGATGAAGACTATGGTAATTGCTGCACACCCTAACTTAAATAATTCTCGAGCCAATCAAGCATTGTTGTTACAGCTAAGAAGTAATGCAGATATCTATCTTCATGATCTCTATCAAGAGTATCCAAATTGGAATATTAATGTAGAAAAAGAACAACAACTGTTGCTTCAATACGATCGAATAGTGTTTCAGTTCCCTTTTTATTGGTACAGTTGCCCCCCTCTACTAAAAAAGTGGTTTGACGAAGTCCTAACATTCGGCTGGGCTTATGGTCCTAATGGCGATAACTTAAAAGGAAAAGAGTTTATGGTGGCAACAACGACGGGAGGTACGGAGAAGCAATATCGATCAGGGGGAAGCAATTGGTTTACAGTCAGTGAATTACTAAGACCGATACAAAGGACCCTTACTAAGTGTACGGTACTTATCTCCCTGCCTTTATCTCCTATAATGCAAACGAAGGCACAGAGGACTACTTTGAGCAAGAAGCTAAACGATATGAGAAACATATAAAAACTTCTTTGAGTCTGTTAGCCAATTAAATTTAGGGACATCTGTTTGAGTAGAACTTTTAATCTTACAAAAATAAGAGCCTACCAGCATAGGCTCTTATTTCCTTACTTTTTATTCAATGGTTTTTTCCAAAACCCGATCATTAGAGCTGATACGATTGCTCCAATGGCAATGGCTACAAGATACAATAACCAACTACCTTCTACTGTCGGGATAACGAATATACCACCATGAGGTGCTGGAAGCCCAACTCCAAACAATAAAGCCAATCCACCTGCAATCGAGGACCCAACTACTAGAGAAGGAATCACTCTTCCAGGATCGGCTGCCGCGAATGGGATCGCACCTTCTGTAATAAAGAAAGCACCTAGCGCATAGTTTGTCTTCCCTGCATCTCTTTCCTCTCGCGTAAATTTATTGCGGAAAAAGGTTGTCGCTAGCGCTAATGCTAGAGGCGGCACCATACCACCAGCCATTACGGCTGCATGTGGGCCAAAGTTTCCTGCTTCAATCATAGCTATACCAAATGTGAAGGCTGTTTTGTTTATTGGGCCTCCCATATCAACAGCCATCATCCCACCGAGAATAAGACCTAATAGCATGGCATTCACACCAGTCATACTACCTAGCCAGCCTTCTAACCCAGACATAATCCAAGCAATTGGCTCAATAATAACGAAATACATGAGTAAGCCTGTAACAAAAACACTGATTACAGGATAGAAGAGAATCGTCTTTATTCCATCAAATGATTTCGGTAAGCCTGCTAGTAGCTTTTTCACGAGAACCACGACATAACCACCTAAGAAACCGGCAATTAAACCACCAAGAAAGCCGGCACCACCCATGGAGGCCATAAAACCACCAATCATCGCTGGAGCAAAGCCTGGTCTGTCTGCGATACTCATTCCAATAAAACCTGCTAGTACTGCTACCATTAAACCAAAGGCATAATCGCCACCGATTGCTTTTAATGCAGCAGCAAATTCATTATACGAAGCATGGTCTGGTTCAGCGGAGTGGATACCAAAGAAGAAGGAAATCGCGATTAATACCCCACCTCCGACAACGAATGGTAGCATATTTGATACACCATTCATTAAGTGCTTGTAGAAGCCTTTTCCTGCTCCACTTGAGCTAGCTTGGGAGCTGTCTCCATCTCCTTGGTAAACAGGAGCCTCGCCGTTTATTGCTGTGTTAATTAATTCCTCGGGCTTGCGAATACCGTCCGTTACTCCTCGTTGTAACACTTGCTTCCCACTAAAACGTTCCAGCTCTACCTTAGTATCGGCGGCAACGATAATCGCCTTCGCATTCGCTATATCCTCTTCTGTTAAACGATTTTTCACTCCATCCGAGCCATTTGTTTCTACCTTGATCGTTACACCAAGCTCTTTCGCTTTATCCTTTAAGGCATCTGCTGCCATATACGTATGAGCAATTCCTGTTGGACAACCAGTGACAGCTAGTATTTCAGGACCACTTGTGGAATTAGACACTTCTTCTTTTCCTAGCTTCTCTTTTTCCTTCTCATCAATGATCTCGATGATTTGCTCCTCTGTTTCTACCTCCATCAATCTTTGGCGGAAATCTTCATCCATTAATAAAGTGGATAATCTCGACAATGTTTGAAGATGATCATTATTTGCCCCTTCGCTTGCCGCAATCATAAAAAATAAATGGGCAGGCTGCGCATCTAATGAATCAAAATCTACTCCAGCCTTCGAACGAGCGAAGGCAATGGCAGGTGTTTTTACTGCACTTGTTTTGGCATGAGGAATGGCAACACCTTCCCCAATCCCTGTACTACTCCCACTTTCTCTCTCCCAAATTGCTTGGATAAACGATTTTTTGTCATTCAATCTCCCAGCTTGGTCTAAGCGATTAGCCATTGCTTGAATAACATCTTCTTTTGAGCTTGCGTCTACATCCAAAATCATAATATCTTTTTTTAATAATTCTGTGATATTCATAGCCCCTCATCCTTTCTTAAGATGTCTGTTTAAAAACTAAAGCTTTGTTACCTGCACTTCTTCTAATAACTTCTCGACCTCATCTTTTGTACACAATGTTTTAGAAAATGCTGTGGCACTTCCTGAAGCTACCGCATATTTTGCAGCTTCTTCAGCATGGTTAGATTCCTGCCATTTATAAAGGAAGCCTGCGACAGACGAGTCTCCTGCACCTACGGAGTGTACAGCTCGTCCTGTTGGGGCACTTAGCTTAAAGGTTCCTGCTTCTCCTACGTAAATGGCTCCTTCTTTTGCCATGGATACTAAGACATGATCTATTCGATTCTCCACATGTAATCTCTTAGCAAGCCTTACAATGTCCAAATCAGTTTTTATTTTTTCTGAAAATAGGTCGGCTAGTTCATGATTGTTCGGTTTTATAAAGGCCGGACTTGCTTTGATTGCTTGCTCTAATGCCGATCCACTTGTATCTAAAATGACGGAAACACCTTGGGCATTCAACATAGTTACAATGGAATGGTAAGTATCCTCAGGAAGAGAGGCCGGTAAACTTCCTGCTAGTACAACCATGTCTTCACTCGTTAATCCTCTGAGCTTATTAACAAAAGATTCATAGTTTTCTTCTGTAATGGCTGGTGATTTTCCATTCACTTCTGTTTCTTCATTTCCAGCTTTGAGCTTTACATTAATTCTGGTGTCCTCTTGTAAGGAGACAAAGTCATGTGCAATGCCCACCTTTTCTAAATAATTTGTGATAAATTTTCCAGTAAAACCGCCAATAAAACCTAAAGCCGTGCTTGTTGTGCCTAAGCGATCTAATACGCGGGATACGTTAATACCTTTTCCACCTGCTTCTTTATAATCGCCTTGACTTCTGTTAATCGTTCCTTGCTCTAATACATCAAGCTTGACGACATAGTCAATGGCAGGATTTAAGGTTATAGTATAAATCATAGTGACACCACCTCTAAAGTTGTTAATTTTGCTATCTTTTCTTGTTGTTCTGTCGATATCTCATCTGTTGTGATGATCGTGGCCATTTCAATATTTGCTACACTTGCAAAGGATACTTCTCCGAATTTTGTTGGATCTGCTAATATATAACTTGCTTGTGATTGCTCGATTGCAGCTTGTTTAACATTGGCCTCTTCAGGATCTGGTGTGGTGAACCCTTGACTTGCATGAATGCCATTTATGCCTAGAAAGCATTTGTCGAAACGAAATTCCTTAATAGCATCAACTGCCTTCGTTCCAATCAGAGCAGCAGTCCCCTTTTTTGCTTTTCCTGCAATGACATATGTCTCAATCCCATACTCCATAAGGAGCTGAACATGTGGAATGCCATTTGTAACTACGACAACGGATTTTTCTTTTAGTAGCGGGATCATTTGCATGGTAGAGGTACCTGCATCTAAATAAATCGAATCCCCATCCTCTACAAAGGTAACTGCCTTTTTCGCAATCGCCTCTTTTTCCGCTTGATATTGTGCGGTTTTTTCTAGAAGTGTGGGTTCTGCTCGTTTTTTCTTTAATAAAGAAGCACCGCCGTGCACCCTTTTGATTAATTGTTTATTTTCTAATTCGGTTAAGTCGCGACGTATAGTTGATTCAGATGCTCCTGTTGATTCGCATATTTGACGAACAGAAACGATTTCCTTCTCTTTCAATAGTCCTATGATGAACTCCTGACGCTCGATCGTTAACATTATAGGTATCCCTCAATTCATGAATTAATCGCTTACAGAGATTATACAATCATTTTCAATCATAGTCAATCAATAACGATCACAAACAACCAAAATCGTTCTGATTCTTTTGCACTATGATTTGGTTACTGCTACAAATTGCGACAATCAAGGATATTATTTCAAATAAATCATCTGCTATTCATCATAGACACTCTATTCGTTTAGGAAAACTAGGCACCTTGGTACTTTAAAATTTTTCAGTATATTGAAACCCTATTGTGTAAAAATTTTTATGCTTTCCTAACGCACAAAAAAGAAGCTGTCATAAGACAGCTCGTTTTCTACTCTATTTTGCTTTTAATCCTAGCTTTATCGCTTTATTCAATAAAACAGGCAATACAGATATATGATTCTCCTCTTCTAGCTCCTCAAACTGTACCTCTAGAAGAGGCACCTTCGATAATTCCTCGGCTAATTGCCGTGCATTTTCTGACATATTGGTGGAATGATTCGCCTCAAGCTCACCAACAGCTATCAATAAGGAAAGCGATCGTTGTTGGTCATTTTTTAAAAATGCCTTCTTCTCCTTACTGAGACGTGTTTTATTCCAGTGAATGGACGGACTACCAGCAATATAGTTTTGAAAGGCATGATTCTTCGTAAACAACGTATGTAATACAAATAATCCTCCTAAGGAATGACCAAAGATGGTTTGCCTTTGTTGATTGATATTGTAACGACGGAACAAAAATGGCTTTAAATCTTCTTCGATAAAAGCTAGGAAATGGTCTGCACCACCATGCTGAGGCGGGGGGTGTTTTTTCCAGCGTGAGCATATATCTATCTCTGGTGGGTCCATTGTATAATCATAAAATCGACGCGAAGAGAAGGCATCCGCTATTTCATAACCGATTCCGACAACGATTGCTGGTTGCACATTTGTTTTTTCTGTTCGCTGTGATTGAATTCTTACCGCTTCAACAGCTGTCCCAAAAACAGCGTTCCCATCCAATAAATAGAGAACAGGAAAACCTTCATCTGGCGCAATTTGCTTCGGCACATAGACCGAGATTTGATATGTCTGTTGGTCACGATTGGTTGCAATTAAGCAAAATTGTTCTGTATCCTGTAGCATGACTTGCTTCATTTTGCTCACCTCACTGTTCTTCTTTTTAATAAATAGATGAAATAAGGGATTCCTATAATAGCAATGACAACCCCTACAGGTAATTCAACTGGTGAAAAAATCGTCTTTGCGATGAAATCGGCCAAGGTAACTAAGACAATACCAATTAAGCCAGAGATGACTAATACATAGTTATGATGTAACCCGATCAAACGTCTTGCCATATGTGGTGCGAGAAGACCGATAAAGCCGATACTACCAGAAACAGCCACACATGCACTGATCAAACCAATACTACAGAATAGCCAAATACTTTTCTCCCATTCTGTAGCAAGTCCTACGTTCTTGGCAGAATCCTCCCCTAAATAGAATAAGTCTAGGTTAGCTGATCGAATAAAAATAATAGGTAAAAGAAGACAAAACCATGGCAATATGGCTATTATTTTTTGCCAGTCTGCATTCCAAATTGTCCCTGTCATCCACATTGTTGCAGCTTCAAAATCTTGTGGATCCATTTTTAAGGAAAGGTATAAGGTTAAGGCACCTAATCCCGAACCTGCTGCAATTCCAACTAATAATAATCGATTTGAATCTAATCTCCCGTTTGTCCATGAAAAACTATAAATAAATATTGCGGTGAAAATCCCACCAATCAGGCCAAATATAGGCATCGCAAAAGTTGCCATGAATCCTGCTTCCATACCGAGCTTGCTTATCGTATACATATACAGAACAATCGAAGCACCCGCACCAGCATTGATCCCTAGTATTCCTGGATCTGCTAATTCATTACGGGTTAATGCTTGAAGGATGGCACCAGCTATCCCTAGTCCCAAACCAACTAATATACCGATGACAATACGAGGCAAGCGAAAGGTGAAAATGACTAGTTGATTGTCATCACTTTCATCCATCCTTAATAAAGTGCGAACTACATCTGTTAAGGTCATCGAAAACTCTCCGTAGGTTAAGCTAAAATAAAAAACAAGTAAAAAGCCAAGAATCAAAATGGTGCTTATTCGAATAAACTTCCGGCCTTTAGCTTGATTTTGCTGCATATGAGCCCCCTCCTCTACTTTTAATTAGGTAGAGAAAGAATGGAACACCTATTGTGGCAGTAACTACACTTATTGGTGTCTCAAATGGATAATTTAAGAACCGACTTCCTATATCCGCAAAAGCAAGAAAAACGCCGCCTAACAACCCAGCAAACGGAATAGTCCATTTGAAATCTACGCCAACAAGAAACCGGCTAATATGTGGAATGATCAAACCGACAAATCCGATATTTCCTGCAAGTGATACTGAACACCCTGTCAAAATTACTACAGCTAAACCTGCCAATAGTTTGATCAGTCGATCTCTTTGTCCTAAACCTTTGGCCACATCTGTCCCTAAGGATAACACCGTCATTTGCTTTGAAATGGCAATCGCAAGGAAAAGTCCAATACAAGCAAAAGGCAAGACGACCTTTAATAAAGTAGGCTCCAATTGGTGGAGTCTTGCATTATACCAAAAGCTAATATTTTGTGAGGTTTGAAAATAGGTGGCCAACGCTGTAGCTACACTACTTAAAAATGTTCCAATAATCGTACCGATGATGGCCATTTTCACTGGCTTAAGGCCATCAGGCAAAGAGGATGCAAGTAAAAAAACCACCCCTGCTGCTATTGCCGAACCAAGGAAAGAAAACAGCACCATTGTTATATTGGATTGATTCGGAAAAAAGATCATACAACAGGTGATCATAAGAATGGAGCCATCAGACACCCCCATAATAGAAGGAGACGCAAGATAATTTCTTGTCATCCCCTGCATGATCGAACCAGATATCGCCAAAAAACAACCAATAAGAAGTGCACCTAATGCTCGTGGAATGCGAGAGAAACGGATAATTTGATGATCGACATTTTTTTCATCAAATTGGAAAATCGCCTCCCAAATCACATCCACTGGAATGGCTTTTGCACCAAGTAATATGGAGCAAAACATCGTGCCTATGATGACGACTGGAGCTATGATGAAAATGACGAATGGTATGAAGGTTTTGATTTTTCGCATAGCTCCTACCCCTTTTTACTCTGCTAACACATTCTCTTTGAATGCTTTTAAAAATTCGATTTTACTCCAAGCTGTGCCGCCCTGTGCAAGCGGATCTACCACATTCACGTAGACTTGATCGTTCTGTACTGCTTGTAGGCTTTGCCAAATTGGATTGACCTCTAAGTCAGACAGTGCTTCTGGATTATCTGCATTTTCTGACTCGGCATATTGAACAAAAATATAGTCTGGATTTACTTCACTAAACTTTTCTAGCGAAATAGCTTCTTGTGCTTCCGCTGCTTCGACTACAGATGGAACCGCCAGACCAAAATCCTCATACAAGGAAGGATTAAAGAATGTATTCTGAGAATAAATCATAATATTCCCACTCCTAATTCGAACAACGACCGCTGTCTTATCCTGTAGCTGCTCGGATGCTTTTGCTTGAATCTCTTCTAATTGTTCGTCATAGTCAGCTAGAATTTGCTCTGCTATTTCCTTGTCTCCAGATAGCTCGCCCATTAACAAGAGGTTGTCCTTCCAATCAGTAGATAGGTGGGATACTGGTATGACGGTTGCTATTTCATTAAGCTTTGAACTTACATCCTCAGGGAATTTGGTTGTGCTTAGTATAACGTCAGGGTTTAACTCCAAAATCTTCTCTAGGTTTGGCTGTTGCTTTTCTCCGATCGATTCAGCTGAACCAACAATCTCTTGATATAATTCTGGAAACTCACCACCAACGGAAATGGCACCGATTGGCTCTACCCCTAACATTAAGGCATCCTCCATTGCTTCTAAACTTCCTGTAATAACAATGGAAGGGTCTTTTGGCACTTCATAGGTCTCTCCTAAATAATTTATTTCAGTTGATTGACTAGTATCCTCTGCTTCTTCTTTTCCGCTACTAGAATTTGCTTCTTGCGTCTCTTCTTGTCCACAGGCCACTAATATTGTGAAAAGTAGTGTTAGTAGCATGAGACTGATCCATTTTTTTAACATCTATCTATTTCCCCCTCCGAATAACGATATTAATAATCATTCTCAATGGTAATACAAAAAAGAAATCCAATCCATGGACAATCTACCTGTTCCTATTTGGACAAAATTCCTCTAAGGTAAAAGGACGTTTAGTACGATGATAACCATTCTGTTAACTGATCGAGAATACGGTCATGTGCAATCGCTGAATATTCAAACCAAGGGTCTGTTGGTATCAGGTGTACATGTTGATGTTTGACTGCTTTCAATCTATTCCACTCAGCTGATCTCTTTACCTCCTGCCAGTCCTGTAGGGTTTCTTGCTCATGGCAAATCATGAACAGAATATGATCAGGATTTGCTTGATCAATTTCCTCTAATGATATCTCATGATCACAGATCGTTGTCCCGAGCGCTGATAGTAAACCTAATTCGCCATAGAATAATTCTGACATCGTTCGATTGCAATTCACATAAAGAGACTGTTTAAACTTTCTAATGAACAAAAAAGTTGTCGATTTGTATTTAGTTTGCAGTTGTTCTCTTACATTGGCCACTTTTCTATTAAATTGATTGAGCCAATCAACTGCCTTCTTTTCCTCGTCTAAATATTTTGCGATGAACATTAGTTGTTCCCGCCAAGTTTGCTTTCCATAATACATGCTTAACACCTTTGTTTGATCAGAAAGCTTTTCACTAATTCCTAATTGATCCCTTCGATCTGAAATAATGATGTCTGGAGAGAGATCAATCAGTGTATCGAGATTCGAATCCTTTCTTTCATTGATTTTATAAGCACTTAAATGGACAGGGATATCGACTCGATAATTTTCGTAATAGTAAGGTGTCCACTTTGGATGTAATGGTGCCGCATAAGGAATAATATCTAAGGCTAGTAATTGTCCGATATAATTCCGCTGACTCACTGCTATTTTTCTTTTATAACGAAGTCTATACTCACTAGGGGCGTAGCCTGTCTTCTTCTTAAACCATCTACTGAAATAATATTCGTCCTGAATCCCTACATGTGAGGCAATGTCTCGCAGCTTAAAATCTAATGTTATCAGTAGTTCTTTTGCCTTTTTTAGTCTCTGATGATGTAAGTATTTGATAGGACTCAGGCCAAACTGCCTTTTGAAACGATCAACAAAATAATGCTCACTCACCTGAGCCATTCTAGCTAAATGTTCAATCTGAATATTTTTTGAAAAATGTTCGTCAATATATTTTTTTGCTTCTATCAATCTATCCTCTAAAGAAATAGATAGCTTTCTTTTCATCGTTAAAATAGAATAGATCATTTTTTGAAATTGTATTTGTAATTGTAATGCTAATATTGGATTATCGTTTGGGTCCATACTGTTCAACTGATAGCAATATCTCTGGACTTGCTCAGGCTGGACAACCATTTTCCTCTCGGCTTCTAGCGGTAATTCCCCATTCATGTTGAAATGAAACAAAAAGGCATGTATATCCGGTTTTAGCGTTAGTGCATATGTCTCTTCAGGCTTACAAAGATATGCTTCCCTTTTGCTTATCTTTGTTTTTTCCCCATTTATCGAAATCCAGCCACTCCCCTTTGGAAAATAAAGTAGTAGATAATCCCGATTCCATGTATGCGTAAGCTGATAGTGCTTGTTAGAGTTCATAGATTCCACTCGTTTTAGTGTTACGAACACCGGTAACAGATCAAGCTGTTTTATTTCATACACACTAAACCCTCCCTTTATTGAAAATGATTCTCATTTACAATATACCATAAACCTTCAGGGGGCAGTTAGCGGAATCTATTAGGATGTTTTTCATATAAAACTAGAATCGATAATCAAGTTAAATGCTATCTTCCTTGTTATTCTGCTATGATAAGAGGAAGCAGACTAGAAGGAAGGTATCTAACTTGAGATATAGCTATATCTATTTTTCATTCGTATTTATTTTACATATTATTTCTGTCTTTTTTCCGAGTGAAACATTTTCTTATATGCTAGGAATTCTTGCTTTTACTATGCTTATGTTAAGCTTTGGATCTGCTTCCAGACTCTTTAAAATCCTTGGTATTTCCTTTGTAATCGTAGGGGCAATCTTTTTTGCGACAACTGACCTAGCCTTATTAGATATACCACCAATGCTAGAAGCAAACCTCTCGATCCTAACACTATTAGCGGTTCTTCCATGGATGAATAGTGTTGTAACAGCTGGTAGATTTGATAAACTGATACAAAATTTATTACGGGGAAACGTTCAGAATCTTGGTGCTCTCTATCAGCGGAGCACTACAGCAATGATGTCTCTAACAGCCTTTTTAAACGTCTCATCTGCTACGATTGCACAAGATGTTTTAGTAGAAAACTTGAAGCCAATCCATAAAAAAGTAGCAGATAAATTTATTATGATGACAACAATGCGTGGTTATTCCCTTGCATTGCCGTGGAGTCCATTGGAAGTCTTACTAGCTTTATCTATTTTTATTACAGGGGTTAAATATGCGGAGCTTCTACCGTGGATGATTATGATCACGGTTTTTATGTTCATTCTTGATAATGTTTGGGGAAGGTTATATTTTGGTAAAATAGACTACCCTAAAGATAATCAAACAATAAAAGAAAAGCAAAACAGTGAAATTCGACCAAAAATAATCCAATTAATCATTGCATTGGGAAGCTTCTTAGCACTTGTTATTCTATTAGGCAACTGGTTTCATTTAGAATTTATTTTTATTGTTACGATACTGGTTTTACCGTTTGCAGCATGCTGGGCATTTGCTATCAGAAGGAGCAAAAGCTTTTGGACAATTGGGTGGAATAAGTGGAAATATAGTATGAACAACATGCATAATTTCATTGTCCTATTCGTTACTCTCGCTTTTTTTACTGGTAGTTTAAATGATTCACCTGCATTAAACTTGATTCAAAGACCTATTATTCTAGTAGCTGACTATCCAATTGTTCTATTAATCATGATTCAAGTATTATTTATGTTGATGAGCATGTTCGGTGTACATCCTGTCGCTACAATGGGGGTTATAGGTGGTATTAGCACAATGCTTATTGATATTCTAAATCCGCTCAGTCTTGCGATTATTTTGGTGACAGCAGGGGTTTCTACCGTACCAATTGGAACTTATGGACTTGTTGTTACGATTACATCTATGAGTCTAAGGCAAAGTCCTTACTTGATCACCTACTATAACTTAATCTATTCCTTGATTTTTGGTACTGTTGGGATTTTAGTTGCTTACTTCGTTTTAGGTTAACGATACTGATTTTACTTGCAATAGTCATTCTTGTATGGAGTATAATATGCTAAGACAAACAGTAAAAAGCAGGTGAACTCAAATGAAAGTCACAGCAAAAATGATTGCAGAACAATTAGGTATGTCAACAGCAACTGTGGACCGTGTTTTGAATAACCGAAAAGGTGTTAGTGAAAAAACGGTTCGCAAAGTCCGTGCAAAAGCAAAAGAATTAGGCTATCGACCAAACCGAGCAGCGAAGTTTTTGTCAACACAGCGATTGATTCATATTGCTTTTATATTACCAGTCGTTCCAGATTATTTCTGGGGAGAATTAGACAAAGAAATCAAAAAAGCCGCTTATATGTATGAGGATTTTGGCTTTAATATTGAAGTGCATCGTATTCATACAATTCCTAACAATGAACAAGTTCAATATTTAGAAAAGCTGATCGAAAAGGGAAAGTATGATGCATTTGCAATTGCTCCTCATGATGCTGGTCCATTTGAAGAGCTAATAAACCAAGCTATTGAAGCAAATATACCAGTCTTTACTGTCAATACAGACGTTCCTAACAGTAAACGAATTGCCTATGTTGGGAGTAATTATTTCGATGCAGGCTATTTAGCAGCGGAGCTTATTTATCTTTTCAAGGAAAATCTAACAAGTGTCATTCTAATTAGAGATCTAGAAGATACGTTTCAAATGAAACATAAGGAAAGGGGCTTTCTCGCCTTTTTTCAGGATCATGATCTAGATGTTGAGATCCAAACACTATATTTTAGCCAAAGTGCGTACACGAATAGTCAGCATATAAAAGAGGTAATGGAAAAGGAAGCGGATACGTTAAAAAGGACGGATGCCATTTATGTTGCGAGTGGTATTCTAGGTGAAATCAAGAACTATTGGTCATGGTCTACAAAGCATATCATAATCGGCCATGATATTAATCAAGCCATTTATGATTCGATGAAAAAAGGTGTGGTGACAGCAACGATTTGTCAGGATCCAATGGCACAAGCTACTATTACCTTACAGAAGGTTACAGATTATATGCTGGAAGAGCAAAGTGGTCAAGTAGACGATCATATTGTGAAGCTTGAAATCGCAACAAAAGCAAATGCAAAATATTATCTCGATACAGCTAACAAATAATATTAAGGAAAGACGAATACCCTTGTTAAACATTCGCCCCAAAAGTGGAACAAGATAACGAGCTACTATTAGCTGGTTATCTTTTAAAAAAGGCTGTCTTTTTTAACGGACAGCCTTATAAACTTATTCATTTATCTCAATTAAAAACACTTTCCACCTTTGATTGGTATAAATCAGAGTACAGTATATCAAGAGTGTAACAATAAATGCCTTGTTGCTCTCTTTCATAATTGCGCCAATTAATTTTGTTAAAAGCGATATTTTAATTCTTTCTGTTTTCTTAAGTGACACACAATTCCATATAAATTCTATGCTTAAACCCTTTCATCTTTGAAAAACTTTCCTTTTTTCGCTTAAACTCTGTAAAACCCAATTTTTTATATAATCGATAAGCAACCTTATTTGTATCCACCACTTCTAGAATATAACGATGATAATCCTCATTCTCTAATACGTAACTCATTAAAGCAGTTGAAACACCTTTACCTCTAGCTTTAATTGAGGTAGCAACACATTCAATATAACCTGTATCATCTTGATAAGGCAATTTTTTATTAAATTCATCTTTCATAAAATGATAGGCGATACTACCTGTAATAAGGCCAAATGATTTTCTCAATAGTGCTTTATCAATTGTCACTGCTCGTTTCTGGTTATTGGAACAAGCAAGAATTCCAACGATTTCTCCTTCTAGAGTAGCAAAGTAAAAAACATCCTGACAGATCATTTTCTGAAACGCTTCTATTAACTTCTCTCGATTGTTTGAAAGAAACGTTAAGTCTTTCTCATATCCATCAACAAAAACAGCTGCTACCTCCCTGGATACGTCTCTTTTAGCCTCTCTCATTGGTATTACTTTAATATCATAATTTTTCATTTAATTTCCTCCCCAATAATTAACTGACCATTCGGTTTATTAATGTTTATTTTAAAACCCCTTCTATTTTAAGGGGTACTATCTTTTAATATTCCTTTTAGGAAGACATCTATTGCACTCTGATAAAGCATGAGAAATTGTTTATCACTATAACCAACGAATTGTGTAATACTTAAACCTGTAAGTGTACTGTATAAAATATAAGCTAAATCATCAGGGGATTGGTTACTTTTAAATTCTTTACGGCACATTCCCTCGTCAATAATTTGATAAAAAACTTCATATTCCGGTTTTATCAAATCAAATAACTTATTTTTGAGCACTTTGTCTATATTTTCAGTGGCCATGTATTCTGGAACTGCATGTGATAAAGGATTTTGCATATCCGAAGCATAGTATTTTGCAAGAAGGTAAAGTTTTTCTGTTGCCGTTTCCACCTTATTCGCATGATCTTCCCATTTTGTTCTCCAAACCTCTGAAGTTTTTTCTACTGTATATAGGAACAACTCTTCTTTGCTTTTAAAGTGATAGTAGATACTGCCTTTGCTTATCTCACTAAACTCCCGAATATCTTCCATTGAAGTTCCAGCATAACCTTTTTGTTCAAATATAATTTTTGCCTTTTCAGCAATCAGTTCCTTAGTTTTTTCCCCTTGCCCTCTTGGTCGAGCCATAAATTTTTCTCCTTTATCTAATAATGATATTTTTTAAACTGACCGTTCATTTTATTATTATAGAATAAGATAACTAAAAATTCAAGCCCTTCTTATTTACTTAAATGCTTTCAAATTTCCATACTAAAGATCAAGGAACTAGAATAATTGCAGATGCCTTTTATTGAGTGTAGAACCATAATAAAAGACATATAGAGTTAATTAGGTATAAAGTGGACAAAAGAAGGAAAGAGGAATACGCAATGGAGGGGGGGCTTTTCAACCCTCTTTCTACGCTACTCGATCCACTTCTAAGCTAACAATTTATTTTTATGAGCAAAAAAATGATTGACGTTCATCACTTTATGTCTTATGATATGAACTAACAAAATAAAACGCTTACAAATTGCGTTTTAGACAAAGAAGTGACTAACACTTCTTTCTATTTATCGACATAATGATTGACGTTCATCAATTATGTGAAAATTCCGACAAAAGTAGGTGGTTCGTATGGGACAAAAGAAAATCATTCAAATTGGGACAGGAGGGTTTGGATTATCTTGGTTAGAAATCTTAGATCAACACAAGCAAGTTCAGGTTGTCGCAGTAGTAGATGTCGATGAGACCAATCAACAAAAAGCAAAAGAGCTATTAAAGGATTCTTCTATTCAACTTTTTTCCGATTATGAGCAAGCTTTTAAAGAAGTAGATGCAGACATAGCTGTCATTATAACACCTCCACAGACACACAAAAAGATTGCGATCTCCGCTTTAGAAAACGGACTTCATGTATTTATGGAAAAACCAATCGCACATACAAAGGAAGATGCTATCGCGCTGACAAAGATGGCAGTAAAGTATGACACCTCTGTCATGATCAGCCAAAACTATCGTTACCGACCAGAAATACAAGCAATCAAGAAGGCAGTAACCGAGGATCTTGTAGGAAAAATTGAATACGTGGAATGGAACTTCCAAAGGGCTACAAAATTCGGTGGTTGGCGTGATCATTACGAAGAAATCATCGTAGAGGATATGAGCATTCATCATTTTGACTTAATGCGTTACCTATTAGAAAAAAATGCCACAACGGTTTATGCCAAAAGCATTCGTCCAACATGGAGTTGGTTCCATGGGAAACCAACCGTTAGTATCACTATGACGTTTGAAGATGTGCTTATTAATTATTTTGCTAGTTGGGTAACAAGTGGACCAGAAACGTCTTGGAATGGGGATTTTAAGCTGTACGGAGAGAAAGGAATTATTGCCCTTATCGATGACAAACCAGTACGAATACAAAAAGATAACATGAAAGAATTGCCAATTCCAAACATGCCCGTTGTCGACAGGGCTTATTCCATTACGGAAATGGTCAATGCATTAGACGAAAACAGAAAACCACTTACAGACATAACCGATAATATTCATAGCTTTCAAATGGTAAGTGCTTCACTTGAATCCATTAAAAACGGGAGAGAAGTAAATCTTAAGGAGGAAGTATGATGAAAAATTGGGTATTCTTTTCACTTGTCGGTCTGATGATGTTTGTCTTAGTAGCTTGCTCCGGTGATTCAAATGAAACCGGAAATGAGGAAGGAACAGGAAATGGGGAACAAGTAACGATAAAAATCTGGGATTACTTAGAGCCTGGTTCATCTAGTGCAAGAGAACAAGAAGCATTGATCGAGAAATATGAAGAAGAAAATCCAAATATCACCTTCGAAAGAACGTACATGCCATTTGCCGATTTAAAAACAAAATTACTACAAGGATTAGGAGCTGGAGATTTACCAGATATCGTTGTGATTGACAACCCTGATCACCAATCATTTGCTCAAGCAGGTGTCTTCGCAGATATAACGAGTAAAGTAGAAGAATGGGGTGAAGCAGATCAATACTTTGAAGGTCCAATGGCTTCTGCCATGTTAGATGATAAATATTATGGCATTCCAAACAATAGTAACGCACTGGCAATTTATTATAACAAAACCATGTTTGAAGAGGCCGGGATTGAAGAGGTTCCGACAACCTGGGAAGAATTTCGAGCTACAGCCGACAAACTAACAAATGGAGATATAAAAGGATTTGCGATGTCTGGTGTAAAAAGTGAAGAAGGAACCTTTCAATTTTTACCTTATTTATGGCAATCTGGTGCGGATTTAGACAGTTTTGGAAGTGAAGAGGCTAAAAGTGCGCTGAGTTATATACAAGGGATGGTTGAGGATGGCATCATCTCCTCTAATATGATCAACTGGGATCAATCCGATGTACTCGTTCAATTCCAAACAGAAAAAGCTGCCATGATGGAAAATGGACCCTGGCAAATTCCAATGCTCGAGGAGGATTCACCAGACTTAGAATGGGGGGTTTTCCTCATGCCTGCTGGAGAAGCTGGGACTGCATCTATCCTTGGAGGAGAAAATTGGGCGATTACCGCTAATTCTGAAGTACAGGATGAAGCTTGGGAGTTTATTAAATGGACACAAAAGCCTGAGATACTAGGTCCGATGCATGAATTAGGGGGAAGACTTCCTAGTCGAGCAGATGTTGCCAAAGACGAGCAATATGTGTGGGCAAAGGATGAGCATGTCAAAGTGTTTATGGAGCAATTAGAAACGGCAAAGCCAAGAGCCTATGGTACCAATTATCCTGAGATTTCTACCCATATACAAGAAGCTATCCAACGTGCAATGACTGGTGAAGAGGTGGATACCATCATGGAAAGTACAGCAGAGGAGATCAAGGCATTACTTCCAGAATGATAACATTATTCATTTCTAACTTGTAATAAGAGAGGGGTGAAGCTCCCTCTTTTGAATATAGGAGGTTTTAGACATGTACGGGCACTTACGTAATAAGGCACCTAAATACCTGTTCCTACTACCAGCCCTAGTCTTTGTGTTAACCTTTATGATCTATCCTATTATATATAACATTTTTGTCAGCTTCCAAAATCTAACACTGATGAATTTACAAACAGGAGCAGAGTTTGTTGGACTGGACAATTATGTCAACATCCTGCAAACAGACAAATTTGGAATCGCATTAAAAAACACGTTGATTTATACCTTCACCTGTATTGTGTTCCAAGTAGTGATCGGTTATTTACTTGCTGTTTTTCTTAATCAAGATTTTCCTTTTCGGAACTTTTTCCGTTCGATTATGCTGTTGGCATGGATGACCCCATTAGTAATTACAGGCTCTCTTTTTACATGGCTATTCGACGTCGACTACGGGGTATTTAACTATATCCTTACTTCTTTAAATATTGTTGATAACCCGATTAACTGGCTAGGGCAAAAAAATACAGCCTTAGTTGCCGTCATTATTACCAATATTTGGATAGGAATTCCTTTTAATATGATTCTAATCTTAGCTGCCATGCAATCCTTACCAAAGGATGTGTATGAAGCGGCAAAGGTTGATGGAGCGAAACGAATCCAAACATTTTGGCATATCACACTACCATTGCTAAGACCACAATTATTAGTCATTTTAGTTTTGGGGATTATTTATACATTTAAAGTGTTTGATCTGATTTTAATTATGACTGGTGGTGGGCCGGTTAACGCTACTACTGTTTTACCATTCTATGGCTATGAACTAGCATTTGTAAACTTTAGCTTTGGTGAAAGTGGCGTTATAGCAACAGTCATTCTGATCATTTTATTATTGATTGCTTCCATTTATCTTTACTTGATTAAAAAGGAGGAAGCACAATGAAAAATAAGTACAGTGTAAAGCAATATTTGTTACTTGTTTGTGCAATTGTTATTACAGCAGCTTTCCTTTTCCCTATTTATTGGATGATCACCACTTCAATAAAACCGATCCAAGATGTATTCGCATCACCACCGATGATTCTTCCTGAAACAATCAAATTCGATGCCTACATCGATAATCTAATTAAAGATCAAAGTCTATTACCATATATTCGAAATTCTTTTATCATTGCTGCCGGAACAGCAATCTTTACCCTTATATTAGCATTACCATGTGCGTACGCATTAGCTCGATTTAGACTAGCTTGGGCGAATGGCTTTCTCTTAATCTTACTCGTGACACAAATGATACCAGGTATTATGATGGCAATGCCGCTTTACATTATGTTTAGCAAATTTGATTTAGTGAACAGTTATTTAGCATTAATTGTCGGAAATACGACAACAGCATTGCCATTCGCCATTGTGATCATGCGGCCATTTTTTCTAGCGATTCCAAAGGGGTTAGAGGAAGCGGCAGTCATTGATGGTTGTAATACATTTACTGCCTTTGTCAGAATTATCCTACCACTAACAAAGCCTATTATTCTAACAGTTTGTACATTTAGTTTTTTATTCGCTTGGGGAGATTTAATTTTTGCCTTAACACTTGCGACAGATGAAGCGGTACGACCACTTACAATGGGGATACAGAAATTCATCGGTCAATACGGAACACAGTGGGATAACTTAATGGCTGTTTCTACTATTGCAGCAGCACCCATTATCATTATCTTTCTATTATTCCAAAAGCACATTGTCAGTGGGATCACTGCAGGGTCAGAAAAATAGCACAATGGAGGTTATACGATGAAACTAGGTGTTTTTACCGTACTATTTTCAGAGATGAATTTAGAAGAAATGCTAGACCATGTAAAAGCAAAAGGGATTGATACAGTAGAGATTGGTTCTGGTGGATTTGTTGGGGATGCACACTGCAAACCAATCGAATTATTAGCAGATAATAAAAAGCTCGAAGCATTCAAGCAAGCTTTTGAGAAACGGAATATAAAGATTAGTGCATTAAGCTGTCATGGGAATCCTTTACACCCTAACAAGGAGGTGGCGAAAGACTTCCATGATAAATTTGTCGCGACAGTCAAGCTGGCGAATAAATTAAATATCGATACGGTTGTTACGTTTTCCGGCTGCCCTGGTGAATCCGAGCATTCTAAGAATCCCGTATGGATCACCTGTCCTTGGCCGACAGATTTTTCAAATGTAGTGGAATGGCAATGGAGAGAAAAGGTGATTCCTTACTGGAAGGAGCAAAATGAATTATTGAAGCAACATCATGTGCGAGTGGCGATTGAACCACATCCAGGTTTTGTTGTCTATAATAATGAAACAGCGATAAGGTTGCGAAAAGAGTGTGGAGGCCAAATTGGGGTGAATTTTGATCCTAGTCATTACTTCTGGCAAGGAATGAATCCTGCTCAAAGCATTAAACAAATAGGAGACGCGCTTTACCACTTTCATGCAAAGGATACCCAGATCGAGCCACGGAACACAGAACTAAATGGAGTGCTTGATACGAAAAGCTATAAGGATATTGCCAATCGTTCATGGGTCTTCCGCACCGTAGGTTATGGACATGATGAGCAAGTATGGCGTGATATTATTAGTGCCCTACAGGTTATTGGATATGATGGCGCTATTAGTATTGAACATGAGGATGGGCTGATGAGCATCGATGAGGGCTTCTCCAAGGCAGTTGTATTTCTTAAGGATATGCTGATTGATGAAGGTGCGAAGGAATTGTGGTGGGCTTAAATAGCAAGCTGAAGTAGAACAGATTTAGACGACCTACAGAACTTATCGTTACTGTAGATCGTCTTTATTTATTATAGCTTTTTTAAAACAAACTCTACCTCTTTTATAATAAGATCATCATCCGCTATACCCAGCCATTCAGGAGCTATTAGTTGAAATTTTTTCATTTGATAATAGTCCAAAATTGCCTGTTTCAGAGTCACATTATATCTAACCGAAAAGGATGGTTCAAACATTTTTCTTAATACACTATCGTCTTGAATCATGAACAGAATAGGGTTGATATTATTAAAGATTCCTTTCTCTATACCGCTCTCGAAGAATGACGATAGTTTTGTATACCGCTTCTGTATGGCTGTCTGCCACCTTTCGTAGAGGTAATGATAATTGTCATGAAGATCCTCTAAAAATATATCTGTTACGAAAATTACTCCTTTTAACGAATGGTCAAATATTTTTTGGAATTTTTCTATATATTCATATTCATTTGAGTTATTCCCCTCCTCTTCTTCAGCAATATAGTCCATATAATATACAACAACTTTTTCGATAATTTCATCCCTAGAAGTGAAGTGTTTATATAATGTTGCTTTACTAACGTCCATATACTTTGCAATGGTATCTGTTGTTAATTGGCTATATGGAGTTTTCCGTATGACTGGTTTTAATTTTTCAATTAATTGATCCGAGTTACTACTTTTTCTCATCTAGAAAAACCCTTTCGTTTGTTCTATTTTCATTATACCTTAGCAAAAAGAAATGTAAACTAAATAAACTAGTATAACTATTTTAGTTTACTTTGTTCAATATATATTTTATACTGGATAGGAAATAACAAAGGAGGAGAGTTAAATGAAAACAATCTTAATAACTGGTTCTTCATCTGGTATAGGAAAGGCTACTGCTAAATATTTTGCAGAAAAAGGATGGAATGTGATTGCGACAATGCGAAATCCTGAAAAGGAGAAAGAGCTGACACAGGAAGAAAATGTCCTTGTAACAAAATTAGATGTTACCATTCCTGAAACGATTCATCATGCAATTGCTCAAGGCATCAGTGAATTTTCCTCGATCGATGTAGTTTTAAACAATGCGGGATATGCTGTATTTGGGCCTTTTGAATTCTCAACAGAGGAGCAAATTTATCATCAATTTCAAGTGAATGTTTTCGGAGTCATGAATACCATTAAAGCGATTCTTCCTCATTTCAAACAAAATCGCAATGGATTAATCATCAATGTTTCCTCAATTGCTGGGCAAATTAGTTTTCCACTTCTAAGTCTTTATCATGCTACCAAATGGTCCCTTGAAGGTTTTGCAGAATCCTTACAATATGAGCTCTCACAACATAATATCAAAATAAAAATGATAGAACCCGGTAATGTTGATACAGATTTTACTGGACGATCTTTAGTAACATTGCAACATGATTATAAGAATGATTATCAGGAGTATCAGGAAATAGTACTAAGTAAACAGCTGGAAAGCTTCGAAAATTATGCTTCAAAAGCTGACGATATCGCAGATGGCATATACCGTGTAGCTAATGACACTTCAGATCAGTTCCGCTATGCATTAGGAGACGATGCACAATTCATGCTTGAAAAAAGAAAAAGCAAACAGGATATAGAGTTTATTGACTTTATTCGAAAACAATTTGCATATTGAGAGAAGATTAAAATAGGAGGTTTCTCTTTCGGCTCATTGTGTGCTAAGAACGTTTCACACAATGAGCCCATTATTCTGCGCTTTCATAAGGTGAGCTTAAGCTTGTGTAACCTCGGAATCTGCTACTCGTACTATCCTTTCAAACTTTCTCAAACTAAAAAACATCACAATAAATGCAAAGATGCTCATACTGAAGAAAGGAATCAACCCTGGAACAAACCTAAGCATAAAATATAGAATAATAACCCCTGCCACCATACACACCGTATGGATCGGCTGAACAAATAGGAATAAAAATGCATTTTTAAACATTTGAACCATACTCCCATTAAAATGTACATATACCGGAAAAACGTAAAGACACATACAAGCAAATAAGATCGTAACAAGCAATAGGATATAATAGCTAAAACGAATGATTGGCTCGTTTACTACTTCTGCGATCGAAAGATTAATAAAAAGAAGCAAACCAGATAAAAACAGAATAGCTCCAATCACATTACTTCTGACAAACTCTTTCTTATAGGCAAACCAGAAATTTTTTGTAATGGGTATGTCACTATAGCCTGTTAGCCATTTTCGAACAATATAAAATAAAGCGGTTAATGCTGGAAAAAAGCCAAAGATAAATAGCCCTATGACAGTATAAAAAATGGCTAGTAGATTCAAATAAGCGAGCTTCATAATAAAATCCGCTAAACGATATATTCTTTCCATGCCACTTGATTCCAATAAGATTCCCTCCTACTCTTTCACCGATCCTAACGTAATTCCATGTATAAAATAACGCTGCAAGAATGGATAGACGACTAGTACTGGTATCATCGCAATAAATATTTTTGCAGCATCTAATGTTCGATTCGATAACTCACTCATTCGCTTATATTGATCCTCTGTCATCGTAGAAGGATCAACCGAAACAACTAATTGTTGAATATAAGTTTGTAATGGGTAAAACTCCTCTCTTGTCATAAAAATTAACCCGTACAGAAATTCATTCCAGTGATACACAATACTAAATAGCGAAACTGTTGCCAAAACCGGAATCGACAAAGGGATAAACAGTTTAAACAAAATATACCAAGGACCTGCCCCATCCACTAATGCCGCTTCTTCTAATGATTTAGGTAAATTTCTGAAGAAGTTAATGGTTAAAATAATATTAAAAACAATCGTTTGTGCTCCCCCTACTAACACCAATGCCCAAATACTATTCATTAAATTATATTCCTGAATCGTAATATATAGTGGAATGAGCCCTCCATTAAACAGCATCGTAAAAATAACGGTCCACATCAACACATTTCTACCTCTAAAATCCTTTACTGTTTTCGATAAAGGATAAGCCATTAATGGTACAATAATGAAATTCAATCCTGCGCCAAGCACTACCCGTTGTACCGAGATCCAAAAAGACTTAAAAAATTGACTATCCTGCAATAATTGTTTATAGGAATCAAAATTAAAATCCACCGGCCACAGGGCCACGGCTCCTGCAGCAGCAGCTGTCTTTGAGCTAAGTGACAGGGATAATGTATACCAAAGTGGCAAAATACATGTGATCGCAACGATCACTAGGATCGCTATTAAAATAGCATCTGTCATTTTGGAAGATAATGATTTACTCCGCAACATATGCTTATCCCTCCTTTAAAAGATTCGATAATTGGTAAACTTATAGGCTAAGAAATAGGAAAGACTGATTAAAATAAAGCCTGCCACAGATTTTAGTAGCCCTACAGCTGTCGCTAATTCATATTGTAAATTTAATAATCCAGCACGATACACCCATGTATCAATAATATCTCCCGTCGAATAGACGAGTGGATTATAAAGGTTAAATATCTGATCAAATCCTGCATTTAGCACATTTCCTAGACTTAATACAGCTAGTAAAACAGCAGTGGTTCGTATGCCAGGTAAGGTGACATGCCAGAGCATTCTAAATCTAGAAGCCCCATCAATTCCTGCTGCCTCATACAGGGCAGGATTAATTCCAGTTAGTGCAGCTAGATAAATTATTGTATTAAAGCCGAATTCCTTCCACACATCACTTCCTACTACTAGAAAAGGAAAGAGATCTGCTTGGGCAAAAAACAGAATTGGTTCGACACCAAATATACCAAGGAGCTGGTTAATCGGCCCCTGATAGGCAAATATATCTAGCAGCACACCACCTAAAATAACCCAGGAGAGAAAATGCGGTAGATAGACAATTGTCTGAATCGACCGCTTTAAGCCGATATAGCGTATCTCATTAAGCATTAACGCAAACACTAATGGCACAATTAAGTTTCCAATAATTTTCATGATGGCAATGATTATCGTATTATAAAAAACATTTAGTGTATCACTAAGTGTGAACATGTATTTAAAGGTTTCGAGTCCAATAAATTCTGATCCAAGAATCCCCTTGCCCGGGTTAAAATCCTGGAAGGCAATCACAATTCCAAACATCGGAACAATACTAAATAACACTAACCATAAGAGCCCAGGAGCCATCATCATATAGTAATGCTTCGCAAATCCTTTTGTCTTCATCACCCACACTCCTAAAAACTTTTAGATATAGATATCAGTTAAGGCGTCGATTAGCTTCGACGCCTTCTCTATTATTTACTGCGCAATTTCGGCTACTTCGTCGGTAATTTGCTCACCGCCTTGACTCTTCCAATTTTCCACAAACTGATCAAACGCATCTAGCGGTTCTGTACCAATAATAATTTTCATAAAGGTTTCTTCTTCGAGCTTTTTCAGGTTCACCCAACGATCTTCCATTGTTTTTGTTTGGGAATAAATTAAGCTCTTTACTCCTTTTATTTCTGTGTCCACTAGTGGTGCTGTCCCTACTAAAGCCGAATAGGCTCTAGTCCAATACCCCAAATTCGCATCAGGATCCCAATATTGAATATCCGTATTATCGTACGGCTCTAGCTTCACCTCATGGATCTGATCCACATCTGATTTTAATAGTTTATATGCCGGCATATTGTAATAATCCTCAGGTTCCTTCGTTCCGGCCAACACTTCTCTTAGCGCAATGGTAGTAACCTCCATTTCATCTGCTGGTGCATAAACTAGCCGTAGTGGATAATAGCCTGGCCCTCCAATACTTGGGTCAAATTCTGATTCATGTGCCAACAAATTATTTAATATTTTCATCGCTGCTTCTGGATGCTCATATCCTTTTCGCACGACGACATATTGTGTTGTTGTTGTGCTTAAGTGAGGAGTATATTCCCCATTTGCATCCAATGGTAGGGCATAGGACTGCCAATTAGCGTCTGGATTATTGGTAATAGCATCCGTAAGTGGACCATATGGCATCCAAAACGGACCGAAAAACATTCCAGTATTCCCACTAATAATCGATTCACCTGAATCCTCACGCACGCCCATTTCCGGGTCAATCAATCCTTCACTATACATATCCCGTAGAACAGCAAGAGCTTCCTTTGTTTCCGGTAATATCGAACCATAAACAGGTTGCCCATCATCTCCTTCTATCCAGTAACCTGGATAGGCGTGTAATGCAGAGAAGATGCCGTCAAAACCGTATAAATTGTTCGTTGATTCTAGAAAATTGGCATAGAGCTTATTGCTCGTATCCGGTCCCGCTAACCCAATCGTGTCATCACTTCCATTCCCATCTGGATCTTGTTCGACAAAAGCTTTGGCCACTGCCTTAAGATCCTCGACGGTCTTTGGCGGTTCTAATCCGAGCTTATCCAACCAATCCTTTCTTATCCACAGGTTATGAACACCATCTGCACCAGCCTGTGAATTTGGTATTGCCATGATTTTCCCATCAAAAGTGGCATTCTCCAATGCTACCCCTTCCGAGCTATCAATGATTTCCTTAATTGCAGGTGAAGCATAATTTTCATAAACCTTTGTTAAATCTGCTATCTGATCAGCCTCTACCATTTGCCTAAGCTCTACTGGCCCAACTACCATCGCATCAGGCAAATCATTACTTGCAATGGCCAAGCTTACCTTTTGATCGTAATTGGCAGGAGATGCTGTAAAGGCATGTTCCACATCAATATTTAAATGCTCCTTTACATGACGTGTATACTGATTATCTAATGGTGTGTCCCCATCCTGTAAGCTGGTGTCTGTTGGATCTACCTCCTGTCCAATCGCTATGGTAATCGGCTCTTCATATTTACCAAATGGATCCATATCTCCAGTTGTTCCTGGCTGCTCTCCAGACCCTTCTTCACTGCTACTTTCCTTGGAGTCACCGGTGCATGCTACTAAGAATAATGAAAGAAAAATAATGAAAACACCTAAGAACTTTCTCCTCATCTTGCCATCCCCTTTCTAACCTTTTTATTTTCACATCTATATCGTAGCATTTTTGTAAGCGTATTCAATCAGTGAAATGTTCCGAGATTATAGGGGGTAATTGTTCTATTCTTCATCGATGTCCTTTTTTGTGTTTAATTCCGAAACAATCGTCTCCTGTTTATCAAACAAATTTCCTCCTGCGTATTTTTTTCGATAAGCACTTGGTAGGAAACCGGTTGATTTTTTGAATACTTTGCTAAAATATTTGACATCGGTATAGCCTACTTTTTCAGCGACTGTGGCAACCTTCTCATTAGTATGCATGAAATAATCCATTGCCTGCTTCGTCCGTGCTAATCTTACATATTCATGAAAAGTTTCCCCCATCACTTGCTTAAAACAGACACTAAAATAACTTCTGCTCATATGAACCTTTTCTGCGACATCTGCTGCCGTTAGATTAGTAGAAAGTTGCTCATGAATGATCGAAACAGCCTCTAATATACTTGCGGTTGTTTCCTTTGAGACGGATGGCCTATACATTGCACGAAACATACTATCCTGTGCTTCATTAAACCATTCTTCCACCTCTACCCAGTAAGAGAAGTACTCTGGTAATTCTAATGGCTTCATCGTCAGAAGAGAATATATTTTTCGGCATTCCCCTAATCCGATCATGAGCAATTCATTCAACTTGTGACTTGTAAGTCGTAAATGTTGAAGTCTTGATAGAATGCTAGCTAGCACTTCCTCGTGAAACACCCATTGCATTGCTTTAGTATCATGAATTAGTTGCTCTATTTGTCGTTGCTTTTCTTCTTTGTTGTACTCCTGCATCCTCACTTTTTCCAACGGTATACATGTAATTGACTGGTCTGATATAGTTTCATAGAAAAGCAAACGATCCTTATGTCGTTGTAGCCATTGCCTTAAATCATCTAACTTATACTTTTTTTGTTCATCCAGCTCAATGATTAATAAATAATCCTTCCTATTCATTGAATACAGTCTATCTAGAAACCGTTCATCCTTAGACGGAACAAATAAGGCATCTGTTTCAAGATAGAAGAATTCCTTTTGCTTGCATGTATCCTTGATCATATTGACATAGCCTTCTAGATCACTTTCGCTGATCAGTATCCAGCCATTTCCTATTGATGATTCTGGGGGTATCGTTTTATTTGATTGCTCACTCTGTATACGATTATGAATTCTTTCCAATGTTTCATCCATACTATTCGTATCGAGCTCCACCTTCGCAATATAGTCAATCGCACCTAATCGCATCGCTTCTTGAATATATTCAAAATCCTGATGGAGGGACAATACGACAATAAAAACAGAGGGATACCATTGCTTTACCTTACGAATTAGTTCAATACCTGACATTATCGGCATCGCTAAATCAGTAATGATTAGATCTACCTTTTGTTCGCGTAAAAATTCCAATGCCTTCTCCCCATTTTTGCTATCTCCAACAATCTCCATATCAAACTTAGCCCAGTCGAACGCTGTGATCAGACTTTTTCTAACCAATTTATCATCTTCTACTAAAAGCACCTTGATCATGAAAATTCCTCCCCTATTGGTATAGTCAGCACAACATCTGTCCCATTGTTAGTACTACTGAAAATATCGATACTTGCACGCCCTTCATATGTCCGGTCCAATATTTGTTTAACATAATGTAGTCCAATACCCATTCCCTTTTCTTTCTGCTGGTCCTTCTGCCAAATCCTTTGAATATCCTCCTCACTCATTCCTCGACCATTATCACTCACCTTTATCATCATATTATGAGGGTCATTCGTTATGGCAATTCGAATAGAACCATCATCCTCTAACCCATGATAGATAGAATTTTCGACAATTGGCTGTAGGATAAATCTAGGAACGGATGATTCTAGCAAGCTATCAGCTATGAATAGCTCTATTTTATAATCAAAATCATATCTAATTTGTTGGAGCTCTAGGTATTGCTTCACTGAATCAATCTCTTGATTTAAGGTGGAGGAGTTCCCTAGCTTCCCCATGTTATAATAAAGTAATTTATTTAATGCTGTTAATAAATGGGTCACCTCTTCTTTGTTACCGGCTACAGCCAACCATCTTGCTGTGTCTAATGTGTTCATGAGAAAATGTGGATTTATTTGATGCAATAGCTTCTCGACTTCTAAATCAGCACGGTTTCTTTCCTTTTGTTCAATCGCTTGGATCAAATTCGTTATTTGTTTTTTCATTTTACGAAAATGACTGAGCAAATCGACAAATTCGGGGATTTTTGTGCTAACTACTTCTGAGGCAAAATTATGGTTACTCATCAGCTTGATCTCACTGTTTAGTTGATGAAGTGGTCGGTAAAAAGTCTTCCATAGCAACAACCCAACAATTAAGCTAACCAATACGAATAGAATAGCCATATAGAGCATTAGGATCATCCACTCGTTAATCTCCTGTTTATACTGAGCAATAGAAATAAGGGATACCACACTCCAGCCACGATCGGTTGTTTGTTTGAACCAATAATAGCCGTTTCGTGTCCCATCCTCGTCCAAATGCTCTTCACGGAAAAATGGTGTTTGTAGTGGAAATTCCTCTTGCTCCTCACTGTAAATGACTTCATTTTGCTTGTTGAGAAGTAAATAGCTTGTATGATTGAGGACATTGTCTTTTTCTACTATATTTCTCGTTAAATCTAAATTTGACTCCATATATAAATAAACATGATTTTCATAATCCATATCTAACTGCCTTACTGTCGATAATACATACTTGTCATTGTATCTTTCCATGCTTACATGTGGACCGAAATTATCAATTTTATATCCTTTAATAAATAAAGGTTGATTGCGCAAATGAAATTCATCCTTGACCCCGTGACTATTAAATAAGTACTTGTTCTCTTTCTCTACATAAATAAGGGAAAGTCCAATATTTGGATTACTAAAGGTGATCAAATTCAATTCATTTTTAATATCTTCATAGAGTCTTGTTTTCTCAAGAGAATCCTCCATTTTGAGGTAGGTTTTTAATCGAAATTGGATATTTTCAGAGAAATCAATCTGTTGCGATACATAGTTCATATCATTGATCGTATTTTCGATAGTAAGACTAATTTGGTGTAAGTTACTGTTGAAGTTTGTATGAAGTTTATTCGTTAAAATGGTTGACATCGTGTGATAAGAAAATAGCACTGTAAACATTAAGGGTATAAATGTACTAATGGCAAATAGAATGGCAATTCTACTTTTCAAGCTTAAGGATTGTAAATCATTGCGTAATTTGTTTAATCTCTTCATTTATTCCACCTCTTAGGAAAGCGTTTTCATTAAAGAAGACACCAAGCTGTGGGGTTTCTTCTTCCCCACTAGTAACTGTGATAAAAAAAGCTATTGTTACTTTAGCACGGAACATGGTTCTTTTCAATATAGAAAAAGTGCGGGCTAGCCCTCTGAATTTTTGTTTCGTGGATGAATCTTAACGTGGTGGTTGGCTTATCCTTTTATCTTGGCCTTCTCCCTCCATAATTAAGAATCCCAGAAGTAGATAGTTACCTCTGGGATTACTGGTTCATCATTTATTTTCTGCTTCGAATTTTTTCATAAATGCAACGAATGCTTCTACACCTTCCACTGGCATTGCGTTATAGATACTTGCACGCATTCCACCAACAGAGCGGTGACCCTTTAATGTTTCTAGTCCTTCTGCTTGTGCCTCTTTGATAAACTTAGCATCTAAATCGTGATTCGGAATAACAAAAGGAATGTTCATAATAGAACGACTATCCTCTGCTACTGGAGATTGATAAAAATCGGATTGACTAATATAGTCATAGAGTATAGCTGCCTTTTTCTCATTTCGCTCTTGCATTGCTTTCAGTCCACCAAGCTCCTTCACCCATTCGAAAACTAGCTTTGCCATATAAATAGCAAATGTTGGTGGTGTATTATATAAAGAACCACTTTCACTATGTGTTTTATAGTCTAGCATTGTTGGGCAAATGTCCTTCGCATTTCCTATTAGATCTTCTCGGATTATAACCACCGTTAATCCCGCTGGACCAATATTTTTTTGTGCCCCAGCGTAAATTATACCAAATTGCGATACATCGATTTCTTCTGATAATATATTTGAAGACATATCCGCAACGAGTGGGACTTTTCCTGTATCAGGAATCTCTCGGAAGGCTGTTCCTTCAATCGTATTATTCGTTGTAATGTGAACATAATCCGCATCTGGGTCTAATGTTGTTGGATCTATATTTGGAATATAGGTAAAGTTATCATCTTCAGAAGAAGCAATGACATTCACTTTACCGTATTTTTCTGCTTCCTTCATCGCCTTTTTGGACCAGGATCCTGTATGCACGAAATCCGCTTTGCCATTTTTCATCAGGTTAAGTGGCACCATGGCGAATTGCTGTGACGCACCACCTTGAATAAATAATACTTTATAATGGCTTGGAATATTCAATAATTCACGTAGTAGTGCTTCTGCCTCTGTTATGATTTCTGTGAACAAACCAGAACGATGGCTAAGCTCCATCACAGACATACCTGAATCGTTATAGCTTGGTAATTCCGCTTGTGCCTTTTCTAATACTTCTAATGGTAGCATTGATGGACCAGCAGAGAAGTTATATACTCTTTTCATCTAACCACACTCCTTGAAATGATTATAAATAGAAAGAGGTAAGGAATAACTCCTTACCCTTGCCCAGGCGAGCGGCTATCGATACTATGTGCTCCCTTACGGTTTTCCGCATCTCGCCAGTTACACATAGCCTTCATACTTTGTGATAATTTTAACAATATTTTGATAACTTTTCAATCCTAAATTCGCAAAGTTTGTTAACAATTTCGAGATATTTTGACGAAATATTGACTCGTTTCATGTAAATACATTCCTTCCACCCATCAAACTATGATAAAATTTATGAGGACATTTTTATCATGAGGATGACGCAAATGGATACCATTATTTTCGATGTAGATGATACATTATATGATCAATTACTACCATTTAAGAATACAGTAAAACAACAATTCCAGCAGGATTTCATTGATGCAGAGTTGGAGGCTCTTTATATCACTAGTAGAAAATATAGTGATGAAGTCTTTGAAAAACACATGAATGGGGAAATCACTGCTTTAGAGCTCCAAACCTATCGTATAACAAAGGCATGTGAAGAGTTTGGATTAGCTATAAGCTATCAAGACGCTGTCAGTTTTCAACAAAAATACTTGCAAGAGCAAAAACAAATTACTTTATTTGAGGAATTAAAACAATTATTAGATCACCTTCTTTCACAAAAAAAACAGCTAGCGATTCTCACAAACGGAGAAGAAGCCCATCAAATGATGAAGGTAAAACAGCTAGGCTTATCTCATTGGATTCCAGCAACCCATATTTTTGTCTCAGGTGCAATTGGTCATTCAAAGCCTAGTAGGGAAGTCTTTCGATATATGGAAGACCAATTAAAGCTCAATAAAGAAAAAACAGTGTATATTGGGGATTCCTATGAAAATGATATTGTCGGGGCGAAGCAAATGGGATGGCAGGCAATTTGGATGAACCACCGAAAGCGGACGATCGATCTTCCTAAGTGGCAGCCTAATTACACGGCTTATCATCCAAAAGAATTAGTATCATGGTTTCTTAAGTGAGAGGTATATTCTATTCAGTTGGAGTGAACATCTGTGAAATCTAAAAAAGTTTTAGCGATATTATTTGCTGTAATGTTTCTAGTTATGGTCGGATTTGGGATTATTATTCCGGTTCTACCTTTTTATGCAGAGGAGTTAGGGGCATCTCCGCTGGAATTAGGCTTATTGATGTCTGTTTATTCTTTAATGCAATTTCTATTCTCACCAATGTGGGGGAGAATCTCTGATCGCATAGGGAGAAAGCCTGTTTTATTATTAGGGATCTCAGGTCTTGCTTTATCCTTTTTTCTAATGGCCTTTGCTTCCCATTTATGGATGCTATTTGCTGCTAGAATTATTGGTGGATTTCTTTCGGCTGCGAATATGCCTACTGTCATGGCATATGTGGCAGATATCACAACAGAAGAGAACCGCAGTAAAGGGATGGGGATTATCGGGGCCTCTGTTGGATTAGGGTTTATTTTTGGACCAGCGATTGGTGGTATTTTTTCAGAAAATAATCTTTCGACCCCATTTTTGTTAGCGGGAGGCTCTTCCCTTATTACCTTAATACTCGTTATGCTTGTGTTGAAGGAGTCACTGGATAAAGATCAAGCAGTCGAGCAACAAAGAAATCGACCTTCCTTCTTAAAGGCAATCAAGGATCCAACAGCACCGTTATTTATACTACAATGGTTTGTGTCGATTTCTCTTGCTGGTCTTGAGGCTACTTTTGCCTATTTTGCCGATGACAAAGCAGGATTAGGAACAACGGAGCTTGGCTATATTTTTATGATCATGGGCTTAGCTGGAGCCGTTGTACAAGGCGGACTTGTCGGTAAAATGACGAAAAAATTCGGGGAAGGCAATGTTATTCAAATCGGTATTATCGTTTCCACCATTGGCTTTGCGACAATTCTGTTAGTGAACAGCTTCTTAACGGCTGCTATCTTTTTAACGATTTTCGGAATTGGAAATGGCTTGATTCGCCCTGCCGTTTCTTCCTTACTAACGAAAAAGGCAAAATCAGGCTATGGCCAGGTAACAGGTATGCTGTCTTCCTTTGATTCATTAGGTCGAATTATCGGGCCCTCCCTGGGCGGAATGCTATACGGACTAGCTATTTATTTGCCTTATGTTTCTGGAATTATCCTATCGATATTAGCATTAGGTATTTACTACTATTATGTGAAGCTTCAAAAGAAAACTGTCTATTCTGAATAAAATTTCTATCGACGGAAGGGTTAATTTATGCTATTCACCAAAAATCCGAAGTCGATAGCAATTTTTTGCCGTTTCTCCGAGCTGGTCGACAAGATTATAATTGGCATATGCGCCTACGACCGCCCCAATACCTGGAATCATCTGAAATAATTTTACTAAATCAATATAATCACGATATTCCTGTTGGAAAACGCGCCAATCCACATCGACTAGCTTCTCCTTTTCTTCCTCCCAATGTTTGATAAAATAATATACCTCTCTTTTACGATCATCGTTTGCAAAGGCAAGTTGAAAAATGTGTAGCAAAAATAATCGCTCTTCATAATTTTTGGTATCATATCCATAGATAGAGGCTAATTCAAACAAAAGCTTCATTTTAATCGATAGCAGTAAGGGGAAATCAGCAAGTCCTAGAAGGATACCTCCTGCACCAGTACCCGCTCCTTCAATTGCTGCTGTTTTTCGATAAGAAGTGATTTTTTCTTCGACTAATTTTTCCTTTTCTTCCAATGAGTATAAGCTGCTAGGCTTTTTTGAAGTGGTAAAGTCAGATCCAACAAGGGTTGCCTTCACCATATGTTTGATAGCTTCTGTTATGACGGTGTGGGCTTTCTCTGGTATATAACTATTTATCTTGTTCTGAGCCTTTTTAGAAAGCCTCTGGACCATACTTTTGTTTCTAAGTAATTTTAGCTCCCATTCCATCATTTCTTGATATACTTTTTCTTCATAGTCATTCATGAATCAATCGCTCCATTCTTTGTTTACTTCTTATACGAAGGAAATTGAAAAAGGTTTCCTAATTATGCATGGATCCTAAGGAGGTGGAAAAAATAGCAATACACAATTATTTGAGGTGAAAACAGATGGAGGATTTACTGAAAGACCTATTACTCGTTGGATGGAGAGTCCTAACCATTTTGCCTTTATTACTCGTGATCACACTATTCATGGGTAAACGAGCAGTAGGGGAATTACCCGTTTTCGATTTCTTAGTTATTATAACCTTAGCATCGGTAGTTGGAGCAGATATCGCCGACCCCAATATTAACCATCTACCAACTATTTTTGCAATTATCGTAATCGCCCTATTGCAAAAAACGGTTGCCCATCTAAAAATAGCAAGTCAAAAGGTAGATCAGGCAGTAACATTTGAAGCAACGATTGTCATCCAGGATGGAATATTTTTAAATCAAAACTTAAAGAAAATAGGGTACACGGTTTCTAACATATTGGAAATGCTACGAAATAATGAAATATTCGACATAAGAGAAGTGGAGACAGCCATAATTGAAGCAAACGGTGAATTGAGTGTCTTAAAGGCAAAGTCTTCCCCATTACCTATTTCCTTTCCTGTTGTATTGGAAGGAAAAATCATGGAGGATGTTCTTCCTGCACTACATGTGGATAAGGAATGGTTAATAAAGAAATTGCATGAGTCTAATATTGAACAGCTAGAGGATGTATTCTTTGCTTCGATTAACCGCCAGAAGGATTTACATATTTCAAAATTCAATCAAGACCCCTTATTTGTACCACCAATTAAATAAGGGGGTCCCTTCACCCCATTGATGGAGAATGAAGGGATCTAATATCCTCTACTGTAATTTACAAGGTTGGTCGTCGGCTTACCTGTTTGGAGATAGGCCTTGAAATTAGGCAGAAAAATATCCCTGATCACACGTTCCGTATAATATTCTGTTGAACCTGCTGTATGTGGTGTAATAATCACATTTTCCATTTCCCAAAGTGGACTATCGACAGCTAATGGTTCTTCGACAAAAACATCCAGGCCTGCTCCTGCTATTTCGTTTTTTTCTAATGCTTGTATTAAATCAGCTTCTTTTATAATCGGCCCTCGACCAATATTAACAAGGAATGCGTTCTCTTTCATTAGTTTGAATTCCTTAGTGGTAAACATATCCTTCGTTTGTTCTGTTAAGGGAAGGGTGATCACCACATAGTCACACTGTGGTAATAATTTATCCAACTCCTTTGGTTTATACATTTGATCAACATATTCTGCTGACCTTCCAGAATAACGCATTCCTAGTACCTTCATTCCGAATGCCTTCGCTATTCTTGCCGTCTCTAATCCAATCGCACCAATACCAAGAATTCCTATTGTTTTTTCATGAATCTCTTTTCTTAAATTCGCATGCTCCCATTTCTTCAGCTGCTGTTGACGGACATAGGTATCTATTCTTCGAGTAAAGCCTAATAACATGGCAAAAATCGTCTCAGAAATAGGATAGGCATGGACACCATTCGCACTCGTTAGATGGATTCCCTTTGCTTTTAATTGTTCTAACGGAAGACGGTTGACACCTGCACTCCATGTTTGCACCCACCTTAACCTATTACTCTCTGATAAAATATCTCTTACTCCTTTTTTCCAATTCAACATAATCTCTGCTTGTAATAACTCTTCTGCTGACAAATCAGCACCAGCTATGACATTCCAATCTTGGGCATGATTCTGTATCCATTCTAGCTCCTTCTCCTTCAAATCGAGGTTTACTGCAATCGTTCGAATCGTCATAGATCCTCCTATTTTTAGTTAGTCATTTGAATATTCTTCCCACCTTATATTATAGATGATTATTAAAATAGATTCATTTTTCATGATGAAAAATCAAGGGGATAGAAGTATAAAAAGAGGGTATAGATAATAGACTTTAATTTTTTTGAAGGAGCAAGCAGCGATGAAGAAACGTCATAAATGGCATCAAAAAAGATCACTTTGGGTCCTCTTTGTGTTATCGATTATCTATATTAGTACTATTTTCTACCATCAACAGAAGCCTCTACCTAAGGGAATCAACTACAAAGGCAATATTCACCATTTGACCGATAGTGAGATAGAATTTTTATATGATTTAACCTATCAAAAGAATGGAAAGGAAATACACGAACAAGAAATATTTGAAGAAGTTTATCAAACGATCGAAAATGCGGAGGAATTTTTAATCCTTGATTTTTTCATGATGAATGAAACGTCGGCTATAGGAAGAGACTTCCCTCCTATTAGTCGCACCATTCGGCAAAAAATAATGAAACAGAAGGAAAAATACCCTGATCTAGAAATTATCTTTATTACAGATCCAATTAATACAACCTACGGATCTCATAAGGCTCAGCATATAGAGCCATTAAGTCAAATAGGTGCAGAAGTCATCTATACGGATTTAAATAGATTAAGAGATCCCAACCCGCTTTATTCTGGTTTTTGGCGAATGTTTGTCAAGTGGTTTGGTCAAGAAGGTACTGGCTGGATCACCAATCCATTTGGTAATAAGTCTCCAAATGTTACCGCACGTTCTTACTTAAAGCTATTAAATATTAAAGCAAACCATCGTAAAGTCGTTATTTCGGAGGACAATGGATTGATATTATCAGGTAATCCTCATGATGCGAGTGGCTTTCACTCTAATGTTGGCTTTAAAGTAAAGGGTGCTATCCTAAAAGACCTCATTGAATCTGAACAAGCTGTTGCCGCATTCTCTGGAGGGGATACCTCCTTATTTCCAACCGAAAAGGAATTAGACCCATTGCTTGAAACAACTACCTCATCAAAAAAAGATGCTATTCAAGCACAAATTGTTACAGAGAAACAAACAGAGAAAAGGGTGATTCAAGTGATAAAGGACACAACAGCCGAAGATGAAATTTGGATTGGCATGTTTTATTTAGCAGACCGAACGATTATTGACTCACTAAAAGACGCTGCTGACCGTGGAGCATCGATTAGAATCATTCTTGATCCGAATCAAAATGCTTTTGGCAATGAAAAGGTAGGATTACCTAATATCCCTGTTGCTAGTGAATTACAGAATGATCATTCAGAAAATATTACGATTAGGTGGTATAACATCAACAAAGAGCAGTATCATTCTAAGATTTTTTATGTTCATGGTCAGGCCACGAGTGAGATAGTAATCGGCTCTAGCAATTTCACTGCGAGAAATCTCAATAATTATAATTTAGAGAGTAACCTCTCGATCTCTTCGGCTAATCACCAGAAAGTAGTACAGGAGGTCGATCAATACTTTCGCATAATTTGGAATAATGAGGATGCTGTCTATACTTTAGCGTATAAGGAATATGCCGATTCGATAAACATCGTACGAAAAATAGGCTATACCTTGCAAAAATTTACGATGTTTACTACTTATTAGAGCTAATTTCCTAAGCTACTTTTTCTCAGATTCACATATTTTTCCCCCCTCTACGAATAGACTAAATTATCGAAAAAGAATGGAGGGAGAGAATGTCCAATCATTTTCATAAAGAATGGAATCAACCTTCTCTAAAGGTTTTTGGTACGGGCATGTTACAAGTACGACCAGATGTAGCCGAATTGGAATTAGGAGTGGTAACAGAGGCAGCAGATGCGTTAACTGCACAGGAAGAGAATGCTATTATCATGAATCGGCTCTATCAGGCACTGCTGTCTATTCCTATTACTCAAGAAAATATCCAAACAATCGAGTATTCAATTTATCCCCAATACGATTATCAGAATGGCAATCCTATCCTTAAAGGTTATCAGGTAACCAATAGGCTATCGATAAGAGTGACAGATTTAGCTCAAACCGGACTAATAATCGACACAGCCGTTCAAAATGGAGCAAATCAAATTTCTAATATCGTATTTACATTAAGTGATCATCATCGCTACTATCAACAAGCACTTCAGCTAGCTATACAAAACGCTTATCAAAAAGCACAAACCATAACGCAAACGATTCGTGTACACCTCTTTCCTGTTCCCTTCCACATTACCGAGCTCATGCCTAGTAGACCACAGCCCTTCCAAGCCTATAGCTTGAAAGCAAGCAATGCTACTACCCCAATCGAGCCTGGACAAATAGAAATAGAAGCAAATATAGAAATGAAATTCACCTACTATTGCTAGCATTCCGCTCGTCTCTTTGACGAGCTTTTTACATTTATATTGCAATTACCGAGGAAATGTTTAAAATCTTTCCATCGCGGTAATGAAATAAACAGGAAGAACAAACCGATCAAAGGAGGTAATGAACATGAATGTAATGCGTGCAAAAGAGATCAAGGATGATCCGGTGATGAAAGATGTCCTTCATAATGGACAATATGTCTATATTATTGATGTAGATGACGATACCCAAAATGTTTTAGTAAGATATACGAAACAATCGGATGAAGTATTTGAAGTAGACGTGACAGAGCTATACGAAGAAGAATAGGAGGTAAAACAATGAATCCAAGAGACATGCAAAACGGATCTACACCGAGACAGAAGCAAGAGAGACAGCCAGGAATCGAATCACAAATGAATCCATTGCCACATAAGCCATTGGACTATAAAGGTGTCGGTAGATTGAAGGGCAAAACGGCTCTTATTACTGGTGGAGACAGTGGAATTGGTCGTGCAGTTGCGATTGTTTATGCAAAGGAAGGAGCCAATCTTGCCATCTCTTATTTTGATGAAGATAATGATGCCGAAGAGACCAAAAAGTTAGTCGAAAGAGAGGGTGTGAAGTGCTTACTCTTGCCTGGGGATATTAAAGATCCCGAACACTGTGTACATCTTGTCGAGAAGACGGTAGACGAATTTGGACAACTAAATATTCTTGTGAATAATGCCGCCATTCAATATATCAAAGAAGATGTATTAGACATTTCGAATGAACAAATGGAAGAGGTATTCCGTACAAATTTCTTCTCACAGTTCTATTTAACGAAAGCTGCAGTAAAACATATGAGAGCTGGTGATTCCATCATTAGTACTTCGTCAATAAATGCCTATAAAGGGAATGGAATACTCATGGATTATTCCGCAACAAAAGGAGCCATCACAGCATTTACCCGTAGTATTGCTCAGAGCTTAGCCAAAAAAGGGATCCGAGCAAATTCCGTTGCACCAGGACCTGTATGGACACCACTTATCCCTGCATCGTTTGATGAAGATGCGGTAGAGGAATTTGGTCAGGATGGTTTAATGGGACGACCTGGTCAACCATCAGAGCATGCATGGCCGTATGTGATGCTAGCTTCCGACGAGTCCTCTTATATGACAGGACAGGCTATTCATATTAATGGCGGATCATGGACTTCCTCTTAAGCGAAAGAAGGAAGCCAGAATGGAATTTTCATTTTAGCTTTTTCGTTATTATTACAACAATGTTACATTTTATAAACAAATCCAATTTTTAGGATTAACAAGTGATAAACGGGGTATTTATTAACTAGCAATACCTGTTATACAACAAGTCGTTGTCTCATTTGTTTTAAAATTCAAAAGGAGGAATTAACAATGAGATGTAACAGTTGTAATGGTGAAGGGTTAGTCCGCTGCCGCAAATGCTCAGGAGAAGGTATTGATTATGGCATTCACAAATGTGAGAATTGTGGAGGCGAAGGGGAGCTTGCTTGCTCTACATGTGAAGGCACTGGGAAAGTACGATTATTGGATAAGATTAAATCAAAAGTCTAAACATTGTTTTCCAAAGGAACACATTCGCTTCTCTCGCGAATGTGTTCCTTTGTCTTTAGATGTCCGCATTTTGATGGAACACCAAAACTATTCCTTATTATCTGTTAGTTCTTTACGATTCGTTGCTTTTGGTGGCTGTTCCATCCAACCATGGTCAATCATAATATTGGCACCAGACTGCACATATTTCCCTATATCCACCATAAACCGACCGTGCATCACACCTAGGTCACGCCTTCCATTGAGTGATGCAGCATTAGCGTAGGATCGAATCTTCATGGAGAACATGTCTATTTTATGCCAAAGCATTAGCTTATCGGAAAAAGGAGCAAAATTAGAAGTCGTTACTAAGTCATCTAGTAAAGGTTGGGTTGGCAAATGTTCCTTATTCAGCATTTGTGAACATGCCTCAATATGGTTAGCCGTTATTTCCTTTCCTTTTAACATAAATTTTTTCACTTTTTCATTTTTTGCTACTTGGCTGAAACCAATTAATAAAGCCTTACTAGCTGTGTTATTTTCATTATCATCATACAGATGGGCAATTTCTAGTGCATGAAGGGATCGAATATCTCCAAAAAACCCATTTAAATAATTTTGCTTGCTGATAAAGTCCACCTTTTCTGGTATTGGGATTTGAGGCGGCGGTGTATAGAAGCCTTTCTTCATTAATGTATCATTTACCTCATTGATCAATTTTTCTGTTTCATGAAACGTTTCAATAAACAAGTTTCTCGTATCTTTTCTCGTCATAATGGGGATAGCAATAGCATAAATACTCATACCAGCCTTACTTGTATACTTCAAGTAATGGAGATAAAACTCATCCGCAAATAACCGAGGTGCGCCTAAGTTCACATCTTCACTAGTAAAACCAATTGGTACAGGGAATTTTTCTTGCATGAATATATCTCTAATATTATTTACCAGCTTTTCGCTTAGCTTTAATGCTTTTGCCACAACCTTTTTAATATCTCGATCTTCGACATGCTGAAGATAGTAACTAAGCACACATGTCGCCATCGTATTCCCTGTATAAGCCACCCAAAGCTTCCCCATTTCTGCTGAAGTTAATCTATTCGTATTATGATGATTATTGCTCATTACACTACCCCCCAAATGAAATACGTCAAGGAATAGCTTTTCCCATTAGCAGAAAAAATATGAGAAATAATCACAAAAAAAACCAGAGGCTTTAAACCCCCTGGCTTCCTCATTTATTACAAAACCTTTCGATTCCAAAACCTATGTGATGCTATTGCATCGATAAATTGATTCGCAAATTCCTGTGGCTCATCTTCAATGATCACACCAGGACTATGCTTCATTTCATCTACCTCTAAAAGCTTTTGGCCTTCTTGTGTTGCCCCAATTGGTTTAAAGTGCGAGAATGCCTCATAAACAAATAAGACAGCCTTCTTATAAAAGCTTTTATCCTCCTCACTTCCAGTCACTGCATAGACTGCGTCAAACAGGACAGAGTCTGCTGTTAAAAAGGTTTGATCTACTGCTAATTCCACGCCATCTGAACCTTTGACTGTACCTAAAGTATTACTTAGAATTTCAGCATGAATCCCCTCTCGCTTTAATGTGTTAACAACCGTTTGAAGCTCTGCACCATTAAAGCCTTTTCCGACTATTACAGCAACTTTCCGTGTTTCTGGTCTTTTTGCTGTATTCTCCTGGCTTAGTGCTGGGGAGGACTTTGTCACGGTGATCTCTTTTTCCTTAGGTGGTTCTACCCCTATTGCCTTCGCAAATCCATGTGTGAGCTCAGTACTTACATGGGAAAACATCTCCACAACCTGCTCCCTTACAGAGGTATTCTCTACCTTCCCAAGCTCAAAACTGAAGGCATTGATCATATGCTCCTTCTCCGCCTTGCTCATACTATTCCAGAATAGGGTAGCTTGAGAAAAATGATCTTTAAAACTTCCACTTCTTGCCCTGATCTTATGACCATCGACTTTCTCATCATAATGCTTATAGCCACCTTCTTCTTCTGTCGATGTTTCTGGCGTGTTCTGTGCCAGTGAATTGTTATGATAGCTTACTGGTCCACGATTAATCGTCTGTCTGCCATAACCATCCCGCTGATTATTATGAAATGGGCATACCGGACGATTTATCGGAAGCTCATGGAAATTCGGTCCTCCTAAACGGATCAGCTGTGTATCTGTATAAGAAAATAATCGACCTTGTAACAATGGATCGTTGGTAAAGTCAATCCCAGGGACGACATGTCCAGGATGAAAGGCGACCTGTTCTGTTTCTGCAAAGACATTATCCACATTGCGATTCAATGTCATTTTCCCAATCAGTTGAACAGGAACATCCTCCTCTGGCCAGAGCTTGGTTGGATCTAAAATATCGAAATCAAATTTAAATTCATCTTCCTCTGGAATCATCTGTACCCCTAATTCATATTCAGGATAATCTCCTGCTTCAATCGCTTCCCATAAATCTCTTCGATGAAAGTCCGGATCCTTACCATTGAGCTTTTGGGCCTCGTCCCATACAACCGAATGCGTACCTAGAATGGGCTTCCAATGGAATTTAACAAAATGGGACTTTCCTTCTTCATTCACAAAACGAAAGGTATGAACTCCGAAGCCTTCCATCATTCGAAAGCTTCTAGGAATAGCTCGATCAGACATTGCCCACATCACCATATGCGCCGATTCCTGATTATTAGCAACGAAATCCCAAAATGTATCATGGGCCGTGGCAGCTTGTGGCATTTCATTATGTGGCTCAGGCTTTAACGCATGCACTAAGTCTGGAAATTTGATTGCATCCTGAATAAAAAATACTGGTATATTATTACCGACTAAATCGTAATTGCCTTCCTCAGTATAAAATTTTGTTGCAAAACCTCTTGCGTCTCTAGCTAATTCACCAGAACCTTTACTACCCGCAACGGTAGAAAAACGTACAAAAACTGGTGTTGTCTTATCTGGATCTTGGAGGAAACCTGCTTTCGTATATTCCTTCATTGAATGATATACTTGAAATTCACCATGAGCAGCATAACCACGAGCATGTACGATTCTTTCAGGAATTCTTTCATGGTCAAAGTGTGTCATTTTTTCGCGGAAATGAAAATCCTCCATGATCGTTGGACCACGTTCCCCTGCTTTTAAGGAAAACTCATCTTCAGAAACCTTCAACCCTTGATTTGTTGTCATTTTCTTATGACGGTCATCGGTTGTAAACTGTTCTAATTGTTCCTTCTTATTGTCTGCCCCATTCACATTTCGTTCATTACTCATGTTGTTTCTTCCTCCTCCTTAAAATATTGCCATAAATCCTATTCCCTGACGATAGCAGAAGCAAACATGACCAATATAATTTTGATGGAGATAGGAGCATATACAAGCAATTATCCAATGTAATAAACTACATTAAGAACAGAAAGGAAGTGATTCCTTTGTTTTCCGAAAGAAAAAGTAAGCCTCGTCTATGTATACCAAAAGGGTACAATTGGTGTGGGCCCGGCTGTAGTGGTCCTGGTGCACCTATTAATGAGGTAGATGCAGCTTGTAAGCGGCATGATGAATGCTATCAGCGAAATCCCAATCGATGTGCTTGTGACAAAGCTTTTCTACATCAAATTCGTTCCATGGTGAACCATCGTACAGAAAAGGGGAGACACGCCCACCTACTTTATCGCTATATGCAGCTACAAACCTTTTTCCGTTGTGGAATGGGCAAGGATAGGCAGAGTTAATCTGTAAACATAAAAGGCTGTCCTCTGAAGGACAGCCTGCTTCTTAATGAGAACTTTCTACCTCATCTACATGTTGGACATGGCTTCGATTCATCCATATAAATAGGACCGATAAAAATACAAAGCCTGCACCTACATAAAAAGGAACACTTGAATTGTAGATCTCTGCTAATTTCCCAGCCGTAAATGGAGCAATCGCGCCACCTAGAAACCGCAAGAAGCTATACGCGGCCGATGCAGTTGGACGTTCTACAGGACTGGCATTCATGACCGCTGTTGTAATCAATGTATTGTTATTTCCTAGTAGACCGCCTGCAAGTATCACTGCCACAATAAGTAGTGACTGGGTAGAGTTCCAGATACCCATCGATAAAAGCACCATAGCGAATAAAATTAACATCATACACATAGACCTTATCGTGCCAAACCATTTTTGTAGTTTAGGTGCCATAAATACGGAGGTAATCGCTAGTAATAGCCCCCAACCTAAAAATACATAACCTAAGCCATGCTCATCTAAATGTAAAACAAATGGAGCATAAGCCAGTAATGTAAAAAAGCCAAAATTATATAATGCGGCCGTCATGCCAAGTACAAAGAGTGAGCGGTGCTTCAATGCACGAAAGGGATCCAATAGAGAGACTTTTTTTCGTGCTAAAGATTGTCGAGGTTTTGTGCTTGGCATCAGCAGACTCAACGCTAAAAAGGCGATAATCATTAAGGACGCTACACCTAAAAATGGGCCACGCCAAGAAATCGCCCCTAATGCTCCGCCAATCAGTGGCCCGACGGAAATCCCAAGACCAATCGCGGCTTCGTATAAAATAATTGCTTTCGCATTCCCACTTGGAGAAAGTGTGACGATAGCACTTAATGCCGTTGCGACAAAGAGCGCATTTCCTAAGCCCCATCCCCCTCGTAGTAGAACTAGTTCCCAAATTCCATTAGATAAGCCACCCAAGGCAGAAAATAAAGCAATAATAATAATCCCGGCAAGCAAGCTACCTTTCATCCCGATTCGCGAAGTAATCGTACCTGTAACGAGCATAGCAATCGCCATAATCGCATTATAGCTCGTAAATAATAAGGTTACCTCACTTGGTGATGCGTGGAGTTGACTCGCAATGGCTGGTAAAATGGGGTCAACAAGTCCTAAGCCCATGAAAGCAATAATACAAGCGAAAAAAACAGCCCACACTGCTTTAGGCTGAGTAAGAATACTAGGTTTTGTTTCCAAGGAAGACTCTGTTGCGGTATGAATGGACATCTAAAAACTCCTCATCTAAACTTTCCATTTTAGTTGCGCATTACAACCAATATTATTGTATAATACAACTAAATATCATTTTTTGTCAAGTTTGATATAATAGAAATAAGCTCCTAATAAATGAAAGGAGGCATCGGTCTGTGAGTCAACCATCACTTGAATTAATTGAAAAGGAAATTACCGATTTTATTCGAAGGATCGTTATTTCTGAGAAAAGAAATGATCAGCTTGAGCGCTCTGCTTATATTATCTTACGAATCTTATCATCCAATGGACCATCAGGGGTGAAGAGCTTGGCAGAAGCCTTGCAATTAGATATCTCTACCATTAGTAGACAAGCAGCAGCACTTGAATCGAAAAGCTATGTTCAACGAATACCTAATCCACAGGATAAAAGAGCCTATTTTTATCAAATCACCACATTAGGAGAAGAGGAGCTTGATAAAAATAAACAAAGACGTTTTGAAAGATTAGGTAAGATATTAGAGGATTGGTCGGAAGAAGAACAACTAGCATTTGGGAAGCTTCTTCAAAAATATAATCAACATGTGGTGGAACGTTTGAAACCATAATCTAAAGGAGATGCCTCCTTTAAGGAACCATCTCCTTTTGGTCATGATTTTGTTTTAGAAGAAGTGCTTGACCTAGCCTCTGATATTTTACCTAGAAAAAAACCATCAATTTCCTGTAATTTTCCTCGCCAAAGAATTTTACCGCTTGACGGGGTTGGTTTACTATCTCCACAATAGACCTTGGCATTTTTCAAATGGATAAATTGAGCCATCTCACTCCCACCATCATCTACTGCTTCACTTGCTTGCGAGAGCTGTTCACTAATTTTTTTAGAAATATCATTTCCATCCTCAAAGGCATCACTTAAACCCTCAAAATATCCTTTTGCAGATACTGTCGTTCCAGATACGATAGATCCATTCACATTTAAGGTAATGTCTAAAGAAAAGCGATGCTTATTCGTAGCCTCAACCAAAAAGGCTAGAATACTATCTATTTCTTTTGCACTCATTTCTTTCACTCCCCTGACTCGGATTTAGTATCATCATTATTGGTAACGGAAGTATTCGCCTTTTTATTGCTTGTGGATTTTCTTTTTGTGGAGGTTGTTTTTTTGGTTGTTTTATTATTTTTATTCGCTTGCTCCTTTGTGTTGGTCTCGTCCTCTTCTGTCACTGTGAGATTATTTATTTTTTCTTCCAGTCCCTTTAATCGTTCTTGAAGTCTTTTATTCTCTTCCTTTAGTTCGATAAAGCTATCCTCATTCACTAATTCTGTTTCTTCTTCTTGATTCTCATGGCTATTTGTAAAAACATTGGCGTCCTTCACCTTTTGGATTGTTTCTTTGGATTTCTGCATCCCTGCTTCCTTTAAATCGACTACCTTTCCTTTTGTTGCTTTTCCTATTTGTCTGCCTTTGTCCTTCCATTCTGTATCCTTTATCCGTGTTAACAGCTTCTTGCCATTCTCTGGTGTCGCAAGATAGCCTATCGTCGCTCCCACTACACCACCTGTGATCGTACGTTTAATTGGTAGCTTTTTTGTCGATAGTTTAGTCATTCATTTTCCCTCCTTGATGGTTGTTAAGACTTACTTTATCTTTTCCTCGAGCTGATCTAATCTCTCTTGAAGCCTTTTATTTTCTTCCCTCAATACTTTACTGGAATCATTCGCTTGTGAAGTGAGATAAGAATCTGTCTCCCACCAATCCATTCCTATTTCCTTGGCTTTATCTACTGAGGCAACAATTAACCGAATCTTGATCGTTAATAGCTCTACATCTGCAATTCCAACAGATATATCCCCAGCAATAACGACACCTTTATCTAAGATTTTGTCTAATACATCGACGATCGTGTTCGATTGTACTGGGTTCTCTACTGGCATAGATTAGCACCTCCTTATCATATCAATCTTCCTAATGGCCCAAGATCAATATTTAAATCCTCTGCATCTAATCCGAAAATATCTTTTAATTCTTTCATTTTTTCCTCTAGATTCATGAGCGCAACACCTAGATTTTCGATCTGTTCCTCTGTTAAGTGACCACCCTCAACTCTTCTAATGGCATGTCGCTCAACTATTTGCCTAAGCAATTCAATGACCGTCATCACAAGCTGTGCAAGACCTTCTTCTGCATTGTCTGGGTCTAAATTAATACGGCCATTTGCTTGATTACTCGGTTGCATCGGTTAGTTCCCTCCTTTGCTTATCCAATTGCTGTGAGGAAACGACTGCGCCATTTCCCTCATAGGACTGTACAAGCTTCTCTACGGACGAAATCAAGACACGTAAATCTAGATAAACAAGATCGACGCCTGCGATCGAAATGATTAAATCCCCTTTAATCGCTATCCCCTTGTCTAAGATCACATCCAAAATATCAATTAGGGCAATCTCCTTGTTCTCTATGGATTCTTTTCTTGGCATGTTGGCATCCCTCTCTTAAAAGCTTGCAAAGTGGTAGGCTGGCCATGGACCAGTTATCTCCAGAGTGAAGCCTTTTGTTTCTAATTCCTTTTCGGCTTGCTCTAACTCTTCTAAGCATGGCTCCACTTGATCCTTTTTTAATAAAAAAACACTATTCCAAGCCATATTTTCCTTTCGCCCTGTCATTTCTTTGCTCCAATTCTTTTTAATGACGGCATCCTCGGCGTATTGATTTAACTGCTCATGAGCCACCTCACATATCCGATCCTTTTCCAAATCTAGTTCGTCCATGATTAGTTGGTCGATTTTTTTCCTTTCAAAAAACTGCCTTCCTGGCGGCAATTGATTTATTTCTTCCTTTTTTGCCGCAATCGTGGGATTATCCTGGCTTACTATCTTCTTTAAGCTCTCCTCATTACAGTAGATTTTTAGATTCCATTCTTCCTTTTCCTTCAATTGGGTGAGGATTTCTCTCATATCGTCTAATTTCTCTTCTACTTTCTGACGCAAGCTCTCCTCATTTTGGTAAATCGTACAAAATTTTAATGGAATTAACGTGTACTCCTCGTATAGCTTCATCAAAGTTTGGTGATGATAATAGGCCTTTTGTTGAAGCCATTCCATATCATTTTCTATTTTTTCTTGGATGACTTCTTCAGAATATTCCTCACTATGGAGGCGACATACTACTGCCTTAATCCCATCAATAGTGACCGTATAAATGTTGTTCTGCCTATCAAAACCTTCCATGTTAGCTAATGGTTTGCTCTCAACTTCCTCCTCTGGAATAAAAGCATATAAATAAATGAATGGTTCCATCGTATTTCTCCTTAATCTCTTCTCTTTGTCATCTCTTCCCATTGCTCTAACTCTCTTTGTTTCGCATTCTCATATTTTGTTAGCAAGTCAGCCTCTCTTACCTTAAATTCTACTTCTGGAAGATCTCCTTGCTCATATATGGCTTGTAAATGAATGAGTTTTTGTTGAATGGTTGGAAGGTCATATAATTCTTGATCTACCTCTTCCTGTACCTTTTCACCGATTGTTTTGACAAGACGCATAGGGGCTGTTACTAATTTGTGTAGCATGATCTCAACTTTCCTCAACTGCTAGGTGAATTTGGACAAAATTATAAGCAGGCCACGGACCACTGTACTTAAATTCAACTTTATCCTGCCATTTTTCATGGGCTTCATTCACTAACTGATCGAAGGTCTCTTCCTTATCCCGATCTACTAAGAAGGAAGCATTTAATAGCATCCTATCACCGATCGGGTCATTGAGCTTCGCTGCCTCTGCCTTTGTTTTTAATGGGGCATAAATGTCGGCTTCTATGTCTCGAATAAGAGAGGAGACGACTTCTTGGGTTGCTCCACCTAATTGAATTCGTTCATAATAGCTCGCTTCCGCCGACTTCCCATTTACTTGTCTGGTAAGTCGCTTTACTTTTTGACTTTCATTCATTTGAGATTTTATCCAGTCTTTTTTCCCAATTACCTTTAAGCCAAGCTCCATTTTTCCTTTAATTTCTGGAAATAATCGTGCAAATTGTGGATAAAGGTTTTCTAGTAGTACCTCCACATCCTCTGTTGAATGAAATACATTTCCAAAGCTAATCGGAATGACTACATCCTTGCTCTGCATCACTTTAGATACTAGTTGTTGATGCATGAAAAGATTCTCCTTATTTGGAGGGTAGATTTTCATAGGTACCTTTGCCGCCACCATGGCAGCATCCTGATAATGTATCGTAAACGTGTCATATTCCTTTCCATCAAACGAGACAGGGCCAAATTCCTCTTTTTCGTTTGTTTGTATCCCACAAAAGATATAGATTCCAGCATTATCTTGGTTTGACATTTACATAACTCCCTTCTAGCTTTCTACGCCAATAGCACTTCTGTACCGTATATCCAGTCTTTTAAATGACGTAATTTCCTTGTCCTTGTCTACTAAAACCTCATATGTCCCGAGCATTTCATCCTTCGCATATTTTTTCATATATTCCTTTTCCTCGACTGCTTCGATTGTTACCCTCCATCCACCCTCTTCTAGCTTTTCTACAGATGTAATTTTATGAGGCGGTGCAACATGCTCTTGAAAAAAATCTGTGACATTATTCATAATTTCTTTTATCTTCATGGTTACCTCCATTTTGAGAACAGGGGGTGGCTAGTAGCCACCCTTTGATTAAATACCAAACGCTGTATTGCTGCGCTCATTACGTTGGGATGGTAGTCCATTCTCTTCTACTTCATCTCTTAATAACCCAACGGCTTCCGCATAGCGCAACCATGTATCCACACTTGCAATAACGACACGTGCTTCTACTGTTAGAATTTCAATACCTACTACTGATACTCTTGCATAGGCATCAATCACGATCCCTTTATCTAGAATTCTGTCAATTACCTCTGCCAAGCTTGAACTATCAGTTGTTTTTTGAACAGCCATGATTATTCTCCTTTACTTGTCGTATTTTAAGAATCTAGTAGTCTTTACTAATTAATATCCATTAAGGATTTTACCTTTGTCGAGCTCTTTATATCACTTGCTCCCTTTAGATTGCTTGCGTTCTTTACATTACTGATTCCCTTGACCTCGCGGTAGCTCTTTAGCTTCGATTCGTCCTCGGAAATACTTTCTTGAAAGCTTTCTCCGGCTTCCTTCACCATACTCAGCTTATCTCTCACAGATAATAAAATATCCTGGACTTTATCCTTTGCGTCTGCTGCCTTGTCATGAGCCTTTGTCGCGTTTTGTTCAACGGTTTCTGCTAGCTTTTCCGATGCCTTTTCCGCTTTATCCTGCGTCTTTTCTTGAATTTTTTCCTCTGCTTTTTCTTTGAGCTTCTCTTTCGCTTTCTCCTTTAAAGCATCAGGGGCTTTCTCAACTGCTTGTTTCGTTATTTTTTTTGCCGTCTTCTTTACTGGATTCTCCATAAGATCCTCCTTTATAAACGGCGTATTATTGGTTGTCTGCTAAAAGCTGATCTATTTTTTCCTCTATTTGTTCTAGTCTTTCATTCATTTGCTCGTTTTCTTGTTTTAATTGTTGATAGGATGGATCCTCTGGCTTTCCTGCAAAGCGATTTTTTCCTAAATAGGCAGGTGCTGCTTGCTTTAGTGCCAGCATAGCCTGTTGGGTAAGGATTCCCTGTACATTCCTTCCGACCTCTTGTGCTAGCCTTTGTGTTGCTTCTGAATCTTGTATCTTTTTGCAGATGGTTTGAGCTGTTTCAGGGTTAGATAACAAACCAAGGGATGCCCCAACAAGTCCACCAATAAAAATGTATCCTAGTGAGTTTTGGTTACTATTTTCTTGCTTTTGTGCTATCATAACAATCTCCTTTTTGAATGGCTTTCATTCTCCGATTTTTCACTGGCTCCATCTTGAAGTAATCCCATAACTACTCTTGCTTCTACGTTTAAGATCACAATTCTCACTAATGAAACTCTTGCATAGGCATCAATCACAATTCTTTATTCAGTAATCTGTCGATCACCTCCGCTAAGCTTGAGCTATCAGTTGTTTTTGGATACTCATGGGGGACCTCCTTCACATTTGTTGTAGGAACAAACGCGAGATCTATAAATTATCAGCTTACCTATCCATACCACGATAATAAGCTGTCTAAAACAGGAATTCCTTTCCTTCGCCATTTAAATGGAAATATCTTCTTCAAATATTACTACTAGAGGAATGAGGAAAGGGTTGGCTTCAAGCAATTTTTTAGTTAGGCGGAAGGATATTTTACTCATTTATTACAAATTGTTTACGTTTTCTCCCTTGACATAACTATTAGGAAGTGATAATTTTATAGGAACAAATGTTCTGTAAAGGAGAATTTAAATGTATTTATCTATTGAGGACTTTAGGAAAGAATGGGAAAGGGAAGCAATGCTCACACAAGAGGTTTTGGAGGGCCTAACAGAGGAATCCTTGTATCAACAAGTTTATCCGGAGGGTCGCAGCATTGGCAGAATTGCTTGGCATTTAACGACAAGCATACCGGAATATTTATCAGATTTCGGTCTTGTAATCGATTCAGTTGAAGATGTAGATACTGTGCCAGCATCAGCAAGAAAAATCGCAGAAGTTTTTAAGGAGACAAGTACTCGTGTATCGATTGAGTTAAAGGAGCAGTGGACAGATGATTCGCTATCACAGGTACAAGATGCGTTTGGTAGAGAGGAATCCAATGCCACGATTTTAATGGGATTAATTAAACACATTGTCCACCATCGAGGACAAATCACGGTATTAATGCGCCAAGCTGGTTTAAAGCCATTCGGGGTTTATGGCCCACCAAAAGAGGATTGGGGTAAATTGGGTGTGGAGAATCCACCGCTTTAATCTCTATTGAAAAACTCCCCTCCGATTTACATTATCGGTGGGGAGCTGTTTTGTTTATGCCTTGATTTTGTTTTTCCTTTGGTTATAGAAATAACTAGTAAAGCCTAGCAATAGTAAGAGAAAACCAATGACCATTAGATTATATTGATTCGTTGCTGTGTTCGGTAAGGCTTTCTCTCGTTCTTCGCTAGTATGAACGAAGCCTTCTTGGTCACGGTTCATTTCCTTTTCCTCTATTTCAGATTCCCTTTCGCTATCTGTGATCTTTTCTTGATCTTCTGGAACGGGTTCGGTGGAAGCTTCCTCTAATGCACGAATTGCATTTTCAAGCTCTGCTAATGCCTGTTTTAATTCTTTATCTGTGGTGATCGTTGCGATAGATACTTCTGCTTGTTTGATTGCTTTTTGTAATGCTTGGAACGATGCTACAGTCACATCTCGTTTCTTCACTTTTTTGGCTTTTTCAATCAATTCATTTAATGCTGTTGTGTCAATGGTTTGTTGATAATCGGCTATCTTCTGTAATTGAAAGTCGTCTATTGTCCCCCATGCCCCAGGTTCTGCGGTGATACTAGCACCAATCGTTAAGCTTCCGTCTGTTACGAGAATTTCTTCCATTATCGGAGTTTTCCAGTTCACCCAGCCATCTACTGCTGTATTTACTCGATAATTCCTTTCACTGGTAGAGGCAAAAAGAAACATCTCTGCATCTTCAGCATCTCCACCTTGAAGCGACATCGATAGACGATAATATCCTGGTTCTAGCCCAGTAACTGTTTGTTCTATTTTGAAATCGATGTTTGAATCTGACCAGAAATCTAACGAATAATTACCTGTTTTGGAATTAGACTTATTTTCCTTTATCGATGCATGTGGTGGTAATCCATTAGCAAAGGTGAGATTCCACATACTTGTATCCGCATCTTCAAAGCTAGGATTCTGGACATAATTTTTCGATTGAATCGTTAGATAGGCTTGTACGGTTAGACCACCATCAATCGTTCCCGTAATGGTGTAGCTACCTTCACCGCCAGCCTTAGCTTTTTCTAAGGCTTCTTGATCCCAACTCACCTCTATTGCTTCTTCACTGCCATCATTATAGAGGACGGTAACTGTGCTGGGTAAGGTAATTTCTTCTCCAAGATGATAGCTAAGGGAAATATCATCAATTTGATCTATTTGCCTTTCACTAATAGCACCAGTATCTAAGTATTTAAAAACATTTAAGGAAGGTAAAGGTTTTCCGTAGAAATCAAATAATGCTTGATTATCTACAGCACTACCACCATACCACTCCCCTGCATCTTCTGGGTCGTATTCAGCTGCATAGCTTGTCGCCCATCCTGATCCGTATTTTTCCCACAATGCTTGATTGGACTCTATGTCTATATGATCTGGATCACCAACTGGAAGCCAGGCTGGTTCCCAATAAAAGACACCAATCCCTGCTTCCCCTACGTTCACCACTGCTTCGAATACGTCTCTTAATGCATTGGCTTGTCCTTGAACACTAATAGGGTAATTTAAGGTTTGGCCACTGTCCTTTGGCGCTGTGTTTCCATGACCATCGCCATCTTCTTCTGTATAAGTATAAGAGGTTTCAGCAACCATTACCTGTTTATCATAAGTATCTGCCACATGTTTAAGCACATTGGTTAAATTTTCTAAGCTGCCGTGCCAGAATGGATAATAGGAGCTTGCAAAAACATCATAATCCACTTCATTTTCTGCTAATGTCTGGGCAATGTTGGCATAGCGGCCAGTTGTTTCTGGGTTGGTGAAATGTAAAGCGATTAAAATATTGGGATCTATTTCCCTAATTGCTCGACTGCCTTCATTAAAAAGTGCAGACATATGTGTCCAATCATCTTCACCTGCAATGCCTCCATTTGTTTCATTTCCTACTTGCACCATTCCTATATCAATGCCTTGATTTAATATTGCTTGTAGACTATCCTTCGTATATTGATAGAGAGCTTGCTTCTTGTCTTCAAGGCTTAGTCCCTGCCATGCTTTTGGTGCTTGTTGTTTCGCAGGATCTGCCCAAAAGTCGGAATAGTGGAAGTCAACTAAAAGCTTCATTCCATTTGCAGTCGCCCTTTTTCCAATTTCTATGGCCTTGTCTAAATCATTATTTCCACCACCATAACCATTTCCCTCTGCATCATATGGATTATTCCACACTCTAACGCGAACATAATTGACGCCAGATTCGGCTAATGTTGTAAAGATATCCTGCTTTTGGCCTTTCTCATTATAAAACGTAACACCACTTTGCTCTAAGGAAAGGATACTAGAAACATCCACCCCTTTAATAAAATCCTTAGCTATACCTTCTACACGTTCCACAAAAATATCAGCTGGAACAGGTTGTGGGGTTTGTTCATCTATGCTGACTAATTGGAAATTGTCTAGGTTCCCCCATGCGTTCGGCTTTCCCGAAATAGTAGCCCCAACCTTCAAGTCTTTTGTATCCTCTGTCACTTCAAATGTAAGACTATTCGTTTCCCAATTGCCCCAACCAGTTGTTGCTACTGGATCAGCCTTATTGGAGCCAGCAAAAAGCGCAACCTCACCAGCTTCGTTTTTTGAGCCACCCATCGAACGAACGGATAATTGGTAGCTACCGGCTGGTAAGGAAGAAACTACTTGGCTAATGGTGAAGGATTCTTCTTCTGTTGCCGTATCCTTTACCCAGTAATTAACAGCATGTCCTTCGACAGAGTCTTCGCCAGTTGCATTGATTGTTATATTGTCCCAGTTGACTTCACTCACCTGCCAGGATGCATCCTGATAGAAATCTGTTTCAAATCCCCCATTGGTTAATAAATTATTCTCTATTACTGCTGCTACCTCTATATGTTGTAAATGAGATGATCCAAACAAGAGAGTAAGTACAAGAATAATTGCAAAAACTTGCTTCACTTTCTTCATTCCGATATTCCCCCTTCTTCTTTATCTATTTATTATAAAGCGGTTTCATTTTGTTTGATATATCAAATTATTCGTCATTACTTTCAGAAATTGAATGCTTTGGGATCGAAAGGGGAGGGAATTTCTTACAGGCTAAATACACCTTCGGGCTTATCATTAAAGTGCTGGAACTGAGTTTTTTGGATTTTGTTTGGTAACATGTTGAGTTCATTTAATTAGATTGTGTATTTGGATGAATTATTGTGAGTTTATCTAGTTTTATTGTGGCTTCTGGTTGCGTTATTGTGAGTTCGACTAGTTTTTTTGGCCTCGAGTTCGGTTCATAGGAAAAATGGTGCGCTGTGAACACACCTTTAATGAATCTCCTTTAAAACCTCTTTCAACCGATCAGGGTAATTCGTAAAAAGGCCTGTTGCACCCCATTCCAGTAGCTGCACCATTTGTTCTTTTTCATTCACCGTATAGACATGTAAGAGGAGCTCTGCATCTCGCACCATCGAGGCAAATTTTCTATCAACTAACTTCGCATTTACCCCAACTCCTGAGGCATATTCCTTTATTTTTTCCAACTGTTTTTTGGTAATAGCTTCCCCCTTCAACTGAATCAGAGGTATCGAAGGGGCTCTTTGATGAATTTGCTGTAGGCTCTCTTCACTAAAGGATTGAATAATAACAGATCCTTCCCGATTATTCGGGTCTAACAGATCATACTTTTTCAATGTTTTTAGTAATGAAGAGATCATACCTGGAGACTGAGATGGTTGTTTAATCTCTATATAATAATTCGCTTTCTTCCCAAAATGCTCGAATATTTCATCTAATGTAGGGACTTTTAATCCAACAAAATCTTTATTCGCTTTATCTGGATTGTTCTGATTATACCAAGCACCCGCATCAAGCTTCTGAAGTTCTGCTAATGTATACTCACTTACTAAACCACTTCCGTCCGTAGTTCGCGAAACATCGGGATCATGCATGGAAACAAGTCTGCCATCCTTCGTCATTTGCAAATCAATTTCCAAATAGTCGACTCCGATTTCCATTGCAAGCTGATAGGCCTTCATCGTATGCTCCGGTGCATGACCAGAAGCCCCACGGTGGGCAATGTTCAGCATTCGATTAGGGGACAACAAAGAGTCCTCTGTCCTATTCATTACAGTTACAGCTTCCTCCTTTTTCCCATCCCATATTGTATTTATCAACAAAAACATGAGTAAGATTATGATCCAACTTAACGATTTCCTCAAACAAACACCTTCTATAAGTAAGTATTTCAATCACTATTATAGCTATTTTTGTCCAAACAGAAAGAAAATATGAAATCTTTTACGAAAGCTTTACAGTTCCTAGCTTAGTAAATTTATCAAATATTTAACTTTTGGTTAATATCTCCTTAAAAAAACTCTTCTATACTATTTAGAGATGGGGATGCATATTGTTTCCATAGGTACTTAACTCATCCATCACCAGCTGATTATTTTTGATGGGAAGAAATTGGGGGATTACAATGAAAATCTTAATCACATCCGAATGGTATTCTCCTGTTATTAATGGAGTAGTGACATCTATCATCAACTTAAAAAAGGAATTACAGCACTTAGGTCATGATGTTCGTATACTCACCCTATCTAACCAAAAGAAATCATTTCGGCAAAATGAAGTGACATATATAAGCTCATTAGGCATTGGTAAAATATATCCAGGTGCTAGAATCACCTTATCCACCAATGATAAATATCTTGATGAATTAATAGCATGGCAACCGGATGTCATCCATACACAATGCGAATTTAGCACCTTCCGTTTAGCCAAGTATATAGCCAAACATTGTGGTGCACCCATTATCCATACTTATCATACCGTTTATGAGGATTACACCCATTATTTTTCTCCTAATCGCAAATGGGGAAAAGCGATGGTTGCCGTCTTTACCAAAAAAGTACTGAAGCATGCTACATATGTGATTGCGCCAACCGATAAGGTTCAATCGTTATTAAAAGGTTATGGGGTTACGCAAGAGATTAGTGTCATTCCAACAGGTATTTATTTACACCAATTCACGAAAAAAATACAAAATAGAACGAAACAACAGCTTAGGCAGCAGCTCGGCTTATCTCCAAACCAACGGCTCTTATTGTTTGTCGGCAGATTAGCAAAAGAAAAAAATTTAGAAGAAATCATTCGTTATTTTGCACGCTTAAATCGACAGAATCTCGTTTTATTGATTGTTGGGGGCGGTCCTCACAGACATTCACTTGAAAATTATGCTAATAAAAAGAATATCTCTGACCGCGTTATTTTTACTGGGATGGTATCACCGGAGCGAATAGCGACATACTACCAGATAGGCGATGCCTTTGTTAGTGCATCTAATAGTGAAACACAGGGACTAACCTATATTGAGGCATTAGCAAGTGGACTACCGGCTATTTGTCGCGAGGATCCTTGCTTGGACAATGTTATTGTGAATGAACGAAATGGGTGGCAGTATTCCTCCTATGAGGATTTTAAAGAAAAATTACAATGGCTTATTTCCGATAAGGAAGTATGGCAACAGTTTTCTAAAAACGCGGTAGAAAGCGCTGTGCGGAATTTTTCCTCGACTGCCTTTGCTCAAAACATCGAAAGCATTTATTTTCAGGCGATCAAGGAACACCCAAAAAATCACGATAGTCTGCCAAATTTTAATCAAAGTAGCTTGAATTCATGAAACTAAATCCAAAAACCATTAAAACGATTTATCATATCCTTACCATTCTAAGCTTAGTGGTTTGTCTTGCCTTTTTTATCTATGGCATACAAACAAAGCTTTTTTATTCAGAAGAGGCTCTAGAGGCCTTTCTAGATCCATTTGGTATTTGGGCGCCCATCTTCTTTATCCTTTTTCAATTTGTACAGGTGGTCTTCCCTATAGTACCAGGTGGGATTGGTTGTCTTGGTGGAATTCTAATCTTCGGACCAATCTTCGGCTTGCTTTATAACTATATCGGAATCTGCTTAGGTTCTCTAGCCGCTTTTTGCATAGCCAAAAAATATGGCCATACCGTACTGACCCTTTTCTTTAAAGAAAAGCTTCGAAATAAATATAGAAGCTGGGTAGAGCATAAACAATTTCCGCTACTTTTTGGTGTGGCGATTTTTATGCCGATTGCACCAGACGATTTTCTTTGTTACCTTGCTGGAACAACGAAAATGTCTTTTAAAAAGTTTACAGCTATTATTCTGATTGGAAAACCTCTCCCCATTGCTATTTATAGCTTTGGATTGGAACTATTATTTCGCTACATTTCATCTTTTGTTACATAGGGGGACATGTATTATGAAAGTGTTATTATATGCTGGCTCTGAAAGGCTAATTAGCAAAAGTGGAATCGGACAAGCTATGCGCCATCAGAAGAAAGCACTGGAGCTTTTGAATATTCCACATACAGCAAATCATCATGAGGACTTCGATATCGTCCATATCAATACGATCTTTCCTAACTCGCTAATGATGAGCTGGTGGGCGAAGCAAAAGGGGAAGAAGGTCGTATACTATGCCCATTCCACAATGGAGGATTTTCGCAATTCCTTTATTGGTTCCAATTGGTTAGCACCGCTTTTTAAGAAATGGATTACCTTTTGTTATAATCGAGCAGATATTATAATCACTCCTACAGATTATGCGCGACAAATACTATCTAGCTATAGGTTAAATCCTCCTATTTTCAGCTTGTCTAATGGGATTGATACAAGCTTCTTTCGCCCAACCACTGCTGCACGAAATCGCTTCAGAAAAAAATATCAAATATCTGAACAGGACAAGGTCATCCTTTCTGTTGGGCATTTTATGGAACGAAAAGGAATCTTAGATTTTATTGAGCTCGCGAGGCAAATGCCAGAGTACCGGTTTTATTGGTTTGGTTACACCCCTTTGAAATTGGTTCCTGCAAAGGTGAAGCATGCGATGAATCAAAATATCCCTAATCTATATTTCCCGGGCTATATTAATAGACAGGAGATTAGGGATGCTTACTGTGGAAGTGATCTATTTTTATTTTTGACTCATGAAGAGACAGAAGGGATTGTCTTACTTGAAGCATTGGCCGCGAAAACTCCTGTGTTAGTCCGAGATATTCCGATTTATAATAAATGGTTAACCAACGGGAAAACGGTCTACAAGGCAAAGCATTTTGATCAATTCAAAAGCATGATTAATGGAATGCTCGCAGGAGAATTAGGAGATTTGACGGAAAATGGATACAAGCTAGCATTAGAAAAAGATATTAAAAAAATCGGTGAGAAACTGTTAGAGTTGTATCAGTTTTAACCTTTTTTAATGGCCTTTTTCTTCTATAAATTGATAAACAAACATCATCTCTTCTTCGTAATTTTGCTCTATCTCAAAATATTTCGCATCATTTTGTATACATTTACGTTTCAGCTTATCGTGTTCTTCGATAAATTGAGTGATGGGCCTATCTTCTTTAGCTCCTCTATTTTCTATCACATTTCGGTATTTGATAATGCCTGAATCAAAATGATCTCGAATATAAGGAGTAGAGAAAATCAGGTAAAAGGAGATAATATCCTCAGGGTATTTCTTTCTTAGTGCCTCTACTTGTTCTGGTAAAAGATAACATCCCTCTATAATCCCACTTTGGTTGTTTTCTATCATTGTTTTGATCATTTCACGAATTATCGGCCATAATTTTTCCGTGATGATCTCATCCTCGTCAAGTGGAGTAAAGCCGCAATCACGATCACTTCGATAGATCCCCATCTTTAGGTGATCGATTGAAAAATATGGGATTCGGTATTTTTCTAAAAGCTTCTGTGCTAGAAAGGTCTTTCCCGTACAGCTTGTTCCGCCGATTAAGATAATCATTTAGCATCACCCTCCTGTTATTAAAAATCCTTCCTCACCGATTTACTGATTACCATAGCTGCAATCATAAAACCAATCATTCCTAAGAAAATAGGTACACCAATAAAGGAAAATAAATTCGTTCCATTTCCTACAGAGGAGGATAAGATGGCGATGATCAGAATGGATGAGGTAATCGTTGCTTGAACAGAATATTTGATCATGCCGAATGCTAGAGGAATCAGAGACATTCCTGCACAGGCTATGGCCATCACGATAAGATGAATGATTTTTTCACGTAAAAATTGGCTGGATAAGGGCTCCAATATGTAGCTATTTATCTCATTTATCCAGTAAAATCCAGTAAAAACAATGATGCCAGAGCTAACGATAAATAGAAAGGTTAGCATACTAACAACCATAAGTTTAGCAAATAGTAACTTTTTGCGGTTGACTGGATACATGAACAGAACAGAGACCGTCTTATCTCTAAACTCCTCGACAATTAGCTGAGAGAGTAGTACAGAGGCGTAAATAACAAATGCTGCGGCAACCATCAACTCCAAAAAGAAAAATACATCATCATAGCTCGTATAAAATTCCTTCGTTATTTCAGGATCAATTTCAAACAAAAGTAGTATACCGATGATCCCCGCATTGATCGATAGAAAGCTAATCCATACATTTCTTATGTTAACTCGTCTCATTTCCAGCTTCATAAGATTAACCATTTACTTCAACCCCTTCCATCAATTGTAGGAAATAATCCTCCAGAGACTGGTTTCTTTGATAAATCGAATCAATCCTTATCCTTCTCCTAACCATCGCCTCGACAATGTCACTCTGATTAACCTTATGATCATAAATCTGAAACACTCCTTTATCCTCACGCCATCTAAAATTAGTCAAATTCAATTCATTTTCAAGTACAAAAGCAGCTCCTGTATGATTAGAAACCATCAACTCTAGATGATCCGTTTGTTTATTTCGTATATCCTCTAAAGGAGCTTCTACCACTAATCTACCTTCACGAATCACACCAATCGTATCTGCGATTTGTTCCATTTCTGCAAGTATATGGCTAGAGATGATAAGTGTCATACCATATTGTCTACTAAGCTTGAAAAACAAATCACGGATTTCATGCATGCCGATTGGATCTAATCCATTTACCGGCTCATCAAGGATGAGAAATTCAGGCTTTGTAATAATCGCTCTTGCGATACCGAGCCTTTGCTTCATGCCTAAGGAAAACTCCTTAACTGGCTTTTTCTCCACATTAACTAGGTTTACGAGCTGTAGAGATTCAGCAATGGCTTCTTTTTTATAGTAGCCCATGTATTCACAATGAAGCTCGAGATTTTGTTCTGCCGAGAGCCTTTCATAAAAACGAGGGTATTCGATGATACTTCCAATCTTTTTTAACATTTCATACGATTGAGTCTGAAGCTTTTCCCCCATTATTTCTATTTCTCCCTCGGTTGGGCGAACTAAGCCTGTGATCATTTTCATTAAGGTCGTTTTCCCAGCACCATTCGGTCCTAAAAATCCATAAATCTCTCCACGCCGAACATTCATATTCACCTTCGAGACTACCTCTACTCCTCCATAGAGCTTCGTAAGCTGTCTGGTCCTAAGCATATAAGTCATGTAACATCCCCCTTACTTTGATTAGCTTCACTATATCAGAGGAAACCGTCATTTCTATTACGCAATTCTTACGATTTTCTTAAGTTAGAAAAGAAGCATTTAAGGCTTTAGGAAATTGAACCGTAAAAACGGTTTTCGTATAAGGCGTACTGGCATATGTAATTTGTCCGTTCATTTGTTCGGTTAAATGTTTAGCTATCGTTAGCCCGATTCCACTACCCTCTGCTTGTCGACTTCTGGAATCATTTAGTGTGTATAAACGCTCAAAGATTCGTTGCTTCTCTTGCTCTTTTATTCCTTTTCCGCGGTCTGATACCTTTAGATAGACATGGTCTTCATCCTGCTCCAAAGCAATCCCTACCATTTTTCCGTCCTTCCCATAGCGAATCGCGTTTGTTAATAAATTATCTAGTATCCGCGTAATCGCCTCTGGATCTGCGTAAAGGAAAATGGGTTCCTGAGGAATATCAGTTTCAACTGCAAAGCCTTTGGAGCTTAAGGTATCATAGTAGCCAACGATTGCTTTTGCACAAACCTCATTCAGATGAACTTTACGGATATCCAACTGCCAATCACCAGACTCTAATTTTGCTAGATCAAAAAATTTATTGATCAAATCTGACACTTCCAAAGCCTTCCGACGTACTTTAGTTAGAAGTGAACCTCGCTTTTGATCTGTCAATTTTTTGTCATACTCCATTGTTTCTAAATAGCCTAAAATGACGGTTAAAGGAGTTCTCAGATCGTGTGAGACATTCGATAACATCCGATTCATCGACATCCTCACCTTTGCATTATCTGCAATGTATTGATGGTGAAAATCCAGCAAGCGATTGATTTCGTTTAATAGATTTCTAAGCTCCTTTTCTTCTGTCATTAAAAGTAAGCGCTCAGCAGATGGATTCGAAATAATCTGATTCATTTTTTCTGTCATATAACTAAGCTGATATCTTATCTTCTTTTTTTCATGATATAGCTTAAAAACAAGCAGCAGCAGGACGACTATCACCACAATTAGTAGATAGATCATTGTCTCATCTCCAGTTTATATCCAATTCCCCAAATTGTTTTCACATACTTTGGGGAAGAGGGATTGTCTTCTATCTTACCTCTTAATCTTCGAATATGAACATTGATGACATTTTCGTCCCCATAATACGCTTCCTGCCAAACCTTTTCATAGAGCTGACCTTTTGTAAAGACTTGGTTCGGATTGGTTGCTAAAAGACGTAATATTTGAAACTCCTTTGCAGTTAAAGATATTTCGTCACCTTTTTTTCGTACAGTAAAGTTATTTAGATCTATCTCTAAATCGAATACCTTAACGATTTCTGGTGGATGGTTTTGACTATATTGCTTCGATCTTCTTAATGCAGCCTTCACCCTTGCTGTCATTTCGATTAACGAAAAAGGCTTTGCGATATAATCATCTGCCCCGAAGCCAAGCCCTAACGCCTTATCGACATCACTATCCTTTGCGGACATGATCAGAATAGGCAAGAGGCTCTCCTTTCTTATTTGCTGTAATACATCTATTCCGTTAGAGGTAGGAAGCATGAGATCTAATATGACTAAATCAAATTTATTTTGCGAAAATAGCGTGATGGCCTTCTGACCATCATCGACGGAAATAACCTCATAGCTCTCTTTTTGCAAATGATTGGCCACCATTTCTCGGATTTGTTGATCATCCTCAACTAATAATATCGATTCCTGCATTTCCATCCCTCTTCCTTAGCAAAAAATAACATTTATCCTTTTCATTATACTGTATCATCCTTCTGAAATATATTGCTAGATTAATAGTTTTCGATTCTTTTTTCAGTTATAATAACAGTCTAGGAGTGAAATAAAATGAACAAAAAAGATATAGCCAATATACGAAAGCAATTCAAGCTAGACAATGACTTATTGAAAATACATGATATTTTTAATGTGTATATCATGAAGGAGTCCAGCGAAATTTATCATCAGGAAAGTCAGCCCTTTGAAATGTTAGATCAAGACCAGCAGGAATTATTTATGAACAATTTCAAAAAAGTGCTGACAGGCACAATCGATGAAAAGTTATTTGAGCTGAAATTTCTATCCGGTATCGAAAATAGTAGTCAGCTTATTCTACATCAAGGTTTGTTAAGCAGTGAAACAGATGCCTGGAAGGAACAAATGCTACAAATAGTGGAGAAAATGCTTGATGAAAAGCAGTATGAAATGGATATTGTCGTCACCTTCATTCGCGGAGAATACTTAAAGCCAATGAAGCGTGGGAATGATGATGCCGAGGAAAGTAAACGAGATTCTGTCTATTCCCATTCCTTTATTCTATGTAGTTTAAATAAAACACAGGATCCAAAAAAAGAGCTCGTATTTGATTATGTAGAGAAGGAATTTAAATATAATGTAGTCGTTGACCCTGTGATTAATCTTAAGGCACCAGTTGGCGGTTTTCTATTCCCTTGTTTTACGGAAAATGCTGCTGATGTGAACCGTATTCTCTACGCTACAGGGAAGGCGAATGAACCAGATCCTCACTTCATTGAGGAGGTTTTAAATGCCGAGGAAACCTTGACTGCCAAGGATGATAAAATTGTATTCGAGGAAATTGTTCGCGACGCTGTTGGCCATCAAATTAATACATCGACCCTTGCTAGTATGTATGAGGAAATCAATCGTGTGGTGGAGGAAAATGAAGAGGAAGAGCCACCGAAGCTAGATTACAGGGATGTGGAGCAGGTATTGAAGACGAGTGGCCTAGAGGATGTGGACACAGAAAAGGTCGAAACAGCCTTTAAAAATGTAGTGGATGATAAGGGTTATGAGCTAAAAGCGAGAAACATTGTGCCAAAATTCACCTCAAAATCTATTAAGATTAATACAAAGATAGCTAATGTAGCAGTAAGTCCACAGGATTTGCGATTTGTTAAACAAATACAAATTGATGGAAGACGGTATTTAATGATTGAGGTTGAAGAGGACACCATTGTGGATGGATTTACGATGATTCCAGAAGTGTTTAAATAATCGCGTGAATGTTAAAATAAAAAACCCGGAAAAATATCCGGGTTCCTACTCTTTTAGTTAAATAAATATACCCTTGTTTCGTAAGGCTTTAATGTCATTTTTTCTACTAATTTCTCCTCTTCTACTTCATAATTGTGGAGAACAGGCTGTGAGGAAATAATAGAAACTTCAGCCGGAAGCTTACATTCCGTATGTTTTTCAGAGAAATTATTGATCACTAATGCCTTATTCTCGCCAAATGTACGAGTATAAACAAAGAGACTAGGGTGATCGGCTAACAGCAACTTGTAGCTTCCATAAACGAAAACCTCATTTTCTTTTCTTAACTTGATTAAAGCCTTATAAAAATTCAAAATGGAGTCAGGATCATTCATTTGATCCGAGACATTAATATCCACATAATTCGGGTTCAGCTTCATCCACGTTTTATTCGATGTAGTGAAGCCTGCCATTGCCCCAGCATGCCATTGCATAGGAGTACGGGAGTTATCGCGTCCTTGCTTCCAGATGACTTGCATAATATCCTCATGTGGACGTCCTTTTTCTGTTTCTAACTTATAGTAATTGATCATGCCGACATCATTATAATCCTCTATCGATGGAAACTGAACATTCGTCATACCGATTTCCTGACCCTGATAGATAAATGGGGTTCCTTTCATGAGGAAGTACAAGGCAGCTAGCATTTTAGCACTTTCCTTCCAAAGCTCTTGGTCATTTCCCCATGTGGACACTCGGCGAGGTTGATCGTGATTTTCGATAAATAAAGCATTCCAGCCTTTCCCTTCAAGACCTGCCTGCCACTTCGATAGATTTTCTTTTAATGCCTGCACATTTACAGTGCCGTCTCCATCCTTTTGCCATAGACCTAAAAATTCAAATTGAAAAATCATGTCAAAGTAGCCATGCTCTTCACTAACCCATTTGTCCGCATCCTCCAGCTTAACGCCATTCGCCTCTCCAACTGTCATAATATCGTAATTATGGATCGTTTTTTGTGCGAATTCTGATAGAAATGGATCAATCCCCTCGACATTCATCATTTTTGAAAAGGATGGTACATAGTCTAAATTTTTGGGATTTGGCATATCCTTTAAGCCAGGTTCCTTTTTGATATGGGAAATAGCATCAACGCGAAAGCCATCGACTCCTTTATCCAACCACCAGTTCACCATCTCATATAATGCTTCTCTTACATTAGGATTTTCCCAATTTAAATCTGGTTGACGTTCAGAGAAGATGTGCATAAAATATTGATCTGTTTTTTCATCATATTTCCATGCAGATCCGTTAAAGATCGATTCCCAATTATTTGGCTCCTTACCATTTTTGCCATCACGCCATATATACCAATCACGTTTTGGACTATCCTTTGAAGAGCGTGATTCGATAAACCATGGATGCTCATCACTCGTATGATTAATGACTAAATCTAAAATCAGCTTCATTTCCCGCTTATGCACTTCTTCTAGAAGTTCATCGAAATCGGCCATTGTCCCAAATTCGTCCATAATATCTTGGTAATCAGAAATATCGTAGCCATTATCATCATTTGGAGATTTATACATTGGACATATCCAGATGACATCGATTCCTAGGTCTTTCAAATAGTCGAGCTTTGATGTTACTCCTTTTAGATCTCCAATTCCATCCTCATTACTATCCATGAAGCTTCTCGGATAGATTTGATAGACAACACTTTCCTTCCACCACTTTCTACTGACAGTCCGCATCTCTATTCTCCTTTATCTTTTAATCTATTTGAAAAAATGGATGTATCCATTTTTTTATATGTTCGTCCATGCTTATCTGTTCCCTTACGATTTTGCTAAGGTTTCTCTGATTGTTCCAACCGACAATGCCCCAATTATGAGGAAAATTCCTGATAATAAGATCATGGCAGGCATCGACGACCCAAGTAATGGAAAAATGGCAAAGCTTACACAAGAGGCAATAATTTGTGGTAAACAAATACTACCATTGAACAAACCGAGATATGTCCCCATATTTTCCCCTGTTAATGCATTTGTAAGAATCGTAAATGGAAAGGTCATCATGGCTGCCCAAGCGATTCCTATTAGGGTAAAGGAGATAACTAAAAGCCATTGATGATGGATAAAGAATACGGAACTAAATCCGATTCCTCCAAGCACTAAACTAATCGCATAACCCAGCTTTCTTCTTTGGTTAGAAATACGTGATAGTACAAGTGACCATAGTACTGCAGCTACGGATTGTACTGCGGACAAGATGCCGAACCAGTTACCTGCAGCTTGATAAGCAGAGCTTGAAGGATCTGTCGTATTCCACACATTCGCCGCAACAGCACCTGTACCATATGTCCAAAGATATTGAAAGCCCATCCAACAAAACAATTGAACAAGTGTAACTGTCCAAAATACTTTTGGAGCACTGCGGAGTAAGCCAAACATACTCGTTTTTTTCTTATGCGCATCTTCTCTTATTCCGTGGTAAAGAGCATATTCCGAAGGGGAATATTCCTTCACCTTAAATACCGTAAATAAACTACAAATGATTAGAACTACCGCACCGACATAAAAGGAAATAACCACTGATGGTGGGACAACTCCCTTAGGCGCAGTGTTGGAAACACCTACTGCAGTTAGTAAAAATGGGAAAATACAAGCTAAAACAGCCCCGCTATTCGATAGGAAGCTTTGGATCGAATAAGCGAATCCTTTTTGCTTTTCATTGACCATATCTCCTACCATCATCTTAAATGGCTGCATTGCAACATTAGATGAGAGATCCATAAATAAAATCGTTACCGCCCCAAACATTAAAGCAAGCATGGAACCAAACCCAAAACCAAAGCTTCCCGCATTCGGCAATAAACACATAACTATTACAGAGACAATGGAACCAACGAGTAAATAAGGGATTCTCCGGCCGAGCCTCGGCATCCACGTTCGATCGGATAAATAACCAACAATCGGTTGAACGACTAACCCTGCAAGTGGCGGTAATATAAAGAAAAATCCTAATTTAGTAGGATCTGCTCCAATCGTTTGAAAAATTCGCCCCATGTTGGCACTTTGCAAGGAGAATGCCATTTGTACTCCTAAAAAACCAAAACTAATCAACCATATCGTACTGATTGGTAGATTCGGTAATTGTTGTTTTACATTGCTTTCTTCTTCTGTCTTAATTTCTTCTGCTAACATAATATCCTCCTTAAACCTAAACCTCTCATTTATCCGCTTTCAAAATGCAATCGATTGCACATAAGCTTTCATTTGTTCTAAATGGTTTTTTGTTACGATATATAAATACTATTACTTTTTTAATCGAGCAATTCATATTATATCTGAAATTATTTTATAGCGCAATCGATTGCATTAATGTTCCGAATATTTCTTTTTTCTATAAATCTATTTTGATTAGCATATGAGGGGCTGTTTGCAATATATCTTGGTGAACGCTCCTCTTCCTAGCTAGATTGCCAAGATATATCTTTTTATCTTGACTATCTCTCCTCTCCATAGCGAGATGAGCAAAATATATTTTTTCGACAACCTGTTCTTCACTAAGTTGATGTTTTTCTTTTTTCATGATATAGTCTATGAAACTATATGGATATTTCTCATCCAGAGAGGGGGAGGGACTGACCCTATGATCTCTCGGCAACCAACTTTTATTCAAAGTATGGTGCCAACTTCAGACGTATTTTAATACGAAAGATGAGAAGGAAAGCAATTATACTATCGGTAATCAGCCCTTCTCCCCTTTTTAGAGAAGGGCTTTTTCACATCTTACTTTAGGAGGCAAGCATGGCTATTCACACATTTAAAGCAACAGCAACATTAAAGGAAAAGGTTTTAGTAGAAACGGAATCCCGAGGACATAAGGTGATGGTTGACGAACCTGCATCCCTTGGTGGCACTGATACTGCAATGAACCCAGTAGAATTATTACTTTCTGCATTAGGATCCTGCCAATCGATTGTGGCACGTACGTATGCTGAAAAATTTGATATTGATCTAAAGAATTTCCGTGTTGAATTAGAAGGGGATATTGATCTGGACGGATTTTTCGATAAGGGGGATGTGCGCCCAGGATATTCGGAAATAAGCTCAACCTTTTACATTGATACTGATGCTCCAAAAGAAAAAGTGGAGGAATTTGTCACATTTTTAGAGGAGCATTGTCCAGTAGGTGATACGATTCAAAACCTTGTTAATCTTTCCTCTACCACTGTCATAAAAAAATAACCATCTCTCCTTGAGATGGTTATAACTTCCATATCCCGATCAAATTCACATACACTACGAGAATCGTGACCGGTACAATCCAAGTCATGACAACTCTCCAGATTCGATACCAGCCATTGGATAGGTTGTTAGACATCTTAAACTGCTCTTCCACCAGCGCTTTATCCATTCGATGAATGATAAACATCGCAATAAGTAAGCTTCCGAGTGGTAGCAAAATATTACTCACTAAATAATCTGTTGCATCAAATACTGTTTTATTAAAGACCATGAAATCCTTTAGAATACTGGAGGACAGGGCTGCTGGAATACCCGCAATGAACATAACAAGTCCTGAAATCCAGGTCACTTTCTTTCTCGATCTTTTTCCATTTTCCGTGAAGGCAGATACGATAATTTCTAATAAACTAAAGGAGGACGTTAAAGTCGCAAATAAAAATAATAATAAGAATAGACAGAAGAATACTTCCCCGAAAGGAATTTGAGCAAATACTGTCGGCAAAATAATAAACAATAAGCCCGGCCCTTCTGTAGGCTCAATTCCAAAGGCAAACACTGCCGGGAAAATAGCTAATCCCGCTAATAAGGAGACGAAAATATTCATCACGACAACAGAGGAAGCAGATGCCGGGATACTCACTTCTTTTCCTAAATAAGAGCTATAGGTAACCATACAAGAAAAACCCACTGCTAGAGCAAAAAAGGATTGACCAAGCGCATAGAGAATTCCCTCTCCTGTTAGGCTAGAAAAATCTGGATTTAGAATAAAAGAGATCCCTTCCGCAGCCCCTTCTAGAGTGAGGGAACGAACGACAAGGATAATAAAAAATAAAAACAATAATGGCATCATATATTTATTCGCTTTTTCAATCCCATTCTTTATTCCAAAAGAAATGACAACAACATTAATGAGTAAAAACAGCGCTAACCCTGTTAACGTAATGACGGGCGAGGAGGTGACAGCGCCAAATAATTGCTCATAATTCGCTCCATCCTTAATTACTTGACCAACAACAGACTGAGCACTATAAATCAAGACCCAACCACCTACCACACTATAAAAGGAAAGCAATAGAAAGCAGCCTAATACACCTAGCTGACCGATCATTTTCCAATGGCTATTTGGCGCTAAGGTTCTATAAGCCGTGATCGCTTCTTTTTTCGCGCCACGCCCAATTACAAATTCTGATATTAGCATCGATAATCCAATCACAAGGGTGAAGACAATGAATAATAGGAAAAATGCTGCTCCTCCATTTAGTCCTGCCTGATATGGAAACTTCCAAATGGCACCTAGTCCAATCGCAGCACCAGCGGAAGCCATAATAAACCCAATTTTGGATGACCATTGTTCACGCATCGCAAACACTCCTTTTCATATAAAGACTATTATAAACTTTATATGGTCTTAAGGGAAGTGTAGGATTGTTCCTTGATTAGATTAAAAACATCGTAGGTAGAAGTAGGATGAATATCGCAAACAATGGATATAAACCAAGCTTGATCGTAGACTTCTCATGTATGGAAAGGAACTCCAAAGGACTCTTCACAGGCTTACAGATCCAGTCTGCTAGCTGATCTAGCTTGTTTTTTTTCAGTGGTATCTGAGGGATTTCTACATGAAACTCCTCTAACCTTTCTTTGAGCTCTTCTGGTATTTCTTTTTTATTCATGCCGTTCCCTCCAATAGCTCTTTTAATCTTTTCAACGAAGCATGTAATCTTGATTTGACGGTCCCAATAGGTATTTCTAGTATTTTCGCAATTTCTTTTTGACTTAAATCATGATAATAGGTTAATAAAATGATTGCACGCTGATGCTCAGGTAATTGCTTGATAGCTTCTTGGATCGTAAGTTTATCAATAGACGACATGCTTTCATGTTGGGCTTCTTTCTGGTATAAAAATGGCAAAAGCTTCTTCCAGCGTTGCCTCTTATTCAACCGATTAATCATCAATTGATAGGCCATGCGAAATAAATAGGTCTTGATCGAGGATTTTCTCGCATCAAATTGATGTTGATATTTATGAAAACGCAAAAAGGTATCCTGGACGATATCAATACTTAGCTGCTCCTCCTGACAGTAACGGTAGATAAAAAGATAGATAGGGGTTTTGTAAGAAACGAACAATTCCTCAAGGCTGTATTGTTCTTCTTGCTCCGCCTTATTCAAATTCATCTGGCCACCGTTTTTTTATTCCCTTAAGTACATAAACAATTCTAGAGATAAGCCAAATAATGGTGAGTAAAGAAAATATAGCGGTCTGATGAAGAAAAAATTGCACCCAAGGGCTTTCAATATTATCTCCGCGAAGTAAAACAATACATAAACCAATCAGGCAGAGATACGTATATCCTGCAACTACAATATTAATATTATCCCATCTCGTCCATTGAAAATAAATATCTGTTTTCTTAAAATCAATTTTGCCTTGTGAATCCTTGACCACCTTTTTGTTTAACGTAGCGATAAATATTGCGAAAACATTTCCTAAGATCACCACAACAACTGTACTGATTAACCAACCTAATGTCATATTGTCCTTCCTTTCCTTCTTCTACTTACTTATACAAGTAAGTAGATAGAAAGGTTCACTTCTAATTTTTATTTGGACCAAATACACGTTTATCACTAGAGGATGTCTTCTTTCCTTTCAACCTTTTCGACAGGGTCTCCTTCCAGCTTTCCGCTAAGAATGGACAGGAAGCTAGTTCCTCTACGAGAGCTAAATCATCTTTTTTACGATACATCACTTCATTACATTGAGCAATCGTCCATTTAGGGTAAGGTCGCTCTAGCAAAATTAATTCCTGTTCTGCTTGAACATAGCCTTCTTCCAATACGCGAAAATACCACCCTGTTCTACCTGTCTCCTGTATCTGCAGAGCAAAATCCATGATGCGATATCGTCTTGCAGGCTTCCAGCACGGCCTTCTCGGTTGAGCCACTTGGATAACTGCCTCACCAAATCGGTAGGTGTCTCCTATACAAACACGCTGTTCATCTAAAGATTCTACCGCTAAATTTTCCCCCATTGCACCTATTCCAATCTTTTCTATCCCTTGTTCTTTGCGCCAATAGTCATAATGATGGGTTGAATAGGCAAAAATTGCTTTTTCCAGACCACCATGATTTTTCGTATCTGCTACCTCATCACCTGCTAGTCCCGTTTTGCTAAGCCACTTCCTCCCTTCTACACTTTGCTTAAAAATAGCACTCTCCCATTCACGATCCATTTTGTCTTTAGCTTCTGGACTTCCTAATTTTTTCACTTTGCCTGTTAATAATTTTCGAATAATTGGTGGGTTCATTTCATCTCTCCTCTGACAGAATTATGTAAGGTAATATCTATTCTATGGAAATTTCTAAAATTTTTAAAGAAGCTTCTTTAATTTTTCTGGTTATCTGTTAAAAATCAAAACGATATAATAAGAGTTGTGGTTCTTATGTAAGCGTTTAAAAAGAAGGGAGATTGCTTAATGAGTAAGAATTTTAAGAAAATGACATCATTACTGCTTATATCTTTATTAGTTTTACCAGCTGGATGGATGCCCTCTACTATCCATGCACAGGAAAAGGAAGATATCCCTGTCCTTCTTTATCATCGGATCGTGGAGAATCCGACAATTGAATGGACAGATACTAGTTTGGAAAAATTTAAAGAAACCATGGCATATTTGCATCAGAATGGCTATAATACGTTATCGTCAGAGCAATATGTTCGTATCATGAATGGGGAGGAAGAAGCTCCAGAAAAACCAATCTTGTTAACCTTTGATGATGCTACTCCTGATTTCGTAACAAACGCACTACCTATTTTGAAGCAATATAACATGCAGGCCGTGCTATTTGTTGTTAGTGATTGGATTGATGGAGATTATAGCATGTCAAAGGATCAGTTAGAAAGTCTTGTAAATGAAGAAAGCATCAGTCTAGAAAACCATTCGAAAACACATGATCAAGAGTACGTTTGGCATCAAGAGATTGCCATAGAGCAAGCATCAGCTGAAATTGCTGCAGCTAATCAATATTTGAAATCTATCACTAACAAAGATCCTGTACTTATGGCGTATCCATATGGTACTTACAACGGGGAAGCAGAAGCAGCTAATAAAGAAAATGGTATAAAATATGCCTTTAAAGTAGGTTATCCAGATGGCAGTCCTTATGCAATGGGTCGACATTATGTCTTAATGGATACAACGCTCGAGGAAATCGCGCAATGGATTGGTGGTCCAGCTCCAGAAGAAAAACCAGAGGAGCAAGAGCCTCCTGTCCAACAATTTTCGACCATCGATTATGAGGACCAATCAATGGAAGGAATCGAGGGTAGATCTGGTACAGAAGTTCTGGCTGTAACCGATGAAGCTAATCACACAGAAGGCGGTTCCTTTGCACTAAAAGTAGAAGAAAGAACAGAGACATGGCACGGTCCCGCATTGCGAGTCGATCCATATATAGATACGGGAGAGGAATACAACATTTCTGTGTGGGTGAAGCTGCTCTCAGAAGAAAGCACTGAGTTACAGCTTTCCACACAGGTTGGGCAAGGTGACAATGCAAGCTATCATAATTTGGATGGAAAAACGATCACTACAGAAGATGGTTGGGTACAGCTACAAGGGAGTTATCGATATAATAGTACAGGAGATGGTTACTTAACCATTTATGTCGAGAGCACAAGCAGTACAGCTTCCTTCTATATGGATGATATTACATTTGAACCAGCTAATTCTGGTGGTACGGATATTGAGAAGGATTTACCTTCTATAAAGGATGTCTATAAGGATGATTTTCTCATCGGTAATGCTATTTCCACCGCAGAATTAGAAGGCTCTCGACTCGAGCTCTTAAAAAAGCACCATCAGTTAGTAACAGCCGAGAATGCGATGAAGCCAGCCTATGCTTATAATGAGCAGCGAAAATTTGATTTTACAGCAGAAGATGAGCTTGTAGACAAAGCACTAGAGGAAGGCTTTCAAATCCATGGACATGTGCTTGTTTGGCACCAGCAGTCAGAGGAATGGCTCCATTCTGACGAAAATGGTCAACCATTGAGCAGAGAAGAGGCACTAAACAATCTAAGAAAGCATGTCCAAACAACAGTGGAGCACTTTGGTCCAAATGTAATCTCATGGGATGTCGTGAATGAGGCGATGAACGATAATCCTCCGAATCCATCTGATTGGAAGGCATCCTTACGCCAATCTGGCTGGTATAAGGCTATTGGACCTGATTATATTGAACAGGCTTTTCGTGCAGCAAAAGAAGTAATAGAAGAAAACGACTGGAATATTCCACTATACTACAATGATTATAATGATGATAATCAAAATAAAGCAGAAGCAATCTACCAAATGGTCAAAGAGATTAACGAAAACTATGGAGCAGAAAATAACGGAGAGCTATTGATTGATGGCATTGGCATGCAGGCACACTATAATTTGAATACAAACCCTGAAAATGTCCGACGTTCTTTAGAGAAATTTATTTCTCTCGGTGTAGAAGTCGGGGTGACTGAGCTAGACATTACAGCTGGTACTAATAATGAACTTACGGAGGGACAGGCAAATGCGCAGGGCTATTTATATGCCCAGCTGTTTAAGCTCTATAAGGAACACAAGGAGCATATTTCTCGTGTTACCTTCTGGGGATTGAATGATGCTACAAGCTGGAGAGCAGAACAAAGCCCATTATTGTTTGATAAAAATTTACAAGCAAAACCAGCCTATTATGCCGTCATCGATCCAGAAAAATTCCTCGCTGAGCATGAGCCAGAGGAAAAAGAAGCAAATCAAGGCACCGCAGCATTCGGGGCTCCAAAGATCGATGGTACAGTTGATGATTCATGGAGCAATGCAGCCGAGCTTCAGGTGAATCGGTATCAAATGGCATGGCAAGGGGCAAATGGTACTGCAAAAGCACTCTGGGATAAGGAAAATTTATATGTACTAGTAGAAGTAAAGGATTCTGCACTTGATAAAACAAGTGAAAATGCCTGGGAGCAGGATTCCATTGAAGTCTTTGTCGATGAGAACAATGGGAAGACTTCTTATTACGAAGTGGATGACGGGCAATACCGAGTTAATTTTGACAACGAAGCATCTTTTAATCCTGGAAGTATTGCCGAAGGGGTTAAGTCTGCAACAAACCAAACGCATGATGGTTATATCGTTGAGGTTAAGATTCCTTTTAAAACAATCACACCAGTAAATGAAACAAAAATTGGATTCGATGTCCAAATTAATGATGGAAATGAAGGTGCGCGCCAAAGTATCGCAACTTGGAATGACACCACAGGCACAAGCTATCAGGATACATCAGTTTTTGGTGAATTAACTCTGAAAGGTGTGGAAACCCCTGAGGAACCAGACATCGAAAAGCCGGATGATGAACCAACTCCGAAAAATCCAGGTCAGGAAAAACCGGAGCTTGAACCCAATGTTATAACCAAGCCAAAGGTAGAGGATAATCAGGCCACGGTGAATGATGCCATTTTCGACCAATTAGCATATAATGGTGAATTAATTATTGATTTAAGCGAACATAGCTCTTCGATAGCCATTTTTTTAACAGAGGAGCAAGTGAAGCTGTTAAAGCAACTTCATGCGTTAATCATGATAAAAAAGAAGGACGTCACCCTTCAAATACCTGCATCCATTTTTACAAACGGCAATCAAGCTGTGGACATTATTCTCCAAAAATTAGAACAAATAGAAGATGCCTTAAGTGCCGTCTATGATTTCAACATCATTCAAGGCGACAAGGAAATAAGTGAATTTGATTCTAATATCATAGTTTCCTTTGTTGTCAACAAAGCCGTGGCCGAACACTCAAATTCTCTAAAAATCTTCTATTTAAATCCACAATTAGAGAAATGGGAAGTAGTAGGCGGAGAATATAAGAATGGCAACGTGACAGCAAAAATCGATCACTTTAGCACATTTACCGTATTTGAAGAAGATATGGAAACGATGGTTGACGCTAAGGAAGAGAAGGAATTACCAGATACCTCGACTAGTACGTTCAACTTTTTATTAGGTGGATTGATTTTACTACTGATAGGAGCAAGTACTTTCTTGTTTAAGAGAAAGAGGAAGAGAGAGATTTAATTATTCACAGCCTCCGTCGTAACGAGGGAGGCTGTGATTTTGATTTTTGCAAGTGGGTCTTGCTTTTTTGCAGCTGCGTGGATTTTTTTTGCAAGTTGCTTCCGCTTTTTTGCGTCTGTGTGAATATTTTTGCAACTTGCTCCCACTTTTTTGCAGCTGAGCGAATTTTTTTGCAAGTTGCTCCTACTTTTTTGCAACTACTCCCACAGCTTACTTTTATCCATATACTGTGCTAATTCCTTACTTGATGCTTTTCTTTGTTTCCTTGCTTCGACACGTTGTTCTGCTGTTCGGTGTAAGTATTTTTCTTCTTCTGTTTCTGGTATAACGCCTGGGACTGGAACTGGTTTCCCATCTTCCCCAACGGCTACAAAAGTTAAAAAAGCTGTTGCCGCAATGGTTCGCTCGGCTGTTAAAAGGTTTTCGGCTATCACTTTGACAAAAACCTCCATCGAGCTAGTTCCTGCCCATGTGACGAAGGACTCTAAACAGACTGACTCTTCAGTGCTTATAGGTGCTAGAAAATCAACTGAGTCAGTAGACGCTGTAACAACAGGTTTTCTTGAATGCCTCATCGCGGAAACGGATGCAATGTCATCAATATAACTCATTAGTTTGCCACCAAAAAGTGTTCCATGATTATTCGTATCGGAAATGAATACATGACATACCTTAATTGCTAATGATTCTCGTACAAAAGATTTTTCCATTCCATCACCTCATCTTATTATAACAGTATATTTAGTTTACCCCAATTTCATGAAAAAAGAGTCATCCTTATCGGACAACTCTCCTACTTTACTCTGCTACCATATCTTTTTGTTTCACTATATATACTTGATTCAATATGATCGCACCAATCATCTGAATGATTGTTTTGGCGATGATTTGTCCAAGGATCGCTGCTGTCACAGCCTCCCAAGGAAGCATTCCAGCTCCAAGTGGGCTTAGTCCAACTAGGACAAATACAACAGAATCAAAAAAGCCACCGACTATTCCACTGTAAAACACGCGCCAGGCGATCGGTAACTTCAATCGCGTATAAATCTCAGTATCTGCTGTTTCTGAGATAATAAATGAAAGTGCAGATGCCGCGACAATCATTAATGAATCACCTAGCAATGCTGAAACGATAGCAGATAATATTAATGCGGTCAGAATAAATAAATAAGTATTCCCTCTTCCATACTTGTTTTGAACCAGGTCACGAAAAATAAAAGTTGCTCCGATGAACAAGGTTCCCATTGGAATAATAAAAATACCAAATTGCAATGGCATCAATGCCGCTGTGACGACATTTGCCGTTACAATAGAAAGTAAATATAGAAACACTCTTAACATACTATAATTCCTCCGTTTTCTTCGCTTCTAAGTATTGCTCCAACCCTTTGTTACGAAGCTTACATGCTGGACATTCCCCACATCCGTCTGCTTTTATTCCGTTGTAGCATGTCAATGTTTTCTCCCGAACGAACGACAGTGCACCATGTTGATCTGCAAGCTCCCACGTTTCCGCCTTATCGAGCCACATCAATGGCGTATGAATAACAAAATTATCGTCCATGGAAAGGTTTAACGTAACGTTTAATGATTTGATAAAAACATCACGGCAATCTGGATAACCACTAAAATCCGTTTCACAGACACCTGTCACGAGATGCTTTGCTCCTACTTGACTCGCCAACACACCCGCAAAGGATAAAAAAAGCAAATTTCTTCCTGGCACAAAGGTGGATGGGAGCTCCCCCTCCTCCCCTTCTGCTACTTCCATGCTCTCACGAGTCAATGCATTTGGTGCTAGCTGATTAAGAAGGGACATGTCTAAAATATGATGCTTGATTCCAAGCTCTTCTGCAATTTCCTTTGCACACTCAATTTCCAGAGCGTGTCTCTGACCATAATCAAAGGTTACCGCTTCTACCTCTTTGAAACGGTCCTTGGCCCAAAACAAACAAGTCGTACTATCCTGACCACCACTAAAAACAACAATTGCTTTGTCCTGCTTCATATGCAATCCCCTTTAACGATTATCAATTTTTTCAGGATTTAAATCATGATTGATTAGGCGATGTGTTGCCATTTCCTCATATTTCGTCCCTGGCTTTCCATAATTACACCATGGATCAATCGATATGCCACCACGCGGAGTAAATTTACCCCACACCTCTATATAACGAGGATCTAGTAATTGAATTAAATCATTCATGATAATATTGACACAGTCCTCGTGAAAATCCCCATGATTTCGAAAGCTAAACAAATATAACTTCAGCGATTTACTCTCAACTATCTTCTGATTTGGTATATAAGAAATATACATTGTCGCAAAATCAGGCTGACCTGTAATCGGACATAGGCTCGTGAATTCTGGACAATTAAATTTTACAAAATAATCGCGATCAGAATGTAGATTATCCACTGCTTCTAACACCTCAGGGGCATAATCATCCGTATATTGTGTATCTTGATTCCCTAATTGCTTTAGGTCTTGTAATCCTTGTTCATGACTTCTCCCAGACATAAAAAAACCTCCTTGTACCTGCTCCCAAACATGACAAGAAAGTTCATAGCTAAACTATTTTCACTTCGGATATTAGGCACTCGCCCTAACGTACTAGAAAACCTCGCATTCGCTCCCTTTTAGCAGATGCGTTAGCTTTTTTACTACTTTGGACTTCAAAATTTCCGCTTCATGGCATTACTTCTTGCAAAAATTTTATTTTTTCCTAACGTACAAAAAAGCCACATCCTAATATGGACATGGCATTCTCGTAACATCCATAGTTTTTTATAGAGGGTTTCAGCTATGAACCTCTTCCGTTCGAGTATTCTTTTCCTAACTATAATATAGGAGATGACGAGGGTTGTCAATGTGGTAAGCTAGAATTAACTAAACCAACATCTAAAGCCAGCCACCTCTCTCGTGACTGGTTTTAGCTTATTCTATTGAGCAGAAAAGCCTCCATCAATTACAATTTCAGCACCTGTAATATAAGATGAATCATCTGAAGCTAGGAATAAGGCGGCTTTTGCGATATCGTCTGGCTTTCCTAATCGTTGTAGTGGGGTGGCTTGTATTAATTGGTTTAATAATTCCTTTGATTCAGATAAGCCTTGAGTCATTGGTGTATCGATAATCCCCGGAAAAAGGGTGTTTACACGGACTCCACTTCTACCAAACTGGGTAGCAGCTGCTCTGGATAGTGCCCGTACAGCACCCTTAGAAGCAGAGTAATGGTTAAAGCCTTGGCCGATTTGCGCAGTATACGAAGAAATATTTACAATGGAGCCTTGCTTTTGTTCCGACATGTATGGTGCGATATGTTTAATCCCAGCAAATGGGCCAAATCCATTGATTGCGAGCATTTTTTGCCAATCCTCTAAATCGATATCCTTGAATGCTTTCTCCGAAGAGATCCCGGCATTATTTACTAAAATATCAATATGGCCGTAGCGTTCCTTAATTTCTTTAGCAACTTGCGCCCATTCCTCATCTGATGCAACATTCAATTTCATTCCAACTACATTGTCCTTGTTGTTCGCCTTCTCTAATGCAGCTTCATTGATATCTGCTGCAATAACAGTTGCTCCTTCCTGACTAAAAAGATCCACGATTTGTTCACCAATACCTGATGCACCACCTGTTACTATAGCAATTTCATTGTCTAAACGTCCCATTTCTTTTCCTCCTCGATTAATAAATTTTGATAGAGCCTCCATCGACCATAATGGTTTGGCCGGTAATATAATGGGAATCATCACTTGCTAAAAACACAGCAGTTCGTCCGATATCCTCTTCTGGTTGGCCTAAGCGACGAAGCGGGATATTGTTGACCATTTGTTCATATAGCTCTGGATGATTCTCACTCCAAGCCTCTACCCCTTCCGTTAAAGCAATCGGTGAAATAAGATTGACATTAATTCCTTCTGGCCCCCATTCGTTTGCAGCCACTCTAGTGATCGCACGGATTGCCTCCTTTGCCGCAGCATAGGATGTTTGGGTTGGCTGACCAGAAATTCCTGCACCTGAAGCAAAGTTAATCACTTTCCCCTTCGATTTCTTCAACTCCGGGTATGCAGCCTTCATAAAATGGAAGGTTGGATAAAAGCCTGTACCAAAGGACAGCTCCATCATTTCCATCGTTGTTTCGACAAAAGAAGCCTGCTTAGAAGCGTGTGCATTATTCACAAGAATATCTAGCTTTCCGAATTTATCGATAACCTCATTAATGATTGGATGGATGTTTGCTTTCTTCGAAATATCTCTAATAAATAGCATACCCTCTTTATATTGCGATATGTCCCTCAGGGTTTGATTGCCTTTTTCTTCATTAATATCAACTATCGCAATATGTGCACCTTCTTTTGCCATAGCAAGAGCGATTCCTCGGCCAATCCCAGAAGCACCGCCTGTTATGATTCCAACTTTGCCTTCCAGTCTCAATATAAGCACTCCCTTTCTTATCATTGCAACATCTTATAGTTGAGTAATTCTTTATTTATTTTAACATTAAATATTTTAATATCAAATTATTTTACATCTAAATATAAAAGACTAATGATTTCTTCCCTTCTTATACGAACATATTGTAAAACGCTTTCAAATAGTTGTACGAATCATCCACTCCACAGCTGATAAGCCACACCACATTAACAATATCTAATTCTTTATTTAACTAGATATAAGATACAAATAACTTATTGAAAAATTTAATTGACACTTATACGTATAAGTGTTATCCTTTTCATTGCACAAACTATTACTTACAAAATTACTTATATAGAAAGATATTGTTCATTATGAAAAGGTTTTACTATTTCAAATCTTTCTAATTTCATTACTTAGGGGTGTTTAAATATGTGTGAGAAAATATTGAATCCAATTGTTTTACAGCGTGCTGATCCTTTCGTTTATAAGCACTCAGATGGCTATTATTATTTCACAGGATCTCATCCACTTTATGACCGAATTGTATTAAGAAGAGCGAAAACGCTTAATGAACTACATGACGCGAAGGAAGTGGCTGTTTGGCGGAAGCATGAAAGCGGTCCATTAAGTGAATTAATCTGGGCACCTGAAATTCATCGAGCAAACGGCAAATGGTATATTTATTTCGCTGCTGCTCCAGACACGAACATTGATGATGATACATTCAACCATAGAATGTACGTTCTTGAAAACGCATCAGATAACCCGATGGAAGGAAACTGGGTCGAAAAAGGGGAAGTCGAGACAGGCATGTCTACCTTTGCATTAGATGCAACTATTTTCCACCACAAGGACGAGCTCTATTATGTATGGGCCCAGCAGGATTTAGAGATTAAAGGGCATTCCAATTTGTATATTGCAAAGATGGAAAATCCTTGGACATTAAAAACAGAACCTATCATGCTTACAAAACCGGAACTTTCTTGGGAAATCAAAGGCTTTTGGGTGAATGAAGGACCAGCTGTTTTAATCAAGAATGGAAAGGTTTTTATCACATATTCCGGAAGTGCAACTGGTGTTGATTATTGCATGGGATTACTTACTGCCAATGCAGATGACGATTTATTGAATCCGAATTCATGGACGAAAAGCCAGGAACCAGTCTTCCAAAGCTGTCCAGAGAATAGTCAATACGGACCTGGACACAATTCTTTTACAGAATCTGAAGATGGCGCCGAAACCATCTTAGTCTACCACGCAAGAAATTATACCGATTTAGTTGGTGATCCACTTTATGAACCGAATCGTCAAGCAAGAGCTCAAAAGATAGAATGGGATGAACAAGGGAATCCTATCTTCGGAGAACCTGTTCCTGATGATAGATGGACACCACAAACACCAGAAGTCTTAAAATAAGAAGGAGTAGTCAGCAATGAAAAACATAAAACAGTTAAAGTTCTGGAACTTTGGCGGGATGTATTACTTTTATTTCATGATCTGGGCATTAATATTTGCCTTTTTACCATTTTGGTTAGACAAAACAGCGAACCTCAGCACTAGCGTCGCAGGTCTAGTGTTCTCTGCTATGGCCGTGACTGCACTTATTTTGGAACCTATCTATGGTCTTATCCAAGATAAATTAGGTCTTAAAAAATATTTATTCGGTTTTGTTGTTTTATGCCTTTTATTTATCGGACCATTTGTTCAATTTGCTTTTCTTCCACTACTAGAAATGAACGCAATCTTTGGCGCCATTGTTGGTGGGGCATACTTAAGTTTATGTTTAAATGGCGGTGTCGGTGTTGTCGAAGCCTACATCGAACGGTCAACCCGTGCCAGTAACTACGAATATGGACATGTTCGTTTATTCGGTTCACTAGCAGGTGGTACTGCTGCATTTATCGGTGGTATCATGTTTGTTCGAAATCCATACAGTATTTTTTGGGCGTGTACCGTATCTGCAGTCATTCTTGGTGTGCTATTATGGGCACTTCGTGTGAAAAAGGAAGAAAAAGAAAAGGTTCATGCACCAGAGGTAGAAGAAGAGGAATCACCGGTTACGAAGGAAAATATTTTGAATGTATTTAAGAATAGAAGCTTCTGGGGATTCTGTATCATGATGATCGGGATCGCGACAATGTTTGATGTTTTTGATCAGCAATTCCCGAACTATTTTGCTAGCTTCTTTGATGATGCATCTCGAGGAGAGCTTGTCTTTAGCCGTATTGCTTCTGTACAAGTATTCCTGGAAGCAGGCTTTATGATTCTCGCTCCATGGTTTATTAATAAAATCGGGGCTAAAAATGGACTAATTCTAGCAGGAATCGTTTTATTTGTCCGTGTTCTTGGTTCTGCTTATTTGACAGAGGTATGGATGTTAGCATTCTGGAGGTTACTAGCAGCAATCGAAATGCCTTTAATGCTAGTTTCGATTATGAAATATATCACTGGCGTATTTGATGTTCGCCTATCAGCCACCGTCTACATGCTTGGATTTAATTTCGCAAAACAAGTTGGAATTACGATCTTCTCCTACGTAATGGGTACTCTTTATGGATCAATCGGATTCCAGAATGGATATGTGGTGATGGCAATCATTATTATGGCATTTGTTGTAGTAGGGGCGTTAATTATGAGAAGTGAAAGATATTATACAAAAAATAAAAGCGCTGCTGCTGCTTAGAGACAAAATGAAGAAATCTTGATGAAAACGGAGCTGTCTATATGGCAGTTCCGTTTTCATTATTATAAGGTCAAACCTGTCCAATCCCAATAGGTGTAATAAAATAGTAGTATACTAATAAAATATATCGGCATTAATAGGAAACTTAACCTCATTAAGTCTTTTGCTTTATAACTGATTTTTTCCTCTTCAAAATAAACAAGCAAAGCTTTCGAACTTACCGGAAAGGTTAAACAATAATTCATCCCTACTAAACTCAAGAATAAAACAGCGATTCCATTGAAACCAAACGAGGTACCAAGCATCAATAGCCCAGGAACTAAAACAATTGCTCTTGTGGTATGGGAAGTAATATACAAATGACTAGTAATGGAAACAAGTAAGATAAAACAAAGCATTCCCCAAACAGAAAAGTTAGAAAAACTTGTCACGAATTGAAAAATAGAGGATTCAATCCAGTCTACAACTCCTGTTTCCACAAGATTTATTCCTAATGCTGTTGCTGCCGATACAAATAAGATCAAATTCCATGATACGGATTTTACCCCTTGTTTCCATGATAGAAGACCAAATTTAGGTGACATAAACACTAATGCTCCCATGATTGTAATAAAACCGATATCATGTCCGTGAATGCCCTCTGTCACCCATAGAAGGAATAGTGTCCCGATAAAAATTAAAGCCTTCTTTTCTTTTTCTGTTATTTTTTCATTTTTTGTAAAAATAGAATGCTTCTTCGTTAAGGAAAGTAGAGGGGTAGACTTTCCTCTCATCCATAAAAGTCTCACAGCTAAATAACTGACAAAACTAATAAATATAGCAAATGGCACTCCCCAAATGAGCCAATTTAAATAAGTAATCGTTTCACCAGTTGTTTTCTCTAATATCTCCACACCAATTAGATGGGAACCAGCTCCGATAAGGGTTGCTGAAGTTGTCATAAGAATGATAGTCGGCACAAACATCGCAAGGACTTGTTTATGTTTATCGTCTTGAATGAAAGGAGCTAATTCCTTTACAACAGGCAATGTTATCGCCGCCCTCCCCGATGTAGAAGGAATGAAAATAGATAATGGAAGTAAAGCTATCAGCACATGAAATAAAACACTATTGGAAGTAGCAGAGTTCTTCATAATATTAGTGATTATTCTATTTGCTAAACCAGAAACCTTTATCACCTCCCCGATGATGAAAGCCCCTATCATCAGCCAAACAATCTCTAATGAAAAAGAATCATATAAGAGACTAGCGTCTGCTCCTTTTAAAAGAATAATCGATAGTATGGCTCCAAGCGCTACATAACCCGCAGGAAGCTTTGTCGCAATCCATAAGATCATCGCTATCACAAAAACAATCAGCGCTACCTTGCCTTTGTAATCTAAAGAACTAGTAAAGAAGATCGCAAAGCATACTACTATAAATAAGCTTAAGAGAATATAGGAATAGTTAGGCATCGCTAAAAGAGTTTTTTTGAATATCTGATAAGAAGTAGATTTTCTTCTTTCAATTCTGGTAGTAGCATTCATATTATCTCTCGCTTATATTTACGTTTTGCCATTTGATAGCCGATGCGAATTTGCCTCACAGCAGCCTCGGCACTATCAGCGATTAACCTTGAAGCATCTTTCATTGCTATTTCTAGAGAAGTTGGACTTTGAATAATACTCGTATATGCATGAATACCATTCGTATAATTGATGCTTGCTCCTTCCCCAATCGTTCCCGTAATGGCAATAACAGGAACTCCTAAATTTCCTGCAATCCGTGCCACTTCTGCTGGTATTTTCCCATTCGGCGTTTGATAATCCAAACAGCCCTCAGCGGTTAATACTAAATCTGCATTTTTGATATGTTCTTCTAATTGTATATATTGCATGATAATGTCAAAACGGGGATGTAATGTAGCACCAGTAAATGCCATTAGACCTGCTCCTAAGCCTCCCGATGCCCCTCCACCTGGCGTTGTTCTTACATCCACCTCCATTTGCTGTAAAATTAATTGAGCATAATACTCTAAATTACGCGCCAATTGCTCAGCCTCTTCAGGGTTCGCTCCTTTTTGGGGAGCAAACACACGCGCTACGCCTCTTGGCCCACAAAGAATGTTATACCAGTTACATGCCACATCGATTTTTACCTTAGAAAGCCGCGGATCTATGCCTGAGATATTGATATTTTCAATGGAATGTAAGTCTCCCCCACCACCAATATTTAATGCTTGATGATATTTATCAAGGAAACGAACTCCAAGGGCTTCTGCCATACCCGCTCCTCCATCCGATGTCCCTGAATCACCACAACCGATCAAAATATCGTCTACACCCAAATCTAAAGCAGACTTTATTAATTGTCCCACACCAAACGTAGTTGTTTTTAAAGGGTTTCTCTTATTTCTAGGAATAAGCGTTAGACCAGCCACAGCTGCCATTTCTATTACTGCTGTCTTTTTTCCATTTTCCTGAAATATTCCGAAATGGCTCCGAACCTTTTCACCAATCGGACCAATTACTTCTCGGTAAATCAGTTCCCCCTTTTTTAGCTTTATAATCGTATGAGCAAATCCTTCCCCACCATCAATCATGGGAATCACCATTGTTTCTACATTCGGATCAAACCTTTGTATCCCGTTATTCATGGCTTTCGCAACCCCCTCTGAACTCAAGCACTCCTTGAACCCTGACGGTATAATAACAATCTTCATACTTGATAGCCTCCCACTTTATCTTTTTTATTTCAAATTGATTATAGTTTTGAAAAATGAGAGAAGAATGAGAGTCTTATGAAAAGTTCATTAGTTTTAGATGAGAATTGTTCAAAATTTTCGCTATGTCGCATTACTTCTTACAAAAATTCTATACTTTCCAAACGCATAAAAAAGTCCGCTAATCATATTAGCGGACGTTCAAAAGCTTTCTAGCATAAATCATTTATTCATCTTACTTAAAAAGTCTCCTAAGAGATCATCAAGGTCTTCCTCTTCCGGCTCCTCTGCTTCTTCTGAATCACGCGTTTGGCTTAATGCTTCATTCCAATCAATCGCATCTAGATCATCGTCAAGCTCTTTGTGATTTACTTTTGTTCGAGTTGTCTCGTTCTCAAGCTCTGGCTCTTGTTGCTCAGACTCTTCTAGCATCTCTTCCTGTAAGTATAATGCCTCATCAATATTTGTAGCATTACTATTCATGGAGGCGAGTAGGGATGTAGAGCGAACTGGGTCATTTAACAGATGATACATGATACTTCCTAGCAATGCCTCGGAATGCTCATGCTTAATCCAATTACGTTGCGCCTTCGTTAGGCGTTTCGGAAGTGGAATGGTGATCGTTTCTTGTTCCTTCGATGTCCCTTCATTTACACCCTTCAGGACAAACTCAGCTATTTTACTCGAAAAATTCCGTCTTTCTTTTTCCTTTAAATGCTGTAATTCTTTTAAAATATAATCAGGAGTTTCAGAAGGGATACGAAAGGATATCGTCTGACCCCTTTTGATTTCATTATTTTTATTCATGTTATCACCTTATGATTGAGCAGAGGCTTTTTTCTGTTCCTTTTTATTAGATTTCTTTAAAAATTCGGCAATCAGCTTATAGTAAGCATTCGCCATCATCCAAATACTTTCTTTTTCATCCTCAAAAAATTCGATATTGTAGCCGTCTAGATTGTTGTTTAAGGTTTTTAAGTATTCCTTAATGACATTTGATCCACCACCGACAAAATAACAGATTTCGGTTTGTGAATTTTTTTGCCATACATTTCGTAAAAGACGGTATTGTTTCTTTGCCAATTCTAAGAGAATTCTATCTGTAATATCATGGACGCTTGTCCGACTTCCTTTTACCATGATGTGATTTCGGTCATTTTTTCTCGTAATAATATCCACGACATCTCGTCGACTGTCTAATTCGACCCCATGCTTTGTAAAAATTTCCTCACGAATGGTTTCCAGTGATTCAGATACTCCTAAGTTAAAGCCTTGCGCTTTATCGTCATCTACAGTTCTGTTTCTAATCACCGCAATATCGGTAGATAAACCGCCAATATCTTGAATAAGAATTTGCTTATCTATTAATTTCTTATTAATAATCTTCAAGTCCTCATCCATCACTAGGTTAATAAACGCAGCGAACCCTTCCGGATATACTTTTGCTTCATCAAACTTGATGTTTACTTTCTTACCTTGATGCTGTGGTGTCACTAGAAATTCGATCTGGTGAACGGAACCTATCAGCTTGGAACGATAGCCTGCATCTTTTCCTTCCTTCACTTCTCGAAGTGGTAATCCTGTTCCTAATGTATAATTTGCATCAACAACTTGATTGGTATTCGACTTAAAAGCCTCTACTGCATCTAAAGCAATGGTAGTAAATAACATGACTAATGTTTGGTCTTCCTGTGATTTGCTGCTACCAGGATCTAGCTCTGTTGAATTTCCTGCCTTTGTTGCCAAATGACCAACACGATAAATAGTGTTATTCTCTTTTAATGCCGGTGAGTGTATACGAATGTGCAACCCTTCTAGAGGATCTTTCTGATCTAACTCTTCAATTCCGATTACTGGACGGTCTTCTGTATCGATGGCAACAATATTTGGAATGTTAATTTCCCTTTCCATTTCTCCAAATATTGCTTTAACCGAATCATTTCCTACATCAATTGCTGCTATTCTTGATTGACTCATATGTATCCATCCTCTCATCATTTGCTTTTAGACTTCTTTCTAAAAATAAAGCCTTAAAAAAAGAATATTTTATTATCTGTATTCCTTCAATGGTTTTCGTAAAAAAGAAAGATAATTGTAATCTTTTCACGAAAGACTTCACTTGTATACGAAAATGTTTATGTTGTTTACACTTGTGTACACTTCCTTATATTACAACATGTACACACTTTTGTAAACATGTATACGTTAAATGTGTACATGTAAACATTTTTGTAATCTTGTGTACTGTAATGTTTACGCAATGTTTCTTTACCTAAAAAAATATGTATTTCCATAAAACTAGAATTATTTTTTTTACCAAAAGCATGACATCCAACAATAAGGGATTGATCATCTCGAAATTTGAAGAAATGTGAGGCTTTTGGGAGTTTAGTGCAATGAAAAGATGTACATTAGTTAACTAAAGGTAGCCACCCTTTTAAGATTGCTCCTCCGTCTGGATGATTATCTGCAAGCAGATCACCTCCGTGTCTTTTCATCAATCTCTTACATATCGATAATCCTAATCCTATTCCACCTGTTGAACGATTTCTCGATGCTTCCCCACGATAAAGAGGTTCAAACACACGTTGTAGCTCCTCAGAAGTAAAGCCCGCTCCTGTATCCCGGATAGTAAAGAAAGCTTTATTTTTACACTTATAACAATCGATCATTATCTTACCGTGTTCAGGAGTATATCTGACCGCATTATCTAATAAGTTATTTAGCACACGCTCTAATGAGTGTATATCTGCCATAACCAGACAATTCTCATCAAAACCCCCAGCTCTTATAGAAATGAACTTTCTTTCAGCTTGTGTTTCCAAACTCCCAATCGACCTCTGTACTATACTGGCTAGGTCAACCTTTATTTTTTCAAGCTCAATGTTTAAATATTCCGCCTTTGTATAGGTGAAAAGTTCCTCTACCAGTCGACCCAATTGTGCTGATTTTTCTTTACAAACCGACAGGTATTCCGCCATTTTCTCTGGGGAATCCGCAATCCCTTGCTCCAATCCATCCAAATAACCTCTTAAAGCGAATAACGGTGTTCGTAAATCATGTGCAACAGCAGCAACTACAAAACGACGCTCTTCTTCCAGTTCCACTTGCTTCTGGAAAGCTTCCTTAAGACCGCCTACCATCACTTTAAACCCTTCATTCACCTCAGCTATTTCCGTGATATGGGACGATGGCAACTTGACATCCAAATCTCCATTCGCAATTTCTCGAGCACTAACGCTCATTTCCTCAAGCGGTTTGAGAATAAATCTTCGCATTTCAAATCCAACTATAAAAAAAGAAAGCATTAATCCTACAAATGCTGCGATCAAAGGAATCACTCTCGAATTTGATTGATATATCACTACCCTTCCGAGCAGTTTTCCGTCCTGTAGAATTGAAAAATGTTCTTTCACCCTAAATTTTGAAACCTCCTCATCATCTGTTTGGAAAATTTCTTGATCGGACGGAGATAGAATCACCACATCCATATTTATCTTTTCTAATTGTTGGCTTATTTGGTTTTGCCAAGCGGAATCTGTCCAATTTCCTGAGTTTTTCTCAATCTGTTGAACGACTGTCTCTATATCTTTTTGATTAGCTTCATCCCCACTAATATTGAACGACTTTGTTTCCAAAAAGTTGGCAGCTACATAAAATATCCATGGCAATAAAAGAATGAGGAATAAGCTTAGCATGGTAAACTTTCGAATACGAATAGTTTTCATTTTATTCTCCTTTAAATCGATAGCCAACACCCCATACATTGACAATGAATTTTGGATCATTTGGATCAAGCTCTATCTTCTCACGAAGACGGCTTAGATGAACACGAACTGTATGTTTATCACCGACCCCGTCCCAAAATTTTTCAAGTAATTGATCATAAGTAAAAACGTAATTGGGATGTTCGGCAAATAATTTTAGTAACTCATATTCCTTAGGTGTGAGCATGATATTCTCACCATCCAGTAATACTTCTCTCGAGGCCATATCCAAATGAAGCGACCCATATGATAAAACCTTCTTTTTCTGTTCCTTTCTATAGCCAGATCGCCGTAAAACCGCCTTCACCCTTGCAACAATCTCCCCTGGCGAAGCCGTTTTGACTATATAATCATCCCCACCAAGTGCCAAGCCGCGAATTTTGTCCACATCGTCACTTCGAGCACTTAGGAAAAGAATAGGGATATTACTTTGTTCCCGGATCTCCCTACATAAATCAAAACCACTCTGACCTGGCATCATGATATCAAGGATCATACAATCAACAACACTCTGATGAAACACAGCTAATGCCTCGTCGGTGTTAAAAGCAGTTTTCACATAAAAGGACGCATTCTCCAAAAAGTCTCTTAATAGCGCCACAATACTTTCATCATCATCTACGACCAGAACGGTATCTAATTTCTCCATCATCGTTCCTACCCTCTCCACTTCATTTATCTTAAGTTTATCATTTTTGCATTAAGCAACAAATTCAGTAGGTTGTATTGTGATGATTTTGTGATATTTTTGTACCCTCATTTGAGACATTTTATTGTTATTCTTTCCATGTGGTTCAGATGATCATTAACTAAAGGAGGTTATTCAATGGATTTCTTTCCATATGGTTTTTTATTCTGTCTTACGCTTTTCTGTTTTGTAGCTATTCGAGTTTTTGAAATTCAAAAACGTTATCGTACTGACCAAAATACTATCTTAGAACTTAAAAAGCGGTTAGCTAAAGGGCAATTGGAAGAAGCAGAGTATCAAAGACTGATAAATCTCATTAAAAAGGAATATTCGGGAGGGAAAACGATGAATATTCAAATTGTATTATTTGATGGGTTTGATTTACTCGATGTAATTGCACCATTCGAAGTGTTTGAAGCTGCTGCCATGTTCTCCAAAAAGGACATTGACCTACAGCTTGTATCTGCTGAAGGAGAGCGTACAGTATTAAGTGGATCAAATCAGATCACCCTTCAAGCGAGTAGTAAGCTTGATTTAACGCGCAAAGGACTTATCCTTATTCCTGGAGCTTCCGGAACAATGGATGAAATTCCTGCTAGATTAAAGAAAGCAGCTGACACAGATTTAAGCAGCCTTCTGAAAAAAGCGTTGATGACACCAGATATTTTGATTACTACCGTTTGTGGTGGTTCAATTATTTTATCCATGAATGGTTTATTAGAGGGTCGCCATGCCGTTACGCATCATATGGGAATGGATCTTTTAACCGCAACAAACACGATTGCCGTAAAAGCTCGTGTCGTAGACGATGGCGACTTAGTAACTGGAGGTGGAGTTACATCAGGATTAGATGTGGCTTTGTACCTTGTGGAACGAGAGCTAGGGCCACAAATTGCACTCGCTGTAGAACAATTGTTTGAATATGAACGTAGAGGCACAGTTTGGAAAAAAGAAGGAGAAAAACTTAAAGAAATTAAGCAAGTAGAATCTGAAAAAGTAATCGATACGACTATCCAGCTTAATGAAATAAAGCGTTTTATTGGAAAATGGGATACCACGATTGCAACCCCAGTAGGTAACCAATCTGTATTATTTAATCTATATATGAAAGAAGGACAACTAGCAGGTAAAGCAACACAAGGAGGGGATTCGATCATCTTAGATAATCTTGTGTTGGATGGAAGTCAATTAAGATGGTCTATGAAAGTAACGAAGCCAATGCGTCTCACACTAAAATGTACTGTTTCAGTCAATGGTCATGAGATGCATGGGGAAGCAAAGGCCGGTATGCTTCCCTCATCTAAATTAGCAGGACATCGTTTGTGAGAGGACGGTCGTCATGTATTTACTTTTAATATTTGCTCATGTACTTAGCGCCTTACTCCTCGGTAGCTTTCTTTGCCTTCCAATAATATTGAGGTGGCTATATACTCTTACAGGCAATGAATTAAGAATCGGATTAAAAACCACTCTCGCCTTCACTCGAGTTGGACATTATGCTTTAGCCTTTTTGCTCCTAACTGGTGGATGGATGGTTATAGGGTATCCACCCTACCCGTCTGTCATATGGGTTGTGACATCCATCCTACTACTTGTCCTTATTGGTGCCATGATAGGAATAATACATGCTAAGCTAAAAAAGGTTATTCTTACTAAACAGCTTGAGAAGCTTTTATTGACATATCGAACTCCACTAATCTGCTATAGTTGGTTCACCTTTTTAACCATTGTTGCTGCATTATTTTTGATGACAAATCGTCACCTATTTTTCTAACTTTTATGGAGGAAGCTTGCTTATGAACAAATCTATTCGAATACTGATTCTCCTTATCCCACTCATGTGGATATTTCATACATTATCAAAGAATTTTATTGTAGACCCTCAATTTGTAAAGTTTATTGCCAGGAAGGATCAAATACTAACGAATGAATCCTTATGGATAATCATGATTCGTATCCATATTATTCTTGCGATTATTTCACTTTTGACTGGGCCACTAGGAGTGATCAAAAAAATTCGGATTCAATCAATCCGTTTCCATCGCTGGAATGGTCGAATCTATGTTTTATCTATTCTTTTCAATTTCCTACCAGGTGTCTATGTTAGTTTTTTTGCAACAGGGGGGTGGCCAAGTACGCTAGGCTTTCTTATTTTAAATACATTATGGCTCGGAATAACTATCCTTGGATATGTGGCGATTAGAAGGAAGAAAATCAATTTACATAGGCAATGGATACTTCGAAGTTTCTTTCTTTCATTTGCCAATATAACCATCTATATTTTGGTAGCAATTTCGCATAATGCACTTAACCTTCCTTATAGCCTTTCATATACAATTGCGGTCTGGCTATGCTGGGTGCTCAACCTAGCTATCGCTGAAATAATCATTAGAAAGAAAGTGTTTAGCTCCTAGTTTTCCTTTGTAAAAATAGCTAATCATGAAATAAGCTCTACCTTGAATGATAGAGCTTATTTCTTATAAGACTGTTAATCAGCCGTAATTACGATTTTACCAACGGCATGATGGGTTTCACTCAAGGCGTGTGCATCATATAGCCCTTTTTGGGAGAGTGGGAATGTACTGCCAACAACACTTTTCATCCGGTTTTCCTCTAATAATTTAGCTAGGATACTAAGCTGTTGACCGTCAGGCTGAAGCCAAATACTTTTGGCCGTAACATTCTTTTGCTTTGCCTTGTCTTGATCTGGTTCATTTAAAACGGAAATTAAACGTCCGCTTCCCTCTTTAAGAACCTCAAAGCTGTTATGCTGTACTTCTCCACCCATCGTATCTAGTACCAAATCTATATCCTTTAAAACAGTTTGAAAATCTGTTTTTCGGTAATCAATTACTTCATCCGCTCCTAAAGATTTTAGCAGCTCATGATTTTTTTCACTCGCCGTTGTGTAAACATAAGCACCAGCATCCTTTGCTAATTGAATCGCATAGGTACCGACACCACCAGCCCCAGCATGGATTAACACTTTTTCTCCTTTTTGTAAGGAACCATGATCAAATAAACCTTGGTAAGCAGTTAAACCAGCTAATGGAACTGCTGCAGCATCCTCAAAGGAAACATTAGCAGGCTTTTTAGCTAACAAATGTTCATCGACAATGGTATGCTCGGCATAGGTTCCAAAACGCGTCGTGTCAGGACGAGCAAATACCTCATCCCCCACCTTCCATTCTGTTACCTCAGATCCAACCGCTTCGATGATTCCAGCGACATCCCAACCAAGAATAATCGGGAATTCCCAATCAAACATTTGCTTCAGATAACCTTCTCGAAGCTTCCAGTCTATCGGGTTAATGGAAGTGGCCTTTTCTCGAACTAGCACTTGATGATTTCCTAGCTCAGGTAAGTCTACGGAACCTTCCTCTAGCACCTCTTTACTACCATATTGTTTTATGATCACCGCTTTTGTTTTCAACCAAATCCACTCCTTCTCATTACATTCAAGTCTTGCAAATACTATTATCAAACCTGTCGTTATGAAAAACAAATAATCGGCTTATTAATGTTAGTATGGCCAATGTAATTGGATTCATGAGCCCCAACATAAGCTATTGTTCCTTTTCTGATAATCTGGTATATTTTTCATATACAGTACAATGGGAGGGGATTTTTAATGGCATTTACGTTAGAATTAAGGCAAAAGGCGCCAGATTTCAAGCTTCCTGCCACAAACGGGAGATCATACAGCTTGTCAGATTTTCATGATGCTCAGGTTTTAGTTGTCTTCTTCACATGTAATCATTGTCCATTTGTAATCGGATCAGATGAAGTTACAAGGGCAACAGCGGAGAAATTTGCAAAAAATGGTGTATCCTTTGTTGCAATTAACTCCAATAGTGCAAACACCAATCCTGATGATTCCTTTGAAGGCATGGTGAAGCGCATGGAGGAAAATCAATTCCCTTGGATCTACTTACATGATTCCACACAAGAAATCGCAAAAGCATATGGAGCATTAAGAACTCCACACTTTTTCGTGTTTAATCAAAACCGAGAATTGATCTACACAGGAAGAGGTCTCGACAACCCGCGACAGTCAGAAAAGGCGACCGTGAATGATTTAGAAAATGCGCTTAGTGAGCACTTAGCTGGTAAACGTATTACAACCCCATTAACCAATCCTTTAGGCTGTAATGTGAAATGGGATGGAAAAGATGCTCATTGGATGCCAGCAGAGGCCTGTGATCTAGTATAGATTTTCATTCACCAGGTACCTTGATAGAGGGTATCTGGTTCTATTTTGGATAGACGACTGTTCCATCCTCTTCTATGATTGGATTTGCTCCCCATCTGCCAAGTTCATGTGCTATGATTTCTGTTCGACCATTTGAATTATCCATCAGATGATACACATTCCAGCCATTTGCCTGCAAAGTTACTAATTATTAATTGGTGACATCGGGCTGGATGTTTTTCCGAGCATAGATAAGCAAGCTGACACTTTTTTGCCGTTCGTAGAAGTTGCGTTAAACCTCGTTTGAATTCATCACCTAATGTATAATCAGCATAATGATGAAAAGATTGATTTCGCCAACCTGCATTGAGGCTTTCTCCTATTATTCCTGATCGAGACCGTCTTCCACCAAGCAACGGAAAATGATGATAGTCTATTCCGGCATTCTGTAGCCATTTTCTCATGTTATCCTTTGTGTACTGAGGGTGCTTACGACTAGCAGGAATGGCGCGGACATCTGCCACAAATTCAATATTCGCTTCACCAAGCATTTCGAGAAAATGCTCCCTTGTGTGTGTGGAATGACCAATCGTATAAATATCCATTGGTGAGACTCCTTTCTATCCCCCTATACCCGTTTTCTTCACCATTTAAAAAGGAGAGCGATTAGCGCTCCCCATTTTTATTGCATATAGCGATATTCCATTAATTGTTTTAAGCGACCGATCTCTTCTTGTAATTCCTTGCCTACATTTGTTTCACGGACCTTTTTTCGCTCTAGCTCCTTATCCACTACACGCTTCACCGAAAGGACGTCGGCTCCATTTTGGATTACTTCTTCCTTTGAATTAAACTGCTGGTGTGCTACGAGCTGCATGCCAAATGAATTGTATAAAAGCGTGTATCCTGCAATGCCCGTTGTCGATTGATAGGCCTTCGAAAAGCCGCCATCAATTACGATCATTTTGCCATTTGCCTTGATCGGGTTCTCCCCTTCAATTTCTTTTACTGGTGTATGTCCATTGATGATATGCCCTTGATCAGGATCGAGTTCAAACTCTTCTAGCATTTTACGGCAAATCTCTTCACTTTCTCGCAAATAATAATAGGGGTTTTTATCCTCCTTATGGGAAGCTTTATCCTTTATAAAATAACGCTCGAAGGTCGTCATTGCTCGCTTCCCAAATAAAGACGAATACTCCCCTGTCCATAAATACCAAACCATATCTGTCGCTAAATCATCGGATAGGCCACGATGAGTAAAGGCATAACGCAAATATTCTTCAAATTGATCTAATAAGGCCCGACCTTTATATACCTCTCCTTCGATCTCCATCTGTTCCATTTCCCCGTCCTCATTAACTGGAATACAGCCATGGATTAGTAGGTTTCCATTATATCTCAAATAAAGACTACCTTTTTTCATTAAAAACTTCATATGGCGGGCTAATTTCTCAGAATGTTGAACAGAGACTAATAACTTATCGATCACCTCTTCTTCTTCCGGTAGCAATTGTGCCGGATTAGCTGGATTAATCGTCCGAAAGCATGTATTTTCTAGTGGATATGTCTTCCCATAGATCGTGATTTCCTTTTTTTTATAATCAATTTTCTCCAGTACTAAACGATCCTCCATATTAAAAAAGGGTCGACGTTTGATAATCGGGCTCTCTAGTTTAAATTGAATCATCGCCATCGCTTGGTGAATTTTTGTGATCTGTAAAGCTTCATGCTCAGACAATGGCTTATCTTTATGCTCCTTTGGACGAAATGCTGGATTGTCCTCGTAATATTTCTCCGCTAAATTAAGGAGTGGGCGAAGATTAATGCCATAAGCATCTTCAATAATGTCGAGATTATCATAGCGAGCACAAATACGAATAATATTTGCCAGACATACCTTCGATCCAGCATATGCGCCTAGCCAAAGTACGTCATGGTTTCCCCATTGGATATCTAAGGAGTGGTAGTTAATCAATGTATCCATGATTTTATCAGGGTCTGGGCCACGATCATAAATATCTCCTACAACATGTAGGTGATCCACAATGAGTCGCTGAATGGTATACGCTAAGCCGATAATCAATTTTTCTGACTGTCTAAGGGTAATAATCTGTTGCATAATTTTTTCATAGTATGTTTTTTTATTAGAATATTTATCAGATTTATATAATAATTCCTCGATCACATAAACAAATTGCTCTGGCAATGCTTTTCGCAGCTTTGATCTCGTATATTTGGATGAAGCATACGGAAGAAGTGTGATCATGTCATAAATCGTTTGTTGATACCACGCATTTAGCTCCACCTCATTTGAAAAGGTGTTTCGGATTTGTTTTAGTTTTGCTTCTGGGTAATAAACTAATGTGGCGAAATCGTTAATTTGTTGTTCTGTCATCGTGCCTTTGAAAATATCATGAATCTTCTCTTTGACTTTACCTGAACCGTTTCTGAGCACATGTTGAAAGGCATGGAACTCTCCATGGAGGTCACTAACAAAATGTTCTGTTCCCTTCGGCAAATCAAGAATTGCTTCTAAATTTATAATTTCCGTAACGACTTTTTCCTCACAGTCGTATTTTTCCGCTAATAGATCTAAATATTTTGCATGCAATGTGATTCGAACTCCCTTCAGCACTTATCTTGTACAATTTATGTTATATTGTAACAATAAATGCAACATATATCTAGATTTATTTTTAAAAAGTGCATCATATTTAATGTAATTGTAGGTTATTCGTCTATTTAATGTGTGTTTAATTCTATTTTATGTATTCTATTAGTAATGGTGTAGTCGAGTGAAGGAAGGTGAGTTATATAGAGGATGAGGTGTCATCATTTAGAGGTATTGCGGATTCAGGTGATTAGATGGTGGGGTTAGTTCCTATAAGAACACGGAGCTAGATTAAACTGGCTCCGTGAATGTTTCTTTATTTTTGGATTAACTTGAGAATGATTTGCTTTAACGTTTGATAGGCTTGATCAGAGATTAGAGCTGGCTTTTTCTCCATTTGTGCTTTGAATTTTTGAAGAAATTTTGTCGCCTGTTGCTCTGCTCCTTTTTCATCATGATACTGATATAGCTTGTAGGCATTGGTTAGCTGCTTGGCTAATGGGTGTCTTATCTCTCCTGATGAAATTAATTCTTCCAAGACTATGCCAAAGTCATCAGTGGTAACAAACTGAATGTGATAGATTTGTTTCAGTCCGTCCTCTGCGGTAACTTCTATCTTTGCTTCTGTTCCTTCTTGCGAAATAGTGACGATACTCTTTTCACTCATGGCTTCTGCGGCAATAGCTGGTAGATCTTCATTTGCAGGTAATGTCACGACATACTCTTTTTGGTTTGGATCAAAGTTTTCTAGGGATTTTCCGTCTAATGTTAGGCTAGAGAGTATCGCATTACTATCGAGAAGAATCTCTTTTTCCACTGGGTTCCAGTTATCATCCCCTGCTAGCACCTTTTCAGGCATATATGCCATAGCTTCCTCTAATGTCAGCTGTTTCGTCCATGAATAACGCTCCATCGCCTCTCCACTAGGACCACTGTTAGCGAACTCACCATATCTTGCTGTTGATTCATTCTCGCTATTACCCCAGTTATTCCACCCGTGTGGTTTAATATGCTCACCCATCCATGTCTGGATATAAACAACATTTGAATAAGGACGCCAAGGTCTACCTAATTCGACACTATCAATCATGCCTTCCTCTGCGGTTAATTTACTGTTATAGAAAACATAGCCAATGTTCGTCTTCTTCGTAGAAGCTGCTGTGACATAACCAGCATCGCGACTATGGATGATAGAATGATCAAACACGGCAGTGGCGTCACCAAAAATAAAATCGACATCGCCTGAAATATAACTATCGACGTAATATTGTCTGACATCGTCTGTTGCCAATAAGGTGTCCTGCCATCCTATTAATCGGACATTTCGATAAATCTGACGGTCCCCCCTTGCTGACAGGGCGACTGCTTGGGCCGTATCATTTCCTGAATCATTTTCTATTGTTAGATTTTCTGCGATAAAGTCATCGGCTTGTACTAATACACTATAACTATCTGAGGTACCAATTTCCTCGCCATCTGGTCCGATTGTTTTCGCATTGTCATCATAAATTAATATGGTATCCTCTGGTCCATTACCTTGACCAATTAAGCTAATATTCGTCTTTTTGTTAGGAATCTTAATCTTTTCGCGATAAACACCTGCTCCAATTTGGATGACGATACGTGATCGATTGTGATCTGGTACGGCATCAATCGCTGCCTGAACGGTCTGATAGTCACCAGAGCCATCCTTTGCTACCTTGATAACTTCGGCCGCTGTTCCCTTCACTTGAATCGAGGAATAACCAATCCCAGATTCATTCACCGCATGAATGACATAATCATACTCCTTGCCATTTTGTAAAGATTTGTCTGTGAAAACTGGCTCTGTCAGTTCCTCACCCACAATGGTATATGGTTGATCAGAGGCGTCACGACGCTTTACGATATAATAATCCGCATTTTCTACTGCCTGCCAATTCAATTGAAGCTCCCCATCTTCGATATTATGGATATTTACTTGCTTTGGCATGTTAGGTTTCCCATCATCTGCTTTTGGTTTTACTGCAATCGCTTGACTCTCTAGGCTTTGTGTTGCTTTATTTTTCGCAGTGATGACATAATAATAAGGTTTACCATTAACTAATTCCTTATCTTCATAGGTGGTACCCTTCACCGTTTTCAGCAATTGAAAAGTACCCTGATCACTATCTTTCCGTTTCACCTCATATACTGTAGCACCTTCTACTGCTTCCCAGCTCAATGCCACGCTACGATCCTTTTCTTTTGCTGTTACATCTACAGGCATTGATAGGGAATTGATTGGAGTAACGGCTAATTCTTCGGAAGGGAGGCTTTCCCCACCAATGTGTTTGGCAGATAGAACATAATAATACGTCCTACCATTGACTAAGCCTGTGTCTGTATAACTTGTTTTCGTAATTTTCTCATTAATCACTTGATAAGGACCACTAGGCTTAGTTGCCCGCCTTAGAACATACGAATTGGCATTTTCGACAGGCTCCCACTGAAGATTGACTTGGGTGTCTCTAGCCACACTTGTTATATTTTCTGGAGTCCCAGGTAACTCTGGTGTATCTGTAGGTGTAACCTCGATTTCTTCTGGAAATTCACTCTCTCCCTTTTCCCCATTACTCGTAACCACATAATAATAGGTTGTCCCATTGACAAGTTCGGTATCAACGTACGTTGTATCGTTAATATCGGATGCAATGGTCACAAAGGCCTCTCCACTTGCTTCCCGCCGTTTTACATTATAGGAAAGCGCACCATCACCTACCTCCCAAAACAGCTGTACTTTCTCATTACCACTAATAGCTCTCAATCCTTCGGGTGCAGTGGTGGGAGCAGGGTACACTTTTATATTGTCAAAATAAAGATGGCCTCCCCCACTGCCAGGAGTTGCAGAAGCAATCCGCGCAATCCCGTCTTCTGAAAAGTCATCTAAAAAAGCAACCTCCTCTGCTACAAGCTCCCCATCTATGTATATATCTACTGTTGACGTAACGGTATTAGCGATAATTTTGAAATGATACCACTGATGATCTATAGGGGGATCGGTTAATTTTACATAGGCACCATTATCGGAATAAACAAAGGTATACTCCTCTTCACCAGCCGGCTTTCGTAATTCTAAGGATAGAGCTGTTTTATTCCCTTCAGCATTTTTTAGTTGAAAAAACTTGGAGGTCCCTGCCATCCTTGGCTGCATAAAATCAAATTCTGTAGTTATCGTACCATTTTGTTGCTGAAAAACTTTCTGTGCTGTCACATTTGTCCCACCTTCATCATGTAGCTTCATTGCCTTCTCGGAATCATTGCCGATTGATGTTGGCGGCACCTCCGCAACCATCACTTTATTTATATCATTTTGTGGGTCTGGTCCAATCTGATAATCCTCTGGTGCTTTATTCAAATCTAGGTCTTCAAAGTGATCATCGATAAAAGGTGGGTCTTGTGATGGGGTTGCCCATGCTGTAAATGGTATAGAGGATAGTACTAATACAAAAACCAAAAGACATAACCAAATTTTTTTCATCTATATTCCTCCATTTCTAGGGGGGCTTTAGGTGAAAATGCCACCTCCTAATCCTCATTTTAACAAGGGGAACATTACATTTTTTAGGCTATTACAGTGATAACGATTACATTTTTATTAGACAGGTGAGAGGGATATGTGGTTGTGATATCCTATTCTTATATTGTGCGGTCCTGTTATTAAATGGTGAGCTCAGCCCAATATTATGTAAGCTCACAAAATGAAATGTGAGTTCAAGACGGTAAATTGGGTGCTCAGCGCGAAATAGGGTGGGCACCCATCATCCTTGGCACTACACTGCTTTTTCCACGGCTAGTACCTCTACCTTTTTCTTCGTTTCTGGGAAGGTAGCCACTAAAACAATATAAAGACTAGCTACCGCAATAAAGAAAATCATAGCAGGTGCGTAGCCCGCATGGCCTAAAAGAAAGCTCCAAATAATCGTAGCAATTGTCTGTCCTGCATAGGCTAATGCCCAAAACAGACCGAACATAATCGTTAATTTCTGTGGCGTCATCCCCGCTAATTCATGGGGAAGGTTTAAAAAAATTGGATACTGAATATACATCGCAAACCCGGATCCAGCAATTAAGATATAGGCTAGTACTGGTACACTATTCGCTAGCATTAATGCCAAGCCGAATGCACCAACCATGACAACTCCACAAATAGCAAGCACCGGTTTTCTCTCGATATCTTTATTTCCAATTCGGATTCCAGCAAATGTCCCCATTATTCCAAAACCAGAGATTAATAGGTTCGTAAGAGAGCCATTTAATAATGTATATTGATCAAAAATCGTTTTAAAGCTTACAAGAGAGGAAACATATAAGGTTAAAAACGCAGCAAAGGCTAAGCCATAACGCCAAATAAAACTATCCTTCAGTGCATCTTTATATCCATAGCTGTCGCCTTGGAATGCCTCTTTTGTTTCAAAGTTTTCTGCCTTGATTAGCCAACCAATAAAAAATACGAGTGTTAGTGAGGCAAAAAAGGTAAGTGTAAGGCGCCAATTCGCAATCATTTGATTGGAAAATAGAGTAAATAACATCGCCACGATAAAGGCACCCGCATTATAAGCAACCGTATTTGCTGCATTGATACGGAGCTTTGTTTTCGGGTTAGTAATATAGTGTGCTACTACTGGATTCATATAAATGATAACCATGGATCCACCTACAGCCATTATCATTCTAGCAATGGTATAAGCCCAATAGTTTGGCAAATAAATAGCAACAAGCCCCATCGTCAACAAAGCAATCGCTATGCCTGCAGCTTTTTTTGGACCTAATTTCATTAAGACGACAGCTGCTAATATATTGGCAAAAACACGAGCGGTTGTGATGGAATAATTGACTAACTCAGCTATCAGCGGATCAACTGGGCCATTAAAAAAAGTTTGGGTAATTTGCGGGGTTAAAGAAGACCCCGCTACCCAATTCATTGCAAATGTCACATAGGCTAGCCATAATACAGCCATCATAAAATAACCATTTCGGGCATTTTTCTTCATTTTCATTTCTTCACCCTTCTAACTTTTTACTATTCTAGTGGTGCGATGGTCTCCTTTAATACAGCTGTAGAGTGCTCCAATTGTTCTCTTTCCTTATCGCTTAGCTCAATCTCCATCACTTCTCGAATCCCACTTCGATTAATAACAGCAGGGACACCTATATATACATCCTTTTGACCGTATTCTCCGTCTAGATAAGCAGATACAGTTAAGATAGAATTCTCATTGTGCAAAATCGCTTTGGTGATGCGCATAAGGGACATCCCGATCCCGTAGTTCGTGGCTCCTTTTCGTTCAATAATGTGATATGCCGCATCACGTACATTCGTAAAGATTTCGTCTAAGCAAGCTTGATTTTCCTCTCTCTTTGCAATCATTGTTTCTAATCTTTCAGCACCTATCATGGCACTGCTCCATACTGGTAATTCTGTATCTCCATGTTCACCAATAATATAGGCATGAACATTTCTCGTATCAACATTGAAATACTCTCCAAGACTGAAGCGAAGACGAGCAGAATCTAGTACGGTTCCAGATCCGATGACCCGCTCTTTAGGAAGTCCAGATTCCTTCCACGTGACGTAAGTTAAAATATCCACAGGATTTGTGGCGACTAGAAAGATCCCATCAAATCCATTTCCCATGACATTTTGGACGATTTCCTTAAAAATCCTCGTGTTTTTTTGGACTAATTGCAGGCGAGTTTCCCCTGGCTTTTGGGCTAAGCCTGCCGTGATCACAACGAGATCGGCATCCTTGCAATCCTTATAGCTCCCATTCCAAACCTTTAATGGAGAAGGAGAGAAGGCCATGCCATGATTGAGGTCTCTTACTTCCCCTTCTGCTTTTGCTTCATTAACATCAATAAGAACTAACTCCTCCGCTACCCCTTGATTAATCATTGAATAAGCATAGCTACAGCCTACTGCTCCAGCACCAATTAAGACGACACGATTGATTTTTTCGTTAAACATAATGAATTTCTCCCTTCAGTCAAATCTTCTATCATGATCATAATGGCCAAAAATGAATTATTTTCTACAACATTAGTATAACATGTTATTTGTGAAATATTTCACAATATTTGTGAGAAATTTGTGAACTTTGTTTTTTTGATTATAAGCATTTTATTAGTAAACACTTACATTTATCGTGTTTTAAGTGATGTGATAGTAGGAATATAATTAACATTTATTGTGATTATATTCACAATAAATAATAAAGAGAGGATAGCTCTACCCTCTCTTTCATGTTAAGGCTTTTGCGCAACGATAATGTAGATTTCTTCTTTCGGATATCTTTCTATTACTTCGAGTCCAGTATTTCGTATTTTTTCTTCCATCATGGTGGAGGAAATTCTCGGATGATGAGGAGCAGGGCTGTCCTTTTTTTCGAATTCTACACAGACAAAATATCCACCTGATTTAAGCACTCGCTTAATTTGCTGAAGTGATTCAGATAATGGCTCAATTTCATGAAGTACTAAAGAAGCTATCGAGAAATCAATAGAATGGCTTGGTAATGAAATATCTTCGATTCGGCTATTAATTGTTTGAATGTTGGTGAGATGCTCTTTTTTTGCTTTGGAATGGATCAATGCTAGCATTTGGTCATCTATATCCAGTGCAAACACAGACCCTTTTACCCTCTTAGCTGCTGGAATTGTCAAATATCCTGTCCCTGCACCAAGGTCTAAAAAAGTATCAGTTTGTTGAATAGGTAGCATATCTAAAAGCTCTTCTGGCAATATACCTCCTCTTTTTTCCGGATTTTCGAGAAATTCAACCTTTTTCATAAAATGCTTTTTTCCTTCCATCCTGTCTTCCTCCCTTTTCTTTAAAAATCCTCATTTACAAGGTCTCCCACTATCGTACTTGCCGCTATACTGCCCTGAGCAGCAGCAGTAATTAGTTGAGGAGGCGCTTGTAAAGATAGGTCACCACATGCATAGACTCCTTCTATGTTCGTGCGTCCGACCTTATCTGTTTGGATGCCACCCATCTCATTGATCTCACAACCTATCGTCTGTCCTAATGTTGATGCTTGCTCGAGCCTTGTTGCAACAAAGCCCCCTTCTCTTTCGATTTCCTGCCCATTTTGAAAGATAACCCTTTGCAGCTGTCCATTTTCTCCTTGTAAACTCTTAATTCCATCCTCTATCACTTTTATCTCATTTTTTGCTAATAATTGTCTTTGTTCATCAGTAAAGTGATTTTTCCCGTTTGTACAAACAACCAAATCCTTACTCCAATTGAAGATCATTTTCGTATAATGAAAGATTCGTTCGTCTTCTGAAATGACTACTAATGGGCGATCTCTTAATTCCCAACCATCACAAAAGGGACAGGTGAAGACGCTCTTTCCATAAAAATGGTGAATACCTTCTATATTTGGCATGCCATCTCTAAGTCCTGTCGACAAAATTACCTTTCTTGCGTAAAAGGATTGCCCGTTATCTGTTTGAATTTGAAAAGACAGACCCTCCTTCTTCATATCCTTCACTCGCTCTTTATGAATAGATATGTTGGGGTATTTCTTTAAATCCTGTACTGCTAATTGTTTAAATTCTGAAGGCTTGATTCCATCTCTTGTTATAAAACCATGAGATTCATTTGTGACAGCATTTCTAGGCTTGCCCTCATCAAATAAGATAACCTTCTTTCTTGCTCTTCCTAAAACTAACGCAGCATTTAAACCAGCTGGGCCACCACCAATAATGATACAATCATACAGCATTTCTATTACCTCCTTAAATAAAATACATTAAAGACTCTTAATATCTATAATTGGATTAAAGGGAGATTGCCATCAGTGGAGTGTTGCATTCTCCCCACTAATGGTTAGCGTATTGATAAGGGGATAGTGATGATGCATCACCTTTTTTATTTGCTTGTCTCTTCCATTTTTTTCGCAATATTGATAATATACGTCTTGTCTAATTGATCTTTCATCTTTTTCTCTGCATTAATCATTTCCCTTTCAATGAGGCAATCTTCATTTCTTTGTTCCTCATGATCCAATGAACAGCTAAATAAGGTGGTTTTCCCTTCTATCGCATAGATCACATCAAGGAAGGAAATTTCCTGATAGTTTCTTACAATACGGTATCCTCCCTTAACACCTGGGGTTGATTCAATCAGACCTGCTTTGACAAGCTTCGTTAATATCTTAGAGAGGTAGGTTGGGGAAAGGTTTTGGATTTTAGCCAATTGCTCTACTCCAACGGACTCCCTCTTCTCGGTTAACGTCAAATATACCATGGTGTGTAACGCATAATTTGTTGCTCTTGAATATTTCATCACGCATTCTCCTACAAAAATCTATTATAGACCTTTAATGTCTGTAATAGATTATAAAGAAACATCAAATAAAAGGCAAACAATTTGTTTATCTTACCATTGCATAAACAACCACACTAATTTTTACTTCATTTTCTCTATCTCTTGTTTAAAAACTTCCATACTTTTCTCGATATAATCATTAATCACTTTTATCTCTTCCGGGCTGTAATTAGCAACCACTTTCCCCATTTCCTGTCCAAATGATTGAAAAACCGCTCCTAATTCTGAACCTACTTTTTTGACATTTGCTTTAATGATAACTTTTCTTCGATCCTCTGTAGGCCTTTCTCTAAACACAAAACCTTTCCTTGCAAGTCGGTCGACAACGGTTGTTACCATTCCTGTTGATAAGCCAGTTTTCGAAGCTATCTCACCGGCAGTCATTCCTTCTGATGGTATTAAACCTAAAACTTTATAGTCTGTTAAATTTAAGCCGACTTTTTCTGCTGCAGTTTGGTGAAACATAATTAAAGCCAAACTGAACTCTTTTCCTAAATGCATAGAATCCTGTTGTTCCGAATGATGATTTACTGTTGACATTTTACCTACTCCCCATTATGATTTAATTATCTCTAAATTAGAGATGCTTTATTTTAGAGATATTCGGCAATCTAGTCTAAATAAGATTATATACGATTAAATAGAAAGATATCAATTATGCAAAGTCTTAACAAATAAAAAGGAGTGGTTCGATGGAGCTTTCGACGATTTGGCGCTATGGAAAAACTGGGCTGAAAACATTTTTATTATCTCTCCAATTCTTCTACAGTCATTTATCCCTACTATCGCTCTCCCTCATACCGGCATTATTCCGCACTTATCAAATGTGGAATGACCAAACACCTATTTGGTTAGAAATCATTGTGGAATTAACACGAGTTGTCCTTATCCTATTGATGATTAGACTTATGTCAAAAAGTAGCTTCCGACGGTTAAGGCAAAGAAGCTTCTGGGATAACCTTGTAGAAATCTGCACTATTCAAGTGAAAAGAAATTGGCCCTATAGATTTATCGCTCAAATCATTGTTTTTGTTGTTTTATTATTTGGATTAGGTAATTTTCTAATTAGCCTAATAGTTAACCAAACCTTAGATCCTTTAATGGGAATGATCGGCTTACAAGCTTATGAGTATAGCCACGCACATGATGCCTATTTATTCTTTTTAAAAAATATGAGTGTTATTCCTTTAGCGATGGTTTATATCCTTAAAATGTGCGGAGTTAAACCGATTAGGAGTGGCCCTGCAATCTAATGCAGAGCCTATCACTCTAGTAACCTCTCTTGTTTCCCCAAACCAAAGTATGTAGTTGAGGCAATACACGTACATTATTCAATTTGGACGAAGACGTCGTTTTATTTATTAACCACTCATATTTTTCTAATAGCATCAAAGCCAATTGTTGATCACTTTGACACATCGTATCATCATTTCCTACTTGAAGGAATAAGGGTATATTTCTATATCTTTCATGAATACCTATGGCATATTCAAAATCGTCCTCCTCAAAGATTACGATTTTTAAGCTTAATAAGCCAGTGGATTTTTGTGAATTGGTTAGTTTTTCAATGATTTGGTCTAGTATTTCAAAATTTGTCTTCATACCAGAGCTTGGCGGCTTAGGGGAAATCGTTAAATCATCAATATCCTTCATCCAATCCTGCCATCTAGACCCTTGGGTTTCTAAAGCTATTTCTATCCCTTTCTGATTCAATAATGCTACTAATTCACCAATGGAAGCAAGAAGTGCAGGGTTCCCCCCTGAAATCGTTACATGATCAAAGCAATCCTTGCCAATCTGATGGAGCCCATCCATTATCTCATCAGCCGTCATTTGGCGAATTTCCTCTTTAGCCGAGCCATCCCATGTGAAGGCAGAGTCACACCAGGAACATTGGTAGTCACAACCAGCTGTCCTAACAAACATCGTCTTTCTTCCGACGACCATCCCCTCTCCTTGAATCGTTGGGCCAAATATCTCTAAAACAGGGATCTTACTCATGCTCCATCCACTCCCTTTTCACTTCGGCATAACTTGTTGGAGTTTCATAGAGTCGGACGAATTCCACTCTAACTTCGGACAGAGCGTATTCCTTACATTTGATAGATTCCTCCATTTTTTCATATAACCATACGACCATATTTTCTGCTGTCGTATTCATTTTTGGCAAGGTTTCGTTGAGGTATCTGTGATCTAAATGGATCTCTATCTCGTTCTTCCAGATTTTCTTGATATCTCCAAAATCGATGACAATTCCGATATCATTCACAAATCCGCTAATACCAAAGATCACTTTATAGGTGTGCCCATGAAGGTTCTTACATTTCCCTTCATATGCATGGAGATGATGAGAGGCATCAAATGTGAATTCTTTACTGACAAGAACTCGCTTATGGTGATATTTTAATTCATGATAGGAAATATCTCGTTCATATTTCTGCAAACCTTCTACTACTCTAAATTCTTGATGTTCTGACATGTTTATTACACCTTCTTCTACTTATGCTTAAAATAATGATCACTATGATCTTATCAAATTTCTCAGATGCTTGTAACACGGGAGTCTAATCACGGAATATTTATTGGTATTTTAGTATAAATATGTATTTATACTAAAGGGAGGGATATGGTGAGGACTTAAAGTAGTTGAAGACTCGAATGAAAGATAAAGGGCAATGATAATACTTTCATCACTGCCCCAAGTATTTTAGCCCGCTTTATTTGAATTAATAATAATTTTAGTGTTTTCTTTCACCGAACCAATCCCGGTAATAAGTAACTGATCCGCTTCCTACTTGAATAATGAGGTATTTTATGATTCTCAAACATATTTATTCATAATGGTATAAGGCTAGGTAAATAAATACTTACCTATTACCATTTGATAACATTACTCAAGTACCTGCACAGAAAGTTTTATTAAATATTTATCAAATCCTTTTACAGATAGCTCGTCTAGTATTATATCTTCATAAAAATAGCCTTTCAAGACTAGATCATTATCTTTCGCATATTTTACTAATTTATTATAGGTTTGCTCAATCCTTGTATATCCTTGAGCATGATAGGCGGTCAAATAATGTCCTTTTTCCTTTTTATAATTAGCATGATTAGAATGGTCTACTTTCGAATAAAGATAGTCATACTTAACATTTTCTCCATTCAGAATATTCTTTACATGTATCATCCATCCCTCAGTTACGGATGTTAAAATGTTTAATTCTTCTAAATACTTATAGTGACGCTGTATAGAGTCATAGATATTTTTTTCATTAGTTAATGGTTTTGAATCCGTTACAACAATATATTCATCCATTTCTTTATATTCTATCGTAATTTCGGAAGTATTTACTTCTCTTGCATCTTGTGTAATATTTATTTTTTCTACTACTAATTTCTTCATTTTTTCGAGTTGATTAATTTTCACCGTAAGTGCCTTCTCTTCCTCTTCCAGTAAATGAATCAGTTTTTCTGGGGAGCGGTTATTAAGGTATGTTTTAATATCCTTCAGTGGCATATCTAATTCTTTAAGTGTAGAAATTACATTAAAAACATCCGATTGATAAACAGAATAATACCGATAGCCGTTTGAAGTAATAATTTCTGGTGAAAATATCCCAATTTTATCGTAATAAAATAAAGTATCCTTACTTACATTCATTAATTTCGCAAACTGCCCAGTCGTTAAATGAATTTGTGGATTTGTGTCCATAAAACGCTTGTCCTCTCTTAATTCTTAAAAGTAATCATACACTTTTCTCTTTCTTATTAAAAAGTAGATGCAAACTATTATTGATAGAGATTCAGCTAATGGGATGGCTATCCAGATGCCCTTAACCCCAAAGATTAAGGGGAGCAACAGTAAACCAATTAGAACAAATACTAATGTTCTTAGAAATGATATAATTGCTGATATTTTCCCATTCGAAAGTGCCGTAAATAACATCGATGTAAAAATATTCAAGCCCATAAATAAAAAACTGATGCAAAAGATGCGAAAGCCATCTATTGCGATAGAATATACATTACTTCCTTTACCAACCATAACCTCAATGAGTACTGGTCCTAATACATAGGAAAGTCCAACTATGGCAAACGAGCTTATGCCGATAATAAACAAGCTTTTCTTGACTATAAATTGTAACTGATTAATTTGCTGGCTTCCATATTTATAGCTAATAATAGGTGCTATTCCAACTGAGTACCCCATGAAAACTGGAGTAAGAAACATCATCAAGTATAGCATTATTGTTACAGCAGCAACTCCATCTACTCCTATATAATGTAGCATGAGAAGATTAAAAGCTAACGTTACAACAGAAGAAGAAAGATTCGTTACCATCTCAGATGAACCATTAAGACAAGTGTTCAGAAAAACCTTACCATCGATCCGTGGCTTAACAAAATATAACCCTCTATTTTTCGATAAAATAAAGTACGCAATCCCTATAGATGATGGAATAACTATTCCAATAACCGTTGCAATAGCAGCTCCTTTGATCTCCATGTCTAAGATTACAATAAAAAAGTAATCTAAAACAATATTGACTATCCCACCAAATAGGGTAATGACCAAACTTAATTTTGGCTTTCCTGATGTGACAAAAAAGTTTTCAAACATCATCTGTACAATAAGAAACGGACTGAATAGTAATATTATTTTCCCATAGGTTAACGTATATTCAAAAAGCTGTTCACTTAATCCAGCTCCAAGAAATTCTAACAATGGCCTAATAAATATTAATCCCAAAACCGAGATTAGTAGACCAATGAAAATCCCACATAGTACAATAAAGGTAAAGTTACTCCTTGCTTCCCCATATTTGTTTTCCCCCATTTTCTTAGCGATAATCGCACTTCCTCCAGTACCAATCATCAAAGCAATGGCAAATATCACTGTATAAATCGGTAGGAAAATATTAATTGCGGACAACGCTGTTGCATTTACATATCTTGCAACAAAAATACCATCAACCATCGTATAGATAGAAACAAATAACATTACCGCAATTGTAGGAGCAGCGTATCCTAATAGTGATTTCAGTGTGTATGGTTTATTTAATTCTCTTGCTACCATGTATGTCATCTCCTATATTTTAAAGCGATATAGAATATCCTAAAGTATGGAGTGACACCATAGTCAAGGGCAGAGTTTAGAGGATAGATTGTGCTTTATGTTCTGAATGCTAAAAGTAGATATTCACCTATGTCTACCTTATTGAATATTCTAAGGTGATTAACTAAGGGGAGGAATTTTCATGGGTTACTATATTCCTGTCGAACAAGGGGTAAATTTATATGTCGAGGATATAAATCCAAATGGTAGGAAAACCATTGTATTTATCCATGGTTGGCCATTAAATCATAAACAGTTTGAATATCAATATAATGTGCTGCCTGCCATGGGTTATCGCTGTATCGGAATTGATTGGAGGGGATTTGGAAAATCAGATAAGCCTATTAGTGGCTATACTTATAATCGTCTTGCTGATGATATTCGCATGGTAATAGATGCTCTTCAACTCGATGATTTCGTACTTGTTGGGCATTCTACTGGTGGAGCAATAGCAATTAGATATATGTCTAGGTATAATGGCAAGGGTGTATCTAACCTCATCCTTGTAGATGCAGCAGCTCCAACAGGCTTTACCGCTGAAACTGCAGACAAACTTCTCAAGGAGACATACAATGATCGTCCAAACATGCTACAAGGGATAACGAATGAATTCTTCTTTCAATATATCACCCATTCTTTTGCTGAATGGTTTAAACAATTAGGATTACAGGCAGCGAGCTGGTCTACTGCATCTGTCATTATTTTATTGAGAGACGAAAACGTTGCCGCTGACCTTTCGGCCATAAATACCCCTACTATCATTATTCATGGTGTACATGATCAAGTGATTCCTTTTACACAAGCACAGAAGCTTCACGAGAAAATAAAACATTCCCATCTTATTCCATTCTATTATAGTGGACATGGTGGCTTCTGGGAGGAGCGTGACAAGTTTAATCATCTATTGCTAGAAATTCTTTCGTGAAAATTCAAGCTACTACTTTGAATAAAATAGCACTACCGATACCACCACCACTTCCCATGGCTGCTAAAACATATTGAATATCCGCTCTTCTCTGCACCTCGTAAAAAAGTCTTGTAATCATCATACTTCCCGAGGCACCATAAGGATGTCCTAATGTTAACGCACCACCGAGCACATTTAGCTTTTCATAAGGAATGGAAAGCTCTTTAGCACAAGCAACTATCTTAGAAGAAAAAGCTTCATTAATCTCGATCAAATCTATCTCCGCAATCGTTAACCCATTCCGAGCTAATAAGGCTTGAATGGCTGGGATTGGAGCTGCACCCGGATAATGAGGATCAATACTAGTTACCTCACTATCTACAAATCGAAAAATAGGTTGGAAGCCATGGTTTAATGCCATGGTCTCCTCCATGACCAGTACAGCCGAAGCCCCATCATGGATTCCACAGCTATTGGCTACTGTCACTGTTCCATTCTTTTTGAATATCGGTTGTGCCCTTTGGAGAAGAACGTCCATTTTTCTTTTCTTCAAAAGCTCCTCATCTTGACTTTTTCCTTCAATTGGAAGTAACTCGTCTTTTAAATACCCTTGTTCAAAGGCCTCCCAGCTACGGTTATAGCTTAATAAGGCATACTCATCCTGAAGCTTTTTAGAAACAGAATATTTCTCTGCGACATATTCTGCCGCAATCCCCATTTCGGGATCACCTATTTTGTCAGGTGAAAATCTTGCCCTAGATGGAAATGGAGAAGTACTCGTACTTTCCACACCCCCAGCGATATAACATTGGCCAGCACCACCCTGAACAAAATAACTTGCCATACGAATCGCTTCTAGCCCTGCACTACATTGGCGATCAATGGTGACACCAGGTATAGTGAGCGGAAGTTCTGCTTCCAGTGCTGCAAGCCTAGCTACATTTCCTCCTGGTCCAACCACATTTCCTAAAATAACATCATCGATCTTTCCTTCTATGCCACTTGATAAATGTTGGAGAATAGGAGCAACAAGTTCATGAGGCTCCACACTTTGCAAAAGCCCTCCCTTTTTTCCGATAGGAGTTCGTTTCGCATTAACGATTACCGCTCGATTCATTACAGGTCAACTCGCTTTCTATTTGTTTCCTCAATTTCGCACGAGCGATTTTACCACTGGTGGTATACGGCATTTCGGATCGAAAAAACCACTTACGCGGGATTTTGTAAGAGGATAAATGCTTCTTACAAAATCTTTTTAATTCAAGCGAGCTGCTCTTTCCTTTCACTACAGCAGCTACCATCTGACCCCAGTAATCATTAGCTATTCCCATCACCGCAACCTCCTCTACATCTGGATGCAAGGATAGCACTTTTTCTATTTCTTCCGGGAAAATATTGATACCTCCATATAAAATCATATTATGCTCCCGCCCAGCAATATATAGAAAGCCATCCTCGTCAAAATACCCGATATCATCAACAGTTGCCCATCCTTGTTCATCTTGAATGGTGTGAATAGGTCCTTCTGGTTGTTCGAAATATCCGTCGATTAGCAGTTTACTTTTGACATATATTTTTCCGGTCTCATTTGGTTGTGCTAATTCTTGATTGGAACGTCTTATTTGTACCTCCACACCACGGCAAGGTCTGCCAACAGTTCCTACCTTCCGTCTCCCATCTCTATCAGCAAGAACCGTAACAAAGCTCATCTCTCCAGCTCCATAGAACTCATATATCTTCACATCCATTAAAAGCTGACGAATAGCCTTCTTCGATTTTTCCGACCACTTCGCACCAGATGAAATGACTTTTAGAGGTTTATCTATGGGAATTCCTACTTTTAAGAAGGCATCAACCATTGTCGGAACCACATACAAGGCTGTAATCGGGTGTGTTTCTAGCCATAACATTCCCTCAGTCGGTGTAAATTTTTCTAACAAATAAACGGTTCCACCTAAATACAATGTACTGATTGCTCCATATAAAAAATGAGAATGGATAAAAGAACCAGGAATAAGCACGTTGTCTGTATCTTCTAACTCGAAATCAAAGCGAGAACAATCAAAGCTTGCCACCCATGAATCATGGGCACGAACAAATGCTTTTGGATTCCCAGTTGTACCAGAAGTAAAACCAATATAAAAAAGAGGATTTCCTTCTACTTCGTGAAATTCCGAGCTAAATAGAGAAATTTCCTGTAAAATTTCATCCACTATTCTTACATTAGCTTTCATATGATTTGACTGCGCGTATTCCTCTTTCGTTGTCACTATAACAGAAGGTCTAGAAAGCTTCACTTTATTCTCTAATTCCCTCAGATTCCATTTCCTATCATAAGGAACGACAACCCATCCTGCTCTAGCTGCTCCTGCGAATAATTGTAGAAATGGAATTCCGTTTGGAAGGAGAATTCCTAGCGTTTTATTAACTGTTGGTAAGGAGTTTAGCCAGTTTGCTGTTTGATTGACCATTACATCCCATTTTTGATAACGGATCTGTTGATTTTTCGTATGTATCGCAACTTTTTCTGGAGTTAATGTGGCGAAAGTTGGATAAGTTGCTGTAATATTTCCCATAACGGATCACCTACTAAAAAAAATCGAATTCACATATTTTATTTTACTACTATGTCTTTCTTTATTCTAAAACTAGCCTAACATACTTTAACATCAGAGTGCCTTCTTCGATTGGAAACCTGTGTTAGCTTTTTGAGCAAAGTGAGATAGTGCTGGATGTTTTCTTAGTCTGTATACCAAAACGGAAGCAAAAATGGCTTTTATCACATCTCCCGGTATAAATACTAAGCTTAGATTTACTGCCTTTAATACAGGTATGTCCATCATGTATGCTTGAATCGGAGTTCCTACTAAGTAGATGAGAAGAATCCCCACTGTGAGATTGATCCATAGCACATATTGTAATTTCATCGTTCGAAAGTGTGATAATAGATATCCAATACACCAAGCTGTAATTGGCCATGAAAGGATATAACCAACACTTGGCCCGGCAAATACACTTAGTCCCCCTCGTCCTCCAGATAGTAGTGGCATTCCTACAGCTACCATGCATAAAAAGACCAGCTGGCTCATCGCTCCTAATCTAGCACCTAATATTCCTCCTGAAAGTAGGACACCTAGTGTTTGTAGGGTAATCGGAACGGGTGTGAAAGAGAGTGTAATCGGCGGAACTAGTCCCATAGCTCCCATTACGGCAGCAAACACTGCTACTAAGGTAATTTCTTTAATTTTCACTTGTTAATCTCCTAACTATTCTGATGTATTCTTTTCGGTTTTATCTTAAGCAATCAAGTTAAATATGTCAACCTTTTGTTATAAAAGGTTGACATATTACTTCTGTTTTTATAAGGGCTATTTTACTAATTAGCTAGGCTTCATTCATCATTTTTCTACTATTCTTTGACATTTTGTTCCACTTCTTATTATGATAGATTTATAGGTTATTTTTGGTAATGAAGGGGGTAATTGTAATAAGAAAACAATCAGTTTGAATGAGCAAAAATGGATCGAAATTTCATTTTATAGGAGGAGAAAATGATGAAAAAATTTTTATCTGTATTATTCGTTAGTATTGCATTTATCCTTACCATTTCGACATTTGGACAAGCTTCTAAAGTCGAAGCCGCAACAGATACCCCGGTTGTATTCGTTCATGGCTTAGGTGGTTCCGATACGAATTTTGCCCTTATCAAACGCTATTTAAGAACACAAGGCTGGGATAGTGATAACCTTTATGGCATTGACCTTCCAAGCAAGCAAGGAAATCAAGAACTTAATTCCGCTGCCATTAGAAATTTTGTTGATAATGTTCGAAATGAAACAGGTAGTGATAAGGTTAACTTAGTCGGTCATAGCATGGGAGGAGCCAACAGTTTATATTACATCTTACATAAAGGTGGCGACTCCAAGGTAGACAAGCTAGTCACATTAGGTGGTGCAAATCGACTCACAACAAGCTTTGCCCCGAGCGGGATTGACACTACATCGATCTATTCCACCAATGATTTAATTGTTCGACCATATCTTTCTATTCTATCAGGAGCAGAGAATATTGCGGTTTATGGCGTCTCTCATATTGGATTATTAAATAGTTATCAGGTTAATCAGCATTTGAGGGGGGCGTTGGGGGAGTAAACGAAAAGAGAGTGGGACAAAACTAAATAGATAGAATGACAATCCGAACAATATTCTGACCTAGCGTAGTCATAATACGGAGACTCCAGTAGGAACAGCACGAGCTGAAGATCCACTTTGTAAAGTGGTTTTCTTTGCAAAGTTAGCAGATCGCCGTGCCCACGGAAAGCGGAGTATTTTGACGGTGGTGGTTATAGTGCAGAAATCTCAATGTTCGAATTTTCCCTAATTTATTACTCTTTTGTCCCAGCCACTTCCTTTAACGATCAACGATTAACACTCTCCACAAACTTCCTCGCCGCACGTGATAAGGGGACATTCTTTAAATAGCAAATACCAATACTCCTTTTCGGGATTTGCTCCTCCAGCATCACCTCATACAGATCGCCTCTTTCTAAATAATCATTGGAAAATTCCTTAATGATACAGGAAATCCCGAGATTAATTTTAGTGAATTCCAAGACGAGATCATAGGACCCTAGTTCAAATACTGGCGATACCTGATAACCCCTTTTTTCAAAAAAATGCTCGATATACATACGCGAATTGGACTTCTTCTCTAAAAAGATTAAAGGCAATCTCATTAAAAACTCTAAGCTAATTGGTTTTTCCGTAATTTTTTTGTATTTCTCTCCACAAACGAAGATATCCTGAATCTCCTTACATGGCATCACTTGAAGCTGCTCATCCTGGATTGGCAAATTACAAATGCCAACATCTGCCTTACCTGATTTAATAAAGCTACAAATCTCTGTTGTCGTACCATTAATGATATTTAATTTAATGCCTGGATACCTTGCATGGAAATCCTCCAAATAGGGCAGTAAAAAATAACGAGAAATCGTATCTCCCACTCCAATCCGTAGCTCCCCTGTTTTCAATGTTTTAAATTCTAGCATCTTATCCTCAGCGACATGAATCATTGATAACGCTGAGTCCACATGGTCATGTAACAGCTCTCCTTCACTCGTTAAGACTACACCCTTAGACGTTCTGTTAAACAGTTTTATGTCTAATTCCTTTTCGAGCTTTGAAATCGACTGACTAACGGCAGACTGTGTCATATATAGTTCCTCTGCTGCTTTAGAAAAGCTTTTGTTACGACTTACCACATGAAAAATACGATATAAATCCAATTTGCCAATCATATAACTTCTCCTTATACCATCTATTATTAATCTTAATTTTACTAATATCGCTTCACAAGGTATAGTAGCATAGGGATGAACAAATAGAAAATATTTGAACACTTAGAGGAGAGATTAGATTGGAAAGAACACTTGGAACAGTTGTACGTGGTCTTCGTGGACCCATTATTCATAAAGGAGATAACATCGAGGATATTGTCGTGAATACCGTATTACATTCCGCAGAAGCTGAAGGGATCTCGATAGAAAATCGAGACATTGTAACGATCACAGAGTCTATCGTAGCTCGTGCGCAAGGGAACTATGCGACAATTGACGATATCGCAACAGATGTCAGAGAAAAATTCCAAGAGGAAACCGTTGGGGTTATTTTTCCTATTCTTAGTCGTAATCGATTTGCGAATTGCTTAAGAGGCATTGCAAGAGGAGCTAAAAATGTTGTCTTGATGCTGAGCTACCCATCTGATGAAGTAGGTAACCATCTTGTAGACCTCGATGAATTAGATGAAAAAGGAATTAACCCATGGACTGACGTCTTAACAGAAGAAGAATTTCGCAAACACTTTGGTCATAAGAAGCATCCATTTACTGGTGTTGATTATATTGACTATTACAAAAGCCTAATCGAAGCCGAAAAAGCAACATGTAAAGTAATTTTCTCCAACAATCCGAAAACAATCCTAGACTATACGAAGAACGTATTAACCTGTGATATCCACTCACGCTCTCGAACAAAACGCATTCTAACAGATAATGGTGCACAGAACGTATATGGTCTTGATGATATCCTTGCAAAATCGATTAATGGCAGTGGCTTTAATACAGAGTATGGCCTCTTAGGCTCCAATAAAGCAACAGAGGAAAGTGTGAAACTATTTCCGAATAACTGTCAGCCTATAGTAGATGGCATTCAAGCCAAAATCAAAAATGAAACAGGGAAAACGATCGAGGTCATGGTATACGGCGATGGGGCATTCAAGGATCCTGTCGGTAAAATTTGGGAGCTTGCTGATCCGGTTGTATCACCAGCATACACTAAAGGATTAGACGGTACACCAAATGAAGTCAAGCTAAAATACCTTGCGGACAACAACTTCGCAGACCTTAAGGGAGATGCGTTAAAGCAAGCTATCTCAGAATATATCGAGAACAAGAATGAAGATCTCGTAGGCGCGATGGAAGCACAGGGCACTACTCCTAGGAAATTAACAGATTTGATTGGTTCGTTATCCGATTTGACCTCAGGTAGTGGGGACAAAGGAACGCCAATCGTTTATATTCAAGGATATTTTGATAATTATACAAAATAAATGCTAGTAAAAAGAGATGCCTCGTAAGAAGAGGGATCTCTTTTCGTTTTAGCCAAGAAGCGAATCATGATATCATAATAGAATCTAAGTGTTGGAGTTGAATGTTATGAATAAAGGCTTCCAGAAGAAATACCTTCTCTATTTACTTGTCTTCCTCGGCTTTATTGGTTCCATGCTATTCGTCTATCATAACCATGATTTCTATGAACGGACGATACTTAAAGTAACCGAAACAATCGAGACAGACCGTATAGAAATAACCGACAACTATGAAAATAAAGACTATCTCGTTACCCAAAAAATTACGGCGGTTATCCAAAACGGGGAAGATAAAGGGAAGACGATAGAGCTAGAAAATCAATATTCGGGATCACAGGCCACCCATTTCCAACTAAAAGAAGGAACGGAGTTTTTTCTAGCAAAGGATGGTAGCTCTGTTGGTGACATAAAAAGGGATAAATATCTCGTATTAGTTGCATGGCTATTCATTATCATCCTGCTCCTTGTCGGTAAAAAGCAAGGTGCATTATCTGTTGTCAGCCTTGCAGTGAATGCCGTTATTTTATCGGTAGCACTAGATATTTATATCCGCAATTCTGATAATAGCCTACTGATCATTTGTGGAATAAGTATTATTCTCTTTACTGTCCTTTCCTTAATCATGGCTAGTGGACTGAACGAAAAAACCTATACCGCGATTATAGCGACATTGCTTAGTACTTTTGCCTCTCTATTAATTGCCTATGTCGCATTATTAGTAACGAAGGAGCAAGGTATTCGCTATGAAGAGATGGCTTTTCTCACAAGAAACCCGCAAATCATCTTTATGGGTGGATTGTTAATTGGTTCATTAGGGGCAGTTATGGATGTGGCAATCACCATGTCTTCCTCTATCTTTGAATTATTCGAAAAGAATAACGAGATTAAGCTAAGTATATTAAAAAAATCCGGTCTTGAGATTGGAAAAGATATCATGGGCACGATGACGAACATTTTGTTCTTTGCCTATGTCAGTGGAACCATCCCAGCATTACTGTTGTATTTCAAGAATGCATCTCCACTCGGGTTCACCTTATCCATGAACCTATCTGTGGAACTAGCTCGCGCGCTAGCTGGAGGGATTGGGATCGTATTAACGATTCCGATTACGCTTTATATTTCGATTTTCTTTATTAAAAGAAAGCAGGCGAAGCTATGAATGTATTAATTCTATTAGCAACAATTTTATTTATTCTGATGGCGGTTGTTGGTGGGAAAAAAGGGATCAAATCCTTTATCGCATTGTTATTAAACTTTGCCGTCGTCATTGCAACTGTCCTAATGATGAATGATCCTAATGCGAACCCTATTTTACTTACATTAGTTGCCTGTGGAATCATTAGTGCAATCAGCTTATTCTATATCAATGAGATCAATAGTAAAACAAAAATGGCTTTTCTGGCGACGATTATAACAAGCTTGTTATTACTAACCTTTATTTTTTTCATAACAGAAAAATCGATGATTTATGGGTTTAGCGAAGAAGAATCGGATTCCTTGACGATTTTTTCATCACGTATCGGAATTGATTTTGTTAAGGTTGCTACTTCCGTTATTATTATGAGTACCATTGGAGCGATTGTCGATACGGCCATTTCCATCACTTCGCCAATGCGAGAAATCCACGAGCAAAACCCTGATATTACAAGAAAAGACCTTTTTATGTCGGGAATCCGGATTGGCAGAGATATTCTTGGGACAAGTAGTAACACCTTGTTCTTTGCCTTTTTCGGTGGATATATGGGGCTAATTATTTGGTTCAAGGACTTGTCCTACTCCATGGGAGAAATCGTCAATTCCAAAGTGTTTAGTGAGGAGATGATCACGATTCTTACAGCAGGCATCGGAGTAGCATTAGTGATTCCTATTGCTGCAGCGATCACTGCCTATCATCTCGTCTCCTTCAAGCATTCAAAGGAGTAACAATATTGGCAGTAGGCTGTTTTCGTTATATACTTAACATATCTTGAAAAAACGTAGGTTGTGATAAAATGCCCGAAAATAATATAGAAGTTATCATGAGAGAAATGCTCGCAATCCAACAGAAATCTCGACGTTTTGCTGACATGCTATGTGAAGGTGAATCACTAGCCCAAACTCAACTCATTCTCCTGATCCAAATGAAAATTAATAATGGGATGAAGGCCTTCGAAATTGCAGAGTTTTTAGGGGTTACCCCCGGAGCAGTTACTTCTATTTGCGATAAATTAGAAAAGCTTCAGCTCATCCAACGAGTCAGAGAAAGCGAAGATAGACGCGTTGTCAAGATGATGCTAACAGAAGATGGTGAAGCAAAGGTTCACGAGCTATTCTTGAAATTTCCTCAAGAGGAATTGGCGGAGATAAAGAAGGTGCTGTTAGAAGTGAGTCATTTATTGAGTAGTGTGTTTTAAGGAATGGTATAGTAGTAAAAGTAATACTATTGCTGTAGCTGGCATTCCTTCACCTCTGTTCCTTGTATGTAAAGATTCATTACATGTGAGCTTAGTATAAGTGTTTAATATTACCTCCATAGAAAGTATATAACTGTTTAAGTTAAAGGGATAGTCAATGAAGTAACAAAACGTTGAACACTATTCATAGTATATAAGACATTTGTTAAAAACCCTATAATCGGGTATAATATATTTAGAAAATCATATACTATGAAAAACCGCAGACGCTCCAACGTCTACGGTTACAATAGACCGAACCCCGATAAGAGGGGCGGCGCATTAAGAGTGGAAATAACCCCTAATAGCTACCAGGCATATGAGGGGTTATTTTTTATGTGAAAACGACAGTATAGCCACAACAAGTGATGCAAAAGATATGCAAAGCACTAGGCTTTCGAAAACTGTCACAGGCGTCACCTCCCTTCTTGAACATAGTTCAAAGAAGGTATTACAGATGCGCCACCCCTCATATGAAGTCGATCTATCGATAAATCTATTATAACATGTTAGAAATCTAAATAGAGAATTTCGACATAGTTTTTAGTAGCATTGATGACTTTCAACATGATTACATTTCGTATTTTTCTTGAAATGTGTTAACCCTTGTTCATTACCTGCCATTCATCTTCTAAAATGCTCATTTCCCACAAACTCCAGTACTCGTCACCTATTTTTCTGATTTCTCTTAATAACCCTTCTTTTTTAAATCCAGCCTTTTCATAGCAAGCGATTGCTGAAGTATTAAAATCAAAAACACCGAGGCTAACTCTATGTAAATGAAGTTCATCAAATGCAACTCTAAGAATTTCTTTCATCATTCGTACACCGATTCCTCTACCTCTTCCATTTTTGTCACCAACTAACACTTTTCCTACCCTTGCCGACTTGTTGTTTCTGTCAATGTTCCCCAATGAGATATGGCCTATAACAGACCCTGTTTCCGTATTTATCACACTACAAATTAAAGCATGCGAACTTTCCTTGTTTGCATCTTTGAGGTAATTCTCCAATTGTTGTTCCGTTAAGGGGAAGTTAAAATTAGGACCTCCCCATTGGAGCAAGAATTGCGGGTTCTCCACCCAATTAATTAATTGTTGAAAATCTGATCGTTTAAAATATCTTAATTTAATCTCCATAAATGCCTCCTTGCATTCTAAAAAAGTAGAGGAGAACTTGCTCCTCTTATCATCTATGTTCTTTGGCTGGTTGTATATCAGGATCTAGAAATGTTAAAACTCCTTATAGAATGGGTGACTATTTTCATCCAGACAGTATTCAATTCTTTGCCTAAAATTTCCTACAGTCACCATTTCTAATGCTTGTTCAATCGGGTAAAATCCAACTTCCAAACTTTCTGATGAGGTTGTTAATTTCCCTCCTACTGGCTTAGCTAAAAATAATGTATTACAAATCGATTTTTTTACATTCTGAAAAATTCCACAAAACCTTAAATCTGCAATATCAATACCTGACTCCTCTTTAGTTTCCCTTATTGCAGCCTCTCTTAAAGACTCGCCTTCCTCCACTTGTCCACCTGGCATTTCCCATCCCCTCTTGGGTCCTTTGATTAATAGAATTTCCTTATCATCATTGAGTACAATTGTTGCAGCTGAAACAATGTGTTTTGGTGGTGTAATAATTGGTTCTCTTTTATCCAACAAAAATCCCTCCTTTTTCAACCAGTAATGTTGAATAATTTTCTAATTATCTTATAACGTTAACATATTATTCGACACATAATATTCGACTTCGTTTGCTTAAGTATAGTTTTTTTCAAACTCTATTTTTTCAATTCAACTAAATACTAATCTTATCGGTTATCCAACCTTCAATAAAATGTTTTAATGAAGCTGCAGCCCAAGTTCGACTATCATCCTCGTGACTCCATTCTATTATGTCAGTTAAAATTTATTGCTTTAGTGTAAGAAGTAATTGTAAAAATCAATATCACGTACAAGTTTATATATGATGGCATTACGGATCTATATCTAATTGCTTCTTCACATACAATGAACCCTAACCCCTTGTTTATTTTTTCTTTACAGGGAAATAAAGTTCAACAACATTGTCGGTGGCATTAGTACCTTTGAAACTTTCATCGGTATATTCAAAACCAAACGAATCTGCTAGTTCATAGCTTGAGTTTGGTAGCCATGTTTGATAAAAATGGTTGTACGCTTCTCCGAGTCCAGCCACATGACCCGTGTAGGTAATTACAGCATAAGTATGTGCAGGTATTGTCTTTCGTACAAAATCTTCGGGAAGTTCCCCGTGACTATTTACTTCTACCCCAGCGATCCATTGAAATTCATCAGTTGTGGGATTGTAATTAGGTGGATCAATAAACATTCCAAAACCACCTTTTCCACTCATTATCCCCGCCAATTCACTTACCCTGTTTTCAAAAAAATCATTCATTAATTTTGAAATAGTCGAATTTGTTTTGGTATCTTCTAATGTGGTCGAAACGGACACTCCAGCAATCGTAAAAAGGCCTTTTTTCTCCATTCTTATCTCCATTTTCTGTTCCCAACCCCTTCAATTTTATTTCACTTAATGATCACTTAATTGGTTTTGTAATAGGTTCAAATTCTTCTGAATATGCCATCCTAACGTCACTTCCGATAGTACCTCCCTATCGTAAAAAGCAGCGTGTATATTCATGGTTAATTGTCTCCTCATTCACAGTTTATTTATCATAAAATATTATTAATATTAATTTGATTTCTTGTATTAGGGGCTTTTTTTAGTATAGAGGCTTTTTCCTATATAATGATCTAACAAGAAATTGATTCAGCTATAATTATTGATCAGGTATTTGCTAGTTCATCTTTTATCAGTGAAATAAAGTTAGTGGTGGTTGTTAAATATTCTTCATCACTTCTCGTACAAAGTCTTATCGGATGCTTAATAAAAAGATTTTTAACAAAAACTCTTCCAAGCTTACCGTTGTACAGGTCATTATCCACTGCAAGTGCAGAAACTAGTGCAGCTCCGTAGCCTGTTTTGACAGCTTCAATCGATTCTCTCAGTCCCTCCATTTGGATGAAGGATTTCGGCATTTCAAGGTTAACTGCTTCACATAAATTGATGACACTTCTTCTTGTAGCACTTCCTTTTTCACGTAAAATAAAAGGTTCGTTCATAAGCTCCTCAAGTGTAACTTCTTTTCCTGCTAATCGATGTTCACTCGGCACAATAAAAATAAGCTCATCGTCAAGTAAAGTGTGCGATTTAACCCCTTCTCCCTTCTGTTCACTATAAACAAAGGCCACATCTACAGAATAGTCCAGTAGTCGTTCAAAAGTCCAATCCGTGTTTCCTTTATACACTTGAACATCTACTAAAGGGTATTTTTGCTTAAATTTCACAATCCAACGTGGTAGGACTGTGCTTGCAGGTAATTGGGTTGAACATATACGCAAACTTCCTCGTTTTCCAGTGGAATAATCAGCCATCTTTGTTTCAATTTCTGCCTCCAGAGCGAAGAGGCGTTTTGAATGATTAGCAAGTAATTCACCTGCCTCCGTTAATTGAATGGATCGTCCACTCGAGGTAATCAGCTTCATTCCCAATTCCTGTTCTAATTTGCGGAGCTGAGCTGTCACAGCAGGCTGACTAATTAAGAGACTCTCTGCTGCACGTGTAACACTACCGAATTTAGCTACTTGCGTGAATATACGCAACGCATGGAGATTCATCTTGACCCACTCCATTCATAAATAATATTGATGATTAAACAAAAAATATATATTAGATTTATTGAATGATTTCCTTTATTTTAGAATAAGAAGCTACTATTCGTAAAGGTGGGAGTAGGATGAAGAAGATAACAAAGGATTTATTAAAAGACTTAAAATCATTAGTCGGCCCTTTTCCAAAATTTTATCCAAAAAATTTGCCCGAATACCCGTCAGACTTATTCATAGAATGGTTGAACATCGCCATTGAGGAAGGGGTTCATGAACCTCATGCGATGACATTATCCACTGTTAACGAGAAGGGTGCTCCTGACGCCAGAGTATTGATCCTAAAGGATGTGAGCCGTAATAGATGGTATTTTGCAACATCGGCCACAAGTAGAAAAGGGGAGCAACTGAAACGAAACCCAAATGTTGCCTTAACTTTTTATTGGTCGGAAATTGGCAGACAGGTTCGGATACGTGGTGTAACTTCTGAAATGTCAGCAGATGCGAGTGCAAAGGATTTTTTGGAAAGATCGGATGAGGCTAGGGCAGTCGCTTTAATCGAATACCAGAGTAAAGAATTAATAAAACGCCAGACTTTAGATGATGCTTTATCAAAAATAAAGAAACTTGTAAAAGGAGCTCCTGATACAGTAAGCGCTAATTGGAAGTTGTACTCAGTCGCTGCAGACGAAGTTGAATTCTGGCAAGCGGATTCAGAGCGAAAACACGTTAGGGTACAATATCAGCGTAATGATGAACATTGGGGACATCGTTTGCTGTGGCCTTGACTCACAAATTCCTTTTAATTTAAGGAAGCTATAATGACAACTTACTAGGGGCTGTCCAATTAATTCCGTCCATTCATTTTAGCTCTATGCATGATAAAAGACTGGAAGAGTAGGTTATTTCCTACACAGAATCCAACATTGCCCAAAAGCTATTCCCACTGATTGCGGCCTTTAGTTAAAAATATTAATGGATACTAGAGTAGTGGAAGCCGTTACTTGAATAGATAGAAGTTCTAAAATAACTTCTTCGGTTTATTATTAATAGATTGAAGAACTGCTTTTATTTTTTTTGTATAAGCCCAAAACCAATTCCCGTAGGATCAACTAAATAGGCAAGAAAAAAATCACTGAACTCCATTTTTTCTCTAACTACTAGAGCACCATTCTCCTTTGCCTTAGAAATAGTAACATCTATTGAATCAACTTCTATTTGGATACGTGTGCCGTGTGGATAATCACTTGGACCCTTACTTATTCCACCGTTAATTCCCGTGTCTGTTATGCCTTTATCTGTAGATACACCCCAATAATCCCAGTTTGGTTCAGAAAATTCCCATCCAAATACCTTAGAGTAAAATTTTATTGCTTTTTCAGGTTGCTGACTACTCATTTCAAATCCAACGATTTTCCCCATTTATAATTCCTCCCAATTATTTAATAATTGATTACATTATTTACAATCAAACAGGTCCCTTCTCACAAGTGAATTCTCAATTACACTTGACCCAAATAGCTTCTTGTAATATTAGGAATGACTATATTCCCATTGTTGCTATACTTTTCAAATAAATTAGATAATGCGGAAATAAAGGGATTATACTCCTTATCAGTCTTTTTTGGGGAATAGGAGGCCGATAAATACCTGCCTAAAAATCCAATTAAATTTAGTTGCAAGTCATTTCGAAAATTTTTGAAATCATACTTTCCATCTCTAAAGAAATCCTGAAATGGAATCGGAGTTTCCTCTATACCTCCACTAAAACCTTTAAAATTTGGGCAGTACTTTTGGCAAATATCAGCACTTTCCTTGTTTATATCACTTGCACCATCCCGACTATTCCATACAAGATTCACGTTCGCATCCTGTTTCAAAATCCGTTGACATTCTAATCTAAACTGCTCGATATCGAACCAGTGAAATGCCTGTGCTACTGTTATTAAATCTAGACTACTATCATTTAAGGTCGTTTTTTCAGCCACGGCATCAACCGAAATAAAATGGGAATCAGGCTTTAAAGTTTGTTCCGCTAGTGTTCTCATATCATCATTTGGTTCTACCCCGATAACAGTAAATCCTTTATCAAGAAGCTGCCTACTTAATATTCCAGTCCCCGAGCCAATATCTGCTATCATACAATTCTCATTTAAATCAGCTTCAGAAATTAAATATTCAATATATACAGAGGGATAGCTGGGGCGATATTTTGCATATACTTCCGCTTTGTCTGTGAATTTATCTATTGATTTCATAAAAACGACTATCTCCTTTTATTTTCCATTTCTACTTGTATTAATTCTTCTTCATTATTATGAATTCCTTCTCATGGATAAAGCTTCTGCGATTTTATCACCAATAATGGAATGCATTATTCTTGAACCCATCATTCTCCTCCCCCTAATAAATAATCTTTTAAACAAGAAAACTCATATGATAACGCTTTCATTTATGTGTAAAAGTTTTTACATTAAATTGCTCCGTTAACTAAGGGTTAACTCTTAAATTCTAACATATTGTCCCAATTAAAATTATAAAAGATCATCAAAAATGATTAGGACCCTTTTCTTGCCTAAATCAAACAAAAATAAATACTTGTTCAATTAAAGCACCAGTTTGTTGAACAAGTATTATTTATTCTCCTTAATTGTCTTTCTCAAAATTTCATCAACTAACCAGAAAAGAAATGAGGCTATTAATGTTATTACAACAATAAATAGATGTTCAAAAAAGAAAGAAAGAACTAATCCAACAATAAGACCAAAAATAAGATGAATCAACAGTGCCTTTTTATATCTTTGTTTGCCGTATAAATTCTTTGTTAAATAATCAGATAAGATAGATACTGGCAAGCCAATAAAAAATATAAATGGAGCTGCACCCAGAAGAAGAATACCAAGTGCAGCAAAAAACTTATCGTAGTTATCCATTATTGCAAAATAAAAGTTAAAAAATAATCCAGTTAACAAAGTGGTTAAAACAGATCCTAAAAATTTCCTTAGCAACATTAAAGCCCCCAATAAAACAAATTTCATATTGTCTTATTAAACATAACTGCCCGTTGTCCACTCACTCTATATTAGCATAATATTCCATTATTTCATTTTAGATTTATGCCAAGATAAGAGACGCTCATTTGATGATCGTCTAGTTGAAATAACTTATATAAAATACACCATTAAGTCCTCATCATAGTATTGCCCGTTAAATTTTATTGCATTTCGCTCGGTTCCATAGACCTTAAACCCGATCGATTCATATAGTTTCTTGGCAGATTGATGATTAGACACAACTGTTAAATGTATTTGTTCTACTCCCTCACACTTTTTTACGGTTTTTATAAGTTCAAGAAGAAGTGATTTTCCAACTCCTTGTCTCCTGACTACTACGTCCACATACATACCGAAAACATTTCCTTTATGAGCCATTTTTTCATTAGCTTCTCGTACAAAAGTAACCATTCCACATAATGAACCTTTTTGATTAAAAGCGCCTAAAACAAATTTGTCCTTTAATGGTTTTACTCTGTCTATGACTGTTTCGATTGAAAATTGCACTTCTCTCTCATATGTTGAAGCAAATGCCCCAGGATCGGTCTTCAAAGCATTCAATCGTAATTCTTGATAGAGAAGCGCATCAGCTTCATTTAATACACGAATATTCATCCTACTTATCCTCTTTTCCATTGTATTAAAGTATACAGCCCATTTAGGTAGATTTGACTATCGTCCCCTGATGAAAGAATATTTGCCACCTACCATCGATAAATTTCCAAACGGTGCTTCGTAATGTGTCTTTTTTTTGTGTTAGGTCTTTCACTCGATAGGTAGTTAGCACCGCCTCTGAAGATAAGGGATGAATTTCGAAATCGTAAAGAGACAAGTCTCGAGCTCCAACACCTCCCGCTTCCACACAATCCTTTTTATAAAAGACTTTCCCCGAACTTCCGAACTCAAAAAAGTCATCTGCCAATAATTTTTCAAAAAACTCACTAGATGTCCGATTTTCCTGTTTTAAATGACTTTGCTCCAATTCTAGTAACGTTCTGCCAAGAGCATCTTTATCCATTGTCATTTTTGCAACACTCCTTTGGTACCAAAAATGTTCATACCTTTTTTGATGTAGCTTTTATTATAAGGAAGTGAGGGTTTGTCATGAGATAGTCATAAGATTCTTCATTTGCCATTTTCATTCTCTCTTGTGGTTTAGGTTCAATCAACTTATCGAGATCGAAAATTTGAATGGTTTCATTTACGATGCTATTTAGAGGTCTTCTGTAAAAGCTGACATCAATTGTAATATTAGGTTTATTCCAGGTATCTGATAATAATTGGGTATTAAAGTAATCCTCACAATCAAATCTTGTAAAGTCCATAAATGGGTGATGAACGGAAAATAAAAAGGTTCCGCCTGCTTTTAGAATACGGTTAAATTCTTGAAATGTGGAAGTCCAATCCTTTAGATAATGAAGCGTGAGCGAGCTTACAATCACATCAAAGGAATCATCCTTAAACGGAACAGGTTCTTGAAGATCGTGACAAAGAAATGTCCCTTCCCCCCTCAAACGTCGATTCGCTGCCTTCACCATTTCAGGACTTATATCTACACCAGTGACTATCGCTTTACGTTGCCATAATTGCGAAGAAAACCATCCAGCAGAACAACCAGCGTCAAGCACCCTTTTTCCCTTTAATGCAGAGGGCAAAGCTGCTATCATAGCTGGGCGTTCATAATAAGCGTTATAAGGACTGCCCTCGTCAATATCGTTCTGATAGGTAGAGGCTAACTTATTATAAATGTCTCTTGTAGTATTACTCATTTCATTCCCTCCTTCATTTTTTTATGCTGCTCTTCTTCCCCCCCTAACCAGCGTCGCTAACGAAACAAGTATCCCTTCAATTATACTATATGTTTCCATTATATAATTCACCTCCATGTTGATTAGCTCTTAAAATATCTGTTATCAAAGCCCGCTTGACAAAGTAAATAAACTATATTTTAATGAGTATATATTTCAATTATTAAAATATATATTAATTAAACAAGGAGATTGCCCGTAGATGAAAAGTGCGAGAAGTGCCAAATTACGTAGCATAACCTATACAAGTGGATCTAATCTCGAATTACCAGAAGAGTATGATGTATTAAAAATACGCGGGTCTGTTTCGATCCTTTCAGCTGTTCACTTAAACCGCATTTCAACCCATGGTTATGGTTTATTTCGCTCTCAGGTTACTGTAGAGGAGCTACACAGTTCGGGAGCTTGTGTCCTAGAAGACTGCTGTCAAGCCAAGCAGTTGTTGAATAATGGAAGCTTAAAGCTAGATACCGGCCACATAACATCTGTAGTCAGTTCAGGGAATTTAACCATCAAGTACTTGCTCAAGACAGAGGATTTAAGCGCTATAGGCATGATTCACGGAAAGGAAATCCATGCAAAGCAATGTCTATTAAAGCTATCAAGTGAAAGCAAAATCGAACGATTGGTCACAGAAAAAGCACAGATATCAAAGGACCAAAAATCGCTCTCCTTATTGAAAAAAAGACTCCTTTGCGAATATATAAAAGGGCAACAGCTGTACCTTTCCTACACTCATGCAGATATCGTGGAAGGAGACACTGTCATCATCGATAAAAATTGTAGTATTCACACGTTATATTACACAGAAGATTATCGGATTTCACCAAAATCAGAAGTTCACCAAGTCATAAGGAGGGAGAAATAGTGATAGTACTAAGATGGTTCGTACGCTTTTGGTTACTACTCTCCATTCCAGTGCTATCGGTTCTTTATGCAGGACTCTTAGTCAGTGCGATTCTTATTATTCTTGCTGGTTTATTTCGAACATTTGGCTTTGAGCAGATCAAAATGAGCATATGGCCAAGTGTGGAGCTTCCGATTATGTTCAGCATCCCTTTGTCATTAGGTGTTTCTATTCTTCTTTTCATTGCTTCTTATCACATCGGAAAATCGATTCGATATTGTATGGGGAAATTAGCAAATTAATTGGCATAGCTTGTCTCCCTTCTAGCATATATTTAGAATAACGACTAGTTAAGGAGGGCTTTTATGCCAAATAAACTATCCTCTCATCAGCTGATTAGATATATGGTTGGTTTTGTCTTTATTGTCTCTGCCATTATGAAGCTAGCCATTGCTGACTTTACCAGTGCGTTTATAAGCTTTGGAATTCCTTTTCCGGAAATAACCGTCTGGATTGTAGGAATAACAGAATTAATAGCTGGTGGTTTAATATTAGCAAATTATTATGTAAAAAGAGCCACCATTCCATTACTAATCATTATCGTCACCGCCATTATTCTTACAAAAATACCCATTCTACCAACTGGCGTCTTTTCCTTTCTCTTTGAAGCGAGATTAGATATTGTTATGTTTATTCTTCTCTACATTCTTTGGAAAAATGAATATTAGCTTTTGTTGTGATCCTCACAAAATTTTACTATATTAGAGTTAGAATACAAGTAGAAAAAGAGGGTCCGTTATGATGAATGCTGATTTGATCCAAAAGGTGAAAGAAAAGCTAGATAATAGGCAAAGGCTGTTCCTATCTCCCCATCCATTGCTACAAAGATATATCTCCTGTTATGTCTTTTATATGAAGCCAAATCCTTATCACAGTGTTATAACGACAACCTTGTCTATTATTCCCGACGCAAGTGGCTGTATCGTCTTCACTTGCTACGAGGACCGGATGCAGGGCTTGCTTTGGGGACCAACAACAGAAGTGAAAAAGGTAGAAAATAGCTTGGCTGACCGCACTTATTTTTTTGTAGAATTTTTACCAGGCGGCTTACGGGCATTTACCGGCATGGGCCTTGCTGAATTAAGGGACAAAGTCGTGAATCTTGAAGATATCAACAAGAAGCTTTCGGTGAGGATAATGGAAGCCTTACGATCCACCACCTGTTTAAGCTCATTTGCTTCCAGAATGAATCATTTATTCCTCCAGCTACATGAACACCATTCCAATTTAAATCCGCTTATTCTATCCAGTATGGAATATATTCTACAGCATGAAGGGTCAGTTCGAGTAAAAGAGGTTGCGCACAAGCACTATATTAGTGAACGTCAGCTACAGAGAAGTTTTCAACAGCATGTAGGCATCAATGTAAAAAAATATGCATCCATTGTCCAGTTCAATCAAACGATTCATCGATTAAAAAGGAAGCAAGATCTCCCCCTCTCTTCGCTAACCAATGCCTCAGGTTTTTTTGATGAATCTCACATGATCTCTACCTTTCACAAAATGATTGGCTTAACCCCTAGAACCTTTAAAGAAAACATGTCGGATTTTTACAATGATGCACATAAATTTCCGTGTAGAATCTAGAAAGGGGTGATAGTATGAAGGAAAGGTTAAGAGAATACTGCAAAGCACAAACAGGCTGCCAGGAGAAATTTATCAAGGACTGGAATGCCTGGAACTATACAGTCGGGGGAAAAATGTTTGCAATAATTGGCAAGGACAAAGAGAAGCGGTCCATCATCTCCTTAAAAGGGGATCCTGAAAAGTCCGAGACACTTCGAATTGAATATGAGGCAATTAATCCAGGATATTACTTAAACAAAACCCATTGGAATTCCATCTGCTATGAGAACCAAGAGATCACATTTGAATTCATTCAACACCTTATTGACGAATCTTACTCCTTAGTGTTTCCATCACTACCAAAGAAAAAACAGAAGGAGATCCAGTCAGGGTGACTATATAACAGTCGCCCTAGCTTTACTCCTCCTGTCTAAAAATTCTCTCACTTATTTCTTGAAGAAATTTTGCCCACTTTTCCTGAAATTCTGGTTCCTCTAGCGTATGTCCTGTAATCATTTGGGTGACATTATCGTAGAGTAGCGGATAAACAGTAAGACTAGACATCATTAAGGTAATAAGCGCAGGATCTAATTCTTTTGGTACTAGTCCTTCCTCTTGTTTTTTTACCATGTCCGTATTATAGGAATGTAGCACCTTTTTTCTCGTTTCATCCCCATTCGAATCCTTCGGCATCTTCTCCACTGCCTCCCAAGCAGTGTACTTCAGGAAATCTTTTAAATGATCGATATTCACCTTTAACCGGAAAGCCGCGATATCCTCAGGCTTCGTCGGCAGGGTTAAATTACCTGTAGGGACTGCAGATACGAAATGATCGATTATCTGGTTAATCAGATCATCTTTTCCGTTAAAATAATGATAAATAAGCTGCTTTTTCACGCCCGCTCTTTTAGCAATCGACTCGATTCTTGCACCATTATAGCCCTTTTCGAAGAACTCTTCCTTCGCAGCCTCCAATATTTTCTTTCGGGTACGTTCCGCATTTCGTATTTCACCCATTGTTGTCATCCACCACCCAATTTCTCTTTATGTATGCCATCATAATCACCTACTTGTGAAAAGTCAACTATGCTTTAGTCTGAAAAGAAATGTATGATTAGGAAAACTCAATAGAGTGAAAAGCGACTAGGATTTCTTATTATTCGAGTTAAATCCCCACATAAATAGTTTTACAATTAATAAAGTAAAAACTGCTTGTATAGCATTTTCTCCCCAATTAAACATGCCTGAAAGAATATAATCTAATATAACCAAAAAAGCAAAATAAGCAATAGAAAACAGAATGAAAATCTTAATTTCCCGTTTCAACTATTCACACCTACCCTTACTGAGTTAATAGAATTTTAATTCATTAATACCAAACGTAAGCAATAATAAGCAAATCCAAAAAAAAAAATAAAAATGAATATTCTATTCTATATGTCCAAATAATATTGGAAAGTTAAATACTTAATGGAGGTCAAAACAGTGGAAACAGAAAAAAACATAAAACTAACTTCTGCAGAACTTTCCCAACTTTGGGCTTCTTATCAAAATGACAGTGGTTCTATATGTGTGTTAAAGCATTTTTTGAAGACCGTTGAAGATGCGGATATTCGTCCAATTTTAGAACATGCCTTGCAGTTATCTCAAACTCATATCCAAAAACTGACTTCCATTTTCACAAAAGAGAATTACCCATTACCAAAAGGCTTTTCAGAAGATCAAGATTTAAATGTAAATGCTCCACGCTTGTTTACCGACAATTATATGCTACAGTTCATGAAGCAGATGGCTCAGATATCACTCAATGCGTATAGCGTTTCAAAGTCTTTATCTGTCCGTTCAGACATTGACCAATTTTATGGGCAATGTCTGGCTGAGGTGAATGATATGGACACAACGGTTAAAAAAATTCTATTGGAGAAGGGGCTTTATGTACGCTCACCATATATCCCCTATCCTGAAAAAATAGACTTTGTTAAGAAACAAAATTTTCTAACAGGTTGGTTTGGTGAAAGAAGGCCACTGTTATCATTGGAAATAACTAATCTTTATGCTAATTTTCAACGTAATGATTTAGGGACTGCTACTTTGATTGGTTTCAGTCAAGTAGCAAAATCACAAAAGGTTGGACAATTCTTTATACGAGGAAAAAAAATTGCCTCAAAGCATAACGAGATATTCGGATCTATATTACGGGAAGATAATCTTCCTGTACCAATGACTTCAGATACTTATGTTACAGAATCGAAAATCTCTCCATTCTCTGACAGCTTAATGTTATTTATCGTCACTGGCTTAATCGCATTGGGGATTGGATATTACGGTACAAGTATATCCACTAGTTTAAGGCGTGATTTAACAGCACACTATGATCGATTCATACATGAAATTCTGAAATATTCGGAAGATGGTGCGAACATCCTTATTGATAACGGCTGGTTAGAGGAACCCCCAATTGCAAGTGATCGTGATGAATTAGCGAAGAAAAAGTGAATGATAAAGTTAAGATGCTTTACACAAAATTAACTATTTTCAATTAAAATGGAGGTCATCATATTGGACACCCAACACAATAATATTAAGTTAACAGCAGCAGAAATTTCACAAATTTGGGGAGCATATCAAAATGCCACTATTTCAAAGTGTTTTTTTCAATATTTTTCAGCAATCGTTGAAGATCAGGATATTAAAGCCCTTGTACAACACGGTTTAGAACTATCAGAATCCCATATTGAACAACTAACTGCCTTCTTTAATAATGAAAGCTATCCTGTTCCTCAAGGATTTACCGACAATGATGTTAATGTAGGTGCTCCACGATTATATTCAGATAGCTATATACTATACTATTTATATCAGTTGGGAAAATTAGGCATTAATGCTTTTAGTGTGGCTGTTGCACTATCAGCAAGGTCTGATATTCATACGTACTTTTCTCAGTGCCTTTCTGAATATACAAAATTTCATAAGATGGTGACTGATTTATTATTAAATAAGGGACTTTATATCCGTCCACCATATTTGCCAACACCAGATAAAGTGGAATTTGTGAATAAGCAAAGTTTCCTTACAGGATGGTTTGGTAATCGTAGACCATTAGTTTCTTTAGAAGTTACGAATCTGTATGACAATATTCAGCGAAATGCATTAGGTGTATCAACCCTAATAGGGTTTAGCCAGGTGGCTAGCTCAAAAAAGGTGAGACAATATATGGTGAGAGGTAAAGAAATTGCAGCGAAGCATGTTGAAATATTTGGCTCCATTTTACGTGAAGATGACTTACCTGTTCCAATGTCATGGGATATGGAGGTAACAGATTCAACTGTTTCCCCATTTTCAGACAAACTGATGATGTTCCTAACGACTGGTTTGATTGCAATTGGAATGGGTTACTACGGAACAAGTATGGCAACAACCTTAAGACGTGATATCCAGACCCATTATGGTCGTCTAACTTCTGAAATCGGAAAGTACGCCGAGGATGGGGCTAATATTATGATTGATAACGGCTGGATGGAGCACCCGCCGAAATCGGCTGATCGAGACAAGTTAGCAAGAAATAAGGATTAGAAAGATCATGAATTATGGAGTACCGCTCTTTTAGGATTGGGACAACTCCTCAATAGGAAATATTTAAAGGGGACTTTATTGATTATATTAGAACTTTTTATCAATGTGCTGGGAAATTTTAAGAAATTATTATTTTTAGTTTTCAGGGTAATATAGAAATGGCCATTGAACAGCCTAGCTACCAATGGCTCATGTTCTATCTGTGTTTGTCGGATGCTAACAAATATCACATATAAAACAGAGCTTGATCAAAAAATCCTATATTTTAGGATTTTTTATTTTGGGTTTTTGTAACGGTATATAAATCTAGAAATAAAACGAGCCAAATCCTAGTCTAACTAAATACTACTTGACATAAGGTAAGTTATCTTTTATCATTATTTTAACTTACCATTTGTTAAGTTAAAATTTAAGGAGTGATAAAAAATGACATTTAGCCCTAGCATGACGTTTATTAACCTTCCTGTTAAAGACTTAGAAAAATCAATGAACTTCTTCAAGCAAATTGGATTTTCGTTTAATCCACAGTTCACCGATGAAAACGCTGCCTCTATGGTCATCAATGACAATACCTTCTCCATGCTACTAACAGAAGCACATTTTCAAAATTTTACCGATAAGGAAATCGTGAATGCAACAAAGCAAACAGAGTGTTTAGTGTCCTTTGCGGTTGAGAGCAGAGAACAAGTAGATGCCATCATTAAAAAGGCGATTGCTGCTGGCGGTAGCTATGCATCTGAGCCACGTGATTATGGCTATATGTATCAGGTCGGTTTCCAGGATCTTGATGGGCATATTTGGGAAGTATTCCACATGGATCAATCAGGGAATGCATAATTCAAACAAGCGAGAGTAAACTATCCGTGCACTCTCGCTTCTTTTCTAATCCAATATCATACCACTTAGGACCATCATAGCATTGAATAGCATATGCCAGATTACAGCTGGAAGGATACTTTTCGATTGGACCGTAATAGCTCCAAAGAAATAGCCACCGATGCTAAATAACAGACAGCCCCACCAAGAGAAGCCTAACGAATAATGCTGTAGGCCAAATCCAATGCTCGTTATCCATACCGCCCATTGATTGCCAAAAAATGTAGAAAAACGATAAAGAAGAATACCTCGCCAGATCATTTCCTCTAGCAATGCATTAAGGATAGAAAAAAGGAGCAGAAAACCCCAAATACCTTGAACCAATTTCTCGCTATGGAGCACAACAAACGGTAAAAACATGAGAAAATTCATGATCATCGCAACAACGAGAAATACACTAACGGTTGTTTGACGGAAGCCGTACCATATAAATGGTATTCGAACGACTTCCGTCCATTGAGGCTTCAGCCAACCATACATGAAACGCTGTCTATCAATAAGAGATAAAACTATGAATGGGAGTAGGAGAACAAGCAATGACAGCCTATTAAAAATTATCCGTATTTCCTGGGCATTTATTTCAGCGATCCATAAAGAATTTACATAGCTATATAGAAAAAATCCAATAGCAAAGGTGAGTGTTGTCGCGATAAAGGGTCTCATCTTTTTATTGATTAGGCTATACCCTACACCTATTCCCCAAACGATCATTAGTAGATAGTTGTGTAATTGTAGGAAGATCAGAAGTGTCGCGAATAAGATCATGGATAAAACAGACCGCGCTGTGCTGTTTGGAAATAAAGGTGTATCATTCATTGATGGGATAGCTCCTTTTTCTTAGCCGTAGATTCTTCTATATAATTCCCTTCTGCGTTCCTTTCGTCTACTTTTATAGCCTTGCTTTTTCTCTTTCGGTAGCGTATCTTCTGTTGGTTTATTTTTCTCATTTTTTAATTTCATGATTTTATCTACTGTCTTTTGTTGATAATTTGTCTTCTTTCTTTTCCTTTGTTTTACTTTTTTCTTTGGCTCTTGCACTTCCTCACTTTTCACTGATTCTACAGTTTTCTTCGGTTCTTGCACTTCCTCACTTTTTGCTGGTTCTACGGTTTTCTTCGGTTCCTGTACTTCCTCACTTTTTGCTGGTTCTACGGTTTTCTTCGGTTCTTGTACTTCCTCACCTTTTGCTGTTTCCAACGGTTTTTCCTGTTTGTTCGCTTCCCTTTTTTTCTTTTTCCTCTTTATTTCCGCTTCTACCTTTTCCTTAATCATCTCCGTTGCGGAGTTAACCATCTTTTCTACAGGAATTCTCTCAACTATAGAATTAAGTATGGAATCCTTTTTAGAGTCTTCTTTTCCTAGCAAAGTCGTTTGTTTCTCTATCTCTTGTTGAATAAATTGATCCCATTCCTCGTCATTTGTCTGATTGGAAACGGTCAAAAGCCCTTCTTGCTCGTTCTTATTACATTGGGTTTTCCCTTGCTTCTGATCCATGATTGAAAACCTCCTTTTATAGTTGGAATTCATTTATTTCGTTGATTATCTCTCTATGTATTTTATGAAATAAAATGATTCTTGTTTAGACTGTAGTGGATTTTATAGAATAATAGATTATTACCTAGAAAATCTAGGGTATGTATACATATACTGAATTAGTCTAAGAAAGCAAGGGTGAAGTAGAATGCAAACAGATAGCATGAGAATCGGTGAACGAATCTTATTCATTCTAGGCATGAGCCTATGTGGTGTGTTGTTTTTCGTATTGGTAGTTGGTGTGATGGTGGCACTGCTTATATCGTGGATGAACGAAGAAGAGGAGGAAATCGTCAAAACAATAGAGCCCCCTTCCGAAAACCCGAAAAGAATCGTGCGCAAGCGTTGACGTATCCTAAGGAGGCGATAAAATTGTCGAAGAATAAAATTTTTACAGAAATGCTAAGATTCATTCGTATGAAATTTAGAATGTTTACCGAGAACTATAAGACAGCCGTAAAGAACGGCGCAAGCGTTGCAGGGAAAGACATCAAAAAAGCGGTAGAAGATCGTGATCAACCCTTTGAAGAGATCGTATGGAAATCCTTTGAGGCCTTTAAGAAAGGTGTATTATTTGCCGCAAAGCAATTGGTCGATTTCGGTGCAGAGGAAGTCGATCCAATGAAAGAAAAGTCTAATAAAAATAAACGTCATTAAGCAAACTCCTCTTATGTAAAGGACTGACACAATAGGATGCCCCACATCCTAAAGAGCCAGTCATTCTCTTTCGCTTTATTCTTGCTTGAACTCTTGCTGCAGACGATGTGCCAGGAGATCTGGATGGTAATATTCAAGCATTTGAATCCCCGGTTTACGACCAAAATACATGAAGTACCTTTTGTAAGGTATGGGATGGTGTAGATCAGGAAAGCGGATCTTAATCGGCTTTTTAAAAAGATCTATTGCATCCTCTCCGATGATGAATCCGGAATCGGCAACATCCCTAAGGGAACGGATGCCAAGTGAGCTCATCACTTTACCAATTCCTTGCTGCCGATGAGCAATGTTTTCAAATAAAGCAGGGGGGACATGCGTTGAATAAATAAGGGCAATGTTGTGTGAAACGACAAAGCCACTCTTTTCACCGATTAAGACGGACTCTCTTACATAATAGGGCCCTCCTGAGAATTCACCCATTATGTTTGCGTCTTCCGTGATCTGTTCTTGCCGAATCACTTCCACTCTCACCTTCTCATTCATTATCAGCTCTAACAAATCTGTTGTTCGTCCATCCGTCACGAGAAGTAGATCAAGTAATATTCGTTGTAATACGTCGGACGCCTTACGTTCAAACTGTGAGTCTACCATATTCTCACCTCCGTCACCTATGGTGTCAGGATCAGTGGCAGAAATAGAACATTCTTTATTGGTACAAGCCGGATTCACGAACCCCTTCCCAGAACGCTTGGAACTCATCCATCGTGAGCTGCTGCTTTCCGTCTGAAAGAGCATTTTTTGGATCTGGGTGTACTTCCACCATTATTCCATCTGCCCCAGCAGCAAGTGCTGCTTTTGCACAAGGTAGGAGTATATCCTTTCGACCAGTCGAATGGCTGACGTCCACTAGCACAGGGAGGTGGGTTTCTTGTTTTAAGATAGGAACAGCAGAAATATCAAGCGTATTGCGCGTTGCCGTCTCAAAGGTACGAATACCACGTTCTATCAACATTACCTGGTCATTTCCATGATGCAGAAGATACTCTGCTGCTAGCATAAACTCTTCTAAAGTAGCGGAAAGGCCACGTTTTAGCAACACTGGTTTTTTTGTTTGTCCAACCGCTTTGAGCAATTCGAAATTCTGCATGTTACGAGCACCTATTTGAAGGATGTCGATATATTTAGAAGCAACATCGATTTGATCAGGACTCATAATTTCGCTAATCGTCACCAATCCCATTTCATCTGCAACATCCTTCATTATCTTTAATCCATCTTCACCAAGCCCTTGGAAACTGTAGGGAGAGGTTCTCGGTTTAAACGCTCCCCCGCGTAGCACTGTCAGTCCCGCCTTTTTTAATGCGGAACCAACTGTTTCTAGCTGCTCCTTTGATTCGACCGAGCAAGGTCCTGCAATAAGTGTTTGCGAGTCACCACCAATAACTGCTTGCTTCACTTTAATGATGGTATCCTCATTTTTATGGTCACGACTTACAAGAAGTGGCGACTTTTTTGACTGAGAACTCAAGGTAAACACCCTTTCTAACTATTGATCTCTATAATTCATTAATCATTTCGTTTTTGAATATAGACAGGCTTGGTTGATGGTGTGTTATCTATAAGAGCGGATCGATCCATCATTTCCGTTACTTCCACCGTGACTGGCACCTTAAGCTGAGAAGATAGGAAGGAACAGATTTCCTCTTTTGCCCAATTCTCCGAATGATGAGAATCTAGTAAAACGTGTAATCCTGCTTCCTGCTCGATGACCTTCCAAGCATCCGGAGCAGGAGACAATGAATATACGGCTTCTTGAATATCCTTCGAATCTAGGACAGTATTTTGATAATAAATGCGTTCCTTGCTCCTGCCATAATGAACGAGTTTCGCACCGGTGCGGCCACATTTACAGGTAATTGGTTCTACAGATATAATATCCTCATTAAAATAACGTAACAGTGGAGATGCTTGATGCGATAACGTGGTGATTGTTGCAAAGCCCCTTTCTCCATTTGCTACGGAATCTGTCCCATCCTCATTTAGTACTTCTACGAAAAAATCCTCTTCTACAATATGCATGTTGCCATACTCACACATTGTGGCAATATTAGCTGTTTCAGTGGAACCATACATATTAAATACAGGCACATTCCATAGCTTTTCGATATGCCGTCTGCGATTATCCCCCATTAATTCACCTGCCACACATATGGCACGGAGAGCAGGAAAATCCTTACTTGGATTGGCACCTATTAGTCTTGCCACTTCGGCTAGCAGCTCCATCTCACGCGGGAGTCCCGCCATTACGGTAACAGATAAATCCTTCAACAAGCTTAAAACTCTTGGATAAGGTGTAACGACTGTTCGTCCGCTAGCAGGAACAACCCCTGCCCCTGTTTGCCACGCTGCATGCTGCATTAAGAAAGCTGGGAGTGCGAGTGCGTAGGGAAAGCGAATCAACACTAGATCCTCTGCTGTCAAATGCACCCCACACTCCTTTAGTTGTCTTCCACCGACCTGCATATCTTCTTTCGTAAACCAAGAGGCAGCGGGCACTCCTGTCGTACCTGTTGATTCATGATATTGAGCAATTTCCTTTCTGCCGACAGCAAGGTGGCCAAAAATACCTGCTTCTCTTAAATCCTTTTTTGTAGTTAAGGGAAGAGATTGGATCTGATCCAACGCTACCTCACCTGTGGGATTATCTGCTAGCTTCTTTTTATACAGAGGTGATGGTTGAATTCGTTTATACATCTCCTGAAATTTCCGTGCTCTCTCTTGTTCCATGTCGGTCATATGCCACCTCCTCTCTCTTTTATTCTTTGTCTAATTAAATACTCTCGTCGCTTTACCAAATGTACGAGGTATATCATCTCTGATGACGACATTGCAATCGATCCCGATACGATCTTTCATATGCTTTCGTATCTTTTTCGCCAATTTTTTATCACTTAGATCGGTTCGGAATTTTTCCGCTTCGATCGTTAATTCCCCTTTATTTAGCTTCAAGTGGTACCATAAACCTACATCTGGTAGCTCCATAAGGAAATGCTCGATCATAAATGGGGAATAATCCTCATCCCCTATGCGGAGCATGTGCTCCATTCTTCCCCGGAGCTCGAGAACATCCAGCGCAATTCCACAATCACATTGAGATTTTTGTAATTTTCCTAGATCTCCGGATCGATAGCGCACCATCGGCATTCCTTCACGTAAGAGGGTTGTGACTACAATCTCTCCTGTTTGCCCATAAGGAAGTACTTCTCCAGAATCCGGATCAATAATTTCTAATTTAATATGGCCTTCCATCACGTGATATCCTTGATGCTTGCTACACTCTACCCCGATTACTCCACACTCGGTGGAACCATAGAAAAACGAAACCTCACATCCCCACCATTTTTCTAATCGTTGACGGAAGGTAGAGGAACAGCCTTCCCCTGTCAGCCAAATTTTCTTGAGCTTAATATCCTTACCGATCTCAATCCCGTACTTTTCGCTTTCTTCTGCAAGCAGTGATGCGTAGGATGGTGTAGTAGTAAGCACGGTTGCTTGATATTCTTTCATTAATTCTAGTGACTTATCAACTGGGGCCATGTAACCGCCTTTTCCTAACGAAAGCACCGCAGTACCGAAGGCAAACTGGAATAATCGTTGAAATCCAAGACCTGGTAGGGCAAACTCATATGGAAGTGCAATTGCCGCAACATCTTCCTCTGTTTCCTTGAACAGCTCCAGGTATTTTGGCAGCAAATCATATACGTATTGGTCTGCCAACGTATAGGACGTATAAATGGGTTTACCAGATGTACCACTCGTAAGATGAACTTGGCCTATTTCTTTTGGTTCCACACACAAGATTTTCTCTTTATCTCCCCGAATGACGTCCTTCTTCAGCATTGGTACGGTTGCCAATTGTTCCAAATGGTCTATTTTAGGTTCAGTGAATCCCGCTTCTTCTAGCCTTGAACGATAGTATTCATTCTCGTTCCAAACATGCTCAAGTGTTGCATTGATAGCCTTGAGCTGATATTCCTCTATTTTTTCATGAGGTAGGTTTTCAATTGTCTTCCCTTGATCATCTAGCTCTTTATAAAAATCTTTAAATTGCTCTAGATGGGATGAATGTTTATCTACAGAAACCGTCATCTTATGTGTTTGAAAATTCTCCATTTTTCTCCTCCATTCTGTCTACTTTTCTAACACTTATCTCCACTCTACTTACAGCCAACACATAGATACATAGAAAGATACCCTATGACAATCAACCCAATGTCTAAGGGTAATTTCCTTAGTGATTTCATACATACTCATTGGTTTTCTATCACTGCTATACTCCATATTAAATGCACAGAAGAAGAGACTTGACTCGGACAAATATATCAATTAATCCAAATCAGGTATTTCATCCAAACGATTCATCGTTCCCAACATATCGTATCTAGCACAAACTATTTTTTAAGGAGGAGGTAGTACCGTTTGTTATACAGATTGGAGAATGATCCAGATTTTCAACATATTGACACACGTCTATTAGTCAGCTGTCCATCTAGTGAATCTGACCAGGGTGGCCTATTTTTACTAGATTTCGAACAAAACAGGCTGGAAAAACTCTATACCGGAAGCTGTTCTGGCATGACACTAGTAAATAACCAGCTGTTTGTCGCTTCAGATAATAATGAGCTTATTGTGATGGACCAGAAGTTCCAAGTCATTCAGAAAAAACAATATTCAAAGCTCGATTTCCACGATATCGTCAGGTTGAATGATCAAGTTGTGCTAGTGGTAGAAACGGCTAACAATACAATTGGATGCTATGATACAGCAACACTAAAGCGATTAGGTGAAATCCGATTTCATGTAGATGATAAAGACGTCCATCATATCAATGACATCTGGTTAGATGGCCATACATTGTATGTTTCGATGTTTTCCCCCTTTGGCAAATGGTTTATGCAGCCAATGAAGAAAAACGGTGCCATTATATCTATTGATTTAACAGATTTTGATCCTACCAGTAAGCTTCGTTTCACTCCGGAGCATCATGTCGTCGTAAAGGACCTGTATATGCCACATTCAGTAATGATGCATCAAAATGAATTAGCCTATTGTGACTCGATGTCCTTTCGTGCCGTAGTAGAAAGTGGTACCCCGATCCAGCTTCCAGGCTTTACTCGTGGCCTAGGCATAACAGAAAAGGCACTCTTTATCGGTCAAAGTAGGATGAGACACATCTTACGTATTCCTCACGAATTCTCGAATTGTACGTTGGATGGAGGAATCTATGTCTATGATCCTCAATTTAGAATTTCACGCTTTATACCACTACCAGCGCTACAGGTCTATCAAATAATGGTCATTGGCTCAAATATTTTCAAAAAGGAGTAAATGGGAATGAAGCAATTTGAAGAAGGAAAGAAGCTTTTTATGAAAGGTGTGGATGGAGATAAAAAGGCAGTTAAGCTAGCCTATCATATTTTCTTAAAGCTACGTAACTCTGCTTCTAATAATGCGCTAGTTGAAGCCTATTATGGTAGCACTCTCGCACTTTTGGGAAGAGACGCCTCTCAGCCTCTTGAGAAGGCAGATAAGGCACAAGAAGGATTAGACGCCTTAAATCAAGCTATTTCAATGGATCCTAGAGACAAGGAAATTCGTATGTTACGCTCCAATGTATGCTTACGTCTACCGGAATCTTTTTTCCAATGCTCGAAGACAGCGGTGGAGGATATTACCTTTCTACTAAATCACTATCAGAAGGACTCTAGCTATCTTACAAAAAACCAGGTAAAAGATTTAAAAAGGGATTTAAGAACAGCTTACGAGAATATGGGGAAGTCTGACGAAGCAGATCGTGTTCTAGAGCGCTACTCCAAGTAACGATCGAATATTAAAGAAAGGAGGAGAAGCGATTGGCAATGAGAAGTGAAGAAGAGATAAAGACGGCTTATGCTCAAATTAATTCTCTATACAAGGATGCCGTAAATGGGGATGAAAAGGCTGTGCAAGCTCTGCATCAAACGCTCGAACAGGTGCGTTCTAACCATGCTAACATCCCTCTATTAAATGCCTATCATGGTAGCATCATGATTTTAATTGCTAGAGACAAAACCAATCCACTAGAGAAATTAAGGTGGTCGAAGGCAGGACTGAAGCTGTTAGATGATGCGGTAATTTTTTCCCCGCAAAACTTCATGATCCGCTTATTACGAGGTAAGGCTGCCCATAAATTACCGGAAAAGCATTTCAACAGAGGGCACACAGCTATTGATGATTATACGTTTTTGATCAAAAGTCATGAGCGTGGCAAAGGATTTCTTAATTCGAAAGCATATTGGCAGCTCATTTATGAATTAGGTGAGGTTTACTATCGAATGGGCCGTAATCAGGATGCTGGTATATGCTGGCGAAAGCTGAAAAATGAAACACAAGACCCAGCCTTTCAACGCCTTCTTTTATCAAAATTAAAGCTAGTGGAAGGGAAGCCTGCTGTTGAGACTAGAACAGAGCCTGAAGGACCGTTTGCTAGTTTACTCAGAAGGATTGTTAATGAAGCCCAGAATCAAATCCCAGACAATTCCCAGCAAACAACTTAGGCAAAAGGGCGTACTAGAAGGGAGGTGAGGCGATAAATGGCAAATGATAAAGTAAAAAAAGTCATAAAGGAAGCAAGAGAGTATTCAGAGCCGATTGTTACCGATGCATTAATGAAAGGCGTCACTCGGATAAGAACGGAAATGGATGATGTCGTAACCGATGAAGATCAGTCGTTGAAAATGTTCTTAAGAAAGATGGCAATTACCTTACGCAATGGTGCGGTGACATCGGGAAAGGAAATGCTGTCGAATGGATTAAAGAAAGACTCCTCCCAGTAGGTAGTTGACCTACGAAAAATTGGTCAAGCAGTCACCACCACATCATGTGGTTATTTCGTGCTGTATAAAAACAGACAACCAATAACAATAAAAAAACACCATAGCTACAATGGCTGTGGTGATTTCTTCATGGCTTTACTTTTTTTCTTGAACATCTTGCCATACTTGCAATGCCTCTTCATTATCTGGCTCGATCGCTAGGGCTTCCTTTACAGCTTCCTCTGCTTTTCTGTAGTCAGCCGCTTTAAGATAACACTTAGCAAGGGATGCCCATATTTCTCCATCATTCATTCCTTGCTCGATACAGTAACGGAATTCTTTAGCGGCTTCAGCAGGATCTCCTCCAAGCATATCTGGTGCATTTAATAGTTTAGAACCATTCATCCTTCTAGCTAGTGGCAATGTCGGGTCCTTTTCAAGAGCAATCGTAATCTTCTGTTCCATTTTTTGAAAAAGATCCATTTTATCCGCCAAACTCCATGCTTCATCAATTTGACGTCCATAAACAGCCGCAAGCCATGCATGCGCTTGTGCACTTTGAGGATCAAGTGCAACTGCCTCTGCGAACAATTCATATGCTTTTTCGTAGTCCTTTATTTTAAATGCATTGTATCCACGACGAAATAAGTCACGCAATAAATTTTTATTATCTCGCATACTTCTACCCCTGCCTCTTGGAACAATTTCTCTAACTCATACGGTTGCCTTTTTGCTCAACATAAACATATACATTATAAGTATATGTTTAATTTAATGTATAGTATCGGCTAATGTCGTATGAAGAGGAGGATTTTTTTATTAGATGTTTATCTTGGTCATCTCGCGATTTGAGGGGGCTTCGCCTAGACAAAACAATATATCTTGGTTATCTCGCGATTGTGAGAGGACTTCGCCTAGATACAGCTATTCTATCCTGACCATCTCGCGCGCCACAATAAGAGCTCTCTATATAACGAAAAGAAAACCCGGCAATTGCCGAGCTGTTCTGTTATTATTTCTCTAATATAATTTCCCATGTCGATATAGCAGGGTAAATAATCTCTGCACAGAGTTGATATAGCATATGTCTCGGATGCTTTTCAAATCTTCTCCTTGAAAGTAGCTGTCAAAAACCTCGCGCATGCTTTCTTCCATATGCTGATACATCTCACCAAAAACCGCTTTTTCTGAATACCGTTCAATAATCCGCCCCTGTTTCCATTCTAGATAGGAAACAATCACACCACCAGCATTGGCTAGAATGTCAGGAATAACGATTCGGCCTGACTTTTTCAACACTTGATCTGCTTCTCCAGATATAGGTGCATTGGCACCTTCAATGAGAATTCTTGCTTGAACATCTGTTACATTGTTTAAAGTAATCTGGTCCTCAAGTGCAGCTAATAATAATACATCTACATCGATGGTCAAAATATCATCACGATTGTGTAATTCTGCTTCTACTCCCGCATCCTGTAGCTGCTGTTCTGTTTTCGGTAAATGATTATGCACCCGAGCAAATTCAACTAATCGAGGAATATCCAACCCTTTCTCATGATAGAGCATGACACCCTCATCACTAACAGAAACCACACGATGATGAAGATCACTTGATTTATAAGCTTCTAATGCAGCCACTCCACCAACATTACCAAAGCCCTGTACTGCAAAGGAAATCGACTCCCCACGATCACTTTTTCCATAAAGGGACTGAAGGTATTGCATCTGCTCCCTTCCAACATCACTCTGGATAGCTTCCACACGATTTTCATACTGACGCGCACATTTCTCCACAAGCCACCAATAGCTAAAATATGTACCTTTTCCCGTCGCCTCTCTACGTCCTCTCGCACCACCATTGATAATACTTTTCCCAGTAAAGGAGCCTTGATAATTTTGACCGGGATGAATCGTTTTGTATTCCCCTACCATCCAATCCATGACACGTTCATTCGTTCCCATATCTGGTGCCGGAATGTCATGTGTCGGGCCTAAATCATTGGCAAAGCGTTGCACATATTTTTGAGAAACTCTAAATAATTCACGATCCGAAAATGAATTCGGATCAATGACTACCCCACCTTTCGCACCACCAAAAGGCAGACGATGAAGTGCATTCTTTAATGTCATCAATACCGCTAAATTTTCTACTTCCTCTTCTTGAACGGCCTCGTGGAAACGGATGCCCCCTTTGTAAAAACCAGCAATATTATTATGCTGAACACGATATGCGGGGATCCGTACAATTTGACTGTTATCTCTTCTGACACGAAGGTAACCCTTGATGACTTTATCCGTAGTTGTCAAAACCTCCTTAGCAGACTCAAACCTCTTCACACGCTCTTCCTCTGTTAATTCCGGAAGATAATCCTTCTTTTGATAAAGATGATCAATCGACTGACGAATCGTTTCTTGGGTATCTAAGGTCGCCATTCAACTCTCTCCTTCCTAAGAATGTTTGATTTAGGAATTTATTTGAAAACACCATCATGGCGTATTTCATCGAAATAAAAAGGCTTAGCTGGAAGTTCAAAAGTTAGCTCCATTATAACATCAACCTAATACATTTTTCCTTGAAAAAGGGAAAATCAGATTATCTCTCTTTCTACTTCCCCTAGCTAGACAACTCTACCCCTCTCTTTTGAAAATACTTCGAAAAGATAAATCGTACAGCTGGTCCCATTACTAATAGCTGCAATGGAAGTGCCAGGACAACATTTCGAATAAAAATAGTTCCATAAGCACTAATCATACTTCTTCCCTCTAAACCTTGGCCAAAATAGGACATGAGGAAACCAAACATAGACATAAAAAATACCATACCCAAAATCATCAATGTAGACATACAAAGAACAAATAATAGTTTGCTGGAATGAGCAAAAGGTAGCTTTAATGTTATTTTCTTAGCAAATGGTCCGACAATAAAAAAATCTAAAAATAATGCGATGATAAATCCTAAAACGACTTCGATAACTATATTTTGTAAGGTTAAATGTTGGATATTCCCACTTATGAGGAGATTGTAGGTAGACATTACAGCGACCATCCCAAAGCACATCATAAGACCGAAGATGATACTTTCTTTTTTATTTGTTGGCATAGTTCCCATCCTTTCTAAATCAAACAGATCATCAGTATAACAAGAACCAACTTTTCTCATAAGTGAACATTTTGTGAACTTTCTTTCTTCGTCTATTCATCCACTCTTCCTACCATTTTCTCACTACCACCCTTATTTGACATTTATCCTGAAGCATGGTACATTTTATCCATTAATATATCATTATGATGGATTGTTACTGATTCGATCAGGCATCACCATGTTCCAAATACACTTCCGTATGATAAGAATGCGTTTTAGAAGATGGGGGAATGACCTTTGAAATATATTAAAGCCTTTAATAACAATGTGGCTTTAGTAGAAGATTCCTCTGGGCTTGAGTGGATTGTAATGGGTACAGGGGTCGGCTTTCAAAAAAAGAAAGGGGATCCAATTGATGATTCTAGCATCAGACGAAAGTTTGTAGCAGAGCAATCACCAACGCGAAAACCCTTACTACAAGTATTAAAAGATATGGATTCTGAGGTTTTAGATGTATCCGTTGAGATCATTAAGCAAACGGAATCCCAATTAGGGGTTACCTTTAATCATAATATCTATTTAACACTTGCTGACCATTTGAATTTTGCGGTCAAACGAGCACATGAGAGTATTGACTATGCCGATACGACTCGTTGGGAAGTGAAAAATTTATATCCAAAAGAATACAAAGCGGCAAAGGATGCCATACGTCTTGTATTTGACCGTCTTGATGTACTTCTTCCTAAAAGCGAGGAAACATTCTTAACCTATCACTTCGTCAATGGACAACAGTCTAAAAAAACGCAAATCGAAGAAACATTGAAAATGACGGAAGTGATTAACCGCATCATAGAAATTGTGCAGTACCATTTTCAACTTAAGCTTGATGAAGAATCATTAAACTATACACGTTTTATTACACATCTGCGTTATTTCTTTATCCGACAGTACAAGCAAGATCCTGTTGATAGTGAGGAAATGGACCAGACACTTTTAGAAGTTGTCAAAACCAAATATGAAAAAGCATATCAGGCTGTGGAAAAGATCGCAGCACTATTAAAGCAAAAATATGGCTGGACAGTCTCAACCAATGAAAAACTATATTTAACCTTGCATATCTGGCGCGTCACAAACCGCCAAAAAAGTGAATAGCAACAATGTGGATTGTTACTTGTGATCAGAAATGATCAATTAGGCATTACCCAATTAGGTTAAGTGCACCAAGCACTTGTCCTATTTGGGTATTTTTTTTGCTAGCAAACAAAACCTAAAAAATAACTAACATAAGGAGGAAAAACAATGGCTTCACATAAAGAGACCGCACAACAGGTGGTCGAAAAAATCGGCGGAGCGAAAAATGTAAATCAAGCATGGCATTGTGTCACACGGCTTCGCTTTAACCTAAATGACAAAGACAAAGTAGAAATAGAGGAAATTAAAAAAATTAACGGCGTAATGGGTGCACAATTTTCCGGAGATCAGTTCCAGGTCATTATTGGAAATCATGTATCCGATGTATTTGCCGAGGTAGAACCATTAGTCGGAGGCGCCGTAAGTGGGGACGGGGAAAAATCCGGGCAGAAACAAAGTGTTGTTTCCTTAGTGATGGATTTTATATCTGGCATTTTCACCCCGATCCTACCAGCACTTGCAGGAGCAGGTCTATTAAAAGGTTTTTTAGCATTATTTACAACGGTCGGTTGGCTGACAACGGAAAGCGATACGTACATGGTATTAAACGCCATTGGAGATAGTGTATTTTACTTTCTACCGTTCTCCCTTGCGGTTTCCACTGCAAGAAAAATGCGTACAAATGAATACCTCGCACTGATTGTTGCAGGTACCCTAATGTATCCAAGCTTAATCGAAGCATTTAATGCAATAGAAGGTGGCGGTCCTGATACACTAGATTTCTTAGGGCTAGGAATTATTAATATTCCTCTATTAAATTACGATACAAGTGTTATTCCAGTTATTTTAAGTGTCATTTTATTAAAATACGTCTATGATCTCGTAAAAAAAGTCATGCCGTCTGCGATTCAGCTAATGTTCGCACCAATGATTGCCTTTTTAATTGTTCTTCCACTATCCCTATGGCTGATTGGACCATTAGGAACGAACATTGGTAACTTTGTCTCTGACATTTTCAACTGGTTATTCGAATTCTCTGGCTTATTTGCAGGTCTATTACTAGCAGGATTTATGCCATTGATTATTATGACAGGAATGCACTATGCCTTTGCACCAATTGCGATTACAAGCTTAGCGACCTTAGGCTATGACAATATGGTCATGCCGATGATGCTTATTAGTAACGCAGCCCAGGCTGGTGCAGCATTAGGGGTTGCTGTCATTTCGAAAAACAGACAAATGAAGCAGCTTGGTCTATCTAGTGGTATCTCTGCAGCTATCGGTATTACCGAACCAGCGATGTACGGGGTGAACATGAAGCTGAAGAAACCATTCGTTTTAGCCTTAGTCTCCGCAGGTATTCTCGGTGCTATCGCAGGATGGTACGGATTAAAGGCATATACAATGAGTGGTATTATCGGTATCTTTGCCCTACCAGTCTTCGCAGATCCAGCTGGAGAATCAGTAAGTCTCATCGTATCGATTGTCCTATTTGCTCTTGCTATTGTACTACCATTTATTCTAGTACTCATCTTCCGCTTTAAGGATATAGAAGAAGATACTACAGCAAGTACACAGCCTAAGGAAGAGGTAGCCAAAGCAAAAGAAACTACAACAGAAGCAACTGGAAAAGAAATCATGGTTCAATCTCCCTTAAAAGGGACCATTGTGCCACTAGCGGAAGTATCTGACCAGACCTTTTCACAAGAAATTATGGGAAAAGGAATTGCAATTGAGCCAGAAGAAGATCGAGTAGTTGCACCAATTGCGGGTACAATCATGGTTTTCCCAGAGTCGCAGCATGCGATCGGGCTTAAAGGGGATCATGGCGAGGAAATTCTTATTCACATAGGAATCGATACAGTTTCCTTAAAAGGAGAGCATTTTAACGGATTGATTAAAGAAGGCGATCGCGTCGAGGTCGGACAACCATTAGTAGAATTCGACCGTGAAGCAATCCGCCAAAAAGAGATCGAAACCGTGACGATGATTGTCGTAACCAACACAGCTGAGTACTTGGATGTTTTACCAATTAATGCAGATGGTCCTATTTTCGAAGGAGAACATTTATTATCCCTTGTCAAATAAGGAACAATGGGGGGCATGTTTTGCGTGCTCTCCAATTATATAAAAGGAGTGACATTTCATGACAAAAGCAATCAAAGGTTTCAAGCCTGAATTTTTATGGGGTGGTGCTACAGCTGCCAATCAAGTAGAGGGAGCCTATAATGAGGATGGAAAAGGCCTTTCCACAGCCGATATGGTAAAGTATATTCCGAAAGAAGAGCGAGGCATCCACAATTTCTCCATGGATGTGACCGCAGACTATATTGAAGATGTCTTAGCAGGTAAAGTAAACGACCGCTACCCGAAAAGGGACGGCATCGACTTCTATCACCGTTACAAAGAGGATATCGCGCTATTTGCAGAGCTCGGCTTCAAAGTATTCCGTCTCTCCATCAACTGGGCACGTATTTTTCCAAATGGAGATGATGCAGAACCGAATGAAGCAGGACTACAATTTTACGATAATGTCTTCGATGAACTAAAAAAATATGATATCGAGCCATTGGTGACATTATCACACTATGAAACACCACTTGAACTATCTCGTAAATACAATGGCTGGTATGACCGTCGCGTGATTGGTTTCTTTACAAAGTATGCCGAAACAGTCTTCACTCGTTATAAAGATAAAGTGAAATACTGGTTGACCTTTAATGAAATCAATGTGATCACACATAGCCCATACACTGGTGGCGGAATATTAGTGGATAAAGTCCCTGATAAAACAAAAGAACAAATTGCCTATCAAGCGGCACATCATCAATTCGTGGCAAGTTCACTCGCTACGAAATTGGCTCATGAGATTATTCCTGATGTACAAGTTGGTTGTATGCTTGCACGTATGCAGACATATCCCCATACGAATAATCCAGATGATATCTTGGAAGCACAGCATCAGAATGATCTCAACCTTTTCTTTACGGATGTTCATGCAAAAGGCGAATACCCTAGCTACATGAATCGCTACTTTGCGGAAAATAACATCACGATTGAAAAAGAAATCGGCGATGATAAAATTTTGAAGCAATATCCCGTAGATTTCATTTCCTTCAGCTATTACATGTCGATGACGGTAGCTACTCAAGGGGAGCATGACGAGGTAGCAGGGAATATGATTAAAGGTGCGGTCAAAAATGAATACCTCGAAACCTCAGATTGGGGCTGGCAAATCGATCCTAAAGGGCTTCGTGTAGCGCTTCGTGATTTCCACAACCGCTATAACCTGCCATTATTCATTGTGGAAAATGGACTTGGTGCCTTTGATAAAGTCGACGAAGATGGATCCATCCATGATGACTACCGAATCGACTATTTAAGAAAACATATCGAGCAAATGAAGGAAGCTGTCAAAGATGGCGTGGACCTAATGGGTTATACAGCTTGGGGGCCAATCGACTTAATCAGTATGTCCACATCAGAAATGTCGAAGCGTTATGGATTTATCTATGTCGACCAAGACGATGACGGAAATGGAACATTAAACCGTTCCAAGAAGGATTCTTTTGATTGGTATAAGCAAGTGATTGCTACGAATGGGGAAGAATTATAAGAAGTGATCAAGTGCGTTACCTTTTGAGGTAGCGCACTTCTCCTTTGCTATAATACTTTTGACAAAAATGCTTGGGTTCTCGCGTTTTGTGGATGGTTAAATAATTCATCAGGCGTTCCTTGTTCTACAATGAAGCCTTCATCCATAAAAATTACACGATCGGCGACTTCCTTGGCAAAGCCCATTTCATGTGTCACGATGATCATCGTCATTCCTTCTTCCGCTAAATCCTTCATAACCTGAAGGACCTCTCCGACCATTTCAGGATCGAGAGCGGAGGTAGGCTCGTCAAATAACATAATGTGAGGTTCCATCGCTAGGGCACGAGCCATTGCTATCCGTTGCTTTTGTCCGCCAGACAAGTTATCGGGATAGGTCTCCGCCTTGTCTACTAATCCGACTTTTGTGAGTAGCTTTATTCCTAAATCCTTTGCTTCTGCTGGAGATTTACCCTTTAATCGTTTCGGTCCAAGCGTAATGTTTTCCATTACGGTCATGTGTGGGAAGAGATTAAATTGTTGAAATACCATTCCCATCCGCTGGCGTAACTCGTTAATATTTGTCTTAGAAGAAGTCAGATTATCTCCCTCAATAAAAATATCCCCAGCTGTAGGTTCTTCTAATCGATTCATACAACGTAATAAGGTACTCTTTCCTGAACCAGAAGGGCCGATAACACACACTACTTCTTGTGCATCCACACTCATATTAATATCCTTTAGAACCTCTAACTCCCCAAAGGATTTTTTAAGATTTTGAATTTCAATCATTTTCATGCGACATCTAATCTCCTTTCAAGCCAACGAGAGAATAAGGTTAAGGAATAAATAATAACAAAATATAATACACCAACCGCAAATAGTATTTCGAATGCACGAAAATTAACCGCGTAAATAGACTGTCCAGATAAAGTTAGTTCGGCCAACCCGATCACGGAAAGGAGTGAGGTATCCTTAATGCTGACAATAAATTGATTAACAAATGCCGGAATCATACGCCGTGTAGCTTGTGGCAAGATAATCAGCCTCATTGTTTGGGCGTAAGAAAGCCCGATTGTTCTTCCTGCCTCCATTTGCCCTTTATCAATCGAATTAATTCCCGCACGGAATATTTCGACTAAATAGGCCGTAGCATTAACTGTTATCGCGATCACACCTGCAGAAAATGCGGTAAGACTGATATCGACTACACTGGGTATACCGAAGTAAATAAATAAGATTTGCACAAGTAATGGTGTCCCGCGAATGATATCCACAAAAGCAGTGGCAATCGCTCTTAAGACTTTACTTTTCGTAATACTAAATACACCCAGTATCAGTCCGATAATCATGGCAAGAATAAGTGATATAACCGTTACTTCTACTGTCATCCCCATCCCTTTTAACAAGGTGGGTAATCCCTCAAGAATTATATTTATCGATTCCATCATACGTGGTATCCCTCTTTCTCTTAGAAAAGGTGTGACAAGCCGCCACACCTTTTGGTTGGATCAAATTTTTCCGGTGACTTCTTATTCAGCAAAATACTTGCTATAAAGCTCGTCAAACTCACCGCTATCCTTTAGCTCCTGAAGACCAGTATTGATTTTGTCTACTAGCTCTTCACTACCTTTTGAAATGGCAATTCCGTAGTCTTCACTCGGATACTTATCCCCAACTAATCGAAGCTTGGAGTCCCCTCCATCTTGGTTGATTTTATAAGCAACACTAGGATAATCATTGATCACCGCATCGGCATTACCATTTTCTAATTCCATATACATTGTCGCATCATCCTGGAGCTTCGTGACTTTTGCATTATATTTTTCTGCAAGCTCATTCGCTAACTTCAGACTGGACGTTCCTTGTTTGGCTACGATTGTTTTTCCCTCTAAATCTGCCTCTTCCTCAACTGCACTATCTTTTAAAGTAATTAAGGATAAACCAGATTCAAAATAGGGATCAGAGAAATGAACCACTTCTAAACGATCCTCTCTTATTCCAATAGCCGACACAGCTGCGTCTACCTGATTAGCTTGAAGTGCCGGAATAATTCCATCAAATTTCATCGTTTTCCATTTAACCGATAGATTCGCCTTATCTGCAATCGCTTCCACTAATTCGACATCAAAACCTGTTAATTTTCCATCTTCTTTATATTCAAATGGTGGGTAATCTTGAACAGCTGCTACGATGATTTCTTCTTTTGTTTCACCCGATGCGTTACTAGTAGTATCACTTGTTCCACATCCTGCTAAGACTAGGGCAATGACACCAACTAAAACGATCAATATACCCTTTTGAACAAAAGTGTTTTTCCTTTGTTTATTCATTATGTATATCCTCCTACCCAAAATAATGTAATAAAAGCAACCTTATCTATTGTATCGATCCAATCTCTTATTTCCAAATTAGATTAATATTGGTTTGTGAGGATATGTTTATGTTTTTTAAGCTATCGTTACTTATATCGTTAATTATGTAGAAATCCTTATAGAGAGTTAGGTATACTGTCATATCCTCTAAGATTGAATTTTCAAGAATAATGAAAAATAACCTTACTTAGCTTTAGTAAGGTTGTGTAGAATTATAGGAATGTTGAATAAAAAAGTCGTCATTCTTTAGTGCATAGTAGATTCTTCATGTGCACTAAAATAAAAGAACCGCCCTCTTCACATTGGAGGGAGGATTCTTATTGGGTAATGTGGCTCATTAGATGTTATTAACATTGCTAAGAACGACAAGACGACCTAATTCCTCCGAGCATGCAACCTTTATACCGTCAATATAAACGGCTAAACCTATTCCCATGTTGTACTGAAGGCCGAGCTTGTCATAAATGATAGTGATTTCTTTGCCATGAGAATACAAACAGTCTAAACAGAAATATTCCCATTCTTTAGGAACAAGTGGATTCACCTCAAAACTACCATCTTCTCTTACACGAAACCCAATGAGTCCGGTAATGATTAGATCGTTAAATGTAGAATGGTTATAGTCCTTCCCACGTTCACGGCCACCTTTGTTTTCTGGCCAACCCCATTCCTCTAATATCCGTCTGGACAGCCATTCACCTGTAAAAGGATCAATATTTTCATCCAACCAGGATACCGACTTGCCGTCAGCATTTGTACGGTAATGACATTGCGCATAAGTGCTTAGTATGTTCCAGTAATCTTCTTTATGAATCACTTGCTGTTCATAATCATTTAATACGTTAGCCATTGCCGTTAACGTCTGAGATGTGGCGAATGGCCAAGACGGTCCATTCCATAGACATTCGTGCTCATAGGAAAACATGAATCGAGAATGACGTTGTTCTGCAGTTGTGGGCCCGTAAGGAGCATAGAAACCTTCAGTATCTAATAACTGCGTCCACGCTTGTTCGTAACCAGAGTCTGGAAGATGGAAAGCCCAAGGGATATATCCAAGTAGCTCGCGTACGTTATAAGCTGGGTCCATCTTTTGGAAATCCCAATATTTGACCATGTCATTTGAGTTTTTCAGTGGGATGACCTTGAAGAACTGCGCATGCTCGTCCCATAAATACTTTTGGACAAGCTGTTTTAACTGATTCGCCTTTTCCTTAAACCTTTTGTTCGACTCATCATCTCCTGCTAGGCGTGCAATGTTGGCAATCGCCATTGCATCGGCATACATATAGGCATTCAGAGTTGGTCTTAGACCAGATCCGCTAATAGAAATCTCCATTGCATCGCGGTCGTCAATTGACCAGAATAAGCCACTTTCGTTCCGATTACTTTTCTCCCACATTATATAGTTCTCGATCATATCCGGTAGTAAATCAATTGCGAGCTGGAAGTCACCATCTACTTTACAATAATTCCAAACAGCATCTGCTATCCAACAGCTATAAGAGCGGAGATTTCCGTTCCCTTTAAACCAAAACAAGATATAATCCTTTAAAAAGTCTTGGCGGTTTCGCAGCCAACGACCTTCATTTAAATGATGTCCTACAGCACAGTTGATCGTGTTATGCTTACCTGCCCAAGATACGGAGGGATGAAACTCCGTAATCACGAATCCGTCAGAAGTTAGCTTAATATGTTTTCGATACACCCACCAGCGAAAATAATAAGTCTCTTCTAAGTAAGAATCAGGACAATGAAAAAGAGGAATCTGATCACGAAGCCAGTCCCAGGCTGTAGCATTATCAACATGCTGGATAACAGTTTCTTCGTCATGCCTGTTAAACGTTTCGAAATGTTTTTTAAAAGTTTCTGGAGTTAACAACATGATACAATCTCTACCTTTCTACGTGTTCTATCAAAATAAAAACATCAAAATAGTAACCTTACAAAATAGTATTATAACGTTTATAATAAATAGAAAATATAAGTGAATCCAACCTAATTATTATAAAATTTCACACTAATATATTTTAAGCAGAGAGGGATGGTCTAAATCAGCGCAACTAAACACCTTTCCATCTATTCACCACCGTTGCCTTATTATTTGGAATGTGGCAAAGTGACCTACTTTCCGGGAGAACAGCATCCTGATCGAAATCGTATTGGTGTCTTCGATTTGTTGGTAGTCGTCAGTGGTAGACTTTATATAGGGGAAGAAGATCAGAACTGGGCGGTTTCTCCTGGCCAAATGCTCATATTGTGCCCGGATAAGTATCATTACGCAGTAAATCCATGTGATGATGAGACTTGTTTTTATTGGCTACATTTTAAGGAAGCAGCCCGACCGGAGGAGAACGACGCTCATTCCTCTGTTTCAAATTTCAGAGGGAAGGGCAAGTTGAGCAGAATAGAGTCATATCACATCATGCTACCTAAATATGAAGACATGACTGAATCAACGCAGGTATACGATTTAATCCAACGTTTAATTAGACTATCTACGGAACATCGAAGTCATGCTTTCTGGCAGGAACAACAATTGTTCATCGATTTGCTGAAAATTATTGAGAATAAGCAAAAAACAGAGGTTCTTTCACCTTCCATACAGCTTGCAGAGATGACGGAAGCATATATCAAAAGGCACTATCGTTCACGAATAAGTAATAGAGATTTATCAGAGGCTTTGCATTTTCACTCAAATTATATTATCCGGTGTATGCGGGAGGTTTTTCACTGTACCCCAATGGCCTACCTTCATCAATATAGACTGGACCAAGCCAAACTTCTTTTGATCAAGACAGACTGGACGATTACTCGAATTGCAGATTATGTCTGATTTCAATACTCACCGTATTTTTCAAGTTGCTTTAAGCAGCAAGAGGGAATCTCACCACTACAGTTCCGTAAACAGTATGAAAAGTAAGAAAAATTTAAATGTAAACTCTACAAGTCATTATATGACAATCTCAATATGTACTCTTCAAATAATTAAAGCAGATAACCTATATCAACTCTTTTTTTAAAGAATCAGTTTCGTTGTAGAGGTTTTGTAATCAAAAAATTCTAGTTCATGTAGTTTATGTTGATATTAAATTTTTTAAAGCGTGATTATTTAAAAGTAATTTAAAAAAATTATTTTTCTTGTTTTATTAGTTTTTCTCTGTCTAACGATTGTGGTGGCTGCTCAAACCAGTTACGTTCGATTAATAATTCAAGTCCTTCTTCTGCATACGTTAAGATTTCAGGTAGAAGTCGGAAATATTTTGTACCTAAATCCTTTCTCATTGTTGTAGAAAGAGCATGTCCTAGATAATTAATCCAACTAGAGTTCAACGAGTTAATAATATAAAGCATTAATTTATCAGAAAATGGTGCAGTAGTGGAGTCTGTTACTTCTAAACTAACGGGAACATTGCCTTGCATACCATCCTTTCGAAGAATTTCAATACTAATATTAATTTGTTTTTCTGCTAGTTTTTTACCCGTCTTGAAATACTGTTTAATTTCTTTATCTTTTACCACTTGTAGAAAACCAGTGAGTAAAATAGTACCAAAATAGTTTTGTTCAATTTGAAAGAATAATTCGGTTAACTCTACTACATTTAAAGGTCTTTTGCTTCCGAAAAAATTCCCTAAATATGATTTATCCGAAGCAAATGAAACTTCTTTAGGATATGGAATTTTAGGGGGTCTATCATAAATCCCTTTAGAAAGCATAAGTTTTAGAGTTTTGTTATATAAGTCTTTTGAAGTAATCATACAATTGCTGAAAAATTCAACAATATCTTTACGAGCCACAGTGGAAACAATATTTCCATATGTAGGCATTGCGAGTCGACTCAGACCGTACACAAAAGAAAGTGAAAATAAATCATAAAATAATGGTGGAGTTGATAAATGGTAATCATTTTCTGTAAAAGCGTTTGGAATTGGAAGGTTTTCTTCATTAAATATTTTTTCAATTTGTTTAAGGTGATTTTGTGACGTAACTAATGCTTCTTCAACTATTGTCAAAATTTCGTTATCTTCTGTATGATGTTGAAAATATTTAAAAAAACAAACAGCCATACTATCTTGCATATATGTAGTCCACATGCCGCCAATTTCAGTTGAAGTAAGTCTAATATTATTGTTTCTCATCGAAACCTCCAAGGTGATTTAAGATGATTGTTATTTATATCCTTTACAGAACAAAGAATAATATGTAAATAAGTGATTCTAAATTTCAAATTCTTAGTTAGACCACGATTTTTATTGATAATTATTAAGTATTTCTTACGAGCAGGTTAGTTCAGTAAGAGATATAATTAGCATAGTTGTGCTCATAGATAATGGATAAAGAGAACCTTGCCAAAAAAATTTAGTCTTTACTATTGAACGTGTCCGTTATATTGATATGTACATAAAAAATTAATGAATACGGAGTTTGGCACTGAACTCTTAATAATGCTTCTTCATATGATCGAGGGAAATGCTCGATTTTAGTTGAAATTATAGCTTGAAGAATCCAGCAATAATCTAAATAATGTATGTATTTTATTATATGCTTATCTTTTTTAGCAGCCTTTTGTAAATTAGCAGGACAAATTAGACTGTTATATAAGCAATGCTAATGCACAGAAACAGAAAAAGGACTTCCCTCCAAGTCCTTTTTCCTTTTTTTACCGTTATTTCCGATTCAAAATAAATATAGCACCACCATATCCTAAAATGCACCATACCATTAAATTAATATAATTTCCCATCGTTGCATCAAAGGTAGATGCAGCTAGGGAAGCACGCATCACTTCTGCCATCGAATAAATTGGTAACACTGCATGAAGTGACTGAAGCCATTCGGGCAGCCGATCCATTGGGAAATTTACCGGTGAAAACATAAGTGCTCCAAATACAACAACCTGGGAAATACCCATTGAGGATGTAGGTGACAACAGATACGAAAATCCATATCCAACACCAATTGAAGTTAATGCAATCATGAGTAGTGCCGGAACTACCGTCCAAGAGATATCATATCCCGGAGTGAACATGAGGTGTGCAACAATAGATGAAACAATTATTCCCGGCAAGGTAATCAATAACCATATGGTTGTATCTGCCCCTAGGATAACGGAGCGACTCACAGGCCAGGTACGCATGTACTCCATATATCCATCTGTCTTTGCAGTACCAATTTGCTGAGGCAGGATAACCATTCCTGCAATAATCAAAATAATCGTTGGGGCTCCTGTTGCTAAAAATAGAATCGTTTCCGTATCAGGGTTTGGTATAAGATAGGAAAATCCTATAACAATCCCTATGGATATCAGTATTTGTAATAAAGCCATAAATATAAAAAACCCTGCATTTCTAAGAAGCTGCATTTGAAAAACATACTGATAATGGCTGGCCATATTCATTACGATACTACCCCCTTTTTAGATGTTAATTCAATATAAACATCCTCAATTGTAGTGGGAGACAGGGAGTAGTCTATAACAAGTCCTTTATCTGTCTGATTCTTTGCCCAATCAATCGTGGATGATACTTTTGAGGGGTCTAAAGAGAAAATAAGACGGGATCCGTTTTGATGCGGGGAAAGTGCCCAGCCAGGAACCTCGATATTTTTAAATTCCTTTTCCAGACTAAGTTCTATTCGCATTCGGTCTCCTACTAAACTTTTTACTTCCGATGGATTCCCTTGTGTCACTATTTTTCCTTTATCCATAATAGCCACCCGATCCACTGCCTTTTCTGCTTCGAGAACATTGTGCGTTACTAAAATAACGGAGCTCCCGTTTTTCGTCAAGTCCCGTATTACCTGCCAAAGGTAACTTCGGCGAACCGGATCAACATCATTCGTTGGCTCATCAAGGATCACTAACTCACCTGGGGCGATCACCGCCATACAAAAGGCTGTCAGCCTTCGCACTCCCCCTGACAGTTTTTCGCCTTCTGTATTCGCCCAAGCCCCCATATCCAACGCTTCAAATAGCGCCCCCACCCGCTTTGGTTCAAACTTTTTACCCATCCGCATTTTCCCTATCAGCGTCACTGCCTGCTTTGGAGTAAGTAAGCCCAATGACACTTGGGATTGCGGCTGTACGGAACAAATGGACCTGGCACGTGCAGATGATTGCATTACTGATTCCCCCAGCAAATGAATGTCACCATGATCAGGTGTTAATAGTCCTAATATTTGATTAACCAACGTCGTTTTTCCTGCACCATTATGTCCAAGAAGCCCAAATATTTCTCCTTCATTAATCGAAAATGTGATGTTGTCATTGGCAACAATTTTGGATTCTCCTTTACTACGAAAAATCTTCGTAACACCTTTTATATCGAGGATCATTTTTTTAATTCCTCCTTTACTATAAAAACACGTTCAATGAATTGAATAACATCTTTGTTCATTGGGTAAAAAGCAATGCCTTCCTTTAAATTTTGCAGTGCTTCCCACATATCTCCCAGTAATTCTTCATCATTTCCATACATTTTCTCTGCTTGGTTTAACCAGCTTTCCACCAGCTGCTGTGCCTTTTCTGAAGCCGGATCAATGTTCAGATTATTTTTGATATCATGAATGACCTTCATCCATCTCCTTATGTCCTCCTCACTCATATTTTGCACATTCATATCCATGATTTTTTTCATTTCATCATCATTCAAGTAATCTTTATATTGCTGTAAGGCATCTTCAGGATCCTGTTGATAAAGCTGAATAATATTAAAAATAATTTTCCAGTTAATTTCTCCCTCGATCTCAATGGAATACGAGATACCAAGCAGTGCTTGCTCCAGGACCTGCAGACGTTCCTGTTCTCGTTTAACCAATTCCAGCTGCTGCTGGATCGACTCTTGCCAGGTCGAAGTGGAATTTTCCAGAATATCTTTAATTTGCTCCAGTGAAAATCCCATATATTTTAAAGCTAAAACTCGTTCCAGCCGCATAACGTCATCCTCACTGTATAAGCGGTGCCCTCCCTCCGTTTTTGATGAAGGTTTAATCAGACCAATTTCATCATAATAATCCAATGTCCTCACAGTAACTCCTGTATTTTTCGAGAGTTTTCCAATCGTGTACATTACTTCACCTCATCTTTATTTTCTATAGTATAAAACAGCACGTAACGTGTTGTTCAATAGTTAAATGAAAAAATTTTAAAAAGAGATTTACGTTTACCTGTAGGTAACGGCTCGTTGAAGGCATGCGGGAAAAGAGGAAGAGGAATTTAATTGTCCACAAAGTATACGTATTGGAATGTAATAATTACTTGCATCTTATCTTTAATAACATTAATCATCTTATCCTTCGCTGAAAGAAATAAGTATGTGAATGAAAGTAAGAAAGGAATATGTACCTGTACGAATTAGAAGTAAAATAATTGTGCTATACCACCATTTCTTTTTAAAAAAATAACCACCCAAGCCGGTTAGCAAATAGGTGGTTATTTCCCTTAAAGGGCTATTGCACTAAGCTGTTAGATGTTGCAAGCATCAAACGGCTTTTATTCACACAACCCTTTGTATTTATATACATCCGGTCACAATGAAAAGAGAATCAGCTATCTCCTTTTCCCCTTCATCACTACTTCATAATCATACTCCGCACTTCCACCCTTACCTGGTTTAGGTGCATACGTAACCATCATTAAAATCTTAGAATATTGGGCGCTTTTTAACATATCCTTCAGATCGATCTTATCCTTTTCCTTCATATTGAGTAAATTTGGGAATTGAATGACTTTCACATGATTCGCTTTTCCTTTTGCCTTCCCTTTCTTAAATCCGATAAACTGCACTTGATAATCCACATACTCCTCTGTTACTTGCTCTAGGCTCATGAAAGACTCCGTCGATTCCATTGTATCTATTAATCTATCATTTATTTTTAAATTGGCTAAGTACCAGCCCTCTTCATTATGAGCCCAGTCTGTCATGTAGCGGAATGCGAGATGAACCTTTTGACCAGCATATGCCGATAGGTCGAAGCTTTCTGTTGTCCAGCCACCTGAGCTTCCAGTAAAACCTGGAACATTTTCTTTGATTGCTGGATAGCCATTTTCATCTACCTCACCACTTGTATGTTCATTGGCCAACGAAGTCCATGATTGTCCATTATCTGTTGAGACTTGAACCACGCCATAGTCCCAACTTTCTTCGATTTCATATTTTGTTTCAAAGGATAGAGCAGGATTGGTTTCGCCAGTGAGATCTAGCTCTTTTATAAGAAAATTATCGGCTTGGTCCCCTTCACTCCCCCAGAGGACCTGACCCTTATCTGGATCACTGACTGCCTCCCAGTTAGTACTGAGGAAATCAATCCCTTTAAAATATAAATGATCAATCTTCTTATTCGGTGTAATAAATTTTATATCAGTTCCCCAAGCTGGAGCGATCTTATCTAACGCTGCTGCTGCTTCTAGATTAGGTTCTAAGTCTATGGATTGAAATTGGTAGGTCTTATTATCTCCTTGATACTTTCCATCTATCACTAATGCCATCATAAAATCTTGATAGACTTCCTTAAAATCACGCTTACTTCCCATCTCTTCTAGAACGGCATTAATACTATCAATACCTTGTTCCGGATGCTTGAATTCCTTCTGAAGAAATTCTGATCCAAATTGTTCATTCAGATAAAGCTGAAAAAGGTAAGCAACTCCGTAGTCACCTAGTATTTGTAGATCGGACTGATCCCCCCATTGGGTTAAGGAGTTTTTTAGATTATTCATGAAAAAGTCGACATGTGAATCGGAATGACCATACCCTACTAAAAATTGAGCAAAGTCAGCTAGCCCTTCGTTGATAAAGTTTTCTTCGGCCCCATCACTATCATGGTGTAATAGGTGCTGGAACTCATGTGCAAAGGTTCCTTCATATAAAAATGGGCGTTCCGCATCAGGGCCTGTCCGACTTGCCCAATCAAAGCTATCAATCGTCATGACATTGCGATCGGTAAATTCACTGATAGCTGGAGAAAAATATCCTGCAATATAGCTCGGATAATTCGGGTCATAATAATTCTCATCCTTAATATTATCGATTAAGATCACCACACGCCCAGAATCGTCCTGATGATATTCAGGGAACATGGAGTTATCTCCCTTTCGCTCAGCTGGTGGGGCAAAGAACTCCACCTCTTGTTCATAGATTTTTTCATCAAATTCATTTAAAAGATATTGAACCTGTTGATCGGTAATAACCGATAATTCTTCCTCATTTCTAGGATCTCCTTCCGGATACGCCAGTTCATTCGATACCCACACCTCCCCATATTCGCCTACACCTTTTAGGGTGAAAGAGGTAAGGACGTACTGTCCTGTTACATTATTCACCGTCACCCATGGCTTCGAAACACCAATATCATCAGGTGTGACGGATGAAGGGGTTTGTGCTTGTTTACCTTGAATGAATGCTCTACTAAAATCTACCTTTCCTTCCTTCAGAGCCTCTTCTACTGTCTCAGAGCGAAATTCTGCATCTATCTCTTTAGCAGTTGGATCTGGGTTATACTCCCCATCCCCATCCTCTGCACTTGCCATCGTAGGGAATGATAGACCTCCTACTAGCGCAAGAAAAGATAGCAGGAATAATACTTTTTTAGTTTTTCCCATAGTCGTTCTCCTTTCTATTATCAATAGGTAATACCTATTATCCTATCACTAGATTTGTAAATAATTTGTCAAAACTAGGCTAGTAAAAGGGTTTTTTATCGTGAAAATCTGATATTCTTCGGCAGGGATTTTACCTATTGAATCAAGAAATTAGGGCTTTATTAGGAGAGCTCTGCGGGAGATTGTGACGTTTTAGCCTGGTAGGAACACTTGACGAAGAAGAAAACCGACAAATGGGATACTTGTCGATTTTCCTCTCTAATTTTTCAATACCTCAGCAAGTTCGTGCAAGGATTGATGCTGCTTAATTTGATAGTTTCTGCCTTCCTTTTCTAAGTATCCCTTCTCACAAAATTGGGTAAGCACATGTAATAAGTGCCTATAGGAAACACCTAAATAATCACAAACTGTCACATGCTTCTCCTTATAGATTCCTCCATCAGCCGTTTGTAAAATAAAATCCGCAAGTCTGTTTTCTAGCGGGAATGCTAGACTTTGAGTATATTTAGCTGCCATAATAGAAGCCTTTACACTCAAAAACTTGGATAATTCCCGTAGAAATTTCGCGTCTTCTAGCAATTGTTTGCGATAGTAATGAATAGGAATAGCAAAACAAATCGTCTTCGTTGATGCTTGAATCCCTTTTGTATAATACACATCATGTAATAATTCCATTTCTCCGATATATTCCTTTGCATTAATGAAATTAATTAACGATACCTTGCCATTTTGATGGGTTATATATATTTTTGCTTTTCCCTCGATAACGTAAAAGAGATAATCTGGTCTCCTACCTTCTTGAATAATCCAATCATTCCGTTGATACTCACGGACTTCGATAAAATCCTCCACGGGAAAGGAAAATAAATGGGCAATAGAGTTCTTTTCCAAATAGATCTTTTTCTTTTTATTTTTATAAATTTCCATACCTTCACCTCAAAATATGAGATATCTCCTATTACTTCATTCTATCTCCATGATATCATGCAATCTATGAGGGGGACATGAAATGAGCACACAACGCTGGATGAGTATACATTTTTTTAGCTTCTTTTTGACATGGGGGATTTTTCTACCCTACTGGTCAGGTTGGATGATTGATACAAAAGGGATTTCCGTCTCAGAAGCTAGCTTGATCATGAGCTTAGGATTGGTAGTCAGGGGAGTTTCTACTTTATTTGCCTTTCCTTATCTATCTGCAAGGGTTAGTAGTAAAAGACTACTGAGTATAATGGGGATCGGAACACTTGTGGCGATTGTCTGTTACATACCGGCAAATTCGTTTACCAGTTTATTAATCGCTACTAGCGCCCTACACCTGTTTTACCCAACATTAATGCCTGCCTTAGATAGTGTTGCTGGTGTTCTGGTGCAGAGTAAACAATTAAAACATTATGGCAGAAGTCGACAATGGGGATCAATTGGCTTTGTCTCCATCGGCATGATTATCACCATTTTTACAGGCTTATATGGAGACGAAATCATTTTTTGGTCACTATTATGTGGTGTCATCGGATTTGTAAGCCTTGGTTTTGTACAAACGCCGATGATTTTATCCGAAAAGCCACCAATGGACCAACCTAAAAAAGAAGGGCTATTTCAATTATTCCGTATCAAGCATTTCCGTCTAGTTCTGGTTATTGTCATTTTATTACAAGCATCACATGCTACTTATTACAATTATGGCTATATTTTTTTACAAGAGATTCAGGCACCTACCTACTTGATTGGTTTTATCATTAATATTGCCGTAATTGCGGAAATTGTCTTTTTCTCGATAGCCGATAAAAAATTTAATCAATTTTCGATTGGCGCCTTACTGACAATTTCAGCTATTGGTTCATCTGCGCGGTGGATTTTAGTTTTTGTCTTTCCGAATGTAATCATATTCGCTATTGCCCAAACATTGCACGCATTATCGTTCGCGATGGCACATTATGCTTTTATGAAATACTTAATTAAGAACATTCCACATCGACAAATACCAAAGGCACAAGGTGTTTATTCCGCGTTAGCCCTTAGCTGGAGCACAGCTGTTTTCACGATTCTAGGTGGATATTTGTATGAGATCGAGCCGAAGCTATCCTTTATTGGGATGATTTTGTGTACTATTCCTGCCATGTTGCTGGCGCTTGTATATAAAAGGTTTGAAAATAGCAAGAACATTTAGATGTAGCACTATTCGAAAGTCAAGGTATCCCAATCTATATATAATAATTTAAAGAGTGTAATGGAAAAAAGTCACCACTCTAAAACTTTCTGAAACCCCTGGCATATCCTGGGGTTTCCATAATCATTAAATAAGGTACTACTCACAGGTAGTATATATGTTGTATAGAAAGCAAACAGCTTAGTCTACCAATACCGTAATCCTTCCTTCTATTGTCTCATGGATGACCCCTATATTTTTAGCGTACTCTATTAACACTTCCGCATCGGTACGAGCATTTGTTTCTTCAACCATTAGCTTATTCGGATCGAACATCGTAAATCCATCTCCACCATTAAAAATATAATGAGGCATTGCGACTGTATAATTTTTTTGTAGCTCAAGTGGTTGGTTATTTACTAAAATATGACCAACCCTCATTCCTTTCGGGTTACTCCGATCATAAGAATAGGTGATTCCAGAAACCTGTAAAAAACCGCCACCCAGATTTTCTACATTGGATACTCCGTGTTCTAGAGCTGTTCGAATCGTTTCTCCTGTAACAGAAGCCAAAATCACCTTATTCCGAAATGGAAGGATGGAATAAGCATCACGCAATGTAAATTTTCCTGCCGGTACGCTCGCACGAATTCCACCACCATTCATTAGCCCAATGTCTGCTTTGAAATAGGAACGATAGCTATCCGCAATGAAATTACCAATATTCGTTTCTTGATACCTTGACTCATGGTTTTCCCCATAGATGAGTGGTATTCCTACTTGGGCAATGGGTTGGCCTAAATCCTTTTCCAATTTTTCCTGATAGTAAGCTGCAAAAGCCTTTAATTCCGGGTCCTCCGGCACCGTGTGATCGACTTTAATGATTTTAGGTGTTAAGCGAATATTTTTTCCTTTTTTACTAATATCCAACTGGATAATTGAGCCAATATTGCCTTCTGGGGCAAAAATATATCGATCATTCCATTCATGGATAAAAGATTGATTTTCCGCCTTTTCTTCGGTGAAGACCGCGTCTATTTCAGGAACTGCTGCTAATAATTGTTTGTCTTTTTCCAGGCTTTCCTGTGTTAAGGCAATGATAACATCGACTTTTTTCGCTTTCTTCATCTTGGCAATAGCATTTTTTGCGGACTGAATCATATCCTGCTGTTTTACTTGATCATCCACTGTTGTGGTATTCATATCATCCGTAAGTCCAATGATGCCAATTTTAATTCCCCGCTTATTAAAGATTTTATAGGTGGCTACGTCGGCAAATGGGTTTCCTTCTGGATCTACTAAATTAGAAGAAATCCACGGAAATGCTGATGTCTTAACTAAATCTTTCGTCACTTCAGAACCGAAATCAAAATCATGCTGTCCAAAATTGGCTATATCAATATCTATTCGATTGAAAGCTTCTACCATCGGAAACCCTTGATATACACCGCCAAATAAGGTTCCTCCACCTAAGTCACCACCAAATGCTACGAGTGTATGCTTATTCTTTTTTCGGACCTGATCAATAGCTGTTTTAAGCCTCGCCACTCCACCCCGATCTCCATAATCGTTGACAACTGGACTCACCTCATGGGCATCATTAAAGTATAGAATAGTTGCTTTTCTATTACTACTTTCTGCTTTTGCATTTACATCATCTGTCAATAAAGCAGTTATCATTACTACAAATAATAATAGAATAATGGGTCGTCTTTTCATTAGTATCCTCCCTATAGTTTTTACATTTCAGATCTCCTTTCAGCAAATTTTAACAAATGAATTTTAATTTATTGTTACATTTTCTTAAATCTTTAGAGAACGTTTAAGGAAAACAGAGGTTTAATCAGCTTTGAGCGGTGCCAGAGCGTCTACGGTCAACCCTCTGGCGATTCCCCCAGAACTTCTGGCAACCGTAGAAAGTCTAACCCAGCAGGCGACGGTGCCACCGATTTGCCTTGCTCGGTGGTCCATTAGGTCTCATAGACCTTGCCACCGTACCGGAGATAACTGAATTGTTCTTTAAGTCAATCTAAACTACTGGTCTAATCACCATTTCATTCACATCGACATTAGTCGGTTGCTCAATAGCATAGGCGATTGCATGGGCAATAGCCGAAGCTGGGAGAGCAATGCGCCGATATTCTTTCATGAGCTCTTTTGCCTCATTGTCTGTTATGCTCCCAGCTAATTCTGATTCTGTTACTCCTGGAGCTACGAGAGTCACTCGAATGCCTTGCCCCGCCATCTCTTGCCGTAATCCATCTGTAATTGCCCGAACGGCAAACTTGGTAGCACAGTAAACAGCCGCTGTCGGGGATACCTCGTAAGCACCAATAGATGCTAAGTTAAGGAAATGCCCAAAGCCTTGTTTTTTCATAATAGGTATACCTGCTGCAATTCCATTAAGAACACCGCGAATATTGACATCAATCATCTGGTTCCATTCCTCTGTTTTTAAGGCATCCATCGGAGAGAGTGGCATCACACCAGCATTGTTCACTATTGCATCGATTCCTCCAAAGTGGCTTTCGGCTACATCTATGATTGCCTGCATCTGTTTAAGGTCTGTCACGTCGAGCTGTTGAACGATCACAGAACCACCTTCTGTACGAATAGCAGATGCTATAGCTTCTAGCTTTTCTAAACGTCTTGCTCCGATTACAATATGAACACCTCTCTTTGCAAGTAGTCGTGCAGTTGCTTCGCCAATTCCACTACTTGCCCCTGTAATAACAACAACTTTTCCATTTAGTCCAGACATCACTCCTTTCTCCCTTCACTAAGTTCTTCCCGATATAGAACCATACCTGCATGGTACAGCACTCCATTGACAAAATCACCATTGGCTGTAAAGCCTGTATCATCCTGATACTCGATATGATTGCCTTTGACAGTATAGCTCTTCCCTGATAAGCACTTTCGATGTCCCCACGAGCTTCATCGTATCTTCCGTTTGGTAATAACTCGTGACGAATGTATCCATCTGAAGTCACCCACATGCCGACATAGGGATGCGAATTTACATGTTCTTTTGCCATTTCACTATCTCCTTTCATATTTGAATAGTGCGAACACAAATGATTTTAATTCAATACGAATAGAGGGAGGTAGCTGAGAAATACACAATCATTGCCTAATCCTCCAAAAGGCTATAATATAAATAGCAAGATACCTTGATACATGTACAGAAAAAGTTGGAGGAGTTACCGTGAGACGAGACAAAGAATTAGCTGAGTTAATGGAGAGGTTTGTTATAAATGATGGTACGCATGAAACGGCTATTCCAGGTTTGCACCTTGTACGTGCATCCCAGGTTTCTGAACCGATTTATTCTGTTTACGAGCCATCATTATGTGTGGTGGCACAAGGCTCTAAGGTAGTCATACTTGGGGAAGAGAGCTATAAATATGATTCAGCAAGTTATTTGACAGCTTCCGTTCATTTGCCAATAACAGGGCAGGTCATAAAGGCAACACCAGAAAAGCCCTATTTATGTGTAAATCTACAGCTTGACATGAATCAAGTGTTCGAGGTCATTCAATCCATGAATCAAGAAATTCCTAAACACTCCTCTGGTCGAGGACTGGTAATCAACCCAAAGAGCGAATCTCTCCTCGAAGCCGTTATCCGACTAATCAAATTGCTAGAGACTCCACAGGATATCCCAGTACTTGCGGCCAGTATCCATCATGAGATCATATATCGAGTTCTTCAGAATGATCAGAATGGTACCCTGAAGCATTTCGCACTCGTTGGCAGTCAATATCAACGAATTGCAAAGGTGGTTGAGCTACTGAACCATGAATACAGAAAGCCATTGAAAGTGGAGGAATTGGCGAAGGAAGCTAGAATGAGTTCTTCATCCTTGTATCATTATTTCAAGGAAGCTACAGGCATGAGCCCGATCCAATATCAAAAACAAATCCGGCTCCAAGAGGCACGTCGACTACTTTTAACAGAAAATCTAGAAGCCGCCGAAGCTGCGTTCCAAGTAGGTTATGAAAGTCCGTCTCATTTCAGCCGGGAATACCGTAGAAAGTTCGGGTTGTCCCCCAAGAGAGACTTAAAACGGATACTCGAATTTTTTTAAGTATAATTGGGAGGTCTCTTATGTAGGAAACCAGTTCCATTAAAAACTATTAATGGATCGTCTTCTCAGTGGTACCCTCTGTAGTTTTTACATATAGAAAAAGCTTCATAGGAAAGTTGACTAAGATAGTTGATGTAGAGGTATTAATCTCCATAACAGGTCTTTTCTCCTGTTTTTTAGCGGGATTAAATAAGAATAGCTATGCCAAACAATAAAATAATAAAACCACCTGATAATAGTACACCAGGCGGTGGGTTTAGGCAATACAATTGAAATCATGAAAAACAAATTAGGATAGGAAATAGACTAAGTACAAGTTCAAACTTCTTAATTTTTCGTCTTTATCAGTTACGAGCAGCATACCGTAGAACGACTAAACCATTGTCAAACCGGCGATCCTCAATCAGTTCCAGTTCCTGCCTAACACCAGCTGGAAAAAATCGCTTACCGCCCCCAACAATCACGGGGCACATAATCATCTGGAACTCGTCAACAAGACCGGCCTTTATCGCCTGAGAAGCAAGTTCAGGACCATCAACAGTGATGTCATACTCCGCATCAGACTTGAGCTTCTGGATCTCCTCAGGATCAAAGTACCGCTTGATCAACGTCCTTGCGCTACGCGGCTCGGTAAGGGTACTTGAGTAGACAATTTTCTCAGCAGCCTTCCATTGGTGTGCCCAGTCTAGTACGAACTCTGGTTGGTCAGGGATCCTGTGTGCCGTCTCCCAATAAGCCATCACCTCGTACATCTTCCGCCCGTAGAGATAAATACCGACTGACGACGTGAGTTCGTTAATGTAAGAGTGCACCTCCTCATCTTCGGGAACACCCCAGCCAAATTTTCCATGCTTGTCCTCCGTGTAACCATCTAGCGAAGTGAGCATTGAGTAGATCAGCTTAGCCATACATCTCACCTTCCATATAGTATTTTTGATTTTCAGTACAAACTCTAGCAGATAAAAAAGTTATATTTATTTTACATTGTATTGGATCAAAAGATTTCTTTTAAATTGCTATGATTTTAGAAAGTTCTCCAAGGATTCGATGGTCAATTCTTGAATTTCTGGGCTAATCTGCTTGATAAAACGACCCTCCTTCTAGTTTTCCTACCTAATGACATATGATCAACTAAAGCATCCATAGCAATCTTCTAACTTTCTAACACAACTTAAAAATCCATAACATAAATAGCATTTCCAGTAATTTGAATAAACAAATAAATATTAATATATCGTTACTTTCTTTAATCTTTAGAAAATGTTGAAGAAAACTAGAGGCTAAATAGAAGTAGATGGACTAAATCCTAAAATGTACTCTCTCATTAATAATGTACGTTTTTCTATAAAAATAAATGTCTGATATTGTACCTCATAAACTCCATTGTCTGTTTGCTATGTAAAACATACATGCTAATTTTGAAAGCGTTAACTATCAAAGAATCTTATTTAAAGAGGGCATAAAAATGGATCAGTCTATCAATCAATCGAAAAACCTTAAGGTAGTAAAACGTCATCCTGCCATAAAAAGTTTCCAAAGGCACTGGCAATTATATATTCTAATGATACTGCCTGTATTGTATTTCATCATTTTCAAATATGTACCTATGCTTGGTGCGGTCATTGCTTTTAAAGACTACAATGTCGTTCAAGTATATTAGGAAATCCTTGGGTTGGTTGGAAGCATTTTGAGAATTTTTTTAATAATCCAGTAGCCTGGGACTTGATTAAGAATACCTTTCTTCTAAGTATTTATCAGATAGCTATAACTTTTCCACTTCCCATACTATTAGCACTAGCCTTGAATGAAATAAAAGATGGTATTTTTAAACGATCCGTTCAAATGTTTACATATGCACCTTATTTTATCTCCACTGTTGTGATTGTCTCTATGATTATATTGATGTTATCACCAAGAACCGGAATAGTGAATAATTTGATAGAACTTATAGGAGGACAAAGCGATATGTTTAGATCAATATTCGTTTGGTCTGACGCTTGGCAAATAACAGGATCTATTCCAGTGTTGATCATTTATCCATTTGCACAGAAATATTTTGTGCAAGGCATGCTACTTGGCTCTGTTAAAGGATAATTCGGATTCTGACTAAGAAAGGGGGTGATAAGTGATTCGTTTTTGTCACTATTTTAAGAATTTATTTTTATAAATTAAAGGGAGGAAATTAGAATGAAACAGAAGCATTTTCATGCTTTGTTACTATTTATGTTCCTAATGATCATCGCAAGTGCCTGTGACTCAGGTGAAGAAGCAAGTGAGGAAGTGGAAAATTCGGATGGTTACACAAATATGTCCGTATTTATTGCAGAAAATGGGGAAATGGATTTAGAGACCAATTCTTTCACTGAATTCGCCGAAGATGAATTTGACATCCATTTTGAGTTTCAAAAAACATCTTATGATTCTTCGTCCGCCAAGGAGAAAAGACAAATTTCATTAGCTAGCGGAGATTATCCAGATGTGTTTTTTTTAGTCGATTGGGTAGATAAATTTGAGCCTAGTGAATTATTAAAGTATGGAGAACAAGGAGCATTAATTCCTTTAAATGATTTGATTGAGGAGCACGCACCCAATTTATCTAAGGTTTTGGATGAACGGGACTCCTTTCGTAAGATTGCTACCGCTCCCGACGGAAATATTTATGGCATCCCAGGATTAGAAGAATGTTTTCATTGTACCTGGCCGAATAAGTTGTGGTTAAACACTGACTGGTTAGAAAAATTAAATTTAGATATCCCTTCCACTCACGAGGAGCTGAAAGAGGTATTAACTGCCTTTAAGGAACAGGATCCTAATGGAAACGGGAAACAAGATGAACTACCGCTCAGTGGTTCTGCAGCTTCACCTAATCATTCTATCATTCCTATTTTAATGAATGGTTTTGTATATGACGATGCACAAACTAGATTACTCGTTAAAAATGGGGAAGTTAGTTTTGCAGCTAATACACCAGAGTGGCGAGAAGGCTTAGAATATATTCATTCCTTGTATGAAGAAGGACTCATTGACTCTGGTGCGTTCACACAAAATCGTGATGCTTTTATTCAGTTGGGAAATAATGCTGACAATGTTATTTTAGGTGCTGCTGCTGCTCAGCATCCATGGGAATTCGTAGATAATGAAAATCAGTATGCCTATAATCCTATTGCTCCTTTGCAGGGTCCAAATCATCAATATGCTACGTACAATTATCCAGTAACTAATGGTGCTACTTTTGCCATTACGAATAAGGCGAGTGAAAAGACTCAAGTCAAAGCTATTAAACTATTGGATTATATGTTTACTATAGACGGAATGGTCCGTGCTCACCTAGGAGTAGAAGGAGAAGATTGGGTGACTTCTGAAGAGAGTGATGTGGCAATTAATGAAGATGTGGAACCAAATGTGAAATTGTTGCATCCTGAAGAACCTACCAATAATAACTGGTCCGCCGCTGCACAGTATTACCAACCGAGAGAGTTCCGTGATGGACAAGTTCAAGCTGAGGATATCTATACAGATGAGGGGTATGAACGAAGACTTCAGGAAGCAACCTATCTATATGAAGGTAAGGAACCAGAAGAAACCTTTCCATTCTGGGCAGCATGGTATCCTGAAGAAGTTCAAGATGAATATTCCACGTTGGAAACAAATATTTTAGATAATGTCGAACAAAGTGCCACCCAATTTATAACAGGTGAATTAAGCTTAGAGGATGATTGGGATGACTATGTGAACGGTCTAGAATCTCTCGGAGTGGATAGATATGTGGAAATTAATCAAGAAGCATATGATAATTATTTAAACGAAGATTAAATGGTAAGGGTGCTAACAACCCTTAATGTTCGAATTTTATTAAAGCAACGAATTGGCTAAATGGAGACAAAATACAGGACTCCATTTAGCCAATTTTTTGTGGAGGCATACAGAAATACATCGACGTCTCAAAGTGCCATCTATGGTTGCTTTTTGACTGCTACACTTGTTTCTCAATTTTATGCCAGTTAGCGGGATTAGTCGTGTCTGGAGCGCGTTGCTCCAAGATGGCCTGATATTGAGCAGCTTTCTGTTCTAGATGATCCACACGACGTTTGGCATCTTCGAGCTGAGTGAGTGCGGCTTCTCTATACTCCATCATTAGGGCACAGCGTTCTTGGACTGTAGAATCTCCTTCAAGGCAGAGGTCGACATACATTTTAATCACTTTAATTGGCATCCCTGTCTGTTTGAGGCACTTGGCGCCATATAGCCAGTTGATCGATTCTTCGTCGAACATCCGAATATTGTTTTTATTGCGCTGCACACTTGGCACCAAGCCTTTATCCGTATAATAGCGCACCGCGTGCTCGGTAAGTCCCGTTATTAGGGCGGCTTCTTTGACCGTATACATGTGTCATCCTCCTCAAGAAAAAAATGGGTTGAAACGACTTGACTTCGTGTAACACGAAGTCGGTAAACTTATTGTAATGTGAATCGGCTGTAAGCGCAATCCCTTATGTTGTGTTCATTTTCCGGGATTTTCTGCTGTTTGTCGTATCACAAACAATAGGAGGGATGACAATGAAAACTGTCACTTTAAACAATGGAGTCAAAATGCCGATCATTGGCTTCGGAGTCTATCAAATTCCAGATGCAGAGGAGTGCGAGAACGCGGTATATGAAGCGCTAATGGCTGGCTACCGCCTGATTGACACTGCAGCTGGTTACCTGAATGAGGAAGCGGTCGGACGTGCAATCAAGCGTAGCGGTGTGCCACGTGAGGAGCTGTTCATCACGACCAAGCTTTGGGTTCAGGATGCTGACTATGAGAGTGCTAAACTGGCCTTCTCCAAATTGTTGAAAAAGCTACAGCTTGACTATCTCGACTTATATCTCATTCACCAGCCGTTCGGAGACTATTATGGCGCTTGGCGAGCAATGGAAGAGCTTTACAAGGAAGGCAAGATCATGGCGATCGGTGTCAGTAACTTTCTGCCAGACCGTCTGATGGATCTCATCGTGCATAACGAAGTCGTACCCGCCATCAACCAGATAGAAACACATCCATTCTACCAGCAGATGGAGAGTGCAGCTTTTATGAAAGAGCATGGAGTGCAGCATCAATCATGGGGGCCATTCGCAGAAGGTCGCAACAACCTATTCCGTAACGAAGTGCTAAGCTCTATTGCAAAAAAACACAACAAATCTGTCGCACAGGTAGTGTTGCGCTGGCTAATTCAGCATAAGGTTGTTGCGATTCCAAAATCGGTGCACAAAGAACGGATCATCGAGAACATGGACATTTTCGATTTTGAGTTGAACGAGGACGATCTCGAATTAATTTCTACCCTTGATACGCGTGAAAGTCTTTTTTTAGACTATCACGATCCGGAAATCGCTAAGTCGCTTGGTACTTTGAGAGTCGATCTGTAAATTTCCCTCCTGCTAAAAAGGGATTGCTCGTCACGACGATTAATCCCTTTTTTCTTTTTCTTATAAATTCATTTTTGGTGGTTCTTCCAACCAACCTTTAGCCATCATGAGGTTAACCCCTTTACGTTGATATTGAAATAAGTCTTTAGCGAAAATCATATTTTTGTATTGCAAATCATTGCGTAAACTAAAGCCCACACTAAACCCACCTCCGCCAAGAGAAAGGCCATCTAAAAGGTAATTACAGAACATCATCAGCTTTTCGGAGAAAGGTGGCATTGTTGAGTTTGTAACGGTTCCTCCTGGTGTGGCAGGCGGTTGGATGTTATTTTCAAGCAGGATGTCGGAAGTCTCCCTTATAATTTCCTTTGTAAGTGCGATTCCTTCCATAAAATATTTCTTTACCTCTTCGTCTTTGGTAGTTTGAGTGAAACCTTGTAAAAGTTGCATACCAACAATATTCGTTTCCATTGCATGATATAGGTAGCCGTATTCAACCGTATTTAATGTTCGCTTCTTCCCAAAAATATTGGTTCCTTTTAAGTAATTCTTATCTGTTATATAATCCGTTGACTTTGGCATATTAACGTAGTTCGGGCGAGTATAAAGTTTTTTGTCAAGAAGGTATTGAGTGAAATGACCATAAAAGGTTTCTGTTACTTCCGACATATCCCTGTACAGTTTTATAATGTCTTGACGGTAAGACATCGTCAAATGTAATACGTACATTCCTGCGCTTATTTCCTTTAATATTCGGCATAACATAATATCAAAACCGTTATCCCATAATTTTGGCGCTTCTAATTGAACATCCTTTTCAGTGAAACCATTTGGAACTGCTGCGCCTTCATTTTTAAACATGGTTTCCATTTCTAAGGTTAAGGAATGAAGTTGATTCCATAAATCCGACATGAGATCTGTTGCTTTTTGATCATCAGATTTATCAATAAAATATTCCAATATACGCAAAATCATGGTTTTTTTATGATATGTCATCCATAGAGCTCCGAGTTCAGAGGCAGACATTTTAGTTTCTTCGGGCATTAACTCTTATCCTCCCTATTTTATCCGTGCTTTTCTCTAGATAGCATTTGTCATTTTGAATGTGATTATACAAAAAATACGCTCAGCTTAATGTATTGAGTTATAAAAATAAGATAAGGTTACCCGATGGGAGTTTTCTATTAATCAGATAATTAATCCATGCAAGAAAGACAATACAACAAAAAGTACCATAAAAAACTCTCTTAATAGTCATGGACATCACCTAATAAAATATATTCATGCTTCTTCATTGCTCATATATTTAGCTTTACCATAATGATCAACGGCAAAGCTAAACATAACCTTTACTAAAAACAATATACTAATGATTAGCATGTAAGGCGTTATGCCTGGAAGCATAGGTATGAAGCCAAGAGCAATCGACAAAAGCAAGCCCGCTATGAATAATTGCGAATCCTTTCCGCTAAGTGTAGTAACGATAAATGCACCAATAATTGTGTAAGCCCATATCCACAGTGAATACCCAATATCGGTATTGAGAAGAAAGGCTATTAGCAGGATATGGAAATGGATTGCTATAAATACGATTCGATTTGTCTTTCGAGCCGCATAAAAGTTGCTAGTTGAAATCGTAAAATTTGCTAAACAGCCGGCAAAAACATCGAATATCAATAACAATGCCAGGGCAATACGCCACTTCGGCAAATTGTCCGTCATTTCGGGAAATCTGTAATATAAAGCAGCTGTTAGGATTCCTCCAAAAAATAGTATTGTCAGAATGGACCCAACAGATTGTTTTTCACCAAATACATCGTGCAAATAAGAAGGAATTCGAAATTGTCTCATTCCCTTACCTCCTATGAATTAATGAACAACCTATGATATGATAGTTATGTACGGTATATAGCGTTTTACTCTAAAACATTATAACTAAACGAATTCGAATTTTCAATGTTTTAGAGTGTTTTTATTGAAAATATCTAAAACTTTGTTTACACTACATATGAGGTGAAAGATGATGGACGGCTACGAACGACGGAAACAGCAAAAAATAAAGCAAATATTCAGCGCATCGATTGAATTATTTTTTAAGTATGGCTTTCAGAAGGTCAGCATCAATGAGATTGCGCATAAAGCAAAGGTATCTCCTGCAACGATATATAATTACTTTGGTACTAAAGAACAGCTATATACCGATTCTCTGATCAATTGGATGGACAAGCAGTTGGCACAGTATGAGGACATTCTGGATTCCGCATTGTCTTTTCCTGAAAAGACGAAAGAAATTATGCTATTGGAGGCTAAAAATCTGACAATTTTAGGGGAAGAGTTTCCGAATGCCCCCTCCCCCGAGCGGAAGGGGTTAATGCAAATGATGAATAGTTATAGTGAACGGAAAATCGTACAATTTTTCAAGAAGTTTGTCAGAATCGGAAAGCAAGAGGGCTATATCCACAAGGGCCAAACTGAGGAGATGATGCTGCAATATTTCACGATGTTCCAGAAAGAACTGTGTCGATATTGGGAAGGGTCGACTCCAGAACGGACAACTTGGAATATGGATCAATTGATGGAGCTGTTCTTCTATGGGGTAGCTGGAAGAGAATCGTCTTAGTAGAAAAAGGAGAGTAAAAAATGATAAAACCGGATAAATTGCTTGCTCGTCAACTACAGCTACAAGCTGAAGCTGATGAGATTGCTGATGAGATGCACCTTAAGCAATTGCTGCTAACAGCCGGAACACCAGTAAAAGTGGGAAGTGCAGCACTAGGTTTAATGGCATGGAGAGACCTTGATATTACGGTTGTTTGTTCTAAGTTGAGCATCGATCCAATTTCCAGAATTGCTTTGAAATTGATGTCGAATCCTCAAGTCCGGGACTTGAAATTTATCAACGATACTGGCAATTGGAACATTGATCCAACATACCCTGACGGTTATTTTCTAGGTATAACTTACGAATCCAGAATCGGAAACAAATGGGAACTAGATATTTGGTTCATAGACGAGCCAGAAAAACAGCCAGATTTATACCATATCCGGACAATGCCTGATCGTCTTACATCTGAAGCGATTATTTCTATATTAAGCATTAAAACCGTTTGGGCCCAACAAAGAGAGTATGGGAAGGAAGTAAAAAGCTTCGATATCTATACTGCTGTATTAGATAATAATGTGCGCACACCGGCCGAATTCAATCAATGGCTGAGAAGTCGCAACAACAATACTCATTAATAAAAAGATATCAAACGGAACATTCATATCTTGTAGAAAAGCATCCGTAATGGAGCAGTTTTGGACCGGTGTTTAAAAGAAGCATTTAATCATCCACATCCTTAATGATTTGACTTAACTGAAATATACCTACTTTAATTTCATTTATAGAAGCAAACCCAAAGGATAATCGTATAAACTGCCCGGATTGTTCTGCATAAATACTACCAGGATTAAGGAGAAGACCTTTGGATAATGCTTTATCAAATAACCTTTTCACTTTAAACGCAGGTTTTATTTTAATCCAAATGAAGAACCCCCCTGTTGGGACTTCCCACGTAGCATAAGAGCTTAAATGTTTGTTCAAAGCTTCTAAAGCGGTTCTTCTTCGAACTTTAAGCTGCTCTCTTACTGTTTCAAGATGTTGATCATATAATCCACTAGATAACCACTCCATTGCAACAAGCTGAGAAAACGTACTTGATCCATAATCTGATTGCATTTTTAAATCAGCTAATCGGTTTATCACTGATTCGGCGCCAACTACCCATCCAATTCGCAAACCAGGACTTAACGTTTTTGACAAACTACCAATATATAAAACACTCCCATAATAATCCATTGATTTCAATGGCTCTGGTGGTATGGTATCTATCCATAAATCACGATACACATCATCTTCAATAATGGGAAGTTGTTCCCTTTTACAGTATTCTAGGAGTTCCTCCCTTCTATTCTTCTGCATTAACGTGCCTGTAGGATTATGAAAGGTAGGAATGGTATATAGAATACTCTTTCCTTTTCCCTTCGTCTGATAAATGGAGTCTACCTTAATTCCCTTCTTATCCATTGGTATTCCCTTCAACTCCATACCCATAGATTGAAAAACAGTTAACGAATAAAGGTAAGATGGCACTTCTAAAAATACACTTGATCCTCTTTGTAAAAGTCCTATTGAAATGAGATGTAAGGCCTGAAGTGCACCTGAAACTACAAGAATGGATGATGGCGATACATCTATTCCTCTATTTTTCAGATAATCACTTATTGCTTGGCGTAACTTTAAATTCCCCTTTGGTTCTTCGTATCCAAAGGGGGTCATTTGATTCGAAACCTTTTGTAATATCGACCTCATTTCTTCTAAAGGGAAGATCTCTGGTGATAATTCTCCTTTACTTAATTGGATTAGATGATGATTAGATTCGGCTTCATTGATCTCCTGTACCGTTGAAATACTCGGTTTATGAATGCCTAAAGTGACTTTTTCATTCCAATTGGTTGAGGATTGTTCCCCCATCAAAGTCCAAGTATTATTGGTGACAATAGTCCCCATTCCTGCTTTCCCTTCTATCAGTCCGTCTGCCATTAGTTCTTCTAGTGCAGTTATGACGGTACTTCGATTGACGTCAAACATTTTAGCTAGATGACGTTGACTTGGTATGCGACTTCCTATTGTCCACTCGCCCTTAGAAATTTTGTCTTTTATGAAATCAACAATCAATTGATATTTTGGCTTTTGCATATGAACTCCTTCTTCCTAACCACTCTCTAATTGGTTGGGTTTTTTCTATTTAGCCTGTTGAAGACATTTTACCAAAGCCGTATTAAGATGAGAACAATTAGATTTGACTGGTTGGATAAAAATATGGAATGGGGTGTAATTATGACAAATCCATTAAATTTAAAACTTCTTTTTGCTCATTTGATTACCATTACTTTATGGGCCTCAGCCTTCCCTGGGATTAGAGCTGCACTGACCGCTTATTCACCTGAACATGTGTCCCTTTTGAGATTATTAATTGGATCATTAACCTTAATTCTTGTTGCGGTTATTCAAGGAATTCGTTTACCAGAATTACAAGATGTACCGATTATTTTATTACTTGGTTTTTTAGGATTTACGGTCTATCAGACAGCGTTAAATTATGGGGAACAAACAATTAATGCAGGGGTTGCTAGTTTATTAGTTTCCACAACACCTATTTTCACAGCCTTGTTGGCGTTGCTCTTTTTTCGTGAGAAGTTAGGAATTTTAGGGTGGATTGGTTCCTTAATTGGGTTTTCTGGCGTGGCATTTATTTCTTTAGGTGGTGCAACGGAAAATTTATCATTGAATATCGGAATTATCCTAATTTTAGTTGCATCGCTTTCAGAAAGTATTTACTTTGTTTTTCAAAATGCTTATCTAAAAAAATATGGCTTTGTTACCTTTACCATGTATACGATTTGGTCAGGTACTATTTTCATGATGATATTTTTTCCTGGCCTTGGAGATGCGATTATAGATGCTCCCATAGATATAACAGTAGTAGTTATTTATCTAGGAATTTTTCCAACCGTTATTCCTTACTTTACTCTAGCGTATATTACTTCACAAACAGGTGCATCAGAAGCAACAAGTTCTCTTTATTTAACTCCTGTTATTGCTTTTCTTATAGCATGGCTCTGGCTTGGAGAACTTCCAACTACTTATGCAATAATTGGTGGGTTTATCACGTTGGTGGGAGTATTTTTGTCATATATAAAAAAACAGAATAACCAACCTACTTCTACTAAGTCTGTTGATCGATCGTGTACTAGCAAATAGAGACTGTAATGCTTGAGTTTCCCCAAACCAAGCATTCTTTCTGTAGACACTTATTCTCGTTTATTCAAATCACCTATTAACCATGTTGAACTGTTAGGTGAATCAAAACTATCTACTTCTAAAGTAATTTTATCTTTTATCAAGGGTACTTCAATAGCAATCAAAACCACCAGTGTGAACTGGTGGTTTGCTCTGCGGCTAAAAGCCTTTGTTACCGGCCTCGGCCTTAAAGGCCTACCGAATGGGTCTCCCTCTTGCACCACATTTACTCACTGATTCTTTAAGAATCTCTTATTTCTTTTTATTTTTGGGTCTTCGGAATATATAGTGGAAAACCCAGTTTAATAGTTTAACAACAATTTAATCATAAATCGGATTATTTAGTGGAATATCATTATCCTTTATTGGTATAATTAACCTATCAAATGATAGGAGTGATGGTAATTTAGAGAGTTTAAGTTTCGTGCTTGGATAAATTTGTACTCACATTGGCATATGACAAATGAAGTACAATATGTGGATGATAAGACACTTGAATGCAATTTAAAAATTATTGGTAATATCTATCAAAATCCAGAGTTGGTTCAGGTGTAATATGAACGACTTATTATTCCTCCCAGATCTTACAGCAATCGAACCACCACAAGAGAATGAAACCGATATGATGTTTAAAGTGGAAGCAATCTATCCTCCAGAACGTTGTCCAGAATGTGGTTTTGACAAGTATATAAGCACAGCTCACGAAAACAATTGATTATGGATTTGCCCATTCGTTTAAAGCGAGTTGGCTTACAATTGAACCGTAGACGTTATAAGTGTCGTGAGTGTGACTCGACCTTTTGGGAACGTCTTATATCCATTGACGAAAAGCGTAGTATGACCAGAAGGCTGTTAGAATCCATTGAAGAGCAATCAATGTCTAAGACCTTTGTAGAAGTCGCAGAAAGCGTCGGTGTTGACGAGAAGACCGTTAGGAACGTCTTTAAGGACTATGCGGCATTTAAAGAAAGAGAATACCAATTTGAGACTCCTAAATGGCTTGGGATAGATGAAATACACATCATTCGTAAACCTCGTCTGGTACTTACCAACGTCGAACGGAGAACTATCTATGACATCAAAAAGGATCGTAACAAGGATACAGTCATTAAACGCCTTTTAGAGATTGAAGATAGGTCTTATATCGAATACGTCACAATGGATATGTGGAAACCTTACAAAGATGCAGTGAATATCGTCCTTCCACACGCTAAAGTGGTGGTAGATAAGTTTCATGTAGTCCGTATGGCAAATCAAGCCTTGGATAGTGTTAGGAAATCTTTAAGAACTAATATGACACCAAAAGGAAGAAGAACACTTATGCGTGATAGGTTTATACTTCTCAAACGCAGGCACGATCTAATCGACCGTGAATTGCTACTTTTAGAAACTTGGCTTGGAAATATTCCTGATTTGAAGGAAGCCTATGAACTCAAAGAAGAATTCTATAAGATATGGGATACGCCAAGTTCACAAGAAGGTGAAAAACGATATATAAATTGGCGTCAGCGTTGTGTATCCAGTAATGTTAAAGATGCTTATAAAGACCTTGTTAGAGCCGTAGACAATTGGAATGAAGAAATATTCAATCACTTTGATAAAAGACTTACTAACGCATATACAGAGTCTATAAATAGCATTATACGTCATGTTGAACGACTGGGAAAAGGATATTCTTTTGATTCTTTAAGGGCAAAAATTTTATTCAACGAAAAGCTTCATAAAAAGCGGAAACCTCGTTTTAATAAAAATGCTTTTTACGATGCTTTACCAAATATGTTTGACCACGTTACAGATCACAACGTTTCAGATAACTTTGGTATCGACTTCACCACATTTATTAAGGAGTTGGAAAAGGGAGAGCTATAAGTTCCGTTCCACCATAAATCCGAAAATCCAAGAAAAAAGCACCCTATATAAATTTCAGGGTGCTAGAAATATTATGTTACTGAACATTATTTATTAATAATTTGTACTTGCTCATGTTTATGGACATAATCTTCTGGTAAAGGAAGTTGACCATTCTCGTCCATTTTGTACTCTTTACCTTGAATTATAAATATAGTATTTTCATCATGTCCAAACTTTCTCCAGTCCTTCTCTTTCATTCCTCTACTCTCAAGATCAACTTCATGAATAACACCAGAAGGATCGATCCTATATCTTGTCGGTTTATTATTTATAGTGAAAGGCTCTTCGGTATTGATTCCCAATCTATTAAATCCTTCTAGTACTTCACTAGCTTCTCTTGCAGTATACATAATATTAATTCTTCCAGTCTCTGCAAACGTCTGTAAATGAGTTAAAAATTGCCTGTTTTTCTCTAGATGGACACGTTTCTCATCACTAATTTGATTATCGTAATGCAGTGTTTGAACGTAACTTGAATTTGAATCATTATTAAATTGATAGTTTATCAATCCATAATCTGTATCCACACTGTATACTTTGTTTTCTTCAATAGTTAAATTGTAATTTCTGTCAACCTGTAACCGTGGTGAAATAGATTTATCATTGTATTTCACTTTATTAGTTTTGGGATTATATATTTCTACATTCTTATTAGAATGAACACCATCAGTTCTCTCTATTGATTGTGAAACTGTGTTACGGAAATTTTGTTGTTGGACATTACTTTTATCAAAATAATTATTTAGTAATCTTTGAATACTAGAGACCATTTGACCTTTTCAAACCTCACTTCATCTCTATTTTATAATCTAAAGTAATCTTTGGAGTTAAAGTATAGGTAGCAGTTTCGCCTGGATAAAAGTCGGCAGAATGCCTAAATGCCCAACCCTGCTTTACCAAGATTTGATCACTCTTAGGTGCAACATCTAAATCACTAGGGCTATATAAAGGATAGGTTGCATCTATCCAATTTAAGCTAGAATTAGGTCTCAAACTTCTTTTTATACTATAAAGGCTAAGAGAAGATCGGTTAACTTCAGTACCCCCCACTGTAAAGCCTGTTAATATCGAGCCTTCAGGTATAGAATCTATGTCTGATAAATCAAAGTATTGTATCCTACTGGTAGTGTTAGTAGGTGTTAAAGACGAATTCAGAAGATTGATTTGGTACTCATTTCCATAATATAAATAAATAGGTTCCCCAACTATGACTCTTAAACTATAGGGATATTGGGTTCTCCCATCATCTGAAGGTGTGATGAATAAGTAATAGTCACCATAATTGTCAGTTGGGAATTCTACTTGTCTACTACCTTCCTCGCCAATTTCATTTCTTTGTATAATAGTATTACCATTCGAATCAGTTATCACTATGTCATAGGTTTTTTGTGATACAATAGTTAATTTCTCTGTAGGGTTCATTCCTAACTCAATTTTATAAACTCTACTGTCAGTATCTGAGTTGATTTCAGTTAGGTGATTCTTCTCCGGCATTGTTCTATCGGTCTTATCGTTTCTAGGCAATTCTATGGCATCTTCTACTTGATCCGGGGTGCTCGTATCCGCACTAATAGCAATTGGGGACATTAATAAAGTTACAAGAAATATTAAAATAAACTTTTTCATTTTGAGTACCACCTTTCAAAAATTTTGGGAATTGATTTACTTACAACTACAACAAATATAATAGTCATTATAAAGCTATAAGTAATATCCCTCCTTAAAAAGATATTATTTTTAATATCGGAAAAAATCCCATTAATTTAATAGATATAATGTACTATTTTTTATTTAATTTTTATTCAAATTTTCAATTTATATTTAGATTCGCACTAATTATACATTGCATTAGGTATTGCAACAGAAGGCTTTTGAACTAAAACTTTACTATAACTATATGGGTAGATGAATAGAAAAGTAAATTAAATGCTTTTTTTATAGTTTTTTAACTTCTAAAGTATATTGGATATTTTTTTCATAATTCATCTATAACGAAAGAGCATCTTTATGGAATTTAGTTAACTTTGGTATTCGTTTTTCCATATTTCTAAAGAAATTGAAGAAGGGTGAATTATAAGCCCTTTTCCACTATATATTCCGAAGACCCTTATTTTTTTGGCCTGTAAATGGATCAAACTCTTCGAATAAAGTTAATTGATCCGCCATATAGTCTTCTTTGAGCTGATTTCTAATGTATTCTTGTATTTGCTTCCTGTTTCTGCCCACTGTATCTACATAGAAACCTCTGCACCAAAATTTCCGATTTCCATATTTATATTTTAAATTGGCATGACGATCAAATATCATGAGACTACTTTTTCCTTTTAAATAGCCCATAAATTGGGAAACACTTAGCTTTGGCGGGATACTTACTAACATGTGTATGTGGTCTCGGCATGCATTGGCTTCGTGTATGGTAACCCCTTTCCGTTCACATAAGTCTCGGATGATTTGACCGATGCTCCTTTTATATTTTCCATAAATGATTTGTCTTCTATACTTTGGAGCGAATACAATATGGTACTTACAATTCCATGTGGTATGTGCTAAACTATTCTTGTCCTTCATTGGACACGCCTCCTTCTTTGGTGAGATTTTGTGGTCGGGAAACCAATTCAATCTTACCATGAAGTGAGGCATTTTTTATCCCTCGCTTAAAGCTTTCTGGAACCCCTGGCATAGCCAGGGGTTTTCATAGCCATTAATAAATAACCCGTAGCTGGTACTACGGGTTACAGATAAGCGATTCCCCCAGAGGGATCGGCTATTGTAATTTGGGATAGACCTCTCCTAGCTACTTGTTGGGTAAATAGGGAGGTCTATTTTCTATTGATCAGAGAAACGATCAATGCAAGTAATGCAATCAAGAACGTAGCGAAAGTATTTAAGAGGAAGAAAGGGTTTATCTCGCCACGTCCTGTGGCAACACTTGCATGACCTTCATCCCGAAGGCCCTCATACATACTCATAGAGGGGGTTAGCCGATCATACTCTAAGAACTATATTCTACAAAAACAAATCCAACCTCTCTCGCACACCCTCCAAAACCTCCACAGGTATTTCCCTAACCTTCATATCTCTTCCAAGAAATAGTAACCAGTTGATCATTTCCGTCAGTTCTTCGCTATTCTTCACATCAACAAACATCCTCAAAACAGCTTCCGTCTGATAAGGGTTCGTATAAGAAATGGATGCCTTTAAAGGGTGATATTTTTTAAACTGAACGATCGCTTTTGGTCCAAGCTCCACAACAAGGTTCGCTACCTCTTCCTGCATTTTTAATTTCTCTTGTATCTTTTTCTTCCGTAATCTTTTTTTCTCCGTGTATGGCTTAACATCGATGAGATTGTCCACGGAAAAAATCTGTCTCTTTTCTTCCTCTAAATCAAAGCCTTCTATCAGCCAAATGCTTTTTTCTCGGTAAAGGTGCAAGATATAAATTGGGTAAGAATTCATTAGCTTCTCCTCTTGAACGGTAACCCATAAATAGCTATCTGAAAGAATGCTCTGGATGAGTTGCTCTAACATAGGATGGGGTAAGTCTGACAAATCCAGTAGATCTGGATTATGGGGGTTGGTCCCTTCAAACAGTAAAATTTGATTTAATAGAACGAGGTCATCCTGCTGATTTTCCGAGATGAGACCAAGTAGTTTTTCGGCTAAGGACTGGCGACTTTTTAGGTAAGGGAGCTGTTGATTTCTTGTCGCCATAAAGGCAATAAAAAGGGCTTTGATCTCCGTATCGGTAAAGCGTACAGTTGGTAGGACAGAATTATTCATGACAGAATATCCACCATCCCTTCCAACCTCCGCTACAAGTGGCATACCCATTGCCTCAATTTCCCTAATATCACGAATCGCTGTCGAACGAGAAATATTAAATTCTTGCATGATTTCAGAAATGGTAAAATGTCCACGATTGTTGATATATCGCATAATGACATTAATTCGCTCCACTTTTTTCATCTCGGCCTCCTAAACAGTATCATTTTTTGACATGATTTAAGGTTATTATAAACTCATCAAATGAAATGACAAGACATTTGATAAAATTTAAAGAAGGAAGGTTTTTTATATGGCGAATTATACGTTGGAAGAAAAGAACAGTTTTACGGTTGTAGGTATCGGAACAGAGCTTAAGAGTGACTACACAGATTATTCGGGTATCAATAAGGAGAAGGAAGATTTTTGGGAGACAGCTAAACTAGACGGCAGACTTGATACATTAAAGGCTGTTGCCACCAATGACTACATTTTTGCCGTGAATGAAGCAGTAAATAATAAAATGATGTACTATGCTGGTGTCCTATCGGAACAAACATTGCCGGAAGCAACAAGGATGATCCAATTTCCTGAGGGAGAATATGTAGTGATTAAAGGGGAAGGAAATACGGCAGAAGAATTAAGCCAAACGCTTACTGGGATTGCCTTTGGTGAAGTGTTGCCAGGAGCATCAGATTTTGCTTATGTTGGTGGCCCAAATGCCACGGTTGAGATGGAGAAGAAAAATGGCATCGTTTATGGCGAAATGTGGATTCCTGTTGTGAGGAAATAAGATGACAAAGGTGGATAAAAAAATGAGCTATATCGTTGATTTTAAAAATGTATCAACAGTTGGATTAGAATCCTCCCCTGTAGCAGAAGCGCTTGCTGGTTTACGCGCAAATGAAGCTCGTTACTTCATGAACAAATATAAACATGAATTTACGGTGGAGAAAGCCAGCGAGACTCAGGATACGCTGGATTATGTCAATCGAATTTTGAAGGAGGAACGAGATATCGAGTTTGTGGCTAAGCCTTTAGAAACATCTCGTTTCCAAGTAGAGAATATCAAAATGACTTACGTCTTTTATGAGGATGGTCTTGCAGTCAACGTTATGTACACAGTTGATAACGCTAAGAAGCGAGCAGTTGGGTTTAAGCTCTCTGAAGGGATGGAGATTCCCGAGGAGTTAGAAGGGAAATTCAAGTTTGCGAGGCAAAAGTCTAAGCTGGCTGGAACGATACGCGGGTCGTTCTTTGTCATTAAAGGGGAATATTAGAGGAGGATAAAAGGGGTAATTGCATCATGGCATCTACAAAAATAATAGGTTGTACACACAGCACTTTTCTATGATTAGAGGTGCTGTTACTTTTTTGGTCCAGTCCATAGCCAATGATGACATAATATCAGTAAAAATTGTTTGAAATTGATGGGTTAATAAATACCAATATACATTCTACATAATATGATGTTTGCATATAATTATGTGATATATCAAAATCAATTGATGTTGCACCTTTATATTAGGTGTTGGCATCTATCTCTCCCCAAATATATGGTGAATAGATCAGATATAATCACGTCTAAAACCTGCAATCATGTGTCTCCTCCTTTTTATTTTATGGGCCTCCCTTCAACGATAAGTATTTATCGTTAAATTCATTGTAAATAAAAACTTCAATTAAAATGTATTAAGTAAATATAACTATTATTGATTAGATGTAAGGAAAAAATCCTATAAATGTATTTATTTATACATGTAACTGCAGACATGTTAGAATTAGAAATTGAAGATATTAAATCCCAAAATATAGGAGTTTGCTAATAATGAAAAAGATTCTTATTACGTTAATAATTATGAGTATTTGTTTATTATCAGCTTGTAGACAAGAAGATATATCTTCAGAAAAGAATAATAAGGAAGATGAAACAGAAGAAAATTCAAATGCTATTCAATCAAATGTATTATTACCAGGTGAGGCTTACAAAGATAAAGATAAAATAGTGACGATGCATACAGCTTACTCCGAGATGATAGGTAGCTCAGATGATCCTGATAACAATTTCTCCATCTCAGCTATTATTACTGTTGAAAATGTAAGCAGTGAAACACCGTTGAACGTTACTACCCTATCTTATAGGCTAAATGAAGAAGATAATACTTATCAAGGAGAGATTTTATCTGACAAAAATCCTTCAGATACTAATTTAGCACCAAGTGATAAAATAACGTTAAATATCACTTTTAAAGTGCCCTTAATACAAGATAAATACATGTTTGAAGTAGATAGCTTTGACTCACCTAGTGTTACACCATGGTTAATTAATGATTTGGATAAATTCAACTAAGTGGCTTTTTTATAATTTAGATAAATATTAACACCCTTTTATTATGGTTCAAATGAGTACAAATCCACCCGAAATGGGTTGTACCGTATTACAAACGGTCGAAGAAGTAACAGGGCGTCCAGCAAGAACATTTGCTGAGTGGGTATCTGAGCATAAAAGCTACTTTATGAAATAGTGTCTAATGGAGTTGGAGGCTAATCATTTTCTGATTAGCCTCCAAGTTATATACAAGATTTAAGGTGCCTGCTCGGCTAACGTACCCTATATTAGAGGACGATTCTTTTTACTTATTCACCATTTTATTGTAGGTATTAACTGTCAACACATAATAACCTAGGTAGATCATAACAAAGGCGATCATGGCTGTGAGGATGGGAACAATAATACTAGCACCTATCAGATCTGAGATAAAGTTGGTAGTAAAATTTAAGATAATACTACCGTGCAAGATCCCTAGTAATAAAGGCAACCCGAACACAAAAAATGTCTGCTTGCGGATGGAATTTCGAATATCTTTTTTACTGACGCCAAGCTTGCGCAGAATCTCATAATTATCCTTGGCTTCATTGGCTTCAGTCAGTTGTTTAAAATAAATGATACTCCCCGTAGCCGCTAAGAACACAAGACCTAGGAATCCCAAGATGAAAAGCATTAATGCGTTCCCTTCTTTTCCTTCTTTATAGTCCATGTAAAAGGATGATGATACTTGAAAATCTTGCCCAACTATTTCTTCAAATTTTTTAGATGTAGCTTCTGTCGTTTTTTCATCTTCCACTTCGTAAGAGTTGTAGATTAAAGCTTCCTTTTGCTTAACAACTTCAGCAAATGTGTCGTTGCTAACCACGACATAGAAATCTGGATAATTAAATGGTAAAACACTGCCTACTATCATATTAGTAATTTCCAAGGTTCGTTTACCCTGTGGCAAATTTAATGCTATTTCTTTATTCAGAAAGGTTTCCTCCGTATATTCAGTTAATCTTGGTCGGATTACTGCTGCTTGATTTCCTGATAAGGTGACCATTTGATCTCTATCCAAGGCTTTCGAAACTTCATTAAAAGTAGAGGCAGAGAGAACTTTCACCGGATTCCATTCATAATCTAATGGAAACAAAAGCTCTCCCGTTACTTCTATAATAGGAACTTCCAGCTCTGCTTTGACCGGATGCTCGTTATCATTTACTATAATATTTTTTACTTTCGCATCAAACTCCTGTCCTTTGGATAAGTGTACATAGCTGAACGGCACCATTTCTTCCGCATTTTTTTCATTACTGTAGTAACCACTATAAGTGACACCGAAGAAGCTGATGGTTGCCGCACTCAATAATGCGATGACCGTAAATGTACGAGCATTTCCTCTAATACGATGTAGCAACTGGGATGTCTCAATTAACCTTGTTCCTTTGTATAAATGTGACTTATTTCGTTTAGATAATTTTAATAAAAATACTGTCACAGAGCGGAAAAATAAATGGGTTCCAATAATTAGCGCAACTAGTGCAACTCCGTAATTTTTCATTAAATATTCAATGGTAAGCTCATCAGGGAATTGCCTTAATATGAGCAAGTAGCTACCTACAAGCAAAATTACCGCCATTATAGTGGAAACAAGAGAGGACTTCGGTTCCTGTTCTCCTTGCTTCTCTGCATGGAATAGTTCAATTAATTTAAAACGAAAAATCAAACGATAACCTTGAAAGGACGTAAATAAGATGATTACCATAAATACAATAGCCGTTTGCATAATTGCTTGAATGGATATACCGAAGTCTATTTCAGCAGCCGACCCCATTAGATTAACCAATATCATAGAAAACAGGTTGGATAATAATGTTCCGAGCAAAATCCCAATTACTAATGCGATGAAACCCATTATTAAATTTTCATAGAAGAGCATTTTCCCAATCGTCTTCTTAGGTAGTCCAAGCATGGAATACAATCCAACTTCTTTTTTCCTTTGTCTTGTGAAAAAGGAATTCGAATACAAAATAAAGACAGCTACAAAGAGAATGAGTACGACAGATGATACCATAAACATAAAGCTCATCGTATCTGACAGCTCAATGCTGTCTTGGATTTTCTCACTATACTGTAACGAAACAAACGTATAATAAATCACAATGCTGAAAACAAGCGAAATAAAATAAACAAGGTAATTACCATAATTCCCTTTCATATTTTTACCCGCTAAACTAAATAATGTCATTTGCTCCACCTCCGAGCGCAGACAATACATCCAGTAATTTGTCGAAATATTCTTTGCGGGATTTCTTTCCTTTTACTAGTTCTGTGAAAAGCTGCCCATCTTTAATAAATAGGACACGACCACAATAACTCGCTGCGTACGCATCATGTGTGACCATTAGAATCGTAGCCTGATCATTTTCAACGAGCTCTTTCAAACTTTCTAAAAGTTCTGTTGTCGACTTGGAGTCTAATGCACCTGTAGGTTCATCTGCCAGTATAAGACTAGGCTTCGTAACAATTGCCCGAGCCGCTGCTGTTCGCTGTTTTTGTCCACCAGATACCTGATAGGGATATTTCTCTAAAATGGAGCTTATCCCGAATCTATTCGCGACTGTGATCACTCTATTCTCTAATTCTATCGGGTTCATTTTTGCTAACGCGAGTGGAAGGACAATATTTTCTTTAATGGTTAAAGTATTTAAAAGGTTATAATCCTGAAAAATAAACCCTAGTTTATCGCGCCTAAAGGAGGATAGCTGCTCCTCATCCATGTTCATCATATTTGTTCCGTCAATGGTAATAACACCAGATGTTGCTTCATCAATGGTTGCCAATATATTTAAGAGCGTAGATTTTCCAGCACCTGAAGGACCCATAATTCCTACAAATTCCCCTTGTTTTACTGTTAAATCAATCTCATCCAATGCGGAAAATACATTTCCCTTTGCTCCATATATCTTCTTCACACGTTTTGCATCTACTATTGTTTTCATTTATTTCTCCTCCTTTTGAGAGTTTCCTTTTTTATCTTAAATTTATTCTACTATAACGATTGGTTATCTAATCTTACAGTTATTCCTGTCAATCTTACAATTTTGTCACTACGATGCAAAAATGGATGAATTCCGTTAGTATTAGATAGAAGGAAGGAAGATTGGGGTGGAGTTCCATGAAAATTATGATCATAGAAGATGAACCAATGATCAGAGATTTACTAGGAGAAACAATTGAAAAATGGGGATTGGAAGTAGTTAAATTAGAAGCATTTGATATGGTATTGCAGGAATTTTTAAAGGAAAAGCCTAATCTTCTATTATTAGATATTAATCTTCCCTCATTTGATGGATTTTACTGGTGTAACCAAATTAGAGAGGTTTCCAAGGTACCTATCATTTTTATTTCATCACGTAACACATCAATGGACATGATTATGGCAATGAATATGGGTGGCGATGACTTTATTCAAAAACCGTTTGATATGGATGTATTAATGGCCAAAGTGAATGCTCTCCTACGCAGATCCTATTCGTATACGGATACACAATCACACGTACTTGAGCATAATGGGATAGTCTTGGATTTAAGGAGCTGGGATGTGTATTGTGCAGATGAAAAGGCAGAACTAACGAAAACAGAGTTCATAATTTTAAAGCTCCTAATCCAAAACAAAGGGAACATCGTCCATCGAAAAAAGATCATGCGGACACTTTGGAAGGATGAAAGCTTTGTAGATGACAATACCTTAACCGTAAACGTTAATCGATTACGCAAAAAATTAGCTGCATTTGGTAAAGAGAATTATATTACCACCAAAAAAGGCGAGGGGTATGTCATCCAATGAGTTTTTTAGAATATATAAAAGATAAACGTTATTTTCTACTATTTTACATGATCATCATGTTCTTCATATCGCTGATCATGTTTGTCGGTTTTCATCAAGTAAATCCATTTAACAAAATTGTATATACCAACATTGTCTGCTTAGTTATTGCATGCCTGTACATTACCATTGGATATTTCTATAGAAGGAAGTTTTACCAGGAAATCAAGGACTTGATTGAAAGTAGCCAGGAAGAGACGATCGCCATGATGCCAGAAGCCCAGAATAACGAGCAGAAGCTAATCTTAAACTTATTAAAAAATAAACATAAGCAGCATGCTAGCCAATTAGAAACATTATATGATCAAAAACGCGATCAACAGGAGTTTATTATGTCTTGGATTCATGAGGTGAAGATCCCGATAGCAGCAAGCCGTCTATTAATGGAAAACAGTGAAAATAAGACAACAGATTTTCTAATCGATAAATTAGAGGATGAACTCCATAAAATTGATGATTACGTTGAACAAGCCCTTTACTACTCTCGGATTGATTCATTTTCTAAGGACTATTTTATATCTGAGGTGAATACCAATCAACTTATCAAAAAAAGTGTAAAAAAATACGCCAAGCTATTTATTAATAAAGGGATTCATTTGGAAATGGATGACACAGAACAGCTTGTCCAAAGTGATAAAAAGTGGTTTGTGTTCATTATTGATCAACTGTTGGCAAATGCTTTAAAGTATACCGATGAGGGTGGCACGATTACTGTTCTATTCGAAGAAGACAGCAAGGAAAAACGACTTGTTATTCAAGATAACGGAATTGGTATTGCGCCTGAAGATATCGATCGTGTATTTGAAAAAGGATTTACCGGAGTTACTGGAAGAAATGATGCTAAATCCACTGGAATGGGCTTATATCTTGCTAAACAATTGGCGAATAAATTAGGCCACAAAATTTCAGTTGAATCAGAAATGCAGGAATACACGAGACTTACGATTCATTTTCCTAAAATCCGAAATTACTATCAGTTTTAATGATTGACAAAGCTATATGTTTATAAAGAAATCGCGGGAATCATCGCTTAGATGCCTCCCACGATTTTTATTTAAAGTCACCGAAATTCTCCCCAAGATAAAATATGGTGACTAAAAACTTTAACCAATTTAAGCTCCTTACCCTGTATGACATTCATCTTTTAAATAGTTATCAAAAACCGTTTATTCACAGGAGAAAGGACATTCACCCGACACTCTTGAATGTTCTCACTACTGTTCATGCTACCTAAAGACTTTTGCCAATGCTCATATGCTCCCAGCGAAATGGACATGCGATCATTGCCCTCACGGATATTTAGCTGACCATCCTTCCAGAGGTAGTTATTCTTATCAATTTCACTAACACCATCCGAACGAATCATTGCCTCCTGATTAAAAATAAAGACAACCTGTATAAAAACATCCTCTAACGGATCAGTTTGTAAAGCTATCGTCCAATTATTTTCTTCCTTCAAGATATCTACACTTATTTGGAGGAATTGTGTATGGGTCGGTGGCCTTAATTGATGAGGAAGTAAGTACCATGTGCTTCTTTCCCCTTCCTGATTCGTGTACGAGCTTGGCAGTGGTCCTGTATAGCCCTTCTCTAAAGTAGTGGATAACCGGTAACCACCTTCTATCCTATGAATAGCATCAAATTCAACCACACCTGGCGAAAAGCTTGTATAGATTTGTGTTCCTAATAATTTTGCCTTTCCATTATACAAAGAAAAAATCGATGGATTCATTCCCATAATAGTTGCACTTCTATTTTGCTTTCGATATCTTACGGTTTGGGCACCGAATGATGGATGTATACTACTATGGACTATTTTCGAATGGTGACCCACCTCATCCATTTTATCCAGGCTTTCCTTCACCGGATAATTCTCATTAATGAAAATCTCGTACTCCTTTGGTAGCTCTGCTTTCTCCACCTTCTCCTCTTGCAAAAAAGGAAACGACAAATACCCGAGCATGAGATGGTTATTGACAGGTCCTACTTCACTCAATCGATCTAATGCTAATTCAGCCATCGCCATATATTGCGGGTTATCATCCTTGTATGCCATTAAATGATAGATTAAATGATATGGGGTTAGATCATATCGGTTCCCTAAATCCTGTCTGCCAGAGTAATCTGTTACAACCTCTCCATCTGGATGCACAAGAAACTTCATCATATCAAGGTTTTCTCTAATATATTGGAATAATGCTGGTTTGCCCAACAATGATGCCGTGTGATATAGACATATATTACTGACAGAATTGTAGATTCCGTTACTGCGCTCTGTCCATTCCCCGTCTTTCGTTATATCCATGCCTTCCTGTAGCCATTGCTCCGCCCTTTCCTTTAAGGCGGGGTCCTCGAAAATGGTGTAAAGATGGGAAAGCGCAGAGGTTAACACCCATCGATGGTTAGGCGTATGACAACCACCTGTTAACATTGCTGGGATCGTTCTTTTAAGAAATAAGTTTACTTTTTCAGCCAATCTAGAACCATCTTTTTGTAGTAACCAATATATTTGGGCAAAACCTGTTATGATAAATGCCGTATCTGGTGGGGAATGGTAATTTGTCCAGCCTGGTGATATCGTCCCATCCTCGTGCTGCTGGGTTAACATATAATCTAATGCCAATTCCATTCTCTCTGCTAGTTCATGGGAATGATAGTATTCAGCATCTGCATTCACATAGGAGCATACCCAACTTCCTATTACACTACACGTACCCGTATGACTAGGACTTGGAATCCCAGTAGCTTGATTCGTAATTCCGCCAAAGTATTTACTATTTTTATCCATCACTTGATGTTCTAATTGACTTTCCGTTATGTCATCATTTTTCTCGACTATTTGGTGATACCATTTCATTACCTTACCTCCCGCAGATATCCCTATTCTATCCTTTGAGTCCGGATGTAGCGCCTGTATCCATGATATAACGCTGGAATACAATAAAAATGAGAATCATTGGAACAAGTGAGATGATAGAGGATGAAAGCAGTAGCACCCAATCAATATTATCTGCTCCAATTAAGCTACGTAATGCGATTTGTACCGTATATTTATTAGGGTCACTTAGTACAATGAGTGGCCAAATATAATCATTCCATCGCCATTGAAACGAGAATATCGCTAATGTGATCACGACAGGCTTTGCGATTGGTAGCATTAATCCGAAAAAGATTCTACCCTCATTCGCTCCATCAATCCTTGCTGATTCGATTAAATCATTTGGTACTGTCATGAAGTACTGCCGAAACATGAATATACCTGTCGCCGTATTGATCGAAGGAATAATTAACCCAGATAAGCTATCATATAGACCGAGATCTAGGATAACAGAGAAGGTAGGAGTCATGATAACCTCTGTTGGTAGCATCGTTGTCGCGAGCATACAGATCAAAAAGACATTTAACCACTTATAATGGTATTTCGCTAAGGCATATCCACACGTTGCACTTGCAATGACCGTTAATACAGTGGTAATAATCGCTACGACTAAGGTGTTCCAAAAATATTTAATAAACTCCATCGTAGACCATGAATATACAAAACCATCAACGGTTGGATTTTCCGGAATAATAGATAGAGGATACGAAAACAATTCACTTCCTGGTTTTAGGGAACTTAATAGTAGCCAAAGAATAGGGAAAAGGTACATTAAAGCAACGATAAACAGTGCCGTAGTCAACATGACGGTAGAAAATCTATCGGTTAATTTACTATTCATCTACCCTTCCCCCTTTCGCAAATTTAAATTGGATTAATGAGAAAACTAACAGGATCACAAATAACACCATCGATGCGGCACTTGCATATCCTACCCTCATTTGGTCAAAGCCTGTTTCATAGATATATTGCACAATAAACGTCGTGTCCGTTCCTGGTCCGCCATTTGTTAAGGATTGAACCATCGGGAACTCCTTCATCAAATTAAAGACAGCTAATAAAATGACTAAGAAAGAGGTTGATCGAATGGAAGGAAGCGTAATATGCCAGAATTTTTGCCATCCTGAACCCCCATCCACATCTGCCGCTTCATATAACGATTGAGGGATACTAATAATCGCCCCTATAAATATCAGCATATTAAAAGCGGTACCTCCCCATGCCGTTGCAAATAAAACAACGATGAAGGCAAAATTACCATTGGATGACCACGGAACCGGGTCTCCGCCAATCAATTGAATGATAAAATTAACAAAACCAAAGCTCTCCCCAAACATCCATCTCCAAAGCACCCCTACGACAATCGGAGAAACTAACCATGGAAAGAAGAAAATAATCTTAGCGACATTTTTACCCTTCGTATGCTTGCTTGTAAGCATCACCGATACAAATAAGGAGGTGACATAGACTAACGGAACACCTAATGCCGTGTAGATAAATGTTCTTGATAAAGCCTTATAAAAGCTAGAATCTTGAAATAGATTGATATAATTATCCAACCCGATAAATGTGGCTACATTCCCGTTGTATTCGGTTAAAGAATAATAGACGCCTAAAATAGCTGGCCATGCAAAAAAGATTAAAAACAACACGAGGTTTGCAGCGATAAATAAAAACGCCCATTTTTTATTCGTATCCTTCATGGAGTTCGCCCCCCTTTCGTACTTGTGAAGGAATAACGACCATCTACAATGGTCGCTATTCCTTCGATCACTCTACATAAGCATCTGTCATTTGGTTTTTTACATTTTCTATCGCCTCATCTAGGCTCTGTTCACCATTTAATGTGGTAATCATTTCTTCTGCTAGAACACTACCTAGGCTTCTTTGTGATACCAATTGTTTTTTCACTAATTCATTCCGTTGCTGACTTGCAATCGGATCAGATGCCGCAATCTCTTTTTGATAGATTTCATAGGCTTCTGGAGCTAATTCATAATCCACTTCTGCATCCTCTGTTACAGGTAAGTAACCACCATATGTCGCTAACTGTTCATAGTTTTCCTTTTGATATAACCAATCAATAAATTCTTTTGCTTGCTCTTCTTGACCAGATCCTTCAAACCCAACTAAATAGTTACCACCTAGGTTGGTAGCCCTTACATCTTCGTACGGCATATAAACGGATTCCCATTCAAAATCTTTAATATTCGATGCAAAGTCCGTGATTTGCCAAGAGCCTGACATATATGCGGCTACTCGACCACTCTTGAACATGGACGACGCATCTTCGCCTGCTGTCCAAACCGCTTTCGGCATGATCGTATTATCATTCCAATCGATAAATCTTTTTAGTGCATCCTTTGTTTCATCATTTGTGGTATATTCATCACCCTCTTGATAAAACCCTTTACTTCCATGCTGGTATAAAAAGGCATTTAATCGATGCTCGGAATTATCCATTACCATGCCATATTGGGCATCGGTGGCTTCCACGACGGAATGAATTGCATCAATAAATTCTTCCCATGTCCAAATCTCTTCTTCTGTTGTTGGATAAGCTACTCCCGCTTCTTCAAACAATGACTTATTAATAAACATCCCAACAGCAGTAAGATCTAATGGTGGTGCGACTAATTGATCGTCAACCGAAATTCCCATATCGACCATGACATTATTTTTCTCTGCAATCTCTGTTAAATCCATGAGCTTTCCTTGCCAGGCAGGGTTAAATCCTGTCACACGAGCAAGTGCTGGAGGTTCTTCTGCACGCATCATATTCGTAATCTTCGTGACCATATCATCATAAGGAACATCTACTACTTCAATTTCTACTCCTGTTTCTTCTGTATACTTCTCGGACATTTTTGTTAAGGCAGAGCCTTCTACCGTATCGCCTGAAACATAAAATTGCATTTTGTCACTTGATTCTGACCCACCATCACCACTAGATCCTGACTCTGAACAGGCTGCCAAAAAAGTCGTTAGGAATACGATGACCAATAAAAATGCTCTCTTCACACATAACCTCTCCTTTTTAAAAATCGTTTAATTGTAAGGGCTTTCCTTATCGTGTAAAAAAATAGTACTTTTCCCTAATAACCTTGTTTTAGTTAAGCGCTTTCTTAAATTGTATTGTAACAACTATGATAGAATAATACAAGAGTTTTTTTATTTTTTTCCTTAAAAGCTTGCTAATATTGGGTTTCTAATCTATCATCTATGCTATAACAGAAAAAAGAACAATGCCATTCACATTGTTCTTCTAACTTATCTAGCATATTAAGTTAAGCGTTTAATCTAAATTTATCCATTTTTATGCGGTTTCCCTGTAGTATCTCTTGCAATTAATGTTGGCTTAAACAAAATCCGCTCTGCGTTCTTTTCGCCATGTTGAATATGATCGACAATCACATCCACCACCTTTTTTCCCATCTCCTTGATCGGCTGGGCAACAGTTGTTAGGGAAGGAACAGTTGTCGTTGCAAGAATTGTATTATCGAAACCAACAATGGAAAGATCCTCTGGTATGTTCAAGCCATGCTCTCTAGCCCCTTGAATGACACCAATCGCTATTAAATCATTACAAGCAAACACAGCCGTAGGACGCTTTTTTTTCTGAAAAATTTCCTGGAAGCATTGCTTGCCATTCTCCATCGAGGCGACTGTTTCCATTACGAGCTCTTCTTTATAGGAAAAGCCATAAGTCTCATAGGCCTCTCTAAACCCGTACAACCTCATTTTACTGCTTAGCCTTGGTTCGGTAATAATGACAATATTCTCATGACCTAATGACAGTAAATGAGAGGTAGCTTCATAGCCACCAGTGAAATCATCGACAGATATCGAGGTAACTCCTAATGTACCTGAATTTTGCGTTAACATCACCATTGGAATTCCTGCACTCTTGATACCCTCTAATAGCTTTTTTTCACGAAAGGAGGAGGCGATGATAAATCCGTCTACCTGTTTTCTTCGTAGCAATTCTAAATATTTTTTTTCTTTTTCTTCATCCTCATCCGTACTGCACATGATCACACTCATACCTTGTTCATGTGCACTGTCTTCTATGGTCCTCGCCATTTCCGAGAAGAAAGGGTTTGATATATCTGGTACTAATAAACCGAGTGTTTGTGTCTTCTTTCCCGTTAAAGCAGAAGCCATCACACTCGGATAATAATTCAGTTCCTCCATTACCCTCATGACCTTTTGCCTTGTGGATTCTCGCATATTACCCGTATTATTAATTACCTTCGATACTGTTGCGATAGAAACGCCTGCTTTTTCGGCCACATCATAAATGGTAACCTTCAATCATCTCACCAACTTCTATTAACCTATGACTTAAATAAAATTACAATATTATCTTATCATATTTGATCGACAAAATAATATTGTAATTATAGTTCAAACTATTTATCGTTTTAAATACCTGCTTTATCTCGTATATAATTTCTTGCAATTAGAGCATATTGAAGTGGATTTGCCTTGATAGGATCTTGTTCTGCCTCCACTAAGAGCCAGCCTTTATAGCTCGATTTTGCTAATATCTCAAATGCTGGTAGAAAATCATAGGCACCATCTCCTGGAACGGTAAATACGCCTTGCTTCACTGCTTGTAAAAAGCTTTGCTGTCCATTTCGAACCTGTTTGGCAATATCGGCTCTTACGTCCTTTAAATGGACATGCTTAATACGGTCAAGATACTTTTTTAGAATATAGAGCGGATCGTCACCAGAGAAATAGAGATGACCAGTATCAAATAATAGATAGACTAGATTCTCATCTGTGAGATTCATTAGCTGATCTATTTCGTCTGCCGTCTGTACACCTGTCCCCATATGATGATGATAGACCAAATTCAATCCTTTTTGCTGTGCTAGCTCTCCTAATCGATTTAACCCTTGTGCTAGTGTCTGCCATTCTTGATCGCTGAATTTTGGCTTCTTTTCAAACAACGGAGTATCCATCTCCCCTTGAATGCTTTTACCCTGCTCCGATACCACGATCACCTCAGCTCCCATGGCATGGAGGAAATCCCGATGCTGAATAAAGGCCGCTTCCGTCTCCTCATATGGCTTTGTCGTTAAATAGGCACTAAACCAGGCACTAGCAATCTGAAGTCCCCTCAGCTGCAATGCCTGCTTTAGCTCATCGATATTCCTCGGATATTTATTGCCTATCTCTGTACCAGTAAAGCCTGCTAATGCCATTTCACTAATACATTGCTCAAATGGGATGTCCCCACCTAATTCTGGCATATCATCATTGGTCCAGCCAATCGGTGCAATCCCTAATTGGATATCTTCTTTACGAAACATCTTCTCCCCCCTTAATATTTTCTTGCAGCTGCTAGATTCACTTGCCGTTCTTTTGCTGCTTGCTCAATCACTGGTTTTTTAGCCACTTCCGCCACACCTACATTCCACCAAGCATCATATCCATGTGTCATTGTCTTTGGTAAAACCTTTATATCTATCAAGGTGGAAATAGATTGATGTTTCGCATCCTCTAATGCTTCGACTAGCTCCTGGGCATTTGTTGCCGTATAGGTTTTCACCCCATATGCAGCCGCACTTTGGGCATAAGAAATCGCCATGATTTCGCCTGTCAGCTGCTTTGTTTGATGATCCCTCTTGCGAAACTCTGTGCCAAAGCTACCCATTCCATGATCCATTTGTAAATTATTAATACAGCCAAATCCTGCATTATCAAACAGTAGTACATTGATTTTCTGCCCTTCTTGAACACTTGTAATTAATTCAGAATGGAGCATTAAATAGCTACCATCCCCCACCATTGCATATACCTCCTGGTCAGGGGAAGCCAATTTTACTCCTAATGATCCGGAAATTTCATAACCCATACAGGAATAGCCATATTCTAGATGATACGTATTTGGCTTACGGTTGATCCACATTCGTTGAAGGTCCCCTGGAAGACTACCTGATGAACCAACAATAATTGCATCATCGGCAATATGCTGTTGAATAACCCCAATTGCCTGTGTCTGGGTAAGTGACGTATTTAAAGCCTTTTCGTATTCCGCTAATTCCTCGTCCAGATGTCCCTCCACCTCTGGCTTCAAGCCCTTCACATATTGAATCGATGATAAGCGCTCGACTTCCTGCTGCCATGCTCGTTTTATTTTGCTAATTTCGTCACTGTATTCTGTTTGGTATTGACGATGGGCTAGTTGCTGATCAAGCTGTTCAATAGCCACTTTTGCATCCGCTACTAATGGGTGAGCATCTAATTTCGATGCATGATAGGCTGAATTATTGATCGTCACAAATTCGACGTCTTGATGCTGAAACAAGTGCTTGGAGGATGTCGTGAAATCTGTAAACCTTGTACCAATGCCGATGATGACGTCTGCTTCCTTCGCGATCTGATTAGCAGCAAAATTGCCCGTTACCCCGATACCACCTAAATTCATTGGATGATCGCTAATCACCGCACTCTTACCTGCTTGTGTCTCCGCAAATGGGATCTGATATTTCTCGGTGAACTTGGCTAGCTCTTTCCCAGCATCACTATACCGAACACCGCCACCACAAATAATCAGCGGTTTTTTCTTGTTAGCGATTAATTCAACCACACGATCTAATGCACGATCATCCGGCTTTCTCTTATCAAAACGATGCACCCTTTTATCGAAAAAATACGCAGGAAAATCATAGGCTTCTGCTTGCACATCCTGTGGGATAGCGATCGTTACAGCACCTGTGTCGGCTTGCCTTGTTAGTACCCTCATCGCTTGAATTAGTGCTGTCATTAGCTGTTCTGGTCTTGTGATTCGATCCCAATATTTACTCACTGGCTTAAAGGCATCATTTGTCGAGATCGTCGAATCGTGTGGTTGTTCAATCTGCTGTAGAACAGGGTCTGGCTGTCTAGAGGCAAATGTGTCCCCAGGAATTAATAATATGGGAATATTGTTTGCCGTTGCGGTGGCCGCTGCTGTCACCATATTCGCAGATCCTGGGCCAACAGATGTCGTGCATGCCATTAGCTGCTGATGGCCCGTTTGCTTAGCAAAGGCGGCCGCAGCATGGGCCATCCCTTGCTCACTTCTCCCTTGATATACTTCTAAATCCCCACTATCTTCTTCCAACGCTTGACCAATCCCCAATACATTTCCATGTCCAAAAATAGTGAATATCCCTTTAAATAATTTTTGCTCATGGCCATCTATTTCGATATATTGCTGATTAAGAAACTTCATTAGTGCTTGTGAAGTGGTTAATTTCATCCGATCACCCCATTTGATTTAATCAGAAGACTATTTCTATACCCAGCGTGTGGTGACTACTTTCTTACGTGTGTAAAATTCTAATCCATCTTTTCCATTCGCATGCAAATCCCCATAAAAGGAATCCTTCCAGCCTGAGAAAGGAAAGAACGCCATCGGTGCAGGCACCCCGATATTGACCCCTAGCATACCAGCATCGATTTTTTCGCGAAATTCTCGAACCTTTCCACCATGATTGGTAAATAAACAGGCACCATTCGCAAATCTGGATTGATTTGTAAGCTCGATCGCCTCCTCCAGATTCTTGACTCGTGCAATCGACAAGACTGGTGCAAAGATTTCATCCTGCCAAATTTTCATTTTACTCGTAACCTGGTCAAAGATCGTCGGTCCAACAAAATACCCTTTCGCTTGACTCTTTTGGTCCGTTCTGCCATCACGGATCAATTGGGCCCCTTCTTCTAGTCCTGTTTCGATATATTGCAATGTCCGCTTTTTATGCTCGTCACGAATCACAGGTCCTAAGAAGACATTCTCGTCAAGCCCACTACCAATCGTAATTTCATTCGCCTTCTTCACTAATAAATCGATAAAGTCATCAGCAATCTCTTCTTCTACGGCCACTACAGAACACGCCATGCATCTCTCTCCAGCTGAACCAAAGGATGCATTTAGAATTTGGGTTACTGCATTATCTAAATGGGCATCCTGTAAAACAATCGAATGATTTTTAGCTCCCGCTAGTGCTTGCACTCGTTTCAGATTCTGTGTCCCTCTTTTATAGACATATTCCGCTACAGGCTGTGATCCTACAAAGGAAATCGCCTTCACATCCTGATGATCCAATAAGCCATTTACGACATCATGCGCACCATGCACAATATTTAACACCCCTTTTGGCAGTCCTGCTTCTGTAAACAGTTCAGCCAAACGATTGGCGAGGAGTGGTGTTTTTTCTGATGGCTTTAAAATAAACGTATTTCCTGCTACAATCGCCAACGGAAACATCCAGCAAGGTACCATTCCAGGGAAATTAAATGGCGTAATTCCACCAACCACGCCGATCGGATAGCGATAAACGCCTGATTCTAGTCCTGTCGCAATCGATGGAAGCTGTGACCCCATCATTAAAGTAGGTGCACCGGAAGCAAATTCTACACATTCAATGGCACGAAGCATTTCCCCATGTGCTTCCTTTAAATTTTTTCCATTCTCTGTTGTAATGATTTCCGCTAGCTCATCCCAATGCTCGACTAATAATTGCTGGTACTTAAACAGAATTCTCGCGCGTTTCGGTACAGCTACTTCCTTCCATGAGGCAAATGCTTCTTTGGCTGCATTCACCGCCCTATCTAGATCTTCCTTTGTCGATAATGGGACACGTGCTAATTCTTCTCCTGTTGCGGGATTAAAGACAACCTCTTCTTGATGACTCTCTATATCGACCCATTCTCCACCAATAAAATTTTGTAATCTAGTCATGGGACCCTTCACCCTTTCCTGTTAATTCATAAGGTTTGCCTGTAACAATTTCATCTTATTTATCGCTTCCTCTTTCACTTCTCGCATTGGTTCTTTTATTAGCTCAAGCCGATCAAACACATCCGGCTTTTCCTGCATAGCTTTGCGCAGACTATGACCAAAACGCATCCGAATCGCTGTCCCAATGTTTACTTTGCAAAAATGCATTTGACTAATTTGTCGTAAAGCTTTATCGGGTAAGCCAGTCGAACCATGCATGACTAGTGGTTGACGAACAAGCCCTTGAATCGTTTCAATCAACGGATAATCCACAGAAGCCGATTGTGTCTCCATTCGATGTGTCGTTCCGACCGCGACTGCTAATGCGTCTACCCCTGTTCTTTCCGCAAATTCCTTTGCCTCTTGAGGATCTGTTAACCGACCATGGTTCTGTGTCGCATCACTATATCCTACCGATCCGATTTCTCCTTCTACAGAAACGCCAAATCCATGACCTAGCTTTACTACATCCTTTGTATTCTTGACATTTTCCTCAAATGGTAAGGCAGATCCATCATACATGACAGAGCTATAGCCTGCTGCGATTGCCTTTGCCACTGTCTCATAATCCTGCCCATGATCGAGGTGCACCACTACAGGCACACTTGCTTTTTTCGCCATTTTCCCAAGCATGGCTCCGATTACATCAATCGGCATATGATGTATCGCGACTTTGTTTGTTGCCAAAATCACAGGTGCACGAAGCTCCTCCGCCGCATCGATTACTGCTTTCGCATCCTCATAACCGAATACATTAAAGGCAGGAATCGCACATTTTTTTGCTAAAGCCTGATCTAATAGCTCATTTAAGGTTACTAGCATCGTTCATCCACTCTCATTCTTTTCTGCTTGTTTTTAAAAAGGTTTGAATTTCTTCGACAGTTGGCATCGCCTCTGAACAGCTATGCTTAGAAATAACAATCGAGGCAGAAGCACTTCCGAACTCCATGGCTCGATTTAACTCCCAGCCATTCATTAATCCGTAGATAAAAGACGACGCATAGGCATCTCCTGCTCCAAAGGTTTTTAATACCTTTGTTTTGAAAATACCACTTCGCTCTGATTTCCCTTCCTTTGTATAGGCGATCGATCCTGCTTCGCCATGTTTGATTACTACAATTTCGGCAGCATAGTGGAACCATTTTTGTGCTGTTTGATGATCATCTTGACGGAAGCTCTCAAATTGCTCCATCATATCAAACTCTTCTCGAGTACCAATGATCACATCACATTTTTCCGCTATCAGATTATAATAAATCGCTGTTTCCTGCTCATTATTCCAAGTATACGCGCGATAATCTAAATCGAAGAAGACGACTACTCCATGCTTTTTCGCATAATCTAATGCGAGAAAAACCGCTTCCCGAGAAGGACTTGCCGCCAAGGCTGTCCCTGATATTAATAATGCTTTTGTTTGGCGAATATATTCCTCTGATACATTCGAAGTGTCTAGCTTAAGATCAGCGACATTATCTCGATACATTAAGATACTACATTCTTCCGGACTTTTTATTTCGGTAAAAGCAAGCCCTGTGACAGCACCCGTATCATCAAGGGATAGACCACTTACATCAAGATTGTTTTCCTTCAAGTATTGCTGAATAAAGCGGCCCATCTGATCATCAGACACTTTTCCAATAAATCCACTCTTTAATCCAAGCCGAGCTGCTCCAATCGCTATATTCGCTGGTGAGCCACCGACATACTTCGTAAACGACGTCGTTTCTTCCATTGGGCGATTAAATTGATCGGCATTTAAATCAATACAAAGCCTGCCAATCCCGACTAAATCCATGGAGCGATCTGATCGAAAGTCTAAGTGATACATCCTTATCCTCCTTTTTTGTAAAGCGCTTAACCTAGTCTAAAATAACCACTCATGATCCTTGTCATTATGAAATTTCCATGTTCGCACTGGTCCTGCCATCACATTTAAATAATACGACTCATAGCCAGGTACAGATGATACAGGGTGATAACCTTCTGGCACGAGGACGACATCACGATTTTCCACACTCACTGTCTCATCCAAGCTTCTGTCATCATTATACACTCGTTGAAACACAAACCCTTGTGATGGATTCACACGATGATAATACGTTTCCTCTAAATAAGACTCTTCTGGTAGATTGTTCTGATCGTGCTTATGTGGGGGATAGCTCGAGGTATTCCCATCAGGTGTAAAAACCTCCACTACGAGTAAGCTATCCGCTTCTTTTTGCTCAGGTAAAATATGATGAATCCTCCTACTCATTTTCCCTGAACCGCGCTCCTCTTGATCAACATCCTTCGGTTCGATTAGCCTTGCTTTGTAATGGGACTTCCCTGGCGCTAAACATACAGCAACCTCAAGCTTTGTTTTTGCTTCAATCATAAATTGATCCTGATTCGGCACATAAACAGAATATGGAGGAATTTTTTCAAAAATACTCATTCTTTCCCCTATATTCTCAAAAGTTTGATCCTTTGTTTGCACATCGGCCTTTCCACTAAGAAGTACGATACACACCTCATTTTCATTCGTATCCTTTCTCAAAATCTCCCCTGATGAGAGCTGATACACTTCAAAGCCTACATACTTCCATCCAGCAGATTCAGGACTGACTCGAATAATATTACCTTCATGATCTTTCGGATGAGGCTTTTGTAATAATGAAGCCATCACGCATTCCTCCCTCTATTCAATTTCACTCAGTAGGACTGTACGATTTTCCTTCCATGCCAGCCTTGTCGCAATTGCTAGCCTTTGCGCTTCTAGTCCATCCTCCCCTGTACAGCTTACTGGTGTTTGATCGATAATCGCTCTAGCGAAAGCTTGAATCTCCCGATAAAAAGCCTGTTTATACCTATCTAAAAAGAAATACTTAGGGTGATCCAATGTCACCGACTCCTTTGTTGCAATCTGAACATTTGATTCCCGCTCATTATCCGCCATTACGACACCTTTTTCGCCAAATACTTCGATCCGTTGATCATACCCATATACCGCTCGCCGACTATTATCGATAACCCCGATCGACCCATCCTCAAATGTCAGGGTAATAATCGCCGTATCGACATCATCATACTTCTGAAAACATGGATCAACCAAATTAGCAGCAACGACAGATACGGACTCGACTTCATTGGAAGATAAATACCTGATCATATCAAAATCATGGATCGTCATATCGATAAACATACCGCCAGATGATTGAATATACGCCTCGCTCGGAGGTTCAGGATCTCGTGAGGTAATTTTAATAATATGAGGCCTGCCAATCTTCCCTGCTGATACAGCTTCATATACCTTGCTGAAATGTGTATCAAATCTCCTATTGAAGCCGATTTGTAAATGAACACCTGCTTCCTTCACCTTTCGCAAAGCAGCCTTTGTTTCTTCTAGACTAAAGCTAATAGGCTTCTCACAAAAAATATGTTTTCCTGCTTGTGCACACTTTTCGATATAGTAGCAATGTGTATCTGTAGAGGAACAGATAAATATTGCATCCATTTCTTCATCCTCTATAAGGATAGATGGGTCTGTTGTTATCACCGGAACATGCTTCTCCATCATGGACCCTTTCAAATGGTCGATTTCAATATCACAAATACCTTTCAACTCAATGGAGGACATACTCATGATATATTCGGCATGTAATTGTCCAATTCTCCCGGCACCAATAATTCCTACTGTCATATCCGCCATAGCATATACTCCTTTAATCAAGATGACCAACATTTTACGAAAAGAAAACGCTTAACTTTTTTAAAAAAAATAAATGGAATTGCTTTTTGTTTAATATGCTCTTTTTTAGGGAAAGCGCTTAACTAATATCATCATAATATTTTATGGAGGTGTAGTCAACAGTTATGAAATTATTTTTTATGGATAATTAACACTTCTATTGGTTAAAAGTAGTGTTGCAACTAAGTTTTACTACTTGAAAAATTATACAATAGCTAGTAGACTATTTAAAGTGCTCGCTTATAAATGAATAATACCTGTATAACCTCAGAATATGGCGTGAGGGTCTCTACCAGGAACCGTAAAATCCTGATTACAGAAAATGAATGATTCGTTTTCTGTAATCAGGATTTTTTTATATTTCCTAAAAAATTTTTACTAGAAAGGACGTAAAACAAAATATGAATGTCAAAGTTTTCATACTAGCATTATCCACTGTTGCAGTTGGACTAGTTGAATTAATTATTGGTGGCATCCTTCCAACTATTGCAGATGATTTAAATATCTCCTTAAGCTCAGCAGGACAACTCATCACGATTTTTGCACTTATTTATGCTGTATCCGGCCCTGTGCTATTAGTCTTAACTAGCAAAATGGAGCGAAAGAAATTATATCTCCTATCTCTATCTGTTTTCTTCATAGGTAATATCATGACCTATTTCAGTCCGAATTTTACCTTTATGATGATTGCAAGAGTTATCACCGCAATGAGTACAGCACTTATCGTTGTACTGTCCTTAACGATAGCTGCAAAAGTTGTTTCACCAGCACACCGAGCAAAGGCTCTAGGCCTCATTTATATGGGCATTAGTTCCTCGCTTGTCATGGGCGTGCCACTGGGAATTCTGATTTCCGATAAATTTGGCTGGCGTATTATTTTTCTCGGGATTGCTATTTTATCGATAGGTTCCTTTGTGCTTATTTCGATCTTCTTGGAGCGGTTATCTGGGGAAAACACGGTTCCACTTTCACAACAATTAAAGGCAGTGAGCAGCTTAAAGATAGGTAGTGCACATCTTGCAACCATGTTTATGCTAGCAGGACATTACACACTTTATGCGTACTTCACTCCATTTTTAGAAACGGAACTTCAGCTAAATTCAAGTTGGATCAGTATCTGTTATCTATTATTTGGAATTGCAGCGGTAAGTGGTGGAGCATTCGGAGGGGCTCTTTCCGATTCGATGGGAGCTCAAAAAAGTATCATTGTCGTTATTTTTTCTTTTGCTGTCGTGTTATTCCTCTTACCATTCACTACTTTTTCGCTTATTGTATTTATACCAATTATGATGATTTGGGCTGCGTTAAGCTGGAGTTTAGCTCCTCCACAACAAAGCTATTTGATTCAAACTGATCCTGCTACATCGGATATTCAACAAAGCTTTAATAATTCAGCCTTGCAAGTAGGTATTTCGATTGGATCAGGTTTTGGGGGTATTGTGTTAAGTCAAACTGGTACTGTAGCTCATACGTCTTGGTTTGGTGGGGTTCTTATCATCGTATCTTTAGGGTGTGCTGTTTTTTCTTTAACAAGGAAAACGACTGCAAGAGAAAATAATCGTGCGACCATAGCTTTGCAAAATCAAATGAATGATTAACCGAAGCGAAAATAGTAGAAGACAGCCTAGAAAATGGACTTCCTACACCTTTTTCCTCAGCTTTTGGCAGCATGCGCTCTAAGGCATGCTCATGCTGTAAAAGCGTGGATTGAGTGGCAGATAAGCCGACATTAAGCTGAGCTTCTTCCAGATCCATCACTAGTTCCATAGGTTCGGTTGTATTGACCCCAACTCCCATGATTTGATCACCCCCTCTTCACGAAGGGGGCTTAAGATACGAAAGGCGCCATTTCAAACTTCATCAAATTTTGTAATCCATTCATCTCTATGGGGATTAAGCGAAACATCATGAACGAAGACCATATCTAAATGACCTGTGTTAAGACGATCTAAATTTTGCTCGGTCGATTTCATGGTAGCTTCCTCTGTATAAGCTGTTATTACTTTATTTTGACGGCCATCCTCAAATATTCCCTCTTTTTCAACATAGCGTTTTTCTACATGAGGTTAGCAATTTCCCTCACTATCCTACTCTTAACTGCGAATCTTCACGAGTGCTAGCTCTTTTATGTTTAATAAGTTGCGATACAAACCAAGCAAGTACAGCCAACCAAATAACCATTCCTAAAACCAGAGAAATACCATAGTCTAGGTTATAGCTTTCTGGTGCATAGAAGAAATACGTACTTACTACCGCTGTCATGAACAAAGCGGGAATACTGCAGATCCAATGAAACTTGTTATTTTTTACTAAATACATGGTTGCTGTCCACAACATCACCGCAGCAACAATCTGATTCGAGCCCCCAACATAACGCCAGAGGAAGCTATAATCAATCGTCATTAGATATAGTGTTGCACCAGTCACAGGTATGGTAAGTAAAGCTAATTTCTTTTTCCCATTAAAATCTTTCTTCGTCAGTTGGGTTAACATTTCCGCCAACATCATTCTGGAAGAACGTAATGCCGTATCACCCGTGGTAATTGGGAGAACAACAATACCTAAAATGGCGATGAATCCGCCAAATGCACCTAACGTGATTATACTGATTTCATTAACCACTCCCGCTGGACCTCCTGCTGTAAGTGCTGATTGTAATGCACCCGTACTACCAAAAAAGGTCATCCCTGCTGCTGCCCAAACCATAGCAATAATGCCTTCACCAATCATTGCTCCATAAAATACTTTTCTACCTTCACTTTCTTTTCTTAAAGTTCGAGCTAAAATTGGACTTTGTGTACTATGAAATCCAGAAATCGCTCCACAAGATATGGTTACCATTAACAATGGCCAAATAGGCATTTCCCCAGGGTGTAAATTGCTTAATGTTAAATTTGGAATGGGATGATCAAAAAAGAAGAACATTCCAATACCGATTGATACAGCCATAAAAATTAAGATAGCTCCAAATATAGGATAGACTCTTCCGATTATTTTATTAATTGGTAGAATCGCCGCAAGTATAAGATACGCGAAAATGATCACCAACCAAGTCGTCGTGTTAAGTGGTGTTATTTGTGTTAATAACTGGGCAGGCGCTGCCGTAAAAGCTGCTGCTACCAACACCATTAAAATAATTGAAACAATCGTCGTAAAGAATTTCATTTTACCGCCCAAATATTTACCGACAAGTGTCGGAAATTGAGCTCCATTATGTCTAAGCGATATCATCCCTGAAAAGTAATCATGTACCGCCCCAGCAAAAATACAACCAATAACAATCCATATAAATGCGACTGGACCATATAGTGCGCCCATTATTGCACCAAATATCGGGCCGGTTCCAGCGATATTTAATAGCTGAATCAAACTCGCTTTCCACCAACTCATTGGCATATAATCAAGACCATCGTTGTTTGTATAGGCAGGTGTTGCATTCTGGTCATTAATGCCAAAAATTCGTTCAACCACCTTCCCGTAAACAATGTAGCCAACAATTAACAATACAATAGATGCTATAAAAGTAACCACCGCTGAACCCTCCCTTTATTTGAAAAGTAGTATTATAATAATATAGTATAGGAGGAAAAAGCAATGTTATTTCGAAATTTTCAGATACTTTTTCCGAATCTCCTTTACTTGTGGTGCAGTTATGCGTATCAAATTTAAAGGTAGTTCTTATTTTAATGAAGACAAATGAAAGGGATGGGGGTGTCTCCATCCTTTTTCTTATAAAAAACCCATTTTATCCAATGGACGAGACAACTAGAGGAGCGTTTCAAAAAGTACAACTTTGTGACTTCTTTTCGGGATATTCTAAGAAGTTTTTAAATCTATAGAGAACGAACTATATTTCGAATAAAAATTAATCAAAAAACAAATAAAAATTATACGCTAAATAGACAGCCATCCCCCAAATAATCATTGCTGAAATTTGATTCACTCGCTTTAACAGCATCCCACTGTTTCCAAGCTTCCCAATCTTGCTACCTAAAATTGCTAATAGGAAAAACCAAATCCAAGAAACTACTATACATGCAACAGTAAAGAGCAGTTTTTCATGACCAGTGTAAGCAAGAGAGCTAGTCCCAATCACACCAACCGTATCTAGAATAGCATGTGGATTAAATATAGATACCGAAGCAGCAAAAGTAACCTGTCGCTTTAAAGAAAAAGGGTGTTGCTCTTCCGTGTTCGTTGCTTCTGGACTACTTCTCCACATCACAAATCCCATATAGATTAAAAAGATACATCCAACTAAAAATAACAAAGTCGAGAGCCACTCCACATTAAATACCACGACCGATATCCCTCTGACAGCCATAAAGATAAGGATCGTATCACAAATCCCCGCCGTAATGATAGCAGGAAAAGCATCTATGAATTTCTTATGTGTTGCCCCTTGGTTAAAAATAAATACATTTTGGACTCCTAATGGTAAGATGAGCCCAAACGCTAAAATGATTCCATGAATAAGTGCCTGCATTTTTTCATCCCCCAACTTTTTCTTCTAGCATACTTCCTATGTTTTAAGATGTCTTCAACCAATTGGATGGTAATTGACCCAACCAATTTGATAGTATAGAAAGAAAGTACAAATAAGATAGAGGGGTCCCTTATGAATGAAATGCAATGGAAGCCACTAAAAGATTCTTCCGAGCCACTACATTTACAAATTTATCATTACTTAAAGCAGAAAATAATGCATGGGGAATGGACCGTAGGAACGAAAATCCCCACCCAAAGGGAAATGGCGAAACAATTCCAGGTAAATCGGAGCACTGTCGTGTATGCTCTAGAAGGTTTGATTGCAGACGGTTTATTAGAAACCAAAGTAGGGGATGGAACGAGGGTTATCAATAATACGTGGAGCTTACTTACTTCAACACCTCCTCCTGATTGGAAAAGCTATGTTTCTTCCGGCATCTATAAGCCAAACATCGATATTATCCAAGAAATTAATCGAGCAGAAGCAGATCCAACATTTATTAGACTAGGAACTGGCGAACTGTCTCCAAGCCTACTACCGAATGATAGAATGAGGAAGATATTACGAACAGGTCACGAGAACCTATCGCTTGGATATGTGGAACCAAAAGGGCTATTATCTCTTCGTAAGACGGTTAGTGAATATTTGAAAACAAAAGGAATGGTAGCATCTCCAGAATCGATTTTAATTGTTTCGGGAGGACTACAAGCACTCCAATTAATTTCTATGGGACTATTAGAAAGGGGCTCCACCATCCTTCATGAAACACCGTCCTATTTAAACTCTGTTCATGTTTTCCAATCAGCCGGAATGCATTTATTTGGCGTACCAATGGATCAAGAAGGGATCAAAATAAAGGAAATCGAACGTTTAAAGAAACAACAACTTGCTGCTTTACTGTACACCATTCCTAACTTCCACAATCCAACAGGTACCCTAATGACGGAAGAAAGGCGCGCGAATCTCTTAAAGGTGTGCCAAAATATATCGTTACCTATTATTGAGGATGATGTTTATGGGGACTTATGGTTCGAAAATCCTCCACCAAAGCCTTTAAAAGCAGATGATACGCAAGGAAATGTTTTATATATTGGGAGCGTATCGAAGACACTAAGCCCCGGTCTACGAGTAGGATGGATTGTAGGTCCTGAACCTGTGATAGATCGCTTAGCCGATATCAAAATGCAAACAGACTATGGTTCCAGTTCTTTATCCCAATATGCTGTAGAGAAGTGGCTTTCTAATGGATTATACACAGATTACCTAAAAGAAATAAAAGCAGAATTAATGTATAGAAGGGATTTTACCATTCAACTTTTAAAAGCGTATTTTTCGGAGATCGCTACTTGGAGTATTCCAGAAGGTGGATTTTATATATGGCTTAGGCTGGAAATAGATATTTCCACGAAGAAGCTGTTTGGACTAGCACTGAAAGAGCATATCTTATTAAATCCAGGGATTGTGTATGATAAGAGTGACTATAAGCATCTTCGGTTGTCGTATTCTTATGCTTCATTGGGGGAGTTAGAGGAAGGATTGGTTGGGTTGGCTCGATTGATTAAGGGGGTTTTATAAACAGGATTACTTTTGATGTCTTACTCAGCTAATAACCGCCTTCTGCTTTTATTCCAAATGATTTTAGCTTAAGTTATAATTATATGGAGAAAATATCTCAACGAAAAAGGGACAAGGGACCTGTCCCTATGTCCCTATCAACTTATTAACTAGATAATCATATTCCTTCATGTCAGTAAAAGTAGGCAGTGGATAGATCGACTTTTTAGGAAACTCCTTTTGAACAGTTTGTAACAGCTTTTGATGACAAATAACTAAATCTGCATACGCAGGAATTTCGTCAATCGAGGCATTCTCAACAGTAATGTGATGACTAGTTTGTTCTAGTTTTTTTCTTAGCATGGAAGCCCCCATGGCACTGGATCCAATACCTGCTTCACAAACGAAATAAATAGTTTTTATCTTTTTGTCATTAAAGGGGTTCCTGCCTTCCACTGATTTAATCGAATGAATGTCTTCATTTTGCTTAGTCTCGTTTAATACATCTTCTTTATCTATTTGGTAGAATTCAATAATTGTATTCTCATTTTCGGAAACAGTAGGTGAGTTAGATACGCTTTTTATTAGAATTAAACTTAAACCAAAAGAAATAAGTGCAGAAATTAAAACAGCTAATACGACATAAAGCATATCATTTCTAGGAGCTAACCCGACAATTAGAAAAATACTTCCAGGAGATGATACAGCAACAAGCCCTACTTTAAACCATTGAAAAACGTAGATTCCAGCCATTCCACCTAAGGCTAGCGAAATAATAAGTCGAGGATTCTTCAATACGTAAGGAAAATAAACTTCATGTATACCACCTAAAAAGTGGATATATGTAGCTAATTTCGCTCCCTTCCTTTGCTCCCCCTTTGTTTTCATCCAATAAGCAAGGAGAACCCCTAACCCTGGTCCAGGATTCGCCTCTAACAAGAATAAAATAGACTTACCTAGCTCATTAGCTTGTTGTATGCCTAGAGGTGATAGGAAACCGAAATTTATAATATTATTTAAAAATACTACCTTGGCTGGCTCTATAATAACTGCAGCTAAAGGAAGCCAATGAGAATTAATAATAGATGCTAATATGTCAGTTGCTCGTTCCACTCCAACAGATAAGATCTCGCCAATATAATGATAACTAATTAAAGTGAGGGCAATGGCAACTACTGATGCCAAGACATTACTGATAAGCAGTTCATATCCAACACCAGGGAGCTTTTTCTTAATCATTTGATCTAACTTTTTTATAATCCAACCAGTTAGTGGACCAATTATCATGGCCCCCATTATCGCTGGAACTGTGCTGGAAAGAGTCAAACCAAATGTAACAATGGAAGCAACCACTGCTCCTCTTTGACCACCAATAATTCTCCCACCTGTGTGACTTATTAATATTGGTAATAAAATGTGGTAAGCAGGATTGACGATATTCAATATTTCTTGATTATACCACCAGCCATAATTTCCAAATAACTCACGAATTACTCCAACAACTATAATAATAACAATGTTTTGGTATACCATAGCACTCCATATTTGTGCTAATTTCTTCATTGTCTTTGTAACTCCTTTATAGATGCAGTTATTTTTAATTCATAGGCATTTAATAAAATATCCTTCAGTGAATTTCCCACTGATTCTTGCGATCCATTCATAATGGTATTGACAAACTGATCATCCACTAACATTGCCGTAATTTCGCTTATCATCTCCTTATGTTCCTTTGGCGCCTCAACAGGTACAGCTAACATTAATATTACGTTTATCCTACACAATTCTTCGTTATCGTTTTCCCATAATATTGGTTCTTCCGTGCGATAAATCGCGACAATTATTTCATTAACCCCTTCCGTTTTAGCGTGCATCATGGCCAGGTTTCCTAGCACGAAGCCACCTTGTTCTTCTCTTTTTTCTAAATCAACTGCTATTTTTTTAATATCGCGTACAACCTGATGACTTACTAATAAGCTAGCCATTTGATCGATCATTTTTTCCATTAATCTCACTTCTTGAAACATAACAAAGTTCTTTAAGATTTGGAGTAGTGCTTCGCCATACTTCGCTAATGGAAGTATTGGTGAAGGTTGCCGTGAGGTCTGTTCTTCACTTTTCAAAACCAATTGATGCTTGTCAATTTCTATTAGTGCATGTTCAATATCTTTAATATCCTCTTTCTTTAAAAAAGGGGTAACAATCACGATTTTTTCCTCTTGTAAAAAAGGAACATTTACAGTCGAAATGACAATATCAAAATTTTCATCCTTCTCTAACCACTCTTCAAGTTCTTTTAATGATAACACCGCTTCTACACTAAGATTAGGCATTTCTGTTCGAATTCTTGTTGCTAAATACGTAGAGGATCCTACACCACTTGTACAAACAACAATACATCGATAGGATTGCCTGATTTGCTCATGTTTTCTCAGTTGGGATGCTCCGATATGCATGGCTAAATAACCTACTTCTTCTTCTGGAATATGATAACCTGTTTTTTTAGCTAATAATTCACATGCCTTCTGACAAGCTTGATATATCTCGGGATACATCTCCATTATTTTATCTTGCATGGGATTATGAATTTGAAGCCCATGCTTTAACCGGTTAAATGCAGGTGCAAAATGTGAGAGTAACCCCTCAAAGAGAATCTTATCTTCTATTAGACTTTCATCTAGATGATGTTCTATCGCACGTATAAAACTTTTCGTTAGTTCAATCCATGTAAACTCTTGATTATCATCTTCAAACGGCTTCTTCTGATAATCGATTCTCGTTCCTGCTAAATGAAGCGCAATATAGTTTATCTCTATTCTTGGAATTCTCAGAGACGTCAATTTTTCTAAGCCTTCTACTATTAATACTGCTAATGAATATATCTCTGGATCATGCCAGTCATCACTAGCTATGGTAGTGTCCTCCTCTATCACTTCACCACTTTGGATTCTCTCCAAGGCAAGAATAACATGGACAATAAGGTTAACATAATTTCGATCTGTTAGAACGATATGAGGATGTTCAAGAAGTGCGTTTTGTAAAACACGGTCAATATCTAGAATTTTGTCAGTCTGAACAAATTTTAATAAGCGATTACGAATGACTAACCCTAACTTCCCATTCAATCTATCTTCCCCTTTTTTCCCTTGAAATAGTTCTATCCAATCCTCAAAGGTAATATCTCGATGAAGCAAACGAGATAAGATCGTTCTGCGTTGTTGTTCCGTTCCGTCTATGTACACTCCAATTCCTGGAGTCTTTACTATTTCTACCGTATCCTTTTCTAACCATTTGCTTATTTTCTCCAGATCATTACTAATCGTTAATTCCGCTACATCATATTTCTTACTTAACGTATATTGTTTAATAGGTTCTTTCGCAAGCAATAAATCATAAATAATTCCTTCTTGACGTTCACTTTGTGAGTAGGCGTTTAAAATTTTCACCTGTTCTAATGCTTGATTTAACTTTTGTTTATCTTGTAACTCTCCATTTAGTTCAATCCCTTTTCCCATTCTTTTGACTAGTTTCAAATTATAAGCATCGAAATAGGAATGTAACGCTTTCATTTCTCTTTGAATCGTTCGTATGCTTAACTTAAAGATTTCGGATAATTCTTTATAGGAAATGGGTTTATCCATACTTAATAACACTCTCAACAACTCTCGTTGTCTAGAATTAAGCATCATCGATTGCTGCACTTGAATCCCTCCTAAACGCCTTTTTAGAGAATAATATGATGAAAAGCCACAGAAATATTGTGGCTTTTCGTACGTTTACAGTGAATATAAAATTACAATGCAATAGTCTAAAGGATAAGAGAAATGAACTCATTGGCGAAAGAATGAGCGAATGCGTATTTTTTAAATATTATATTTTGATTTGAACTTTAAGATTGTTCGGATCTCTTGGTCCCTTCAAATAATCTACTGTTTCTTCTAGCGAAATTTCCTTTGAGATTAAATGGTTTAATTGTATTCGGCCTTCCTTCACCCAATGAAAAGCTGGATAAAAGGTATGATTAATAGCCATGGAACCAATTAATGTCCAATCTTTATTATATAACCGAAAAGGGTCTAGTGGTACAGTTGACCCTATTGGTGTCACGCCGAATTGCAAGTATTTAGCCGTTTTGCCCATGAATCCGAATGCTTGTTCAATTACTTTAGGAATACCAGTAGCATCAATGACGACATCAAATCCATTCGGATAATACTCATCTGATAATTCGTCATTTACATTATCACTTGTAACCACCTTGGTAGCGCCCCATTTTAAAGCCATGTCCAGTTTATCTGGAGAAATATCAACCACTACTAACTCGGATGCTCCGGCCATTTTTACGGATTGAATAAGTTGTTGTCCCATTGCCCCTGCACCAAACATTAGCACCCGATCACCGACTTGAAGCTGTAATCGATTCATACCATGGACGACACAAGCCATTGGTTCAATAAAGGCAGCTTCCGCAAATGTCATAGTATCAGGAATTTTGACAACATTGCTACTTGGAACCTTTACAAATTCCGCCATACTACCGTCAACTGTGTTCCCAAGCGCTCCCCAATTCTCACACTGATTACCCCTATTCGTTAAACAAAATTCACAATGACCACAAAATAAGGAAGGATCTGCCGTTACTCGATCACCTACTTGATATTCTGTTACATTTGCCCCCACTTCCTCCACTACGCCAGAGAACTCATGCCCCGGAATAATAGGATATGGTGAAATAAACTCACCTAAAAATATATGGATATCTGTGCCACAAATCCCTACGTTTTTCACACGGATGGTTACATCATTTGGCCCTGGTTTAGGATATGGAACCTCCTTAATGACGGCGTGATTTGGTTTTTCAATAACTAATGCTTTCATAACAATTACCTCCAATTTTATGTTAATACTTTTATCCTTTCACAGCACCCATCGTTAACCCTCTAACAAGTTGGTTCTGTGTCAACCAACCTAAAATTAAAACAGGTAGAATGGCAATAGTAGCTGCTGCTGACATACTTGCCCAGAATAATCCTTCTTGTGTCATGAAAGATGCCATATATACAGGCAATGTAGCTGCTTTATGGTAGCTCAACGTAACTGCGAAGAAAAACTCATTCCACGCAAATACCATGGATAATAGCGCAGTAGAAACAAGCCCTGGTCTTACTAATGGTAAAACAATCTGAAAGAAACTTTGAATTCCTGTAGCACCATCAATCTGAGCTGCTTCGATAATTTCATAGGATACATCATTAAAGAAAGAACGCATCATCCAGATAATTAAAGGAATATTCATCCCAGCATATAAAATAATTAATCCTGTCAAGGAATCTAATAAATTCATATTTTTAAAAATGAGATATAGTGGGATAATTACACCCGCTATAGGCAAAAAACGAGTAGAGATAATCCAGAACAAAATATCGTCTCTCTTTTTTACACGATACATGGTCAGGGCATATGCTGCTGGTACACCAATTAATAAGGCAATCAATGTGGATACTAAAGTAGCAGTGACCGAGTTTAAGAAATAACCAACTACACCTAAATCCAAAATCATCTGATAGTTTTCTAATGTTGGTTTAAAAGCAATCGTTGGTGGTATAATGACGGCTTCTCCTTCACTTTTAAACCCTGTAATGAGCACCCATAAAATAGGGAAGAAGAACAAGAATGCTAAGAGATAGGTAAGAAAAGTCAATCCACCTGACGTAAGTTTTTTCATGCTTGTTCCTCCTTAAACATCCGTCGTAAGACTTTAAACATTAACATCATCATAACGATGGTTAAAATAACGGTAATTACCCCAATTGCTGAAGCTCCACCAACATCCCAACTTTGGAAGCCTGTACGGTACACTAAGAAGGATAGGTTGGTAGACGCAAATCCTGGACCACCGGAAGTGGTTACATAAATTTCACCAAATACTTGTAGGATAAACATTAATCCAAGTAAAACTACTACTTCGATATATCGTACAAGATGTGGGATCGTTACATTAAAAAATTGTTGCAACCGATTTGCTCCATCTAATTGTGCCGCTTCGATTAATTCGATCGGTAATGACTGCAAACCTGCAAGCAGTATCAGCATAAAAAACGGAATCCACATCCATGAAATAATAAAAATAACTGCCAGCAGTGGATTTTGCGTAAACCAATCAAATGGCTCTACTCCAAATAACTCAGCGAAATAAGAGGAGAATCCAAAACTTGGGTTGTAGATCATTGTTTTCCAAATAATACCTGAAACGGTAGGCATAATGAAAAACGGGGATATAAACATGGTTCTAACAATTCCTTTGCCTATGAAGTTTCGATTCATTAATAGCGCTAGTAATAAGCCGCATACAAAACAAATCGTTAGTACCGATATCGTTAAAATTAACGTGTTCATTGCCACTTCATAAAAAGAAGGTGTACGTAAAGCTTTCATGAAATTTGCAAACCAAGTAAAGGTTACGCCTTTATCAGGCCTCATTAGGTTCCATTCTTGAAAGCTATAATAAATGGTAACAATAAACGGAATTTGGGTTGCAATAATAAGATAGATGACCGTTGGTAGTAATAATCTTTTCACTGGGGGGTTATTTAGGGCTTTTCTGTTCTGCTTAGATACCCTTCTTGGTTTTAATTTTTGTTGAACAGCCTCATTTTGATTCATGATTCACTCTCCTCAGCTTACATTTAGAATAGTAAGAAGAGGATCCTTCAATCCCCTTCTACTATACTGCCCTACTCTTTATAACCGCCTTCTTCTGCGACTGCTTCTGCTAGCTTCTGGGCTTCATTCATTGCTTCTTCTACTGTGACATCTCCCGCAATGGCAGATGCGATATGCTGGCTTACTTCTGTCCCTAGCTCTTGGAATTCAGGAATAACCACATATTGCACCCCTTCATACGGAACTGGATCAACTGTTGGCTGTTCGTAATCTACTCTTTCAATTGCTTCTAATACCATTTCAGCAAATGGTGCCGCTTCTTGATAGTTTGGATTTTCATACGTTGATGTCCGTGTTCCTGATGGAGCAACAACCCAGCCTTCCTTTTCACCAACTAACTCAATATATTCTTTACTTGTTGCCCACTTGATAAATTCAAAAGCAGCATCCTTGTTTTTACTTGCAGATTCTATTGCAAGTGACCATGCATAAAGCCATCCTGTATGTTCTTTTTCCATTTTAGGTGCAAATGCATATCCGATTTCACCTACAACCTGAGAGTCATCAGGGTTGTTTAAGAAACCTGCTGCAACAGTCGCATCGTACCACATAGCAGTTTCTCCTGTAGACATTAATGTTAGCGCTTCTGTAAACCCTGTATTAATTGCTCCAGGCTGTCCTGCATCTTGAATTAAGTCAGCATAGAATTGAACTGCCTCTACCGTTTTTTCACTGTTTAATTGTGCATTCCAATCCATGTCATACCAAGAACCTCCGAACGCATTGATAACCGTTGTTAAAGGTGCCATTACTTCACCCCAACCAGGTAAACCTCTTAACGTTATACCAGGCTTTCCAGTTTCCTCCTTGATCGTTCTAGCTAGTTCTCCAATTTCTTCCCATGTAGGCTCTAATGGCATTTCTAGTCCAAGCTCTTCAAAGATTGTTTTATTGTAGTAGAGCATACTACTTTCCCCATAGAATGGTAAGGCGTATTGCGTATCCTCATACGAAAGTGCATCTCTTAGTACTTGGAACACATCTTCCATGTCATATGCTTCTAATTCATCAGCATCTAATTCCTCGAACATCGGAGTTAATGGTTCAATCCATCCATTTTCCGCCCAAATTGGTGTATCGTAAGTACTTATTGTGACAATATCAAATAGTCCTGCTCCAAGTGCCACATCTTCTGTTACCTTTTTACGAAGGTCATTTTCAGGTAAAACAACAAATTCTACGTTAATTCCAGTATCCTTTTCAAAAAACTCCTCTGTCATTCTCTGCATAATTTTCATATCTGGATTATTTACTGTTGCAACAGTAAGTGTATCACCATCTGACCCAGTTTCCGATTCGGAATCAGTTCCCCCATTTGCATCTTCCGTTCCGGTACTTGGACTACCTGATGGTCCTGTTGCATTATTAGGAGAACTCGTATTACATCCTGCTAAAATCAATGTTGGCATAATGACCATGACAAATATTAGACCCCAAAATTTCTTCATCAATTTCCCTCCTTAATTTTTGAGCGCGCTTACATTTTTAATCATAGCAAATTACCTATTACCTTTGTCATGTAACTTGTCATATATTTGTCACAATTAGTTGGTGACAAAATTTAATCCACTTCCTTTATAACAGATTCGCGGTCTTTCTTTGCTAAGTTTAAAGGCTCAGAGTTGACGTGTTTTCTCCTATTTGTTATCAGCTAACTGCACTTTGAGAATGAAGGCATTCCCCATCTATTTAAGTAATAATTTTAATCCATCACTCTTGTTTTATTCGAAGCATAGCCTGTGAAAAACGAGCTATTGCAGAACAAGTAAGAGTTAAGCTCCTACCTCCCCAATACGTGATACTCCACGTGTTAACCCAAAATCATTTCCATGATAATAGATGAAAAGGGATAATGAGGGGTAAAACTGTGGTGTATCACGATAATATTGAGGGAAAAATACTTGGGTATTGCATCAGACAATTCCGAGAAAATTTAAAAGCAGAGGATCCAAAATGGACGCAAGAATATGTTGGCAGACTTGCTGGGATTGATGAAAGGCACTATGGCAAAATTGAACGTGGTAAATACCCTCAAACCTCATTTCTTACGATAGCAAAAATAGCAAAAGCACTAAATTGCTCTCTAGATACCCTTTTTGAAAATTACGAAAGAGAACTTTTAGCATATAAGAGAAGAACTGGTGAAGTAGATGAGGAATAATTATCGAATTACCCCAGATACAATGGCCATTTTCCCCTTGTATGATGCGATGTATCAATCGTCCATCCTTGAATATGATCAAATCATCTCAAGTGAAGAAAGACCAATTGATATTATCCAAGAAAATTGTTTACACTACGGATCTAGCTATCATGGCCGAAAAGTAGCTGTCCAACACCATTTAGAATTCAGACAGAAAATCCCCGTTCCCATACAACCTACCCAAAATATCTATACTTTTCCTACACAATCCACTACATCGTTTGATTGTATTTGGTTATTTTTTCACGCTATTAAATATATAGAAAATAAAGAACAACAGTCCACTATTACCTTTATTAATGGTCAAACAGTGAATATGGAGACGTCCTATTACACGATTCAAAAACAATATAATCGAACTGGGATGGTTAAAGTGTTAATGGAGCAGTTGATGTAGGATGAGGATATAATATATTTCAAAATGAATTGAGTTGTATTTATGGTACGGTTCACCGTAACGTTGGTTAGGGTAAAATAACATATAAAAAAGGGTAGCTTTATTAAATGATTGCTACCCTAACTCTATTTAATATATCGTGCCTTACTTCAATTCTCCAGAACCCTTACCATCACAATATTTAATTAGTTTCGTGTCTCACTAGTGCACACGATTTATAATAAAATATGCTTCTAGTTATATTAGCATAATATGATTTTTTAACAACAATATTACATAATTAGAAGGATTAAAGTGACGTTGGATAGGGTAATATATATGAAAGGCATTATCGGCTCTCTTCATATTTCCAAAATAGTTGATAATGTCTTTTTCCCTTTCTCAGTTATTTCATAATATGGCCTATTATTATTTGTTTTGTCTTCCTTCCTTATTACTAATTCGGAATCAATAAGCCCTCTTGCTATCCTTGAAACAAGTTGATACGAAATATCAAGTTCTTGTCCAATTTCTAATGGGTATGCTTTAAAATTTGTCGATGTAACAACGTACATTTCCAAAACCTGCAAAATATCTAATTCTTCCTTAGTAAACTGTGCCTTTTTTAAGTTTTCCTTCACTAATTCTGTTATACTCTCATCATAATCAACCTCACAGGTCTTCTGATAACATTTTCTACACATCATATCAAACTGTTCAATCATTGGTAACTCATTAATATCATATTGGGCTCCGCAATCAGCATTTTTACAAACAATTTTTTTATTACTAGATAATGTATTAATCAATGTTTCGCTTAAATCAAACCTTCTTTGTTGATAATACTTTGAATATCTTGAGGTTCTTTCGGGTCTTCCATATAAAATCTTATTAAACTGACATAGGCCATAATCAAAAGCATAAATAAATACGTCTATATTAGCTTTTTTATTTTTAGTTGATTTTGGAGCAATTGTACTCACCTTATGAACTAGACCGTTAAATTCTAGAGATTCCAAGAAAGAAACTAGCTCAGCTCTAATCTGAAAATGACTCGAATGGGCATACTCCAATTTACTAAAATGTTGATTATTAGTTTTGGGTAGTTCAACTTTTAACTCTAATGCCATTTCACATAAAGCCTCAATTAAATTATGCTGTGTATATACGTCCAATTTTTCCTTATAAACTCCTTGACTTTTATGTTCTTTATCAAAATATGTTTTAGTAATTTTTCTGTATACCATTTCCACAGCATTGAGAATATCAGATTTAGTAATTTTTTTATCATACGATACTACATTATCATAACACTGACTAAGTATATGTCCTAGGGTCCTTGGGATGTTCATAGAGGCTTCAAATAATAAAAGATAATACTCTTCCATGGAATGCTCACTAGTATCAAAGAATGTATCTGGTGTGGTTTTACAATAAAAACTTATTCTATTTTTAATCAACCTTCTTATGAAATCACTGGATTTCCTTTCTATTTCAACTATATTTTGGCCATATAACTCAAAAGCGTCAATTTGAATAGAATCGTATTTACCTGCTTCTAACTCTCCGTAAGTTATTCTTCCTGGATAAGCTGCGATTTTCAAAACTATTTCATCTCTCGCTGAATTATATATTGGATTAAGTAATGTTTGATAGAAGAGCTCCATGTCACCTTCTGTAAGCTCTGAAAAGTCATCAATAAAAATATATAACTTGTCCCTACTGGTAATGTCCAGTAACTGTTTGATGTCGCTTATAATATCTCCTACATTAAAAAGTTTGGCAAAAATATTTAACGATTCATTTTCTAATCCACTTGCTATTTCTTTCTTGTATCCAGCCTTTGCATATATCTTTACTAACGCATCTTTGACACCATTTGCACTAGTACTTCCTGTTGCTCCTGCCTCAGCTGACTTAGTTTTATTAGTAGTTTCAGTTTCTCTTGTTTGCTTAGAAACTATACTATTTATATTTAGAATATCAGGATTTTCGATTTTATCTTCTATTCTTTTTATTAAAGAGTCTATTCTGTTATCTCTGAACCTACTAGTTATCTTCTCAAAAAGATTTTGCTCTTCTCTTTTTAATTCGACAACAATACTTTCAAATAGGTCGTTTAAGAATTTTTTTATTAATAACAACCTTCCCAATTGTTCAGACTCTAAAACACCCTCTAAATCTGGTATATTCAAACTATTATTCTGAAATTTCATATCGTCTACAACCGACTTTGCATTGACATATGCAGATAAATTTTTTCTTTGAGTTATAATATCATATTGAGCTCTTGCAAATAGCGTAGATTTTCCAGTACCTCTTCGGCCTAATAATATAAAAGTTTCATCAGATAATAATTTCCTTATAATTCCTTTATTAGGTAATAAATCTACGTATAAATCCTTAATAATATTTTGTTTATCTATTGATTCTTCTCCATTTAACTTCTTTGGAGTAATTCGTTTGTACAATTTTAAAGTTTCGTATACTCTTATAAAACCCTCTCGTTGTTCTTGCGAATACATAACCTTCCCCCCTTAAGGTTTACCATAATATTTTTTGGTTAAAACGTGCTTTCATTTTGCTTGATTTAAATCAATAGTTCTCCATTTTAACAACTTTTTATTTATCTTATAAATCTACCATAATATAACTATATTTAAAAACCCCAGGAATTCTTTAGATAAGCCTAAATGACCTTATTAATTAAATTTTTTGCATAGAAGATTCATGTAGATATATATAATCAGCGATGCTACCAATTAGTTCGTGTATAGTTAATTCTAATTTTATTGCCCAAACCTTCGCATCAATGTAAAATAAAGCAAAGAGAAGGTGGGACGTAACATGCCTAGTATCAATTATGGAGAAACTATAATACATTATTTTCATTTTAAGCAAAGTCGAAAAGATATTAAGATATCAGTTGACCTCATTAATGGAATTGAAGTTTACACTCCTATAAATGTGAGTGATGCCAAATTAGCTAATATAGTAAGGCAAAAAGCACCATGGATTACTCAAAAGCTTATGGAACTTAATGAAATCAAAACTACAATTCATCCAATAGAGTTCGTAAGTGGTGAAAAACTCCCTTATCTAGGGCGTTATTACAAACTAAAAGTTTTCAGAGAGCCAATTCAAGATTCAAATATCAAATTATTACAAGGGCGTTTTATAGCGACGGTGACACTAAACTCGTCTCAAGAATACATACAACAAACACTTAAAAAACAACTCATAAAATGGTACCAACTTCACGGTTCAAAAAAAATAGCAGAACGAGCTAGCTATTATCAATCAATATTAGGTATAGAACCTCATTCCTTACAATTAAAAACGCAACATAAACGTTGGGGAACATGCACCCCAAATGGCGATATCTATCTAAATTGGCGAATTGTGATGGCGCCTTTACGAGTGATTGATTATATTATCGTTCACGAATTAGCTCATTTAGTTGTTCCTGAACATAACGATAAATTTTGGCGCTTAGTCAGAACGACTCTTCCTCACTATAAGGAAGCAAAAGAATGGCTGCGAGTAAACGGTTATTCAGTAGCAAACCTATTTATTTAATTCCTTGTTAATACTATTTATTAAGATAGAATTAATGGTTGAAGTAAGAAACCATAGCATTCTATATAAATCAAAGATGATAAAGTTACTTATTGAGATGTCTCGCATGTGTGCTATTCTATTTCTTAAATCAAACCCAATATTGTCTCTTTTTAACAGATAAAACCTTAGCCAATTGACTTGGTGCTGTCCAACTATATTTACGATTGGACTTTTTTCATCAAGCAATTTAGACATGGTGTGCTGTTCAATATTAAATATTGCATCTTCTTCAAAATAAACAAATAGTTCTCTTAGGATTCTTTCAATTAATGTTATAACATAAAAAATGGTGTTATAGATTAAGATATCTTGCCTCGTATTTTCCGATTCATATATCGTGGCTATAGCACTTTGCAAATAGTTCATTTCCTCGGCTAGTTCCAACGTAAGTCGTAGCTCAGATGATAATACTTGAACATTAGATATTAATACAGAGAAAAAAACATTTATTTTGTCTTCTGTTAACCAATAAGCTACATTTACTGATTGTTTATCAATAAATTCGTAATTCATTTGTTGTCGACTTAACGTGAAATAATCATTTGTATCAGTTGGTGATGAAGCCATATCAATTATACTGGGCTCAATTTGATTATTAAATTCTTCTAAGAGTGATGCCCATAATCTATTACTATCAAATCTATGACTTAACAAAAAAACTTTATCCATATCATGCAGTTTTGATGCTTCGTTTTTTTCAATTAGATTTATGTATTCTTTATTCGATATTTCATATTTGTGAACTTGGCCATGATTCTTTAGGAAGTCATTTGACAGTTGTTCAAGTCTATTGAATATCTCTTTTGATTCATAATAATGTTTGTTCTTAATAATTTTAAGTGTGCGTGTAATTATTTTAAAATTATTCACGAGTCCATACGGTTGTTCTTTCTCCACGAATGAATCATATTCAATTTTTATAAAAGAGTATATTTTATTGGCCAGTCGTTGTGAAAGCCTACTTTCATTTAGCCTATAAAAATTAATACATAGCTTACACACATCTTCAAACCTGTAATTGACAAGTTTATAAAATGGTACATTTTCATCGAAAAGATTCTCCATTATTCCTTTATTATACTTTTTTACAATGGGATAAAGAGATTCTATGTTATCTATAAAGAAGATAATATGCTGTTGTAGTAAGTAATTAGTTATTTTCTCAAAGTCTAATCCTTTATTAAATTCAATAATGTAATCTAAAGTTCTTTCTTTTAACCCTTTTCTAATATACTTATCTTTATAAGATAAAATCACGTCATAACGCTCATTAATAAATGTAATTATTTGTTTATTGTTATAATCTAGTCTAAAAGCCGAAGCATTGTTTATTATATTTTTAATAGTTGTATTGTGTGGAGGCTTAATAATATCTACAAATTCGTCGAAACTTTTTACAAAATCTAAAAACAATAAATCAATATAATCATCTATATCGTTTATTTCGGTTTTTTCTTTCGCTGTATAATAACTAATAATCTCCTTGGAGTTGTCCATTAATTTACGAATATTGTAGCCTGTACTTAAATCATTTGGTCCATAATTAACAAGCGTAAAATGACATTCTTTACTTAAAAATTTCAATATATTCATACGGACCTCCTTTCGTATTTTAAAAAAGACATAACACCTCCTCATGATGTTATGCCTCTCTTGTTGAATGAGCTATTGTTTATAATGTATTTCACCCAGTTCCATTAATTGCCTAGCTACTTGTTCAACTTGCTTATTAGGAACGGAGCTTGCTCTAAGTTGTTTCTTCAATTTCTTTCGCATTTCACGTTTCACGTCTTCTTTTTCTATCCAATCTATCACTGCATTGGCTTGAATAATATCTGTAATAATCTCAGTTAAATCTCTTAAACTTTCTAGTTCCATTTCAACTGGAATTTGTTGTTCTAGTAACTGATAAAACGGTAACTGCTTGGCATCCTTTAGCCCAAAAGACTGACTTTCTTGTTCCATGTCCATCATTTCTTCTCGCATAGCATGATATTCTTCTAGTAGTTCTTCAATCGTTAATTGACGTGCCTTTCGTTGTTCGATTAGTTGCTCTAACCGTTCTCTTAATGAGGTATATTTGACTGGATTCTCATCTAACTTGATTCTTATTTCATGCTTAATGGCATGTTCCATTTCAGCTGCTTTAGCTTCAGGTGTTTTCAATTCATCTAGCTTCTCATCAAATTTATTTGTCAGTATATTTACTGGCTCAAATAGAATCTCAGGTGTTGATGCGTACACATATTCCTCAATAAGTTCACGTACCTTTCCACCACAGTCGGATATATCCATCGTGCCATCATCGACATAGTAACGAGACTTTGCTAGTTTTCTTATTTTACCTAGCCATTTCAAATCATCAACATATGCTTTCGCTTTCGGACTAGGCATCACCATATCCATGCTTTCTGAAAACTTCTTAAAGGCTGTATCAAACTTATTACGAACATCTTCTGGTTCCAGCACCTTCAAACAAGCTTCAAGGTCACTCTTATTAATATAATCAAAGAATTGCATCACTCGGCGATGACGAGATTGTAATCGTGGTAACTCTTCATCTACGTGATGCATGGCGCCTTTAATATCTTCTTCATGGAAAATACCCAATGCTTCTTCTAAAAATTGCGATACACCATAATAATCAACAATTAATCCATGTGTTTTTTTATCATAGGTTCGGTTCGTTCTAGCAATGGCTTGAAGCAAGTTATGTTCTTTCAAAGGTTTGTCCAAATACATCACTTGTTCAATAGGTGCATCGAAGCCTGTTAGCAATTTATCGCATACAATTAAAAAGGCTAATGGGTCTTCATCTAATGGTTTCTTAAAGCGTTGGATGAGTTCTTTTTCCTCCGCTCGTGATATGCCATATTGTTTCATTTCCTCCGAATCGTTATGACCACTTGAAATGATAACTGCTGATTCATAATCACTTAGTTCGTCCATTAATTTCTTATATGCAACTGCTGCTTGACGAGATACAGAAACAATTTGGGCTTTAAATCCGTTTGGCTGAATATGTTGTTCATAATGCTCTATCATATCAAGGACAACAGTTTTAAGACGTTTAGGTGATGCTGTTAATGCTTCCTCTGTGACATACTTCTGTTTAATCCGTTCTTTATCTTCATCCGAATAATCACGAAAGAAACGGTCAAATAATGTATCAATCGTTTCCCCTTGGACATGTAAATCAACCAATCGAGCTTCGTAAAAGATAGGAACGGTAGCTCCATCTTGTACCGCTTTTTCGATAGGATACTTATCAATATACGTCCCAAACGTTCGAACGGTACTTTTATCTTCTTTATCAATTGGTGTACCTGTAAATCCGATATAAGTTGCGTTTGGCAAGCCAATGCGCATATTCATCGCTAGCGAACTATACTGGGAACGGTGTGACTCATCGACTAACACAATGACATTATCTGAATCTGTCAGTAATGGGTATTCCTCATCTTCTTCTGTTTGGAATTTCTGTACTAAGGTCATTACCGTAGAACCTGGGCCTTGTTGTAGTAACTTTTGGAGTTCTTCTACAGACTCCGCTTGTTTCGGGTTCGGGAATCCACACCGTTTAAAGGTAGCTGTTATTTGCGCATCTAAATCTTGTCTATCCGTGACAACGACTATTACAGGGTTTTCTAACTGTTTCAAACGACGTAATTTCATCGATAAGAAGACCATTGATAATGATTTACCTGAACCCTGAGTTGCCCATACAACCCCACCACGAGCTTGTGGGTGTTCACCAATCATGATTCGTTCTACTGCTTTGTTCACAGCTCTATACTGCTGATAACGAGCCATTTTCTTAATCACTCGACCATCTTCTGGCTCATAAACGATAAAGTTTAAAATGATATCGAAAAGTCTCTCTTTATCCAATATACCCGTTGTTAAAATATCTTGGGAAGTTGCGTTCTCACCGACATCTTGAACGGATAAAGGATAAGGTTCTTTCCAAGCACTATAATGTTGGGCTTTAGCACCAATAGTTCCCACTTTTGAACGGTCATTACTCGTAGCAATAACAAACTGATTATAATGGAAAAGTGCTTCGTTTTCTTGTTGGTAGCGACGTAATTGCTTGACCCCTTGTCCGATTTGTTCATCGGGTGGTAAAGCTGGGCTTTTACACTCAATGATGACTAATGGTAAACCATTAACATACAGCATAATATCTGGACGAATCGTATCATTCGCATGGGTATAACTGAATTGACTCGTGATGATGAAATCGTTGTTATCAATATTGTCAAAATCAACCAGATTCACCGTCTGGTTTTTTCGTCCACTCCCGACATCTTGTTGCACTGATAGTTGATTAATTAATAATTCATGAAAATGTTGATTTGCTTCCATGAGGCTCGTTGCTTCCATACGGGTAAGGCTACGAACGACTTTGTTTAAGTTATTTTCATTAATCCATGGATTCAAGCGCTGAATTGCTGCTTGAAGACGCCCTTTCAAAACAACCTCTGTTTGAGAGGAGCGTTCGTCGTCAAGTTCTGTGCCATGAACATAGGTGTAGCCAAGCTTCTGAAGTTGGTCAATCATTCGATTTTCCACTAACGTCTCTTCATTCCAAGCTTGCGCTTCACTCATGACGAAACCTCCTCGTTATCGTTGATTGGGACACGGACTCTGCCTGTTAGGAGTTGTTGCATAAGCCCTTGTTTTAAACTATTTAAATATTCAATTCCTTTTTTTTCAGATATTAATTTTTCGTCTATTTCATTTAATATGCTAGCAATTTTGTTTTGTTCTAATTCGCTGGGATATGCTACTTTTATCTTCCTAATAGTTTGTTGATTCAATTTAGGTTGTGCAGACCCTGAAATATATTTTTCATAATCAATTGATTCTAAATAGTATTCCAAATAATCTATGTTAATAGATGTGGGTCTTAGCACATGAGCATGATTATTAACCCAAGTTTTTCCGACAATTTTAAAAGCAATTGGCAAATTTCTTGACTTTAAATTTTCCCCATCTTCTGCTAACAGTACTAATGGTTCATCGAAAATAAAATCATTAACCCAATCAATTATTCCTGATGCGCCATAATATGGAATTTCACCATCTATCAGTTCACGGTCTGCTTTTTTAATTGGCTTTCTTTGCCCATCTAATATTTCAACTACCTCAGATAATTCAATTACACTCCAACTTACTGGGAGTTCACCTATGTCTGAATCCTTAAATTCCGTATGTTTAATCCCCTTTGTAAACAACTGTTGCATTAATCCTTTTTTTACCGTCTCTGTTTGTTCGATGATTTGTTCTGTTTTTTCAATGGCCTCATCAACGGAGGTTAGGATTGCTGCAATTTTTTGTTGTTCTTTGATTGTCGGAAAAGGAAGCATAATATCAAAAAATTCTTTTACACCTATGTTCAATAAGCCGTGAGCTCTTCCACCCTCTTTTGCAATCATTCTGACCTCGTTATACCAGAGAGAACTTTCAAATAGATATTTCAGAAATTCATTATTAACATCTTTCTTCTTATTTCTGAAACAAATATACAAAGTTGATACAACACCTACAGGGTACTTTTCAAGCATTTTTATAACGCCGTATGGGTATCCTTTGGAGTAACTTTTATTATAAGCAAAATCTCCTTTTCTTAAGTAGAAGTACTTAGATAAATTTTTACTAGCTACTGATTTATTAAAATAATCTTTTTGATTAACAAGTCCATCTCTAGCTGATATTGTTAGTACATTTTCAGAACGATTCTCATTTTTTTCCGTTACTCTTTCAACTATTGAATGTAGTGGATTTAAACTCCAATTAGGAGGCACAAACCCAAACGGGGTCTTTTTAAAATTACTACTCATCGAACCCCAACTCCTTTAAATACATATTCATCTTGGATTCAATATCATTTCTTTCATTTTCCAGTTGCTTTAAATCTTTCAAAACAGAATTAACATCTATCTCCTCTTCTTCTTCAGTTGTGTCAATGTAGCGGGCAATGTTTAAGTTGTATTCATTTTCTTCAACTTCTTTTAAGTCAACTACACGACAGTATTTGTCTTTGTCTTCCCATGCATCATAAGCTTGTACAATTCTCTCAATATCTTTATCTCCAAGAATATTCTGATTTGTTCCTTCTTGATATTCTTTCGACCCATCTAAAATAAAAACTTTACCTTTGTGATTATCTGTTTTCTTGCGGTTTAAAATTAAGATACAAGCTGGAATACCTGTACCATAGAAGAGATTCGATGGTAAACCAATAATGGCTTCAACTAAATCTTCTTTTATCAGCCCTTCTCGAATTTTTCCTTCTGCACCACCACGGAATAATACACCATGTGGCATAACCACACCCGCTTTCCCTTCATGGTTTAGTGTCGATACCATGTGTTGAACAAATCCATAGTCGCCAGCATTTTTAGGCGGGATGCCAAAACGGAAACGCCCATATTCATCGGCTTCAGCTTCTTCCCTTCCCCAGTTCTTTAATGAAAAAGGTGGATTCGCAATGACACGGTCATATAATAGAAGTTCTTTATCATCACCTAAAAGCTTAGGGTCACGAATCGTATCCCCACGCTCAATTCTGTGGTCACTTAAACCATGTAATAATAGATTCATTTTACAAATTGCCCACGTATTTAAGTTTCTCTCTTGACCATGCAACGTCAAATTACGTGCATCGCCACCTTGTGATTTAATAAAATCTACTGATTGAATCAGCATACCACCAGAACCAACCGTTGGGTCACATACCCGCATTCCTTCTTCAGGTTTAATTAGGTTGACAATCAGTTCTACGACTTTTGTAGGTGTATAGAATTCGCCACCTTTTTTTCCAGCATCATCAGCGAACTGTTTAATTAAATATTCATAAGCACGACCTAACATGTCTGGTTCCGATAGATTGCCATTACTTAAATCTATGGATGAAAAATGTTGAACAAGCTGCATTAATAACTTATCAGGTAATTTATCTTTATCATTAAAATCAATATTAGCTAACACACCATCTAATGACGGATTTTCTTCTTCTAATGCTTCAAAGGCTTTGTTAATTGTATTACCAATATCTTGTGTTTGAATTTGAATATGTGTCCAGCGAGCCCTTTCTGGAACAAAGAATTGGTGTTCATCACGGTCATACCAACCATAATCATCATTTTCTTCTCGTTCTATTTCTTTCGCAGTTTCAATAAAAACATCACTTAATCGTTTTAAAAACAACAAACCAAATATGTAATTTTTATAATCAGATGAATCAATGCTTCCTCGTAAGATATTAGCTGATTCCCATAAATGTGATTCTAATTGTTGTAACGTCAACTTAGACATTGCTTTACCCCCATATATTTCTTTTTACCTATATTACAAATATATCAAATTTAGGGTGAAATAGATAGAATTGATACTAAATTGACAGATAATTCCCTTATACGAAGAAAAATTACACAATAAATCCAATCCCAAGTTATGTATGGTTGATTTCCTAATGAATTTGTTTGTTGCCCACCGCCTCTTTTATAGAGGCTTTTTTATTTGAATTGAAAGGAGGTGAGAATATGTTAAGTCAGGATAAAAGGGCCGTAGCCAATGTCATTCAGTTTAAAGGTTATTGGACTGGATTCTTAATGGTAAGTATGGTCAACTCAACACAATGTAATGGACTATGGTGCTGTGGAAGGAGAGTGACGATTCCAAGCTTAGAGGAACTGGAGGAACTGGAAGAAGTGGTTAAAAAGTATGTAACCGACATAAACGGTAATGGATTAAGAAAGCAAGTGCATTTCTACCAATTACAAAACAACCGTTTAGTCAATGAAAGGAGGGTCAGAAGTGTCTAGAAATCAAAACAATATCGTCACGTTAACCCAACACGAGCAGCCATTTGAATCACGTATTACTGACTCGTTACCAGATGCCAGAAAGACAGGTAAATATTTAGCTAAATTCATACAGGAACAAATGGTTGAAGGAATTGATTATGGTAAGGTCACAGGTTATTCCAGACCAACCTTACTTAAACCTGGAGCAGAAAAGATATGCCAGCATTTAAAGCTCACGATTCAGTATGAAGTAAATCATCGATTTGAAGATTGGGAACAAGGCATCTTTCATTATGAAGTGCGTGTAACTTTAACAGCTATTAATAGTACACAAAAAATTGCTGAAGGCATCGGCTCATCAAATACAAAAGAAGAACAATACAACGAACAAAGTCCTTACACAATCGTTAATACCGTTCTTAAAATGGCAAAGAAACGTGCATTAGTTGATGCTGTATTAAACGTATCTGCTACAAGTGGTATCTTTACGCAGGACATTGAAGATATGCCTAAATCAACAGAACTCAAAGGAGGTGATGGAACTATTACGAAGCGCCAATTAAAGAAGATTCATGAACTAGTAAACGGCCAACGGATGAATCCAGACACAGCAAGAGAAATGATGAGGCTAATGTTTGGAGTGGACCATAGCACGAAACTATCCAAGACACAGGCATCATCCTTCATCCAAGACCTTTTGCTATTAAGTGAATCAAGGAGGTGAATGATAAGTTGAATAACAGAATATACCACTGATTAACTCATTGTAACGACAATTTAATGAGTTATTTTTATGCACAAAAAAAGAGCTCATAAAGAGCCCTAACCAATTAATTTAAGTTTAACAAAATAACTAATAATTTCAAGAGGGAGAGGCTGTAATGGTCTCTCCTTTTTCTATTTCAAGGAGGAAACTATAATGAAGAATTTTATTGATAAAACAACTTTCCAATCATTACTAACAACCACTTTACGTGAAAAGGATGATAGCTACATCGTGTCTGAATTGTTTAACCGTTATCCTTCTATCCAAGAACTACTAGACGTTACAGAGGAGGAACTGGTTGCTATTAAAGGTATTGGTAACGTCAAAGCACAACAGATTGTTTCTGCACTAAGATTAGCTAGATTAAATCCAGTTTGCGCAGAAGAACGCTTCACAATTCGAAGTCCTGAAGATGCGTATGAATATTTATCAGACATGCAGTATTTGCAACGTGAAGAATTTGTTGTTCTTGGGCTGAATACGAAGAATGAGATTATGTTTAAGAAAACAGTTTTTACTGGGTCGCTGAATTCTAGCATTGTTCATCCAAGAGAAACGTTCAAGGAATTAATCAGAAGAAGCTGTGCATCAGCTATTGTAGCACACAACCATCCCAGTGGTTCGCCATCGCCAAGCCAAGAAGATGTACATGTTACAAAAAGGCTGGGTGAAGCAGGCAAAGTTTTAGGTATTGAAGTGCTTGACCACCTTATTATAGCTGGTGGAAAATACATTAGCCTAAAAGAAAAAGGATACCTTTAAGAGTTAATGATAGCTTCTATGCAGTCTAACAATTAATAGAAGGAGGGATATGCCATATGAGTATTGGAGCGATAATCGTCGGCATCATTATTTGCTTTGCTGTATTTTACGATTCAGATAGAGAATCAACTAGTCATTTTGCTGTTGGATGCCTGCTTGTTATATTACTAGTGTTTATACTAGCAATATCGTTCATAACATCTATCAGCTATTAATATAGGAACTCATTAAACAACAGGGGCAGCTAAATAGGTTGCCCCCATTAATTAATCTATGAAAAATAACATTGCTTACACCTATATCGAATAAATTTATTCAAAATAGTCGCAGAACCCTTAACTGGTATGGACTTAAATTTAGCCATCAGTTTATTCGTATATCATATAGTTTATACTTTCCCCTGAGCGTGTACCCATATAATAATGAAGGCAATATATAAACCATAGACGAATAGTTATTATTCTTCTATCCCCAGAAACAGCTTGACCTTATCTAATGTTGCTTTTCTAAAGTTTGTGTGTCCTTTTTCCAATTTGGATATTGTATCTACACTAATTCCAATTTTCTCAAACATACTTTTGAGACATACCGAGTGCTTTCCTTTCATCCTGTAAGTGCATTCCCAATACTCGGTTTTGATGCTCAGGGTTCTCTTGTAATGCACGAAACGCTTCCATCTCCTCTTCTGTTATATCATCTGCCTCATCTACCCAGCAATTCTCACATGTTGAATCTAAATTATGTTCATAGACCATATTACAATATTCTCCTTTTCAAGTTCTCATGCTATTCGTCAGCAATACTGACTACTTAGTAATTACTGAAATAAAAATCATTTCTGTAAAATAATATCCAATGGAAGGGAGATTTCCCCTCTTGACCATTTGAAAGAGTTTTCCCCGCACCCATACTTTCCCCTAAGCAAATACAAAGACTTATTTATTATTACTAGGTGGTACTTATGGAACCGTCCTCAATCAGTAACTTTATATACGCCGATTAATACTAACAAGTTGTTGTGCACATTCTATATACTCTTAATTGGTGTGACTCCACAACCACTTTTAGTAGTATTTGTTTCTCGCTAGAGTAGTCAGTTCACTAGTTACCATCTGCTGCATCTGATTGTGAGTAGTACGATTAATGTTACCTCTACTTATTAATAGTTACAGTAGTCACTAATTGGTTGCAGTTTTATAATACTTTTTTCTTAAATAGGCTACCCCTCTACTGACACCTGCTTTGACAGCACCTTCAGATACTTCATATTCATGGGCTATCATTTTGTAGGTCTTTCTTTCTCTATAACTACCATCCATATACAAAGCATACTGTGGGTTACGCTCTTCTTTAACTTCCTGTATCAACTGACAGTAAGATTTGTCTCCTATTGTTTCACCATATTTGTCTACTATTGTTCTATGATGAATTTCTTTAGCTTGCATTTCCATTAGAGTTTTATCCTCTACTGGTACGACTCTTCTTCTATACTTCTTTTTTTGTTTGGCGAGTCGATATTTCGTTTGGACGTAACTATACGATTGTATTTTCGTTAAATACCAATGCCTTATTTTAGAAGGCAACAATTTTTTCGTAAACATAATAAATTTCCACTCTACATTGTCTTCAAGTCCAATGTCAGTCTTTCTTGCTTTATTAGGATTGTAGAAGTTAAAAAACCCCCTCACCATAAAATACGCTTCACTTAAAGCATCATCCATATAATGAGTAAAGCCTCCATTGTATATTTCATGTTCATTTTGCATTATGGCATTATGGACACAATATTGCACAGCAATGTTTGCAAATATGGCATCATACTCAACACCTTTCTTATCTTTTGAGAATGGACCTGAATTAAATACTTTCGCTAGAGCAAGCATTTCTGATTGTGAGATTTCTCTTGCCGCCCTTTGCACTCCATAGTCTAGTGGTACTTTATCAAGCTTTCCTTTTACTAGTTGTTGTTGTAGAAAGAGTAATTTATTTTTTGGAGTTTCATCTTGTAAGCTTAATGGTCCATTCTTTGATACTTTTAGATGAATACTCAATAACTGCTTAATAAAGTTTGTTAATTCCTTCATAAACAAATCAATTACTTCATCAAAATTCTCATCTTTTGTTCCCATTTCATAATACCTCCGATATCGTTAAAGTCTGAACTCCGATGTATTCACAAGAAGCCAATAAAATGATTCTTTTATTAGTTCTGCCTCATTATTTTGGCTCAATATGAGTAAAACCCATACTGATTATTGATTCATCGGCTCCTGCAATAAATCATCAGGTTCATGTTGTTCAGGATTATAACATCATTCCGTTATAAATGGAAGTACTTTTGGAATTATTAAACTAAATTACTTGCAAATTATTTTTTTCTTCAGTATGATTACAATAGAAATAACAAGGAGTGAATGAAATGAATAAACTAGAGCCGTACGTAATAAAACATGAAGACTTCAATGCATTAAAGAAAATGACATCGATTGGTGAGAGAGTGCAGTGGATAAGAGAAAAAGCTAATGAAATGAATCCAGCATTTTTTACTAGGTATCGTGTAGCTGAAAAAAGCAACCTTTCCCAATCAACCATTAAACGTATTGAAGAAAATGAAGTAACAAACCCGCAACGCAAAAAACTGGAGGGTATTGCAGCATATCTTCGAGTTCCTGTTGAAGCATTTTTCGATGATTTTTATGTGGGTGAGACAAAAAGCTTTATAATATGTGAACCAGAAGATGAATCAATCAAAGAAATAGACTTAGAAGGCGTTTCATATGTGGTAGAACTAACTGCATTAACAAAGTCAATCATGGCAAACACCAATGAAGTTACCTTCGAAGATAAAGTTGAATTAACAGCACTAGATTATGAGGAGTTTATCGATGATTTAACTACTCTTGTAGAAAAGGTGAAGAAAAGGAGACAAACTTGGGAATTAAAAAGAAATGCTTATAATCGTTTGAAAGGAGTAAATGATGAAAATGACTAATCCAGAAAGCGCCCCAAATAAAGAAAAATTAACTATTAGACAAACACAGTTTCTTAAAAGATTTACAACCATAGCAAAAGAAGTGATGAATGAATACCAGCACAACACAGAAAAACAAGCAATAGTGGAAGTAGAAATACCAACTCAAGCAAAGGAGGAGCTAGAATGAAAACAATGAATGCCGTTATTTATGCACGTGTTAGTACAGAAGACCAAGCTAGAGAAGGCTATAGTATTGCAGCTCAAAAAGAGTTGTTAGTAGAATATGCAGAAAGACATGGACTCACAATTATAGATGAATATATTGACGAAGGGAAAAGTGGAAAAAGTATAGATGGGCGCCCTCAAATGACTCGTCTGCTAGAAGATGCTAGTCAAAATAAATTTGATGCTGTTATGACCTATAAATTAGACCGTATTGCGAGAAGAGTTAGTGATGCATCTGTTATAGTCGAAACTTTAGGAACTCACAATGTACAGTTGATTAGTTTATCAGAGGGTATTGATACAACAACAATACATGGAAAGTTAATTTACAATATTTTAAGTGCTATTGCAGAAAACGAACGCGAGCAGATAGCTGGCCGTGTGAAAATGGGTATGACTCAGAGAGCAAAAGAAGGCAAATGGAATGGTGGTCTATGTCTTGGTTACGATTCCAAAGAAAAGCAACTTTTTGTAAATCATGATGAAGCAAAAATAGTAAGAGAGATATTCGAACTTGCCGACAGAGGATACGGGTACAAAAAAATAGCTGGAATCGTAAACCGTAAAGGGTATAAAACGAAACGAGGCAGGGAATTTTCCATTGCTACATTAAAAGGGATATTAGATAATCCTGTTTATATTGGAAAAGTCCGATTTAATCAACATGAGAATTGGGCGGAAAAAAGGCGGAAAGGAAAAAATAAAGACCCTATCATTGTTGATGGTAAACACGAACCAATTATTGATACAGATTTATGGGAACGTGTGCAAATAAAAAGACAAGAACGCTCATTTAAAGCCGTGCAGTCCAATAACCCTTATTTTCTATCTAAACTAATACGTTGTCCTCAATGTGGCGCTGGTATGGTAGCTGGAACATCTAATGGAAAAACCAAAAAATACCGATATTACAAGTGTGGTAACTTCCATAACAAAGGTGCATCTGTATGTTCATCCAATAGTATTAATGCTGACCTGGCAGAGGCGCAAGTACTTGAGGAAATTAAACGTATAGTCACAGATTCTAACTTCATACAACAATTGGTCCAAAAAATGAATCAAGAGAGAAAAAATGCCTTTGAACCACTAATAGCTCAGAAGGAATATATTGAATCAAAAATAAAGGAAAATGAGAAAAAGATTAATAATGCAATAGAGGAGCTAATGGATGACACAGATTTAAAGCCGCTTATTACAGAGAAAATAAAAGAACACCAACAAGTAATCGCAGCCAGTCAAATAAAGTTAGAAAGAATCGAGGAAGAGCTCGCAAACATCAATACAAAACCAATTAATTTAATGGCGCTTCATCATTTTATTAAAAATATCGATGAAATACTGGAAAAAGTAAGTGGTGAAGAAAAGAAAGAGCTATTACGTATGATTGTGGAACAGATTGAGATTACGCCGTCGGCTGAGAAAAGGAGCCACAGTAGACAGAAGGGACGGGAGGTTACTAACATTAAGTTATACTTTGACTTTACTCCAGAAGCAGTAAAAAAAAAGTCAAAAAGCCTGCTCCTAAAGATGGCGAGCTATGCTCATGATAAGAATGTTGATTTGGCGCCCTTGAATAAAGTGAATCCTACAGAAAAAGAGCTGAGGGACACATTGAGGTCCCTCTCAGTTTTACCCTCACTTATGGTACGGTTCCCCCTTCAAAATCCGAACCCCCCGATAAACCTGCTCCACCAAAACCAGTCTCATCAACTGATGCGGAAACGTCATCTTCGAAAAAGACAACGCATAATCACTTTGCTGCCTAACTTCCTCACTCAACCCAAGTGATCCCCCAATAACAAACACAATTTTACTCTTCCCATGAATCATAAGCTGGTCCAATTTTTCGGCAAATTTCTCGGAGGTGATCATTTGACCCTTTATTTCCAGGGAAATAATATACGCATCTCGGGGAATTTTCGACAATATTTTTTCGCCTTCCTTGCGTTTGACTTCCTCTTGCTCTGCTTCACTCATGTTTTCTGGGGCTTTTTCGTCGGGGACTTCGATTATTTCCATATTGGCATATGCGCTTAATCGCTTCATATACTCTTGTATACCCTGTTTTAAATATTTCTCCTTTAATTTTCCAACCGCTATGATCGTTATTTTCACTGGCTAATAACATCCCTTCCGTTAACATTCATACTGCTATTGTAGCAAATTCTCATCCCATACACGAATCACGCTTATTGCTTTTCCCCCACTTTTACCTTAATCTTATAAGTAGGAGTCGTAGCGAAAACGATGCACTCCATTTGGAACTGGAGGCGATTACATGGAGAAAATCATCTTTATTGAAACAGGGACAGGAATTGATGTCCATGGTCAGAATGTGACGAAAGCTTGCTTACGGGCGGTGGAAAACGCCATTCATTATAATTCGATGCCAGGGATTAAGGATTACTTACCAGAACAAGATCTACATAATATGAAGGTCAATGTCCGATTGGCTGTACCAATGGACAAGGAAAAAGTCGACATTGAGAAAGTCAAAGCAGAGATCCCTTATGGTACGGTTACGGTCGAAGTAATCGATGGAGGAATGGCGACAACTTCAGGTATTGTCTTAGAGGATAAAGAGGACAAGAATGATCTGATGTATATTGTTAATGCCGCCGTAGAAGTAGGCTACTAGAAAAATTTTTCAGGGAGGAATGTCGATGCAGTATATCGCGAAGGTAAGGCGTTATCATGAAATGACATACAATCGTTGTGGGAGGTCTGGGATTAAGCTACCAGCTATTTCGTTTGGCTTGTGGAATAATTTCGGTTGCGAGGATGCGATTGCTAATCAGCGGAGAATGCTGATGAAGGCATTTGATTTAGGAATTACCCATTTTGACCTTGCGAACAATTATGGTCCACCACCAGGTATAGCGGAGCGTAATTTTGGGCGAATTTTAAAGGAAACCTTTTCTGCCTATCGGGATGAAATGATTATTTCGACCAAGGCTGGCTATCGAATGTGGGATGGTCCGTATGGAGACTGGGGATCACGTAAATACTTAATCTCTAGCCTGGATCAAAGCTTACAGAGAATGGGTCTTGATTATGTCGATATCTTTTATCACCACCGCCCAGATCCGGAAACACCCCTTGAAGAAACAATGGCCGCGCTCGATCACATTGTCCGACAAGGAAAAGCCTTATATGTCGGAATCTCCAACTATAATGCAGAACAAACCAAACAAGCAGTGAAAATTCTCGAACAACAAAAGACACCATTTATTATTCATCAAGCTGCTTATTCAATGCTAGATCGTTCGATTGAATCGGGTTTAACAGATGTACTCGAGGAGCATGGTGTTGGCTGTATTGCCTATGTACCATTAGCACAAGGGCTTCTAACCAATAAATATTTAAATGGCATTCCTAAGGATTCACGAGCGGCAAAAGAATATATTCCTTTCCTTAATTCAAAGGATATATCCTCTGATGTACTACAAAAAATTAAACGCCTCAATGATTTGGCCTTATCACGTGGACAATCACTTGCCCAAATGGCACTAGCCTGGGTATTACAGGAGAAAACGGTTGTTTCGGCATTAATTGGTGCAAGCCGTGTCAGTCAAATCGAGGAAAATGTGAAGGCATTACAGAACTTAACTTTTACAGAGGAAGAATTAAAAGTAATTGATGATGTGTTAATATAAAAGAGATCAGACACCTCACTAAATCGAGGTGTTTGTTTCATTTTTTCTAAACGATCAAGAATAGACATAATGTTAGCAGGTGGGAATATGACAAAGGTTATTTTTATGGACATAGACGGAACACTCGTGAATGATAATGGCGTGATTCCAGAATCAGCAAGGCTTGCGGTAAAGAAGGCAAGAGAAAATGGACATCTCGTATTTATCTGTACAGGTCGCTCGAAGGCAGAGCTATTTGACGACATATTAGAGGTGGGCTTTGATGGTATTATTGGGGCAGCTGGTGGATATATAGAAGTGAATCAAGAGGTTATTTTCCATGAGAATGTCAAGGCTGAGGATGTACGACAGCTTGTAGCGTTCTTTGATGAACATGGCGTCGACTTTTATTTAGAGTCCAATGGTGGGCTGTTTGCAAGCAAAAACTGTAAGCAGCACCTTCGTTCGATTATCGAGGATTATGTCCAGGAAAAGCCCGAGGCAAAGGAAGAAGTCGAAAAAGGACTGCAACCATTTCATGATACTTTGATCGATGACGAGGATTTAATCAGAGAGGATATTAACAAGATTTCCTTCCTTGCATCTGACCTACCGTTCGAGCGAATCGAGCAGGAATTTGCTTCAACATTTACCGTCATTCGTAGTACGGTTCCTTTATTTGGAGAAAATAGTGGTGAGCTCTCGATTCCAGGAATTCATAAAGCTACAGCCATCGCCAAATTGCTGGAGCATCTAAACATAGATAAGAAAGATACCTTTGCCTATGGAGATGGGATGAATGATTTAGAAATGATCGAATACGTACAGCACGGAATTGCGATGGGCAATGCCAAGGAAGCCTTAAAGCAAGCAGCAGATGATGTGACCGATACACATGATGAGGCTGGGATCTGGAATAGCTTTTTGAAATATGGGTTAATAGACTAAATAATGGAACCCTTTGGATAAGCGTTATCCAAGGGCTTTTCTTTTCAAAAGTGAGGAGAGCTACCTTGTTTGTTCTTCAAATAAACAGCTGATTGCAGGAGATGACAAATGGTGGTTACTCCTTGTGTTAATGGTTGTTCATTCATATAAGAAAAGCTCAACCGCAAATGATGATTCTCTTGGTCTGCTGGATAACAAGCTGCTCCCGGTAAAAAAGTGATTTGTTCTTTTTTTGTTTCGACTAAGAAGTGATTGGTGTCCATCCAAGAAGGGAGAGTGAGCCATATATTTAATCCTCCTTTTGGTAGGAACCAAGAAACTTCTTCAGGTGCGTGTTGTGACAAAATATCCAGAACAAGATCCCGCCTAATTTTTAAAGCTATTCTTAATTTTTTTAAATGATCCATCATTCTTTTGGAAGTAATAAATGGAATGATGGCTTTCTGCGTTAATAAGGGACTTCCTAAGTCGGTGTTAGCTTTCGCAGCTAATAAACGTTTGAATATAGAACCAGAGGCTGCTAAAATTCCTATTCTACAACCCGGTGCTAATATTTTGCTTAAGCCTTTTAAGTAAATGACATGTCCTTCTTTATCAAGGCTTTTCATGGCTGCTGGAGGCTTTCTGTCAAAATAGATTTCACTGCAAGGATCATCCTCAATGACTAAGCTCTGCGTACTTTCGGCAATTTCAAGAATCTCTCTACGACGCTTAGTCGGCATTACGGCCCCAGTAGGGTTATGAAATGTAGGAACAGTATAAATGATTTTTGGTTTATATTTATCACACAAATGGTGCAGTAAGTCTACCCTCATTCCTTCACTATCAACTGGAACAGTTAGAATGGTAGCACCTCTACCGCGAAACACATCAATAGCTCCTGGATAAGTTGGAGCTTCCATCACTACTACATCACCTGGGCCAACAAAAGTACGAGCAATGAGGTCAATTCCTTGCTGTGAACCATTTGTCACTAAAATATTTTCCGGATCTGTCGACAAGTTCATTTTCTGTAAATACTCCACCATTGCCTGCCTAAGTGCCTTATCACCTTGGATCTCCCCATATTTCGATAGAACCCTTGGATTTTTAGAAAGCATGCGATGAATTTCCTGTTCTAAGTATCGATTAGGTAAAAGTCCAGGATCGATCATAGAAGAGGAAAGATGGATTTTCTCTGGTACTTGATGAAAGCGAGCAAATTGAGACCTTGGTAAATAATCTTCTACTGACAGTTGCCAATCGTATGAACTGCTCCCTTTCTTCCCTTCTACCACTTCCTTTTTTGTCTTTTTTATAAAAGTTCCCTTACCTTGAACAGATGTGATAAATCCATCCTGTTCTAGCTTTTGATAGGCTTTCACTACTGTAACTAAGCTTACACCAAGCTGTTTTGAGAGCTTGCGAACAGATGGCAGAGGCGATCCTTCTTCTAAGAAATCAGAACGTATTTGATCGAGAACAGAATGATATATTTGGTTCGTAATAGACATGTCAGCATTACGTTGTATTTCTATGTGCATGAGTTTACCTCCTTTAAGTGTTATACTCTGACATTGAGTGTTATACCTTTGTAGATGTAAAATAACCGCAAATGATTAAAATAGTATAACACTGGAGGGAATGAAATGAAATATTTCGTAGTAGATGCTTTTGCAGAAAAGGTATTTGAAGGAAATCCAGCAGGCATCTGTATCATGAGGGATTGGATTTCGGATGAGCTCATGCAGAAAATAGCGATGGAGAATAACCTCTCGGAAACAGCATTTGCCGTAAAGGAAGGAACACATTATGGACTGAGATGGTTTACACCTGGAGCAGAAATTAATCTTTGTGGTCATGCTACATTAGCAACAGCATTTATATTATTAAATAATCATGAAAGGAAATCCAATCAAGTCAAGTTTCGCACAATCAGTGGGGAGTTAATTGTAAATCAACAAGATAATTTATATGAATTGGACTTTCCTGCTGTTCCTTCCGAAGAGATGGAGGTTTCTGAAGAAATGATCCATGCTCTGGGAATCGTGCCAAAAGAAGCATTCTTAAATAGAGATCTTATTTTCGTATTAGATTCGGAGGAAGAAGTGAGAAACATAAGTCCTGACTTTGCCAAATTAGAAGCATTACCAGATGGATTGGGGGTTTGTGTAACAGCGAAAGGGAGAGACTATGATTTTGTTTCTCGAGGTTTTTTTCCTAAGCTAAAGGTAAAGGAAGACCCCGTAACAGGTTCTTTACATTGTAGTTTAATTCCGCTTTGGTCGAATAGACTAGGGAAAAAGGAAATGGTGGCGAGACAAATATCAGATAGAGGTGGGACGCTATATTGTAAATACGAGGATACTCGAGTGAAAATTGCTGGAAGAGCAGTGTTATATTCAGAAGCCGAATTAACTATTGAGATTTAATTCTGCAATAATATACTATAACCCCTTCCCTCTTTCACTGTAAAATAACAGAAGAAACACGGAAGGGAGTTATCCTTATGAATATCCTATCTTTTTTAACATATTGTTTTATTGTGACCTTTACCCCTGGACCTACGAATATTGTGATATTATCGACCGTTCATCAATCAGGGACGAAAAAAGCACTGAGATATACTTACGGGGCTACGATTGCCTTTGGTTTACTACTCGGTCTCTCTGCGATGCTAAATACATTACTTGTTACGGTCATTCCTAAGCTTTTAATTTTCATGCAGGTCATTGGAACACTTTATATGCTCTATCTTGCCTATCAAATCTATCAATCAGATGCCTCCAACCGAAAGGTACACGATACCGGCACCTTTCTATCAGGATTCCTGATGCAGTTTTTAAATCCGAAGGTACTACTGTTTTGTATGACAGTCATCCCTAGCTTTATTCTACCGTACACAAAAGCACCATCTGCGCTAACAATTAGCGTTATCGGGATCACGGTGATTGGATTTTTGGCATTTATAACATGGTTGCTTTTCGGTTCCATTTTCAGGACGTTTTTACAGAAGCATAGTAAAATAGTGAATGTAGTGATGGCATTATTTTTAGCTTATTCTGCTGTGATGATCTGGATGTAGAGGTGATTGATTTGGACAAATTTATTTATAAAAAAGCTGCCGGTATTACGGCATTGTCAGCGAGCATTTCTGAATTTTCCTATAAAAAACATTCCCATAAGGAATATGCGATGGGGGTTACCTTACGTGGTATTCAACACTTTAACATGGACGGTAGCTTGCAATTGTCCTATCAAAATGGTGTGATGCTATTTAATCCAGAACAGGCACATGATGGAATGGCCCATGATGAAACAGGGCTGGACTACGTTATGCTATACATTGATCCTGAATTACTCTTTGAAGCAACGGAAAAGAAGGATTTGATTCATTTTTCCACCCCTGTTGTCTATGATGTGAATATCCAACAAAAAATACTGCGTCTATCTCATGCGATTTTAAATGAAAAAGATGAGGCGTTATGTAGTGAATGGTTCCTATCTTTGACAGATAGTCTTATGATGCGAAATAACCTTGCTGCAGATACGAAAAAAGATAATGTGCTGATACGAAAAGCGAAGGAAATGCTTCATGCCAACATGGAAAATGTGCTAAAGCTTGATGAAATATGTAAAGAGCTTGGGCTATCGAAATTCCAGTTTATTCGATTATTCAAATCCCATACCGGTATTTCCCCTTACCAATATTTTCTTAACTGTAAGGTGGAGCGCGCCAAGGCATTAATCGAAGAACATCGTGATATTTATACAGCTGTTGCGGAATGTGGCTTTGTTGATTTAGCCCATTTAAATAAACATTTTAAGAGTGTTTATGGGACCACAGCATTGGAGTATATTTCGCATATGAATTGAACCTTTCCTTTTTATAAATTCCTTAGAACAAGATTACCTAATAAGATAAAAACTTAATAACTTTTTTAATCAGCCGCATTTTTCCAATGGAAGAATGCGGTTTTTGCCTGTTAGATGAGGTTTTGCCAAATTAGTATTGACATGCAGTCATATGGTTGCATATAATAAAATTATGGAAAAGATGGATGAGATGGACAAGATATTTAAAGCGCTTGCTGACTCCAATCGAAGAAAACTGCTTGATCAGCTTTTCGAAAAGAACGGGCAGACGCTAAACGAGCTATGCGGGCATTTGGATATGACCCGCCAATCAGTTACAAAGCACTTAACCATATTAGAGGAGGCGAACCTTATCATTGTTGAGTGGCAAGGAAGAAGTAAACTTCATTACTTGAATACTGCTCCTATTGGCGAAATTTATGGACGATGGGTTAAAAAATTCGAACATCATCGCATCGTAGCATTGAAAGAATTAAAAAATAGCTTGAAGGAGGAGAACCGTGAATAATTCTACATTTGTCTATGCGACTTATATCCGGACATCACCCGAAAAACTATGGAAAGCTTTAACTAGTAGTGAATTCACCAAACAATATTGGTTTGGTAAAGAACTGCAATCTGATTGGGAAGAGGGCTCAGCTGTTACCTTTCTGGACAAAAATAAAGAAATCACAGACCAAGGAATCGTAATAAAGAGCAATCCGTATCACCTCCTTTCTTACACGCTAAAATGTGTGCAAGATGCAACAGAATACCAAGTCATGCCGAAGGTGACTTTTGAACTGAAGCAAATGGGATCGATTGTGAAATTAACACTTAAACACGAATATCTTTCGGAAGGTGCGTTTAAAGATGAGGGCGAAGGATTTATAGGAATCAATAATGGATGGCCTGCTATAATGAGTAACTTGAAGAGCTTACTCGAAACCGAAAGGATACTGCCCGAAATTGTCCTTTAATATTTAGGATCAGGCCCTTCCCCTGTGACTAATTATAAAAAATAATCAAAGGAGAAAAATTATGAAGAATGTAATTTCAAAAGATGGAACACGCATTGCTTATAACAAAATTGGAGCTGGGCCTCCACTCATTCTCGTAGATGGGGCAATGTGCTATAGCTCATCAGGTCCAATGGACCCGCTCGCATCACAGTTGTCCAGGTGGTTTACCGTCTATACGTATGACCGTCGCGGCCGAGGTGAAAGCGGTGACACACAGCCATATGCGATTGAACGAGAAATAGAGGATATAAAAGCAATTATTGAAAAGACGGGTAGTTCCGTGTTTATGTATGGTATTTCGTCTGGTGCGGTATTGGCACTAAAAACAGCTGGGGCCCTCGGACATAACATTCAAAAGCTGGCGTTGTATGAACCACCCTTTACGTTCGGAGACGATGCCCGAAAAGAATCGGAAGCTTACACTAACTCGCTTAACGAATTACTTTCTGCTGATCGACGGGGTGACGCTGTAGAACTCTTCATGAAAAAGGTTGGCGTACCGTCCGAGGCGATCGCTGGTATGCGTCAGTCACCAATGTGGTCAGCGTCGGAGGCTTTGGCACCTACGCTTGCATACGATAACGCCATTATGGGTGATAGCTCGGTCCCCATTGCAGATGCAGAGTCTGTCAAGATTCCTACCCTCGTGCTAGATGGTGGCAATAGTCCCGCATTTATGCACGAAGCAGCGGATACACTTACAAAGGCTTTGCCATTAGGGAGCCGGTCCACACTGGAAGGACAAACACATGATGTCGATCCGGAGGTGCTTGCTCCGAGCTTAAAAAGTTTTTACATTGGAGACTAAACGAATGACTTCTCCTGATAAACGGAGGGATGTCGTGCATTACATCATTTCAAGCCACTCCCGATGAGCAAGCTTGGCGTTCGGCTTGCTCTTTGCCTCCAGATAATATCAGATTAAATTCCTATATCTCTATGCTTCCCTTTTGATCTTATAATAATATCCATACCCATCGCCTCGCCACTTTCAACATGGTTTTGAATATCTGATACATCAATATCCGTTTCCAATCTAATTCGTTTCGTTTCATTCGCGCCCAGCGTTATTTTATAAGGGGCGTTGTTATTCATAAGGGAAACCATTGGTGGATCATCATATTCATTAAATTCAACCGTAAATGGAACATCATGATTGCTATAGTTTATAAAGGATAGCTCACATTCTCCATGTACAGTTTCCCCGCTTTTCATTTCAAACCTACACTCACTTTCTTCAGCCGCGTAGGAAACGGCATATATCCCTGTTGCAAAGTTCTCTTGATAGGCATTAACCATAAACCCTGGAGTAAAAATAATAAGGATAAAAACAAGGAATCCGATTCTGCCACGATATTTCTTAAGGGAGCTCACCAACAAAAACAGACCTATTATTAGTAAAAATATCACAACAATTCCCACAGTAATAAGCCCATCAGCGAATCTAATTGGTATATTCCATGCGATCAAAATTACTTCCCCAAATGGATACGAATGTGGAAAAGGAAAATTTAATAGGATAGCAACGAACAGAAAAACGAGTGAAATATAAAACATGGATTTGCTTTTAATCAATTTAATCCCCCTTCCGCTTTATACGACTCTTCTTCAAAAGAACGCCCCATTCTATTTACTAAATTATCCCTTATTTATACATTAATGGCAAACTCGTTGTAATAGTTTCTTTTCGAGAGGCATGGAAAACACTCTAATTAGTATTGAATAAAAAGGAATTTAAAGCTTTTTGAAGAAGAAGTATAGATACGAAATTATGATAAGGAGGACGTCGTGATGTTAAAACTGTTTCAATATAACTGGCAAGTTCGTGAGGATTGGTTTACATGGTGTGAGGATGTTCCTGAAGAAGAATTATTAAAGAAACGAACAGGAGGAGTTGGCAGTATCCTTTACACTTTGTTTCACATTGTGGATGTGGAGTACAGTTGGATTTTAAGTCTAAAAGGTGAACCAGAGCCCGAGGAGCCACCTTTTGAAGCCTATGCCAGCCTAGCAAGAGTGAAGGAATTTTCAAAACTTTGCCACAAGGAAGTGAAACCTTTTGTTATATCTTGGACAAGCGAAATAGAATCTCAGACACTTTCAGAAACGAATTCTAGTGGAGAGACGATTAACTTTAAGTATGGAGAGATTATGCGTCATGTCATTGCTCACGAAATCCATCACATTGGTCAATTATCGGTATGGTCGCGTGAATTGGGGAAGGAGCCGGTGACTGCAAATTTAATTGGAAGAGGATTATTTGATTAATAAGTTGCCTTGTTATTAGGCGCTCATTTCTACACAATAACATAAAATCTCAAAATGTCCTTGCTATTGACGTAACGTCAAGTGATATAGTTCAAAAGGAAAGGAAGTGAGGACAAATGACAATGGAGAAAAAATACTCTATTGGAGAATTTGCAAAACTAACAGGAATCACGGAACGTACACTGCGTCACTATGATCAGATTGGGCTGTTGAAGCCTTCGGAGTACACAGAACATGGACATCGGAAGTATAACAACCATTCCATTGCAGAGCTTCAAAAAATATTAATGCTAAAATTTTTGGATTTGTCACTGGAGGAAATTTCCGAATATCTTAAGCAACCTGAGCAGGATTTTTCGAAGATACTGGACCATCAGGCGAGGATGCTGGAAGAAAAACGAAAACAGATTGAAACGGTTTTACAAACCATTTCCCGTGTTCAAGGCACTGTTTCCGGGCCAGAATCCGTCGATCCTGATTCCCTCCTCGTACTCATTCACGCCTTAAAAAATGAAGAGGAACGAAACCGCTGGATAAATGAGCATGCGGGCGACTCGGTGAATAATAAGCTACACTCGTACATTGTCCAGCTTGAATCAGATAAGGAAATGGCCACATGGAATAGTCAAATGAAGCGATTCATTCGAGAAGGAAGAAAACCGAGTGATCCTGAGGTGCTTGAACACACAGAAGCCATGGTGTCGATGATGAAGCCTTTAGTCGAGCCCCATCTAGACGATGAAGCAAAGAAGCCGCTCGCGAATAATGATGGTTCTTTCGAAGAGCTTCATCCTTATTTATTTCCTAGTGCTTTTACTAAAGAAGAGGAAAAGTTTATGGAGAAGGTTATGGATGAACTGATTAGCAGGAAAATAAACCTTAGTCAGCATGATAGATCCTAACGTTAACCTAATATTTTTAAGAAGTGGGCGCTTATTCGTATAAAGGATAGCGCCCACTTCGCAATTTTAGGGTTATAAATTTATTGACAACCATCCTCACATTTGTTACATTGTGCATATACGATATACACAAAAGGGGATGCCAGATGATTGCTTTAGAAGTGAAGGACTTAAACAAAAAGTATCCAGATTTTCATTTAAAGGATGTATCCTTTCAGCTGGAAAAGGGTTATATTATGGGCTTTATCGGTGCCAATGGTGCAGGAAAAACAACCACTATAAAATCGATCTTGAATATGATTCATCTCGATAGTGGAGAAATACATATTCTAGGTAAGAATATGGTCGAACATGAGCTAGAATTGAAACAGGACATCGGGGTCGCCGTTGGTGGCATGAATTTCTATACGAGAAGCAAAATCAAGACATTGACCAATAGGATTAAGAAGTTCTATAAGAATTGGGATGAGGTGACCTATCGCAACTGTTTGAGGAAATTCAAGTTAGACGAGAACAAGAAAATTATCGAATTGTCGGAGGGAATGAAAATAAAATACAGCTTATCTCTTGCCCTGTCCCATGGCGCGAAGCTTCTCATCCTTGACGAACCGACAAGCGGTCTGGATCCGGTTGCTAGAGACAATCTGTTGGATATTTTTCAAGAACTCGTAGTAGATGGAGAGATCAGTATTCTTTTCTCTACCCATATCACATCTGATTTGGAGAAATGCGCCGATTTTATTACGTTTATCGAAGATGGCCAAATCATTCAAAGCATGGAAAAAGAAGAATTTAAGGAGTCCTATCGCCTGTTGAACGGTAACGAAAGCCAGCTAAACCAAGTAAAAGAAAAGCTGATTTCCTACAAAATCAATTCATTCGGCTTTACAGGATTGATCCACCTCAAGGATTTCGACCCGTCCTCCGATATGAAAGCATCCGTACCGACCTTGGAGGAAATTATGATTTTCTTCGCGAAAAGGGAGGATATGTATGTATAATTTAGTGATGAAGGACTTTAAATTAGGTATCAATCCTTGGTTTCTGGCAATGCCTTTTTTATTAGGTGCCTTAATGCTTATTCCCGGTTGGATTTATTTATTAGTTCCTCAGTATTTTTTTTGGATATCGGTACCGAATATTTTTGGTCAATTTAAAGCACAGAATGATCTGATGCTTACCATGACATTGCCTGTATCCAAAAAAGACAAGGTGAAGGCAAGGGTAATCGTTATGGTTATCTTGGAATTATTGCATATTGGGGTTGCCATGATCTTTGGTTTGTTCACAATTCACTTATACCCGAATGTGGACTACCTTTTCTTCGCTCCACATATGGGCTTTTGGGGAGTCTGTTTTGTGATGCTTGGAATCTTCAACATTATTTTTATACCAATGTTTTACAAAACGGCGTATAAATATGGTGCTGCGATGATTGCATCTGTTGTGGCTACTTTACTTTTTTCTATAGGTGTACAATGGTTGGCAATCCAGAATTCTTTCATATTTGATACGTTTAATGGTACTGGTGCTGATAATACGATGCTTCAACTAACGATTCTACTTGTAGGAATTGCAATATTTGCAGTATTCACTATTGTATCCTACAATATAGCCATTAAACGATTTGAGAAAGTGGATATTTAATGAAAATAGATATTTCAAACACATCTGAAAAACCAATCTATCAGCAACTTTTTGAACAAATTAGCGCCCAAATTCTTATGGGTGAGATAGACCAAGGCTATAACTTACCACCAATACGACAAGCAGCCAAGGAACTACGTGTTAGTATTATTACCATAAAAAAAGCTTGGGAAGAGCTCGAACGATGTGGTTTGATTTATACGATAACTGGTAAAGGGTGTTTTGTCTCCGAACTATCCTCCGATGATAAGCTTCAAAAACGTAATGACATGATTAGGAAGCAAATGATGAAAGATGTTTCCTACTATAAATCCTTTGGGTTGACTATGGATGAAATCATTAATCTGTTAAAAGAGATTAATTAACAGCATTTAAAATGTTTCCATTGCGCTCTCCAGCTTTTTCTCCGGGTAGATGAAATACCCGGAGATATTCTTTAAGGTGAATTATATTCCTTTATATAGGAGAAGCATATTTTAGCTTCATTCATCGATATATTTCTTTTTCAGGCTATCTGAACCAATGCCACCGATGACCATTAAAGCTAATGGCAAAAAGTTAGATATGATTTTCGGCAGACCATCTGGAATCATAATAGTTGCACCAAATAAATGATGTAAACCTAAGATCAGTAGTTTGAGGACTAATAAAAACACTCCTAGTAAAAATACACCATCAAAAAACGCCTTCCATTTTGGGTGCGCCAATTGCTTACTATCTTGAATTACTTTTTCCTTCAATTCTTCATCACTCCTTAATAATTCATCAATGGTGATCCCGAATAAATCACTTAAATCGATAATCACTTCGATGCTGGGATAATTCTTACCAGTTTCCCATTTTGAAACGGATTGGCGACTAACATGTATTTTTTCAGCGAGATCTACTTGTGACCAACCTCTTTTTTCCCTCTCTTTTTTCAACTTTTCGCCAAAAAACATGTTATCCTCTCCCTTTCTCTTCCAATCCCAGTATGATAGGAGTGAGTCATTAAAGTAAAGATCGTTATACGCGCATCAAGGCGCAACCTCTGGTTACCCCTCTTTCATTTCTCTCTTTTCAGGCATTCTGGCCCGATTATGAGACATCTTTATTTTATATGAAATGATTTTATTGTAAAGGGACAAATTTAGCTAACACACTTTACCATGCAGAGATAGAACATTATCTGTTTGATTTTTTTCATACCATCTGACCTATTAATGAAAATTTTATCTTTTTTCTGGTAAAACTATGGGAGGTTTTGTTGAAAAGATAAAGATCGTTAAAATGATACAAGCAAGGAGTGCCAAGTGAAAAATAGTGTGGAGAGTATTCGGCACTATTCCGTTCATAACAGGGAAGAAAGCATGGGTATCTCCAAACATAATCTGGTATCTCTCAACTTTCTCCTCCGCACCAATTCCAAATAAATATGGAATCCACCATGACATAATTGCTCCGAATAAAATACATGATGGATGTACGATCAACCAAATCCTTACCCAAATCGGATATCTTTTTCCTATAAAAAGAAAAACCCCTCCTATTAAAAGCAATATTTGAACAACGCCAATCATTGTTACTGCTAATGTATCGCTCAAAGACTGTACAGAAGCAATAGCTTGAATGTCATTGAATGGCCCCAATGGAACTAAATCCTGTACGATCATGAACAGCAATATCATAGCATAACCAAAGATTAGTAATCTCTCAGAAAAACGAATAGTTCTTTTCATCCTCCCACTCCCCATCCCTATACTCGTACTAACCTGAATACTTTCATTTTAGTTGCTTTTTGGCTTAATGGTAATAAACTTTAGAAGTATTTAAGCTAGGGCTTGAGGCTTAGCCTTTTCTTATATGTGAGGGAGATAGGTGTATTCGATGTCATTGAAATGGCTTCCCTAAAAGGAAATTATGTATGAAAATGACTTGGATAAGAAGATTTCCCCCGAACATCCTCAATTTGGGCGTTTAGATACTCATCTTTCTGAATTGGTTCAGCATGTTGTTAACCACGGCACATATCATCGCGGAAGTCTTACGGCAATGATACGTCAACAAGGTTATTCAAGTGTACCTACTGATTATGTTTTCTATCTTTATGAAATCAGCTCCACGAAATAGTTTTTTCCTAAACTTTTATCCGGAAGATAATTATTTTGCCGATTTTCATTAGACTCTCAGACAATCCTTTACTAAATACTTTTTTAGAGGGGATAATTCCTTTTTTCTTATAGATAACTTTTTCCTTTTCGGCTGACATGCCAATGTCACCTACAACGACATGATCCTTCCTGATTCTATTTAGCTTTTCGTTACATGAATATCCTCTTGTGACGGAGAAGGGTCTTATCAAGAGCAAACTACTAAAAATCCATTAACATCAATACTTTTACTTTAAATCAAACGGAAAAATACAATGTAATTGTTAGAAGACAATGGATTACAGGCAATAAGAATGAACCATAAATAAAAAACCTAACTCCTCTTTATATTTTATCGGGGAATTAGGCTTTTTATCTGCAACAATCGCGCCCTTTTATTGAATAGAATTTTCTTCAAATCGAGACGGATTGGCATAAATTTTACTTGATTATAGTAAGTCTGAAGCGTATCTCCTGAATTTCATTCTAGCATCTCGGTCAGACAATCACGCGGTAGTGAAGATGAACAACGCCGCTTCGGAAGCGGCGCTCACCGAGAAGTTCGAGCCGCGTGTGGAGGTTGTCCGGCAATCCTCGCTTACCTCCACCCAAGACGATTGGATTAATAAGCAGATGACACTCGTCGATTAGTCCCGCACTCATCGCCTGCCCAGCAAGCTCAGGGCCGCCAATCGTAATGTTGGCTTCTGAGGACTCCTTTAGCCGTCGGATCGCATCAGGATCGAATTCACGCTCGATCCTAGATTTGGCGCTTGGCACCGTCTGAAGTGTTCGAGAATACACGATCTTATCAGCCGCTCGCCAGATCTGCGCGAATTCCCGCATTACCTCCGGTTGATCGCCAGGTTTGGCGCTCGCCGTCTCCCAGTACACCATCGACTCGTACATCCGCCGCCCGTATAGATAGGTGCCAATCGGCCGCTGGAAGTCAGTCCAGAACGCAAACACCTCGTCATCGGATATCGACCACTCTAAATCGCCTTGCTTGTCCTCAGTGTAACCGTCCAAAGATACGTTAATAGGGTAGATCAGTTTAGCCATTTCAGTAACCCCTTCCATTTTTACCAGCGATTACTTTACCCATAGAGATCCTTCCTTTCGCAGTTCGGCCTTCCAGGTGGCCCGGTCGACCAATGTAGACAGTGCAGAAGTGTTGTAATTTTGATTCATTGTAATTATCTCCTCTCGCTATTGTTAACTTATACATTCATAGTTTATCACGCATAAATACGAAGGACTTCTTCTCGATTGCTCAAAATTCCTTCTCTATTCCGTGTCATCATTCCTATTTATTCAATTAAATGGCCCGATTGTTGAAAATCGATCTCGTAAATTATACTTCATAAGTTTATATTGACAACCCATAGCGAAAGTTCACACTAATCCGAACGCCATATTGGTACTGAGTTATACAATAACGCTAAAACAGTTTACCATGTGATTTTTGAACTGGATCCTTTAATTGTTTGTTCTCTTCGTGCCTTTATACGGCTTTTTAAAGGTCTTTATTAATACATCCTCTGAACGGGGGACTTTGATTTAAGAGGGGCTACTTCACTTATTTGCATCCCTCTTAAGGTCTCTACCCTAGTTCTGATACATTAATCCAATTCCTCTCTGGCTCATAAATTCATAAAACAACTAAAGATGATAACAATATGTTTTTAATGGTATTTGGAGCTTTGCCCTTATTATCCAAGTACTTTATACATCTCTTAACTGGTTCTATCACTTCAAATTCTTTATGACGGATATGGTTTTTCCTCCACAATTACTTTCTATAGTGCTCAAGTAATCTCCAGCCGCCTAATTTTCCCCGTTCTGCCAAAACAAGTATACCTGCTGTACTTAAAGATTCCATATCCCTATGAATTGTACGTTCGGTCACTCCTAATTCTCTCGCCAATGCTTTGGTTGTTAATTTTTTATTATTTTGTAGCAACAATATTATGGTAATAAGTCTGTCTGCTCGCATGGATACCCACCTAAAAAAAAATATATTAAAAAGTTTAATATGACATAAGGTGTCATTATTATAGATTATACTATAGATATTATGAATTGAAGCAATGGAAAAATATTTTAATTATGTAAAGTGAGGAGAATGTAAATGAAATCTTTAAAGGGACAAATAGCATTGGTAGCTGGTGGAACAAGAGGAGCAGGACGTGGCATTGCTATGGAATTAGGTGCTGCAGGAGCTACTGTCTATATCACTGGCCGTACGACAAGACACGAGATTTCTGAATACGGGCGCCCTGAAACGATTGAGGAAACAGCTGAATTGGTCAATCAGTTAGGCGGTCAAGGTATAGCAGTTCAAGTTGACCATCTTATACATGAAGAAGTACAGACCTTAATAGAAAGAATTGAGAAAGAACATGGAAGGTTAGATATACTTGTAAATGATATTTGGGGAGGTGAGTATCTCGTTGACGGGAATACGAGAGTATGGGAGCATTCGCTGAAAAAAGGCTTAAGAATGCTTCGTTTAGCTATCGATACTCATTTGATTACGAACCACTACGCATTACCGTTGCTCATCAAAAACGAAGGCGGACTTGTCATTGAAATGACCGATGGTACAAAGGAGTATAATAGTGAGAACTATCGCTTTCCAATGTTTTATGATCTAGCGAAAAGCTCAGTCATCCGTATAGCAGAAGGGCTCGCTCACGAATTAAAACAGCATAATTGCACAGCTGTCTCTTTAACCCCAGGCTGGATGCGATCCGAAATCATGCTCGATCATTATGGTGTCAAGGAAGAAAATTGGCGTGACGCTACTGAGGAGGAACCTCATTTCGTTATCTCAGAAACACCACGTTATGTAGGGCGCGCCGTTGCAGCCCTTGCCGGAGATCACGAAGTCTCACGTTGGAACGGTCAATCTCTGTCGAGCGGAAAGCTTGCACAAGTTTATGGTTTCACTGATATTGATGGTTCACAGCCAGATTGTTGGCGTTATGTTGTGGAAGTTCAAGATGCAGGTAAGCCTGCAAATGCTACAGGTTATCGTTAAAATAACAGCTAGATTCAGTGTTAAAGATAATCTTTTTTGTTCCATTATAGGGCGCGATTGTGGAGCAACACAAGTAGAAAATGATCAAACTTTTTTATAAAAACTAAACTTAAATCTGCTGGATAACAATCCATTTTGATTAATCTTATTTTCAAAATGGATTGTTTTTATTTACCATAAAACTTAATTTACGAGGCCATTTTTGATTAAACTTTATTTTATAGCTACATCCCAATCCTCGGATAAACTCCACCGACTCCGCTTTTCACTTGTCTAATTCTGGACAAGAAATCATATCTTAGGGTTAGTTATTACTTGGGAAAAGACAGTCTGTTGGACAGCCTATAAATTCGAATGCCTTGCGCGCTAGTGTGTCAACAGGTAAGTAAACTACGATTTCAGGGTACTTACGATTACTTACAGCAATATGAATTTCCCGATAATGAATAGGAACTAGAGCCTTTGAATTTCCAGTTTTCGCTAAAATTTGTCTTGATTTCATAGCTTCGTTATCCGAATCTTTTGTGGACATTTTCCAATACTTATTCACATCATAATTTTGCCGAAAATCTTTAGTTAAGGACTGATACCAGTCATCATTGTGAAATAGCATATTATTTAGTTTAAATGCTTGTATACCAGATATGGCATGTAATTCCCATTGTTGATAGGAATTTGTATTAAAAGTAGAACGAGAGCGTATAGGCAGCTCATGATTGAAATGCAAATCTACCATATTTAATTTGTTATTGATGTCTAGAGGGATATCAAATAAATAGTGAAACGGCCTATTTATTGCTTTAACTTCCAAGTTATAATCTACAATTATCCCCGGAAAAGGAATGGTATTCAGGGTATCACGAGCTTGATCTAATGCAATATTGCTCGTTTGCTCTTCTAAGTAATTTTGAACAGGTAGGTAACCTGCAGTGATCAGGAGGTCATTACGCTCAACATGAGTACATTCTAGATAGTCAGCAATATTTATTAGGGTTTGACGATTAGGCATTCTTAAGGAACGTCCAACCAGTAAATTTTTATATGTTGTACAAGCTACATCATTAAGCTCTTGTTGGGTAAACCGTTTTAATAATGGATGATGCGTTTGTGGATTAGAATATTCTTGCTGACGCTTTATCCGAATTGTTTCAATTTCAACTAATAATTGCTTTAATTTGTTATGTTGAACATTTAATTCCTTTTGCATGGTATCCTCCTGACTCTTAACTAGCGATTAGGTGTAATTATACACTTGGTATAAGTAATATCAAATAGTATATTAGGAAGCATCACTTTAGTTATTATCATAGCTAAAATAAAGCTAAGGGGGAATTAATATGATTCGTGCAGTTGTAACAGATAAATTGGCTTCAGGACACTTAACAATACAGGAGGTGAGTGCACCTCACCCCAAACCATGGGAAGCGATGGTTGAAGTTAGAGCATTTTCTCTTAATCGGGGAGAAGTTACCAATGCGAAGACTCAAGAGGAACAAATGAGACCTGGATGGGATTTTTCTGGTATTGTTATCGAGCAAGCAAAAAGTGGAGAAGGTCCACGAAAAGGAAGTCGAGTTGTTGGACTTTTACCATCGGGCTCATGGGCAGAAAAGGTTGCGGTCCCCGTAAACTTCATAGCTGAAATTCCTGATACAGTGTCATATGCTCAAGCTGCAACATTGCCAGTAGCTGGCTTGTCTGCCCTTTATACACTTAGAAAAGGTGGAATGCTTCTAGGTAAACGAATACTTATTACTGGTTCGACCGGTGGGGTTGGGCTTTTTGCGCATCAGCTTGCATCCCTAAGTGGGGCATTCAATGTAGGTATAGCACGAACTGAAGAGAAAGCTAACATGATATTAGAGGCGGGAGCCAATAAGGTCATTATAGGTGAATCTATTACGGAATCGGTAGAAAAATATGGTCCATATCATCTCATTATCGATTCTCTAGGTGGTGAAACATTACCATCTCTGCTATCTCAACTGATGCCTGGTGGGGTACTTGTATCTGTTGGCTATACTGCATCACCAATCGCTACTTTTGATCTTTCTAAACTCGCATATGTAGGTGGGGTAAACTTGCATCGTTTTTATCTAGGAGAAGAGGTAAATCGTTTTTCACCAAAGGAAGATTTGAAGATTTTAGGAGACTTGATTGCGAACGGCCAGTTGAAACCACTTGTAGCAGTAGAAGCACCATGGGAGACTATCGGAACAATCGCCCAACAATTAATCGATCGAAAGTTTTCAGGTAAAGCTGTACTTTTGATTAATGGAGATAATTAAAAAAAGTTTATTAGATGAGGTTGTTTAGAGAGATTACTTTAAAAGATAGAGAGAAACATTTCAAAAGGTTCGCCAAATGATTGTCACGAATAGCAGAAACGAATCTTCATAAATAAGAAAGAAGTTTTGTTTTCTAAGCAAAACTTCTTTCTTATTACTAACAATATACTCGTAAAACCTCTTAGATACCTCTAAAATCATTGCTTTTATTCTACATAGCTTTTCTCCCATTTAATAACGTTCTTGTATTCATTAAGGATTCGGTAATCATAAGTTGAATCTGGTTGAACTCCACTGAAGCTGTGTTAGTCTTATTTTTCATTCTGCTTTTTATCCAGGATGGACCTTAGTTCTTTAATATCTTCTTCAGACAGGTCTTCATCCTGAATGAATTGAACGAGCATCGATTTTAAGGCACCGTCATAGAATCGTTTTACAAAGGATTCTGTTTTGGAACGCTGGCATTCGTCTTGGGAATAAAGCGGATAGAATGTATAAACTCTCTGATTCTTATGGACGCCGACGACTTCTTTTTTAGTGAGCCGATCCAACAGTGTACGTACGGTTTTCGGCTTCCAGTTCGTTTGTGCCTGCAAGGATGAAATAATATCATTTGCTGTTAGCGGCGCTTGTTCCCAGAGCACTTTTAAGACTTCCCATTCCGACTCTGAAATAGTGGGTATTTTATTCGTCACGTTATTCCCTACCTTTACCTTTTAATAGATGCCCTTATCGCGCAAAATGGTTTTCGTAATTTCAGCAGCTTTACTGCCACTGGCATGATGGCCGCTTTCGATATTAGTTGCAAAAATGTACGTATTGTTTTCCATTTCTACATATCCTATGAACCAGCCATTCACATTTTTCCCGTTAACCGTGCCTGTGCCAGTTTTGCCATAGAGGGTTGCATTGGCTTTCGTCTCCAGTTTGATGGCATCTTTTATGAATTGAATGTTCTTACCATCAAACCCAAATTTATTTGTATAAAAGTCTCTAAGTGTCTGCACCTGTTCAATCGGTGAAATTTTTAAGGAAGATTCGAGCCAATAGTCTTCAATTCCACCCGACAGATTTTGATTACCATACTGTATTTTATCAAGGTAAGATTCAATGTTTTTTATTTGCACCTTTTCATCCAGCTGCTGGAAGTACCAGCTTACGGAATTTTCAAGTGCAGTAAATAAATTTTGACTCTGGTTCCAGACTTGATAAGGATAAGATTCCCCATTCCACTTTAAGGTGTTGTCGTTTCGTGTGATGACCTCAGACTCTAAAGCAAATAATGCACTGTAAATTTTGTACGTAGAATTGGGGGAAATCCGTAATGTGCTTTTATCTTTATTATAGATATTGTATTGCTTCTCTTGCAAATCGTACAGTATAAAGCTTCCTTCATATCCATTGAAAAATGCACTTAAATCCTCATATACTGTATTATTATTGTCAAAATCAATCCGGTCATCATCATAAGTCATTGCAGAGACAATCGGTATCTGACTCACGACAAATCCGGCAAGAAGTATAAAAATCAGAATACTTTTCAGTTGTAACAGCTTTGTTTCCATTGTAAAAGCAGCAATACGCTCGATCCGTTTTTTTAATTGCTTTTTTGAACTAGTGAGCTGGTTAACCATTGCGAATTGCCTTGAAAGAGAGGATTTATCCGCAAACATTATAATCGTGTTTCCGTATGCTACATGCTGATTTTGATCCAATGTATTTAGGACAGCACGATCACATGCGATTTCCCGGTCCAATCGCATTTCCCTGAACGCCATCCAAATCAATGGATTATACCAGTATAAAATCTGGAATAGGACGATCAGGAAATTTGTGGCGATGTCTTTATTTTTATAGTGATGTAATTCATGTAGCAAGATGTATTTAATTTCATCCGTGGACAGCCATGCTTTAGCATGACTCGGCAGTATTATATAGGTTTTAAATATCCCGAACGTCATTGGGGATTTGACTAGTGGTGATTCCCCCAACAGCAGTTGCCGTGATACATTCATCCGTTGTTTGCACTCTTCGAATAATGAAATCACTTCGTTATTGTTTATTGGGCTTGTGGACCTTTTTATTTGTCGCAGTTTTATCCATGCGTGAAAGGAAAAAGCAATAAGCACAAGCATGCCTAGAATCCATATGATGGTTAAAACATGATTCATCCATGTCAAATCAACCCGGTGAACAGATATTGAAAAATCGTGCATCCAGTTACTATTTTCCCATGAACTAACGTTTTCGGTTTTGGTAACGGATGGTAACGGATTACTGTTTCGGTTCCCATTCCACGTGAAATTATCCCCGAATTTTAATAATTTTGTAGGAAGATAAGGTAATAGTAAAGCAATCAGTAACAAGAACCAGAGATTGTATTTCCATTTGGATGACAATTGATGCTTAAAAATCTTTCGGATCAGCATGATAACAATGACCATGATAGAAGATATGGACAAGCTAACAGCCAGATGGAGGACAGACATTTCTTCATCTCCTTAACCACGAAGTTATTTACTCAAAGCTCTTCCATTTTACCACTTGAGTCCATTTTATCGCCATGGAAAGAAATACTATAACAAAGAAGGATAACACAGTCTCTCCCTAACGGACCTGTGTTATCCCGAATTTCTTATTTTAAAGCGTTCAGTGTGATTTCGGCAGCCTTTGCAATCAGCGCATCATCATATTCCGCATTTTCTGTATCGTGCCGAGACATAATTGCCATGACGATTGGTTCTCTGTTCGGTGGCCATACAATGGCAACGTCATTTCTTGTTCCGTAGCTTCCTGCACCACTTTTGTCACCAACTATCCATCCTTCTGGTGCGCCTGCACGTATTAGTGCATCTCCTGTTGCATTTCCTTTCATCCAGTCAATAAGTAATTCACGCTTATCATCTGAAAGAAAGTCATCAAGGGTGACCTTCTTCAGATTGGTGGCCATAGCTCTCGGTGTGCTTGTATCACGATTATTCCCCGGTATGAATTCATTCAATTCTGTTTCGTATCGTTCGGGCTGGGTAATGTCATCACCAATGTCACGTAAGGCTTGCTCAAATTTATCTGGACCCCCAAGAGCCTCAAGTAGGAGATTCCCCGCAGTGTTGTCACTTTTTCGAATGGCCGCTTCACTGATTTCCAATAGCGTCATTCCGGTATCTACATGTTTCTCAGTAACCGGAGAATAAGTAACCAAATCATCTTTGGTATACGTAACGATTTTTTCCAGATCTTCTATGTTATTTTGCTCAAGCAAGATTGCTGCAGCCAATGGTTTGAAGGTGGATGAATAAGCAAAACGTTCTTCTGGTCGGTATTCGACTGTTTGATTCGTCCCTGTATCCATTGCATAGACACCTAGCTGGACATTAAATTCATTTTCAAGCTGTGCAAACTTTTCATCCTTACTGATCGTTTCTTTTGATGCATTTTCTTTGTTGGATGATGCATCGGTCTTATTATCTGCATTTACGCATGCGGTTAGTATTGTTAGTAAAAGCAATGTGATGGACATGATAAAAAGAAGCATGCCGATTTTGTGTGGGCTAGTTTTTCTCATATTGATACCTTCTCTCTATTAGATTGAATCTCTCTTATTTGTTTCTTCAGTCACCAACCATAAGCATTTTATACCTTATTACTCTATGGATTACAACTGTAGTACAATATTACAATTGTAGTCTATAAAATGTCAAGTCAAAACAATCTTGAAGTATTTTTCTCTGAAAATGGAGAGTGATGTGCCATATGAACTTGTTCAAAACTTATGTGAACGAGCTAATCATAGCTATCACCAAGGAACAAGAAAAATTCCTTTTGGTGAATCAGTCGATGGGTAGAAACAATTTCCGGCATCAGTGAAGAAAAACTGTTGAATACAGAACGTATGAGAATCTATCCGTCCTCGGACATACAATGGCCAGAATCTGACATTTCCAGAAATGAATGAAGAAATGGCATTGCGAGAGCACCAGAAAAATGTAGTGGCTAGAATTATGACAACAGGAACAGGATTATTAGAAGTAGGAGCTAGAAAAACAGCTGCAATGATTGCTGCTGGAATGAAACTGAAACAAATTGGAGCTGTTAAAAAGCCTATAAATCATACAGTAGATCAGTGGGCTAAAGAATTTATGCGGCTTTATCCTGGTGCTAATGTTTTAATTACAACCAAAAAAGATTTTCAAACACAGAATAGATGATTGTCACGAATGAAGATGAAGTTTAAGGGAACAGAAGTGTATTTTGACTCTCCATTTTTAATTTATGCCCTTGGTTATTCAGGGAAAGCGAGGCAACAGCCATGCCTTGAACTTATAGATATGCTAAAAGCTAATAATTCTATTTTAAGGGTTTTAGGAATAATATAGAAGAGATGGAAGGTACCTTACAATACTGCATAAATAACCTAACTAAGAATGTTCCAGATCCACATGGCACTATTCAATATTTTTTAGATAACAAAATGGATGACGTTGCTATAAATCGTATTATTTGTAGTTTGGAAGAAGATCTTTCTAGGATACCCATTAGAGTGAAAGGATCAGTTGATTATGATGACCACTCTTCTGTAATATCACATAAAGACTTATATGATTGTTTAAAAAATAATATTAAATATCATAGAGATACTGCAATCGAAAAAGATGTCAACTCGATCTCAGCAATAGAGCGTTTAAGAAAGGGAGAGAAATTTAAAGAAATAAAAAGATGTAGAGCTATATTTATTACAAATAATTATTTACTTAGTTATAATGTGAAAAAACATTTTTACACTGAAGAGACTTCAAGAATAATTCCACCAGTTTTACATGATTCAATACTTACTAATATTATGTGGTTAAAAAACCCTTCTGATGTACCTGATCTACCAAGAAAAAGATTAATCGCAGAGACCTTTGCAGCAACAAGACCTCCAGAATCTGTGTGGGCGAAATTCATTGAAGTAATTAAACTTCATGAAAGTCAATATAAAGAGGATGATATATATTTTCTAAGATATACTGCATCTGCTCAAGAAATGCTGATGGATATATCAAAAGGTGATCCAGATGTGATTACTGTTGGCACAATTTCTGAGATATTGGCTGAGAAAGAACGACAGGAACAAGCTGAAAAAGACAGAATTGCTAAAGAAAGAGATGTCGAGATCCAACGGAAAAATGAGGAATTAGAAAAAATTCGATTGGAAATGAAAAAGAGAGAGAACGAGTTAGCAATGAAAAATGAATCAGAAGAGGATAGAGCTACAGAACTTGCTTCAAATTTCGCTAAAAAATGGGCTTCTATTATATATTATGGTTTAGTTGTAATTATTGTTGGTTTTATAACGTTATTAAATTTTAATTTTATTAATAATACATGGGCAAATATATTTTTGTTTGTGATCACTGTATTAATACCAACAGTGACTTTGTTCCAAGAAAATGAAAGTTTTTTGAAATTTTATATAATAAAAGAGAAAATTTATACTTTTATATTTAATAAATATAAGGAAAAAATACAAGCAAAATACTATAGAAATGCAATATAAAGACTAGGCTTTACCTAGTCTTTTTTTGTCATGTTTTAGGGTAGGTATATTTGTATTAATTTTTCTAATATATTTATCTATCTATTGTTGCTAGAAGGCTCTCAGGTGCAATGAGTTTGAATAATGCTGTAAATCATCCAGCTAACTCTTTCATAAAGAGATACCCATCGGGAAATGCGGATTTACAACATTGAGCTCATTTTTTTGACGGGTACCCATATTAGATGTTAAAAAAAGAGATCAATTTTGATTTTACATGTTGCTAGATAGCCCTAAATTCAATACATAAAGCATATCGAACACATATTTGTAGCTTTGAAATAAAGTTTGATAATTTATAATAAAGATTGATCATTTTAAATAAAGTTCGATATTTTTTAAATATGTTTGATACAATTAATGTGATGAATTATTCCAGAATCGATCCAGATTGCAGAAGAAAAAAGTGCTTCTAAATCAGTGCCTTTGATTTTATCTGATTAGGAATGGGGTATTGAAAATGAATTTTAAAGTTTATGATAATGCTCATGATTTTGCAAGAAAGATAGAGCCGATTTTATTGGAAAAGGAAGATGTATTCAGTCTTTTTTTTGGTGTACTGCAAGCGATTAAAGTCGGTAAATATGAGGACCCATTTATGGCTACAATTGAAGAGGATGGAAAAGTACTAGCTCTTTTCCAAATGACACCCCCTCATCCATTAAATTTTATCTTTGTCGATGAAAACCGTTTGGAAGAAATAATGGATCTATTCATAAAAAATATGGTCGAACTTGAAATAAACTTTCGTTCGGTCATCAGTTTGAAACCGTGGGCATACAAAGTCGCGAAGAAGTGGGAAATTAAAACCGGTATGACTCATCAACTACTTATGGATCAGGGATTGTATCGACTAAATAAGGTAAATGAAAAGCTTGAACATAGCCCCGGTACTTGGCGATATGCAGAAGAAAGTGATTCTTCACTTATCGAAAAGTGGTTCAATTTATTCGAAAGTGATACTGGAATGCCGATTTCTCCAATCGAACACGTGAAAAAACGTGTAGCATTGTTTCTAAAGGAACAAGAGGTTTTTCTTTGGGAGGATAAAGGAAAGATTGTATCTATGATGAAGAAGTCACGTCCGACAAAGAACGGTGTAACTGTTTCTTTGGTTTTTACGCCAAAGGAAGAGCGCAAAAAAGGATATGCTAGGACGCTTGTTACGGCGGTTTCAAGGGAACTTCTCAGAGACTTCGACTTTTGCGTACTGTATACAGATATGATGAATCCGACATCGAATAAGATCTATAGGGAGATTGGCTATGAAAGGATTGCAGATTCTGTTCATCTAGGTCTTGATAAAGATGAATGATTTGTCAAAAAACTATTCAATTTTAGAGCGGATCTTCAATTATCGGGCGCTTTTACGGAGGAACATAGGTAGAAAATGATCAAACATTTTTATAAAAATGTTTATTAATTCATAGGAAAAGAATCCATTTTGATCAATATTTTTTCAAGAAGGATTCTTTTTATTTTGCCTAAAATGGGGTTCTGTGGGCTATTTTTAATCAAACTTTAAAGCTACAATATGGGGTACTGTCAGGAAAATGCGGATTTACAACGCTAAGACCAATTTAAAGACGAGGATGATTACTCCAATTTTAACAACGTTAAGACAGTTTTAGTGGTCTTAGAGAATCTAACGCAACTATTTTTTCAGAATTAAATCGGTACTCTCCTAGTAAATTGATATGCTCTCAGCCTAAAGGAGACATATGATACTACAAATCTTCATTTAAATTACCTAAACCTTTTTGGTATTCAACTGCTTTTGTCAGATGTAGAGTATTCCAGACACTAATGGCGTTGATAACTATGTTTAAAGCACTGGCTTTTTGCAAGCGCATGATTTTTAACATAATTGGTATTATGCAAACGTATGCAGTTTAGCCAAACCACCAAGAAAAAAGGATATGGTAAAATAAGCTAATAAAGGGGGAGATTTTATGGATAAATCACAATTATCTTTGCGATTTACGAATTTCGCTAATATTGAATGCAAAGGTTCAAGTCAGTTATATGAAGTTTTGTCTAGAAAAATAGCTGAGGATGATGAAATACTTGAAATATGCTCTTTTGCTAGAGTTGGGCAGCCAGTACCAAATATGCTTTTAGGTGCTGTTCATTACCTATTGTTGAAGGGCAAAGATCATTTATTAAAGGAATACTATCCAAGCATTGTTCCTAATCCGAAGGAAATAGAAGGAGCTTTTGTACATTTCAAGGATTTTTGTCAGATTTATAGAGATGAAATTATTTCACTACTTAAAATTAAGTTAGTACAGACTAACGAAGTAAGGCGTTGTACTTACCTGTATCCTACCTTTTGCTATGTTTATAATAAAATAAAAAAACCATTATCTTTAATTGAAATTGGAACGAGTGCTGGCCTTCAGCTTTTATGGGACCAGTACAATTATTCATATGGAAACAATAAAGTTTACGGAAATAAACTTTCAAATGTTCATATAACTTCTGAAGTAAAAGGGGATAATACTCTTCCATTGTTCAAAGAGAGCCCTCCAGTTGTATCAAAGCTAGGAATAGACTTACATATAAGTGATTTAAGCAACTCAGAAGATTATTTATGGTTGAAATCTCTTATTTGGCCTGAACATAAAGAGAGGTTGGAACTTTTTGAAGATTCAGCCAAGTATTTTAATGAAAATCCCGTTGAACTTCTTGAAGGAGATGGAGTAACCCTCTTAACAGATATTGTAGAAACACTGCCTAAGAACACTGCAATTTGTATCTTCCATACTCACGTAGCCAATCAAATACCAGAGGATTTAAAGTATGATCTTCTAAATAAGATTAAAACAATTGGAAGCAAAAGGGACGTTTTCCATCTATATAACAATATGTGGGATAGAAACCTTCATCTTGATTATTTTATTGATGGTGTCGAATACAATCAAACTATTGGTTCAACCGATGGTCACGGAAGATGGTTCGAGTGGAATATTGAATAGAAAAATCCTAACTCAGCAGCAATCGTGAGCTTTAATGAATAACGAAAAAGCCCAACCTTCCGTAAATTTACGGAGAAGTTTGGCTTTTTAATATTGGTATTTCCTTATCGTTGTAAAAACGCTTTTTCCAATACACCGTTCCATTCATGTCATGATAATCAAGCCCTATTAAACTTGCACGTAAATATATTCATAACTCATTAGACTTAATTTTTGTATACAGCTTCAGCGTATCCGCTATTTGCTTATTATCTGGATGACTAATGTCTTCTAAAGGAGCTCCCATGACGATACTTATATATTCACGGCCATCTACCAACCCAAGTGTTGCCCAGCATTGTCCAGCTTCATCCATTGTACCTGACTTTCCACCAATAATTTCAAAGCCATTTTGCTCATCTTTATTAAGGGACGTAAGAACAGTGGATTTTAACAGAATTCCATCAGGATGGTGTGTAGTTGACGTTGTTAGAAATGTCTCTTTCGTAAAAATCGCTTTAAAATGTTCATTATTTAATGCATAATCTAAAAGCTTGCCCATGTCAGAAGCTGTCGTATACTGATCTTTATTATGGAGACCTTCTGGATTAGTAAAATGTGTGCTATTCAATCCTAGTTCAACAGCTTTGTCATTCATCATTTGAACAAAACCTTCCACACTTCCTGCCACATGAATAGCTAGAGAGTTAGCTGCTTCGGCACCAGAGGGTAACATCGTGCCATATAACAGGTCTCGATATGTTACTGATTCCCCAGCATTAAAACCCGCCATCGAAGCATTGTTTGCAAACATTTCACTTTGTGTTTCTGTATCTATAGGAGCAATTGTAGATAAGTCGTCAATATGCTCAAGTGCTACCATCGTTGTCATGATCTTTGTGAGCGATGCAGGATATGTCTTAGATTGCGGATTCTTTTCATAAATCACGTCTCCTGTTTCTCTATCAAACACATAAATATATTGACTGGCGTATTCTTCTGTACTAAAAAAGGGGAAGTCCTTCTTTACATTTAGGTTCGCTTTATCCCCCATTCTAAATATCACGAACACTACAACAGTAATGATCAATAATATTTTTACAATCGCTAAAAACCTTCTCATATCGGCTCTTCCTTTCACTAACTTAATTCACTTAATTATTTATAACAAATAATTTATTTTCCTACTATTTTCAATTAAAAAATCATTGCTTGTATACTTCAATCGTACTAAAACAAAGAGTTTTGTTCTTTTGTTTTTCTTCAAGGAACCTATAAGATTTTATTAATAAATTCTTACGAAATTCTTACGAAGTACTTGGCAATGCCACAGGAAAGGGCAGTTAATCACGTATTTAGTCAAAGGAAATTATTAGTTTATCAGGTTGTTGACTATAATTAATTGGTAATGCTAGTATAATCTCATGAACCTTGCTTAGTTAAGTTTTTATAGGAAATTGGCAATACTTCAATAGGTGATGAACTCGCTAATAGTACGAGGCTGTGGAAGGGAATTCCCCCCTGCTCATGTTAGTGAAAATGGGCAGTAATACTACCTGCTAGAACTCCATGTCCAGTCTCGAATATACCAATGAAAGTTTATATAAAATGAACAATGAAGGGTGAGAGAATGCCAACAAATGTTTTGGTTGTAGAGGATGAAACGGAAATTGCAAATTTAATTGAAGTATACCTTACTAATGAAGGCTTTAGCGTACAAAGATACTCTAACGGAAGGGATGCATTAAAATGTATCCAAACTACTGCTTTTGATTTAGCTTTACTAGATATTATGTTGCCAGAAATAGATGGTTTTACGCTCTGTCAGCGTATTAGAGAAAACTATCATTACCCTGTTATCATGCTCACCGCAAAAATAGAGGATATCGATAAAATTACTGGCCTAACTCTTGGTGCAGATGATTACATTACGAAGCCTTTTAACCCATTGGAAATGGTCGCCCGGGTAAAAGCTCAATTAAGAAGGTACAAGCGATATAACCATACAGAAGCAAACGAAAACATAGAGTCGGCCAATCCAGAAATGTATGATTTTGCAGGATTGTACATCAACAAAGTCAATCATAAATGTTTCCTATACGGCAAAGAACTGCCCCTCACACCTCTTGAATTTTCTATCTTATGGTACTTATGTGAAAACAAAGGAAAGGTCGTTTCATCTGAAGAACTATTCGAAGCCGTTTGGGGAGAAAATTACTTAGATAACAATAACACGGTGATGGCCCATATTGGCCGTTTACGAGAAAAAATGAACGAGAAGGCTAGAAATCCAAAATATATTAAAACAGTGTGGGGAGTTGGCTACACCATTGAATAATCAAAATTCAAGCTATTCAGGAAAAGACTTAAAAAGAGCCATCATTTATAAATTCTTTTTAATGGTGGTTTTGTTCACAGTCGGCTTAGTGTTAACTTTTTTATTTGTAGAATTCGTGCTATCCATGTTCACCTGGTATGCTGACAATTTTGTATACGATTTTCTGCTTAGTCCGATTAATGAGCATCCTATTTTGTTTCTTTCTTTGTGTTGGATTGTCGGGTTTATCATCATTGTGTTAATCAGTTGGAAAAGAATTATTTATTATTTTGATACCATTATAGAAGCAAGTAATGAATTAGCTTCCTCGAATGAGGATCTCATTAGATTACCGCGAGAACTTAAACAGGTGGAGGAGCAAATGAATCAAATTAAACAAAGCTCGATTAAGAATGATAGGTTAGCAAAGGAAGCAGAGCAAAGGAAAAATGACTTAATCGTCTATCTTGCCCATGATTTAAAAACACCACTTACCTCAGTTATTGGCTATTTAACTCTGCTTAATGATGAACAGGAGATCTCAAACGAGCTACGCCAAAAATACACGTCCATTTCATTAGATAAAGCAATTCGTTTAGAAGATTTAATTAATGAATTTTTTGAAATCACACGTTTTAACTTAAGCAAATTAACGCTTGAGCTAAGTCAAGTGAATGTCATTAGAATGTTTGAGCAATTAACCTTTGAGTTTCAACCACTGCTTAATGAAAAAAAACTAGCATTTCAGCTCATCTCTCCTGACAAGCTTGATATAAAATGTGATGTAGGTAAAATGGAGCGTGTGTTTGATAATATTATCCGAAATGCAGTCAGCTATAGTTTCCCTGATAGTACTATCACAATTGAAATTAAAGAGGAAAGCAAGGGCATTAGCATTCGGTTCGAAAATGAAGGATATACCATCCCCGAAGAAAAAGTAAACCGTATTTTTGAGCAATTTTACCGCTTAGATTCCTCACGGGGCACCAATACAGGCGGTGCTGGCCTAGGACTTGCTATTGCAAAGGAAATTGTGGAACTCCATCAGGGAACCATTTCTGTTTCGAGCTCAGATGACAAAGTTGTATTTATCATTTATCTTCCAACCCTTTCGTAAGAATTTTGTAAGAAAGTAAAGAGAAAATCATTTGTTTCCTTTTATAAAATACGTAAGAAGAACACTTTCTAGCTTGGTATGATATACCTAACAAGCTAGAAAGTGTTTTTCTATTTGTAAACGAATGCCCGATTTTCAGTATCTAAACGATAATTGCTATGCTCTGAACTTGAAGAAGTCAGGACCATAATCCAAATCGCTGTTAAGGTAATCTCGAACAGTTGCATTATCTTTTAATATAATACCTCTACCTGTGTTCCAACCATCAATTTAAATAGTATCTACGAAAAAATAAGTTGCTGTGTATACCATCTTTATCAGCACCCTTCATTAATATTTTTGTTAGACTAATGGCTAATTACATTCACTACATAACGGGAGCTATTATTTAATAATCTTTCACTGAGTCATAACCATAAAGGAAATGTTGCTTTCTCTGGAAAAAACAGACCAGTATGTGAAGTAATATAATTCGTGAAACTTTAGGTAAAGTGAAACGTAACTCTATAAAGGTATCCAGAGTCATATTACATACTTACGAATTCGAGAACGCAAGTAAATTATCTTATCAAAAATCATTGCTTAATACTGATAGTTAAAAGGTAGCAACAGGAGCCAAAATGATTGATTTGCAATCAATGGAGGAGAGGTTGGTTAATTATGATAAGTTATTATCCAAAAGCGGGGAAGCTAATTGGCGGAATAAGCATTTTAGTCATTTTGCTCTCCTCACTTTGGCTTATAGGAATTGGAGAGACTAACATTCGTTACAGTGGGGATCATGAAGGAACGATGCCTTTTTGGAACAGGTGGATACCTGCTATTATTGGTATACTCCTTATTCATTTCTTACCGTTTCATCATAAAAATTATCTCCCCCTTCAATCGTCTGAACAAAGGCACATCAAGCTTCAAGGTGTTGTCTTATTCTTGAGTGGCTCCCTCTTCACGATTAGTCTTCTCATCACAAGCTTGGAAGGTATGGCGTTCCAATGGTTATATATGATATCTAAAATATTCCTTTTATTGTTCATTCCATTCATCCTTTTTTTGTTTGATCGAGGCAACCACAGGAAAGAGCACCCTAAAACTGTAAAACCCATTAAAAGTAGATGGTATTGGCTTACACCGCTTACAGTCATCCTAATATGGGGTTATTTCCACTTCTTTTCTGTATTCTCCACCCCATTTGATTCAACAGAAGTGGATCCAACAATTTTAATCTCCGCTTTACTCATAGGGTTTCTGATTAATAGTGTACTGGAAGAGCTTTTTTATAGATTATGGTTGCAAACACGCTTAGAATTATTACTAGGTACTTGGCCGGCGATTCTTGCTACATCGCTCTTATGGGCGAGCTGGCATATTGCAGTACACAGCTCTGGTCATTGGGATGTGGATATAGCTACGGTCATGGTGAACCATGGTGTCATAGGTCTATTCCTTGGTTACCTGTGGGCTCGTTTCCGCAGAGTGTGGGTATTGATTATTGTCCATGGATTCATGAATGCACACCCACTGCAACTCATGGAGATTTTATTCCGTTAAATTTAGGAGCCCTGCCAATAATCTATATTTCTTTTGTTTTTGGATAAAATATATTGTCAACATATAATAGAGGGTTTATCACGAAAATCTTCACCTCATCTTTACATCGTTATGATAAGCTATCATTAACTCTAACCTATTCGGCATTGTGAGGGTGAAAAATGCAAAAAAATATATTAATTGTAGAAGATGAAGACATTTTACGGGAAATCGTGAAAGATTACTTAATGGATGAAGGATATAACGTATTAGAAGCAGTAGATGGAAACGAGGCTTTGGCGATATTTGAAGAAAAGGAAATACATTTAATCATCCTGGATATTATGCTACCAGAGTTGGATGGATGGTCTGTCTGCAAACGAGTTCGCAAAACATCTAATGTGCCTATTATTATGTTGACAGCTCGTTCGGATGAAGATGATACGTTACTTGGATTTGAGTTAGGAGCAGATGATTATGTGACAAAGCCATACAGCCCGCCCATTTTATTAGCAAGAGTAAAGCGATTAATCCAAAGTCGATATGCTCAGGATGGTAAGTTACCAAGTGAAGACCATTTAATGATTAATGGTATTCATGTTCATTTCCCCACACGTACCGTGACAGTAAACGAGGAACAGATAAGCTTGACATACACAGAGTTTGAAATATTAGCCTATTTAATGCAAAACCAGGGGGTTATTATAACGAGAGAGCAACTAATCATGAAGATTTGGGGATACGAATTTGCGGGGGATGATCGCACCATCAACAGTCATATTCGTAATTTACGTCATAAATTAGGTCATAAAGCAAATAGTATTGTAACGGTTATTCGAGCTGGTTACAAATTTGAGGGCACAGCATGAGGATAGGAATTGTATTAAAACTATTTATGCTGACAACATTATTATGTATGCTGATTTTGGTCATTATGTATATTGGACAAACGATATTCTTTAAGCAATACTATGCTAGCCAAAAGGTAGAGGAAATAAATACGAGTATTGAATCTTTTGAGAAAGAGTACTTAAAGGCTGAAGGAGACGTCCAAGCAATCAAACAGCTAGAGCAGGGTTTTCAACAAGAGCATACGACATGGATTACCACATTAGATAGTGTGGGGAATATTAAATACGCCAACGACTTCTCTGTAGAAATAGATTTAGATTCCTCCGAATATGAGAATTTCTCTAATCGTACCATCCACGTCCCATTGTATAGCTTTATTGATTTAGAAGAGCTAGACAGGTTAAAATTCAATTTAGAACAAGTAGAGGATATTTTCATTGATGGAATAATCATAGATAATACCGTCGTTCCTGCGATCTTAACAGGAAAGAACAGAAATGTTGTATTGGAGAATAGGCTTCTGTCCGAGGAGTTATATGGTCAAAGAACGGAAATAGAACTTGTTCCAGAAGAGAGCTCAACGAGAAACATTAAAAAATCACAATTACCAGCAGAAGAGTTATTGGACCAAAAACCGGAAACAGAACCTTCTCCAGTAGAAAGCTCACAGATATTTTTAAAAGGACGAATTACGGATTTACAATTACCAGTTGGCTCCACTATTTATACCAATCGTCTGTTTATAGAAAAAATAAAACAATTTCAAGTTAAATTACTATTAGATAAAATTGACATTAGCCATGCTCAAACAATGGATTATGAGGAAAATAATATTCAATACAAGCTCTTTATCAGACCTATCACCGATACGACTGGCGACACTAGTTATATTTTTGCGATGACGTCATTACAGCCGGTTGATGAAGCTGTTCAAATGCTGGAGGATTATTATCTTTACCTCGTTCTATTTGTGCTACTTCTTATTGTCCTAGCATCCTTTTATTATTCCAAAAAAATAGCCAAACCATTGTTACAAATAAATGATACGACAAACAAGATAGCAAGCTTAGATTTTTCAGAGAGCATACCGATTCGATCTAAGGATGAGATTGGGACACTATCCAATAATATTAATACACTTTCTACTAAGCTGCATTCTTACATTGATCAATTGCAACAGGATATAGAGAAAGAAAAACAACTCGAAAGCATACGAAAAGAATTTATTTCCGGAGTCTCCCATGAATTAAAGACACCTTTAAGCATTATGAAGAGCTGTATCTCCATTATCGAAGACGGTGTCGCCAGTGATAAAAAAGATTATTATTTTCATGCATTGAAAAAAGAAGTCGATAAAATGGATTTGCTCATCGTAGATATGCTTGAATTAGCAAAATTCGAATCTGGTACGTATAAAATGGAAATGGATGTCTTTCCTATTGACGAGAGCATTGCATATATTTGTGAGCAATTAGCTTTAGAGATTGAGAACAAACAATTACATGTCCATCAACACCGTTCCAATAATAATGTATTTGCCAATCAAAATCGAATAGAGCAAGTTTTAACGAACTTTATTACCAATGCCATTCGTCACACCCCAGATAATCAACATATTTTTATTTCGACGATCGAAGACAATGGGCGCGTAAAAGTATGTGTAGAAAATAACGGGGCTCCTATCGCACAGGAGCAGTTAGATAAAATATGGGATCGTTTTTATCGTGGAGATACGTCTCGCAATCGTGCGCAGGGTGGAACAGGATTAGGGCTTGCTATTTCAAAGAACATTTTAGAGCTACATGGTGCAGAGTACGGTGTATCCAATACAGAAGATGGTGTGATGTTTTTCTTCTATTTAGATAAAAAAGAGTGAAAAGAGCTTGGCCGAGTGATGCCCCCACAAAGTGAGCGTTTTTCTTATGCAGCTAATTGGCTGGTTCGAGTTCGGCATTGAATGAATATAAACCAGCCAATTTTACATATACACGTGTTATAATGCGATCCTTTATTTGAATGAATGATGGTGCTTTCACACCTTAATAATCACCAATGCTTGATTTAATAGCTATTTTAAGCGCCCGTTGTAATTATTTTTGAATGGAAAAGTATTGTAAAAACACACATACACTTACCCATTATTAATGTTTTTCGGTGTTACCATTCTTTCCATAATCAGGGCTACCCTACGCCTACTAAACAATCGGAGCATTTGAGCCATAAAGTAATTCATTCGTCCATCGACACTATAATTGCGTCCTTGATCAATTCCGCGAAATCCAACCTGTACAACCTTTTCCGGGGTCGAGAGCTTTGACCCAGCAGCCAAGTCTTTGCTTCCAACTACATCGAAAAAACCCGTATCTGTTGCACCAGGGCACAGTGCGAGTACTCGTATTCCTCGTTCACGTACTTCCGCCCAAAGAGCCTCAGAGAAGGATAATACAAAGGCTTTGGTAGCTCCATAAACAGCCGAATAAGCAACAGGCATAAATGCCGCCATCGAAGCCACGTTAACGATTACTCCATCCTTACGCTCCAACATATTGGGCAGAAAACGATGTACAAGGTCTACTAGGGCAGCCGTATTCAGCATAATTTCTTCCTGCTCGCGCTCTGGGTTTATTTCCTCGAAACGCCCGTAAGTTCCAAATCCTGCATTATTGATGAGAATATCAACCGACAATCCAAGTTCGGAAATTTGATCAGCCAGTAAACGCGGGGCGTCCGCTTCAGACAAATCGTAGGTCAACGCATAAGCTTGCACGCCGTATTGGCGGTTGATTTCTCTAGCGATTGCTTCCAGTTTATCCTTGGATCGTGCTACTAGTACTACATGACAACCTCGTGACGCTAGTTGTTGTGCATATACCTTCCCAATTCCGGATGAAGCGCCAGTGATTACAGCTAACTTATTTCTATATTCATACTTTTTCAAGATAAAAACCTCCTACTACCTTCTAAGTCACGGATTATCTTTATCGTATCAACATTAGAGGTTGACAGCCACATCATGTTTATACTATTAATAAGACTAATAGCTTCCACCCCATTATCCTCGCTTTTGTGGTAATAAACTTCAAAAGAGATTATAATAATTTTTAACAAAGTGTTTTAGATTCATATGTTTCATTGCGATGTCTATACTTCTCATAAATTGGAGGTGACATGTATGACAACCAATCGTTTCTCATCCACCTTGGGTGAATTCATTAAATCACGTAGAGAACGTTTACAGCCTGCTGATGTAGGGATAAAACCACTTCAAGGTCGAAGATGCACCCCAGGGCTTCGAAGAGAAGAGGTCTCATATCTCGCTAATTTAAGTGTGACTTATTATTCTTGGCTAGAGCAAGGCAGGGGGGTAAATCCTTCACCAGAAGTGTTGCTGAATATTAGCAACGCGTTGATGTTAGATGATGACGAACAGAAGCATCTGTTTGATCTAGCCAATGTAGATCCAGCAAGTGCAGGTGTTGAAGTAGATAGTAGAAAACCCGACACCGATTTTTTGCAAACAACCGTCGATCAATTACATTATCCTTCTTTCGTGACAGGCGAGGGTACGGATGTAATCGCTTGGAATAAGGCGGCTGAACTGATTATAGCTGATTTCGGTAGCCTGCCAGAAAGCGAACGGTATATGATGAACATTATGTTTTGTAATTCGGAATACCGCCAAAGATTGGTCAATTGGGAAGAATACGCCAGATACAGCACTGCGATGTTGCGGGCAAACTTACACCATTTTAAAGATAAACCATTATATATGGAACGAATTGAACGGTTGAGGCAAAAAAGTAAGGAGTTTGTTCATTTCTTTGAATTTTATGAAATCAAGCAAAAACGGGTCGCAACTGCTTTATTTCGTCTTCCGGACGGGCAGGAGATGGAGTTTGTCGTTCACTCTGCTTCTGTTGTCGATAACGACCCAAACCTGCACTGGTGTTTCTACGTTCCAGTACATGGGTCAGGCACCGAGGAGAGATTGTCATGTCTACTAAGGACATAGGGAGCGAGTTGCGGACAATTTCATTCTATTACAGAAGTACCACCCTAAAAAGACGAGAAGTGATAACCTCATCTAAAAAGTATCTTTCTAGTTTTTTCCCTTGTATCTAACCAATTCATTATCCTTTAATTTCTTTTCTCCATATTATAAATTTACAAAGAAGCATCGGGAACAATCCCGATGTTTCTTTGTATTTCCACCACGTTTATCCGTATCCCATATTACTATTAGCAAAACTCTTATAATTGCTATTCCGCAAATTCCCTAAATAACATATATCCTGAGAACGGACAAACGCTCACAGATCTTGCCTATTTCAAAATTTTTATTTGATATTGTTATGATCTGCACCTAATCTTCACCTCTCTCTATTAATTTTTAAATAGAACAAAAAAGAGAGGAAAGATTTACGATGATGTTACGACAAATTAATAGAAAAACAAAAATATGGCTTATCCTATTGGTTCTTTTTCCACTGCTAATCGTATCAGCCTGCGCGAGCAATCCTGACAATCAACACAAGGATAGTGCTACTCCTAACAAGGACAAGGAAAACACTAAAAGTAGTGATACCGCTTTTAAGGTTGTCATTGACCCTGGACATGGTGGTAAGGATAACGGGGCAACAGGTGCTAGTGGCCAGTATGAAAAGAATTTCACTTTAAGCTTGTCCAAAAAGGTGCAAAAGCTGTTGGAGGACGAGCCACAAATAGAAGTTTTAATGACAAGAACCGATGATAGTTTTCTTTCACAAGAAAGTCGAGACAGACCGAAATATGCCAACAAGCAAGATGCGGATGTATTTCTATCTATTCATGGTAACACTTTTTCCGATTCCACTGTCTCGGGAACAGAAACGTTTTATTATCATAAACATTCCCGCCAATTGGCTCAAATCATACAGAAGCATGTAGTGGAAGCCACTGAATTTAGAGATAGAGGAATTAAAAAGGAAGAACTATTTGTTGTAAAAGATACGAATATGCCAGCTGCTTTAATAGAAGTAGGCTATATGACGAATCCTCAGGAAGAATCCAAAATGTGGACTGACGAATTTCAATCACGTGTTGCCACTTCCATAGTTAAAGGGATTAAAGAATATAGAGAAAAATCAGAAGAACAAGGCATTTTGGAATGGATTTCTTAGCAATATCTAAAGTTTTCTGATAGGCCATCCCACAAAAAGGATGGCTTTTACTTTTTCATTTTTAGTTTAATTCCATTTCAGATTTATCGCTTCTTTCGTTCATTATATTAATCTTTCAACAAGCAAAAAAACAAAGAGAATCGAGGTCTTACCATGAAAAAGCCTATACTATTTATTTTCCTTGCCTGTTTGGTTATTCTTTATGCCTGTCAAAGTGATTTTGATGGTGATCAAAGGGAATCAAGGACAAATAATTCTGCGATTACAACTCCTAACAAAAAATCAGAAACTGATAACCAAACATCCTTAAAATCTAACCATTCACAAGAAAATACTAAAAGGACTGTCTACTTAACCTTTGATGACGGCCCTACTGCTGCAACATCTGAGATTTTAGCTGCTTTACACCAATTTCATGCTACGGCGACCTTTTTCATGCTAGAACCTTCCATGAAGGAATCACCAGAAGTCGTTGAACAAATCGTAGAGGAAGGTCATGCTGTCGGGTTACATGGCGTGACCCATGACATCTACCATTTTTATCAATCAGAACAAGCTGCCCTGGAAGAAATGACTACTGCTCAGAAGACACTTCAACAAATAACTGGGGTCCAGTCCAATCTGATTCGAACACCATATGGTAGTGTTCCGTATTTAACGGAATCATTTCGGAAGGTTTTAGACAGCAATGGATTTAAAGTGTGGGATTGGAATGTAGACAGCAGTGATTGGTCTTTATCTGATGAAGAATATGTAGATTCGGTGATTGGACAAATAGAAAAGTTAGATAAAGCGGGAGTAACACCTATAATTCTGATGCATGATAAACAAAATACAGCCGACCATTTGTCTATTCTATTAACCTATCTATCAGAACATGGATTTCAGGCTAGAAAAATCGAAGAAGATATACAACCATATAACTTTAATTGTTATCAACGTTGTCACCGACTATCTACACAAAAGTGAGAAAAATAAGCAATCGAAAAGAAGTCTAAAACCGTCATTTGTGGTATGGTGAATAAAACAAGAAGGGAGTAGATAAGATGAAAACGCAAAATCATCTGCAGCTACCAAATATCGTATCACGTGACGAATGGCTGGAGGCGCGTAAGGAATTGCTCGCTAAAGAGAAGGAATTCACGAAGGCGCGTGATGCACTAAGTGCTGAACGTCGTCGCCTCCCAATGATAGAGTTGGATAAGGACTATGTCTTGGATGGGCCAAATGGTAAGGCCCGTTTGCTTGATCTATTTGAAGGACGCCCTCAGCTTATCGTGCATCACTTCATGTTCGATCCTGAGTGGGAAGCGGGCTGTCCGGCTTGCTCGTTGGCTGCCGACAACATCGGTCATCTCGCCCACCTTTATGCACGTAACACATCACTAGCACTCATCTCCCGTGCCCCACTTCCCAAGCTGCAACGCTACAAGGAACGCATGGGCTGGAACATCCCTTGGTACTCATCCTATGATAGCAACTTTAACTATGATTTTCACGTGACACTGGATGAATCCGTAGCTCCAATAGAATATAACTATCTGGACAAGAACGAGCTTGTTCAGCAAGGGGTACCTGTGGATTCAGGGCAGTCAATGGAAGTGCCGGGAGTTAGTTCCTTTCTACGCGATGGCGATAGAATTTTCCACACCTATACGACCTACGCCCGTGGGACAGATATACTGATTGGCATGTTCAACTACCTTGACCTGACAGCGTTAGGTAGACAGGAGGACTGGGAGCTGCCACCAGGACGTAGTGACGGCAATGGCAAGACATGGTTACGACGACATGATGAATATGAACACACTGTTGAGACGAATTCTTGTTGCCATTCGAAAAAGGACAATCTTTAAACTGTATAGTTCAACAACCAAAAGCAATCTCTCTTAAAAATTTTTCCCTACTCCCCGTAACTATTCACGAAGAAAAAACGTTTTATAAGATGAATAGTAGTTTAACAGGAATGGAGGAGAGCTATGAAGATTCTTATATTAGGGGGTACTCGTTTTTTAGGTAAAGCATTAGTCGAGGAAGCATTAAAAAGAGGGCATGAAATTACCTTATTTAATCGTGGAAACCATAAAGAAGCGTTTCCTGAGGTCGAGCAGTTAATCGGTAATAGAGACAGTGATGTATCCGTTCTTAAGAAGCGGAAATGGGATATTGTCATGGACACATGCGGATTTGCCCCTCATCAAATTAAAAACATCGCTTCTGTACTTGGAGATTCCATCAAGCACTATACCTATATTTCGAGCATCTCAGCTTATAAAGACTGGATCCCACCCCATATTACAGAAGCGTACCCTTTAACATCCAAAATGCCGACCACTGATAAAATGAAAGAAATTGAGAATGGCAAAATCTCTCCTTACGAGTACTACGGTGCGCTGAAGGTACTTTGTGAAAAAGAAGCAGAGAAGCAATGGCCAGGACGTGTTTTGCAAATAAGAGCAGGCTTACTAGTTGGGCCGTATGACTATACGGATCGTCTTCCCTACTGGATTCAGCGTGTAGCGCGTGGGGGTCGAGTATTAGTGCCAGGGCGTTCAGATCGACCGGTGCAATTGATAGACGTAAAAGATTTAGCCACATGGGTGTTCGATATGGCGGAAAACAGAAAAGCAGGTACGTTTAATGTCACTGGCCCGAGGAATGAGTTGACTATAAAAGAGCTATTGAATAGCTGTAAAATGGTTACAAACAACGAGACCGAATTTATCTGGGCAGATGAATCGTTTTTATTAGACCGTCAAGTTCAACCATGGACGGAAATGCCTTTATGGGCTCCTGAACACTTTCCGTTAGAGGGCGAGAAAGAACCGTGGAAAGGTACTTTTCTGATCAATATAGAAAAAGCGGTTAATGCAGGTCTTTCCTTCCGACCTCTTGAAGAAACCATTCATGATGTGTATCAATGGATAAAGGAAAGTAAGTATACTGTACAGAAAGGGGGAATATCTCTAGAAAAGGAGCAGGAGCTACTAGAGGCTTGGCTTCATTAAGAGAAAAATGAAAATATAACTGTAAGATGTTAAGGCTATATAAACGAAATAACCCTTCATTGCTGTTACGCATAAGAAGGGTTATTTTGTTACGTTATTCGTTATCCCACCAACCTTTCCGAAACCTCTTGTAAACACCTGACAATTCCTCTTGACCTTGCGTTTCACGCTTAATATCATCATTGCTTACTCTTCGTCTTTAGATTCGAATTATAGGCAACTTTTCAGTTTTGTTACTTTACAAACAACTACATGGTTGCATATAATCGTTTTATGAAAGGGAATAAGGACGCTATATTCAAAGCACTTGGTGATTCGACCCGACGTCTTATATTAGACGAACTATCTGAACGAAACGAACTTACGTTGTATGAACTTACCGCACGTCTCATTATGAAGCACGACCTTTCCATTTCACGACAGGCGATAGCTAAACACCTATCTGTATTGGAAGGTGCTGGACTCATAAAATCAAAAAGAAAGGGGAAATATCGAGTACTTCTATTCAACAACGAACCACTTAAATATTTGCTTAAAGGATGGATAGATTAATCCCAACGATCTAATTTTATAGGAGGTAACAATAGGATGAAAATCATTGTAACAAGTTTATTCGTAAATGATCAGTACAAGGCATTGGCGTTTTATACGGAAAAATTAGGATTTGTAAAAAAAGAAGACGAGCCTGCCGGAGAATATAGGTGGATGACGGTAGTGTCTCCAGATGATCAAAACGGTCCAGAGGTTTTACTCGAGCCTAATGATCACCCTGCAGCAAAAGAGTATCAAAAGAGGATATTTGAGGACGGCATCCCTGCAACCATGTTTGGTGTTGCAGATATTTACAAAGAGTATGAGCGTTTAAAGGAAATAGACGTTAAGTTTACTATGGAACCAACCAAAATGGGTGAGATGATCATAGCTGTATTGGATGATACCTGTGGCAATCTTATTCAACTAATACAGAAGTAACTTAAGATAAGCGCTTTAAGTATACCCTGTCCTATTGTTAGGATGGGGTTATTACAAATTAAATAGGGGGGAAACAATGAAGAACCTTGGAATAGTTTTTATTTTTTCAGGGATTTTACTTATGGGGTTAAGTGGACTTGAAAAGGTTCTTATTTTTTTATCAATTGATGGTAATGTACACCAAATACAAGCGGTTAAAGATTTAACACCACCGTATATTTGGAGTATCACAAATTTCACTTTTGGTTTTGGACTTATTAGCTTCATGCTGGGATTAGCTATATTTTTTAATAAACATATCATTCCAAATGCTAAATAAGGATTCATAATCAAAATGCTTGGATGATCCAAGCATTTTGATCGCTATCCCACCAATCTCTCCGAAATTCTCTCTAAATGCGTGGTCACTAATTCCTCCGGGACTGGATATGTGTGAAGCATCCCTTGATAAACAAAATTGAATTCGTCTATGTTCATTAAATCCCTCGGTGTTGTTAAGCTTGGTGGTTTCATTAGTAGCCCTTTCTTCTCATTCAAAATCGTTGCGACAAATTGGGAGCAAAAGAAAGCATTTTTTCGATTTAGATCAAAGTGGAGAATGATCGCAAGTAGACCGATCAAATTGTATCGATACTTTTCTTTCTCACGTTCGATCTTTTTCACTTTGGCGCGCATCTGCTTATATTCCTGCTCAGAAACACGACAGCTATAGATTACACATTTCGCTCGTTTAAATAGCCCCTCCCTCAACTTTTCTCGAATAAATCCCCCAATAAAAGGGTTAGCTGGCTTTTTGCGGCCAAAGCTATAGATTTCCTCTAATTGATCATCAAAGGCAATTGAAACATGGTTGTAGGATTCTCTCGTATAAATTTTAATTAACCTTGTAAAAAGCGTCCCAGTATCCGTAAATAAAATATAAATTTTTCTATCTTCCACGCCTTTACTTCCTCCCTGTTACACTTCCGATTTTCTTTTATGCACAAAGTAATACATACTAAGTGGCCACCAAATTACAGCGAATATTGGGTATACTGCCCAGATCGTGTCTGGTGAGGTAATCATATTAACCGTAATGAAAAAGATGCCAATTAGTAGGCTTGCATGAACAGAGAAGGCAACATAGCTCCTCTTCTGTGCATGATAGATTGCAAGTGGCCACCACAGCACCGCAAATATCGGATAAATCGCCCAAGGATGACCTGGTGCAAGAAAGATATTGAGAATAATGTAATAAAGCATAATACTTGTGCTCCCTACCATAGCAACTGCCAATGATTTCGCACGTTTTCCTAAATAGATAAGAATCGGCCACCACAAGATCGGTAGTATCGGGTAAAGAAACCATGGGTATTCTGGTGTTTGGATATAATTGACCACGAAAAGGAAGCCAATAATCAGTAGGCTGCATACCATTGAAAATTTTTTCTGTTCTCCTTTTACCATAAAATAATGGCTAATTGGCCAAAGCAATAACACAAAAGAAGGATAAATAAACCATGGATGAGAGCCATTAGTTATTAGATTAACGACAATTAAAAAGGCAATAGTTAGGACACTTCCTGCAATAGAAAAGCCTGTTGCATAACGACTCATTTCGCATTCTCCTTTGTACGTAGCCATCTAAAGTACATCGTTAATGGCCACCATAATACGGCAAATGTTGGGTAAACAAACCAGATAATATCAGGGGAATAATAGAAATTAATAAAGACGAATAATCCGATGATTAACGCACTGCCCCAGATCGAATAGCCAAGATTTAATTTGGTCATGTTCTTTTTTGGTTTTGGTAAGGCTGATTTGACTCCTAGTTCTTTTTTTAAATCGTCAATATCACCAAAATCTACGATCGCCTTATTGATCGCATCCTCTTCTTCCTTTCCTTGTTCCATTAAATCCAGCACTTTTTCCTCTAGGTTTTGTGTAACTTCCTGCATGACTGCATTCTTTTGTTCACTTTCTGGAATATCCTTAAATAACTCATTGACATATACTTTTATTTTCTTCAATTTAAATACCCTCCATAAATAAATCGATGATTTCCTTTGTTTCCTTCCATTCCTCAGCAATTTCCTTTAAATACGCCTTACCTAATGTCGTGATTTGATAATATTTTCTTTTTCCCCCTTTGGAAATATCTCCATAATAGGACTCAATTAGTTCCTTCTTCTCTAATCGTTGAAAAACGGCATATAGGGTAGCCTCTTTAATATGAAATCGATTATTGGTGCGTGTACTAATTTCCTTTGATATTTCATAACCATAGCGATCTTTTTCTGAAATCAATCGCAAAATGATCGAATCTAAGTGGCCGCGAATAATATCACTTCTTATCATAAGGTCTGTTTCCTGCTCCCTTCACTATTCTACGTGATAGAGTAATCATACTGCAAATTGCTCTATCTGTCAAAGTAATTTTTGAAAATTTATGGAGATTTTTCATCAGGGGTTGCTGTTTGTAGCGCAGTACCGTGATAAATTAGGCTAACAAGCAAAAAATTCTGGATATCAGACAGTTTGAGGAGATTCTCTCGGAGAGTTGTCCAATATATCAGCCATAACAATCATTTTGAGGGCTTTCCTGCGACGAACTGTCCTATATATCGTTTGGAACTTTCTCCCGCTGATTTACTTAGTAATCTCCCTCTGACATAAAAAAAGCCTCCTTCCTGCACAGAAGTGGCTATTTTTTCGTATATATCTTTATTCATTCCTTCGCTCAAAAAAAGTTAAAGTGATCTCCTTGCTTACGGCCACTTCCTTCCTTTTTTCAAATCCATTCTTTTCGTAAAATTGGACAGCTGGTGTATTTTTAGCGCCTGTTGCTACTTTTAGGACGCGATTTTGGAACTGATTCTCCACAAAGTCTAATAATTTCTGTGCAATTCCTTTTCTAAAATGATCAGGGTGGACGATTAGCCGGTGGATATCCACTTCCTCATCGGTAACTTTCACAGATATCGCCCCACATAGCTCTTCGTGCAAATAATATCCATAAAAAGTTTCTTCACAGCTCTGGATGGTTTCTACCGTATCCTTTAATGGGGGGATCTCATCTGAACCAATTATATCTGCTTCTACCTTGTAGGCTGGTATTTGAAGGTTCAGCACAGTCTCTGCTTCTCTTTTTTTGTCTATTTCTATTTCTTTAATCATGTTTACACCTATGCTACCGTTGTAATAATCGGCTGATCCTTCGTAATAATAATGGTGTGCTCATGCTGTGCACCATAGCTATCGTCAGGTATATATAATGTCCATCCATCTGTTCCTTGGTCGACATAATTTGCTCCCGTTGTTAAAAAAGGCTCGATGGTAATAACCATACCCTCTTTTAATAAACGTTGATCATGCTTGTCATAATAAGGTAAAATTTCCGTTGGTGCTTCATGTAGTGATTTTCCGATACCATGACTGCACAGGTTCATAATAACATGATAGCCACCTTTTTTAGCCTCTTGTTGAATCATTCGCCCTATTTCATTCAGCTTAACATTATGTTTAAGCGATTGGATCACCTTCATCATTGTATGGTGGGTATAGTCGCAAAGTTTCGTTAAAGAAGAGTTGTTGGGGGCAAACACAAAAGATTGTCCTGCATCAGCAAAATACCCTCCTAATTCTGCAGAGACATCAATATTTATAAGATCTCCTTCCTTGATTCTTCGATTCCCTGGGATCCCATGAGCCATTTCACGATTGATACTGATACAAGTGTAACCAGGGAAGTTATAGGTAATTTTAGGTGCTGATACGGCTCCATAGCTCATTAAAATCTCTCCACCTATTTCATCTAGCTCTTTGGTTGTCATGCCAGCCCTGACCTGACGCTTCATCTCTCTTATTGTCGTTGCCACGATTTTACCGATTTTTTTAAGTCCCTCGATATCCTGTTGATCTTCGACTGTCATCAAAGCACCTCCGATTATCTTTTTCTTTTATTTTAAGACAATATAACATTTTTAGCTACTTTCAAGAGGAATACATAGGATGAACATAGAATATTAAATAATAAGAGGAGGCGGTATTTATGAAAAGGAAAATAAATTTTTTTGGGCATCGATATAAGGGGATAACGCGTAATTAGCCCAGACGACAACGTATTTCCCCTAAAATTTAAAAATTAGGGGTATTTATAAAATGAATATTAACGTAGAATTGGTCCAACATTTAATAAAAGAGCAATTTCCAGAATGGTCCCATTTAAAAATAAAACCAGTTAAAAAGAGCGGACACGACAACAGAACTTTTCATTTAGGTGAAAATATGAGTGTAAGAATGCCGAGTGCTGAAGGGTATGCTCCTCAAGTTGAGAAAGAACATAGATGGCTACCGTTTTTATCTAAGCATCTATCCCTACCAATTTCTATACCACTTGCTAAAGGAAAACCTAATAAAGACTATCCTTACGCTTGGTCTATTTACAAATGGCTAGAAGGCGAGACAGTGACCCGCGAAAATATCGTTGATCTGAAGCAATTTGCCAAAGATTTAGGGAGATTTTTGGTAGAATTACAATCTATTGATGCAAAAGAGGGTCCTATTGCAGGTGGTCATAATTTTTATAGGGGTGGAGATTTAGCAGTATATGATGAAGAGTCAAGAAAGGCAATAGAAAATAACAAAGAGATTTTTAATGAACATTTACTGAACGAAATATGGCAGTTGTCCTTAGATTCTAAATGGACTAAAGAACCAGTATGGCTTCATGGTGATGTAGCACCAGGAAATATCCTAGTCAAAGATGGAAAGTTATGTGCCATTATTGATTTTGGCGTGTTAGGTGTTGGAGATCCTTCATGTGATGCTGCAATGGCATGGACATTTTTTGATGACAGTAGTAGAGAGATATTCAAGAGGGCATTGAAAATGGATGAAGAAACTTGGAATAGAGCAAGAGGTTGGGCTTTATGGAAGGCTTTAATTACTTATGATGATAAGAAGGATTCTAACCAAACGATAGCAGAAGAGTCATGTAGAATCATAAAAATAATCATTGATGAGTATAAAAGTTAAAAGATATAAATATTATTTCACCTCTTTCACTAAAAGGATCGTCAATAATTGACGGTCCTTTATCCATTGTTGGGAAATTAAATCAACAAAAGTAGCGGTTATGATAAAATCAAATTAGTTAAAACACTATAAATAGGGGGAATTTATGAAGTCAAAACCAATATTAAATCAAATTGGAACTACATTTATTCCTGTTAGTGACATTGAAAAGGCACGCGACTGGTATTGTGACATATTAGCATTATCATTATTTTATAAAATAACCCCGTTGGAAAATATTGTTTATTTGTAATTAGCGTGGTAAGATATAAAAGATATTTACCAAAATTTAAAAAGGGGTTTAACATGAAATGGATAAAAAAGATATTTATGTTTTCTCTAGCTTTTATTTTAGTTTTTTCAACATTGGGGACATCTGATTTATCTAATGTAAAAGCTTCTCAGTTGAAAAGTGATAAAGAAAGTGCTAATCAAGGTGATGATTCTAATTTTGTGATTTTAGTAGATGGTATTTTAATAGATGGTAAGTTTTATAGTCCAGAAGACTTTGAAGATTATTTGAAGTCAGCTGAAATTGTTTTATTAGATGATGATTATAATAGCAATGGTTCATCTGTTCAACCTTTCTTTGCATTGGCTCCTGCCATTTATTTTGTTCCTGGTATAGGACAAGTTGCATTAGTTGCAACTGGTGCAATAGTGGTTGGTGGTGTTACCATTAAAGCTGGAAGTTGGTTACATAAAACCATTTCTAATTTTTTTAACGACCCAAAAAGGGTGATTTCCTCTAATTATGGTATACCGAAATCTTTATTAGATTCAAAGGGAAAAGTAAAATTAGGTTCTTTTAAGGATAAGCATGGTAAGACTCCCCTTAATAAAAAATCTGGTACTTTTAAAAATGGAAAATGGTCAGTAGAAAAGGATACAGCCGGACATGGCGGACGTGCATGGAAACTAAAGAAAAGCGGAAAAAGAAAAGCATCCTTAGATAAAAATGGGAAAGTTCTATCTAAATGATAAATAGGAGTGAATTTATTCTATGAAAAAAATGAACTTTAATGGTTTTACACTTAAATATCATAAGTCAATTAATGTTTATGTTAATGATGAAATGAAACAAGTTATCTTTATTTCTAAAAATAATGATGAGATACATGGAATGTTAGAACTTGATGAAAGAAATAAAATTAAAATACATCCTAGATGGAATGTAAATTTTTCAGTAGAAAATACTGAAATTATTATTGACGTTAATTATAGTGAGGAAGAATAATCAAATAAAAGGGTAGCGATCGCTGCCCTATTTATTTTGTTCATTGAGTGGTTTTAAAGATAAAATTTGCAAGTCGATAGCTACTAAATTTTAATGTCTTGATGAGTGTAGCTATGAGCACACTTTCAGCAACGGAAAAAATAAACAATCAAGGGGGAAATTATGAAGTCAAAACCAATATTAAATCAAATTGGAACTACATTTATTCCTGTTAGTGACATTGAAAAAGCACGCGACTGGTATTGTGACATATTAGCATTACCAACAGATGGTGAGATTTTATTTGGTCATCTGTACATATTACCGATGAACGGAACAGGTATTGTATTAGACAGCAAAATATTTTCAGAGGAGAATATTTATAAAACGCCACCTTTTCATTTAAACACAAATAATATAGAAGAAGCTTTTCAATACATGAAAAGTAAAAATGTAGAGATTACGACAGAAATTGAAAATAATCATTGGTTTAATTTTAAAGATTTAGACGGTAATCATTTGATGATTTGTCAATGTTAGCGCATTTTAATATCTCATCGAAGGCTTGTTCCACGATTGGAGTCAAAATGAAGAGCTTACCATGATGGTAAGCTCTTCTATCTTTATTGGGGGGGAGAATTTTAAGTTTATTTATCTAGCTTCAATTTTAGAATGTCTGCGATTTTCTTCGGAATGTCAGTATTGTCATAGAATCCGCTAAACTCATCGGATTGCGGGCCATATGCATATAGCTGGATATCCGCACCAGTATGGTTTAAGCTAGTCCAACCAACATTCGCATAATCACTTACTACTTGATTAATAGCAATAGATGGCTCACTAGCATCTTTAATCGTTTGTACTTCCTCTTCTGTAAGGGATAGATTTGTATATTCCTCAACGACTTCCTTTACATTGGAACGATCTTCATTTAATTGGGCAGCCATATGGTCCCCAGTTGCCGTTACCTCTTGCAAAATATCGGCATTTACTTCCATTGAACCATTAGAGCCTGTTGTCATCCCACCAGTGTCATGGTCACCACCGATTACGACTAGTGTCTTGCCATCCTTTTTCGCAAAGTCTAGCGCTACTTTTACCGCTTCTTCAAATGCTTCGACATCAGACATAGCCCATGCAGCATCATTATCATGACCTGCCCAGTCAATCTGGCTACCTTCTACCATAAGGAAAAAACCATCCTTATCTTCGTTTAATACATCAATAGATGCTTCAGTCATTTCTGCAATGCTAGGCTCCTCTGTTTCCCCGCGATGTAGCTCAGGAGCAAGGGCATCATCGGCAAAGAGACCGAGTAATTTTTCGCCATCCTCTACATCAATATCTGTTCCATCCTCTAATTGATCACGTGTCTCCACATATGTAAAATTAGCTTCCTTCGCTTCTTCTAATAGATTTGCCTCTTCTTGATTACCACCTTCTGATTCTGGTAGGAACATATTTTTTCCTCCACCAAGAAGTACGTCTACTTCACTGGCAATATATTGTCTAGCAATTTCTGTTTGGTTATTACGATCATCTACATTGGCAACAAAAGAAGCTGGAGTCGCATGAGTTATCGTAGAAGTAGCTACTAACCCTGAAGATTTCCCTTTTTTCTCCATTGCATCTAAAATCGATGTTAGTTCATTACCTTCTGCGTCGAGACCAATAACACCATTATTCGTTTTTTCTCCAGTAGCCATGGCGGTACCAGCAGCTGCTGAATCTGTAATATCAGAGTTTGCAGAATTGGTGGTATATAACCCTTTTAAATGGTCATCCCAAACTGCTTCCTCTCCCTTGTAAGCACGGTAATTGGATGCATAGTCTGGACTGAACCCATCTGGAATCATGTAGATGACGTTCTCTATCTTCTTTCCACCTTTTCCCCATCCATTTCCTTTACCTGGTGAATCGGGCTTGTCCGCTAAAACAGGAATGCTTACTGCAGATAAAACAAGGCCTGTACTAAGTGCAATCGCACCAATCTTCTTGAACATTCTTTACCAACTCCCTAAATATTTTATTTTGCTTACAGTTACAAAATACTAGATGAATGTTGATAAACTATTAAATTCTAGTAAAGCTTTAATAAAGAAAAGTCCTACTAAAAATCTATGAGAATCCTACTTGTAATCATTGTTTTGTGGGGATTCTATTACTTAGGCACTAGATAAGAGCTCTCCATGTTAGGATTAACGAGTTTCACGGCGTTGTGTGGAGTTTGGGTGGTTTGAACTAAGATAGAGGGAGGCATCACCTTCCGAGCAAGCTCTAGTTGCACTGATTATAAATGCCATTTTGAGCTAGGTATTTGGTGTAAATGGCTCTTACACCAATTTTAAGTTCCGTTTTGATCAGGTACCTCATCGAAAATGGCTCTTACATCGATTATAAGTGCCATTTCAACCCGAAGTCTTGATGGAAATGGCATTTAAAACGGATTTCTTCATTCGGTATGGCTACTTTCCCCCATAGAACAACCCGAACTCTTTAAAGCCCGGGTTGCTACCACTACTTTTTATCTGCTAGTTTTATTGCCTGCTCTAATACTTGATCACCTTTCATCATTCCATAGGCGATCTGATCGATTACTTCACATTGGATACCAAGTGGTTCTACCTTTTCTTTAATAGATTTTTCTAGATAGCGAACCTGTGGCCCGATCAATACCACATCTAGGCCATCTAAATGATTTTGCAATTCGGATTCGGCTACGGCATTTATTTCTGCTGAGATCCCTTTGTCTTCTGCTGCTTTTTTCATCTTGTCGACTAAAATTGAGGTGGACATACCTGCTGAACAAATTAATAAGATTTTCATTTATTTCGCCTCCAATTGATACATTTTTTCGTACATATCGATCATTTCAATGGCTAAGTCCTTCACCGTCATTGCGGTCATCAAGTGATCCTGTGCATGTACGAGAATGATAGGAACATCGCTATGCTTACCACTTGCTTCATCCTGCAATAGCTGGGTTTGTTCATGATGCGCTTTCACGAATTCACTATTTGATTCTTCTATTTTTTCTTTGGCTTCATAGATTTTATTTTCCTTCGCTAATTTAATAGCTTCCATCGCTAAGGAACGAGCATTTCCTGCATAAAGTATGATGGTAAAGGAAAGGGTTTGTAATTCTTCGTTTGCTACTGTCATATTAATCCTCCATTCTTTTCTTTAATGTTTTCACTCCTGCTAGTATAAATGGAATATAGATGATAATCCCTATCGCTATATTAAATAGCTGTAGCACTACTCCTCGCCAGCTTCCTCCTGTTACGAGATAACCACTTAAAATAGGTGGTGTCGTCCATGGCAATAAAGCTACTGTTTTTGGCACCATTCCTGTGTACATGGCGAAATAGGTGATGATTGTTAAAATAACAGGGACTAGCACAAATGGAATAAGCATAATCGGATTTAATACAATGGGTAGACCAAAGATAACTGGTTCATTTATATTAAATAAACTTGCTGGTGCGGAAACCTTTGCTACCTCTCGATATGGATGCTTCTGTTGATTCCGCACAACCATGAAAATGGCAATCAATAACGCAATTGTCGTACCTGATCCTCCCATAAAGACAAATGCATCAAGGAATGGTTTGGTAACGATATTCGGAACATCGTAGGCAGAAACCCCTGTTTGGAATAAGCTCAAGTTTTCCTCTACTAACGGAATATAGATAGGCTCGATGATCGAACCAATAATATTCGTACCATGCAATCCAAAGAACCATAAAATATGATTCAATAATGCGACAATAAGTGCTGCTGGCAAGGAATCACTTAACCCTTGGATTGGCTTCTGTATCGCTGTAAAAATAACTTCAAAAATACTTGTTTCTGCTAACACCATCAACAATGCTTGACATAAGCCGACGAGTATTAGAATAATCATGGTTGGAACCAAGGCTCTAAATGATTTGGTTACACCAGATGGTACACCTTCAGGCATTTTGATAGTCAATTTTTCATTGGTTACAAGTAATCGGAATAATTCAGTTGTTAATAATGCGACAATAATTCCAACAAAAAGACCCTGGGTTCCGAGCCAGTTCATGTTCAAACCAAAATCCGCTGTGACCGGAACGAGCATGATATAGGATGCTGAGGAAATGAGCGCAGCAGATAGACGATCAACTTGATAGCTTTTTGCTAAATTATAAGCGATTGTGAACGATACCAAAAGACCTAATACAGCAAAAGTACCATTCCAAATACTCCCTCCTACCTGCTGCCAATTTCCATCCCCAAAGATCGAATTCATCCATGTGACAAATTCAAAATTCCCAAATGGAGGGAAATTGTTCACAAGAATAGCCAACGAACCAATAATAACGAGAGGCATTATGGCAACAAACCCATCACGGATTGCTACCAAATGTCGTTGTGAACCAATTCTCCCTGCAATTTCAATAAACTTTTGCATAAACTTATTATTCATATTTACGAACCCCTTTTCTTCGCAAATTGTGGTAAATATTCTTTATGTGCCTCTAACAACTCGTCTAACAATGGCTGTATTCGCTTCTCATCTTTTATTAACGGGTTGGCTAGAAAAGCTTGATAGGCCTGATGATAGTCACCAGTAATACTTGCAGTAATGACAAGCTCCTCAAATGCCTTCATTTGTAAAATGTCGCCTTTCACGGCTGCTGGCAAGGAACCAATCGTAACAGGTTTAGGACCATTATTCGTTATCACACAGTTCGCTTCGACAACCGCATCATTTGGCAAATCCTCTATCGCCCCATTATTAAACGTATTGACGGTTTGTATATCCTCTTTATTGTTATAAATCGAGTCCATTAAGCTACAGGCTACATCACTATAAAAAGCTCCGCCCCTTTCCTCTAATTCCTTTGGCTTCACCTGCAAATCTGGATTATCGTAAATAGCAAACAACGCCTTTTCTAGCTCCTGCACGACTTGTGCCCTTGTTCCATTCTCTTGAAAAGCCTTCACATCCTTCGCAAGCACCTCTTTTGTTTGATAGTAATACTGGTGATATGGATTCGGTAATAATTTCAAACTATTCACAAATTCCTTCGTCCAGCCTAAGCTCACAATGTTTGCGGGGGAATAGTTTAGATCCTCACTCGCTAGGCTTGTTAACACCTCATTTGTCCGATCATGCCCATTCACATATACCTTTTGACCGAAAACAAAATGGTTTAGACCGACAAAATCGATTCTGACCTGATCGGGATCTGCATCTAAGATCTCTGCAGTGGAATGGCGCATATTATAAGGAATGTTACAAACACCAATTACTTTTTTGTGTGGGGAATGTTTTAATAATGCTTCGGTTACCATTCCAGCTGGATTCGTAAAATTAATCATCCAAGCATTTGGACAAATTCGGTGAACATCCTGTGCTATTTCTAATAGCACAGGAATCGTACGAAATGCTTTGAGAATACCTCCAGCACCATTTGTTTCTTGACCAATAAAGCCATGGCTTAATGGAATGCGTTCATCCTTCTCCCTAGCCTCTAATCCACCAACACGAATTTGGGTAGAAACAAAGTCTGCATTTTCTAGTGCTTTTTTTCGATCGAGTGTCCAAGACAATTTGATTGGTTTTTGCGCTTTTTCGATCATTCTTTCCGCTAAACGGCCGATAATTTCTAATTTTTCTTGACCGTCCTCTACGTCCACCAAAACAATTTCCGTCACTGGTAATTGATGATGACGTCGAATAATTCCCTCCATGATTTCAGGTGTATAGCTAGAACCACCACCTATAACGACAACTTTTAAAGACATATTCATTCTCCTTACGTTTCAAAATGTGTACACTATGATGATATTGACTAAAATGTATCATACAATTAATACAAAGTAAACAATTTTTCTTAAATTTGTTACTACATTTGTTATTAGTTGTATTAATAATGAATATTTAGTAGAATTGTTATAACCAATTTAAAGGATGGAAGGAACGGCTATGGATAAAAAACAATCATTACATTCCCATATTAAAAATGAATTACTCACCCGCATTAAAAGAGGCCAATATCAAAAAGGGGAAAAGATACCAACAGAATTGGAATTGTGTAAGGATTTTGATGTGAGTAGAACAACGGTAAGAGCGGCTTTAAACCAACTAACATTGGAGGGTTATTTAGAAAGAGTGCAGGGAAAGGGTACCTTTGTAGCAGATAAAAAAATACATCAAACACTCTCCCAAACGGTAAAACGGTATATTGATCAAATGGAGGTCCAAGGAAAAACCGCTGAAATTATTCTAATCGATTTATCGGTTGTACCAGCAACTTCCTCGATTCAAGAAACCTTAGGTATTCCGCTAAATGATCCTGTTCAGAAAATCGAACGTATTCGAAAAGCTAATGGGATACCAACTCAATACGAAATCTCCTATATCCCATGGAAGGTCGCGCCAGGGGTTACGAAAAAGCAAGCAGAAACCTCTTTATATCGTGCACTAAAATACGATTTTCAAGTTTCGATTGCTAAAACAACAGAACATATGGAAATGGCTTTATCTGATGAAAGTATCTCCTATTATTTAGACTCGGAAATGGGGCTTCCTTGCTTCTATATCGAAACAGTGGCAGAGGACAGGGAAGGCAACAAAATAGAATATTCCCAGTCGTATTTTCGAGGGGATAAAACCAATTTCGTTATTGAGCGATTTTATCCTGAAGAAGAAGGTGATGACTATTAATATTTTATTTAATGCCGATGACTTTGGATTAACGAAAGGGGTAACAGATGGGATCGTCCAAGCCCATCTAAATGGGTGCATATCTTCTACTACCTTAATGATGAATGGCATGGCAACCGATTATGCAGTTCAATTAGCAAAGAAGGTTCCATCTCTAGATGTTGGGATTCATTTAGTCCTAACATGGGGAAAGCCTGTTCATCCTGATGTACCGGGCCTAGTGGACAAAGATGGTTCTTTCAAGTTTACAAATCGTTATCAAACAGAAGAACCTCCAAATCCGGAGGAAGTAAAAAAGGAATGGCGCGCTCAGCTTGATGCCTTTTTAGCGACAGGGCTTCCCTTACATCATATCGACAGCCACCATCATGTTCATGGCTGGGAGCCTTTAAAGCAAGTAATTTTAGAGATCGCTAATGAATACAAGGTTCCCGTTCGATATGTTGATTCTTTACAGGATCATCCGGAAATTTTGCTTACCGATTCCTTATGGTTAGATTTTTACGGGGATGGTATCTATCACGAGCTATTTGGAGAATTAGAAAAAACAGAAGGAAAGTCGATAGAGATCATGACACATCCTGGTATAATGGATGAAGATTTAGTAAGTGTAAGCTCCTATACGAAGGAAAGAGAGAAAGAGCTTGAGATTCTTTGTTCACTCGAGAGCCCAGGTTGGGCAAACGTGCTTTAATTCATACTATAACGATCAAAGCCTTGAAATATGGGAATAGGTCTGGACTTCATTTTTTTCTCCAATTTTATTCATTATAATTAAGTCTGCGTTCATTAATGTACCCAATCATGTATAATAAGAAGATTCGGACAGTTATTATTTCTGATAAGGTGGAGATAGTTTATGTTAAAAGACGAATATGAATGGGTAAAACAAACAAGACAAGTTTTATTAGACCAGTGTAAAGAATTGAATGAAAATGATTTTACAAAAGAATTTGGATTTGGTTTTCAAAGTATAAAAGATTCTTTAGTTCATGTGGCAGGTTGTTATCATGCTTGGCTAGGTTCTTTTGTGCTTTTAGAAACGACATCACCGCTATTAACAAAGGAAGTAATTAGCGAGATGCAGATAGGAGATATTCAAGGCTATTTTCAACAAGCGGATAAATATGTAGATACTGTCATTGAAAAATTTCGCAATAATTTTGGTGTTATTATTGAAAGAGAGCTCGCTTGGAAAGTAGACAGTGGAGCTGTAAGAAAAACGCCACACCAATTACTAATGCATTCCATTACGCATGAATACCATCATAAAGGACAAATTGTAGCGATGCTACGGCTACTTGGTTATATTCCTAATAATACAGACATATTGGGGCTACCTGAAAAGGAATTTGCTACTGATGATAATTAAAAGAGGCTAACTATATAAAGTCAATAGTTAGCCTCTTTATTTTTTATGACCCGGGTCTTTTCCCCTCTTCTAACACTCTATTAATCTTCTCTATTAATTGTGGCAACTCCTCTATCGAGTAAATGGTATAATTCGCTCCATTATCGATAAAGCGTTTTTCCGTTTTAGAGATAATAGTTGCTTTTTCCTCATCAGAAAGGCCGTGAAATTCGTCATAGCTTAACCCCATTTCAGAGCTACCAATGATAACCCCAACAGACCAAGCTCCTGCATTCACACCCTCTTTTATATCAGAGGTTGTATCTCCTACTTTGACTACCTTCCATGGAGCGGTTAGTTTTAATTCTTCCATGTTACGGTATATCATATAAGGATAAGGACGACCAAAGGAGCTTGTCCCATCAGGAGTGATATAGTAATCCGGTTGATAGCCTTTATTACGTGCATATGGTACAACAATGTCCATCATTGATTGCGTATATCCCGTTGTCGAACCAATTTTTAATCCTTGTTTCCGTAAAGCTTCTACTGTTTCTACCACCCCTGGTAATGGATCTGTATACTCCTTTAAAGAGGACAAAAGTGCAGGTTCAAATTCCCCGTACAGATTTTCTACATCTTGTTCGTTAAAGGCACGCCCAATTCTTTCTTCCCATAATGTCGAGATTCTTGGCATTGACAGCATTGCACGGATATGATCGATTTTTAGCATGCCCATTGGTGCTCTTGCTTCTTCCATTGTTACGTCAATGCCTACCTTTTGAAAAATATCGATGAAGACATGGACAGGTGCAAAACAACCAAAATCAACAGCCGTTCCTGCCCAATCAAGGATAACTCCTTCTATCTGATTTGCTTTCATTTCACTCCAACTCCCTTATAATGTTCGATTATTTCCGTTAATTGTTTTATATCCTCTTCATAAATCTCTCCGATGTTTCCGATGCGAAAGGTTTTGGCATTGGTTAGCTTTCCTGGATAGAGAACAAAGCCTTTTTCCTTTACATAGTAATAAAAGTCTTGAAAATCAAAGGCTTCATCTGGAAACAAAAAGGTTGTAATAATCGGGGATTGTTTCTCTTCTGAAATATAAGGCTGAAACCCTAAAGCAGTTAGTTTCTCTCGTAACAATTGATTATTTCTCTGATAACGCTGGAATCTTGCTGGGATACCACCTTCTTCTACTAATTCATCAAGCGCTTTGGAAAAGGCTGCTACAACATGGGTTGGTGAGGTATAACGCCATTTACCATCCTTATCCATTACCTTCCATTGATCATATAAATCAAGAGAAAGGCTTCGAGCGTTCCCTTCACAGGTCAACAATTTATCAAGCTTCGCAATTACAAAGCCAAAGCCAGGAACTCCTTGAATACATTTATTGGCACTACTCACTAGGTAATCAATCTCCAGTGAAGACACATCGATTTCCATCCCACCAAAGCTACTCATGGCATCAATAATTAAAGTTTTATCGTACTCCTTGGAAAGTTTGGCCACCATTTCAAGTGGATTTAATATTCCTGTTGTTGTTTCACAATGTACCATCACGAGGTGTGTAATTTTTTGGTCTTCCTCTAATATTCTTCTTATGTCTTTTTCGTTTGGATATTGATCATAATTAACGCGATATTGCCGGTAGTTTATTCCACCGCATTCCGCTATTTGGACAATCCGCTCTCCATAAGCACCATTTGTGATGATCAATGCCTTCTCATTCCGCTTGATCGTTGAGATCATCACAGATTCGACTGTAAAGGTACCGCTCCCCTGCATCAACACAACAGTATAATCATCTTTCTTTCCCACCGCTAAATCTAACAGTTGAGCTCTAATTTTTTGCGTAATCTTTTTATAATCATCATCCCAGGTGCAACGGTCAAATAGCATTTCCTCTTTTATCGTATTGGTTGTGGTTAATGGACCTGGGGTTAAAAGCTTGTATTCATACATATCCATGACACTCCTACTTTCTTATTTTGCTGCATTAAAGAATTTCTGATGCTCTTCTAGTAGCTCTACCGTTAAGGATTGATTAAATTTCTTTGGATGTGCTGGTTTGTTTTCAGCTGTTACTACTTCTCCCTCGTAAAGGGCAACGGGATAATAGGTTAATAGCTCTTCTCTTGCATCCTGAATAATCACTTCTGCCATTTCCATCGCGAGCTCTGTTGTAGTGGTATCCTTATCCACAACCGCAATGGATTCTGTTAAGGAAAAGTTCCCTTCGATTGGATCGACATAATCAATCGGTGCCCCTGCTTCCTTGGCCTGTACAGCTTGATGTCTTAGTCCAAATCCTGCGACAACTTCCCCTGCCTTTACTTTTTTAATAGGGCCAGATCCTGAGCTTTCCAAATGTGGACCAACATTTTGGAGTAAATCCTGAAGAGTCCCTTCCCCTTCCTCTTCTCCATATTCACTGATAATAGCTTGAATAAGTAACCAGCCTGTTGAGGAATCAAAAATATTCGGAATAGAAACTAGACCGCTGTATTCCGGTTTTACTAGATCCTTTATAGATTTTGGCATCTCTAGCCCTTTTTCCTTGAGCATTTCGGTATTAACAAAGATAGATCCTGTAATCGATAGAATCGGTGTATAGTAGGATGGATATTCTTCTAATGCGGTCGTTTCAAATGATAAATCCTTAAACATATCATGCTGATGTTGAGCACTTTCAATAAAATAGGAGCTCATCGTCACTAAATCTGCTTCGATTTGATCCCCTTCTGCTAATAGTTTTCCTCCCAATTCAGAGGTTCCTAAGGTTTGGAGCACATATTGTCCCTCATATCCAGCGCTATCTAAGGCATTACCTACTGCCGTAACAGCTTCTTCATCTCCATTCGTATAAATAACTACTTGCTCCTTCCCATTCGCACTATTACTACACGCTGATAAGACAAAAACTATGCTTAGGATAAGCAATATAAACCTTTTCTTCATTGTAAATCTCCCTTTCTTTTTAAGAATGAATGGCTCGCCTTTTCTGTAAAAAGTCACAGATTAGCTTTACCAATAGATTGGTAATAAAGATGAGTATAGATAAAACAAATATTTCATTAAATTTAGCAAAATGCTGAAGGTCTTTAATTTTGCTTGCCACAACGGTTGTTTGAGCAGAAACTAAAAAGATAATGCCACTAATCGTGACCATTGCATTGATAAAGTAATAGCTCATCATCTCGATAAACGTGGATAATGAATTAGGTAAAATAACTCGATAAAGTGTCTTTAGCCAGCTATCTCCCAACAATTCTGCTGTTGTTTCCCAAGAGGGATTCATCTTCAATAAAGCATTTTTCGCCATCAAATAAGGTGTCGTAAAATAGTGAACAATATTACATAATATAAGAATGATCAAGGTTCCTTTTAAACTACTATTATTAAAAAACAATAGATACGATAAACCTAACACCATACCAGGTACTGTATTGGTAATCATGGACAAAACATCCATCGAAGACCTCCATTTTAATGAGGTTCGGGCATTTAAAATCGCCGAACTGTAGGCGATACAAGCACCTAAAACAGCTGTAAGGATTGCGACAATAATCGAATTTTTGTAAACACTAATTAGGTTGCTTGATTCGAATATATTGATAAAATGCTTCCAAGTGAACGTTAAGTCATACGGATAGCCGTTCATAAATGGGACGATAAACATCACCATAAACACAGAAATCATTCCCAGAATAACAATAGCTGAGAGAAATCCGCTAAACAAATCTCTTCCTCTATTTCTGATAGATTCATTATCCGTGAATTGATCATAATGGTAGTTAAATCTCTCTAGATAGTTTAAGAGCCAAACCCCAAACACTGCTGGCATTAGCATGAGAATGGCAATAACTGCTCCATGGTTAAAATTAGGAAAGGATCCAAGCATCACTTGATACAATTGGGTTGCCACAACGTTATAGGTGCCACCAATAGAAGCTGGAATTCCAAAATCAGTAAAGCTCAGAATAAACGAGAGTACAAAGGCGCCTCCTAAGGTCCCTAATAATGGTCGGAAAATGGTATGGATAAAGCTCCTTAGAAACCCATCTCCCATGAGCTTGGAAACAATCATATACTTTTTGTCGATATACTGAAACGAATTGTTAATCAGTATAAATGCGGCAGGAATAGTATAAATAACATAGCCGATTAAGAGACCATTAAAGCCATAGATTTCAAATAAATCTTCTCCTCCTAATTTCGTGATCAAGCCTTGATTGCCAAACGTATAAATAATCGCAAATCCGTATGTAATGGTCGGAAGTAACATCGGAAGAAGCACACCAATTTTAATGGCAAGCTTTAACGGACGATAAATTCTTGTACAGTTAACCGTGTATGCTAGAATAAAAGCAAGAATCGTTGTAATGACTGCTGTTAAAGCTGCAATTTTCATACTATTCCAAACGGACCCTACTAATTCCGAATTGGATAGGACTGCAAGATAATTAGCTATTCCTAACCCATTGCCTGTTTCAAAGGAGCGAATAAATAAAATAAGAAGTGGGACGATTAAGAAAACCGCAAATAAGACGCTAAGCACTACAAAGATAATTTTCATTTCTTTTTTGGTATTAGACATTTTGTTCACCAAATAGCTCGAATATATTTTGCCTTTTAATCTGAAGCTGCTTTAGAATAAATTCCTCCACAAAAGGATTGCTTGGCTGATGGATGATTTCTTGTGGTGTCCCATACTGTGAGATGCTCCCATTATCAATAATCAGAATTTTGTCGGACAAGGTTAGAGCCTCTTCAGGGTCATGTGTGACAATAATCGTTGTCAGCTTAAACTGTTTTGCTATCGATCTAATTCTTTCCTTGATCGATTCTTTTATGACACCATCTAATGCACTCATTGGCTCATCTAGCAATAAGACTTTAGGCTTTGTCACTAATGTTCGAGCAAGGGCCACTCTTTGCTTTTGACCACCCGACAATTTGTCTATTTTCTTGTTTAAGTGTGGCTCTAATTCAAGGAATTCAATATATTCTTGGATCTCCCTCTCTGTAACTAACCCTTTTTTGCGCTTCCACCCATAGGTAATATTCTGATAAGCATTTAAGTGAGGAAATAGAGCATAGTCTTGAAAAACAATATTAAATCCTCGCTCCTTCATCGAAACATGACTGATATCGTCCTCGTTAAAAGTGATTTTTCCACTATTCATGTGGGTTAATCCTAATATAATATTTAATAAAGTAGTTTTCCCACTACCACTTTGTCCTAGTAGGGAAACAATTTCACCAGTTTGAATTTCTACACTAATATCTGATAACACCACTTTATCGTCGAATTGTTTACTAATATTGTGCAATTTAAGCAAATTGCTCACCTCCTGCAATTTGATAACACTTGCTTTACCACTTCTCTGGTTACCACTTAGTATAAGGGTTGTTTGTAAATTTAAATCCCGGTTCTCGTAAATTTTGCGTAAATTATGAATAAATCTATACCAAATTGTGCATAGTTTATGATTTAATTAATATTAAATGATGCATAATTTTAGGTGAGGTGAATACATGTTTCCTTTAGAAAGACAAAACAAAATGCTGGAATTATTAAAGCTAAAAAAAGTATTAAAAATGACAGAATTAAAAGAAGAGCTAAACATCTCAATGGATACACTTCGAAGAGATATTCAATCACTTGTAAAACAAGAAAAAGTAGAAAAAATATATGGGGGTATCAAATTAAAAGAATCTCATTTTGGGGAATCGTCGATGGAAGAGCGAATGGTTAGTAACCTGCAAGAAAAACAGAGTATTGCCTACACCTGTAGCAAGTTCATCCAAGATGGTGACTGTGTGTTTCTTGATAGTGGCTCCACCACCTATCAAATAGCAAAATTCCTTCAAAACAAGAAAAAACTAACTGTGATTACTAACTCTTTTCCTGTTGCACTTGAGCTATTAAATAGTGACATTGAGCTTATCATCATTGGTGGAAAGGTTAGAAAGGAAGAGAGATCGATAGTTTCTTATGAGTATTTATTTAATTTTAGCCAACTGAATATACAGAAGGCATTTATTTGCGCAAGTGGGATAACGCTAGAGAAGGGTATTTCTGACTATAATGTTGAAGAGGCAATAACCCGGAAAAAAATGATCGAGTTATCATCAGAAATCTATGTAGCAGCTGATAGCACGAAATTCGGGAAAGATGTAACAGTTGGAATTGCTCCACTCTCTGAAATCGATCACATCGTTACAGACCAAAATGTGGATAAAACATTTACTCGTGCATTTGAACAGATAAATACTAATCTCATTATATCTCCAATATGTAACTGAACCGGCGTTCTTACTGGGCGCTTTTGGTTTTTAGGGTGCTTTATTTTACTCTTGACCTTGGAGCTTACTCCAATGTTATGGTTGTATGGGAGGCTGGTTATATGAAAATTAAGGAGTTTGCTCAGAAATATCGAATGCAAGCTGATACAATTCGTTTTTATGAGAAAGAGAACATATTGAAGCCAAAAAGACGAGAAAATGGTTATCGAGAATATGATGAAGAATGCGAAAAACAGATACAGCTTATCATCGTGTTAAAGGAGTTAGGGTTTACATTAAAAGAAATACAACGATTACTTATACTTAGAAACGAAGCAATATCAACCAGTTGTAACAATTCCACAGTTTCGTTATTAGATGAAAAGATAATAAATCTTGAGGAAAAAATCCAGTTTTATCAGCAAGCATTAAATGTAGTGCAAACACTTAAAGAACTAGTAAAAGAGGAGAAATACTTAGAAAATAAAGAGGTTATTGAAGAATTGATATTACTATTTTTTAAAAGTGTACACGAAAGGGGAATGTAATGACTATCAATCAAGTGGTTCGCACTGAAAACGGAGTGGCCTTTGCAATTTCTTTCTATATTTATACACAGTTGGACTTTCCAATCTGGTTGTTTTTTGTACTTTTATTTATCCCCGATATTACAATGATTGGTTATGCAATGAATAAAAAAATAGGTGCAAATGTTTATAATTTGGGACATAGTTTTGTGTTGCCTCTACTTTTAGTAATCTGTTACTTCCTCTTTTTCAATGAATATTTACTTCTAATTAGTATCATCTGGATGGCTCATATATTTATGGATAGATTATTAGGTTTTGGCTTAAAATATCAAGAGTCTTTTAACAAAACACATATACAGAGGCTTTAATGGGAACGAGTTTCCAAAAATTAGATTCCTTCCATATGCCAAAACGGTGACCAAGCAGACGCCCGATCACCGTTTCCTTTTACAAATCTATTTCTATCGTCTCTTCCCCTGCATTTGCAGACACTTTCTCATACCCAGGCACTTCTACATGATATGACTGATTGAATCCCGAAGTTGTGACAGTAATCCTTTGCCCTTGACGAATAGCCGAAACAGTACCGATATATTCCCCTTGTGCATTTACTAAGTTTTGTGTCACCTTCTTATCATTATCTAACCTATAAATCTTAAAGGTCACCCCATCTATATAATCGTAAACAGGTTTTTCCTCACTATTACCAACTGGTAAAATCGTATTTGGCCTTACGAATAATGGTAGGCTGAAGTAATCATATTTTTCTTTAATCCATGTGCCACCTTCCACTACTTCCCCTGTTAATAGGTGTGTCCATTTTCCTTTTGGTAAGTAGAAGGAACCTATGCCTTCTTCATTAAAAATCGGTGCTACTAAAACAGAGTCACCAAGCATATATTGTCGATCTAATGTTTCACAAAGCGGATCATCTGGGAATTCCAGCACCATCGAACGCATCACAGGTATTCCTGTCTTGCTGTTTTGTACGGCTTGTTCATATAAGTATGGCATTAAGCTGTTCTTTAGCTTAGTAAAATGACGCGCTACGTCAACTGCCTCTTCATCAAAATTCCATGGCACACGATAGGAGGAGCTTCCATGGAAACGGCTATGGCTGGATAGCAATCCAAAGGCAGTCCAACGTTTAAATACATCTGGTGTTGCCGTATTTTCAAAGCCACCAATATCGTGACTCCAATAACCAAAGCCGGAAGTGGTTAACGATAGGCCACCACGTAAGCTTTCAGCCATTGCGTCATACGTGGAATCACAGTCTCCACCCCAGTGAACAGGGAATTTTTGACCACCTGTTGTCGCCGAACGTGCGAAAACAATCGCCTCTTCTTCCCCTTTTTCTCGTTTTAATAAATCAAAGACGACATCATTGTATTGATACGCATAATAGTTATGCATTTTTTGTGGATCGGAACCATCATAATAGACAACATCCGTTGGAATACGCTCGCCAAAGTCCGTCTTGAAGGAGTCCACTCCCATATCCAGCAATGCTTTTAGTTTTTCTTGGAACCAGGCACACGCGTCAGGGTTGGTAAAATCGACAATCCCCATTCCAGCCTGCCATAGATCCCATTGCCATACATCTCCATTCGGTTTTTTCAATAAATAGCCTTTCTCTGCACCTTCATCAAACAGTGGTGATTTTTGCGCAATATATGGGTTAATCCATACACAAATTTTTAACCCTTTGTCTTTTAAACGCTTCAGCATCCCTTCTGGATCTGGGAAATTACGACGATCCCAAATAAAGTTACTCCATTCAAATTCCTTCATCCAGAAGCAGTCAAAATGGAACACACTTAGCGGAATACCTCGCTCTGCCATCCCATCAACAAAGTGATTCACCGTTTCTTCATTATAGTCTGTTGTGAAAGAAGTCGACAACCATAAACCAAAGCTCCATGCTGGAGGTAATGCTGGCTTACCAGTGAGCTCTGTGTAGCGACTAACTACTTCCTTTGGTGTTGGCCCATTAATAAAATAATAGTCTAAGTATTCTCCCTCCACACTAAACTGAGAGCGAGAAACAGTTTCTGACCCTAATTCAAAATTAACCTCCTCCGGGTGATTGACAAAAATCCCATATCCCTTGCTACTTAAGTAAAACGGAATATTTTTATAGGATTGCTCCGAGCTAGTACCACCGTCTTTGTTCCAAATATCGACACTTTGCCCATTTTTCACAAACGGAGTAAAGCGTTCGCCTAAACCATAAAGATGCTCACCAACTCCTAAGCGAAGCTGTCCTCTCATATAAGTCTTATCCTCCGGTCCTTCGATCCATGCAAGTCCTTTTCCATCGGCATCTGTTAGATTACCTGCTGCATTTTTAAATGACAAGGAAAAGTCCTTTTTCGTAATAGAAAGCTGTAAGCCTCCACTCATAAAATGAACGGCATCCTCTTTTTCCTCTAGTTCAATCTCCTTCGTTTGGTCTAACACTTCGAATTGAGGATATCTTGCTTTTCCTCCTTTAAAATGCCATGTCTGCACGCGAATCACGTCATCTACTGGGGCAGAGATTTTAATCGTCAGTAATGGACCATCTAGTGTATCCCCACGGTGATTTAAATATTTACACGGTGCATATAAGGTGACGGCCCCATCGCGCTCCTCTACTTCATGCACGATTCGAGGAAAATGTATTTGATATCCTTCTCTAACTAACCAATTTCCATTTGTAAATTTCATCTGATTGCCTCCTATATTTCTTATTTAACTGCCCCATCTGAAATACCATCGATGATATAGCGTTGTAGGAACATATATAAAATAATGATTGGAATCATGGCAATAACTAATGCCGCTAAGGCTAAGTGCCATTGTGTAGAGTACTCTCCAAAGAAGTAAAAGGTCTTCAATGGAATCGTGTACATTCCTTCCTTATTGATCACAAGGGAAGGAAGGAGGTAGTCATTCCAAAACCAGATCGCATTCAGCACGATAACCGTAACGGTTGTTGATTTCAGCATAGGGAAGATGATATGCCAGTACACTTGAAATCTATTACATCCGTCGATTATTGCCGCTTCATCTAAAGCTTTCGGGATACTTTTCATTGCACCTACATAAAGAAATACCGCCATGCTTGAGCCTAACCCTAAATACATAATCGCTAGACCCGTTCGATTCAACATCTCCACAGCCCCGAATAAGGAAACTAATGGAATCATAATCGACTGGAATGGGATAAGCATACAGATAGCAAACAAAAAGTAGATAGCTGTACTAGATTTACCAGGCTTACGAGATAAGGCATATGCAGCCATAGAAGTAAAAAGCACAATAATCAGAATACTAACACCTGTCACTACCACTGAATTGAAAAACGTTAATAGAAAATCTAACTCACCCAATGCGACGGGATAATTTTCTAATGTTGGTTCGGTTGGAAGACCTAATGTTCCTTTAAAAATACCCGACTTTGTTTTAATTGAATTGACAAATACTAAATAAAAGGGATAGATCCACAACAAAGAGACAATGGCACCGATAAACATCATCGTATACTTATGTGTGCGTTCTTTAGTTCTCATAGCTCTGTCTCCTTTTTACGAGTTAAATAGAGTTGAATAACAGAAATCAATGTAATAATAATGAGAAAAATAATCGCCTTTGATTGCGCATATCCCATATCTTGCACTTTAAAGGCAGTGTCGTAAATATTCATTGTCGCCATTTCCGTTGATCCGAATGGCCCTCCACCTGTTAATGCCATATTCTGATCATACACTTTAAAGGCATTGGATAATGTTAGAAATAAACTGACGGTAAACGCTGGTATAATAAGTGGAAATTTAACCTTCCAGAAGCTTTGCCATTTGTTCGCGCCATCAATGGTAGCCGCTTCTAACAGTTCCTTTGGTACATTGTTCAAAAAGGAAATATAAATGACCATAATATAACCACTCATCTGCCATACAAACAGGATGACTAATCCCCAAAAACCCGTTTCTGTATTAGATAGCCAGCCTTTAAAAAACTCAATACCTGTTACGTCTGCAATTCCTGAAAAGGCTTTTAAAAAGACAAACTGCCAAATAAAACCGAGAATAATGCCGCCAATGAGGTTTGGCATAAAGAAAACGGTACGGAACAATGTGCTGACCTTCCCTAATTTTTGTGTCACTAACAAAGCAAAGGCTAAGCCAATCACATTGATCCCAATAACAGAGGCAATCGAAAAGCCTGCAGTAAATTTTAAGCTATAGAGAAATTGATCGTCTGTGAATAATTTAATATAATTGTCCAATCCAACAAAAGCAGATACCTGGAACCCATTATATTCGGTAAATGAGTAGTAGACGCCTTGAAAGAAAGGAATGATTAAAACGATTAATAGAGCTAGTAATGTCGGTAGCAAAAACAGCCAATATGTGCGGCTTTTAAAATTCATTTTCCCACTCCTTTATTCTAGATGTATGGTGGAGCAAAGAATGTCATTGCTCCACCAACCTTGGGAATGTTATCGCATCTTCGTAAAAGATTCTCCGACTTTCTCTTCAAACTCTTCCCAGCTGTTTTGACCGTCTAAATATTTCTGGAATTCTGGGAATAAAGCCTCTGAGAAGAAGCCATCTGGGTACTGATTATTTGTCCAGATTCTTGACTTATCATTTAACAAGTACTCATATACTTCCTTTGACACAGGATCAGATATCGATTCAGGATCATATCCTTCGTGGGAAGGAATATATTTAAAATCTTCTACAATTAGCTCTTTACCTTTTTCAGAGGTATACATCCAATCTAAAAATTTCTTCGATTCTTCTACAACAGCATCGTCTTTCTTTTTATTAATCCCCCAATACCAGGAAGGGCCTGCAACGATTTTTCCTTCGTTTTCTGGTCCAACAAATAGAGGAAGAATACCTAATTTCTCTTGGACAAAGCTTTCATCTAAACTGTTTAATGAAGGAACAATCCAGTTACCTTGGTGAATAATTGCTACCTGATCATTCGCAAATAATTCTTCTACAGAAGTACTGTAATCTAGTGATAAGATTGGTTGATAATTGTATTTGTTAAATAAATCGGTGTACTCCTTCATTCGGTCACCATACTCAAAGTTTAGCTGATCTGCCTCAAATGCCTCTTTGACGTTATTATTAAATTCTGGTGCGGTAAAATGACTAGAATATTGACTTACTACCCAGTCTTCTTTTGCACTAAATCCAAACACAGCTTCTATACCTAGATCCTCTTTTTGTTCATTTATTTTTTCTACCGCTTCTTTAAACGCTTCATAGCTATCAATCGAAGCAGGATCTACCCCAGCTCGTTCAAAAATGTCTTTATTGTACATCCAGCCATATCCTTCAATATTTAAAGGAATACCATAAGGTGTCCCATCCATAGACCCACCGTCTAATGTCCCTTCAATGGCTGTTTTTGCACTTTCCATGTCTGATACATCTAATAGATAATCTTGATATTTTTCGACATCAGATAACCCACCTAGTAAAAAGATGGCCGGTTCTTCGCCTGATGAGAATTTTGCCTGGAGTGCGGAAGCGGCATCTTGTCCACCACCTACTGTTGTCACATTAATGTCTACGTTTTCATTTTCCTCTTCATATAATTCCACTAAGTTGTTTAATTGGTCTGTCGTTTCTACCTTGATATTAAACACATCTATGACTGTTTTATCTCCTGACCCGGATTTGTCACCGCTTTCATTTAAACCACAAGCAACAAGTAATCCTAATAAAATAATTGAGAGCAAGCTTAATTTAATTTTCATTCCTTATCCTCCTCGTTTAACTTTTGAATGACATGCCCATTTTCAAATAACAACCTGAGGTGCGTACCTCATTTTACTTGAAAAAAATATAAAGACTTTATTCTCTAACTATTTTGTATCATAAACCATTTTTTGAGGTACGTCAATCATTTTTTGAGATACGTACCTCATTTTTTTGTAAGAAGTATTTATTTTGCTCTATTCATATAATACTTCGCATTCGCTTTTGTGACGATTTCAGGCTTGACAATATAGGATTCAATCGAGTTATTGTCTTCATCTAGAAAATATTGCGTCAATTTTTTTAACGTAAAAGCAGATTGTGCTACTGGATCCTGACAAATAGAAGCCGTGATCAAATCTTGCTCGAATGCATGATAAATCGATTCGTTCATATCATGACCAATTAAAATCGGTCGGTTATCCCATTTTTCAATATAATGGGTGACTTTATCCAATAGACCTCCAGCAATATAGACGGCATCTGCCTTTTGTAGGAGTTCACTATGGTCTTTTATGAGCTGCTCGACCATCCCTTCTTTTATATAGGCAATGGTATCGTATTTGATCTCCCTTATTTGGACATCCTTATTTGTTTTGCAGAAATAATCCTTAAAGCCTTTTTCCTTATTCACCATCTGGAAGGTGTCTTCTTGTTCCCTTATGATAATAATTTCTTGTGATTGTTTTTCAAACAGGTGAATTAATTCCCCTGCCAAAAAACCGGCATCATAATAATCACTACCTACATAGGCAATTCTTTTGCTATTTGGAACGTCTGTGTTAATAGTGAAAACAGCGATATTCTTCTTCATCGCTTGTTCAATAATAGTTTCTAAAGGTTTCGAGTCATGAGCAGCGATGACTATAGCGTCATACTCTCCTATATTAACAATCTTTTGGACATATTCTACTTGTTGATTCTCTGGGACAGTATGTACGCGGAGCACTTCTACCCTTAAGCCAAACTCTGAATAAAGGGCTGCCCCTTCTTTAATTTCATGATCTAGAAGATCCCAGAAATAATTCGGAAATACAGGTAAAATAAAGGCAATATTCGTTACTTTTTGTGTAGCTAAAAACTTCGCTGCTCTATTCGGCTTATAGCCCAATTCCTGTGCTTTCGATTTTACTTTTTCTACTGTTTTAATACTTACCCCTTTTCGATTATTGAGCACACGGTCTACCGTAGCAATCGATAAACCTAGCTCTTCAGCAATCATTTTTGCTGTTACACGCACGTTGCCACCTCCTTTTTCTTGTTGATGTAACCGTACTCATTATTCAATGTTTCTTATTCGATTGTCAAGTTTTTCAATTTTTGTCCAACGCTAAAATCATATAGTATAATCTACGCCTTGCCCCTTATCCCAAAACTGCCGATCCTTACGAATATGTACGATTTGTCCAATATGATATGCATTGTGTAAGTTGATATAGGTAAGACTTTCGCAGGATCGTTTTAACCTCTCCTCCTCACTATTCTCGATCTCTTCTTCCCATTCTGTCATAATCCGAAATATCTTTTTTACAAGCTCATCCCAATCTGATTCCTCACTAAATGTTTCTTTATTATCCGAAACCCTAGTATTGTCCTTCACTTTCCTCATTCGATTTAATTCTAACTTATTATAGAAATACAGATGGTGAACAATCTCACTAATAGAGTTGGTAAAATTAGTTTTATAGGCAGCTTGCTCTGAACTTAAACCAGTTATGGCAGTTTTTAACGATACAAACCAACTATCTTGATTATGGCAAGCTCTAAATTGATTTAGTAAATGTTGTTTTAAACTCATTTTTGTTTCCTCATTTCCTAATAAGGTTTCCTGCCAGATGCCAATTGAAAAATCATCATCGCATAGGCTTCTGGATCACGGACTAAATTTTTATGCGCTTCTTCTATACTCCGAAACTCAGCTTCAGAAAGAATACCATTTTTATAAAGTCTCTCAAATCTTTTCGGGTTAAATTGTTCCTTAAAGCCTTCTAAGCCAACTAGATCACTATGAACTGTGACAGCATCCATATCAATATCAGAAAAGCCAGCCTTTGCTAGTAATCTTGGCAAACTACGACCGATTTCACGATTACCTCCGGCTTGAGCTTGCACATCAATCAGCTTCTGAACAATCGTAGATAGGTTCTCTATATTTGGTTCCACAACGCCAAATACACCATCATCTACATCCAAGATTACTAGCTTTCCACCCGGTTTCAATACGCGATAAATCTCTCTTGCCGCTCTCTTCGGTTCAGATAAATGAAGGAATAAAAGACGTGCGATCACAAAGTCATACGAATCATTAGGAAGACCTGTATCATACACAGATGCCTTCATAAAAGTAAGTCTAGGGTTGGGATGAAGAGCTTGCTTGGCTTTGGTGATTAATTTTTCATCGATATCTAATGCCGTAATGCTGCTATTGGGGAGGTTTTCCAGAAGCTTTTCCGTTACGAAGCCTGGCCCACTACCCACTTCTAACACATTCATTCCATCAGTTAAACCATGCCATATTAAATGTTTATACTCCTTTTCCCATCCCATCAAGGCTTGTGCTTTTAATCGGTTAACCTCTGCTTCCCATCCAATATTTGCGTTGCTTGCATGGTAAGACATCTTACACTACTCCTTTCATTATGTAAGCCACTTTTGCACAATCTTAATTCTCCAAATAGCGAATCCAATGAGAGCACCAGACATATTTAAAAAAAAATCATCTATATCAAAGACGCCTCTTCTTGTAACTAGTTGGATAGATTCAATCAGGAGCAAGATCAACATCATAAAAAGTAATGCTGCACCTAATTTTCTCGCCCTCCCCATAAAAAATGGTAGATAAATACCAATTGGAATAAAAAGAATAATATTCCCAGCAAGATTTTTTATCGGGATATCTCGATTCATACTTCCATTCAGCATTACCTGCAAATAGGTCCTAATAGTGTCAAATGGGACAAAATTAGAGGAACTCTTTACATATTCGAAAAAGGAAAGACCATTTCCCATCGTCCCCCTATAGTCAAAAAATAATAGCATGATCATTACAAATGCATATAGTAAAAAACTGAGACCGATCACTACTTTTATTGCTGTTTTCATTTTTATCTCCTTGGATTATCTATAGTTGTCATGTGTCGGCTGAAATAGATCTTCCCTTGAATTGCGGACAACGGAAAAGTGTTCGACATTATAATGACCATGCAATGTTTCATTATGGTGACGAATAATTTGTTCGGCAGTTAAGGTTTCCGTATCTCTTGTCGAATGGCCATCCGCGACTAAGGTGACATCTAAGCCACTAATCGTTGCCGTCCGAACTGCGCTATCGATACAATGTTGTGTTTCACAGCCCATGATGACAATGTGTTTGGTTTCTTGGGATCTTAAATGCTCCAACAATCCTGTTCCGTGAAAGGAATTAGTAGCTTCTTTATCAAATAATTCCGCATGATCTGGTACCTTTATTTCTTTATGAATCTCGAAGCCATCTCCTTTTCCTTCCGCCACGTCTAAATCCCTTACAAAAACAATTGGAACATCAGCTTTCCTCGCTTTTTCGATAACTAGGTTGATTGCTTTAATTAGTTGACTTTTATGAAATACCCCACTTTCTGTCTCATTCCCATCCATTAATTCCTGCTGTGCGTCGATAATTAGCAGTAATTGATTCAAATCTTCCTCTCCTTTCTTATACCTTACTAATCTAATTCTTTATCTAATGCAAAAAACGCTTCCTGAATATTCTGCAAAACTCTTTCACTGTCTTTTGAGCTATATTCACCTAAATCAATTGGTTCTCCAAAATTGACATAAATTTTTTGCCTTTTGAATAGGTTTTTTAATGTGATCGGCCCTTGATAAACGGCTGGAACAATGGGGACTCCTGCTCGTTTTGCAATCACATACGCCCCTCGTTTCAACCCACTGTTTTCACTAGACCTAGTGCCACCTGGAAAAATCCCCACAACTTTTCCTTCCTTTAATAACCTTTGGGGAATTTTTAGTGAGCTCGGTCCAGGGCTTGCTCGATCTACTGGAAAAGCATGTAGTGATTGGAAAAGCCAATGAGTAAGCTTCGTACCGAAAAGCTCCTTTTTCGCCATATAGTGTAGAGGAGTGGGCTTCATTGCGACCCCTAATGCAATCACATCCATCCACGTTCGATGTGTACAAACCACTACATAACTATCGAGATCCTCAGGTATTCTATCTCTATTAATAACCCGTATCCCTCCCCCCAATATATTAATAAATAATTTCATGATAAATCTGCCTATTGTGTACAACATTTCCATTCCTCCTGCTAGAACGAAAGAATACTAGATGCTCTTCATTTTATTTCATCTATAATAACATAATATCCCAGATTTTGAGCCCTTTTGAAGAAAGGAAAAAACGACCCATTGTTACCGATGGATCGTCTTCTCGTATAACATGCCATCAAAACCCTGTCACTTTTTCTCCACGAACAGGCTCTATCCCATCCTTTAACTTGATTCGGATAGAAGTTGCTTCAAGCCAATTTTCTCCGTCCGCTACATGAAAATGAATATGTGGCTCACTAGAATTACCTGAATTGCCAACAGAACCTAACAAGTCACCTGCTTTAACCTGATCCCCTTCTTTTACCTTTAAGGATCCTTTCTGAATATGGGCGATTACACTATATTCCTGATGCTCATGCTTCAAGATGACATGATTCCCAAGTGGTTCTTTTTCATTGGTATCAACGGTTGGGGTGTTGTCCTCTATCTCATTTTCTGCAGATACTACTATTCCATCATAAGGGGCAAGGACGTCTTCGCCAAAAGCATAGTAGCTTTCATTTTTTGTTGGATCCCCTTCAAAAGTAGAATCATTCTCCACTATCACTAAATCATAGGCATATCTTTCGCTTTCCACTGCATAATGATAGTTGACAAGCTCATTCGTACCACCCCAGAAGGTAACCCACTCACCGGCCATTGGCATCTGATACGTATTTTTCGTATACACCTCATCACTCTCATAGGAATGAATCGGTAATACCTGCAAGCCTTCGATCGTGTAATCCTCGGCAAAATAACTGCGAATCCCCTTGTCTCCTGCATCACTTATCCATTGATATTCTGTAAAGGCTTGAACGGGCATGGTAGAAACAGACTCAAAGTTATTGACTCCTTTAGTAAAATCTTTACCGAGCTTTTTGAACTCTTTCAATGACACCGATTCTTGAAAGGCCTTACTCGTTTGATGGTAAATCGCTTCAAATTCACCTGCTAGAAACTTTTCGGGTAGGTCTTCCGGTGGAAAAAATTGGGAAGGTCTATCGTTTTCTCCATTAGAGCCTTTCTTATTGGAGCAGGCAACGATAACTATAACTGCTAATAATGCTAGAGATATTTTTCCTAAACGTTTCATGAGAATGCTCCCTTCTTTTTCTTTATATGGTTTACGTTTTGGAAGGGGGAAGGTTTCATCTCTAACAAATTGCCGTGACTAATATGCTTTTTCCATTAATTCATTAATTTTATGACTTAGCTTCTGTTTAAGTCCTCCATGCTTTTCTTCTTTGTATTGATATTCGGCATCAAACCATTTATTGCTGGGGTATTGCCATACGGGATAAGGAATCCTTTCTTTAGGCTCCCAATTATAGCGTGGAAAGATATGGGAGTGTAAATAAGCATCTGTATTACCATAGATCGAATAATTGATTCTTCTCGGATTACATACCACAGTAATAGCCTCTCCAATTAAACTCATATCTAGCAAATATTCACTTCTTTTTTGAAAATCTAGCTCCTCTAAGGAACCGTAGGCTTTCCAAGGTAGAAGCAGACAATAGCCAGGCAGAAATTGTGTGTCACCCATCACTGCAAAACCACTTCTCATTTTGGCGATAACCATTGGGTTTTCTCCTTTATGTGCTGCTGCTATTCTATCGTTTTTCCATTCTTCACTATTCATGAGAACCTCCTATGTTTGTGAATTTCATCATTTATTTGTTAGTTTATTTCTTCCAAATATTGTTTCATGTCTTTTTTCGTATTCAGGATAATTATTTCTTTTTCAGGAGCAATTCTTTGGAAATCTTGAAATCGTTGATGCATTTTTTTCTTACGAGGATAGTACGTGGTGCAGATATACTTGATGAATGGCCAATCCAATTTCTCTGTACAACCATCTCCCATATCTGGTCGGTTTTTTCCGATGTTCGTTAGCCATCGCTTGACGACTCGATACAGGCAAACGCGTAGAGGAAGTTCTAAATAGATAATCGTGTCAGCATGCTCGGCGCGTATATCAAAGGTCTTATTATAATTTCCTTCGATAATCCATTGGCTTTTCTTCACTATTTCCTTTTGGGCATTAGCAAATTCTTCATATGGGGCTTCGATCCAATTTGGTTTCCAATAGTAAGCGTCTAGATGATAGACTTTTAGATTCAGTATATTTCCTAACCTTCGTGCAAAGGTTGACTTCCCTACACCTGGGGAAATTCCAATAACCATGATTCGATTCATCTGGACACCTTCTTTTTCTATTATTCTTGTTGATGATCATAAGTATAACAGGTTTGAAATTTGGAGAGTATATTTGTTAGAAATATTATACTTTGAATCTTTATAACTGTTAGTCTAAATATTAGTGCTTATGAAAGCAATCGAAAAGAAATTTCTAGCAATCCTATATGATAAGCTTTAAATGAAAAGAACGTCAACAGGGAGGATATTATCATGGCAAATGATTCAAGTATTAGGAGAACAGATTCTGCCTCAAAAGTGATTAAAGCATCACCGCAAACGATCTTTCAGGCATTCGTGAATCCAGAAGCATTAATTTCATGGCTTCCACCAAAAGGAATGTCAGGGCATATTGATACGTTTAACCCACGCGAAGGTGGAACCTATCAATTGACCCTTACATATGAAATGGATCCATCGGCACCTGGTAAGACTACGGAAAACACAGATGTAGCCCAAGGGAAGTTTCTGGAACTGGTTCCAAATAAGCGAATTGTGCAATCCGTAGAATTTAATTCTGATGACCCTGCATTCTCTGGTGAAATGATTCAGAAATGGCTTTTTGAAGATATTTCTGAAGGCACAAAGGTTACTATCATTTGTGAGAACGTACCGGAAGGGATAAGAAAGGAGGATCACGACATAGGTTTAAGATCCACACTGGAGAATCTTGCTATCTTTACCGAATGACAAGCTAGCAGCATTGTTCTACTTTGTCATTTAATAAAATTCTAACCTCGTCCTACATTCATCACTTTGAAAATATAATAAAAATTTTTCTTTACTATAAAAGCTAAATTATGTTATTATATTCCTTATATTAGGGAACGGAGGTTTTTATGAAAATGATCTTATTAGATTCCGAAATTTATGTTGCATTATTAACTGAATAATGTAAAGGCTCCGCTAGCTTGCGGGGTATTCGGGATCGGTCTGCCTGTTTTCATAAAAACTATATACCACATAGAAGAGGGGGAGCTAGATCTTCCTCTTTTTGTTTTTTTACGAACAATTGGGGATAATGCATCATATTCGTTACAGATATGGCGCAGATTCGTTACGGACGCAAGCTATGAGCCATAGCTTGTTTTTTATTTTCTTTAAAAAGGAGTTTAGTTATGACAGAAAATCAATCTAAAAAATATGAGTTTTTAGCAGATGATCCAAATGTGAAAGTGATGCCGATCATGATTTCTCTCATTATTGGAGCATTCTTTGCGATATTAAATGAAACATTGTTAAATATTGCCCTGACGACATTAATGGATCAGTTTAGTATTACGTATACAACCGTACAATGGATGGCTACAGGGTTTATGCTCGTGATGGGGATTGTTACACCAGTCTCTGCTGTCCTATTACAATGGTTCTCTACGAGGCAATTGTTTTTAGGAACGATGACAATCTTTACAATCGGTACGAGTATTTGTGCGATTGCACCTAGCTTCTCGATTTTACTTGTTGGACGATTAATTCAAGCGATTGGAACAGGACTATTAATTCCGATCATCTTTAATGTGTTTTTATTAGTATTTCCACCTGAACGTCGAGGAAAGGTGATGGGGCTTGTTGGACTTGTCTTTATGTTTGCACCAGCTATCGGGCCAACCCTTTCAGGTGTTATCGTGGAGCATTTAGGATGGCGGTATTTATTCATTACAGTGATTCCTTTTGCTGTGTTTTCCTTTTTCTTTGCCTACAGATATTTAGTCAATGTGTCAGAAGTGACGAAGCCTAAGGTAGATATGGTATCCTTAATTTTCTCTACCATTGGTTTTGGTGGGATTGTGTATGGGTTTAGTTCAGCAGGTCACGGGGAATTAGGATTTCTTACACCGAATGCCTATATTCCTATAATTGTGGGAATTGTCGCAATAATCATCTTTGCGATAAGACAGTTCAAGCTAGATGAACCAATCATGGACTTAAAGGTCTTTAAATATCCGATGTATACACATGCTGTCATTATGTTCTTAATTATTATCATGGCAATGTTTGCTTCGGAAATTATTTTACCACTATTTATGCAAGGACCTTTGGCATTATCCCCATCTACGGCTGGGTTAGTTTTATTACCTGGGAGTATATTAAGTGGTCTTATGTCACCCGTGATGGGCTCCTTGTTTGATAAGTTTGGTCCTAAGGTGATGATGATTCCTGCGACCATCGTGTTAAGTAGCACCATGTTTATCATGAGCAGATTAGATATGGAGACACCAGTTTGGCTAGTCGTTGTCAGTTATCTATTATTAATGCTATCGGTATCTGCGATTATGATGCCTGCAGAAACAAATGGATTAAATCAATTGCCTAAAAAGCTATATCCTCACGGAACAGCGATCATGACAACCTTACAGCCTGTTGCGGGAGCGATTGGTGTATCGGTATTTGTCAGCATAATGAGTGCTCGTCAAAATGCCATCTTAGATAATGCGACTACACCAAATGATCCTACGACAATCAATCAAGCATTGGTTAGTGGTGTCGAGCTTGTCTATTTTATCGCTTTCGGGATTGCACTAGTCTCATTCATTTTGGCGCTCTTTGTTTACCGTGCGAAGCCACTAGAAAACCAGTAGAAAAAAGTTCAATGATGGTCGGACCATCATTGAACTTTTTTATTTAACCTCACCCAAGCGCGACATCTAATATCATCATGACAGTAAAACCTATCATTAAGGTCATCGATGCTAAATCCTTATTGCCTTCCTCCTGTGAGCCTGGAATAACTTCTTCTGCTACAACAAAAATCATCGCCCCTGCAGCAAAGCTTAGGGCATATGGTAAAAGTGGTTCGATTAAGGTAACAGCTAATACCCCTATAACAGCAGAAATAGGCTCCACCATCCCTGAGAACTGTCCGTACATAAAGCTTTTCATTCGCGACATTCCATCTCGTCGAAGTGGCATGGAGACTGCGACTCCTTCTGGGAAATTTTGAATACCTATACCAATTCCTAAAGCGATCGCTCCTGCCAACGAAGATGAGGGGAACTCTGCAGCAACGGCTCCAAACGCGACACCAACAGCAAGCCCTTCAGGTATGTTGTGTAGCGTAATAGCAAGGACTAATAGCGTGCTTCGTCTTTTTTTACTTGGTTGGATCCCCTCTGCTTCTTCAATCGAGGAATTAGGATGAAGGTGTGGGAGAATCTTATCGACTCCCCATAGAAATAATCCTCCAAGTAAAAAACCTACTGCTGCCGGTATCCAAGCAGGCAATCCATCCCCTTCAGCCATATCTAACGCTGGAGAGAGTAAAGACCAAAAGCTCGCAGCGATCATCACACCACCAGCGAAGCCTAACATGCTATCCAACAGCTTTTGATTTAATGTTTTCGTAGCAAAGACGAGGGCAGCTCCAAGTGCTGTCATTCCCCATGTAAATGATGTGGCGATTAACGCTTGTACAACCGGGTGAAGATCCAGGAAAAAATCAAGCATGTTCTATCTCCTTCTGACATGTAAGGTGTTTTTATTCTTCCCAAAAAGTTTCCTTAGGTAAAATTCTAAAGGATAAAGGAAGGTAATTCAATTAGGAGGCTTGTATCTGGGCTTGCATGATTTCATATATCTTACGAGTAGTGTTGACATTTCTTACTGTAACTTGTTTGTATAACTTGGTTCCAATCATTCTTCCCATACCACTTCTGGTAACATTTTTCTTAGCAACCGACCATAGAATCGCACCAGGGACATATTTCACGGTGTCTACATCTGGCTTCATGATTAATTTCTCCAGCACTGCTTCATCATCGACTTCCTCCCATAAAAATAAGACATCACTTTTCATTTCTTTGTCATTTTTCCATGTGCTAGGAATCGCATCGACGATTTTTTTGACTTCATTAAAACTTTGAATGACTACTTTAATCTCCAGCCCGAAATCCTGCTGAATAGCTTCTTCTAAGATCTGTGATAGATCGGCTTTTGCTATTTCCTTGTACGAAAAAATAATATTGCCTGTATTAATATATGTCACCACATCGTTCATTCCAACCCGTTCAAATGTTTGTTTCAATAGCTTCATGTCGATTTTGTTTTTCCCACCGACATTAATTCCGCGAAGAAGTGCGACATAAATCATAACCATCTTCCTTTCCATCTTATATATTAAATAATTTAAGATTAGCGAGATTTCTTCTATTTGTCTATTTTTTTTGCTTAAAAATTAGTGACTTTTCTTATTGACTTGTCATCACACAATAGTGTATGATAAACAGTATAAAAAATAATGTGTGTCATACAGTATGGAAAAGAGGCAAAAACATGGATCCATTAATTCGTTCCTTATTGACAGAATTGAGAAGAGGAAACCTAACACTCGCGGTTTTAAGTCAGCTCAGAACGCCCCAATATGGCTATTCACTCGTGCAATTGCTAGAAGAGCTTGGTGTAACGATCGAGCAAAATACCTTGTACCCTTTGCTCAGAAGACTAGAAAAGCAAAAGCTCGTTACCAGTAGCTGGGATACCACAGATACAAGACCGCGGAAGTATTATGAATTAAGCGAATATGGGGTAGAAGTTTTCCATCAATTAAAGGCCGAATGGATAACTAGTACGAAGAAGCTTTATGATGTCTTAAATGAAGGGGAAGAGGAATAATGAAGATGATTAACCTGTACATTCAAGAAGTGACAAGACGTTTGCCAGAGAAAAGTCGAGAGGATATTGGTTTAGAGCTTGAATCCACGATCTATGATATGTTACCAGAGGATTATGACGAGGAAGATGTGAAAGAAGCCCTTCAATCACTAGGGAATCCCGCTATTTTAGCAAGTAAATATAGTGAAAAGCCGATGCATTTAATTGGGCCAAAATATTTTGATGTGTATACTAGCTTTCTAAAGCTGATATTGCCTATTTCCATTATTCTTTCCCTTATCACAGTAGTAGCAGTAAAGGTATTGAATCCTGTGGAAGGTGGAGCGGTTCTCGAGACCATCCTAGAAATTATTGGGGAGGGTATTTGGCATATGCTTACTGTTGCCATTCATACATTTTTTTGGATAACGGTCACCTTTGCCATTGTGGAACGGGCAGATAAGGAAAACAATAGGTCACCTATTTCTATGAACTTCAAGCCATGGACGCCTGATGATTTAAAAATGGTCACATATCTACCTAAAGAGAAGCGGATTAAAAATTATGAGTTCCATTTTGGTTTAATATGGACAGTTATTTGGGCAGCCATTTATTTTTATGCCGATCGATTAATTGGTGTATATGAGAATGGCGATAATGGGCTCAGGCTTGTTTCACCAGCGTTTGACCAAGACATACTTCTTTCCTTTTGGCCATGGGTAGTATTATTAATCATCGGAGAAGTAGCGTTAACTGTCTATAAATATATGAAAAAACAATGGACCTACAGACTTGCCTCCTTGCAGGCACTATATGAATTGGCAACCACCGTTGTTTTCGTTGTGATAATCACACGATCGAATCTCTTTACAACCGAGTTCCTACAAAAAACGGGTGAATTATTTGATACGACGTCAAGCAAAATCGAAGCCAGTATGACTTGGGGATTAGTTACAATTTCGATAGTCTATACGGTTATTGCTATTTATGACGTTTATAAAAAAGCAAACATCAAGGTAAAGGACAGATAGAAATGAAGAAGATTCAGAGCGGACACCTGCTCTGAATCATTCTGTTAACCGATATTGACTGATTTGCTCATGCAAGGCTTTACTCGAATTTGCAACCATTCGTAATCCATCATTCACCTCTTCGACTACTGCATGCATTTCCTCTGAAATAGCTGCAACGGTTTGCGCATGCGTTGCTTGAAGGTTTGCAGTGGAGGTTACTTTTGTAAAAAATTGCATGACCTCACTTACTCGATGATTAACGGTTTCCATAAGATCGACAATAGTAACATTTTGTTCTGCCACCTTCCCTGTCATTTCATCAATGAAATGAAAATGTGCCTGTGATCGCTCGATATTGGATCTGTTTTCCTCCGTATGGCGCTTTGTTGCATTCATCTCTTCCATGACGACATCCTTTTGCTGTGTAATCTCTACAATAATCGCATGAATTTGATCGGTTGCTAATTTCGATTGATCTGCTAACTGTCTAACCTCGTCTGCTACCACACCAAAACCCTTGCCATACTCTCCAGCCCGCGCCGCTTCTACCTGTGCATTTAATGCTAATAGATTCGTTTGACTAGCAATCATTTGGATCGTTTGCACCACTTGATCGATTTGGTCCATTTGATGATCAAGCTTTTCTATTTGCGAAGCAGATGAATAAACACTTTGCTCCATCAGATCTGTTTTTTCTGCCAAACTCTTCATATCTTCTAATCCAGTACCTGTTCGTTCCTTCGCATCCTGACCTAAGAGCTTTAAATTCATCGCATACTCACTTACGGTATGAACTTCCCGCTTCACGGTTTCTAGATAATTGGAAGAATGATAGATTTCCTCCTGCTGTTCTTGAGATTGATGGGCCATGTCATGAATTGCATTAGAGACATTCTCCATGTCCTCTATGGCTCGATTCATTTGAGAGGTTAGCTGACTCGCTGATTCTGTCGTTTGTTCATTATGGTGTTTAATCTCTAGAAAAATGGATTGAATCGTATTTTTCATCTGATTAATACCAGAAGTAAGCCTTCCCACCTCATCATGCACTTTTGTCCGTAATGGTGGTAAGGATAAGTCGCCTGCTGCAATTTGATCTACATAGTTAGAAATCAGCTGGGTTGGCTTACGAATATAACGCTGTACTAAAATACTTAATAAGCAAGCAAAAGCAACTGCAATAATACCCACCACCACACTGGACTGCATCGCATTCTCACTTTGTGCTACCGTCGCATTTGTTTGCTTTGCTATGTGCTGTTCCATCCATTCCTGCATTGCCTCTATACGATTACTAGCCTGATCAAAAAAGGCAATACTTTTATACATTTCATCCTGTGATACGTTCCAATTTTTATCTAAGGCTGCTGTCATAACGTGATTTCCTGCCTCTTGATATTGTGCTAAAGCCTTTTTGTATTCCTCAAACAGGCTTGTCATTTCTTGATGATTGACCTTACCTACATAATCTTCCATACTTTGAATGCTGTTGTTTAAATCTGCTACCATTGCTTCTATTTCTTTCTGTAAATTCTTTGTTGTCACACTCATCGCTGGTTGGGATATTTCCTGCAATTGATTATGTATTTGATACATTTTTTTGAAGGTGTCTGTGGAGGTAAGCATTGCGGGGAAATGTCTCTCATCTATTTCCTCTGTATTCGTCGCAATCGTGTGGAATTGGGTATAATTCCATACTCCAAAACCAACAAATAATAGTAAAAATAGACCGAAACTAATAAAGATTCTTGCTCTCATGGATAACTGTTCGAAGCCCATTGTCCTTCCCCCTTCTTCCTGTACAATAGTATTTTACCTAAGGTCATGGGTAATAGGAATAAAGACCATCATTTCTTTACAAACAATTTACAATATGAATAGGTATTAACGCTTATCTCTTTGTTTGTATAAATATGGTATTATTATTTTAGAAGAAGAGATAGGGGAGTTGATTATATGTTAATTCTAAATAAGCGACTACTAATTTTTTCTGTTAAGATCTTAATCTTAGTGATTATCTTTTTTATTCGGTCTTTCATTGGGGACCATTCCATTTGGAGAACATCGATGTAACGGATAAACAAGTAGTCAGTGAATCTAAGTCTCTTTTGAATGATTATTCTATAAAAGTATTCTGGATTGGTCCAAGCGGAAATGATTTCGAGATTGATTGGCTTGATGGCGATACGATTCTTTTAAGTAATTTAACGAAAGAGACAGAACAAGTAAAGCTAAAGGTTCAGGATGAAAGCTATGATTTTCGGTAATTTTTAGGAGGGGAAATGAGATGATCTATGATTTAAAAGGGGAAGCAAGCATGTCTCCTATTGTAGGAATATTATTTTCTGCAGTGAAGGAAAATATCGAACGCCTTCAATCTATTACAGAGGACTTGAGTCAAGAAGAAGTAGATTATAAAGGACCGAATAACAAAGATAATAGTACGGCTCAGTTAATCAAGCACCTCACATATGTTGATTTAAATTGGGTTTATCGGATAAAGGATCAACCACTTCCGCTATCCTTAAAAGAGGAATACGGACCAATGATCGATGCGAATAATAAGCTTCCGATGATTGAGGGGAAATCTATCCATACGCTTATGTCTAGATATGAAACGGTTTTAAACATGCTAGAAGATACTTGTACAGAATTGACCGATCATGATCTAGAAAAAATCGTCTTCTTTGGTCATAAAAACGAAAAACAAGCAACCATCCGCTGGGGGCTTTGGCATATGGCTGATCACAACCGCTATCATCAAGCTCATATAAATCAGCTCAGAAAGTGGTATAACAGAAGAACCTGTACCTTATAGCTCAAGATACAGGTTTTCTTCATTCACCATGTTTCCACTACCATATCCTTTCTACGATAAACACTCAAAATAAGTCCAAGGATCACCGTGTACACCACAATGATGCTTACACCATAACTTATGAATGGGATCGATATACCGATAATTGGTACTATTCCTACTCCCATTAGGATATTGTAAATGGTTGGTACGGTAAATAGCGTTGCACCTCCTATCACTAGCAATCTTCCATATCGATCTTTTGTTTTAAAGGCATTTATGGAGAGTCTTGATATAAATGCTAAAAGTACCGTACAAAGTGCTATACCAAATGCCCAGCCAAGGGTAGAGACAAGGTATGGGAAGGCAAAATCTGTATGTGTGTTCACGATGGTATGGAGGGTTAATTCTTGTTCCAATCCATGACCAAACCATCCAGCTTGTAAAAAGGCATCCTTCAATAAAAGATACATGTATCCCTCTCCATAGGGATCACTATTCGGATGTAGAAAACCCAACAATCTATCCATAAAATATCCCTGAGAGCTCACAAGCATGATACTAATAAAACAGAGACTTGCTATTAGATTCACTGCCACTAATTTGATTGCAAGTTTTCTATGAACATTAGAAAATGCAAACATTACGGCTAGACAAAGAAAATAAAGTAACATCACCATATAACTTGGAAAAATTAAATAGATGGAGATCGGAAGCCAAAATAATATAACTAAAGCCCCTTGTTTTAACCAACTATTAAATACATGCATTTTGCTGAATATTCCTGTCCAAGCGAGAAAATAGAAAAATAAAGTGACAAGTGTCATATCAACACCTACCCCAAAAATGGCAAGCCAGCTCTTAGAACCGTTAACTGTAACCCCAAACAAAACCGTGCACAACTGAAGCATCAAGCCAATTCCATAGAAAAACGTCCACCCATTTTTTAGTTTTCGATAATCAAGCTTGATAATTCCAATTATTACCGTTATGGATATAAGATACCCTATTAATTGCTTTATCACAAAAGACGAAGTAGCGTTTATTATTCTCGGTTCTCCATAGATTAAAGGGACAAAACCGATTGCTGCAATAGCTAAAAATAGAACAATCAGGAACCAATCCATTTTAGGTTGATGAACTTTATTTAAACTCTCTCCTAAGGTATACGGATTTCCCATTTCTTGAATCGCCTTCTTCTCAGCATCCTCTTTAGACAATTGCTTTTGTTGATAGGATAGACTCAACTCTTGAAGGTGATCCACTAGCTCTTTCTCAATCAAATTATGAGCTTCCTTTGCTTTCACTTTGGAGATTACTTTACTTAAAAATTCTTTAATAAGACTTGAATTCATAAGTACATTCCTCCATCAACTGTTTTAGCTCTAAGAAGGACTTCGAGCTCTCTGTGTAATAGCCTGTTACGCATTTTTTCCCTTTTAATGCTAAGGTATAGTATTTTCTTTCATTTATCCATTCAGAAGTGATCATTTTCTTACTTTCGAGAAGGTGTAATAGTGTATACAACTGTCCTTCTTCTCCTTGAAAACTAAATTCCTGCTTCTGAAAAAGTTGTGTGGAAATATCATAACCGTGCTTGGACTGAAGTTGCAGCAATTCTAATACGGCAATGATAGTCTTTTCCTGCCATACATGAAGCTGCTGCTGAGAATGTTTTCGTCTTATCGTTTCTTTTACCGCATTTTTCCGCTCTTCCGAAAAAGAAAAGTCTTGAAAAACGTTTTTTTTCATTGCTTTCTTTAAATTAAATAGTGGGCCAGTCATCAGTTAAACCTCCTCTTTCATCTTTTCCTTTAGTATTTCCTTTGCTCGCTTCATTCTTGTTTTTATCGTATTAATATTGACAGTAGTAACCTTGCTGATCTCTCTGAATGAAAGCTCTTCATAAAAATGGAGAAACACGATTTCTCGATATTTAATCGGCAAAGACATAACTGCCTGAGATAGATTATCTCCTTGATGTTTAGCAATCACTTCCTCCTCCACCTCTTTTGATTTAGAAGGAATATAGTCCCAAATTTTTTCCGTGAGACTGACTTTTCGGTAATGCCAGCTTCTAAGGTAATCTTTACAGTGATTACTAGCTATCCGATATAACCAGGTTTTAAGTGAAGCTTGGTGATGAAATTGATCCAATTTTTCATAGCATTTCAAAAAAATCTCCTGTGTTAAATCTTCCGCAATCGTACGGTTTTTTACATATGTATAAACGAGATACAGGATCCCATCACTATATTCATCCATTAATTGCGTGATGAGTTGTTCTTTGTCCTCCATCACGTCATCTATGATCGTTATTTGCTCAAGCTCATTCATCTAGCTAACCCCCTTTCTCTATTTTAGACGATGCTAGCTAGCATTTGGTTTGAAAAAGGATTATTTGATCCAGATTGTCCGGATATTGGACAGCATGAGCGCAAATCTCTGTCACACTGTCCAATATACAAAAAATAAATCACCTTTCCCACACTTCATTTATAATAAGCTCCCTTGTTATTACCTTCTTTGATAAAGTGTTTTGCTAGCAATCTTTGAATTCTTTTTTTAGATGGTATCATTCCACACCATTCATGAATGGTTTTCGTTGTAATCTTTTCTGAGGGAAAAAGCAGCCTTAATTCTGCTACACTGCGCATCACGGCATTTTCTATAGATTCCATTGTGCCACATTTTTGACATATACATTTATATCCTTGGACACGAAGAGAAAGTAAATCACATGTAATGCATGGGATTCCTTTGTTGAACTGTGCAAAATCATAATTTGGTATGTTTGTTATCGGGGATGTTTTGATATGCTTGGATTGGAGAAGTTCAGAGATTTGAGCATGTTGTTTTGATAATTTAGCAGAGTTTTGATTTATCCGTTTAATGTACCGATTAATTTGAGTAGGAAAAATAAGCGGCTTATCTAGTGGGGCTTGATATAAGGTGAATTCTGGGTGGACAAAAACAACGAAGCCATGAATGGGGATTTGATAATGATGCGCTTGGAGAAATTGTCTCAGTAGGACTCGCTTTTTTGTAGTGGAATAAGGGGATTACTAACTTCTGTTTGGGGACTGCGGTACATTAATGTATGGTTATTGTCATAATAAAAATCACCTTGGTATTTTTTATTTCATAGATGCAAATTTCGTTTGCCTGAATCATGAGGGAATCGATTTGAAAATGATTATTTGGGTGCTTTAACAGTAAATCATTCAACATATAATGCTCAGAGGTTAGCTGTTTCATTAAGGAATCAAAATGTTTTTCCACCTCAAAGCCTTTTTGCATGCTTCTATAATATTGCTTTTCTTTTTCTGACAAAGGTGCCCGCCTATCCAAATATGAATATACGCGTAACTCATCAGGTTCTTTCCGCTCCTTTATGATCATGTTCCACTTCCTTTCTATATTATTTACATGACAGTTTAAGACAGTGATAGCTGTTAGTCAAGCTAGGCATTATAAATCAAAACCACCAGTGTGAACTGGTGGTTTGCTCTGCGGCTAAAAGCCTTTGTTACCGGCCTCGGCCTTAAAGGCCTACCGAATGGGTCTCCCTCTTGCACCACATTTACTCACTGATTCTTTAAGAATCTCTTATTTCTTTTTATTTTTTTGGCCTGTAAATGGATCAAACTCTTCGAATAAAGTTAATTGATCCGCCATATAGTCTTCTTTGAGCTGATTTCTAATGTATTCTTGTATTTGCTTCCTGTTTCTGCCCACTGTATCTACATAGAAACCTCTGCACCAAAATTTCCGATTTCCATATTTATATTTTAAATTGGCATGACGATCAAATATCATGAGACTACTTTTTCCTTTTAAATAGCCCATAAATTCTGGAAACACTTAGCTTTGGCGGGATACTTACTAACATGTGTATGTGGTCTCGGCATGCATTGGCTTCGTGTATGGTAACCCCTTTCCGTTCACATAAGTCTCGGATGATTTGACCGATGCTCCTTTTATATTTTCCATAAATGATTTGTCTTCTATACTTTGGAGCGAATACAATATGGTACTTACAATTCCATGTGGTATGTGCTAAACTATTCTTGTCCTTCATTGGACACGCCTCCTTCTTTGGTGAGATTTTGTGGTCGGGAAACCAATTCAATCTTACCATGAAGTGAGGCATTTTTTATCCCTCGCTTAAAGCTTTCTGGATCCCCTGGCATAGCCAGGGGTTTTCATAGCCATTAATAAAAATCCTCAAGGAGCATAGTCCTTGAGGATAATCTTACGTATGGGAAACGATCATTTCAGCAGCACCATCTAGCTGATAAGCAGAAATAGTTGCCGGAATAATAAAATGATCTCCTTTTTTTACATCAAATTGTTGTTGATGAACGGTTAGCTTCGCTTCTCCTTCGATGACACTTACCTGGAGGAAATCTTGGTCCATCGTTTTGGCCACCTTACCATCTAAGCCCCAGTGATAAACGGTAAAATATTTTTCTTCGACCAATTTTTTGCTAGTTAGGCCTTGGTCTATTTCATCACTCTGGTTAAGTCGTGGTGTTTCATGTGGAACAGTCGTCACATCCTTAGCTTCTTTTAGATGTAGTTCTCGTGTATTTCCTTGTGCATCTGTACGGTCATAATCATACACACGATAAGTAATATCAGAACTTTGCTGTGTTTCTAAAATAACAATTCCTTTTCCGATTGCATGAATCGTACCACTTGGAACATAGACAAAATCTCCTGCTTTTACCTTTACCTTGCGTAATAGCTTGTCCCATTGACCCTCATCAATCAGCTTTTCTAATTCCTCACGTGTTTGCGCATGATGGCCAATAATTAACTCGGCATCTGGTTCTGCACTTAGCACATACCAGCATTCTGTTTTACCATACGCTTCATTCGCCACCTCACGAGCATATTGATCATCTGGGTGTACTTGAACAGAAAGATTGTCATTTGCATCCAATATTTTGATGAGTAAAGGATACTCTTCCTCACTGTCAGCTGGTTTACGAAATAATTCACCATGATTTTTCCATGCTTCTAATAATGTTTGATTTTTTAGTGGACCATTTGTTATTTTACTTGGTCCGTTTGGATGGGCAGATATCACCCATGCCTCTCCTGTTTTTTCATAAGGAATTGTATAGGAAAACTCTGTGTTTAGCTTTTGGCCACCCCAAATTCGTTCTTGAAATACAGGCTGTAAAAATATTGGTTCTTGATACATTTCTTCGATTCTCCTTTCCACATCTATAAAAAAGATACTATCTAATGCCAACAATTGCAAATTAGTGTATCCCTTACTGCATGAAAACTTGGAATTTGGCTTTATCGATGCTCCCTTTCACTATATTCTTGATAAAAAGCTTTTTTCGATTTACCCAAAACGACCAAATTCATAAAAAGTCCTAAGACCATAAAAGCAAAGGAACCTATGATATAGATGAAGCGAATTCCATGTAATTCGGAAAAAATACCAACTATTCCTGTAAATATAATGATGAGCAATGCCTCTAATACGCTAAGTGCACTTGAAAGTCTGCCCATAATTTCTGTTGGTACATTATTTTGATAAAAAGTTATGAAACCCGTATTTGCGAATGATAAAGCAAATGTTAATGTAAAAAACCCTATAGATGCCCAAATAAAATTTTGGGAGAATGCAAAGATCAAATATCCAACTGGTGTGAAGATGGCTCCAAATCCAATAAGGATATTAATTTTTAGCCGACTAGTGAATAAAGCATTAGTTAATGAGCCTACTATAACTCCTATTCCTGCAACACTTACAAGAAACCCATAAGCACTCTCGGATAAAGAAAGTACTTTTGTTGCAAATGCAGCTTCTAGAGAGTCTAATACGGTCATAAATACGGTAAATCCACTAAAGAGAACATAAACGAATGTCGTATGTCTGTTTGATTTGCTAAAAATAACGAGTTCTCTCCAATCATTTCTAATGACTCTCAAGCTTACTTTTTCAACCGTTTTCCCTCCTAATTCCAATTTGGGGAGTAAAAAAATAATGACAGCTGATATACCTAATGCTAGAGAATTCAACTGAATAGCAAGATAAGGAGATCCTAGAATAAACAAAACACCTGCAATGGAAGGTCCTAGTATAAAGCCCGTTGAATGAATGAAATTTCTAAGCGCATTAAATCTTTGGCGATCTGTCTTAGGTATAAGCTTCGTCATATAAACCGTCGATGTCGGCTCAAAAATTGAACTCGCCAAATTGATTATAAAAACCCATAAATAAATGAGAACGAGTGAATCCATATATGGAAGTAAATATATCAAGAATGCTCTAAGAAAATCTAAGAAAATCATTAAATTCCTTTTATTTAACCTATCGATAAAGCTTCCCGACCAAAAATTAGTACACAAAGTGGCGATCGGTATAAGGATATAAAGAACAGATACGGCAAATGGTGATCCTGTCCTATCCAAAATAATCAGGTTAAGCGCAATTAAATAAATCCAAGCACCTAAATTGGATACGCCAATTCCAAACAGAAGTAATAAAGGATTTTTCCACTTCATCAGCTTCACTCCTAAAATCCGTTATTTGCATTGATAAAAAAAGAATCCCACCCCCAAGTTATTAGACTTGAGGACGAGACTCTCTGATTTTAGAAGTTCGCGGTGCCACCCCAGTTTGTTATTGTGTTGCCACAATAACCTTTTCGAGTACGTCTGCTAAAAATTGTGTAGAATATACTCTATCTCTATAACGGGAGAACCCGGCACATCATCATTTCTCATCAAGATAATCCTAAATGCAGCTCCAAGGCTTGGTTCCATGTGCCTCTACATCCTCCATCTCAGCAAAAGGAGTTCTCTGACATGCTTAAGCACATATACTCTTCTCTTCATCGCTTTTTGATTTAGTATAGTTTACAACAATTCCATGAATTTTGGAATAGAAATGGAGAAATCGTTAATATTCACAATCATTTTGAATCCACCCCACTGTAAAAATAAACTTTATTGCTGTTATAAACATCACTTTAAATTCACGTCACTAGCAAAATGACCTTTATCTCCTTTATAAACACCACTTTTCTTCCATTCCTCTTGCAAAACGGCCTTTATCTTCTTTATAAACACCACTTTCCTTCTATTCCTCTTGTAAAACGGCCTTTATCTTCTTTATAAACACCACTTTCCTTCCATTCCTCTTGCAAAACGGCCTTTATCTTCTTTATAAACACCACTTTCCTTCTATTCCTCTTGTAAAATGACCTTTATCTTCTTTATAAACACCACTTTCCTTCTATCCCTCTTGCAAAACGACCTTTATCACTTTTATAAACATCACTTTCATTCATTCCCCTTGCAAAATAAACTTTACCACTTCTATAAACACCACTCTTTCATTCATCCATCTAACAAAACGACCTTTACCTTCTTCATGTCAAACATTTCAATCAACATCCTTACCAAAATCCCAACACGCACTGGCAAAGCTCAACAATTATGTCGTAACACCAGCTTTCAGCTCTAATTTTCCACAATTTCACCGAGCAAAACGCAGTTATCCACATGTTAATAAGAATTCTAACAAGTTATGCACAGATTTATCCACATACTCACAATAAAAAAGGTATATATCGTATAGAACATAAATTCCTATACGATATATACACATATCTTTTTGTTTCATCCACAAATTGTGGATAATTCTTGTATAACTGTGGATATATTTGATTGTTAATAGGATAATGTGGTTAATTCTACCTCTGTATTTTGTTTCTCTCCATCTCGGTAAAAGGTGATCTTAACGGTATCTCCTACAGATTTTTCCGAATATAGATGCTTGCGCAAATCGACGATATCTGCCATTGGCTCTCCATCCATTGCGGTAATCACATCATAAGGCTTTAATCCGCCTTTATCAGCTGGTGACATTGGTTCTACACTGCGGATATATAAGCCACCTGTTACCTCTTCTGGTAGGTTGAGACTTCTCTCCCACTCTACTTGGGCAATATCATTTAGCGAATAGGCTTCTACGCCTAAGAAGGCTCTCGTAATTTTTCCATTTTCTTCGAGTTCCTTGACGATTGGCAACACATCATCGATCGGTAAGGCAAAGCCGATGCCTTCTACCGCCGATTCTGCTATCTTCATCGAGTTAATACCAATTAACTGTCCTTCGGAATTAATCAGGGCACCACCGCTATTACCTGGATTGATGGCAGCATCTGTTTGGATAACCTCTGCCTGCCAATCTGCTCTTCCATCTCCGTCAAAATCCTGTGGAATCGCTCGCTGTTTTCCACTTATGACCCCTTGGGTGACGGAACCAGATAAGTAAAGACCTAACGGATTGCCAATTGCAATTGCTGGTTCTCCAACATGTACATCCTGGGATTGTCCAATAGGGATCGTCTTTTCTACCTTGCTTGCATCCATTTTGATCACAGCTAAATCTGTGAATAAGTCACTACCGACTAGTGTTGCATTTACCTTCTGTTCGTCTGACAAAATTATCTCTACTTGATCAGCACCTTGAATGACGTGATGATTGGTAATAATATAGGCAGTATCTCCATCAATCTTGTAAATAACACCAGAGCCTGTGCCTTGTTCTCCATTTGACTGATCCTGATCCCAAAAGTTCGCTTGTTGTTGGATATTTACCACCCCAACAACAGCAGGAGAAACCTCTGCGACAATCTCAGTTACACGTGTGGAGATATCTACCTTCACATTTTTCAATGTCTGAGGCGTTTGTTCTACCGTTCCATCTGTTTGACCATTCGATTGATCTAGCTTTCCACCTATCACGATTTCATACGGTAACCAATTTCTTTCTACTAGCATTGGTAAAACTAAGGCAAACAAAAAAGCTCCAAGTACTAATCCCACGATAAATGGCATCCAAAAGCTACTTCTCTTGCTACTTTTTCTCCGCGAAATATCATGACCATCATAATAACCCATTTAGGATCATCCTCTACTCGTTAATTAAACCACCTCGTATAATGCTGTTGGTTCTTTCGGATCTGTATCATGAAGCGTGATTCTTTCACCTACAGAGAAACCGTATTCGGATAAACCATGTTCCACAGACATACGAGCTAAGTCTTTCATATTATTATCTTTACTTAAATGGGCTAAATAAATACGTTTTGTTTGATCATCTATGATATCTCTTAATGCTAAGGCACAATCTTCATTGGAAACATGGCCAGTATCTCCAAGAATTCTTCGCTTAACACTCCATGGATAGCGCCCCATCCGAAGCATCTCCACATCATGGTTAGCTTCAAAGATTAAGGCATCTGCTCCTTCTACTGTTTTCTTTATTCTTTCCGACACATAACCCAGATCCGTGACAAGGGCAACCTTCTTTCCGTTATGATGAAAGGTATAAAACATTGGCTCAGCCGCATCATGTGACACAGCAAATGATTCAACATCTATGTCACCAAAGCTCTTCGTTTCTTCCATTTTAAAAATAAATTTTTGATCTAGATCAATTTTTCCAATGGCTTGATCCATTGCCTTCCATGTTTTTTCGTTCGCATATATCGGAAGGCGATGCTTACGAGCAAAAATTCCGAGGCCTTTTATATGATCACTATGTTCATGGGTGACAAGAATTCTCGAGAGCTCTGCTGGATCAACTTGGATTTGATGAAATAGCCTTGTTAGCTCTTTCCCACTTAATCCAGCATCTACTAGGATTTTTTCCTTTTCTGTTCCGATATAAAAAGCATTCCCCGTACTACCGGATGCTAATACACTAAAGTGCATCGTCCTCTTCCTCCACTTCTCTTGTTGACATTAATTCTGCTAATACTTGATTGATGAAATGGTTGATTTCTGTTTGTCCCCAATCTTCCTCCAATGGTTGAATAGCTGAGGTTCCGACAGATTCCCCAATCAAATTCTTCATTTCCATCACAAAGTCATGTGCTTCCCTATTCGAGTTGTGACCTTCTACTGCATTAATATAAAAATAGGTGTTATCATCTACCTCAATTTCCCATGTAGGCAGTAGTACTTGTTCGCCATTAGGTAATGGAAGTAAGTTATGATATCCTAAATCCACTTCTGTAATTTCCGAGCCAGGGCTAATATTGCCATTATTAAATAATTTTGTGATTACTGTAAGTGGCATGATTAATTCCTCTACCGGCTGTTCCTCCGTTTTTTCTAGAATGGTTTGGACATAATGGGTCATTTCGCCATTTTCATTAACTTTGATCATCAACACACCGCTTAGATTATAGTAAATCGGATCGTCCAACTCTTGAAAAAAGATATACGTATTCGTCTGCTCATCTACAACATAATCCTCTAAGTTATATTGCTCATCATTCCAAATGTTTTCTTTGATACTCTCTTTTGTAGTATCTAAATCAAATGCCTCAGGTGAATCAAAATGAGAAACGATCATCGTATCGTCAATAATCACGGATTTCTGATTTGGCAGCTTATCGATTTCACTGATCTCTTCCTCGGTGAATTCTTTACTCTTTGCATTTAATGTTGCCGCTTTAGTCGGCTCTTCTGGAATATTATCTAGTCCCTTTAAATTCGTCGCAAGGTAATCTTCCTGTGTAGTTTCCTCTGTGTTGTAAGAAAGCTCTTCCTGTTGATTATCGATATATTGTCGAAGTAAAAAGATATCAAGTATGAGAAAGCATAGGATAAACAGTGTTTTAATTTGACCCCATTGCATTCGAATTCCCTCCTTGATTCTTTTGAACATTATTAGAAATAAACTGCATGCCTGTACTTGTTTCGATACACCATGATGGAATTAGGTCAAAAAATTGCGTACCTGCTTGCTGTTCTATTCGATAGCCAAGCTGTATATCATAAACTTCTTCCAGTGAAAAATCATTACTATCCTTTAAGTACTGGATTAAATCCTTCGCACTCATTAAATCGGTTTCTGCCCGATCATAAGGATAGGTGAGCTTCATCAATGGTCGATTATACTGATAAATCGTATTGTTCTGTATAACTACTGACATACTGGAAAGTCCATTATTGGAAAAGACTGGGAAATTTTCATACATCATGCGATATTCCACAAATTGATAGGCTGCATTTACATCGTATAAATGGTATTGAATGCTCTCATCCACTAGCCAGCCTTTATGTGCATTAATATGATCGATCGACCTTGTGATCAGTAAATCGGCTGGATCCTGTACTGTATTTAATTCATTTTGGTTATTCTGAGCTTGATCGTCTGTTACCGAGAAGTTGGTAAACTCTACATGATAGCCTTTGACGATCATTTCTCTCGTTCCATCTGAATAAACGGTCCCGCCTTCTGCATTCCTAGAGCTCCGTACACTGAAAGGGTTCGGGAAGAAAATACTTTTAAAAGAATTCGTATCTGCTTGAATCTCGGTATATCTGAATTTTCGACCTTTAATCGTTTGTTCTGTTGGAAGATATACGGTTTGTTCACTTAATTCTACTGGGACAAGAGTGTCGAATTCCTTCTCTGCTTGCAAATCGGTAACGTATTGGATGACCTGCGAAATGTTTTGAACCTGAGCTGTAATATCAATTCCATTAGGATCACTATTATCAAAAATAATCTGATTTGTCGTCCTATTTTCATCTAAGTATAGAATAATCCGTTTAAATTGATTATCAATGCGAATAGTTTCATTTGTTGTAAATAAATCAGGAATATATTGGGATGGCAGTGGCGTCGGAAAAACAATCTCTATCCTTTCTTTTTCTGTGTCTACCCCAATTCCTTCTTCAAGCATAGTAAAATCATATAGAAACCAATCAGATAGTGCTTGGAAGATTTCTAACTCATCCGTTTTCTGATGGAAGCCTAAATGTTCTTGATCCCAATGGAACACTATTTGAGAAGGCTTAATCAACGATTGTTTTGTTGCTTCCGAGCCTTCTAGCTGTGCATCTGTTGATCGGTCATTCGCTGATTCTTCATATTCCCCTTCATAATTCCATATCGCAAAAGTAAGCAATAAGCTTAAAGCAATGAGAAAAGTTAGTAGGATTGATTTAATCGCTTCGAATTTCATTTTTGATTACCCCGCTTTCGATTCTTTAGCGGTAGCGTGAAGTATATTGTCGTACCTTGTCCTTCCTTACTTGTCGCCCAAATATGACCATGATGTGCTTCAATTATTTCCTTGGAAATCGCCAAACCTAATCCAGTCCCTCCTAATTCACGGGACCTTGCTTTATCTACACGGTAAAAACGATCAAATATTTTGTCTACCTTTTCCCGGGCAATTCCCAAGCCTTGGTCTTTAATACTGAATTTCACTCTATTTTGCTCTTTTGCGAGCTGAAAGGTGATTTTACCACCCTCAGGTGAGTATTTAATCGCATTCGACATAATATTATCAATTACTTGAGTGATCTTGTCCTGATCAATTCTTGTTTTGATCTGTTCTTTTGGAAACTTTCTTTCAATCCCGATTACATCTGTCTTATTCATATCAAAGCGATCTAAAATATTTTCGACAAATGAGACAAGTTCGACCTTTTGCTTATTCATCGCCCCTTCTTTATGATCCATCTTCGATAATTGGAGCAAGTCATTCACGAGACGAATCATCCGATCTGTCTCATTTTGGGTCACTTCCAAAAATTGTGGTGCAATTTCTTTGTCCTCCCATGCCCCATCTGTTAAAGCTTCTATATAACTACGCATTGTCGTTAATGGAGTTCTTAATTCATGGGAAACATTCGATACGAATTCCCTTCTTTCCCGTTCTACCTTTTCCTGTTCAGTTACATCACTTATCACCGTGATTAAGCCATTAAAGTTCTCCTCTTCATCCTGCACCACAGAAAAACTAGCTCGAATCAAAAATAATTGGTCATCATCACTGAAGTCAATCGTTAGCGAGTTCGTTTCCTCTAGTTCTTTAATATCCAATACCTTTTCTTCGATTTGAAGGACATCGGCAATAGGTTTTCCCTTTGCCTCACTAAAGGATGTATCAATCAGGTTAATAGCAGGGTCGTTCATTAAGACAATTCTTCCTTTTTCATCTGTTGCGATCACACCTTCTGACATATTGGATAAAACAGAGCTCAATTTTCTCCGTTCTTCTTCTGTCGTCTGATTCGCAAGCTTCAACCTATCAGTCATATCATTGAAGGTCGTTGCAAGCTGGCCAATCTCATCAACCCCATAAACATTTACCTTTTTGGAAAAGTCGCCTTTGGCAATGACCATTGCTTGCTTACGCATTTCAGTTATAGGCTTTGTTATTGTTCGTGCTACAAGAATCCCTAAAATAATCGAAACAACAACCGTAAGAATGGTTCCACTCAAAAAGATTTTGCTAATTTCCTCTAGCTGATCATAAACATCTTCAATAGAGGCCTCGACTCTTACCGCCCCAACTGGTGTATTAGTGGCATTATCCATAATCGGTACCGTTTTTGCAATCATACGATCATTACTGTATCGGAATTTCTCCTTCTCCTCTTCCGCAAACTTTAATGCACCATTTATCGCAATATTACCAGTCACTCTTTTTCCGATTCTCTCTAAGTCTGAGTTCGCCCCAATGACACGATATTGGGAATCTATTACTTGGAGATCGGTAAAAATATCCCTTGAATAGCGATCAATAATATCACTAACGTCCTCTTGAAGGGTCGGCTCTTCCCCATTTTCTGGCCTTTTTTCCTGAAATGCCTCCTCTAAATTTGTTTTCAAAACCGTAAGGCGATCATCTAAGTTCGCTTCAAAGTTGGTGTTTAAATTCGTTTCCAATTTATCAAGAAAATATGCTCCAATCAGTTGAACAGCAAGCAATAGAAACAAGCTTAAAATGATAATTATTTTTAAACGAATCGATTGGAAAAAGCCCACTCTTTTCATAGAACATTACTCCTGTTCAGGATTTCGTAAATAATAGCCCACACCCCTACGTGTCACAATCCATAATGGGTTACTCGGGTTGTCCTCGATTTTTTCCCTTAATCGGCGTACCGTTACGTCTACCGTACGGACATCACCGTAATAATCATATCCCCAAACCGTCTCTAAAAGATGCTCTCTCGTCATGACCTGTCCGATATGACGAGCTAAATAATGTAGCAATTCAAATTCACGATGGGTTAATTCAATGTACTCCCCATCTCTTGTTACGGTATATGCATCTGGGTGAATGACAAGGGATCCAATTTCAATATCATTGGTATCGCGTTTTTGATTCGCAGGTTCTTGGTTGATTCTTCGTAAATTCGCTTTTACCCTTGCGATCAATTCACGATTGCTAAATGGCTTTGTGACATAATCATCGGCCCCTAGCTCTAATCCAAGCACCTTATCAATTTCTGCATCCTTTGCTGTTAACATAATAATCGGCATACTATGCGTTTTTCTTACCTCACGGCAGACCTCGTTTCCGTCTTTTTTGGGTAGCATAATATCGAGCAAGATCAAATCAGGATCTTCCTTCAACGCATACTCAATCGCTTGATCACCATCATAGGCACAAATGACGTCATATCCTTCTTTTTCTAAGTTGAACTTCAGTATATCGGCAATCGGCTTTTCATCATCTACTACTAAAATTTTCTGACTCATAAAAGCACGTCCTTTTTCTTTATATATTTTATCACAGCGGAAAATCTCTATTGCTGAGTGTCTCATGTTATCCTTTTACATAGGGATGGTCGTTAATTTCCCATCATCAAAAATCATAAGGATTAAACTTCTCCTAGTTACCTATTTTAACGTAAAAAAGCAAAAATGTCTTTTCTTCACTGTTTTTAATCGGCAAGCTATTGAAAAACCCTTGTTCCGTAGAGTTACGCGAACAAGGGTTAGTTATTATAATAAATCTTCAGGGCTCTTGACTAAAGATCCGTTTTTGTATACTTCAAAGTGTAAATGGACCCCCGTGGAATCACCTGTTGTTCCCATTACACCAATTTTGCTTCCTTTTTCTACTGTTTGTCCTGCTTTTACGCTGATAGAAGCTAAATGTGCATAAACTGTACGATACCCATTGTTATGGTTGATGACGATTTTATTACCATAGCCTCCGTCATCCCAGCCAGCTGATACGACAGTACCGTTATCGGCAGCTTTAATCGTCCGATTGCTTGGACCCGCAATGTCTATCCCTTTATGGAATGCACCCCACCTTTGACCGACATAGCTTGAGATATATCCTCCAACAGCTGGCCAAGCAAGGTCTCCAGATCCTCTAGATGGTACCACCTTCGTACCCTTAACAATAATTTTATCGGTTGCTTCTTCTGTAATATTTTCTTCAACGACGTCTGTGCTGACTGTTTGTCCGTTCACTTTTTGCACCTTATAGTGAACTTCCTTGGATCCATCTTTTCCTTCTTGCTTCACTTCTTCGTCGCCTTTATACATCTTCTCTGATTCTTCAGTTACTGTTTCATACTCAATCGTTTCTTCGACTTTCTTCTCTTCTGTAACAATCACTTTCACAAAAGGCTTCTGTTCTGTAACTTGAAGAACATCGCCAACCTTGATCGTAGAATCCTCGGTTAAACCTTCATTTAAAGCTAATAATGTATCTAACTCCAGGTCATGCTTCGCTGCTATCGATCCAAGCACATCCCCTTCTTGAACCTCATATTTTTTATTTTCTAGTGTCCCTTTTTCAAGTAAGGTGACACCTTCCTCCACTGTTAGAACCTCACTTGCCTGTACTTCCTCCTCAGAGGTGGTAATATCCTCTGATAATTCCACATCGACAATACGATTATCTCCAACTGCTAGATCTTTCGATGCTTCCTTTTTCGATTCTAACTGTTCTAAAACATCTTTACTGACAAATTTTTCTTTGTAGGCCTGAAGGACATCCTTCACCGCTTCTTCGCCTGCAAAATAGCCAACAAGCTTATCATCAATCGTTAAGGACTGTGCCTCTACTTGTACAGCTAATTCTTTCTCTATATAATCAAAAACTTCCGCTTCACTTGTTTGGGTTTCAAACACTGTTTCAGGGATATAAGTAATATCTCCTTCGATCGTGTATGTATAATCAGGCTGCTTGCTTTCCTTTTTTACCTTTTCTATTTTTTTCTCTATATATTGCTGCACATCTTCTTGGTTATCTACTACCCCTATGTGCTCGCCGTCTACATATACGTGATAGATCGTAGAAAGCTCCTTCTCGTCGGCAAAAACCGTTTGAGCAGATAAACACATGGCTATTACACCCGCAATAGTTGCAAGCTTCACAACCTTTTTATACTTACTAATCTTGCTTTCTCGCATGATAATAGTCCTCCTATTTCCCTATCATGGTTCTTTTCTTTATCTTTAATTCGAAGGAACCACCTCTAATAATCTAACATAGATCATCAGATTGTGAAAAGGGCTTACATCGAGATGTAACATAACTGTATAATAAAATCCATTTATTTACATAAACCTTCATTTTTTCTGCAAAATAGGAAGAATTAACTAACAAAATTCGCCAAATTTAGTTCTTTTCTATTAGAAGGGAGAAAAAATAAAACCCGAATATTATCATTTCCGATAACATTCGGGTTCTGTCAGCCAATTGGTCATTTTCACTTCTAGCTATAGACACTTCGGACAACATTAGTTTGTGAACGATCTGGTCCTACAGAAAACACAGATAACGGAATCCCTGTAAGCTGAGATACTCTCTCTAAATAATGACGAGCATTCTCTGGTAGCTCATGCAAGCTTTTGACACCCGTAATATCCTCTGTCCAGCCTGGTAGCTCTTCATAAACAGGTTCACAGTCTGCTAGCATTTTCAGGCTAGCAGGGAATTCCTCCATGATTTCCCCTTTATATTTATATGCAGTACAAATCTTTAATGTTTCGATTCCTGTTAAAACATCAATCGAATTAAGGGAAAGGTCTGTAATCCCACTAACACGTCTTGCATGCCTTACTACAACACTATCAAACCAACCAACACGACGGGCTCTTCCAGTTGTCGTACCATATTCATTTCCCACCTCGCGAATTTGATCCCCAATCTCGTCCTCAAGCTCCGTAGGGAATGGACCATCTCCAACACGAGTCGTATAAGCTTTGGATACACCTACCACATGGTCGATCTTTGAAGGGCCAACCCCTGAACCTATCGTCACTCCACCCGCAATTGGGTTAGAGGAGGTAACAAATGGATAAGTACCTTGGTCAATATCGAGCATAACACCTTGTGCACCTTCAAATAGTACACGACGGCCATCATCTAATGCATCATTTAACACAACAGATGTATCGGCAACATATTTTTTGAACTGTTGTCCATATTCATAATATTCCTCTAATATATCTTCTATTTTCATTAAGTCGGTTTCATATACTTTTTCAAACAAACGATTTTTTTCTTTTAAATTTATCTCAAGCTTTTCTCGGAAGGCGTCTTTGTCTAATAAATCAGCAATACGGATTCCAACACGTGCTGCTTTATCCATATAAGCAGGCCCAATACCCTTACGAGTGGTTCCTATTTTATTTGCACCCTTTTCGTCTTCTTGAAGGCCATCCAGCTTTAAATGATAAGGAAGAATAACATGGGCACGATTACTAATACGTAAATTATCCGTGCTCACCCCTTTATCATGGAGATAAGCCAACTCTTCTACTAATGCCTTCGGATCAATAACCATACCATTTCCTAATACACAAATTTTATCATGAAAAAAAATCCCAGACGGAATTAAGTGTAGTTTATACGTAATACCATCGAATTTTATCGTATGACCTGCATTATTTCCACCTTGATAACGTGCAACAACCTCTGCGTTTTGTGAAAGAAAATCTGTGATCTTTCCTTTACCTTCGTCTCCCCATTGTGTTCCCACTACGACTACTGAAGACATATACGGCACCCCCGCCTTAACGTTTTATTAATACGTTACCCATTTTACCAAGCGAAAAAGTGGATGTCAATCTGATTCACGAACATTTGAATAGTAGTTTTATAGAATGTTCGTTAATTGGCATTATAAAAAAACAGCTCCATTCTAGTTACGAAATGGAACTGTTTTTTTCCTCCTTATCCTGGTGGGATATCATCATCCCCATAGCGGTGATCTAAATCTACAAACTTATTATATTCTTTAACAAAGGCTAGTTCGACCGTACCAACAGGACCGTTACGCTGCTTTGCAATAATAATTTCAATAATATTCTGCTTCTCCGATTCCTGATCATAGTAATCATCACGATATAAGAAACCAACAATATCGGCATCCTGCTCAATACTTCCCGACTCTCGTAAGTCGGACATCATCGGGCGTTTATCCTGTCTCTGTTCCACACCACGTGATAGCTGTGACAAGGCGATAAGGGGAACATTTAACTCCCTAGCCAAGCCCTTTAAGGAACGCGATATTTCCGATACCTCTTGCTGTCTATTTTCCTTAGAATTCGCACTCCCTTGAATCAATTGCAAATAATCGATCAAGATCATACCGAGTCCATGCTCTTGCTTTAATCTACGACACTTTGATCTGATTTCACTCACTCTAATCCCTGGTGTATCGTCTATGAAAACACCTGCATTTGATAGACTACCCATTGCAAGAGAGAGCTTGCGCCAATCCTCTTCCTGTAATGCGCCGGTTCTTAGTCTTTGGGCATCGATATTCCCCTCGGCACACAGCATACGAGAAACTAACTGTTCTGCCCCCATCTCTAAACTAAAAATGGCTACATTTTCATTGGTTTTAATCGCGACATTTTGTGCAATGTTCAAGGCAAAGGCTGTTTTCCCCACTGATGGACGGGCTGCAACAATAATTAAATCATTGCGTTGAAAGCCTGAAGTGATTCGATCTAGGTCACGGAACCCTGAAGCAATTCCAGTAACCTCTCCCGTTGATTTGTGTAGTTCGTCTATACTATCATAAACCTCTATGAGGACATCTTTAATATTTTTAAAAGCAGAGGCATTCTTTCGGTTCGAGACTTCTAATATTCTCTTTTCCGATTCGTTTAACACTTCCTCCACTTCATCTTCCTTAGAAAAGCTATCTGTCACAATATCTGTCGCTGTGCGGATTAATCTCCTTAGAATTGATTTTTCCTCAACAATACGACAATAATGTGAAATATTAGCAGCAGTCGGCACCGCATTCGCCAGATCACTTAAATAAGAGACCCCGCCAATATCATCCAACAGCTTACTATTCGATAGGCTCGTTGTAACCGTAACAAGATCAATTGGTTCTCCTTTATCTGCTAAGCTCATCATTACTCGGTAAATTTGTTGATGACTAGAGCGATAGAAGTCCTCTGGTATTAATATTTCAGAGGCACTGGAGATCGCATCAGGCTCTAAGAAAATTGCACCAAGCACCGCTTGCTCTGCTTCTATATTATGTGGTGGCGTTCTGCCCTGTAATGCTTCACTCATAATTTGCCCCCCTTTAGCAAGAATGTGGAAGCATTTGTTTATGCTTCCACAACGTGTACTCGAATGGTACCAGAAACCTCTTGATGTAGTTTTACTGGAACTTCGGTATATCCTAATGAACGGATTGGTTGATCTAACTCAATCTTACGCTTGTCCATTTTAATATTATGGGATTTTTTCAGTTCCTCCGCTATTTGCTTACTTGTAATGGAGCCAAATAAACGACCACCATCACCAGACTTAGCTGTTAGCTTCACTTCCAGCTTTTCTAGTGTTTCTTTAAGCTGCTTTGCTTGTTCTATCTCTTCTTGCTCCTGCTTTTTTGCTTTATTTTTTTGTGCCTTTAATGCACTCATATTCGCCTGAGTTGCCTCTACAGCATAGTTATTTTTAAAAAGGAAATTGCGGGCATAGCCATCAGAGACATTTTTTACATCGCCTTTTTTCCCTTTACCTTTCACGTCTTTTGTAAAAATTACTTTCATTCCTCTTCACCTTCCTCATCATAATACTCATCGATTATATCCTTTAGCCATTCATAGGCATCAATGACAGAGATATCATCCAATTGGGTGGCAGCATTCGTTAAATGGCCCCCACCATTCATTCTTTCCATGATAACTTGAACATTGACCTCACCGAGCGACCTTGCACTAATTCCAATGCGTCCATCCTTACGCTCTGATATCACAAACGATGCCTCAATCCCTGTCATTGTTAATAACGTATCCGCCGCTTGAGCAATCACAACAGGTCCATAGGTTTCTCTCGAATTACCTACTGAAATCGCAATATTATGGCGATATACCTTGGTGTTTTCAATTAAACGACTCCGCTTCACATATATATCGAGATCTTCCTTTAAAAACTTCTGCACTAACACGGTATCTGCACCTCTTGAGCGCAAATACGAGGCAGCATCAAAGGTTCTCGATCCCGTTCGAAGTGTGAAGCTCTTCGTATCGACAATAATTCCTGCTAGTAATGCAGTTGATTCTAACATATTTAGCGTTAATTTGCTCGGTTGATACTCTAACAATTCTGTGACGAGCTCAGCAGTTGAGGAAGCATATGGCTCCATATAAACAAGTGTTGGATCTTCCACAAATTCCTCTCCACGTCGGTGATGATCGATTAAGACCACATGCTCGGTTTTATGGACAAGCTTTTCCTCTAGCATCAAGGATGGCTTATGTGTATCCACTACAACGACTAACGTATCCTTTGTCACAATATCTAATGCCCCATCTGGATCAATAAAATGGGACCAAAGTTCATCGCTTTCTCTAATTTCATCCACTAAACGCTGGACACCTGTATCGATATCATTTTCATCTAACACAATAAAGCCCTCAACATCATTGGCCTGTGCAATTTTCAGTACACCGATGGCTGCCCCAATAGAGTCCATATCTGGTGCCTTGTGCCCCATAATGAGCACTTGGTCGCTGCCCTTTACCAGTTCCTTTAATGCATGAGATATAACCCTTGCCCTTACTCTCGTTCGTTTTTCCATTGGATTTGTCTTTCCACCATAAAAACGAACCTTCCCAGACTCATCATCTTTAATAACTACTTGGTCTCCTCCACGTCCTAATGCTAGATCAAGACTGGATTGTGTCAGCTTTCCTAAGTCTGGCAGCAATTCACTTCCGAGACCAATACCGATACTTAACGTTAATGGAACATTTTTGTCAGTAATTAATTCACGAACTTCATCTAATATTTCAAATTTTTCTTTTTCTAGCTGTGTGAGAATATCTTGATTAAAAACAGCTAAAAATCGTTCCTGTGAGGTTCGCTTTAAATAAATCCCTCTTTCATTTGACCAATTATTCAAAAGAGAGGTTACCTGTGAATTAATTTGACTCTTCGCCGTGTCATCCATGTTCTGCGTTATTTCCTCATAATTATCCAAAAAGATAATGCCAAGAACCGTCTTTTCCTGCTCGTATAATGCTTGAATTTCTATTTCTCGTGTTCGATCAAAGAAGTAGAGGAGACGTTCTTCTTTTTTGTTATACACCTGATACTCAAATTGATCAAATTTTAGCCAGAAGGATTCCTTTCCCTCTCGCAATTGGGAAACAATACTATCAGATAACAAGGAGAGAGGTTCTCCTACCATTGTTTCCTCTTCTGTAAATTGATTCATAAAAGGGTTCGCCCAGTCGATTTGATATTCCTCATCGTACAGAACAATCCCAATAGGCATTTCCAATAACGCTTCTTCCCCGACCTTTTTGACACGATAGGACAAAGTCGATATATAAGCCTCCGTTTGATCGAGTAATTTTTCTTCTCTTCGGATACTATAATAAAGAGAGAGACTAAAAAAAACAGTCATTATTAAGCCAATGACCCACTGAAAATAAAAAATAAATACTAATAATATAAACGAGAGAAGGTATATTCCAATAATATGTCTTCCCATCGTCGGCTTCTTCCATAATTTTGGCATAGCTGTCAGCTCCTAACCAAGTGACAAATCCTACTTCGTAATCCTCTTTTTTAAATCAAATCCTAAATCAATTATACCTAAGATTCGAACGAAATAAAAACCTATAAAAGGAAAAAATACAAGGACGAGTATGCTAACGATCGGTAAAGCTGTTGACTTTACTTTGACATAGCTATAGTAAAAGATAAAGGATAATCCTTGTAAGATCAAGAGGGTTCCTGCCAAATTAGATACATTCATAATGATATCATAAAATAGTGTGGCATCATTATTCCCTCCCATTAATGACAGCATTAAGGTAATAAAATATATCCACAAAATCAGCTTCGGTAACTGAAAATTTCGAAATGCTGGGAAAGCATATTTTTTTTCTGCTGTGCGATTGAGCCATTTATAGGTGAGCCATTGTGTAATAAGGGCCAAAACCATAGAAATAACGACTAATATAAAAGGAATGAGCTGAAGAACTCCTAGCATTTGTTCACGAATTAATTCAAAATCCTCGATAGAAAGCTGAATCATTCCAAACGTTTCAAACAATTCTCTCGTTCTATTTAAAGACTCATTCATCATTTCCTTATAGGAATCTGCTATAGAATATTGTAGCACTATTTCGATAAACGCATAGGCTCCAACAAGTCCGAACAAATATCCAGCCGTCCCTTTTAACCAGGTTTCATACGGATGTTGCTTTTTTTGAATCGAAAAACCGATCATTATTCCGCTTATTAATGCAAGAAAGGTAATCGGAATCGAAACTGCCGGATAAATGATAAAAGACAGAAAAAACAGCACCATCACGGTCACATAAAATAACACACGCTCACCATGAAGCATGAGTAAGATAATCGGTATGGGCATTAGCATGATTGTAAATATCTCTGTAAATGGTAAGAATATCGTTACCATATATAGCAACAAGTAAATACTTATATAAAGGAAGTATTTTTTGTCTATTTTGTTGTTTTTCAATCTTCATCCCCCTTATGGAAGCTAAACTATTATACATTTTACACTAAACGAGAAGTGATTGTTAGCTTCTATTTTACCATCTAGATTCACCTATCACCTAATGATTATGATTATGGTATGATTAATTAAAAGTGAGGAGGAGGAATAAAATGATAAAAACGATAATATTTGATCTGGATGATACGTTGCTATGGGATAAAAAAAGTGTGAAACAAGCGTTTGAAGATACTTGCCTATTAGCAACTGAAAAATATGGAGTAGATGCTCTCAAAGTAGAGGATGCAGTTCGCGAAGAGGCCCGTAAGCTATATCAAAGCTATGAAACCTATGAATTCACTCAAATGATTGGAATTAATCCTTTTGAAGGACTCTGGGGTAATTTCCTTGATGATCATACATATTTTAAAAAAATGGCCGAAATCGTACCGAACTACCGAAGAGATGCTTGGATTAATGGACTGAAGCAAGTAGGCATAGAGGATGAAGAATTTGGTGAACATTTGGCCGAGCAATTCCCAATTAACCGAAAAAAGAACCCATTTGTTTACGAAGAAACCTTTACGGTATTGAACAAGCTAAAAGGGCACTATCAATTAATTATGTTAACGAACGGCTCTCCCGATTTACAAAATACCAAATTAACGATCACCCCAGAATTAAAGAACTATTTTGACCATATCATTATCTCTGGAGATTTCGGTAAAGGAAAACCAGATCCTTCCATATTTGAACATGTGCTAGAAGTAGCAAATGTAGAGAAGGAGCATGCCATCATGGTTGGAGATAATTTGATGACAGATATATTAGGTGCCAACCGTACAGGTATCAAAAGTGTTTGGATCAACCGCGAAAACAAACAATACAATGAAGTAAAGCCAACCTACGAGATCAAGCACTTAGAAGAATTATTGGAATTACTACAATAATGGAAAAAAGCTCTCCTAATGCAGGAGAGCTTTGATTGTTTTATGCGATTATATTGGGAAAATCTCTATCATTTTGATGATATCAAGGTTTATCTTGGTTATCCTGCTTAATAGCTTGATTATTCACTCGATATCTTCACATCACTTGAATTACAGTTCCATTGCAGTTAATTTTTCGATTTCATCGATTTGCTTTAATGCTTCTATCTCTTCTTCCTCTAAATATTTGTCTACAGTTAGAATCATAATAGCTTCTCCGCCAATGTCCGAACGGCCTACTTGCATTGCTGCGATATTAATATTTTTCTCTGCAAACATACTTCCCACTTTTCCGATAACACCAGGCTTATCATTATGCTTAATGACAACTAAATTCCCCTCAGGAACAACGTCCACACTATATGCATCTACCTGTACAATTCTTGGTCCTAGACCGTTTAATAAAGTACCTGCAATAGATCGTGTCACTTCTTTTGTTTTCACTTCCACACGTAGTAAGTTAGTAAAGCCTTTCGGAGTAGAGGATTTGTTTTCATTCACTTGAATGCCTCGCTTCTCTGCTAAATAAGAAGCATTCACATCATTGACGTGGTCCCCCATGTGACGCTTTAATAAACCTTTTATCGTATTACGTGTTAATGGTGCTACTTCGATTTCTGTCAAATCTCCAGAATAGGAAATATTAATTTCTTCAATAACTCCAGTTGTAAAATAAGTTAAGAAGGTTCCTAATTTCTCTGATAAGTGGAAATATGGTTCGATCTTATTCATCACTTCTTTAGGGACAGATGGTAGGTTTACAGGATTGCGTGCAACGCCCTCTGTTAAATAACGTACAACATCATGGCTAACATCAATGGCAACATTTTCTTGTGCCTCTACTGTACTGGCACCTAAATGTGGTGTTGCAATAACCTCTGGCAATTCCAATAAACGATGATCCGTTGCCGGTTCTTCTTCGAAAACGTCTAAGGCTGCTCCTGCAACTTTACCAGACTTAATGGCATCATATAGTGCTTCTTCATCTATAATTCCACCACGAGCACAGTTAATGATTCGAACACCGTCTTTCATTTTGGCAAATGCCGCTTTGTTCAGCAAATGCTTTGTATCTTTAATCAATGGTGTATGTACGGTAACAAAATCTGCTACTTTAATAACATCCTCTACCGATCCGAAATCTACGCCTAATTTATCCGCTCTTTCCTTTGTTAAAAAAGGATCATATGCAATAACATTCATGCGCTGACCTTTGGCACGTGCTGCCACCTCAGCTCCGATACGTCCCATTCCAATAACGCCAAGAGTCTTCCCTTTTAGTTCCACGCCGACATGTGTTTTTCGATCCCATTTCCCATTTTTCAATGCTAAAAATGCTTGAGGAATTTTTCTTGCTAATGACATAAGCATTGCCACTGTGTGCTCTGCTGCAGAATTTGTATTTCCATCTGGTGCATTCACGACAATAATCCCGTATTCTGTTGCAGCACTTAGGTCAATGTTGTCTACACCAACACCTGCGCGACCAATAATTTTTAAGTTTGTTGCTTGGCTAATAATATCTCTCGTAACCTTTGTTTGACTTCTAACAAGTAAAGCATCATATTCACCAATTTTGTCAGCCAACTCATCTGCTGAAAGGCTTGTTTGTACATCTACCTCGATATTGTCTGCTTCTCTTAATGGTTGAATACCATCTTCACTTAATGGATCACTAATTAAAACTTTAAATGCCATGATTGTCCCTCCAAATAATAGAATTACTCCATGTTAGCCAAATGAACGTGAAGCTTTTCACTTTTATCTTATTCTATAAATATTATATCACTTCTGTCGCGATATAAATACTAGATTGCAAGTTCTCATCTTCTATAAAAAACTTTTCTTTATCATAGCAGAAATAGGCTAATTGTCAAGGTGTTTCCAACTGATTTCCTTGATATAATTCGTGTTTTTGCTCTCAACTAGATAATAAAACTGTATTTTTCTATTAATTAGGCCTCCAAAACCGAACATTATATGATCTGAAATAAGTTTACAATCGTTTAAAAGGAGCTAATAATAGCATGTGTCATTAGTATGTAAAGTAAGACTTTGCTCGGTAAGATCTTACATACGGTTAATGCAGTATGAAAAAAGCACCATAGGAATTATCCTATAGTGCCTTCAACCTATTTATTCACTTACATATGGCAATAAAGCCATTTGACGAGCACGCTTAATTGCTCTAGTCAATTTACGTTGATATTTTGCAGAAGTTCCTGTTACACGACGAGGAAGAATTTTTCCACGTTCAGAAACGAAACGTCTTAATAACTCAACATCTTTATAGTCAATGTGTGTAATACCGTTCGCTGTGAAATAACACACTTTACGACGCTTAGCGCGTCCACGACGAGCTGCCATTATACATAACCTCCTTCTTGCTATGAATTAGAAAGGTAAATCATCGTCGGAAATATCAATTGGTTCTCCACTATTTTCAAATGGATTATCATTTTTATTTCCTTGATTATTTGAATTGTTTTGGTTAAATTGATTGGCTTGACTTGCTTGGTTCTGATTTTGATTATTATAGCTTTGTGATCCTCCAGATTGTCCACCTGAGGAACCACCCTTAGACTCTAAAAACTGAACAGAGTCTGCTACGACCTCTGTAATGAAAACACGTTTTCCATCTGGGTCATCATAGCTACGGGTTTGTAATCGTCCATCTACTCCGATAAGACTACCTTTGCTCATGAAGTTCGCAAGGTTCTCTGCTGGTCTTCTCCAAACAACACAATTAATAAAGTCTGCTTCTCTTTGACCTTGTTGATTAGAGAATGGACGGTTTACTGCTATCGTAAAGTTAGCTACTGCAACTCCACTTGGTGTATAACGCAAGTCTGGATCTTTCGTTAACCTGCCGACAAGAACGACACGATTTAACATCAGAACCACTCCTTATTATTGATCGTCTTCACGAATTGCCATATAACGAAGAATGTCATCAGAGAAATTCGCTTGACGATTGAATTCGTTAATTGCTGTTTCATCACCTTTAAGGTTAATAATTACATAGTATCCATCACGGTAGTCATTGATTTCGTAAGCAAGACGTTTCTTACCTACTTCTTCAACTTTCTCGATCTCCGCACCATTACTTGTAAGGAATCCATTGAAACGCTCAATTAAAGCAGTTTGTGCTTCCTCCTCTACATCTGGGCGGATGATGTACATAATTTCATATTTATTCATCCGTTTACACCTCCTTTTGGTCTTAGCGGCTCTATGATTATCATAGAGCAAGGAGTAACAACTCTCATTACTCACAATACGATATTATACCAAATTAGCCTTCTCATTGCAAATTTATTTCAAAAGGCTTGTCCATTTTGGATTTTGAGCGTATGAATAAAGATGTCAAACAGGTGATACAGACTATACGTTAAAGCGGAAATGCATAACATCTCCGTCTTTCACCAAGTATTCCTTTCCTTCTAATCGCACTTTCCCTTTTTCTTTAGCTACTTGCATCGATCCAGCTTCCATTAAATCATCATAGGATACGGTCTCTGCACGGATAAAGCCTTTTTCAAAATCGGTATGGATAATTCCTGCTGCCTGTGGTGCTTTGATTCCCTTTTTAAATGTCCAAGCACGCACTTCTTGCTCACCAGCAGTAAAATAGGTCGCTAAACCAAGTAATTGGTAAGTTGCTTTAATCAGCTGATCTAATCCAGACTCAGGAATACCGAGCTCTTCTAAAAACTCTGCCTTTTCCTCACCGTCGAGTTCCGCTATTTCGGATTCCACCTTTGCACTTACAACGATTACTTCTGCTTGATCTGATTTGGCAAATTCTTTTACTGTTTGTACATTTTCATTGCTATCCGCATCGAGTAGCTCGTCCTCCCCTACATTGGCTACATATAAAACAGATTTACTTGTTAGTAAATGTAGGCCTTTCACAAGCTTCTCCTGCTCTTCTGTAAAAGAAACCGCTCGAGCTGGTTTTTCTTCTTCAAATGCATCCCTTAATTTAGCTAAAACCTCAAATTCAGCCATTGCTTCCTTATCTTTCTGTTTCGCCATTTTTTCTACTCGAGAGATGCGTTTTGTTACAGTTTCTAAATCTGCTAAAATGAGTTCTAAATTGATTGTTTCTATATCCGAAATAGGGTCGACTTTCCCAGATACATGTGTAATATTTTCATCCTGAAAGCAACGTACCACATGGCAAATCGCATCCACTTGGCGAATATGGGAGAGGAATTGATTTCCTAAGCCTTCTCCTTTACTCGCCCCTTTCACAATTCCTGCGATATCAGTAAATTCAAATGCCGTTGGTACGGTCTTTTTCGGTTTCACTAATTCTGTAAGTTTTTGAAGCCTAGTATCTGGAACCTCTACGATCCCTACATTTGGATCTATCGTACAAAACGGGTAATTTGCCGACTCTGCGCCAGCTTGTGTTATTGCATTAAACAAGGTTGATTTACCTACATTAGGCAAACCAACAATTCCTGCTGTTAAAGCCATTCATTCCACTCCTTAAGGATATCGTCCAATTGAACGTTTCAGTCATACCAATTATAGTAATACTTTTTATACTTGACAAGTTATTAAAAAGCCAAATTGCAATTGTTTAAGCATGAAAATCCTTACTTTCTTTTCAGTAAAAAAATTGTTCTTCAGTATACAACTAATATGAAAATAATAAATTGTTTCACGTGGAACAATTTTATTCTGATGCGTGCTCTAATATTTTTTTTAATTTTTGTTCAAACCTTCTTCTAGGAATCATGACACTATGTCCACATCCCTCACACTTAATTCGAATATCCATCCCCATTCGAATCACCTTCCAGCGATTTTCTCCACATGGATGTGGTTTTTTCATCTCTACGATGTCATTCAAATGAAATTCCTTCCGTTCCATTTCTTTTCACCTACTTTTTTGCAATATCTTTCTTTATTATACTATATATTAACTTTTCTTCGTAAAAGGATAAAGAAAAATGGCTAAAAGTAAGTATAAATTTAGTAAACCATATAGCGGATAAAGCCATGCAATTAAATTAGAAAAACCAACCTTTGTCAGAGGGATTAAAATAATAAGCGTAATGATGGCTAGCTTCCATAAAGCGATAGGAATGACCTTCCTAATCCTCGTGACAATTCCTAAAACACTTGAAATTGCAGTAGTAAAAATGGCAAACCATAATAGTATCGACATGATCACATAAGTATATGTTGGGTAGTTTTTCAAAATCGCAAACAAGGGAATCTCATACAAAATGATAACCTCTGAGATTTGAATTAAACTATTGTTATAAATATAAGAAATAATTCCAAGCACAAGCCCACTACCTACACTTGCAATGATTATCTCACCAGTTGACTTTATTTTCTCCCCGACTGCACTTATTACCGCAATAATCGATAAGATATTTAAGGCTGTAAAAGTAAACGCCGTATACCAATTTTTTTGATGTTTCCAATCTATTAGATAGCTTAAGCCTTCATCTATATTATATTTGATCAGAATAGATAACAATCCGACAATTAATAATGGAAGAATAAAAGAGTTGAGGACAACGGCTCCATTGATTCCTTTCATAAATACTAAAACAATAATGATGGATATAAATACGATGCCTACCCATGAATAAATCTTGACCGCCTCAAAGGTTGCCCCACTCCCTGCTATCATCACAACGGTCGTGGACATCAAATAAAAGAAAATGAGTATATCATAATATTTTGCTACTTTTCTACCTAATAATAATTCCAACACGGATAAGTAGTCTGTGGTTTGATGGATGTAGCTGATCTTCATCGTAATAAAAACAGAAAATGTAAAAAATACAACAAACAAGAGAATAGCAAGTCCACTTTCATGCCCAAAAAATTGCCATAATTCTCTCCCTGAAGCATAACCTGCCCCTACCATCGTGCCAATAATTAAAAACATCCACTTAAGGCCTGATCTCCACATAGCTTTCCTCCATAATACTGACATACTATATTAAAAGTATGCAGATAATGGGTCAGCTATGAGGCTTGTTTTATATTTTAAATGAAGAAGAAGTCTAATCGGTGATGATCAGACTTCTTGTTTTTTTCTTATGCTATTTTTCCATTTTCTCAAGGATACGATTTAAGTCATCCTCTGAATAAAACTCAATTTCGATTTTTCCTTTTTTCTTTCCTTTATTTATTTTGACATTGGTGCCAAAATAATCTTTTAGATGATTTTCTCTTTCCTGTAAGAAAATATCTTTTTTTACCTTTTTTTCATTCTTCTCTTTTTTCTTTTCATTAATGCTTTGAATCAACGATTCTACTTGTCTTACATTTAGCTTTTCAGTCGTTATCTTATTCACTAATGGTATAAGCTTTTCTTTGTCCTTAAGTCCTAACAATGCCCTACCATGTCCCATTGAAATGGCACCATTATTAATCTTGGCAATAATCTCATCTGGTAAACTAAGTAAGCGAATGAGATTCGCAATATGGGATCTACTTTTGCCTAATCGTTGTGCTAGTGTTTCTTGAGTGATTCCAAGCTCATTAATTAGTCGGTCATAAGCATTAGCTTCTTCAATAGGAGTTAGATCTTCCCGCTGTATATTTTCAAGTAGTGCCAATTCCATCATTTGTTCATCAGAAAGATCCTTGACGATAGCAGGAATTGTCTCTAAATTTGCTTCTTTTGCTGCTCGATAACGCCTTTCTCCAACTACAATTTCATAACCCTTAATGCTTTTACGAACGATTAATGGTTGGAGGATCCCGTGTAAAAGGATCGATTCCTTTAATTCCTCAATAGCATCTGCTTCAAATACTTTTCTTGGCTGATATGGGTTCGGTCGGCATTTTGAAAGCAAAATTTCTTCAATCTTTTCGTCCTGCTCATTTATCTCTAAGTCTGGAAAAAATGCATTGATTCCTTTACCTAGGCCTTTAGCCATTTGCAATCACTTCCTTTGCTAACTCAAGATAAACCTCTGCCCCTTTGGATTTAGGGTCATAAGAAATGATTGGTTGCCCATGACTTGGAGCCTCTCCTAACCGCACATTCCGAGGGACAACAGCCTGATATACTTTACTTTGAAAATATTTTTTAACTTCTTCTATTACCTGAATACCTAGGTTCGTTCTAGCATCTAGCATCGTTAATAATACCCCTTCAATCATTAGTTGATTATTTAGGTGTTTTTGTACTAAACGGATTGTATTCAACAACTGACTTAATCCTTCTAGTGCATAATACTCACATTGAACAGGGATTAGAACAGAATCTGCTGCTGTTAATGCATTTATCGTTAATAACCCTAATGATGGAGGGCAGTCGATGATGACATAATCGTATTCCTCTTTCACACTATCAATCGCTTTTTTTAATCGAATCTCGCGGGATATCGTGGAAACTAGTTCAATTTCTGCACCAGCCAGTTGAATAGTAGCAGGAATTATATCTAAGTTTGGAACATTTGTGCTAACAAGAACATCAGAAACCTCCATGTCCTCTACCAATACATTATACACACATGTGTCCACATCAGCTTTATTTATTCCTAGACCACTAGTAGAATTCCCTTGTGGATCGATATCAACAATAAGTATTTTATGGTCTAAATGAGCCAAACAAGCACTCAAATTAACAGAGGAAGTAGTTTTTCCTACTCCACCCTTTTGGTTTGCAACCGCGATTACTTTTCCCATGACGTCACCTACCTATTACGCCTTTCCTTCAAAAAATTTTTCATGCTACTCTATTATAACACTACTACTCTCTTTTTTTTGATCAAAAAACAAAAAATTCGTCAAAATACTTCTTGAGAATTAGAATAGGCTCGTATTTTCACGAAATTCTGTTAAGTATAAACAAAAAAATAACCCATCTTTCCTAGAAAAGATGGGAATGTTTATTATTTCTTTTTTGGAATCTTTATCGTTATTTGGTAATAGTCATCGAGATCCTGTTCATCTGTTTCAAGGTCGATTCCTGTATCACTTACCATATTCAAGGATTGTCTAATCGTATTCATCGCAATCCTCATGTCTTTATTAATACCTTTCAGTCTTGGTTTTTTTGGAGGCTCTTTATCCTGCATGAGTCGCTGTATGTAAGATTCAGCTTGCTTTACATTCCATTCCTTTTCCACAATTTGTTGTAAAACCTTTAGTTGAATCTCTTCATCTTTTATAGCTATAAGTGCCCTAGCATGTCTTTCGGTTATTTGCTTATTTAATATTGCTTGATGTACTTCTTCCGGCAATTTTAAAAGTCTCATCTTATTGGCTATCGTTGATTGACTTTTACCTAATCTTTGAGCTAGCGCCTCTTGCGTAAGCTGATGCATCTCTATTAACTTCTCGTAGGCCCTTGCTTCTTCAATCACCGTTAATTCTTCTCTTTGGAGATTTTCAATTAAAGCGACAGAAGCTGTTTCTTTATCTGTCATTTCTCGAATGATGACAGGTACCTTTTCCCAATCAAGACTTTTAGCTGCTCGCCATCTTCTTTCACCAGCAATTATTTCATGAATTCCCTCTTCATCTGATGGGCGGACAACTATAGGCTGAATCATCCCATGTGTTTGTAAGGTTTGAGCTAATTCTTGTATTTTTTCTTCATCAAAAATAGACCTAGGCTGGTACTGGTTAGCTATAATCTTTGAAGTTTCCATAAATACTACTTCGTCTTGTAGTTTAGTAGTTTCTACTGGGTCTAGCTCTAATTCTTCCTCTTCATCTTCTACTTTATCACCTAAACCAAACAATTTGCCAAATGGGTGTAACATAGACAAACACCACCTTTATTTACTAAAGCGAATGATATAAAAATATAATATATAATAATTCCATATTGGATAATGATAGAAAAGGAGAAAAACTTGCTTTCTTCTTATACAAGCAAGTCTACGTAGCTATTTCTTCCTTTATGTTTCACGTGAAACAATTCGTACATAATCTCCCCTTATATTTTATCATAAAAAAATTAAAAGAAGGTAGTAAAATCAATTTTATTTATTTTTATTCTATTGGTGATTTATTCGGTACACCAGGTTTGCGTGGGTATTTTTTTGGTGTTTTTCTTTTTTTCTGGATAAAAATAAGGTTTCGTTCCCCATTGTCATCTGGTAAATCAAACGTCTCCATTCTTTCTACTTTACCACCTAAAAGCTCAATAGCTGAATCCGCATCCTTTAATTCTTGCCCTGCATTTGAGCCTTTCATTGCTATAAAAATGCCGTTTGTACGTGCTAACGGTAAGCACAGCTCACTCAATACTGACATCCTCGCTACAGCCCTTGCAATAACTATATCAAAATGATGTCGGAATTGTTCGTTTCTACCGAATAATTCCGCACGATCATGATAAAAGGAAACACCCGATAATCCTAAATTTGCTGCCAAATGATTTAAAAATCCTATTCTCTTTTGCAAGGAGTCTACAATGGTCACTTTAATTTCTGGAAAACAGATTTTCAATGGAATGCTCGGAAAACCAGCACCTGCCCCTACATCACAAATATGAACCTCCTGATTAAAATCAAAATAAAAGGCTGCCGTAATGGAATCATAGAAATGTTTGACAAATACTTCTTCCTTTTCTGTAATCGCGGTTAAATTCATTTTTTTATTCCACTCAACTAATATTTGGTAGTATTGGTTGAATTGAGCTATCTGATGGTCAGATAGCTCTACTCCATTACTTTTAAGCTGTTCATAAAATTGACTCATATCCATTGACCTAGACTCCTTTTACTAATTTTATTCATTAGATACCTTGGCGACATTCCCTTGTTCAATATAGACGAGCAGGATGGATATATCTGCTGGGTTAACACCTGAAATACGAGAGGCTTGAGCAACCGATAATGGTTGAACCTTTTTAAGTTTTTCTCTTGCTTCCGTAGCAATACCACTTATAGCATCATAATTAATATTTTCAGGTATAAGCTTATTCTCCATTTTCTTCATACGATCTACTTGTTGATTGGATTTAGCAATATATCCTTGATATTTAATTTGAATTTCGACCTGTTCTTTCACATCTCCTGCCAAATCCTTCTCAGACGGACATACTTTTTCGATAACCTCATAGGTAACTTCTGGTCTTTTTAATAGGTCATAAGCTAATATACCATCCTTTAGCCTTGTACCACCTATTTCTTCCATAATGGTTTGAAGTTCCTCCGTTGGTTTTAGTCGAATGCTTTGTAATCGTTCTTTTTCTTCTTGAATTAGCTGTTTTTTCTCTTCGAATTTTTGATAACGTTCCTCCGTAATTAATCCTAGCTTATACCCTATTTCAGTTAAACGCAAATCTGCATTATCATGTCTTAGTAGTAATCGGTATTCCGCGCGTGATGTTAATAGTCGATATGGCTCATTTGTTCCCTTTGTTACAAGGTCATCGATTAACACACCAATATAAGCCTGGGAGCGATCCAGAATTAACGTATCCTTGTCTAACGCCTTAGCTGCAGCATTAATTCCTGCCATAATTCCTTGACCAGCCGCTTCCTCATATCCTGACGTCCCATTGATTTGGCCTGCTGTAAATAAACCAACAATATTTTTCACTTCTAAAGTTGGCCATAATTGGGTTGGTACGACTGCATCATATTCAATCGCGTAACCTGCACGCATAATTTCCGCTTCTTCGAGACCAGGTATGCTTTGTAATATTTCTTTTTGAACATATTCTGGTAGTGAGGTGGAAAGTCCTTGTACATATACCTCTTCTGTATTCCTTCCTTCTGGTTCTAAGAAAATTTGGTGTCTTGGTTTATCATGGAAACGCACAATTTTATCCTCGATTGATGGACAATAGCGTGGTCCTGTACCTTTAATCATTCCGGAATACATGGCGGATAAACCTAAATTATCGTTGATGATTTCATGTGTTTTTTGATTTGTATAGGTTAACCAACAAGGAATTTGATCGACGATTGCTTTCGTTGTTTCATAGGAGAAATGCTCCGGATGTTCATCACCTGGTTGAATTTCTGTTTTACTATAATCAATCGAATGGTTGACAACTCTTGGTGGTGTCCCTGTCTTAAAACGAACAAGCTCAAAGCCCAATTCCTCTAGGTTTTCGGCTAGTTTGACACTTGCCCGCTGATTATTTGGTCCACTCTCATAAGAGATATCCCCGATAATGACACGGCCACGCATAAAGGTTCCTGTCGTAATAATCACGGAATTCGCGCGATAAATGGCCTTCGTTTCTGTAATGACACCCTGACATTTGCCATCCTCTACAATTAGCTTCTCAACCATACCTTGCCTTAAGGTAAGATTTGGCTCTTGTTCTAATGTTTTTTTCATTTCTTGAATGTATAAGGGTTTGTCTGCTTGAGCACGTAAGGCACGAACTGCAGGACCTTTCCCTGTATTCAGCATACGCATTTGAATATAGGTTTTGTCAATTACCTTTCCCATTAATCCACCTAATGCATCGATTTCTCTTACTACAATTCCTTTTGCCGGTCCTCCAATAGATGGATTACAAGGCATAAAAGCAATCATATCTAAATTCATTGTTAGCATTAACGTACTAGCACCGCGTTTGGCTGCTGCATGTGCTGCTTCTACTCCAGCATGTCCAGCCCCTATTACAATTACATCATATTGACCAGCTTCATATGTTGCCATCGCTGATCCCCCTTCTATTTATTATTTCCCTAAACAAAACTGTGAGAACAGTTGATCTATTAGGCTATCCTGCACCGTATCTCCTACTATTTCCCCAAGCAATTCCCAAGCTCGAGTAACATCTATTTGGACTAGATCGATTGGCATATTGGCATCAATCGCGTCTTTTGCATCATCTAGCGCCTTTAATGTTTGTTGTAAAAGTTGGATATGACGGACATTTGAAACATAAGATAAATCTCCAGAATCTAATTCCCCTTCAAAGAAGGTATCAGAAATTGCTGCCTCTAATGCATCAATACCTTTATCTTCTATTAAGGCAGTCGTAATCACCTTTTGTTTACCTGCTAATTGCTCCACCTCTTGTCTGTCAAGCTTTGTAGGTAAATCCGTTTTATTAACGATCACGATATATTCCAGATCCTTAATTGCTTCAAATAGCTTTCTGTCCTCTTCGGTTAATTCTTCTCCATTATTCAGAACCAACAGAATAAGGTCTGCTTGCTTTAATGCTTGTCGAGAGCGTTCTACTCCAATTTTTTCGACAATATCCTCGGTTTCTCGGATTCCTGCCGTGTCTACTAATCGGAGCGGAATTCCTCTAATATTGACATATTCCTCAATAACATCTCTTGTCGTTCCTGGAATATCCGTTACAATCGCCTTTGTTTCTTGTACTAAAGCATTGAGTAAAGAGGACTTCCCCACATTTGGACGTCCAATAATTGCTGTTGCAATTCCTTCTCTTAATATTTTTCCTTGCTTTGCCATGCTTAGTAGCTGCTCGACTTCTCGGTATACTTCCTCTGTTTTTTCTCGTAGCATATGATTCGACATTTCTTCGACATCATCGTACTCTGGGTAATCAATATTTACTTCTACATGGGCAACTGTCTCAATTAATTTTTGTCTCAATTGATTCACTAAGGTAGACAGCTTCCCATCTAATTGCTTCAATGCTACATTCATTGCCTTGTCCGTTTTAGCTCGAATTAAATCCATCACAGCCTCAGCTTGTGATAGATCAATACGGCCATTTAGGAAAGCTCGTTTCGTAAATTCTCCTGGCTCCGCTAACCGTGCACCATTTGCAAGAACAAGCTCGAGCAGACGGTTAACCGATGCAATTCCACCATGGCAGTTAATTTCCACTACATCTTCTTTCGTAAAAGTTTTTGGTGCTCGCATCACACTAATCATTACTTCTTCTATTATCTCTTCTTTTATCGGATCTATTATTTTTCCATAATGAATGGTATGGGAGCTCACTTCTACTAAATCCTGACCTTGAAAAATCTTATTAGCTATGGTAATTGCATGATCTCCACTTAATCGAACTATGGCAATGGCTCCTTCTCCTAAAGGTGTCGATATGGCGGTTATCGTATCTTGCTCCATTATTTCACCTCCTAGTTTCTGTTTTTCATCTATATCAAACGAATATTATTTCCACTCCACTAACTTATTAGAATACCACAAACCATTCCCTCTTGAAAAGATATCCACATTATTTATCCTAAAAATCTTATCAATCAAATTATCCACATGTGTATAACTTTACGTTTTGACAATCTTTAAAAAATATTCCAATAAAGATTATGACTTCCTTCATGACAAAACCCCGATGTTTTCTCACATCGGGGTTTTCATCACTTATTTATTTTTACATCCTGATCATCCGTGAGAAAGCCCATCACGGATGGAAGTCTCACTTTACCACAGCGCCAACCGTCCGTAAGACCTCCACTTGGAGATTTAAGAAGATCATTGAAGCTACATGCAGGCCAACGGACAATAAGCATCCTGATAAGTTTCGCTAACCATCCGTGAGAAAGCCCCCTCACGGATGGAAGTCTCACTTTACCGGTTTGATTACTACGTAACGATTGGGTTCGACTCCGTCTGAATCTGTTGTAATTTTAGCGTTGTTTTGTAAGGCTGTATGGATAATTTTTCTTTCAAAAGACGGCATTGGTTCAATCTTCACATGTTTGCTTGTTTCGATGGCGCGATCTGCTAAGCGATTAGCAAGTTGGATTAACGTTTCTTTTCTGCGGCTACGATAACCTTCAGCATCCACAATGACAGTATAGTATTTATCCGCATACTGATGAATCGCTAATTGCGCCAAATATTGAATGGCATTTAAGGTTTGTCCCCTTTTTCCAATCAATACGGCAATTTTCTCCCCACTTAATTCACAGTTAATGACATTATCAGCAACCGTTATTTCTACGTCTAATTCTTCGTCAAACTCTGCCAAAATATTTTGAATATATTGCTCCAATTTCTCAACTGGATCCTTCTGTATCACAACCTTAACAATCGCAGGCTTTGATCCGAATAAACCGAGTAATCCTTTTTTACCCTCATCAATTATTTCGATGCTCGCTTGATCCTCTGTGATGTTTAACTGCTTTAATGCTGATTGGATCGCTTCATCAACCGTTTGTCCAGTAGCAGTTACTTGTCTCACTTTTTCGTTCCTCCTGTGGCTGCATCATTATTTCTCATCATTGGATTTTTAATTAGTAATGTTTGTAATACCATAAAGATATTACCTACTACCCAATAAAGTGCCAATGCAGATGGGAAAAAGATAGCAAATATCCCGATCATAAATGGCATGATATAAAGCATCATCGTCATCTGTGGCATCATTGAATTTTGTTGTGTTGTCGTTCCAGCCATCATCAGCTTTTGCTGTAAAAAGGTAAATCCAGCCGTTAATACTGGTAAGATGTAATATGGATCTGGTTGGTCGAGCTGGAACCATAAGAAATGGTGACCATCTAATGCACCTGTTCGCATGATCGCATGGTAAAAGGCGATTAATATTGGCATTTGAACAATAATTGGCAAACAACCTGCTAATGGGTTTACTCCGTTCTTCTGGAATAATTCCATCGTTTCTTGTTGCAGTTTTTGCTGTGTTTGCTGATCTTTAGAACTATATTTTTCACGAATTTTTTGTAATTCTGGTTGAATTTGTTGCATTGCCTTAGAGCTTTTCAATTGTTTAATATTTAAAGGTAATAAAATTAAACGAATAATAAGTGTAACAATGACAATCGATAAACCGTATCCATAGTCTGCATGGAAAAACTCGGCAACCTTCACAATTACCCATGATAATGGATAAACAAAATACTTGTTCCAAATTCCATCACTTTCCGCTGTAATCTCTTGATCGATTTCTGTACAACCTGATAAGAATAGTACTAAGCCGATTAGGCCGATTAATACTAGGAGCTTTTTACGCATCTTTCTCCTCCTTAAACTCATAACATATCCTAAAAAGTATTTTATCATGTTATTATTATATACTGCTAAAATTTTAGCAAGGTTTCATAAAAACTTATTAATTAGCTCGAGCATTTTTTAAAAGCTTCGTTTTATAAAGAAGATGCTGGACACTCTTTTTTACCTGATGATAGTCCAGATCCTTCACAGGCTTCCTCGCAATGATAATAATATCATAGGACGATTTAATCTCCTCATCTAATTCTAAAAAAGCTTGTCTTAAATATCTTTTCACCTTGTTACGAACTACTGCATTACCTATCTTCTTACTTACCGATAATCCTATTCGGTAATGCCTTTGATCGTTTTTATGTAAAAAATATATCACTAATTGTCGATTCGCAAAAGAAGCGCCTTTTTTAAAAACATCTTGAAATTCGATATTTTTTTTTATTCGAAAAGCTTTCCTCATAACAACTTGCGCCTCCATCATATCTAACAAACAGATCAGATTCCACTTGCTCATCACATTTTTATTATTCTTAGCATAACATTACTTCCTTATAGTAGAAAAGACCACTGAAATGTCAGTGGCCTATGCAGATAATACTTTTCTACCTTTCTTGCGACGACGAGCAAGTACTCTACGTCCATTTTTCGTGCTCATACGTGCACGGAATCCATGGACCTTTTTGCGTTTACGATTATTTGGTTGAAATGTACGTTTCATTCTATATGCACCTCCCTGAGGAAACTAAAAATCATAACCGAATAGACAGTCCTAATCATTATACTGATAAATAGAAACCTAGTCAATATTTTGTTTCCTTTTTCTCCTCGCAATCTGTTATACAACAAACTTCTGTTATTCTTGTACTATAACACCCGGTTGTGGATAACATTTTTACGTTTTCCTACTTCTTCCCACTTTTGTCGACAAAATATTCACAAGTTTATACCCTGGGGAAAGAAAATACTCACAAATTGTCTAACTTGTGGATAACCTACAATAAAACATTGCAATTATTGCCCTTTTTTGATAATATATATTTGTTTTATACTGTTAATATCTAAATAAGATTCCTTCCTTATCCACAAACTGTGGATAAAATGTGGACAATAATTCACATATTGTATATTACATTATACACATACATGTGGAAAACTGAATTTCAAAGTTTTCCGCTTTTTTATCGGCATAATATTATCCACAACTTATTCTTAAATGAAGGAAAGGAGGTTCCAAATGGAGAATATAGAGGATCTTTGGCAGAATACGCTAGAAATGATTAAGGAAAAAGTGAGTAAGCCTAGCTATGACACCTGGCTTAAAAACACATTAATTGACCAAATCCAAGAAGATACTGTTATTATATCGGCACCAAATGAGTTCACTCGTGATTGGTTGGAATCTAAATATACGAAAATTGTAAAAGAAGTGCTTTATGAGCTTACAGGTGCTGATCTATCTGTTAAATTTATCATTCCAGAATCTGCAGAAATATTAAATGCAGAAGAAACTCAAACGAAAAAGAAGGCGATCATCTCTTCCCAGGGAAATCATACTTCGCCAAAATCAATGCTCAATGATAAATATACCTTTGAAACATTTGTTATTGGCTCTGGTAATCGGTTCGCTCATGCTGCATCTTTAGCCGTTGCTGAGGCGCCAGCAAAAGCATATAATCCACTCTTCATCTATGGGGGCGTTGGTTTAGGAAAAACACACCTCATGCATGCAATTGGACATTATGTTCTCGATCATAATCCATCTGCAAAGGTGGTCTATCTATCATCCGAGAAATTTACGAATGAATTTATTAATTCTATTCGTGATAATAAGGCCGTCAATTTTCGTAATAAATATCGAAACGTCGACGTGCTTCTAATAGATGATATTCAGTTTCTAGCTGGAAAAGAACAAACACAGGAAGAATTTTTCCATACTTTTAATACTCTACATGAAGAAAACAAACAGATTATTATTTCAAGTGACCGTCCGCCAAAGGAAATTCCGACACTGGAAGACCGTTTAAGATCACGCTTTGAATGGGGACTTATTACAGATATTACCCCACCCGATCTTGAAACAAGAATTGCTATACTAAGAAAAAAAGCCAAAGCAGATGGACTTGATATTCCAAACGAAGTTATGCTTTATATTGCCAATCAAATTGATACGAATATTCGCGAACTAGAAGGTGCACTTATTCGTGTTGTCGCATATTCGTCCTTGATCAATCAAGATATAGATGCATCCTTAGCAGCAGAGGCACTGAAGGATATCATTCCTGCATCGAAACCGAAAGTGATTACGATCCATCATATTCAAGAAGCTGTAGGTAAGAGATATCAAGTGAAATTAGAAGAATTTGCTGCCAAGAAAAGAACAAAATCCATAGCTTTTCCAAGACAAATAGCTATGTATCTATCAAGAGAGCTAACTGACTTTTCTTTACCTAAAATAGGGGAAGAATTCGGTGGTAGAGATCATACTACCGTGATTCACGCACATGAAAAAATATCAAAAATGATTGCAACAGACTCCTTATTGAGTAAAGAAATAGACGAGATTAAAGAACAGCTTAAATCTATTTAAAATCTATCATTGTGAATTTTGTGGATAAGTGATGCACAACTATAAACAACTTATTCACATCTGGATAACTCATTTCATTTCGGAAAAACGGCAGTTATCCACATATTCACAGCCCCTATTACTATTATTACTATATTTTATTATTAATAATATATAATATACTTCCTCAAGGAGGATTAAGAATGAAAGTAATTATTAATCAAGCCAAATTATTGGAAAGCATACAACATGTAACCAAAGCCATTTCTTCCAAGACAGCTATTCCTATTTTGTCTGGTTTGAAAATTCAAGCAACACAAAATGGATTAAAATTAACAGGTAGTGATTCTGATATAACGATAGAATCTTACATACCAATGGAAGAAGAAGGAATTCAATTTATTGACGAAATTGAACAAGGAGAAATCGTCGTTCATGCTAAGTATTTTCCAGAGATTATTCGGAAATTACCACAGGATACCGTTCAAATTGAGACGGATGATCATTTACAAGTAACCATCCATTCAGGTAGTGCAGAATTTCATTTGAATGGACAAGACGCTGAGGAATATCCACAAATTTCTCAATTACAGACAGATTCTAGCTTTGAATTACCGATCAACCTATTGAAGAATATGATTAAACAAACCGTGTTTGCTGTCTCCACTTCTGAGACTAGACCGATTTTAACTGGAGTGAACTTACGTGCAGAAGAGGATTTGTTAAAGTTTATTGCTACGGATTCTCATCGTTTAGCTGCAAGTAATATCCCGTTGGAATCTCCCATCGATACTTTTCCTTCTAATCAGGTGGTGATTCCAGGGAAAAGCTTAAATGAACTAAGCAAAATACTAGAGGATACAGAGGAAAAAATTACGATTAGTATTTCTGATAACCAAATAGCTTTCCAAACGGAAAATCTATACTTTTTATCAAGATTACTTGATGGAAAATATCCAGAAACGTCTAGATTAATTCCAGAAGAAAGTAAAACAATAATTCATACTAATACAAAGCAACTCTTACAAACTGTCGATCGTGCATCCTTGTTAGCAAGAGAAAATCAAAATAATGTGATTCGTCTTCAAACAAAAGAAAATAACACTATAGAAATATCTAGTAATTCACCGGAAATAGGAAATGTAGAAGAAGATCTAACGGTAAATACGATCGAAGGGGAAGACTTAAAAATTTCATTTAGTTCGAAATATATGATTGATGCCCTGAAGATCATGGAAACAGATCAAATAAAAATTGAATTTACTGGTGCGATGAGGCCATTTATCCTAAAGCCTGTGGATAATGACCATATCCTCCAGCTTATTTTACCTGTAAGAACCTTTTAAAGAGATTTAAGGGAACAATGTTTAAATTGTTCCTTTTTCTTTTTTGGACAGCTGTACACGATAAAAAAATAATTACCTTTCTTTAGTAAATAGATAACCTTAACGATAACCCTGTGGAAAAATGTCTATGAAATGCCCCACTTATTAGTGTTTCCTTTTCTTACAGCCAAATGTTTAGTAATATAGATAGAAGGGCTATAATAGTTAACGGTAGATTCAATTCAAGTTAACAAAACGATAGTAGAATCGTTTCGAGCTATCTATTGTAGGAAAAGAAGGTGAATGAAAGATGGAAGAAAAAATCGGAATCTCTACAGAATACATTCAGCTAGGGCAATTTTTAAAGCTTGCCAATATTTTAGATTCTGGTGGAATGGTGAAGGTGTTCCTTCAAGAAACTGGAGTCTATGTGAATGACGAATTAGAAAACAGACGAGGTAGGAAATTATATCCTGGAGATACGGTTTATGTTGAGGATATTGGAACCTTTATTGTTGCAGCAGAGGAAAACTAGTGCCATCATTTTCGCTGTGTAAATAAAGTATATAATCTCCGTTTTTCAGTCCATTTGCTATTGTTTGAAAGGACGGCGTCCGCTTTTCTAGCATGTTTCTTTAGAAAGGAAACTCGTATGTATATTCAATCACTTCAATTATTAAATTATCGTAATTATCCCAAATTAACGATAGAATTTGATGATAAAGTTAATGTTTTTATAGGAGAAAATGCTCAAGGTAAAACTAATTTGATGGAAGCTATCTATGTGTTAGGATTTTCGAAATCTCATCGTACAACAAAAGATAAAGAATTAATCCAATGGGAGCAAAATTATGCTAAAATAGAGGGTAGTGTTTATAAACGAAACCGCCAATTTCCGTTAGAGATTTCGATTACGAACAAAGGGAAAAAAGCAAAATTAAATCATCTGGAACAGAAACGTCTTAGTGATTATATTGGGGCTTTAAATATTGTCATGTTTGCACCGGAAGACTTGAATTTAGTAAAAGGAAGTCCACAAATACGAAGGCGTTTTATTGATATGGAAATCGGGCAAATTCAGCCTGTTTATATATATCATCTTGGGCAATATATCAAAATTTTAAAACAAAGAAATCATTTATTAAAACAATTGCAAAAAAAGCAAAAGGTAGACATTACGATGCTACATGTATTGACAGACCAACTGATCGAACATGCAGGAATGATTATCGAAAAACGAATCCATTTCCTTGAACGTTTAAGAAATTGGGCTGCTGATATACATAGTGGAATCAGTCGTAACCTTGAACATTTAGATATTCGATACCAGGCCACCATTGATTTAGCGAATTCCGACCAAAAGGAAGAAATTTTACAGCATTACCTGAGCACGTTCGAAAAAATGGAATCCAAAGAAATCGAACGTGGGACAACCTTAATAGGGCCGCACCGCGATGATTTAGCGTTTTTCGTCAATGGTAAAAATGTACAAACCTTTGGTTCACAAGGTCAGCAAAGAACAACAGCCCTTTCGTTAAAGCTTGCAGAAATTGAATTGATCCATCAAGAAATTGGTGATTATCCCATTTTATTATTAGATGATGTGTTAAGTGAATTAGATGATTACCGCCAGTCCCATTTATTAGATACGATTGAAGGGAAGGTTCAGACGTTTGTCTCCACGACGAGTGTGGATGGCATTGATCACCAAACATTGAAAAAAGCGGAAATATTCAAGGTTCATGATGGAAATATAACGAGATAAAAGTGGGGATAAAATGTTTATTCATATTGGAGACGACCATGTTATTCAATCTAAAGATGTTATTGCCATTATAGATTATAGCTTAGTCACTTCATCTACCATCAATGAGGAAATGCTACAAGAGTTGAGAAGGGAAAAAGAAATTATTGCAACAGAGGAAGATCTAACGAAAGCGATTGTTATTACAACAAATAAAGTTTATTACAGTCCACTCTCTGTTTTAACACTAAAAAAGAGAGCGAGTATGATCTCTACCATTAGCAAACTAGAAGATTATTCAGAAAACTACGAAGAATCATAAAGTGAGATTTTCATCAGTGGGTGTTCTTCATTCCCACTGATCGTGATGATAAGTAATATTTTTCCATTATTAATTAGAGGAATGTGGGTGATGGATATGACAATGGAAGAAAAAAGTACAGGACAACAAGTATATGATGCCGATCAGATCCAAGTATTAGAAGGGCTAGAGGCAGTTAGAAAAAGACCTGGTATGTATATTGGTTCTACGAATGAAAGAGGTCTTCACCATCTAGTATGGGAAATTGTAGATAATAGTATAGACGAAGCACTTGCAGGCTACTGTGATCATATCGAGGTTTTTATTGAGAAAGATAATAGTATTACGGTTGTCGATAATGGTCGTGGGATTCCTGTAAGCTTGCATGAGAAGACAGGTCGTCCAGCGGTAGAAACCATTATGACCGTACTACACGCAGGTGGTAAATTCGGTGGTGGAGGCTACAAGGTCTCTGGTGGTTTGCACGGGGTAGGTGCTTCTGTTGTGAACGCACTTTCGACGGAGCTAGAGGTATATGTGCATCGGGATGGAAAAATCCATTATATAAGCTTTAGCCAAGGGAAACCAAAAGAAGATCTTCACGTTATTGGCGATACAGATATAACAGGGACACGCACTAGGTTTAAGCCAGATCCAGAGATTTTTACGGAAACAACGGTTTATCAGTATGATATACTAGCCACTCGTTTAAGAGAATTAGCCTTCTTAAATAAAGGCTTAACTATTTCGATTAAAGATAATCGAGAAGAAGATAAAGAAACGGAAACATTCCATTATGAAGGTGGAATTAAATCATATGTCGAGCATTTGAATCGTTCAAAAGAAGTATTACATGAACCATTCTATGCAGAAAAAGAAGAAGACAACATTCAAGTAGAAGTTGCTTTACAATACAATGAAGGATTTGCTAGTAACATCTATTCTTTCGCGAATAATATTAACACACATGAGGGTGGTACCCATGAATCTGGGTTTAAAACAGGTTTAACACGTGTGATTAATGACTATGCAAGAAAGAATAATTTGTTTAAGGAAAATGACCCGAACTTGTCTGGAGACGATGTGAGAGAAGGTTTAACGGCCATTATATCGATTAAGCATCCTGATCCACAGTTTGAAGGTCAAACAAAGACTAAATTAGGTAATAGTGAAGCAAGGACCATTACAGATGCTTCATTTAGTGAACTGTTTAGTAAGTTTCTATTTGAAAATCCGAATACCGCGAGAATAATAGTAGATAAAGGTCTGATGGCCTCACGAGCTAGAATTGCTGCGAAGAAAGCAAGAGAATTGACTAGAAGAAAAGGGGCATTAGAGGTTTCTAATCTTCCAGGTAAATTAGCGGATTGTTCTTCTAGAGATGCTTCGATCAGTGAGCTTTATATCGTAGAGGGGGATTCGGCAGGTGGTTCAGCTAAACAAGGAAGAGATAGACACTTCCAAGCAATTCTCCCATTACGAGGGAAAGTACTCAATGTGGAAAAAGCTAGACTAGATAAAATATTATCCAATAATGAAATTCGTACCATTATTACTGCATTAGGGACAGGTATTGGTGAGGAATTTGATATCACGAAGGCTCGTTACCATAAAATTATCATTATGACAGATGCTGACGTTGATGGTGCTCACATTCGTACACTATTGTTAACCTTTTTCTTTCGTTTTATGCGACCATTAATTGAGCATGGCTATGTTTATATTGCACAGCCACCACTCTATCAGGTAAAACAAGGAAAGGCGGTTCATTACACATATAGTGACAGGGAGTTGGATCAATTATTGCAGGAATTACCAGGACAACCGAAGCCAGGAATCCAGCGCTATAAAGGTCTTGGAGAAATGAATGCAGAACAGCTTTGGGATACAACGATGGATCCAGACACAAGGACATTACTTCAAGTCAATCTAGTGGATGCAATGGATGCCGATCAAATTTTTGATATGTTAATGGGTGATAAGGTAGAGCCGCGGCGTAATTTTATTCAAGATAATGCCGTATATGTCAAAAATCTAGATATTTAAGGTTTAGCAATAACGAGATGTTGGATGGTGGTGATCATATCCAACTCTGAGCGCTAAGGAATGAGAAGAAGAGTTAGCCTAGCGCTTCTATGCTTTTGTTCCTGCAATGAATAGGAGGTAATGATTTATGGTGGATAATATACGTCCACAAGTACAAGAAATAAATATTGGACAAGAAATGCGGACATCTTTTTTAGATTATGCGATGAGTGTTATTGTGTCCCGTGCACTTCCTGATGTAAGAGATGGGTTAAAGCCAGTCCATCGTAGAATATTATATGCACTAAATGACCAAGGTATGCATGCAGATAAAGCTTATAAAAAATCTGCTCGTATTGTTGGAGATGTTATAGGTAAATATCACCCACATGGGGACTCTGCTGTATATGATGCGATGGTTAGAATGGCACAGGATTTTAGCTTTCGCTATATGTTAGTGGATGGTCACGGGAACTTTGGATCGGTAGATGGTGACCCTCCAGCGGCGATGCGTTATACAGAAGCACGTATGTCCAAGATATCGATGGAAATGCTTCGAGATATTAATAAAAATACGATTGATTATATGGATAACTATGATGGCTCAGAAAAAGAACCAAAGGTGTTACCTGCTAAATTTCCGAATTTATTAGTGAATGGTGCATCAGGTATTGCAGTTGGGATGGCAACGAATATCCCACCACATCAACTAGGAGAAACGATTGATGCTATTCTTGCCATCAGTAAGAATCCTGAAATCACTATTTCTGAATTAATGGAAGAATATATTCATGGGCCAGATTTTCCAACAGCAGGGCAAATTCTAGGGAGAAGCGGAATTAGAAGAGCTTATGAAACAGGAAAAGGTGCGATCACGCTTCGAGCCAAAACGGAAATAGAGGAACAAGCGAATGGGAAAGCTAGAATCCTTGTGACAGAAATTCCTTATCAGGTGAATAAAGCGAAACTAATTGAGAAGATTGCCGACTTAGCAAGAGATAAGCGCATTGAGGGAATAACTGATTTACGCGATGAATCGGATCGAACAGGGATGCGAATTGTGATTGAATTAAGACGTGATGCCAATCCGAATGTGGTATTAAACAATCTCTTTAAACAAACATCATTACAAACATCCTTTGGTATTAATATGCTAGCACTTGTGGATGGACAACCAAAGGTGTTGAACTTAAAGCAATGCTTACAATATTATTTAGAACACCAAAAAGAAGTCATCACAAGAAGAACACAATATGAATTAAACAAAGCGGAAGCAAGAGCCCACATTTTAGAAGGGTTACGTATTGCACTTGATCATATTGATGCGATCATTGCGTTAATTCGCCAATCTCAAACGACAGAAATAGCTCGAGAAGGCTTAATGAATGAATTTAAGCTTTCTGAAAAACAAGCTCAGGCTATTTTAGATATGCGTTTGCAACGTCTAACTGGTTTAGAACGAGAAAAGATCGAAGAAGAATATCAAGAGATTAAAGCATTAATTGAAGAATTGAAGGCTATTTTGGCCAATGAAGAAAAGATTTTAGAAATCATTCGTGAGGAATTAATCGAAATTAAAGAACGCTATAATGATGAGAGAAAAACCGAAATTGTCAGTGGTGGCATTGATTTAATTGAGGATGAAGATTTAATTCCTGAAGAGAATATTGTCATTACCTTGACCCATCGTGGCTATATTAAACGTCTCCCAGCATCAACCTATCGAGCACAACGAAGAGGTGGACGAGGTATCCAAGGGATGGGCACAAATGAAGATGACTTTGTCGAGCATCTAGTATCATGCTCTACTCATGACACTGTGCTATTTTTCTCTAATAAAGGGAAGGTCTATCGAGCAAAAGGCTACGAAATCCCAGAATTTAATCGAACAGCAAAAGGAATTCCGATTATTAATTTATTAGAAATTGAACAAGGTGAATGGATTAATGCAGTGATTACGGTATCAGAATACCATGAAGATTGGTATCTCTTCTTTACGACAAAACACGGTATATCCAAAAGAACCTCTTTAACACAATTTTCTAATATTAGAAGAGGTGGCTTAATTGCCTTAAATTTAAGGGATGATGATGAATTAATTTCGGTTCGATTAACAGATGGAACGAAGGATATTTTAATCGGTACGAGAAATGGTTATGTTATTCGCTTTGAGGAAGAACAAATAAGATCTATGGGGCGAACCGCAGCAGGTGTGAAAGGTATTTCTCTACGAAATGATGATGAGGTAGTATCCATGGAAATTATTGAGGATGGCTACTATGTCCTAAATGTAACCGAAAATGGTTATGGAAAACGTACACCTGTAGAGGATTATCGTAGAACAAACCGAGGCGGTAAAGGAATTTTTACCTGTAATGTTACAGATAAAACAGGAGAGGTAATTGCCGTTAAAACAGTCACAGGCGAAGAAGATATTATGATTATGACGGTTTCTGGTGTTTTAATCAGAATGCAGGTCGAGGGTATCTCTACAACTGGAAGAAATACACAAGGGGTTCGATTAATTCGTTTACAGGAAGAAGAAAAAGTAGCAACTGTTGCAAAGATTGACCCTGAGGAAGATTCCGAAGAAGAAGGAGAAGTGCAAGAAGAAAATTAAGATAAGGGTTGTGATCCGATTGCAGGTGCATCCAAAGCAGTTAGTCCCAGGATGTATAGTATTAGAGCCGGTAATTGGTAAATCCGATCATCCGATTATTGAAAGTAACACAGTCATTGAGGAACATCACATAAAGTTACTAAAAAACTTTGGAATCTCTACTGTGGAAGTCTCAAGCAAGTTAGTGACAGGATTAGATTTTCAACCAGAGAAGATAGGGGAAAAGCAATTAGAAAAAAAGAGAGAAGAAATGGCTTTTGAAAGACTGTACCTGAAAGCAGTGAAGCATTATAAGCAATTTTTTACGAATTGGCAAACTGGTGTGTCGATTAATATACAGGAATTAACTACACTTATGACACCATTGTTTGAGCTTGTAGATAAAATAACCTTGGATCTCTTTTTATTGTATGAATATGCTTCAAAGAAAGATTATTTCTATCATCATGGTATATCTATCGCACTAATTTCAGCCTATTTAGCCAAAAAATTAGGATATAAAGAAGAATGGGACAAAGTCGGACTTGCCGGTTTACTAGCAGATTGTGGAATGGCCAAATTGAATCCAGCTTTTCTTCATCGAGAAGATAAGCTAACTGTAGAAGAATACGATGAGGTGAAGCATCATCCGAGACTCTCCTATCGTTTAGTGGAGCATATAACTTCATTAAGTGAGGATGTGAAGCTTGGAATCATACAGCATCATGAGCGGGGGGATGGAAGTGGTTATCCATTAGGTGTCAAGGGTGATGAAATTCATCTATATGCTAAAATAATTGCGATAACTGATACGTATCATGCGATGACATCGGAACGGTTATACCGAAGGAAGCAGTCACCATTCAAAGTGGTGGAGGAAATGCTAAAGCTTTCGCAGCATAAATTGGATGCGACTATTTTACAAGTATTCGTAGATTCTTTTTTTTACTATTCCATTGGAACAAGGGTCTTATTATCCAATGGGAAGGAAGCTCTCATTGTATCGATCAAAAGAGACACACCTGTTAGACCAGTGGTTCAACTTGTAGAGGATGCAAAAATCATTTCATTAAAAGACAAACCAACGTTATTTATTGAAAAGATATTAAAATAGAGACAAGGAAGAGTAAGGAGTTGATTTTATGATCAGCTCTATTTTTTTATTCAAACATGTAAACTCTTACATCATTGATTTTGTTGTGTTTTAAATTTTATGGTGATTATTCACCCGAAAAAAGGCTTGAAAAACGTATGAACATGTCGTATTGTAAATAACAATAGTTTAGGAAGAAAACCCTCAATTACCGTTAGTTTTCACTAGTTTCTATCAAAGGGAAAACTGATTTTTCCTCGTTTTATACGTTAAGAAAGTATAAAAATCTCTACGCAGTAGAAATTCGATGTAGCAGAGATTTTAAGGTACTAAGTATAAGAAAAACTAGGCATTCGCTAAAAGACGAGCGAATGCGAGTTTTTCTAATAGAATTCCCAATTAAAAGAAGGAGGTCTATCTGTGAGAGAAGACAAATTTGTTAAAGAAGGTCTAACGTTTGATGACGTATTGCTAATGCCAGCAGAGTCTAATGTTCTACCAAGAGAGGTATCTGTTCAAACAAAGCTATCGGATAACATTACATTGAATATTCCATTTATCAGTGCAGGGATGGATACTGTAACAGAAGCAAAAATGGCAATTTCGATGGCAAGACAAGGCGGAATAGGTATTATTCATAAAAACATGTCGATTGAGGAGCAAGCCGAAAAGGTAGATCGAGTTAAGCGCTCTGAAAGTGGTGTGATTACCAATCCATTTTTCTTACTACCAGAGCATCAAGTATTTGATGCAGAGCATTTAATGGCTAAATTCCGGATTTCTGGTGTGCCTATTGTAAATAATGAAAAAGATCAAGTATTGGTTGGTATTTTAACGAATCGTGATCTCCGATTTATAGAGGACTATTCAATTAAAATTGCAGATGTAATGACAAGTCAGAACTTAGTGACAGCTCCAGTTGGGACAACCTTAGAGGAAGCAAGTAAAATTCTACAAAAGCATAAAATCGAAAAATTACCATTAGTAGACGAAAATAAAGTCTTAAAAGGGCTTATTACGATTAAAGATATTGAGAAAGTGATTGAATTCCCACACTCTGCAAAGGATAAGCAAGGTAGATTATTGGCTGGTGCAGCTGTTGGGGTAACGGGTGACTCCATGTTACGAATCGAAAAGCTTGTGGAAGCTGGTGTGGATGTGATCGTCGTAGATACAGCGCACGGGCATTCCAAAGGGGTTATTGATCAGGTAAAGGTGATTCGTGAGAAATATCCAGAGTTAGATATCATTGCAGGTAATGTTGCTACAGCTGAAGCAACAAGAGCATTAATCGAAGCAGGTGCGAACATTATTAAAGTTGGAATTGGTCCTGGTTCTATTTGTACGACTCGCGTAGTGGCAGGTGTAGGAGTACCTCAAATTACAGCTGTTAATGATTGTGCAACAGAAGCGGCTAAATATAATGTCCCAGTCATTGCAGACGGTGGAATTAAGTATTCTGGAGATATAGCAAAGGCTATTGCCGCAGGTGCACATGCCGTTATGCTAGGTAGTCTATTTGCTGGTGTATCTGAAAGTCCTGGAGAAACGGAAATTTATCAAGGACGTAGGTACAAAGTATACCGTGGAATGGGTTCTATTACCTCCATGAAATCAGGCTCGAAAGATCGCTATTTCCAAGAATCTGATGATACTAAAAAACTAGTGCCTGAAGGAATTGAGGGACGGGTAGCTTATAAAGGTCCTTTAGCGGATACAGTGCATCAATTATTAGGTGGTTTACGCTCTGGAATGGGATATTGTGGTGCGGAGAATTTAGAAGCATTGCGGAAAGATGCAAGGTTTATTCGTATGACAGGTGCAGGACTTCGTGAAAGTCATCCACATGATGTACAAATAACAAAGGAATCACCAAATTATTCCATATCCTAGTTCCTCATTGCTATAAAAAAACTAATCTTAAGTGAGACTTCCATTAGAGGGGGCTTACCGACGATTAACACCTGTTTCATATTGCTAAGGAAACAGGTTTTTTTTGTTTTTGATTGTGTCTATTTCAAGAATGATTATATAGCGTTATTTTCTATTTGTACGAGTTGTGGTAAAATGTTTTCGTGCAAAAAATTGTTGGAGGTAGAAATAGTGAGAAATTTGTCAAAAAAAATTAGTATACTATTAATGATTGTAACCATAGCAATGGCTACATTTGCTATAAAACCTTTTGAAACGCAAGCAGCTGGAACCGTGGAAGTAAATGCAGAGTCTGCCATCGTCGTTGATGCCAATACAGGAAAAATACTGTATGAAAAAAATGCAGATCAAATGTTACCTCCTGCAAGTATGACGAAAATGATGACAGAATACTTAGTATTAGAAGCGATTAATAATGGAGAGATTACTTGGGAGACAACTACACAGATTAGTGATTATCCATATAGTATATCAGCAAACCCAACTTTTTCTGGAATCGGACTCATTCAAGATAAGCAATATACCGTTCGCCAACTGTATGAAGGAATGTCGATTATATCCGATAATGCTACAACGATCGCCCTAGCAGAATTAATTGCAGGGTCAGAATCAGAATTTGTAAAAATGATGAACGCAAAAGCGGAGGAATTGGGGCTTCCGGAATATCAATTTGTTAATTCCACTGGACTATCCAATGCCGACTTAGGAGAAAATTATCCAGAAGGAACAAAGCCTGATGCCGATAATTTAATGTCAGCTCGTTCGGCAGCAAAGCTAGCTTATCATCTCATCAATGACTATCCAGAAGCATTGGAATTCTCTAGTAAAATGCGCTCTGAATTAGATGGAAGACCATTGCAAAACCTCAATTGGATGTTACCATGGGAGGATAATAACTTTACGCAATATGGTTATGAAGGAGTAGACGGTCTTAAAACGGGGTATACCACAGAGGCAGGATACTGCTTTACAGGAACAGCTCAGCAAGGTGACCGTCGCGTCATTACGGTAGTGATGAAGACAAGCAGTGAAGGGGAACGATTCGCTGAAACGAAAAAATTAATGGAATATGGTTTCACTCAATTCGATCAAGTAGAGCTATTCCCTAAAGGCTATCAAATCGAAGGAGAATCGGTTATTCCTGTTGAAAAAGGGAAGAAAGATCAAGTAGAGGTAGAGGCAAAAGATAGTATTACCTCTATGATTAAAAAAGGCGAAGAAGACCTATATGAGGTTACTTATCAATTAGATGAAAAGAAATTAAATAAAGATGGTTCGTTGACTGCCCCTATCAAGAAAGGAGAAAAGCTTGGTGAAGTAGTTCTCCAATATAAGGGAGAAGGGGAAAATGCTTATCTACAAGGAGATAATGAACAAACAGTAGATTTGGTCGCTTCAAAAGCAGTAGAGAAGTCTAATTGGTTCATGCTCACATTAGAGGCGATCGGTGACTTCTTTGGAAATATCTTTTCAACTATTGTCGATTTTGTAAAAGGTCTCTTTAGTTAAAGTATCCCAACTTAAGCACTTGGCATTTGTTAAATTTTTGTTATATAATAAAAGAAGTATAAACTGATTCGTATGGATGAAATTTAAGGATAGGCAAATCTTATTAGGGGGAAACAATCATGTCTAAAGTAGGAACAGATAGAGTAAAAAGAGGTATGGCAGAAATGCAAAAAGGCGGCGTTATTATGGACGTTGTCAATGCAGAGCAAGCGAAGATCGCAGAAGAAGCTGGTGCTGTTGCGGTAATGGCATTAGAGCGAGTACCGTCTGATATTCGAGCTGCTGGCGGAGTAGCACGTATGGCAGACCCAACAATTGTAGAAGAGGTAATGAATGCTGTTACTATACCTGTTATGGCAAAGGCGCGTATTGGCCATATCGTAGAGGCTCGTGTGTTAGAATCGATGGGTGTTGACTATATTGATGAAAGTGAAGTATTAACACCGGCTGACGAAGTTTTCCACTTAAATAAAAAGGAATATACCGTTCCATTTGTATGTGGTTGTCGTAATTTAGGCGAGGCTGCTCGTCGTATTGGAGAAGGTACTGCCATGCTTCGTACAAAGGGTGAGCCAGGAACTGGTAATATCGTTGAAGCTGTACGTCATATGCGTGAAGTAAATGCACAGGTTCGTCAATTAGTGCATATGTCCAATGACGAAGTCATGACATATGCGAAGGAACTAGGTGCACCATATGAAGTACTATTAGATATTAAAGAAAATGGTCGTCTTCCTGTTGTAAACTTTGCAGCAGGTGGCATTGCAACACCGGCTGATGCTGCATTAATGATGCAATTAGGCGCAGATGGTGTCTTCGTTGGTTCAGGTATTTTTAAATCAGACAATCCTGCTAACTTTGCTAGAGCAATTGTGGAAGCAACCACTCATTATGAAGATTATGAATTAATTGCAAAAGTATCCAAAGGTATTGGTACAGCAATGAAAGGTTTGGAAATTAGTACAATTGCTCCTGAACAACGTATGCAAGATCGTGGTTGGTAATAAGTGAGGAGATAGAAAAATGCTAAAAATAGGTGTTTTAGGCCTACAAGGGGCGATTAGAGAGCATATTCGTTCGATTGAAGCATCTGGTGCTGAAGGTATGGTCATTAAACAAAAGGAACAATTAGCTGAGATAGATGGCTTAATTTTACCTGGTGGAGAAAGTACGACGATGAGACGTTTAATCGATAAATATGATTTCCTTGAACCATTAATGAATTTTGCACAACAAGGTAAGCCAATTTTTGGAACATGTGCAGGGTTAATTCTATTGTCGAAGGAAATCGTAGGCCAGGAAAATGCCCATCTATGCTTAATGGATATGAAGGTAGAAAGAAATGCCTTTGGTCGACAAAAGGAATCGTTTGAAGCAGAATTAGAAATCAAAGGTGTAGCTGAAGACTTTGAAGCAGTATTTATTCGAGCACCTTATGTTGTAGAGGTTGGACCAAATGTGAACGTCTTAGCAACCTATGATGGTAAGGTGGTAGCAGCACAGCAAGGTCATCTACTATGTAGTGCTTTTCATCCAGAATTGACGGATGATCATCGTCTTACAGGCTATTTTATCGAGATGGTAAAAGAGGCAAAAACAGCTATTGCCAATTAATAAAAAGTGTTGATAGGAAATAGTATCCTTATTTCTATTTAAAAGAGAGCTAGTGGCTGGTGTGAACTAGTAATAGAAAAGGGAGAATCCATCCTGGAGCGATATATTGAAGCTATAGTAGATATATCCGGTTAGGAAGCCGTTATTTTCTTAATCAAGCTGGGAGAAGCTATTTTTCTCCAATCAGGGTGGTATCGCGGGTAAACTCTCGTCCCTATTTTTTTACTATAGGGATGGGAGTTTTTTGTATAGATAAAGAGTGGTTTTCAGTAGGTTTTTTTTCCCTACTGTTAAGAGACTCTACACTAATTTTAGGAGGTAATAACTATGTTAGATAGAAAAATGTTACGTAATCATTATGAGGAAGTAAAACAAAAGCTAGCCCATCGTGGTGAAGATTTAACTGATCTTGACCGCTTTGGTGATTTGGACCAAAAAAGAAGAGATCTAATTGCCGAAACGGAACAGCTGAAGGCAAAGCGAAATGAAGTATCTAAACAGATTTCTTTATTGAAAAAAGAAAAAAAGGATGCAGATGATAAAATTGTAGAAATGCGTGAGGTTGGCGATAGAATTAAATCCATTGATCAAGAATTAAAGCAAGTGGAGGAAGAGCTCGAGGGAATAATGCTATCCATTCCGAATATTCCACATGAATCTACGCCAATCGGTGAAACAGAAGATGATAATGTGGAGGTTCGCACATGGGGAGAGGCTCCAAGCTTCGAATTTGATGAAAAAGCCCATTGGGACATTGCGACTGATTTAGGCATTTTAGATTTTGAAAAAGCAGCCAAGGTAACTGGAAGTAGATTTGTTTTTTATAAAGGCTTAGGCGCAAGACTCGAAAGGGCCTTAATGAACTTTATGATGGATCTACATGCAGATGAGCATGGCTATCAAGAAATGCTCCCACCATACATGGTGAATCGTACAAGTATGACAGGTACAGGTCAGCTACCTAAGTTTGAAGAGGATGCCTTTAAAATTGAGGGCTGGGACTATTTTCTCGTTCCAACTGCCGAGGTGCCTGTAACGAACTATTACCGTGATGATATTTTGAGTGAAGAGGATTTACCACAAAAATTTACAGCCTTCAGTGGAAGCTTCCGTTCTGAGGCTGGATCTGCTGGGAGAGATACAAGAGGACTTATTCGTCAGCATCAATTTAACAAGGTAGAGCTTGTACAATTCGTCAAGCCAGAAGATTCTTATCAGGTGTTAGAGGAGCTAACTGGCCATGCGGAGAAGGTATTACAATTGCTCAAGCTCCCATATCGAGTAATGAGCATGTGTACCGCTGATTTAGGCTTTACAGCAGCGAAAAAGTATGACATCGAGGTTTGGATGCCTAGTAATGATACCTATCGCGAGATCTCTTCTTGTTCTAATTTTGAGGCATTTCAAGCTCGACGTGCTGGTATTCGCTTCCGTCGTGATGAAAAAAGCAAGCCAGAATTTGTCCATACATTAAATGGCTCAGGATTAGCACTTGGACGTACAGTTGCTGCGATCATAGAGAATTATCAGCAAGAGGACGGCAGTGTTCTTATTCCAGAGGTTTTAGTTTCATATATGGGTGGGAAAACAGTAATCAAGTAAGCATGTTTGTCTACCTCCATCAAAAATGGGAGGTAGACGAATTTCACTATTGACTCATTATTTTGATTATGTTATATTATAACTTGTCGTCAGCAAAATATGGAGGAGTACCCAAGTCTGGCTGAAGGGATCGGTCTTGAAAACCGACAGGGGCTTCACGGCCCGCGGGGGTTCGAATCCCTCCTCCTCCGCCATTAATTGAACACAAAATTGGAGATTATATAGTAAAAGAATCGTTATTGTAACGATTCTTTTATACGTTTATAGAGATTTTCTCTAAGTTAAATGATTGTTGTCGATCACTATTTTCGCTTATAATGAGTGTCATATACATAGGAAAAAGGGTGAACCATGATGAAGGAAACCATTACCTTTCTAGGAGCGGGATCAATGGCAGAAGCGATAATTGCAGGAATGACTGCCAAAGAAATTGTCCCTTCTAGGCAAATAATCGCAACTAATCATTCTAATAAGGACCGATTACAAGAACTAGAGCACAAATATAAGATTCAGACAACCCAAAATAAACAAGCAGCGATAGAGCAAGGGACGATTATTGTCCTTGCAATGAAGCCAAAGGATGTGAAAGTAGCCACTGCAGAAATACGTGAATTTTTAACAGAAGATAAGATAATTGTCTCCTTATTAGCTGGTATTTCTACGGGCTATATGGAAAAGCAGATCGGGACCAATAATCCTGTGATTCGTGTAATGCCAAATACTTCTGCTATGATCGGGCAATCTGCTACGACTATAGCGAGTGGTAACAATGTGAACGAGGAACAAATAGAGCTTGTTAGAACCTTGATTCATGCGATTGGAACAACTACTGTAATAAACGAAGAAGAGATGGATGCCTTTACTGCCCTTGCAGGAAGTGGACCAGCCTTCTATTATTATATGGTAGAAGCAATGGAGCAATTTGTTATAGAAAAAGGGCTTGATAAAGAGGTGGCCAAACAGCTTATGACACAAACGTTAAAGGGTGTTGCACAGATGCTAGCTACCTCAAGTGACTCACCGAAGACTCTTCGTGAAAAAATAACGAGTCCAGGTGGAACAACAGAAGCTGGTCTCAAGGCATTAGCCTCCCATGACTTCCAAAAAGCAGTAATGAATTGCCTTGAACAAGCTACAGATAAATCAAAGGAATTGCGTAGCTTATTTGAGAAATAAAGGAACAAGCAAGGCTTGTTTATGCCTTGCTTTCTCCTTCTATTTCTAGATATAATAACAATGTTAGTTTTTTTGAATGATAGATAATGGCCCTATAGCTCAGGGGATAGAGCGTTCGTTTCCTAAACGATGCGTCGCAGGTTCGAATCCTGCTAGGGCCGTCATTTGTTTATTAATTAAACGGTGGTCCGGATTGTTTAATTTCATGCTTTTGCATTTCTATTTCAATAATAGGCGATATCTTTTTTGGTGGATTTGCAACAGATCGCCATGCTCCTAAGTCTCCCTCAGATTCCCAAAATTCAAAGTTGTTGATCCGTGTAGGATCAATTGGATCAGCAGTAATCGCCAAGTCGAGACAGCCTGGAGCTTGTCGAGCTCTTTTTATTAAATCTTCAAAAGATTCCACCACTTCATCTCGCTTCTTTGCTTCTACTGTATACCACCCAGCTATTATTACTTTATTTGAATTCATGCAAATTCTCCCTTCAACGTATTTGCCTTCATTCTACTATAGTTATGATTGATAGATTTCTTCCTAATTGCGGACTTCTTCGTACTAGTCGTTTAATCTCCCTCCACTCGTTTCTTACAAATAGAAGATAAAGGACATTTATCACATAGTGGTCTTGTTCGACAGTATTGCTTAGCATGCTCGACTAGTAGTGCGTGAAATTCATTAAAGACATCTAGTTTCTCAGGAAAAGTCTGTTCTACCTCCAGCCTAAATTGGTCATAGGAGTTAGGCATATCGTATCCGATTCGGTAAAAGATCCTTCTAGCATATGCATCCACAACAAATACAGCCTTATCTAGGGCATAAAGTAGCATCACATCCGCAGTTTCCCTACCTATACCGTGAACATTTAGTAGTTCTTTTCTTAAGGTTTCCTTTTCCAGCTTTTTAACTCTATTTAAGGAAAAATTGTATTGCTTCCACCATTGAATGAATGACTTTATTCGTTTCGCCTTTATATTGAAAAATCCGCTTGGTTTTATCAGCTGTGCAAGCTCTTCCTCTTGTAATCGATCGAGAGCTTCAGCACCCAAATATGGCCTTAACTTTATGAGTGCTTTTTCGACATTTCGCCAGTTTGTATTTTGAACAAGTATCGCACCAATCATCATTTCAAGAGGGGTGTCTGCTGGCCACCAGTTTTGTGGACCATAATGATCAAATAATGTTTTATAAAGTAGTAGATAGTCTTGTTCCATATAGATTCTCCCCTAGCGTAAACTTTTTTCATTTTTCCAATTCGAGCAATCTTTTTTTCATCATTAGACCACCACGGTACCCAGTAAGTTGTCCATTTTTTGCAAGGACACGGTGACAAGGAATGACGATTAGAAGGGGGTTTAATCCAACCGCTCTACCTACAGCACGAACAGACTTCGGTTTTCCAATACGAATTGCAATATCTGTATAGGATTTGGTTTCTCCAAACGGGATGGTCCCAAGCTCCGTCCAGACAGTAGTTTGAAAATCCGTCCCTTTTAAGTCTAATGGAAAATCAAATTTTTGGCGACTTCCATTTAAATATTCTACTAATTGACGACCATAGGATTGAACGAAGGGCTCGTTTTTGATAAGTTTTGTATTCGGTCTATTTTTCTTATACCAATTTTCTAGCTCAGTGAATCCTTTATCCTGTGAACCAACAAAACATAACCCCTTGTTCGTTGCACCAATATAAAAATACCAACCTTCATGCCTTATCATTCCATAATAAATGTTCATCGATCAACACCTCGCTCCTCTTTCTTTTTCGAAATTCTCTTGGTGTTTGCTTCGTATATTTTTTAAATAATGTTGCGAAATGAGAAGGATTAGGAAGTCCGATTAATTCCCCAATTCTACGAATAGACCAGTTTGTTTCTAACAAATATTTCATCGCTTTCTCGATTCTCTTTCGTTGTAAATATTCGATTGGAGTCATCCCTTTTCTATTTTTAAAAACTCGATGTAGGTGAAACGGGCTTCCGTGGCAACCTTCTGCAATTACCCTTAAAGTTAAATGAGTAGTATAATTTTCTTTTATAAAAGTCTCTATCTGCCATACCCATTCTTCATCAGGTAGGTGATATCCACCTGGTTTACATCGTTTGCAAGGTCTGTAGCCAGCTTGTAATGCATCTTCCGCTCGATCAAAAATCGTGACATTATTGTAGTTCGGAACACGAGATTTGCAGGAAGGTCTGCAAAATACTTTCGTTGTTTTGACAGCATAAAAGAATTGATCATCATATTCTTTATTATTCTCAATAATTGCCTTCCATTGTTCATCCGTAATATTTCTACTCATTTTGATATCACCTCTTACCATCTATTATAAATGGTAATCGTCAAAATGAATGTATTTTGGAATAGAAAAGCAATATAGTAAAAGCTTTTTGTGTTTTCCATTATTATAAAAGGAGGAGGTGCTTTTAATGGCGGAAGTAAGGTTAAGAGAGGCAACAAAACAGGATCTCGATAAAATTGTTGCAATGCTGGCAGATGATCGATTAGGCTCCAAAAGAGAACGTTATGAACTACCATTACCCGAGTGTTATCTGCATGCTTTTATGGCTATTTCTGCCGATCAGAATAATGAGCTAATTGTAGCTTGCAGAGACAATGAGGTGATAGGGGTCGAACAAATCACCTTTACTCCATATTTGACGCATCAAGGAGGATGGCGAGCAACGATTGAAGGTGTAAGAGTATCAGCATCTGTGCGTGGGTTAGGGATAGGCACAAAGTTAATTCAATATGCTATAGATAGGGCAAAAGTACGGGGGTGTCATTTAGTACAATTGACAACAGATAAACAACGGCCAGAAGCGCTACAATTCTATCAAAGACTAGGTTTCTCCGCAACACACGAAGGCATGAAGCTAAAGTTATAATCTTTAAATTTTTGTTAACTTTGTCGCGAATAAGTTGACAGTCCTACTTCTCTTCCTTATCATTTAAAATGTTATAGGATTATTATCCTATTAATATAAAAAATGGACATTTTTATAAGTCTATTATCATAGAAAGGAAGAGGATGAATTGTCAACATTGACAGGAAGCTACATCATTGAGGTAAAAAAGGAATCAAAAACAATCAACATGAAAGTGGAAGGAACGTTTACGGAAGAACAAACGAAAAATTTCCATAGAGATTATGAATCAAAAGTAGGTTCTGTAGAAGCGAGTGATTACACACTGAAGGTAGATTGTACGAACATGAATGTTATTACACAGGAAATGGTGCCATTACTCGAACACTCTTTTCAGCTTTATAAAAATTCAGGGTTCCACAAAGTAGTGTTTGTGACAGAAAAAAAACCAACTTTAAAATTACAACTTCTTCGAGTTGCTAAAAGTGCTGGACTAAGAAATGCTGAGATAGAAGAGGCTTAAAAACAGGGATCGTTAAGGTCCCTGTATTTGTAGTATGCACTTTTCTTATATCAGAAGGGGGGAGTTAATGGTGCCAAACATTAAAATCAAGGCAATTGATATTTATCATCCGAATCATGTCATTGAAAATGACTTTTATATAAATCATTTCCAGAAAAAGGGTAGAGATATACAGCATTTTCTTGAAGTTATGGGAAGAGAGAAAAGATATGTTATCGACAAGGTGGAGGAAAATGGTCTTACGATGGCTCTAGAAGCAACAAAGCGTGTCTTAGAAAGAGCAGGAATGACAGGGAAGGATCTAGATTATATTGAATTCTCTACACAGGTTCCTGAAACGACCTTTCCGATAAATGCAATGTATGTCCATGCAGAGATTCAAGCAGATCATGATACCATCATAAAGGATTCTAATGCAAACTGTGCAGGGATGACAGTGGCTGTGGAGCAGGCTTCAAGATATATGCTCGCAAATCCACATATACATACAGCACTCATCGTAGGCTCTGATTATAATTCTTTAATTGCTAATCCCGAACAAGAAATTACTTATGCTAATTACGGTGATGCAGCTTGTGCCGTCATTTTGGAGAAGACCGATGAGAATACAGGATTTATTGATGCTAGCTATCATACAGACTCTGTCTTTAAGGACAAGATTAATTACCCAGCACATGGATTAACCAAAGCCGTTAAAGGTAAGAGTGATGTACAAGCAATTAATTGGCTTCCTTTTGATGGAAATGTTGCTTTACCACCGACCTATAAAATGATTGATCAATTATTAGCGAGAAATGGTTTATCGATAAAGGATATTGATGCATGCTGTTTTTCACAATTTGCCTTATCTAATATTCTTAAAATTCAAGATCATTATCAAATCGATCAAGAAAAAATAATCTATGTAGGCGATACTTATGCCTATACAGGAACGAGTAGTCCTTTTATTGCTTTATATGAAGGAATAAAGTCTGGCCGAATCAAAAGAGGAGACAATGTACTATTCTGGACGATCGGATCTGGATTTCAAATCGTGGCAATGCTTTATCAATATTAAAAATTAACAGTTTTTTTACACATTAAGAGATTATAAGATTTTTGCATGAAGAAACTCGACGTAGTGAAAATTTTGAAATGTGCAAAGTATAAGTAAAACTAAGGCTTTCGCTACTACTTCGAGATAAGTCAAGTTTTTCTAACATCACTTATATAACGTTTTGCTTCATGGGGGGATCCTATTAAATTGAAATAAATGGGATTTACCCCCCTTGCTTTCTGAGAAGATTTCGATACAATAGATTATAGGTTCTTTACTTGAAATATTTTTGCAAACGTTTACACTGTTAAGGAGTGATAGGGATGGATATGACGAAGATTCCAGCAAGACAAGGAAACTACAATTTGAAGAATTATGAAACAAGTAGAAAAGATTTCGATTGGGAGGAAATCAAGAAAGAATTCAGCTGGTATAAAACAGGGAAAGTCAATGCAGCTTATGAAGCTATTGATAAGCATGCGGAAGATCCAACGAAAAAAGATAAAATTGCCTTACAATATTCTGCTCCGGGTCGAGAAGAATCTATCACCTTTGAACAACTAAGCAAAAAAAGTAATCAAGTAGCAAATGTTTTAAAGAAACATCAAATAGAAAAAGGCGATCGTGTATTTCTCTTTATGCCGAGAAGCCCTGAATTTTATGCAAGCTTTTTCGGTATTCTTAAGGTCGCAGCGATTGCAGGGCCATTGTTTGAGGCATTTATGGAGCAAGCGGTTCGAGATCGTTTAGAGGATAGTGAAGCGAGAATGCTCATAACAACTCCTGAGCTATTAGATCGTGTTCCTGTAGAGGAGCTGCCGCAGTTGGAAAAGGTTCTATTGTTCCATGCAGATCAAGATGTCGATGGGGATAAATTCATTGATTTTGAAAAAGAGATCGATAATGCCTCTGATTCCTTCGATATTGAATGGGTTGATTTAGAAGATGGGATGCTGATTCATTATACATCAGGCTCGACAGGAAAACCGAAAGGCGTTTACCATGTTCACCATGCGATGATTCAACACTATGCAACAGGTAAATGGGTTATTGATCTAAAAGAGGATGACATATATTGGTGTACTGCTGACCCAGGCTGGGTAACGGGAACAAGCTACGGAATTTTTGCTCCATGGTTAAATGGGGTTACCAATGTTATTCGTGGTGGCCGCTTCACACCAGAATCGTGGTATGAGACGCTAGAAAAATACAAGGTTACGATATGGTATACCGCTCCAACTGCCTTACGAAAATTTGTCAGTGCTGGTGATGAGTTGGTGAAGCAATATGATTTCTCTCATTTACGCCATATTATGAGTGTAGGGGAGCCGCTTAATCCAGAGGTCATAACATGGGGTGAGCGCGTACTTGGTTTACGAATTCATGACACTTGGTGGATGACAGAGACAGGTGCTATGTTAATCGTTAATTTACCTTGTATGGAAATTCGCCCAGGCTCTATGGGGAAACCAATTCCAGGTGTAGATGCAGCAATTGTTGATAATGAGGGAAATGAGCTACCTCCAAATCAAATGGGGAACCTTGCAATTAAAAAAGGCTGGCCATCTATGATGCGTGCTATTTGGAACAATCCTGGGAAATATGAAAGCTATTTTATTAATGACTGGTATGTATCGGGAGATAGTGCGTATATGGATGAGGATGGTTATTTCTGGTTCCAGGGTCGTTTAGATGATGTGATTAATACATCTGGAGAACGTGTAGGGCCATTTGAGGTGGAGAGTAAATTAATTGAGCACCAAGCGGTTTCAGAAGCAGGGGTTATTGGAAAGCCAGACCCTGAGCGTGGAGAAATCATAAAAGCTTTTATTACACTAAATCCTGGCTATGAAGCAAGTGATGAATTGTTAGAGGATATTCGTCTATTTGTCAAAACAGGGTTAAGTGCACATGCTGCTCCTCGTGAAATTGAAATAAAAGATAGTATACCGAAAACAAGAAGTGGAAAGATTATGCGCCGACTTCTTAAGTCATGGGAGCTTGGACTTCCGACAGGAGATACGTCTACATTAGAAGAATAAAAAATATCCGGAGCTTATCTAAATGAAGATAAGCTCCGGATTTTTGTCATCCTTAGCTTGCTAAGTCCCCTTTTGGTCCAAAGAATTCAAAGTTAAGATGACCCTCGTTTACTCCCCATTTTTGTAATGCCTGATAAATTGCTTTCATAAAAGGCTCAGGTCCACAGAAATAGAAGGAAGCATCTTTAGTCGGGATAATAGATCGAAGCCAATCGAGATCAATATACCCCGTTTTATCACATAATGCAGGATCAAATGGATTCTCATAAACTGTGAAAGTATTCACATTATCGTGTTGATCTGCAATGCTTTGAACTGCTGATTTTAGGCCATGTACTTTTTCATTTTGCGCAGCATGGATAAAGTAAACCTCTCTTTCTGGCTGTGTTTCCACAACGGTCTCTAGCATACTAGTTAATGGAGTCAATCCTACACCACCACTAATGAGGACAAGTGGCTTCCTCTCATTATCTAAAACAAAATCGCCTGCTGGTGCACTAACTGCTATTGTATGGCCTTCCTCTATATGATCATGTAGAAAGTTGGATACTACACCAGCTGGATTTTCCGAAATAGCAGGTTCCTTTTTCACACTAATTCGAAAATATTCTTCATTTGGTTTACAAGAAAGGCTATATTGGCGTTGGCAAGTATAAGGAATACCAGGCACCTTTACTTTTACGGTTAAATATTGACCAGCTTCAAAGCTTGGCAATGCCCCACCATCCATTGGTTTTAAGTAAAAAGAAGTAATAACATCACTTTCTTTTTCTTTTTTATAGACAGTGAAATCGCGATAACCAGTCCAGCCACCTTTTTGCTCTGCTGTTTCTTGATACATCCCTTTTTCCACATCAATAAAGACATCAGCGATTACTTGATAAGCTTTTGCCCAAGCTTCTAGAATTTCATCTGTAGCAGCATCTCCTAAAATAGCCTTCATCGCTTTTAATAAATTTTCCCCAACAATCGGATAATGCTCTGGTTGAATATTTAGGCTTCGATGTTTGTGACCGACTTGAATAACTACTGGTAGTATATTTTCTAGTTGATCAATATTTGCTGCAGCAGCATAGACAGCATTGGCTAGAGCTTGTGGTTGTCTTCCTCTTTTTTGATTGGTTTGGTTAAATATGTTTTTTAATTCCGGATGATTAGTAAATAATAATTTGTAAAACTCTGAAGTGATCGCTTGCCCATGCTCCTCTAATACAGGAACCGTAGATTTTACGATTTCGATTGTTTTTTGGTCTAATTTTTCACTCACTGACGTGCCCATCGAAACACTCCTCTTAAAACATGTATTTTCTATACATGTTTAATTGTATAATGTTTTAAGAGGTATTCCAACCACTATTAGGCCCGAAGTATGACAATTCTGTTACAGCATTGTAGCAATTTCTTGTCATTGCTAGCAGATTGTGTGTAGACTTAATGGTAATTAAAATGAAAAAGAGGGCTTATTATGCGGCTTAAAAAATATACCGATTATGCACTACGTGTGCTCATATATACAGCTTCTAAAAGAGGAGAAAAGGCGAGTATCAATGAGATAGCCGATACTTTCTTCATCTCTACCGAGCATATTCGCAAGGTCGTCCATCAATTAAGTGTGAATGGGTATATTGAAACAACTAGAGGACGTAATGGAGGAATTATGCTAGCAATGGATCCAAAAGAGATTAATATTGGAGCGGTCATTCGCTTGATGGAGAATGATTTTTATTTATTAGATTGCTTTGATAGTGGTACGGATCATTGTGTCATCACACCAGTATGTCAGCTCCGACATGTCGTATCAGAAGCAATGGCGGCATTTTTCCTTGTGTTAGATAAATATACTCTAGAGGATTTAGTGGAGAATAGCGATGAATTACGTTTGTTAATGGATATGGATTAGTTGTTTTTGGGCTGTTCTTTTAAAAAAATATCCGTGGAGAATTAAAAACTCCCCACGGATGGATATCACATATTCTTTTTTATTTGAAATTGATCTTCTAGTAATAACCAATTTTGTGGGAAAGCTAAGCCTAGCTTCCAATAGCTGATTCCTCTCAGATTCTTTTCTTTTATTAAGTCGAATTTTGCTTGTATCGATCTAGCATCTTCAAACCATACCTCATGGCGATTCCCTTGTGGATCCTGATAGAAAAAATAAGGTGCCTGTGCTTCTTGATCGTATAAAATGGCTTGATTATTATCTCGGGCTAATGCAATGGCTTCTTGAGGACTAACGGCCTTGGCTAATTCTCCCCCAGGCTCGAATGGCAATGTCCAATCATAACCATATAAATTTTGTCCTAATAAAATTTTGGATGCTGGCATTTCGGTGAGGGCATAGTTTACTACATCTGTAACGGGTCCGATCGGTGATACTGCCATCGGAGGTCCACCACTGTAACCCCATTCATAGGTCATTAGAACAACAAAATCGACAATTTCGCCGTGTGCCCTATAGTCATGAGCCTCATACCAGGCTCCTTCTTGCGTTGCGCTTGTTTTTGGCGCAAGTGCTGTGGAAACAAGTAAACCTTCAGCATGTAATCGCTCCGTAGCCTTTCTTAAGAAGTTATTGTAATCCTCACGATTTTCTGGTGGTAAAAATTCAAAATCAAAATGAATATCTCCATACCCTACCTGTTGTGCTGTTTGAATAATTTGATCGAGCAATTGATTTTGTACCTGTTGATCTGTCACAATAATTCTCCCAAGCTCTGCACTAAAGGCTCCCTCTTCTAAATTTGTGATGGCAAGCATGAGTAAAGCTTGGTTCTCATTAGCAATAGCAGCAAACTGGTTTAATGGTGGTGGGATGAGATTTCCCTCCCGTGTCACACGGTAAGAAAATGGCGCGAGATAGGTTAAATTTCGACTATGCTTTCTTGCTGCTGCTTCTAGTGTTTCCGAAACGGTTTCGCCAGTTGGTTCGATATATGCATTTACTTCAATTTCTGTTTTTGAGGATTCTGGTATATAGATGGTAGTTCCAGGTGTAAGAGGTTGATATAGATTCAATTGATTTAACCGAGCCAATTCAGCAGCAGAAATACCGAATCGTTGACCAATAGTATATAGGCTATCACCAGATTGAACGGTATAAAATCGACCAAATATCGGAATAACGAGTGCCTGACCAACGACTAGTGATTGCTGTGGATCTAGCTCATTGGCGGAAGCGATTAATTGATAGGTTATACCAAATTGGTTGGCTATGGAATTCAAGGTGTCACCCTGTTTTACAACATATATTTGCACAGAAAGCTCTCCTCTCTTCAAGAAATATCGTTGTTTCTTCGCGAATGGTTTCTCATTTTACGATATGATAGGAAAGGAGAAATAGAACACTAGATTGGATCTGTTTTGGCTTTCATTACTTTGACCATAAGTCTGATGGCTTCTTCATTATGAATTCGTGTATTGGACGCAATGCAGTTTTCCGGAACATGCAAAGTGTATCCACGCATATGAGCATCATTTGCGGTGAAAAGGACACATATATTTCCGGCAATTCCAGCAATGATTAAGTGTTTAATCCCTAGTTGCTCGAGTAAGGATGGTAAGGTGGTACGGAAAAATCCAGATAATTTTGGTTTAATTAGGAAATAATCTTCCTTTGATGGGAGCCCCTCTGCAATAATGTCCTGGTTTGTTTCGCTTTTACATTTATCGGCAATTTTTTTATAATCTGTTTCCCACGTATCATAATGGTCATTGACATATATAATAGGAAGGCTATGTTTTTTAGCATATTGCTTTAGCCTCTTAATGTTAGGCAGGATTCTCTTTGTTTCATTTAAAAGGAGGTCGCCCTCTGAAAAATGAAAATCATTAATTAAATCGATTATTAATACAGCTGAATCCTTCATTTATTCACCTCATCTCTAAGCATTCTATAATCAAACATACCCTTTTTTGTTAAAAATGATGCATACTTGCAGTTTGTCTCATTTTCCTGCATAGTAATAGTAATCATTTATTAAAGTGTGGGGTTGGATGAAGGATCAATTTTTTATGGAACGGGCATTAGAGGAGGCTCAAAAGGCAGCGGTTCTAGGAGAGGTTCCGATTGGTGCTGTTCTCGTATACGAGGATGAAGTAATCGCAGCTGCATTTAACTTAAGAGAAAAATTACAAACCACAAGCTCCCATGCAGAGATGCTTGTAATAGATAAAGCCAATGAGATAGTTGGCAGCTGGAGACTAGAGAAATGCACCTTATATGTGACATTAGAGCCTTGCCCGATGTGTGCAGGCGCAATATTGCAAGCTCGTATTCCGCGAGTAGTATATGGTGCAAGAGATTCAAAGGCAGGATGTGCTGGTTCAATAGTGAATTTATTGCAGGATGATCGCTTTAACCATCAAGTTGAAGTGGCAGCAGGTGTGCTGGAGGCTGAATCAAGCGAACTTTTAACCACCTTTTTTAAACAGCTTAGACAGAAGAAAAAGGAAAAGAAACAGACAAAACTGGCTAGCGAGGAAGATACTAACAATGGATAACCATTGCATTTTTTTATAGAACAAGTTATACTAATAAATGCGCTTTACTAGCGCAATTAAAAATATTAGCAAATTTGCCGTGCTAGGTGGGGAGGTAGCGGTGCCCTGTACTCGCAATCCGCTATAGCGAGACTGAATACCTTGCTGAGGTGTCATTATTTTAAGGTCTGCCTTAAGGGAGTAGTGCTGACGCTCGGGTCCTGCGCAACAGGAACTCGTGAACCATGTCAGGTCCGGAAGGAAGCAGCATTAAGCGAACCTTCCTGTGTGCCGCAGGGAAGCCTGGGTCGAGCTATCAACTTAAGTAACGCTTAGGGTAATGCCATCGAAGCTTGGTGCACGGCGTTAATGAATGTATATATGCAGCCTCTTGTTTACTCGACAAGAGGCTTTCTATTTACCTTATGGAGAGCAGCATTGCAAAAAGGACTTTGAGTCTATCTAATCATACATACTCGTTTTTATCCGCAGTTTTTGCTACAATATAAAGAGTTATTAAACATAGAAGGGGATCATGGATAATGGGATATCAAGCACTGTATCGCGTATGGCGCCCAAAGAATTTTGAAGATGTAGTGGGACAAGTTCATATTACACGTACGTTGCAAAATGCGATCATGCAGGATAAGTTTACCCATGCATATTTGTTTTCTGGTCCTCGAGGTACTGGTAAAACAAGTGCTGCCAAAATTTTTGCTAAAGCAGTGAATTGTGAGAACGGACCAGCTCTAGAACCTTGTAACGAATGTGCCTCTTGTCAAGGTATTCAGGATGGCTCTATTGCTGATGTTGTGGAGATTGATGCAGCATCTAATAACGGTGTGGAGCAAATTCGAGATATCCGTGATAAGGTCAAATATGCCCCGAGTGCTGTTTCTTATAAAGTGTATATTATTGATGAAGTACATATGCTATCTATTGGGGCTTTTAATGCATTATTAAAAACATTAGAAGAGCCACCGAAGCATGTTATTTTCATACTAGCTACCACTGAACCACACAAGATTCCATTAACCATCATTTCACGATGTCAGCGTTTTGACTTTAAACGAATCTCTCAGTCTGCAATGGTTAAACGGATGCAGGACATCATGGAAAGGGAAAAGATCGATGTAGCGCAAGAGGCTCTAGAAGCTGTCGCACTTTCCGCGGAAGGTGGGATGCGAGATGCGCTAAGTTTATTAGATCAAGCTATTTCCTATAGTGATGGTCAAGTGGTGATGGAGGATGTTCTAGCTGTTACAGGCTCTGTCTCCCAGCAGAAGCTAACCTCCATAGTTACGACAATGTATGAAAAGAATGTGCAAAAAGCTTTGCTTGAAATAGATCAACTGATACAGGAAGGAAAGGACCCGGGTAGATTCGTCTTTGACCTCATTTATTATTTGCGAGACCTTTTGTTATATCAGACATCTCCTTCCTTGGAAAATGTTTTGGAACGTGCAATTGTTGATGAAGCATTTAACGCCTTATCGGAAAAGATCAGTGCGGACTGGATTCAACTTGCCATTAAAGAATTGAACCAATGCCAGCAGGAAATCAAGTGGACCAATAGCCCGAAGGTATTTATTGAAATATCCATTTTGAAAATTTGTGAGCAACCAGTACAAGAAGGAAAGCAAGAAGCCTTAGAATATGATAAACTGGTACAGAAAATAAATGAACTAGAAAATAAATTAAAAGAATTACCTAAACAAGTACATCAACAACAAGAAACAACTCAACCAACGAAGAAAAGCGCTCCAGCAGGTCGCAAATCATATAGTATACCGTATGATCGAATTCGAAACATCCTAGCTGAAGCGTCTAAAGATATGCTAAAGAAAACAAAGGCTGGCTGGCCAAGCTTTATGGACTCTCTAAAACAAAAAAGTGCACCAGCCCATGCTACCATTCAAAATAGTAAGCCAAGCGCAGCTTCTGATAATGCCGTTATTTTAGCATTTCGTTATGAAATACACTGTTCACTTGCGCTAGAGCATAAACAAACGATAGAATTAGTACTATCGGAAGTAATCGGTACTGATATGACATTTGTACCAATACCTGAAGAAAACTGGCTAACATTACGAGAGGAATATGTTAGAAAACAAAAGGATCAAGGTGGTTCTACTCATGATGATGAGAGTCAACCAGAACCGGAAGATCCTATGATCGAACAGGCACGGAAGCTAGTTGGTGAGGATTTGTTAGAAATTCGTGAATAAGAAAGACTTCCATTAGTAGTAGTAACTTCATTTCTGCTGATGGTTAGTGATGAAAAAGATAATAGACAATAATTAGGAGGGATTTCCATGCGTGGTGGAGGAAACATGAACAAAATGATGAAACAAATGCAAAAAATGCAAAAGGATATGATGAAGGCACAAGAAGAGCTACAAGAAATGACCTTTGAAGCAACAGCTGGTGGTGGAATGGTTAAGGTTGTGGCAAATGGAAAAAAAGAGCTGACTGACATTGAAATAAAAGAAGAGGTAGTAGATCCGGAGGATATCGAAATGCTTCAAGATTTAATCTTAGCTGCAACAAATGAAGTGCTAAAAGAAGTTGATGACAAAACGAATGACACGATGGGCAAATTTACAAAAGGATTAAATTTACCTGGAGGCATGTTCTAGGAGGGACTGTCATGTATTATCCAGAACCAATTTCTAAGTTAATTGATAGTTTTACAAAATTGCCAGGAATCGGTCCAAAGACGGCCGTCCGCCTGGCTTTCTTCGTATTAAATATGAAAGAAGATGATGTGTTAGATTTCGCCAAGGCGTTAGCGAACGCCAAAAGAGAGTTAACACATTGTAGTATTTGCGGGCATATAACGGACCAAGATCCTTGCGCAATCTGTCAAGATGAATCAAGAGATAAGTCTTTAATCTGTGTTGTACAAGATCCAAAGGATGTGATTGCGATGGAGAAGATGCGTGAATTTAATGGCAAATACCATGTACTACATGGTGCAATTTCTCCTATGGATGGTATCGGCCCGGAAGATATCAATGTTCCTTCTTTAATTAATCGTTTGAAGGACGAAGAGGTAGAGGAATTAATCTTGGCTACAAACCCAAATATCGAAGGAGAAGCAACAGCGATGTATATCTCCAGACTTGTTAAACCTTCTGGAATAAAGACGACTAGAATTGCTCATGGATTGCCAATGGGTGGCGATTTGGAATATGCAGATGAAGTAACCTTATCAAAAGCTCTAGAAGGAAGACGAGAAGTATAATAGAGGTGAAGAAGATGGCGGCACATAAAAAAATAAAAAAAGCAGCGATGAACCAACAATTATTAACCAATATTTATCAATTGAAAAAGGATTGGAAAAACCTCGAGAGTATTATGGAACGAAGTATAGAGCCGACAGAGCAGGGAAGATTTGATTTGGCGTTAGCAAAGGCAAAATACTTCTATCTGCTTAAAGAAGCTAAATATCGAAAGGTTTCTGCAGGTGATTAGACTAGAAGAGAAATAATTACATTCTCTATTCTATTTTACGCTTTTGTTTCATATAGATAGAAACATAATCATATGGACAAAAAGGGGACAGGTTGTATGAATATTTGGGTTATTGCAGGTCTGCTAATTTTAATTGTTTTGTTGTTGACCAAAGGGATTCCACTGAAATTTTCGCGCGTTTTAGGACAAGGTGTCGTAAAAGTGACCATCGGTGTGTTGTTCTTGTTCTTCTTTAATCTATTCGGTGCTTCCCTTGGTCTTCATATACCTATTAATATCTTTACAGCAGTTGTAGCAGGTTTATTGGGTGTGCCAGGTATCGCTTCATTAACAGCAATCCACATTTTTATTCTTCCTTAGTATTAAATAAAGTGTTAAGCAAAATGAACTGCCCCCTGTCAAGTAGACAGGTAAATAAACAAAATATTTTGTGCCATGTATGGTTTCCATGCATGGCTTTT
>NZ_QGTD01000013.1 GCF_003176895.1 Gracilibacillus dipsosauri
AAACTCTCCATAAAATAGATGCACCGAAGTGCTTGTGTTGATCAAGCTCGCTTAAAGCTAGCATGTTCTTACTTTTTTGTACTGGTTGTTTTGTTCAGTTTTCAATGATCAATGTCTAAAGCGACATATAAATTATAACAAATACACTAGAAAATTGTCAACCACCCGATAAAAAGTTTATCTGTAATGTCGACTTTTTCTATAATACATACTTTGATAAAAAAAGTCAACAAAATTCCGCGAGAAAATAATGGTAATTCAGTGATCTAAACATTCATGTTCTTTAGTAGTTAAAATGTGTCACTTTCCTTGTAGTCATAACAAAAGAATCTCTTTGCATTCAAAAACGAAAAAAGCCACAACAAACATCATTAGAGATGTCATTGTGGCTTTTTTATCTATACTAGTTTGCTACAATATTAACTAATTTCCCAGGTACCACGATTACTTTTCGAACGGTTAACCCTTCTAATTTTTCCTTTATTGCCTCTTGAGACAATGCCTTTTCTTCCATTTCCTCTTTTTGTGCATCTTTTTTCACCATCATTTTCGCTCTTACTTTCCCCATAATTTGAATGACCATCTCGACTTCATTTTGCACAAGCTTAGATTCATCATAGGTCGGCCACTCTTCGTACGTTATAGTTCCATCATGCCCTAGAAATTGCCACAATTCTTCGGCCAGATGTGGGGCAACAGGAGATAAAAGTTTTACAAATCCTTCAGCATAAGCTAGAGGAATACTAGTTGTCTTATATGCTTCATTAACAAATACCATCATTTGTGAAATGCCTGTATTAAAACGTAAGTCCTCAAAATTTTGTGTCACTACTTTTACTGTTTCATGATAAACTTTTTCCAATTCTTGAGATTCTTTATCATCAGAGATTTTACCCGAAAGCTTTTCATCATCTGTTACAAAAAGACGCCACACTCTATCTAAAAATCTTCTTGCTCCATCCAGCCCGTTAGTTGACCATGCTACGGAAGCATCTAAAGGACCCATAAACATTTCATATAACCGAAGTGTGTCTGCTCCATGGCTTTTAACGATTTCATCAGGATTCACTACATTCCCTTTTGACTTACTCATTTTTTCATTATTCTCGCCTAGGATCATTCCTTGATTATATAATTTTTGGAATGGTTCTTTTGTTGGGACTACACCTATATCATACAAAAATTTATGCCAAAAGCGTGCATATAATAAGTGAAGTACCGCGTGTTCTGCACCGCCAATATAAACATCTACTGGCAGCCATTCATTTAGCAATCGTCGATCCGCTAATTGTTTAGAATTCTGTGGATCAATATATCTTAAGAAGTACCAACAGCTTCCAGCCCATTGAGGCATAGTATTTGTTTCACGACGACCCTTTTTGCCAGTCTTTTCGTCCACGACATTTACCCAGTCATCCATATTAGCCAATGGTGATTCTCCCGTTCCCGACGGTTTTATTTCCTCTGTTTTTGGTAAAACCAATGGTAATTCTTCTTCAGGGACTGCCGACATCGTGCCATCTTCCCAATGTATAATCGGAATAGGTTCACCCCAGTACCGTTGACGACTAAATAACCAGTCGCGTAATCGGTAGGTTACCTTTCTTTCCCCTTTATTATGATCTACCAACCATTTAATCGCTTGTTCTATTCCATCTTGCTTGTTTAAGCCATTTAAGAAATCTGAATTAATATGAGGGCCATCTCCTGTAAAGGCTTCTTTTTCAATATCCCCACCTTCTAATACAGGTACAATCTTCAAGCCAAACTTTTTCGCAAATTCATAGTCTCTTTCATCATGTGCAGGCACAGCCATAATAGCTCCTGTACCATATGACATTAATACATAATCTGCAATCCAAATTGGAAGCTTTTCCCCATTAATAGGGTTAACGGCATATGCTCCCGTAAATACACCTGTTTTATCTTTAGCAAGATCTGTTCGTTCTAAGTCACTTTTAGCTTTCACTTGATTAATATATTGTGCAACTGCTTCTTTTTCTGTTTGTGAAACGATCTTACTTACAAGTGGATGTTCTGGAGATAGCACGGCATAGGTCGCACCAAATAAAGTATCAGGCCGTGTTGTAAAAACAGTGAAGGTCTCTTCAAAGCCTTCCACCTCAAAGATTACTTCAGCCCCCTCAGAACGTCCGATCCAGTTTCTTTGCATATCTTTAATACTCTCAGGCCAATCTAACTCTTCTAAATCTTCTATAAGTCTGTCGGCATATGCAGTAATTTTTAACATCCATTGTTTCATTGGCTTCCGTTCCACTGGATGTCCACCGCGTTCACTTTTCCCATCAATAACCTCTTCATTAGCTAACACAGTACCTAGAGCTGGACACCAATTGACAGGTACTTCATCAATATAGGCTAACCCTTTCTCATAAAGCTTTAGAAAAATCCATTGAGTCCATTTATAGTAATTTGGATCGGTTGTCTTTACCTCTCGGTCCCAATCATAGGAAAAGCCTAGTTCTTGAATTTGACGACGGAAATTATTGATGTTTTGCTCTGTAAAAACTGCAGGGTCGTTACCTGTATCCAATGCATATTGTTCTGCAGGAAGACCGAAAGCATCCCAACCAATTGGATGTAACACCTCGTAGCCTTGCATTCTTTTCATTCTTGACAAAATATCTGTTGCGGTATACCCTTCTGGATGCCCCACGTGAAGTCCCGCTCCAGATGGGTATGGAAACATGTCTAATGCATAGAACTTTTCTTTATCGGAATGGGTATCAGTCGCAAAAGTCTTATTATTAATCCAATAATCACGCCATTTTTTTTCTATTTTTAAATGCTCAAATGACATTTTATTCCCTCCTTATTAACAACAAACGAACATTTGTTCTTAAACACAAAAAAACTCTCCTATCCCAGCTATGGGACGAGAGAGATTCCCGCGGTACCACCCAACATTAGTGTTAGTATTTTACACTCACTTTATTTCCTTAACGCGGATTACGACAAAAGCTACTGCTTCACTTTTGTAACATCTGAGGTGAGTTCGTAAAGATTAGTAATGACTTTCACCAAACGCCATCTCTCTTGAACTAATTGCTTTATTACTATTCCTCTTCATCGTTTTTTTACTTTAATTGTTGATTACTTTCTGATAGTTTAATGAAATGTCTTTCTTTTGTCAAGAAGTCCCGTGCCTTTGGGCTTTCATTGGGATACCTTTTGCTTATCTTTTTTAATCTGTTTACTTCTTAATTGTCCACAAGCAGCATCAATATCTGTACCATGCTCGACACGCACACCACAATTTATCCCATTTTCAAGTAATACTTGATAAAAATCAAGAATTGCCTTTTTCTCACTTCTATTATATTGATTATGCTCATCTACTGGATTATAAGGAATAAGATTGACGTAAGATAAATGTCTTTTATCCTTTAATAGCTGGACTAATTGCTTCGCCTCTCCTACATGATCATTTACATCCCTTAGCAAGATATATTCAAATGTAATTCTTCGATTGGTCTTTTCTAGATAATAATCAATTGCAGGCATCAATTTTTCTAAAGGAAATGCTTTATTTATTTTCATTATTTTAGTTCTTAGCTCATTGTTTGGCGCATGTAGAGATAATGCCAAGTTGACTTGAATATTCTCATCAGCAAAATCATATATCCTTTTTGCTAAACCACTTGTAGACACGGTTATGTGTCTTGCACCTATTGAGAGGCCACTTTTGTCATTTACGATCCTTAAAAAGCTCATTGTATTATCATAATTATCAAAAGGTTCCCCTATTCCCATCACAACAATATGACTCACTCTCTCGTCTTTCCCACGCTGATCTAAATGTTTCTGAACCTTCATAATTTGTTCAACTATTTCACCTGCATTTAAATCGCGATCCTTCGTCAGCAAACCGCTCGCACAAAAGGAGCAACCAATATTACAACCTACTTGTGTGGTAACACAAACGGAATAACCATAATTAAACTTCATCAGAACTGTTTCTATAAGATTCCCATCCTGCATTTTAAACAAAAATTTGATCGTACCATCCTTTGATTCCTGTTTAATTTCTTCCGTCAATGTTCCAAGGATAAAGTGTTCCTCTAATAGTGAAAGACAATCTTTATTTAAATTGTACATGGCTGAAAAAGTATCCACTCTTTTTTTGTATAACCAATCCCAAACTTGCTTCGCTCTAAATTTCTTTTGTCCATGTTCGAGTAACCAACTAGTCAATTCATCAAAGGTTAATGAATAGATGGAAACTTTGTTCATTATAAATACCTCATTTCAATTTTCCGATTCATTACATCCCTTTATCATAATTGGTATAAGGCAATAAATCAAGTTTTCATTTATCCTTCAGAAGGATGTCACGAACTAAATGGATAACCATTAAAATAATACCTAATAGCCAAATTAAGAAGGCTGGATAAATAAAAAATGTAGAGATATTAGCTAAAAAAGGAATTTCTAGCGCCTTTGATAATTTAAAGGTGGCTATTGTATACATTGCAACAGGGAAAACCATCCCCCACATTTGCTGGTCATAGTTAAGCGGAAATTTATGTATGATATAGCGCCAATACATTAGAATGACTAATAACGGAATCCACCATGTTCCTGTTACCCAGAAAAAAAGAGTGAATCCTTTCACAAATGGAATGAATTGTTGGATCAAAAGTGATTGCTGTGAATTCAGAATAATTAGGGAACCAGCTAAAGTAGTTATCGCGACCGCACCCATATTAATCCAATAAGGTGGAGTATAGGAAGAATATTTAAGATGCAGAAAAGTAAATCGATAAAAGATTAAGGTTATAATACTTAAATACAACATACAACCTAACAAATACATAGATAATGAAACAAAGAATATAAACTCTGCCCACTGCTCATCCCGAATCGAGGACACAAGTAGTGTCCCGACAACAGAGATCGACTGTGTTGCCACAGCTGCAATTAACCATGCTCCGTTAATCCCCTCCGCTAAGCTCGGCTTATCCTCTTGAATCGTAATGGCTGTAAAAAATGTATACATAATGGCAGTCCATAAAATAATGGAGATCAACCATAAGATTAATGCCAGGTTAGTTTTGTTTACGAAAAAAAGAAGCTCTGTTGCATAAACATTAATACCTGCAACAATCGTAAAAAAACCAGGCCCTCTTAAGTGACTTGTTAAATCTTCCTTCACATATGAAAAGAAAAATAAAAACCGAATCGTAACAACAATCGCTAGAGTAATAATAAAAAGAGTATTGAGGTAAAACAAATAGTTACTCCATTTATCATAATCGAGTAAATATGTAGCAATGGATAAAGCCCCAGTGGCCATTACCAATGCAAAGTATCCAGGAAATAAATGCTTGATTTTATCAAAAATAACAGACAATTGAACATACACTTCCATTCCTAACAAGCTTTTTACATTAACAAAGTATAGTACTATTAATATGGAAAATCTACCTAATCCCATTCAAAATTCTAATTTTCGACATATAAGACTCCTTACTGACTCAAACAAAAATCAATTATTTTTGGGATACGCTTGCAATTTATTGTTTCACTTGCTATAATGATTTTAGCTATTTTGTTCGATGACACCTTCAAGTATCGTAACGTAAAGTTTTCGTTTTGAGGCAAGAGCAAGAATAGTAATACATTTGTGTGAACGGTTCACACTAGGAGGAAAAGAATTATGGTACAAGGTACAGTTAAATGGTTTAACGCAGACAAAGGTTTTGGATTTATCGAAGTAGAAGGACAAGACGATGTATTCGTACACTTCTCTGCTATCCAAGGCGAAGGCTTTAAAACACTTGAAGAAGGTCAAAGCGTAACTTTCGATATCGAAGAAGGTAACCGTGGACCACAAGCAGCTAACGTTGAAAAAAACTAATATAGCTTGCAATCAAAAAAACACTAGTTATTCTAACTAGTGTTTTTTTTGATTAATAAAAAAATTCTTTCACTTATCTTCGGCTTTGCACTTCACTCCAATTGGTAAAGTTTTTAAATTCAGAATGAAATTTAATATGGTCCCGCTTGAATTTCGTTGGACTATCCAATCCAGAAACAGCTGCTAAGTCAAACAATCCTTGTCTTAAAGTGACAAGATAATTACATACACGAAATTTCTTTTCCTCAATCACTAATGCTTTTTGTAATTTTTTATCAGTAGTTGCAACCCCAACGGGACAAGTATTCTTATGACAAACTTGTGCCATGATACACCCAACACTCATCATAAACCCACGTGCAATATTAACAAGATCTGCACCAATACATAGGGCCATCGCAATCTTATCAGGGGTCAAAAGCTTTCCAGAAGCAATAATCTTTGTCCTATCTCTTAAATCGTACTTTCGTAGACAATCATCTACTAAGGGCACTGCCGAAAAAGACGGTAATCCAACGGAATACGCCAAGGCATAGTAGGAAGCACCTGTGCCACCCTCTCCACCGTCCACTGTTATAAAATCAGGAATGATTTCAGTTCGTTTCATAGCGCCTACTAAATTGTTTACTTGTTCTTCGCTACCAACCACAATTTTTATCCCAACCGGCTTACCACCAAATTCACGTAATTGCTGTAAAAAGGATAACAATTCCTCCGCATTTGAGATGCCAGGGAATCTATTAGGACTATTAATATCTTCTCCAACCTTTACCTTTCGAATTTGTGCAATTTCTTCGGTGATTTTAGCCCCATCCACATGTCCACCGCGAGTTTTTGCCCCTTGACCGAGCTTTAATTCAAATGCCTTAATCTGGTCGGTATCGGCATGTTTTTTAAATTCTTCCCATGAAAAGTGACCATCCTTATCTCTGACTCCAAATAATCCAGGACTAATTTGCATTATAATATCGACATTCCCTTTTAAATGGTATGGTGATATACTTCCTTCTCCTGTATTCATCCATGTTCCACCTGCCATTCCAAGGCCTAATGATAAAGAGGTAATGGCATTTTCGCCAAGTGAACCATAGCTCATAGCAGATTGGCCAATCAACCCCTTCAATCGAAATGGCTTTTTAACGGTATTTTCGCCTAATAAAACATAATCTTCCTCTTGGAGATATGCTGGATTAATTTTTACTTTCTTGTGGTGCTCCTTACGATTGAATAAGCTTTCATCCTCTATTTCATAAATAAATGTCTCTATTTTAGGTTTTTGATTTATTTTCAATTCCTCTGTTTTAGCTGGAAACATGTCATTAACAAGATATAATCCATCCTTATCAAAATCTCTTTCCGCTCCATAGCCCATTAAGCTTGTTTGATATTTTCCTGCCTTATTAACATATTCAAATTGCTTGCGATTAAATGGTTTTCCTTCTAAATCATGGTGAAATAAATATTGTCTTAATTCTGGTCCAACCTTCTCTAAAATATAGCGTATTTTTCCAAGGAGCGGATAATTTTGTAGAACCGAATGCTCTGATTGTTTAATATCGTGAAGATAAAGCCATAATAAAAAGAAAGCTGGAATCATTAAAATCACAATGATCGTAATGAAAAAAATCATAAACCAAGTATTCATTTTACTCTCACTCCTATCAACCTAAATATGGCAAATATACGATTAGCACGATGAACACCCACACAATGTCAACAAAATGCCAATAATAACTTAAAATTGTTTGTTTTTCCTGATACAAGACTAAAGGAATTTTATGCATCTTCAGTTGTATATAAAGCTGAAGTAGCCAACCTAATCCAAAAAGAACATGTGCTGCATGTAAACCGACAAGCACGAAAAAGGAAGAAAGAAAGACATTAAGGTCTATCACAAATCCTTTCATCCAATAGTTGTAAAACTCATGAAAAGTAGAACTTAAAAAAGCTAGCGCTAAAATAGTCGTCATAATAAATCCTGTATGAAAGATCTTATTATTTTGTTTTTTAAGACCTCTCTCTGACAAAGCGATGGTTCCACTCGATGTTAATAGGAAAATAGATGATAGAATAACGGTTTTCGATTCGAATACCTGCTCTGGCCTCGGTCCAATAGATGCTGGTGTATAAAGGAAATAAGTCGCAAACAAGACAGCGAACATAATACCATCTATTGCTAGATATAGGAAGAAACCCATTTTCTTGTCATCAAATAGAATATTTAAATCTTTTTTTAATAGATTTCCCTTTTGTACATTCTCTACTCTTTTGTCACACCATGATAAAAAAATAATGATGATTATTGTCACTACAGCTGTTAAGCTGGCAAGTGTATGCCACTGATAGATCATTGCAAGAGAAAAAAGAAACAAAGTTGCTGCAATAACAGCAGGAATGACACTTTTGGTGGAAATAGGATTAGGCCGTTGTGGTAGTTTATTTGTCCATTTTTGTTGATTCTTCTTTAGTTGCCATAGGGGCTCTAAGCTATCCACAATTGGTGCAGTGTTAAAATCATCCTCTTTAGGGGGAGAAGAGACTGCCCATTCTAATGTCCGTCCATCCCAGCAATCATTTTCCACCTGTTGTTTTGATCGATAGGTTTTATACACATTCCATGCAAAGAATAGCATTCCAATTCCCATCACAAAAGCACCTATTGTGCTTAAACTATTAAAGAAAAACACACCATCTTCCTTTGTATAAGTAAAAACACGGCGGGGCATACCATTTAGTCCAGCGAAATGCATTGGTAAAAAGGTTAAGTGAAATCCAATGATAAAAAGCCAAAAATGCCATTTACCTAATCGTTCATCTAGCATTTTCCCAGTAATTTTAGGATACCAATAATAGATTCCAGCGAATATACCTAATACGGTAGCACCAAGAATCGTATAGTGAAAATGTCCCACAACAAAATAGCTGTCATGAAATTGAAAATCAGCTGAAGGTATTGCTAGCATAACACCTGTTACCCCTCCCATTGTAAAAGAGGGGATAAATCCGATGGCAAACAACATGGGTACTGTTAACTGAATCTGGCCACCCCTCATAGTAAATAGCCAATTAAATACTTTAATTCCTGTGGGGACAGCAATTAGCATGGTCGTAATCGCGAAAAATGTATTCACCATTGGTCCTAAACCAACTGTGAACATGTGATGCACCCATACCATAAAACCTAAAAAGCCTATTAAAATAATGGATAACACCATGGATGAATATCCAAAAATAATCTTTTTCGAAAAAGTTGAGATAACATCCGAGAAGATACCAAATGCAGGTAATGCCAAAATGTATACTTCTGGATGCCCAAATATCCAGAATAGATGCTGCCAATAAACAGGATCACCTTCTGAACCAGTAAAAAAGCTCGTTCCAAACATTCGATCAAACATCAACAAATAAAGAGCAACCGATAAAGTGCTAAAAGCAATCAATATTAACACAGATGTCACGAAGGTACTCCATGTAAATAATGGCATGCGAAACATTTTCATACCTGGCGCTCGTAAGCGAAGGATGGTGACAATCATATTAATGGCTGTTAGCAATGTCCCTATGCCAGATAGCTGGATACTAAATATGTAAAAGCTGTTACCAACATCTGGAGTGAATTGGGATATACTTAACGGCGCATAGGCAGTCCAACCAGCATTCGGTGGTGTACCAAAGAAAAAGGAAAGATTGAATAAAATTGCACCACTAAAGAACAGCCAAAAGCTTAATGAATTAAGAATGGGGAAGGCTAGATCCTTTGCACCGATCTGAAGCGGAACAACAACATTCATCAATCCTATTAATATTGGCATAGCAACAAAAAAAATCATGATCGTTCCGTGCGTTGTGAACAAACCATTGTATTTATCTCCTTGAAATACCCAAAATTCAGTATTTGGTGCTATTAATTGTGTCCGAATCAAAAGGGCGTCTACTCCACCACGAAAAAAGAAAAGCAAGCCACTTAAAATATACATTGTTCCAATTTTTCTATGATTAGTGGTCGTTACATAATCCCATAAAATTCCCCATTTTCTTTTTTTCCATATATAATAGCCAATAAAAAGAGCCAACACGATTGAAAAAATCCATGCAACAATAATATCAGATGCTTGATATAAGGCTTGTGATGTAAGATCCATATCCATTCTTACCCTTCTTTCCTGCTAAATGATATTTGCTATTTTGACAAGACTCTACATCTCGCCAATGCTATCCTTATTCATCTAGCCAATCTAAAAATTGCTTAGAAGAAATAACTCTTGTCGTAAATCTCATATCTGTATGATTAGTGCCACAAAATTCAGCACATTTCCCTTGATATACTCCGGATTCTATATTTTCTAATTTCATGGTGTTCTCTTTATGTGGTAAAACATCCACCTTTCCCCCGATAGACGGGACCCAAAAGGAATGAATGACATCCTTTGATCGCAAATGTAAAACAATCGTTTTATCACTTGGGAGATATAATTCACCAGATGTCGTTTTTCCATTTTCATAGATGAAGGTCCATTGATATTGCTCTGCTGTTACATTAATATGAACCTCTTCCCTTCTATCACCTGACTGATCCGCTTGATTAGGTGATTGATTATAGGTTACGATAACGGTTGGAATGGCCAATATTGTCAGTAACAAAACAGGAATGATTGTCCATACGATTTCAAGTTTCTTATTGCCTTTCTCATGTTTTAAAGCCTGATGATTTCCTGTCCTGTTACGATATTTACGCACTAATCGGGACAAAAGGAAAAATACGGTAAGAAGCACAAGGATCATGATTCCAAAACTAAAATAAATTAAAAAGCTTTGTGCTTCCGCAGTATCACTCTTCGGATTTAGTACGCGAATGTGACATCCACTCAAGAAAACACCCATCAAGCTAAATAGATAGATAATTTGTTTCATCTTTTTTGCTCCTTACAATAGCCGTTTTAGCACTGTTTTTAAGGATGGCATCTCAAAATCCCCTTCACGCTCTATCAACCTTTTCCATAAATGTTTAGAATATTGAATGGCTTGATTCCATTCAATTTTCCCTGGTAATGGTGCACGATCTTCAATCATTACCTCAATCAATGTAGGACGTTCACTATTTTTAGAGGCATGTAAAGCATCTGATAGTTCTTCTATTGTTTGAGCCATGAAACCTTTCCCGCCACATATATCTGCAAATTTAGCGTATTGGAAATTTTGTAAATCAGTTTGATATGGGATATTGCCGATTTCCTCTTGTTCATACTCAATCATCGCAATTTTTTCATTATTCAAGACAATAACAGTAATAGGTAGGTTGTATTTTACCGATGTCAGAAAATCCTGCATACCCATAGAAAAACCACCATCACCACAAATTGCAATAACCTGTTTATCTGGGTGGGTTAATTTTGCTGCGATCGCTCCAGGTAAGCCACAGCCCATTGTTGCTAACCAACTCGAAATGACAAATTGTTGATTCTGCATTCGAAAAAATCTCGCCATCCATGTGGTGACATTTCCAACATCGACAGATAGTATCGCATCATTTTCTGTATATTCTTGGAGCTTGTGAATAACCTGTGGTCCCTCTAGTTTTTTACCTTCCTCCACCTCGACAAGATGATCCATGTGCTTCCACCAATTGACCATATTCTCCTGACATGCTTCTAAGAATTTTCGATCTTTACGATGAAACAGCTGTTGATTAAATCTACTTAGTATCTCTTTTGCTGAACCTATTAAACCTATTTCTGCAGGATACCATTTTCCTATTTTTTCAGGGTTAATATCTAACTGAATAGCAGGTACCTTTTTCGGTAGAAATTCTCGGTATGGAAAGGAAGTCCCTATAAGTAGCAGTAAGTCAGTCTCTTCCATTGCTTCATATGCAGGTTTTGTCCCTATCTGTCCCAAATTTCCTAGATTCAATGGATGTTGATCTGGTATCACTCCTTTTCCTCTTAGTGAAACAACAACCGGGGCTGCAATTTTCTTTGCGAACTCTATTAATTCCTCTCGTGCATCCATCGCTCCTTTTCCAGCTAAAATTACAGGCTTTTTTGAACGCTGTATTAATGAAACAGCTTGTTTCACACTTTCTTTATTAGGAAAAAGATGATATTCGGCTACTTTTGATGAGCGAAGCTCCACTTTATTCACCGTCTCTTTAAAGATATTATCTGGGACATTTAATACGGCTACACCCTTTTGTTCATATGCTTCTTTAAAAGCTTGTTTTAATAATGGTTGTATTTGTTCACCAGATGTAACTCGTCGGTTAAATATAGCTACATCGTCAAACATTCTTTCCAAGTTTACTTCTTGAAAGTTATTTGTTCCTAAAAGCTGGTGTGAGACCTGTCCAGTAATCACAACCAACGGGGCTGCGTCTTCTTTTGCGTCATACATGCCATTTAATAGATGAATAGCACCAGGCCCTCCAATAGATAAACAGACCCCCACTCTACCCGTTATTTTTGCTTCTGCAGCTGCTGCTAAAGAAGCAGTTTCTTCATGACGAACTTGAATAAATTTTATTTGTTCCTTTGCTTTCCTTAATGCCTCTACTAGGTTATTAACAGAGTCCCCTGGATAACCATAAACATGATCAATATTCCAATCTTTTAATATATCAACTACAGCATCTCCGGCTTTCATTCGATCCACTCCTTAGTCAAATTAACCTTATAACAAATCTACCCGTTAACTATGGATTAAAACATTTCACTTACACCCCTTCTGTGGTATTAAAAAAAACGAAGGGTTAAAGTTCCCCCTTCGTTTTAACTATTTCCGTTCATTTATAAGCTTTTCCTTGATAATAACAACATGATTATATTTTAATTCTTTTGTAGCAAAAACGAGTGTGATTTCTCCGTTCTGTTCTTCATAGCATTGTATTAAGTGATCAAAAGCCTCTTTTTTTTCTGTATCTTCCTCTAATTCTTTTAAGTATTTTTGGCGAAATTCATCAAACTTGTCTGGATCATGCCCAAACCATTTGCGTAGTTCTTTCGATGGCCCGATTTCCTTCAACCATAAATCTAGTTTCGCTTCTTGCTTAGAAACCCCTCTTGGCCAGATTCGATCGACTAATACACGAAAATTATCTTTTTTCTCTGCCTCTTCATATACTCTCTTTAATTGCATGATTTCATCTCCCGTTAAGCATAATATTAGACGAACCTTGAAGATAAGCGTATCATTTTTTACATTGAGTAACAAAAGTAGAGACCTTCCCTAGGAAAAGGTAGTCCAATATGATAAATAGGAGTGATCTTATGTCTCAATCCTTTACCAATGTTCAATTTTCTGTATTAGATTTGGCACCAGTGCTTTATGGTCATACCCCAAGCTTGTCCTTTCAAAATAGTGCTGATTTAGCTCAGCATGCGGAAAAATGGGGATATCACCGCTATTGGCTTGCAGAGCACCATAATATGCCAGGAATCGCAAGCTCTGCTACATCACTAGTTATTAGCCATGTAGCAAGTCATACGAACAAAATCAAAGTCGGTGCAGGTGGAATTATGCTACCAAACCATGCCCCTTTAGTCATCGCAGAACAGTTCGGAACACTCGATGCTCTCTATCCTAATCGAATTGATCTAGGTCTTGGAAGAGCACCTGGTAGTGATCAAGCAACTGCCTACGCTCTTAGAAGAACATTGAATAGTAGTGCAGAGGATTTCCCTCAACAAGTAGAAGAGCTAGAAGCTTATTTTAAAGGCACTGCAAATGTAACAGCAGTTCCAGGCAAAGGCGCAAATATTCCACTATGGCTACTTGGATCGAGCGATTTCAGTGCTCGACTTGCAGCAGAGAAAGGACTTCCTTTTGCATTTGCGAGTCATTTCTCACCAGACTACACTATTCCTGCTTTAAAGATTTATCGTGATCGATTTAAGCCTTCAGAGCAGCTTGAAAAGCCACGTGCGATGGTTGGAGTCAATATTATTGCAGCAGATACTGTTGAGAAAGCTAAATGGTTAGCTACCTCTCAGCAACAGCAATTCTTAAGTCTAGTTCGTGGCGCACCTTCTGAATTGATGCCACCTATTGATGATATTGATCAAGCATGGAATGTTTATGAAAAGGCTTCTGTGGAGAAATCAGTGAATAGTAAAACAACCATCGTTGGAGATAAACAAACAGTTAAAAATAAATTACAAGCATTCGTCGATGAAACAAATGCAGATGAAGTAATTATTAATAGTCAAATTTATGATCATAATGAACGCCTATATTCTTATGAACTAGTAGCAGATATTGTCAATCAAATGTAGAAAGAGAGGGGGTTCCCCTCTCTATTTTTGAATTGGAAGCCATGCTAGAACTTCTTGTATTTTACTATCCCAATAGTCCCATTCGTGATTGCCTGTTGTAAAAGTGTGCGTAATTCCTACCCCTTTAGCATTGGTGAAATCGAAAAATCGTTTATTTTCATCAAACAGGAAATCTTCTGTTCCGCAGGCTTGAAACAAAGCTGGTAATGCTTGATCTTCCTTAAGCCTTTTTTCCAGCAGATAAAATAAATCCTCTTCCGTATTTTTGATGTCCTTTTCTCCGAATACACAATCTAATGCATGACGTATAGGATTATTCTCACCCTGTACACGATTTGTATGTTCAACAATATCAAGGACACCAGAGAGACTTGCAGCAGCAGAGAACATTCCTGGCTTTCTCAAGGCCCATTTAAAGGCACCATAGCCTCCCATTGATAATCCGGCTACAAAGTTATCTTCTCTTCTATCCGATAGAGGAAAAAAGGAACGCACCACTCTCGGAAGCTCTTCCGAAATAAATGTCCAATATTTTTTACCATAAACCATATCGGCATAAAAACTATGGTCCACTTGTGGCATTACAACTGCCAATCCATATTCGGCAGCATATCGCTCAATGGAAGTACGTCTTGTCCAAATTGTATGATCATCACTAAAGCCATGAAGCAAATAAAGTGTTGGGATTTTTTCATGGTTTCGTTTATTGTTCATTCCAATCTGATTAGATGTTTCCTGTGGCAATATAACGGTGATGGAGGTACTTACAGATAAAACCTCTGAGAAAAAATTACATTGGATTAGTGCCATTTCTATCCCTCCTAATGAATAGCTCCATAGATCACATTTCGAATTCTAGGTTGATGATAAAACTCAAGGTTAGGAAGCATTTGTTGCATGTAAACAGCGGATAATTTTTTCTTCGGATCGATAAAGACATAGGTCCCTGCTAAACCGGACCAGCCAAACTCTCCTAAACTACTATTACTTCCACCAATAACTTGATCCATCATCACCCGAACTCCTAAACCATATCCATAGCCATTTTCATAATTCCAACCAAGGTCCGGTAGCTGTGAATCGAGCAAATGATTTTGCGCAAGTAACTGAATTGTATTTTGACTGAGTATATGTATTCCATTCGCTGTACCACCAGTTGCTAAACAATGGGCAAACCGTTGGTAATCATTTAAGGTGGAATGTAATCCAGCACCACCACTTTCAAAGACTGCAATTGGTTCTGAGTCACGGTCTAATGCGTTATTCGGCACAAGCGTCCCATCTTCTAATCTATCATATAAAGTAGCTAAGCGATGCTTTTTTTCCTTTGGAATTTGAAAAAAGGTATCTTTCATTCCTAATGGTTCGAAGATGTTTGTATAAAGATATTCTCCGAAAGATTTACCAGATATCACTTCTATTAATGCGCCTAATACATCATGGCTTAAACCATATTTCCAGTGTGAGCCTGGTTCAAATTCTAGAGGAAGTTTTGCCAATTGCTTCACAAATTCTCGTAAGTTGGAAGAACCTTCTTTTTTCTCTAGCTTGTGAGCAGTAGCCATTACTTTGCTTGTTAGCTTTTCTACTTCGGAACCACTGCCCCCGTAGCAAATGCCTGAAGTCATCTTAAATAAATCCTTAACAAGAATTGGATTTTGTGCGGCTTCCACTTGGATATTCTCTTCTTGTCCAGATTTATAGACCTTCATCTCCGCAAAATCTGGTAGATAATTTGAAACGGGATCATTTAATAGATACCTTCCTTGTTCATATAACTGTAATGCGGCAACACATGTAACTAGCTTTGACATAGAATAAATGCGATAAATCGTATCCGCAGAGATTTGAACTTTTTTCTCAATGTCCGAATAACCTAAATAATTCTCATATAGGGTGTGTTGATTTCGTCTAACCGAAAGTGCGACACCACTTGGTCCATTTTCTATAAAATGCTTTAATAATCTATCCACATGTTGTTTCAATTCGACCTTCCTCCTTTTTGCAATCGTTTACTTTATTTTACCATATCTTTAAAAAAGATATCATCTTTCTACTGCTCAAGTCTTGATTTATTTGCTACAATAGCATTTAGACAAGAAGGGATGGAAGAATCGATGCAGAAAAAAACCAATCGGACATTAGTTCTAATAGCACTAGTCCTCTCGATGTTCATGGCAGCCATTGAAGGGACCATAGTAGCAACTGCAATGCCTAATATAGTCGCTGATTTGGGTGGCTTTCGATTATATAGCTGGGTTTTCTCTGGATTTTTGTTGATGCAAGCTATTACGACGATGATCTTCGGAAAATTAGCTGATTTATTTGGAAGAAAACCGATTTTTATCATCGGTGTAAGTATTTTCTTAATCGGATCATTGTTATGTGGATTTGCAACAACGATGACAATGCTTGTCATATTTCGTTTACTCCAAGGTGTTGGAGCAGGGGCTATTCAGCCAATTGTAACAACAATTGTTGGAGATATGTATACTGTTAAAGAAAGAGCAAAGGTTCAAGGGTACCTTGCAAGTGTTTGGGGGATCTCTTCTGTTATTGGTCCATTATTAGGTGGGATTATTGTCCAATTCGTAGAATGGTCTTGGATTTTCTGGATGAATATTCCACTTGGTATTATTGGCCTTCTAGGTGTCATTCGATATTTCCATGAACAAGTGAATAAAGAGAAGAAGGCAATTGATTACAATGGAGCAGGATTATTCCTGATTGGCATCTCTTCTTTAATTATCGTTTTCGTTCAAGCAGGAACGGTATGGGCATGGCTTGATTGGGAAACCATTTCTTTATTTTCCTTATTTATTATTTTTATGATTGTTTTTATTTTTCAAGAGGGGAAAGCACCGTCTCCTATCATGCCATTATTTCTATGGAGAAATAAGCTTATTCTCATCGCTAATCTGGCTACATTTTTTTCAGGTATGATAATTCTCGGATTATCTAGCTTCTTACCCACCTATGTACAGGGTGTTATGGGGGAATCCGCCATTATCGCTGGCTTTACATTAAGTACTCTATCCATTGGGTGGCCGATATCTTCGACCATCGCAGGTCACTTAGTTTTAAAAATTGGTTTTCGTAAAACAGCTTTACTTGGTGGTTGCGCACTTTTAATTGGAACATTTATGTTTTTCTGCTTAACTGCTGAAAAAGGCCCCATTTATGCTGGGATCAGTTCATTTATCGTAGGAGTAGGAATGGGCCTTTCAAGTACAACCTTTATTGTATCCATCCAAAATCATGTAAATTGGAATGTACGTGGAGTTGCCACTTCTCTTAACATGTTTATGCGAATTGTAGGAAGTGCGGTTGGAGCTGCATTATTAGGAGGGATTTTAAATCTACAAATGCGAGCATTTATAGGAACAGAAAGCAAGTCCTTAGATGTTAGTAATATAGACCTTTTACTTGATGAAAATAGAAGAAAATCAATGGATACAGAGATGTTAGAGAAGATTCAAAATGGGCTTAGCTTCGGGTTAGATCATGTGTTTAACGGTCTTTTTATCATAGGAATCTTAGCCTTCCTAATTATTCTCTTCTTCCCAAATGTCCAATTAGAAGAAGCAGAGGAATCTTAATTCTTCTGCTTTTAAAATGTGCCATAAACTTCCGGACACTCAGAACTAAGTGGTGTATAAAAACAATGACTTTTAAACCTACCTGAATTCCATTGTCCAAACCACTGTGCAGGACAGCTACCTCCTGGCATGAAGAACCATAATGCATAGCTTGCAGGATGATATCTTTTCCCATTAATAACCCTTCTTGCAAGCTCTATATCTTGCTCTCTAGCTCGTTGATAAAAGTAGCCTTTTTGTGTGGCCTCAAAGCCTCCTGGACTTTGAAATACCATCCTTCTAATGGTATTAATATCCGTAAAATCAAGACATCTTGCTCTTACCCGATTTACTCCCGTATTACCTACCATAAGCATACCTAATTTGCCATCACCTTCTGCTTCAGCTCGCATGAGTCTAGCTAGTAATCTCACATCTTCTTCCGTTGCTTTCACTACCGCCAATTCTTTCACCCCTTACCTACTTTCTTTATATTCAAAAAGCTTTCAAAATGTACCAGGTTTGAACGAAAGGATTTAGGTAACACTTAAAGAAAACCCTTACATTTATGGTATAATGAATATGAAATATTCAAAGACTAAAATATCGTTTATTTTTAGTCCTTATAATTGGAAGCTTATTTTCTTCGTCTCCTTCGAATACTAGCAATGTTGTGAATTTTCTTTAAGAAAAGGAGGTATAACATGAGATTGTCGAAGCTAATACTTCATAAAGATATACTACTTATACATGCCGATATTCATAGCAATGATTATATATTTACGGTAAAATGGAAGGAATTAGATAATAAAAAAGGTGGTGAATGGGAGCTAAAATCCTATATTAACAACTCCAATGGAAAGAAAGACTTGTCACAAGAAGAGATAGATCAATTGATTAATCAAATTAATCCTGAATGGGGTTGGGAGCAAGAACAAGAACAAATGCAAAAAGCACGAGAGAAAGATGTCGATTAAATATACTAAACCTTGATTCATCGTAATGAATCAAGGTTTTATTACTTATAATGATGAAGCTCCAGCATTTTCTAATGCTTGCTTATTAAACCATTGTAGTTGATCATGCAATAAGACAACTTGACCTATAACAATCATTGACGGATTCGTGATCTCATCTAATCGATCCGTGATTGTTTCGAGTGTACCTACAATCGTTTTTTGTTTATTAGTCGTTCCCCAGTGAATGATTGCTACAGGTGTTGTCTTTTCTAAACCTGCTTGGATAAGGTATTCAGCAGTTTTAGGAAAATTCCTCACACCCATGTAAAAGCAAAGAGTTTCTGTTCCATTAGCTATATGCTGCCATTCCTTTAATGATCTTGATTCAGGATTGGACCCATTAATAAAGCTTACGGAACCACTGAGCCCACGATGGGTTAATGGAATTCCAGCATATGCAGGTGCACTTATACCTGATGTGATACCAGGTACTACTTCAAAAGGAATATTAGCTTTTTCTAAAACAAGTGCTTCTTCCCCGCCTCTACCAAAAATAAACGGATCGCCACCTTTTAATCTCGTGATGACTTTTCCCTCTGTTCCATATTGAACGAGTAAACGATTTATCTCGTCCTGAATAACACCATGCAATTTCGGTTCCTTCCCACAAAAAATTAATTCTGCCTCACTTCTTGCATAGTTTAATAATTCTTGATTAATTAAACGATCATATAAAATAACGTCTGCTTCTTCAATCGCTCTAATTCCTTTTAACGTAATTAGTTCCTTGTCGCCTGGTCCTGCCCCTACTAAATATACTTTACCCAATCTCTTCCCATTCCCTTCTTAATTGATGTTCTTGTTGCTTTGTTTCTGACTTTACTTGATATTTCATTAACACGATTGTAATAAGTATCGTTAAGAATAATAAGATTACAGTATAGTAAGAATGACGAATAATGATTTCGGTTAAACTATAGGAAATCACTAATGAAATGATTGGTGAAGAAATCCAAACCTTTGCAATACGATGGATGATTTTTTCCTTCCAAACATTTTGCCAGCTTTTCGTAGCACTGATTCCAACAATTGCCGTCGTCGTTACCTGGGTCATTGGGATAGGAACTCCTAAAAAGGAGGCAGCAATAACTAATATCCCTGTTGTGCTTGAAACAACAATACCGTTTGCCAGTGATAGATTTGTGATCTTTTTAGCATTGGTATCTAACACTTTTCCCCCAAATAAGATGCTACCAAGCGCTACCACTAACGCTAAGACAGGTAAACCAATCTCCATTGTTACTAAATTTGCTCCCACCAATGGTCCTAACGCATTCGCCACATTATTCATACCAGCGGCTATTGCCTCAAAAATACCTGTTATAATTAACAGTCCTGCTAATATTTTACTAGAAAATGAGACCTTTATCTTGTCTCGGTATTTCATTCTTACTTTTTCAAGCGTATATGTCACAAAAAAAGCTAAAATTGGGATAAGAAGCCATAAACCGACGATTTCTAATATAGAAACGGCATATATTTGCTGAAAAGACAAACCAATTCCGACAATAGCACCAACGGTTACCTCACTAGTAGAAAGTGGAATACCAATATAATTCGTAACAAATAAAGTACACGCAGAAACTGCCAGTATAATTGTAGCGATGCGAACATCCATGATTTCCTCTGGAATAATTCCCTTTCCTAGTGTATGAGTAACATGCTTTCCTCCCCAAAGAGCACCAACTATGGCTCCTGAACCAGCTAGAAATAATGCCACTTTTTTATGTTTTATTACCTTACTTCCATATACGACTCCCATACTAGCGGCAGAGCCACTAGCGCCGATATTAAAAGCAAATAAACATGCGGCAAAAAAAGCTAAAATGACTAACATTTTTCATCCTACTTCCTCTATTTTTATCTTCTTAGAAATGAAACCTGCATTTTTATTTCAAGTGAATCTCCGGGCGTGAATGCTTTTCTCTCCATATCAACATAATGCTTCATCAAAATGTCGTATAGGGTTGCCGCTAATTTTCTTACCCTCGCGTCCAGATTTATTAGCGAGATCCTATTTTCTTTCAAAAAAACAAAAAACTTCTACTTGGTCTAAAAGTAGAAGTTAAATACTTCTTCTTATCTGCCAAGGTTGTCTTGCTGGAATTAGCACAGTGCCTCAAATGCCTGTTGCTGAGATTTCATCGGGCCAGTCCCTCCATCTCTCTGGATAAGAAAGCATATAATGTTTTAAGTTATTAAATGATTTGTATTGAATATAATGGTAAATACAATTAATGTCAATAGGTCAATTCCTTGGATTGCTACTGCAATCCACTAAAAATCCTTTATAACCAATGGTTTTACTAGGTTTAATTTTTTTAAATTTTTTCTTGTATTTTTTTACTGGTGATTGTATGATATATTGTATAGTATTTCCAAAACTTTTTAACAACTAAATATTTTAAGCTTATCAAGAGAGGTTTAGGGACTGGCCCGATGATGCCTCAGCAACCAGCATTTTATGCATGGTGCTAAATCCAGAAGGTAATTACCGAAGATAAGAAGTATGTATAAATGTGGGGACTTTCTTCTTATCGGGAGAAAGTCCCTTTTCGTTTTATAGCATATCGTAGGAGGAATGATCGAAATGAAGCATATCGAAACATCATTAGCTCAAATTGGGAATAAATCTGATCCAAAGACAGGTGCCGTCGAGCCACCTATTTATTTATCGACAGCCTACCAGCATGAAACAATTGGCAATTCTACCGGTTTTGATTATACGCGAACGCGTAATCCAACCAGAGATATTGTAGAAAGGGCCATAAGCGACCTTGAAAAAGGCACTAAGGGATTTGCTTGTTCATCCGGTATGGCTGCGATTCAATTAGTGCTTGCCATATTTGAAAAAGGAGATCAAATCATCGTGACAGAGGATGTTTATGGTGGAACATACCGATTATTTAGTCACTATAGTGAAGCATATGCGGTCGATTTTCTCTATGTGAAACCAGAAGAAATTGCAGAACAAATCACATCGAAAACAAAGGCAATATTTATTGAGACGCCAACAAATCCACTGTTAATCGAGTTAGATATTCATAAAGTTGCCCAGATCGCTAAAGAACACCAGCTGCTTTTAATCGTAGATAACACCTTTTTCACACCATATCTCCAAAAGCCACTTACACTAGGAGCAGATATTGTCGTCCATTCTGCAACGAAATATTTAGGTGGACATAATGATGTTCTTGCTGGACTAGTTGCTGTGAAGGATCAACCGTTAGCAGAAAAACTAACCCATCTACACAATGCCATAGGAGCTGTATTGTCACCATTTGATTGTATGTTACTTATTCGAGGCATGAAAACGTTAAGTCTTCGCCTTGAGAAGCAACAGGAAAATGCTAGAGCACTTGAACAGTTTTTCAAGGAGCACCCTTTAGTAACAGACATTCTGTATCCCGGTAAAGGTGCAATGGTTAGTTTCCGGATTAAGGAGAAACAAATGGTTGGCCCCTTCTTATCCCATTTAAAAGTCATTTCTTTTGCGGAAAGCTTAGGTGGGGTGGAGAGCTTTATCACTTATCCAACAACACAAACGCATGCAGATATCCCTTTAGAAGAACGTGAAAAACGTGGTATTTGTGAAAGGCTGTTACGTTTCTCTGTCGGTATTGAGCATATAGAAGATTTAAAAGAAGATCTAGATCAAGCTCTACTAAAGAGCAAGGAGGAATTACTTCATGTCTAACCAATTTGATACAAAGCTTATTCATGCAGGGCTACAACAAGGATTTAACGAAAAGGTGACAGGTGCCGTAAATCCTCCGATTTATTTATCATCTACTTATCATCAGAAAGAAATAAATGAATTCGGACCATTCGATTATAGCCGCTCAGGTAACCCAACCAGAGAAATTTTAGAAAAGACGATTGCGCAGTTAGAGAATGGATACGCAGGCTATGCCTTTTCTTCAGGCATGGCAGCCATCTCCTCAGCTTTTTTATTATTGGAAGCGGGAGATCATGTCGTTGTGACAAAAGACGTTTATGGAGGTACCTATCGATTTATCAGTCAGCTATTGACCAGCTTCTCGATTAGCCATACTTTTGTTGACATGACAAACATCGCAGAAATTGAAAAAGCTATTCAAAGTAATACAAAGGTTATTTATATGGAAACACCAGCAAATCCCTTATTGCAAATCACTGACATTAAGAAAGTGGTGGAGTTAGCTAAAGCCAATGATTGCTATACTTATTTAGACAATACATTTATGACACCATTGTATCAAAATCCACTAGATCTTGGTGTAGACATTGTGCTCCATAGTGCGACTAAATTCTTATCTGGTCATAGTGACGTAGTAGCTGGATTAGCTGTGGCAAAAACAGACGAGTTAGCTGCAAAACTAAAATTTATTCAGAATACAATTGGATCCATTCTAAGTGCACAGGATTCCTATACCTTAATTCAAGGAATGAAAACTTTGGAGACTCGACTAACCAAATCAAGCCAATCTGCACTTGAAATTGCTAAATTTTTGGATGAACATCATGCGATTGAAAAAGTGTATTATCCAGGTCTTACGGATCATCCTGGTTTTAACGTTCATCATTCTCAAGCCAAAAGTGGTGGAGCAGTCCTATCCTTTTTATTATCAGAAAATGTTGACATAGAGGGATTCGTTAGAAAGCTAGAAATACCAGTCTTTGCCGTAAGCTTAGGGGCTGTGGAATCTATTCTTTCTCATCCTGCTACCATGTCTCATGCAGCAATGCCTCCACATGAACGAAAAGAAAGAGGGATCGAGGATCGCTTGTTCCGTTTATCTGTAGGTATAGAGAATGTCGATGATTTGATCAAGGATCTTAATCAATCTTTCCAACAAAGCAAATTAAGCCTTCCATTATAGAGGAGAAGAGAAAAGGACTGGGGGCTTGATTTCCTAAATGCATCGCTTCGATAAACTGTAATTTGGCTTCTTGCCTCAATTGAAGTGCGGTTAAAAAGACTATAAACGGCAACTTGGCCCAGTGCTTCCGTTGAAATGCAGTTTATAAAGCGAATAAACGGCAAATTTGGCTGTTGCTTCGCTTAAAATGCCGTTTATAAAGTGAATAAACGGCAAATTTGCCTAGTGCTTCCGTTGAAATGCCGTTTATAGATCGGATCAACCGCAAATTTGGCTGTTGCTTCGCTTGAAATGCCGTTTATAAAGTGAATAAACCGCAACTTGGTCTGGTGTTTAAGTTGAAATACAGTTTATAAAGCGTCCTTTCTATATCTATTAACCTATTAATAAACGAATGGCACCAATACCCGCAAAGACTAGTACGAGGATCTGAAATAAACGCTGAGGCATTAGTTGTAAAACCTTTACTCCAATAACTGCTCCTATTAAAATCATTGGAATTAACCATAGGTTAAACATGATAGATTCCATATTAATCATACCAAGGCTAATATAAAAAGGAACCTTTATCATATTAACAAATAAAAAGAACCATGCCCCTGTCCCAACAAATTCCTTCTTTGGTAGTCCTTTTACTAAAAAGTAAATCGCCATCACACCACCAGCTGCATTTCCAATCATGGTCGCAAATCCAGCTAATGCTCCCATCATCATGGTGAAAATTTTTGCTTCTGGAAGCATCTGATTAAATTTCTCTCCTAATCGTTCTCTACTTATATGGAGTATGATTAATGCTAAAACTAGAATGCCAATCATTGGCTTTAATTGATCACTTGTTACATAGCTCAATACATAATACCCTATTAAAACCCCTACAAGAACGGATGGAACTAGAGAGAACAAATACTTCCAGACCACATTTTTTCGATAATATGTAACGGCAAATAGATCGCCAACAATTAATAATGGTAGTAGTATTCCAACAGATTCTTTTGCAGGGAATAGTATCATAAAGAGCGTGACTACAAGGATCCCCATACTCGATACTCCTGCTTTGGAAAAACCAATTAGCATTGCAGCTATAACTAGAACAATCCATTCAAAAACCGATAAGTCAAACATATTCATCCCCCCACTTCTACTTAGACGCTATTATCCAGGTTGTAAACGTTATCCATTTTATCATAATGAAACGATCTTTTTCCATAGATTTTGAATTTCAACTGTATTAGTATAAGAATATACTTAAAACCTTACATAATTAGATTAACCATTCCCCAAATTAATACAAAGCTAATGATCATGGTCAGATTAGAGGCTGTACCTACAAGCCGTTGGTTATAGCCAAATATAATGGAATATGGGACGACAGATACAGCGGTTGGTAAAATAAAGCCTATAAGCAATGTAAAACGAAACATTTCATCAACGGGAAGAAGGTAATAACATAATAACCCTGTAATAATCCCAATTCCATATCTTACAGCTAAAAACTTCAATATTAGTTTTCCATATCCTTTCGCAAACGTAAAATTCAAATACAATCCTAATAATAGTAAGGACAATGGCATGTTCGCCATCGAAATAATACTCGATACATCCACGACAAAGCTTGGCAGTTGAATCTTCATGATACTTAGTAAGCACATGATAAGATAGGTCATTAATGGAATGGATTGAAACAGCTTATAGATAATCGTTCTTGTTTCAAGCATATTCGCTCTCTCTGCATACATGCCTGCGATAATATAGCTCATACCAAATACTATAAAAGCATTTCCAACATCAAACATACCAAAATACTTTAATCCCTCGAAGCCCCACAAGCCCTCGACTAATGGATAAGCAAATAACCCAATATTCAAGCCAGGAATCATCATGCCAAACATACCACGATCATATCTAGAATCCCTCTTTAAGAGAATAAGTCCAAGTAAACCAATTCCAAGACCATAAACAAAAGCAATCACAATTAAATAAAGTAAGGAGTTGGAAAATTCTACATCACTAAATGTAACAATAATGAGACATGGAAGGGTTAGATTAAACACCACTCTTGCAATCGCTTCCCCATCCTCTTCCTTAACAATATTCCCCTTCTTTAATAGATACCCAATCGCAATGATAAAAACAGAAATTAAAAATTGTTCATTGAAACCATCCATGTAAATACTCCTTCGTTCTATGCTGTAATAATGAATACTTTTTTCACTATAGCATAGATGAAATACAAATGGGGATAAACTAAAAATAATATTTTTGACAGAGAGCATGAGAAGGAGTACCATGATAATGATTGCAAATTAGTATATTTTTAACAGTTTCAACAATGGATACAGTATGGGAGGTTAGTGGCGATAAGAAGTAGTTTTCGCCAATTACGTATGGGAGAAACATGGTATTATCTAGATACGGAAAAAAATACCCCCGCCTATAACATGGCAGTAGACGAATGTCTATTAAAGTGGCATAGGAATAAAGAAATCCCTCCAGTTTTACGTTTCTATGAATGGGAGCCTGCTGGGTTATCTGTCGGGTATTTTCAAAAAACAAAGGGTAAAATTAATTTCAAAGCATTAACAGAACATCATATTGAATTAGTACGGCGATTAACAGGTGGTAGGGCTGTTCTTCATGATCAAGAACTGACCTATAGCGTGATCGTTGCAGAAAGCCACCCGAAAATGCCTGCTTCCGTTAAAGAGGCATATAAAGTAATTTCTAAAGGATTATTAGAAGGATTCCGAAACCTTGATATCGAAGCATCTTTTGCAATTCCAGAAGGTAAACTACAGACAACTCAATCAGCGGTTTGCTTTGAGGAACCTTCGTGGTATGAATTAATTGTCGATGGTAAAAAAGCAGCAGGCAGTGCTCAAACTCGACAAAAGGGTGTTATTTTACAGCATGGCTCCATCCCCATCCATGTCGATAACACCAAGCTCTATGATCTATTTGAATATCCAAGTGAAAAGGTAAAAGCAAGGGCAATGCATGCATTTAAAGACAAAGCAGTTTCATTAGAAGAAGCTTCACCTGGGGAGATCAAAATAGATTTAGCAAAACGAGCATTTAAGCAAGGATTTGAAAAAGGCTTGGACATAGTCTTCGAAAATTTCACTTTTTCAATGGAACAAGAAGAAGAAATACATAGTGTAATGAATCAAAAATATAAAGACGACGCATGGAATTTATCTAGATAGGAGATGGGTAGAATGGCAAAAAACGAAGAATACTTAAGAAAACCGGAATGGCTAAAGATAAAAATCAATACGAATAAATCCTATAATCGTTTAAAACATCTAATGCGTGATAAACGTCTCAACACTGTTTGTGAGGAAGCTAAATGTCCAAATATCCACGAATGCTGGAGCGAAAGACAAACAGCGACCTTCATGATACTTGGGGATACTTGTACACGTGGATGCCGTTTTTGTGCAGTAAAGACAGGTCTTCCCAATGAATTAGATTGGGGCGAACCGAAACGTGTTGCTGAATCAGTAGAAATTATGGGACTAAAGCACGTGGTTGTTACTGCAGTTGCACGTGATGATTTAAAGGATGGTGGTGCAGCAGTATTTGCCGAAACAGTTCGTCAAATTCGTGAGAAAGTACCAGGATGCACAATTGAGATATTACCTTCTGATATGAAAGGTGATTATGAAAGCTTACATACACTAATGGATAGTGCTCCCGATATTTTTAATCATAATATTGAAACAGTACGCAGATTAACGAAACGTGTTCGTGCGATTGCGATGTATGACCGTTCGTTAGAATTATTAAGACGAGTGAAAGAAATCGCACCAAATACCCCGACTAAGTCCAGTATTATGGTAGGTCTTGGCGAAACTAAGGAAGAAATAGTGGAAGCAATGGACGATTTACGTGCTAATAATGTTGATATTTTGACCATTGGTCAATATCTACAACCAACCAAAAAACACTTAAAGGTTGAGCGCTACTATCATCCTGATGAATTTACAGAACTTAGAGAAATTGCTCTTTCCAAAGGATTTAAGCATTGTGAAGCTGGTCCTTTAGTTCGCTCCTCCTATCATGCAGATGAACAAGTAAGTCAATCTGCTGCACAACGTAGAATTAAATATATGAAGGGTTATGAAGAAAATACAGGAGAAAAGCTTTCAAAGCTTCCGTTTTAATCATAAAGGAGACATCAAATGAAGCAATATAAAGCATTGTTTTTAGACATTGATGGGACAATATTAAGACAAGATCACACGATCGAACCATCTACAAAGGAAGCCATCAGTATCGCAAGGCAAAAAGGAATCGAAGTTTTTCTGGCTACTGGTAGACCTTTACATGAAATTTATACAATTGCAGAAGAATTAGGTATTCATTCCTTCATAGGCTATAATGGAGCTTATGCCTTATATCAAGAGAAGATACTAGTGGATGAACCGATTTCTGCGACTATTATCGAACATTATTTAAAAATTGCGAAACAAAACCACCATGAGATGATTCTCTATACTAATAGCCACAATTTATTAACATCGCTAGAGACTAAAGCTGTTAGGCAGTTTATTGACTATTTTGCTTTAAGCGATACGGCACTTTATCAAGATAAATATCGAAATCAAATTCTAGGGATTACGATAATGAACGTATCTCCAGATGAGATTGCTCTCTATAACCTTGATCATGAAAATATTTACTTCTCCCAAGTAAATGTTAAAGGTTTAGAACATAGCTATGATGTGATTCGAGAAAATGTCAATAAAGGCATGGCCATTAAAAGCATTTTAGAGGAGCTTCATCTTAGTCCTGATCAAGCCATTGCCTTTGGTGATGGGATGAATGATAAACAAATGCTTCAATTTGTCGGAAATAGCTTTGCTATGGGGAATGCAAACCCGGAATTATTCCAATACGCTAAATACCGAACCACTACAGTGGAGAATTCAGGTATCTTCAATGGATTAAGAAAGCTTGGAATTATTACATAAAGAGTATTTGCAAGTTGGTTCAAAAATACCTTCAGTAGCTTATTTTCAATGCATCATTTGTTGAATTAGTTAAACCGGATTCGATGTGAATCCGGTTTTTCGCCTTGCTTTTTTTATTGCTTCTCTAAAACCATCAATGTGGGATGCAAACCCTTCAAGCTAAGTGGATAGGCTTCTAAGCAAACCATTCCTAAACGATTTACTTCAACATGTAATTGCTGGAAATTTCCCAACAAAATCACTGCCCTGCCCCTTGGTTTTAGCACTCTCGCTATTTCATTCATTACATACCTATAGAACAATCCTAAATCCTCGTCGATTGAAATTTGCTTCCCAAATGGTAGATTTGTGACGACTTTATCAACAAAATTGGTTGATAGGGGCAATTCTCTAGCATCCCAAACATTTATTTTTACCTTAGTGTGCTCAAGATTATGTTTAGCTATCCTTGTCACTGACTCAGATATATCCCCACCATGGATTTGATTGACAGGGTAAGCAGTCCGCTCTGACAAAATAGTACCAGAACCACAACACGGGTCCACAAAAATATCCGTTGATTTTGGATCGGATAACCAAACCATTGAATGAGCAACTGTAGGGCGAAGTGCGGCACGAGAGAACTGACGCACCTGGTTACGATAGCGAAATGTAGGATCGGTAAGTCGAAGAGAAAAAATAAGATTCTGATGCTCCAAATCAACCCTGAATTCTACCTGATTATCCCGATTCGTTCCGAGGGACCAATTAGGGTAATGTCTCTGAATACCTTCTGCAGCGGCCCACGCTAACTCATAGCGACTATAAGTTTGTTTTCCTTTACGACTGGCATTTATCCAAAATAGAGAGTTGTGGTCCATATCTTTCAAATCCAAACTTGCAATACGTCCACTTAGCTGAGATAAATGTTTCTTATGTGGTCCTAGTTGAAATTGATCCAATACTTGAAACAAATTATCTGCAGATCTTAAAGCATGCAGGCATGTATCTATACTACTTGTAGTAAAGAATACCTTGCCTCTTTTTATTTGAATGATTTCCACTTCACTCACCTTTTGATTCATTTCATCTAATAAAACATATTCTAATCCGGGTAAAATGCTCGCAAAATATAGAGTCATTCTAACGCCTCCCATTTATGAATACCGTTAAGACATCCATGCTAACTACAGGGGTATTCTGTCCGATATACAAAAAAGGCCGTGAATGAACCATCATTGAGATTCATCACAACCTTTTTGTAAACTAGGAATAAGCTGTTCTTACCCTGTGTCTTTAGTAAGCTTGAACGGTATTTGATGATAAAGTTCATGGACAATGGATACTTAAAAAAGAATAAGTCAAACTAAACCCCTTTCTAGGAGCTTTTTTAGTATCACTTCTATTCGATTAGTAATTATCGAATAACTGTCAAGAACACTGCCATCATCATGATTAGAATACCTCCACTAATTTGTCGAATATCTGTAATTTTATTATATCACCTTTTAGCATGCAAGATTTCTTATACAATCATCCGCCCATTTTTCGTGAACATGGTCATTTACCCTAACCGATTAATGAAAATGACATACATTATATAGTGAAAATATTGAAGGAGGTTGATATAAGTGAGTTACTATGGTGGATATCCTTGTGGCGGATACGGAAGTGGCTATGGCGGCGGCTACGGCGGTGGCTATGGCGGCGGATTTGCTTTGATCGTTGTACTTTTCATTTTGTTAATTATCGTTGGTGCTTCTTTCTATAGCTAATTCGACATAAAAAATCGGGCATATGCCCGATTTTTTTATATTTCTGGTTCATTTATAATACGCACACGATAGATCCCGCCAGCTATTTTTCCATTAGAGGATTGAAATTTTACCCTTATCGTTTCTTTTTCTTTCATCCAAGCAAACGGTATTGGGTAAACCTCTGTAAACAACTCTCCTGGATGTTGGTTGGTTAATTTCTGACGCGTTAATTCGTTTTCATCGATCCAAATAGTAAAGTCACGTTCCACTACACGTCCATCCATATGCTCTCTACCATCACCTCCGAAATAAGTGACAGCAAGATACATTGACTTTGACGCATCAATCTTCATTTCGTAGCTAAAGTATCCCCCATCTTTTGCTTCGCGGTAACCGCTATGAACGACGTTTTTATAAGCAGAGGTAGACAAGCTTGCCTCCATGTTATGATCCACCTCTGGTTGTTGTTCATGTGGTGTAACAACATCAATCGTAATCCTTTGTTCCCTTAGTCTTCTATCTTTTTCGTTGTCTACAAAATGCTCATAGGCTGCTTTTGATAAAATATTCCAATAAATCGTATATCTTTCATGATGAATGTCATAAAACGGCTTTAGTGTTAGACTCTGATTCCCTGGTTGCCCAACCTCTGTTGTAGTAAAAATTAATTTATCAGGATCAACCAGTTGAATCCATTTTTCTAAGTCCTGTTGATCTGTTACAAGTGCAGGTACTTCTATGAGTGGATGATTATTCAATGATAAATGATCACTTAAAATATCAGTCTCAGGGAAATTCTCTCGACCGAGTGCACCTGCCAAAACAATAGGACCATACATGATAACTTGTTTCTGTTCATCATCTTTTGCCACATATCGATGTAAACAAAGCGGTGTTACTACTGTTAGACAATCCTTCTGTTGCCAAATTCGCGTTATTTTGGCATACCCATTTACCTTCACTACTTCTACCTGTTCCCCATTCACCATAAATGTCATTTCGTCTTTCACCCAATATGGTATCCGAATTAGTAAGTCAAACTCTTCCTCTGGTGTTTGTTCGAAAAAAATACTACTCTCCTCTTTGTATGGAAATCCTGTTTCCTGCCTTACTATCAAGCCTCTATCTTCGTACACAGCCCTAGCAGAGATAAATAAATTAATAAAAAATTGGCGATCATCATGGTGAGAGAAGATACCTCGGTTATACCTTGCTGGATTTTCCATCCCAGTACCTGTACAACACCAAAAGGAATCATCCCTTGAATTATATACTTTAAAATGGCCAGGCTCGGAGGAAACAAAATAGGTCTTCATTCCAGACTCTGGATCTTGCGATGCTAAAATATGATTATATAATGCTTTCTCAAAGAAATCATAGTATTTGGAGTGATGCTCCCATTCAAATAGGAGCTCTGTTAGCTTCAGCATATTATAGGTGTTACAAGTTTCCGTTGTTAAAATACCTAGTTCCTCTGCATTCTCTGGACCAAAATGTTCACGAATACTGTTACCACCAATTGCATAAGTGCGATAATTGGTCACTTGCTCCCAGAAAAAGGTGGCAATCCTTTTATATTTTTCTTTACCTGTTATATTAAAGAGCTTGGCTACTCCAATTACCTTTGGAATTTGGGTATTGGCATGCTTACCCTCCAACTCATCCAGTTGATTGTCCAGAGGATCCAATACTGCTTGATGATAAAATCTTTCTGCTAATTCTAGATAATTGGGATTTTTTGTCATATCATATAAATCCGCAAAGGCTTCATTCATTCCGCCATGTTCACAAACTAGCATTTTTTGGAATTGATCCTCTGACAAATTAATTAATCCATTATAAGCCCAATCAGCTAATCTCGTAACAATTTGTAATGCTTTTTCCATGTTTAAAAGCTGATAAGCATCTATTAAACCAGCATAGATTTTGTGTATGGAGTACCAAGGTACCCACGAGCCAGCAAGACTAAAATTATCCACCTCGAATTCACCAGTAAACACCTTATCAAAGCAATCTCTAGGAAACCCACTCACATACCCATCCGTATCATAGGATTGAACATGAGCTAGTTCTGCTAGAGCATAGTTTAGTTTTTCTTTTAATCGTTTATCTCCTGTTACATGGTACATATTGGCTGCTGCTGAAAGCCAATGACCAATGGAATGACCAGCGATAGGCGTTTTCTCCCAGCCTCCGTAGCGTTCCTTCTTCGCCTTTTGTCCAGCTGCTTCATAACAAGGAGCAATGAGACGATCCACATCTAGATATAATAAATATTCCTTTCCTTTTAATTGTGATTCATTAAACATACCTTCAAGTAAGTATACTTTTTCCACAACCATCGCACCTCCAAAAAACTTTTACACTATCTAGTATGAAGGCGATTACTACAAATGTACATTCCATAAAATAAGAAAACATATCTTTTTTTTGTATTTTTTGTTATGATCTTAAGTAGAAAAGATTACCTATATAAAACACTTTAATTGTTAGCGGTATAATTAAGATGTGTAGGTGTAATTCACTAAGTTTACCACCATTCAAGAGGTGATTCAAAGCATGAAAAATCCTGTAAAGATTGAAGCACATACACTTCCATTAATTCGCGAGGTCGGCTTTATGTATGATATTGATGGGGTGTTTAAGCATCCAGATCGGGTTATGGAATACTTACATGTCTTTATTTACGTTAAAAAAGGAAGAATACACGTAATAGAGGATGACATTGAGTATTATGTGGATAAAGGTTCCTATCTTTTTCTTAGAAAAGATATCTATCATTTTGGACGTGAATTATATTTACCTGGATCTGAATGGTACTATATTCATTTCTCTGATAAAAATACCGGAGCTCCCAATGTCGAATTCACTCCCTTTCGCCAAACTTCATTGATCGGCGAAGAGGCCTATCAAGCCATTTTCACACTTCCGAAGTATGGAAAGGTCACGAATGCTCCATGGATGGAAACGAAGCTAGTTAAATTATTAGAATTGTATGAATCGACCAATCCAATGCGGCCGATTCTTTCCAGCATGGAAGCACACCAAATATTTCTAGAACTATACATGGATAAAATGCAAGAAAACGCAAACAAAAAATCCCACCGGATAATTGCACGAATGGTGAAGCTTTTACACGAAAATGAAGACCAAAAGCTAACAGGAGATCAGATCGCAAATGCGATGGGAATGAATTATTCCTATCTTTCTTCCCTTTTTAAGAACCATACAGGTAAAAGTGTTACTCAGTACCAAAATGAGATTCTTATCGAAAAAGCGATCCAATTATTTAAAAAAGACAATCAAAATGTATCAGAAGTAAGTGATTACCTAGGATTTTCTAATCCATTCTATTTTAGTCGTGTATTCAAAAAGGTTACAGGGGTTTCCCCATCTACTTACTTACAACAAATTTACCGTAATTAAAGGAATCAAAACCAAGCGCATGGACGAGAATAAAAGTCGTCCATGCGCTTGGTTGATGTTTAGGTAATTAATAGTTGGCATCAGATTAAAAACTCTCCTAGTCATGTTATCCAATGATATCTTCTACGATCTCTTCTAATTTCATTCCTCTTGATGCCTTGAATAAAACAACGGTATCCCTATCTAATAAAGGTAATAAGCTCTCCTTTAAATCTTGTTTATCATCAAATGCTCTAGTCTTTATTTCCTCGCTCTTCTCCTTAACAGCACTAGCAATAAATTGACCTAATCTTCCATATGTGAACACATAATCGATAGTTAGATTTGAAATAAAGGAACCCACCTCTTGATGAAATTCTTTTTCTGCTTTCCCCAGCTCTAGCATATCTCCAAGTACTAAAACCTTTTTATGGTACTTCTCTAGTGAATCTACTAATGATACAGCAGCTTTCATAGAGGTTGGGCTAGCATTGTATGCATCATTGATAATCAAGCAATCATTTTTACCTTGATGTGCTTCCATTCGCATAGAAGTTAAAGTCACTTTAGCTAATGCACGCTTCATTTTCTCTTCATTAATCCCCATAAATTGTCCAACTGCGATAGAAGCAAGCGCATTTTTCACGTTATGCATACCAAGTACAGGTAAAAACAACGGTGTCTGCGGAATGGTATTTACCGTAAATTCTGTCCCGTTATCTTTCAATTCGATGGACAGAGGAAATAAATCGGAAGTATCTGTTTCACCAAAAGAGATGGTTTGAAACGAAAATGTGCTACTAGAAATTTTTTGTTGCAGTAGTGGCTCATCTCCATCATAAATAAAAGCTCCATCATTCTTCAGACCTGTCGTGATTTCAAATTTTGCATCTGCAATTTTTTCTCTTGACCCCAAATACTCTAAATGGGATTCACCAATATTCGTGATAACCGCAATATCGGGTTTAGCTATCTTCGAAAGGATTTCAATCTGCCCGACATCACTCATACCCATTTCAAGCACCATCACCTCTGTGTCTTTTTCCAGTTCAAAAATGGATAAAGGTAGACCTAATTGGCTGTTAAAATTGCCTTTCGTTTTTTGAACAGAGAATGTACTCGAAAGAACTTCCGCTATCATGTCCTTTGTCGAAGTTTTTCCATTACTACCGGTTACCCCTACTATCCTTACACCAGTTTGATCCCGATAGCTTCTCGCTAATTGCTGCATGGCTATAAGGGGATCATCCACAAAAATTAATGGAATGTCTTCAGGTGCACCATCTACACCCTTTTTCCAAAAAGTAGCTCTAGCACCTTTTTCAAATGCTTGTCGCACGAACTTATGACCATCAACATTGGAACCAGGTAATGGAATAAACAATTGACCTTGCTGAATCGACCGAGTGTCAATAGAAACCCCTTCTATCTGAACATCCTTCCATTTATCATGAGATAATTCAGCCTCTGCCATCCTCGCAACTTGTTCTAACGTCCTTGTTATCATTATATAAATCCTCCGCTCAATCCATCGTATAAGAGATTTTCAGTTTTTCTTGATGTTTTTCGATTGCTAGCTCTACTAATTTGTTAATAAGAGCCGGATATTCTAGACCACTATGCTTCCATAATAGTGGGAACATACTGTATGGCGTAAAGCCTGGCATTGTGTTCACTTCATTGATTAATATTTCATTATCCTTAGTTAAAAAGAAATCCATTCTTGCTAAACCTGAGCAATCTAACGATTTGTATGCCCTTTTTGCAATATCCTTTATTTGCTCATAAATTTCGTTAGGTAACTCACAAGGTATGATTAACCCTGTATCTTCATCCTCGTATTTCGATTGATAATCATAGAATTCTGTCTTAGGAACAATTTCTCCTACTACAGAGCATTCAAGCTCGTCATTTCCAATAACGCCGATCTCTATTTCTCGCGCATTTACCCCTTCTTCTACAATAATTTTCCGATCATATCGAAGTGCTTCTTTGACTGCTTCTTTTAGCTGTTCCTGATTTTTACACTTACTGATTCCTACACTTGATCCAAGATTAGCTGGTTTGACAAAGCACGGATAACCGATATCAGTCTCAATCTTACTCATTACCCTTTCTGCTTGTTCTTCCCAGTCTTTACGAATAAATCCAACGTATTTTACTTGTGTTAAACCAGCTTGCTCAAAAATAGCCTTCATGGCAATCTTATCCATTCCAGCTGATGAGGCTAACACTCCGTTACCAACGTATGGTAAGCCTAAGATTTCTAGCAGTCCTTGAACCGTTCCATCTTCCCCGTTTGGACCGTGTAATAAAGGGAAAACAACTTCATTGACTTGTGCTGAATCTAATTCTTTTCCCTTTACTGCTCGTTCACTGATCGCGAGAGGAGATACAGTATTTTTTTCCCCTTGAAATGCTAAGGCATGAACATCGTCTACTTTACCTTCTAACACTGGGCCCTTATTCCAGCTACCTTCTTGATCGATATAAATAGGATGCACCTCATATATTGATTGATCAACTGCATTCATAACTGCTTTCGCTGTTTGCATGGAAACCTTATGCTCAGCTGACTTTCCCCCGAACAATAAGTGTAATTTAGTTTTCATAAAACAAATACCTCCAATGATTTCGCACTTTATTTAAAACCAACATTATATTTATGATGTATAATCAGTCACATATCTACTATTATATTGGTAATATACTACATACATACCTATAAGTATACCTCTTTTTTGGGGGTTTACACAAGTTAGTTTCTTAGTCTTTGAGCTTGGTATTGACTAAAGAATACGCGATTACAAATCGCTTGTAGAACAAAAAAATCGCTCAAAAAGAGCGATTTTCTAATAGTTAGACAGCTTTTTTAATGGAATGATTTACTGGTAGAAGTTTGGCATTTTCTAAACTTCGTCTGACAACAATACCAATCCAGCTAGCAAGAATCGCTTTAATGATACCGACAATTAAAAATGGGAGAGCTCCTGATACGATAGCGGCATGCCAGGATAAATCAGCAATGAACTTTAATTGAATGACACCAAACGTTAAGGTGACACACATCCCCACAATATTTGCGATGATTGCCATCCACATATTAAAGGATGTTTTTTCTAGAATTTTGCCTGTAATGTAGGCAGTAGCAATAAATCCAATAATATACCCTCCTGTCGGGCCAATAAGGACATGTGGACCACTTTCAAAGCCTGCAAAAACAGGAATACCTATCAGTCCAAGTAGCATGTAACAGAACATGGCAAGTGCACCAATTTTACTACCTAAAATCGTGGCTGTTAATCCCACTGCTAATGTTTGACCACTAAATGGAACGATAAAAGCTTGAAATTGTATCTGTGCTAAAATGGCCGTTATAGCTGAGAAAATACTAGCTAGAATAAGTGCTGTTAATTTAGTCGATGTCATTTTTTCTTCCTCCATGATATGTAAACCTATAATGAATATAAGTTAACATATTCTATGGAGGAAATCAATCTATTGGAGGAATCATTTACAGATAAGTTTTTGTTGAATTATATCTGCAGTTAACTCCATCCCTTCCACCTTATAAACGTGAAGGATGTCTTTCCAAGCAGGAGAGGTCCATTGTTCTATTAGATTGAATGAACTAGAAAGATAAGAAGGGTTAAAATGTACTCCGTTATTCCCTTCAAAAAGCGCGACATAAAAGATGTCTGCTTCTACCATATCCTGAAAAAAGTGACTGCCATAGGATAATTCTGGTATAAAACCTTTTTCCTCTGAAGCAACCTCACAAATTACATCAACATGCTGAATTTCTGAGAAATGAACAGGAATACCAAGTGAGGGTGTGGATGTGCCCCATCTTCCAGGTCCGATTAATAGTATTCTATCATTTCTTAGATCATATGTAATTCTCCCAATTAATCTTGCAACATTATACTTATCTTGTTCACTTAATTTAATATATTCATCTGTCACTACATGAACTACATAATCGAGCGGTAAACGTATATTCCCCCCCATAAAATTACCATTTGTACTTATTAAACATCGCTCATTTTCTAGTAATTTCGGGATGTCAACAGACTTTCCCAATCCTTTTGTTTGTAATGGGCGACATTGAACGAGATTAATCTTATAGTCATCCTGATGTTGAAAATTAACGGTAAATTCAATATCTACAGGGTAATCATACACTCTTGCTAATTCTGCCAGTAATTGTTTCATTACTTTAGGAAAAGTAGTATTACCTAAAAGCTGTTTGAAATCAAGAATATACGGTGTAGGCATATGTTGATAGCCTAAATCCTTTAATCTTAAAACTGTTCCTGTATCAATAGAAGCAAATAAACCTTGATCAACATCCCACACATCAGAAATAGCCTTATTTAGTGGGATGCTCGTCCATTTATTATCCTTAATGGAAAGAACATCTGCTTCATGTTGAGAGAATTTCTGTTGGTCATCCATATGCATTAACGGTTTTCTTGTTGGTTGGTCTAATGTAACAATTCTTGCATAATCATCAACGGTTCGATCAACTGCTCTTGTTCCTAAGCCAAATACTAGACGAATCATCCCAGCCTCCATCTCAACGCTTTTATCCCATACATATAAGTTAGAAGAATTACCAACTCCAGCAATATGTGGAAAGAAGTGCTCTCCATGATGGTCACCAGAAACTCGCTGGACGAGAATGGCCATTTGTTCATCCTTTTCAAACAATCCACGATTCATCCGATATTCGAGAGCATCAACATTCATTGTACTCGCATAAACAGTTCGTATAGCATTTTCAAAGGCCTGATATCTTTGTTCTGGCGTGCCTTGATTTACACAAAAAACACTATCATATTTTCCAGCAAATGCATTACCGAAATTATCCTCTAATAAAGAACTAGATCGCACAATGATAGGTGACTGTCCAAAGTATTCAAGAACCTGAATAAACTGTTCTTTAATAGTAGCAGGAAACTTCCCTTTCATTAGTTTGTCTTGTAATTCCTTCGCATACTGGTAATAGCCTTTTTTCGTTTTTTGCTTTAATCGAAGTTTCCACCATCCATTTTGAACAATATAAGTATAAAAAATATCAGATCCAATATAAAAAGAGTCATGTGGCTCGATGTATCTTGAGAAGCGACCTTTTTTATCATCCGCTAAAATCTTCCTAGCTAAAAGCATACCAACACTTTTACCTCCGATAAATCCTGTCCCTACTTCTCTTGATACGATTTGCAATAGATCCTGTAAAGTAAAATATTGGTCACATAGATGATACATTCTTGATTTTTCACCGATCAATAGTGGCATTAGCATCTGCTTTGTCTTTTCCTGCTCCACAATGTCTTCTTCCAGCTTTTCCTTAGCTTTTGAGAAGATAACATCCCAATAATCCATCCTTTCTTCAATTCGATTTATATTAGCAAAAAGAGTAGACGCTTCTGCGCTAGCAGTAATACTTTTTAACCGATCTCCTTCAATCAAATGAGGAAAAAACATCGTTGGTGAATAACGCTGCCATACTTTTAATGGATGAATATAATACTTTTCCTTCAACTGATACAGATCTAACAGTACTTGAGTGGTTTCTCTAATTCCCGCGATTGTACTAAATGTGTGAATATTCCGCATAATAGCAAAATAGGCAACGGTATCTAATTCGTATAAATATGGACAACATACCTTGAAAAAGTTTCCAATCATTAAATCAGAGGACCAATTCGATAATAAATCTGTTAAACAATCGAAAATATAAAAAGTCCTTGGACCTTCCTTTTCAATTAGACGGTGGATTTCTGTTGCAAAGCTTTCGAATCCTTTACTTGCATCGACTTCATATTTTTTGATTAAAGGGTCATCTTTTACTATCGGCATGTGCTGACCAAACCGAACGTAGACTATTTTCCGTTGATCCTTCATTGCCTGCAAAACAAAGGGTATTACCATATCTTTATACCCTTCTAAAGTATCGACCTGCCAAACGACATTGTCTCCTAGATGTAAATAATCGATTACATGATCGAAATCTTTTATACCTGTAGAAACCTTCAGTTCAAACTCCATATCATCACATCCATCCAATCCTTTTATATTCTCATTATAGCAATGATTGAAGAATGAACTATATCTATTCAGCATGATTCTCATATTACTATTCGATAGGATAAGTACTATTCCTCGATAGACTTCTTTCCAAACTAGAAGTATCCTTCCCAAAATTAATTTTTATTTATTAAATTTTGTAATGCTTTCTGATCTTGTCTAATTAAATCCCCTATATCCTGATGCACTTGCTCAATAGCGTGTTCCGTAATCTCTTCTCCATTTCTGAACTCTGCAAGAGCTACTTTCCAAATATTTTCACTTCCTTTGTCAAGTATGGTTGGCTGTCCTGCGATGCTGTTAGTAACTGAATTCCAATAAATCCTGTTAATATCTTTATTTATATAAAAGGGATCTTTATTAGAACCTTTGTATATATTCATCATATCTTTGCACATATGTTTGATAAATTCCCATGCTATCATTTTATTTTGACTTTGAGAAGAAATAGCAATCGCAGTGCTCGCCTTTCTATCTACCCCATTTAGTCCAAAAGGAAGAGTCGTTATACCCCAGTTTTCTTTTTGGTCTGGCACCCATTCCTTTAACTGATCTTGGACATAATTTGCCATATAAAACATAACAAGCTCGTCGTTCTTAAGCGCTGCCTTGCCACTTTCTTCCCATATATTCAAGGAAGGATCTAAATCATTTTCCTCGACCTCAACAGCACCTTCTAATGCTTTTCCAAAAGCATTTTTCTTTGCAATATAATCATAGGTGCCATTAAATAGATTAGAGGTTCGTAAAGCTGTTTCAATGATCTGATGGTCTGTTTCCGTAATATAATGTCCCTTCTGCTTTAAGACTTCCGCCATCTCGATCCATTTCTCCTTATCTGAAATCCATTCACTCAGTCGATCTGGTTCACTTGGAAAACCATATTTCTTTAGGATATCTGCCCGATAATAGGTTACATAAGGAAAATATAATAGCGGTAAAGCAAACAGTTTATTTGAATCACTCGTTCTAAACTCTTCTACCAATCCCTTGGGTAAGGCTTGCATAAAAAGACTATCATCATACATTGGTTTACTTAAATCCTCTAATCCATGAACCCCAGAAAAGCCTCCTATTTTATCGATTGGAAAAACATAGATATCTGGTGTTTTTCCTTTGATCAAGCTATCTCGGTACTTTTCTGCTATGATATTTGGATCTATTTCTTTAATGTTGATTAAAGCATCCGGAAACTTCTCTTGGAATCCTTCTAAGCTATTTGAAAAAATATTATCTGGTGTCCAAATGAGTAGTTCATTTGTTTTAGCATTTTGAGTCTCCTCTTCCGAATCTGTCTCCCTAATAAGGGTCGAATCGTGGACCGATTGTACTGGAGGAGACGTACATCCTGCTAGTATAAAGAACATTAAGAACAAGACGAAACTCTTAGATGTTTGCATTATGATTCTCCTTGATAATAGATAATTCTCTTTGATGATTTCTCTCTTTTTCTTTGTACATTAAAGTGTCAGCATTATGTAGTAATTCATCAATTGTTCTACCATCAACCGGATAAAAACTTACACCAACACTTGCAGATAATGTAATAGACGTTCCTTTAATATTTATTGGTTGAAGAATTACTTTTTCTAGTTCATCACAAACTGCATATACCTCTTGCTTTAAGCTCTTTTTGATTGTCGATACAAATTCGTCGCCTGCTAAACGATATACGTGAAACGATCGATGTTCTTCTTCAAATAATAATAGTCTTTTAGCGAATAGTTTTAATAGTTCGTCCCCACCACTATGGCCTAATGTATCATTAACCTGTTTAAATTTGTCTAAATCAAGAAAAACGACAGCGAAAATATGATCTACTGAATTCTTTAGTAAGGCATCCATATCTTTATAAAAAGAATATCGATTTGGCAAATTGGTTAAAGAGTCATAATGGGCCAAATAGGATAGTTTTGTTTCTGATTCGGTTAACTGGTTCGTTTTCTCCATTAACAATTTATTTTTCAATTTTGTTTCTCGAAACATCTTTTGGAGCTCTAATGCTACTTTTTCGATATTTTCACGTAATTGAGCAAATTCATAAATATTCGTATCTGACCAATTAAATGCTTGCTTCGTCTGAACCTTCCTTGGAAGATCACTTGTAATCTTCGTAATAAATCCTAATGATTGAGATAGAATATGATTAGATACGATCCCACAAACCAAAGCAAAAAATAAGATAAGCATAGCGATTAATAAATATCTTTCCAATTTATTTGCTGCTTTATAGATAGCTTTATCTACTGGAATTAAAAGATACACATCCTTATTAAGAAACGTAGTATGTCCTATATATTTTCCTTCATACCACGCTAAGAAATTCGGGTTGTTCTCGGAAAACCAAATAAACCCATTCTCGTGTATCTCCTTTACAAATCCCGTTTGAAATACCTGACCATCTTCATTAGAATCTAACTGATCTGCTGTCGATAACCAAACCTCAGTATTACTATTTATGAGGTATATTCTCGCATTACTGTCTCCAACCTCATGCTCTAACAATGATTTTAATCTTGCCTTTTCTAAATCCGAATCAAGGGAAAAATTTTGGATTTCCTCTGAATCCATTTCAACGACCTCTTGCCTAAGTGTATAATTTAACTGGGTTAAACTTTGCTTCCACTGTTCATACATATCGGCTTCTAGCGATCTAGAATATAACAAGATGAAAATTAAAATAGGACAAACAGCGAAAAAGATTAAAATATGTGAGATGATTTGACCAAAATAAAGACGATTACGATCCATAAAAACAGACCCAATTTTCGGAATATATGGTAAGTAGTCACATAGAATATCCGCTATTAGTGCTGAGAATAGTGTCGACAACACTAATTGAAAAATAGTAAAATTAATAAATTCACTAGATATGTCCACTGGAATAAAAAACTGGTAGATCATGAAATATAAAATCAATAAAAAACAGTAGACAAAGCTCCATGTAAACAAGTCTTTACCTTTCTTTTTATACAAACTACCAATAACTAATACTTCAATGACATTTAAAAAGTAAAAAGCTTCATTGAATTGGAAGGTATATGAAATCCCATTAATGATTAGAGTGGCAACTAAGGCATAGCGTAAACCAAATAAACGAATTATCGCTAAATAGAAAATAGGTGCAAAACTTATACTGACACCAAATATAAGAGGAATAGTAAATACATGGAAGATGATCGCTATTGTTAAGAAGATTAGATATAATAAAAACCGCTTATTCATCCATTTTTGGAGCATCATTTTTCTTCACCCATATCTCATTTATTATTACAATATTGCAATCTTCCAATATAGTAGAATATAACTGAATAAATATAGTAAAAAAGAACTATAAATTATTATATACTATTTTATAAAGAATCAAAATGTTTTGTCTTATTTTCGTACCGATCCTTGATCCTCTATTTTTAGTTTATTTAATGACTAAGTCTAGTATTATATAGTCCTATTCTCTCAATTAGCATATCATAGAATGAAGGTTGATCAAGTGCTTTTTCATAAATTTTACAACCTAAAATACACTTTTAGAGTTAAGTCAGATAATAAGGTTATAACTATAATTAGCTATACCAACTAAACAATATGTAAAATCCGAACCTAACATATCAAATGAACGAAGGTTCGGATCTTAAATGTTCTAAACCTGCTAGAATAATTTATTCCATGTTTTTGGTCCAACAATACCATCAACCGCCAACCCATTCTTCTTCTGGAAATTTTTCACTGCCTGCTCTGTCTTCTTCCCGAAAATACCATCGACTTTTGTTCCAACTTTTTGTTGGATTTTCTTTACATTATCTCCCTTACTACCAAGTCTTATTAGGGTACCAGGATATTTACTCCATGCTTTCAATGCCTGATTTATTCTGTTTTTCGTAACAGGTCCAACAATCCCATCTACTGTAATCTTTTGATCACTTTGAAAATTTCTAACAGCCCTTTCTGTTTCCGCACCAAACACCCCATCTGCTCCATATTTAGAAAGCGAGTAGCCAAGCTTTATTAAATTTAATTGTAATGTCTTTACCTCACTACCACGCATTCCTTCTTTTATTAAATCTGACTTTTCAGTGAATTGGTTCAAATATTCTACCGGATTCAAGGTAGAGGTTTGTTTATTAGAGCGATAGCCATATGGGGGTGCTGCCTCCGCATGTTTTCTAACTTCATAATGTAGGTGGGAACCTGTCACTTCACCAGTTTGCCCTTGGTATCCAATAATTTGATTCGCACGAACTTTCTGTCCTTTACTTACCGTTACACGATCTAGATGTGCATATAACTGCCCACGGTTGTTAGTGTCCTTCAATAAGACAACATTTCCATAGCCACCTAAGCCTGTACCACTTTGACCCATGCCTGCATATAGAACAGTACCAGCTGTAAATGCCTTAATAGGGGCATTATGCTGTTTTACTAAGTCGATCCCTCCATGAAAATCCTTTGATCCTCTAATAGGGTGAATCCTAGACCCATATGGACTTGAAATTCTAAAGCCTTTAAATTCCGCCATCTAATCACTCCTTTATCATTATTTATCTTGACACATTGTTTGCTTAACAAGCTGATGACTAAATACGGCAACACCTGTTGCGATAATGCCATCAACCATTGAGCGAATATTCCAACCAAACAAATGACATGCTGCAAATATTCCACAGGCTAATAAAATCCAAATAATCAACCAATCAGGTATTAGTGGTGTTCGTTTACATGCATAGCCGATGAACCAAAGAGCTGGTACAATAAAATAAAAATCATCCCGTAACAATGCCCTAAAATCTGTTAACATAGGAACACCTCCTCTAATAAGGGGTTACCGCTGTAACGGCAGCTAGTAAACGAATAACAGAAGATTGTAGGAGCATATAGTATCTTATGATGAATACCATTTAAGTGAAATGGCATTCATCCTGTTTCTTCCTCATCTATATAATCCAAATTTATAGAATAAAGGTATCGTTGTTTAAGCAAATTACTTTAAGGTAGCTTTTTTTTATGTGAAAATATAGAGGATTGTAAAGCGAGGTGTAACCATGGAAATTGAGATTTGGTCTGATTTTAGTTGCCCATTTTGTTATATTGGGAAAATGAGATTAGAAAAAGCGGTGGAAAGATATCCAAAAAAATTAGATATTTTGATCAAATATAAAAGTTTTCAATTAGATCCTGAAGCTCCCAAAACAACGGATAAATCGATTCACGAAATATTAGCAAAAAAATATAACATGACAGTGGAAAGAGCAAAACAAATGAATCAACAACTTGTTGATCAAGCAAAAGGTGTAGGATTACACTTTCATATGGATACATTACAGGCTACAAATACTTTTACTGCACACCGTGTTACTAAATTTGCCCACGCAGAAGGGAAAGAGGAGCAATTTGTAAACAATATGTTTCAACACTATTTTACACATTCTTCTAATTTAAGTGATCCGGAAATACTTCTTCAGGTTTGCAAGGAACTTTCTCTAGATCTTGAAAAGGTGAAGCAAATTATCGAGTCTTCTCAGTTTGAGCAGGACGTTTTAGAAGATATTGAAGAGGCAAAGAATTTAGGTATTACCGGAGTTCCGTTTTTTGTCTTTAATCAAAAATATGCTATATCAGGTGCACAGCCAGTCGAAACATTTATGCAAGCATTAGAGCGGATCACAGAAGAAGAAAACTCTAACCAGAAAGATTTAACCCCTAATAAAAAAAGAAGCTTTTGTGAAGGCGACCAATGTAAATTTTAGTAGAAGAGTAAGAAAATCATCCTGATGATTTAATGATAGTGTCTATAGTTATATAGGCACTATTTTTTATTATATAAAATCAATCAATCCAATCATTCCTGTCAAATTTTATTATTTTTTATCGTCATTTTCTCCTACTTGTGTTATAATCATTTTGTACTATTAGGTAATTTTATTTTCCTATTATTTTATCCATTTCCATCCTACTATTGTATCATTAATATCGTAAGCCTTTTCAAAAATAAATATAAAATGGGGGTTCTATAATTGAGAAAGAAACTGCGGAAAAATTATGATAGAATCATGTCTAAATTTAAGAAAGTTAAGGTGAAAGATCAATGGAATAATCTAAAACTGAAAATAAAAAAAGACCGAAATGGAATTAAGGAAGTTAGCCATTCGAGTGTTCCCAAAAAGAATTCAATCGGTTCGGTCATCTTGTATAGAATTTTAGCAACCGTTTTAATAAGTGTCCTAATCGTTGGAATTTCTTCTTACATCATATCAAACAATATCATTAAGGAAAAAGTAACCGATGCCACAGAGCAAACAATGGTACAAGCAGGAGATAAAATAGATTTTATGATGGAAAGTTATCGGGATCGAGTGACAGAAATCTTAATGGCACCTAATTTTAGCAATACACTTTCCCAATTAGATAAATTTGAAGATCCAAACAGCTTTGATTATTTTTCATTAAGAAGTACGATTGATGATGCATTAACACAAGTTACAATGGTGGATGGAAATGTTAGCTTGTACCTTGTGCATACCGAGAAGGAACGAGTCATTTCTTCTACACAGACATTGGATGAAGAAACCTTAAAAGATAGTAGCTGGTATCAAAAAGCATTGGAAGCAGATGAGGCAGTAGCATGGATTGGTGGTACCGAAAATGGAATTACGGGAACTAATGATAAACCGACGGTAACATTCGGACAAAGTTTACAGATTGGTGGCCAAAATTACATACTTTTTGTCGAATTAGACACAGTCGTCTTTGAGGAAGCACTTCAGGATGTAACCGTCGGGGAAGATGGATTAGTTTATCTCGTTGATCAAAACAATGAGATCGTTTTCTCTTATGATGGGGATGAAATTACAAAAGAATACCCTTATCCGATTCAGTTGGACTCTGATAAGCATGTGAGTGAAAAGGATGGCGAATTAATTTTTCAAGATTCTTCTGGGATCACCGATTGGCATCTAGTTGGATCTGTTTCGGAAGCTGATTTGACGAAAGATACAAGAGTTATCTTTTATGTAACCCTTGCCATCATTGTTCTTTCCTTACTCATGTCTATATTTATTGCTTCACGAATGGTGAAAAAGGTTGCTACACCGCTAGCTAGCATATCCAATCTAATGGCCGAAGCACAAAATGGTGATCTACGTGTTAAGTCTATAGATACAGAACGAAATGATGAGATCGGCGTTTTATCAAGGAGCTTTAATGATATGCTTCAAAATATTGCTGAAATGATGGACCAGACAAAGCTATCAACAAGTAAGGTTTTAGCAGCTGCTATCAGCCTTCACGATATTTCTCAAACACAGTCACAATCAGCTAAGGAAGTAGCTGCTGCTTCTGAGGAAATCGCTAGTGGTGCAACAGGATTAACGGATGAAGCGGAAAAGGGAAACACACTTGCTGCAACAATCCATGATGAAGTAGAAAATGTATATGGAAATAATGTAGAAATGGAGAATTACGCGATTGATGTATTAGAAAGAAGCCATGAAGGGTTAGAAAAAATGAATGAGTTAGTTCAAAAAACAAGAGACAGCGAGGAAATGACCACAGCACTTGTGGAAAAAGTTGACGCTTTAAAGGCAAGCACAGAGCAAATTAATGATGTCATGCTTATGTTAACGAATATTGTCTCTCAGACGAATCTACTCTCATTAAACGCTGCGATTGAAGCAGCAAGAGCTGGTGAAGCTGGTAAAGGATTTGCTGTAGTCGCAGACGAAATTCGAAAGCTATCTGAACAATCTAAGCAATCCATTGACAAGGTAGATGAAATTACTTCTAGTATTGTCCATGAAGTAAATGATACTTTAGGTGTTTTACAGGAAGCAAACCCTAGATTCAAGGAACAGGTTTCCCAAGCAGAAGAGACGCAAACCATCTTAAATGGTGTTGGTAGTAATATGGCTGCCTTTACAGGTAAGATCCAACAAATTACCGAATCTATTCAGCAATTACGTGATTCTCAAGAGGTGCTAACTTCTACGATTCATCAAGTAAGTGCAACAGCAGAACAATCCTCTGCAATAAGTGAGGAAGTGTCCGCAACTACTGAGGAACAATTAAAAGTAAGCGAATCATTAGTAACAACATCAGATGAGTTAAAAATATTATCAGAAGAATTACAAGAGATGATGAAAAAATTTCAAATATAACTTGACGGGGATCAAGGGAAGGCTCTAATCCTATTAACGAGAAATATACAAAGAACACATATTACTTTTCCAAAAGTAAATGTGTTCTTATTTTTTAATTCACTAACTAATTTTCTCATATATACTCCCCACCAGGATATAATGTTTGGGAATATAATCTTTTACTCTGTGTTTGTGTTTTTCCATTTTTCTTTCTTAGGTCTAGTTTACTACTACCATATATATAGGCAGCCTGCTGATCATAAACAATAACCTGGCTGCGATTACTACCAATTAAATCACCATATACGAGATAACCATCGATTGGAAAGGTAGTAATTACATTTTGGTAACCATCATATATGGTTGGAAGAACATTGCCACCACGTCGATAAGCTAGAATATAATCGAGACCAACGTCATCCCAATTTTCGATTGTTTCTATAATCGTTAACCAGCCTCCAGTATCTCTATTTTCCTTCCAAATCTCTTTCCCATTAGCATCTAATAAAAAAATACCATCCTTCCCATCTGAATAATTGGAACCTCGAACGATTCGATCCAGTCCAGCAACCTGTAAGCCAGGATAATCGTGACGAAACTTACCTAAACATACATGCTGTGATTCTATTGATCCATTATATCTCCATAATTCATTTCCTAAGCAATCATATAAAACGGTTACACTACCTCCAATCACTAACTGATAATGATCAGCGTCTGGTTGCACCTTGCCTACCCATATACAGTCGGCGTGATCCTCAAGCTCCTGACAGGACCAGACTATCTTACCAGCTGCATTCAAAAAATCATAGCCTGCCATTATTTCATCTTTTCCATCTCTATTAAAATCAAATGCCCATGGAAAGTGCCCGATATTCCCTTCGTGTGTCCAGAGAAGCTCCCAATTACTACTTAACGCCCACATCTGCTCATACCTGTTCTTTAGAATAATATCATTAGGAAAGGCATTTCCTGAAATATTGGCAATAATGATGCAATCATGCGCATCCTCACTTGGTAAAGGAAGCTTCTTCTTTACCTCACCTGTTTTGCCATCGATAATGAAAAAGCTCTTTTTCATTATAAAAAGAACCTCGTTATTTCCATCACCATCTATATCATAAATTTGAATCGGATAGTCACTACCAGGGCCTCCAGGTTGGTCTGTTGGTGCTCCAACCTGCCATAATTCATTACCTTCCAAATCAAAGGCCGTCATTGATTCTACTTGATGCGGTTCATATCTATCGTCAATACCACCATTTGGCTGTACCATCAAAATGTCTAATCTACCGTCACCTGTTAAATCACCTAGAAACATTTTGCAATTTTTCCCTGCTGAAGAAATATCCACTCTTCCAAGTAAATAAGGCATAGACAATTTTTTATCAACCGTCATATGGCATTCCCCTCCCTATCCCTATTATTATGCATTACTTTCCTGCATTTGCTCTTGTCTTAATTCTAAGCGAATAAAAGTTCGATAAGCGATCCACATAATGACCAAGCTAGATAAGCTAGCTCCGAAGAAAAAAATAAATACAGGAAGTACAAAATATAGATAATATAATGTTAAACAAGCAGCAATTAAATAGATTGTTCTAACTGGTGAATAGAGCGCAATCAGAATAGCGTTTTTGAAATATAAATATAACTTATTCTCATAATGAACATACAACGGAAAAATATAAAGCAGCATTATCCCATAAACAATTGTCACAACAATAAATAATGTTTTCATCAACTGTTGTAACCATTCTCGATCAAGCTGTAAGAAATTCAAGTTAACATAAAGCATATAGCCGAATACAAGTAAAAGAATGCCAATTGCATTAGCTCGAAGAAACTCTTTTTTGTATGTTTTATAAAAGAGCTTAAATACCCGAATTCCATCCTCACCCATCGACCATTTCCTGAATACCGTAAACATGGCAACAGTACTTGGTCCAATACCGAACACGATGAAACCCACAAGTGTAAAACAAATCCAAAGAAAATTGACATAGAGTAACAGAAAAACAGTTTCTCCGAACATATAAAATTTACCAATTAAACCTTCATTCTGCATCCTATTTCACCACACTTTATTCACTAGTTTATCATCGCATGACTAACTGACAAATTCGCATAAGCTGCAACCATTGGTGCCATTTGTCTAAAGCCGATTCTTCCACCATGTAAAATCGGCCCAAAGCTACTCCCATCATCTTTCCATTCCAAAATAACCATGTTATTAATAGAAAATTGAACATATTGCTCATATTTGACTAATTGCATGAGATATGGTGAAACGGCATCATCGACCGGTGGCAATGGATCTGCTGCTTGGGTAACTAAATGAAATCCATTACTTTTACGCAAATTACACGTTCTAAAAGCTCGTTCATCTGGATGCTTATGACGGAAATAGGACAGATGCAATGCATTAATAGCTCCTGAATGATATTGAGGATAGTACCCTGTACGTTCTGGTAATGACTTGTCGAACAAATCCTCTCCATTTCGTCCTCTCGCAGCAAAAAACAGCATACATAGTCCTGGTTCTTTGATTGGATAGAACTCCCATTTTATGACTACTTTATCAGGGATTTCTACTGGACACCATAATACCCAATGAGCATGATCACCATATTCCTCTGGATCTAATTTGTTTTCTAACAATAATTTATTTTGCCAGGTTTTCGTTAATACCTCACCTTCTCTTACCCAATCCTCAACAGATTTTTCTCCAGCTAATGTGTTAGTGTATATGGTTTCACCAGCTTTAAAAGAAATATTTTGCATATGGTCCGCCTCCTTGCCAACTATCTTTTGTAAAAAAGGGTGGGATATTTACACTTATGCATGAGCAAATTTTATCCTTTAACAGATCCTAACATGACTCCTTTTGCAAAGTGTTTTTGCAAAAATGGATAGAATAATAGAATAGGAACGGTGGCAATAACAATGACTGCTAATTTAACCGATTCTTCTGGTGGTTCGTATAATTGTGCCTCTTGTAGATCACCTACTCCTAAATTGGCTACCATAACTAATTGTTGCAGTAACAATTGAATTGGCCATTTTGTTGTATCCGTAATATAAAGAAGGGCTTGAAAAAAATCATTCCAATAAAATACAGCATAAAACAATGTAAAAGTAGCAATAACCGGCTTCGATAAAGGTAGCATCACTCGCCAAAATGTTTGAAATTCTGTACAACCATCGATCTTGGATGCATCCTCTAGTTCCTTTGGTAATTGTTGAAAAAAGGTTTTTACAATAATTAAATTAAATGGATTAATCGCTAATGGTAATATCAACGCCCAATAAGAATCTAATAATCCTAAGCCTTTCACAAGTAAATAAGTAGGAATCATTCCTCCACCAAATAACATGGAGAAGAGAATAAGATTTAAGATTAGATTTCTGCCAACCATTGTTGATCTAGAAAGTGGATATGCCATCGTTAATGTTAACACCATACTCACAGCAGTCCCCACTACTGTCACAAGGATAGAAACTCCTAAACTTCTAATAACAGCATTAGTCGAGAAAATATAATTATAGGCATTTGTGGTAAAATCATTTGGTATCAGAAAAAAAGATCTTGTTGCCAATTCCGTCTCTGAGGCAAAGGAGCCAGCTACGACATATAGAAATGGGATCACTGTGATGATCGCAACAAGTGCTAAAAAAATATGGTTAAAAATATCAAACACCCTACCTGGGCCTGTATTATGCATGCGGTGCATTTTTAATACTCCTCTCCTGGTTCTCGTTAAAATAAACCATTCTGTCCAAGTTTTTTCGCTAATCGATCAGCCCCAACAATTAGTACAATACCAACTACTGATTTAAACAGCCCAACTGCGGTACTATAACTAAATGCACCTTCGGTAATACCGACAAAGTAAACATATGTGTCAAACACATCCGCTACACTTCGATTTAGCGAATTCGACATTAAGTAGATTTGTTGGAAACCTGTATCTAAAAAGTTTCCTAATCTTAGGATTAATAGAATTACGATGGTACTCCGCAATGCTGGTAACGTAACATGCCAAAGTCTTCTAAAACGACCTGCACCATCCACAATTGCAGCCTCATATTGCTCCTGATCTACACTTGCTAATGCCGCAAGAAAAATGACAGTTCCCCAACCAGTTTCCTTCCATATAATTTGTCCAATAATCATTGGTCTAAACCAATCAGGACTTGATAAGAAATTGACTTCTTCACCGACGAATTTGGCTAATAACTCATTCACTACCCCACCACTTGTTGTTAAAAATACATAACTGATACTTGCAATAATTACCCATGACATAAAGTGAGGTACATAAACTAATGTTTGAAGCGTTCGTTTATAAAAACTTAGACGTATTTCATTCAACATCAATGCTAAAATAATTGGTGCTGGAAAGAAGAATATTAAATCATACAACGCCAAAATAAATGTATTTCTTAATAGACGTAAAAAATCAGGATTGGTAAAAAAATACTTAAAATGCTCTAGTCCTACCCACTCACTGCCAAGCACACCCAAAAATGGAGAGTAGTCCTGGAATGCAATCACAATTCCCCACATCGGTATATATTTAAAAATGATAAAATAAGCTAATCCAGGCAAAATCATAAAATAAAGCCATTTCTCTTTTAATATTTGATTCCATTTACTTTTTTTCTTTTTAGTATCTAAAGTATTTAACTTACTTTGTTGGACATTTTCCATCTAATCCCCCTCTTAACATTATTGTTGTAGACAAATTCGATCCACCTGCTTCAATGCAACTAAAATTAATCTCTAGTTGAAGGGACTAAATAAGGGAAATCCGAACAGTTCTCAATCAGGAAATTATTCGGATTCCCTATTTAGTTATGCCCTAGTCACTTTGTCATGTGTAGGAATTCTAGACATTGTCAGTAATTCAAAGTCATTACACTCACTCTTTTGCCTTAAGAGATCCTGCGCAATTTATCGATCACTTTTGAGCTTCTTGATGTAATTGATTGATTTCGTCAATATAATCGGTACCACCAGATTGTTTCCAAAGCTCAACAGCTTCCTCCAAACCAGATTCATCAATTTGGCCAACAATATATTTAATACGTGCATCTAAAATAATATTGTCAAGCTGTTGTCCTTTTTTAGAATATACTTCGGAAATATACGCCTCTGCAGGGTTACCGACCACAATATCTTCATTTTCTAGCTTCAATTGCGTTTCTAATTCACGTAATGGTGTGGACTCAGCTGTTAATGATTTAGGCTCTGGGAGGTACATCAACATTTGATTAAACCCATCAACTTCTGCTTTAAGTGCAGCATCCTCGTTGATGTTTGATTGGTATACTCCATCTACTATTTCATAATGGCGACCCTCAATACCATTTTCAGCAAGAATTTGTGCTTCTTCATCATTCATTTTGTCAAGAAAGTCGAGAACCTGCTTTAATTCTTCTTCTGATTTAACCGATGTTTTGGAAACTGAGAGCATGCCTGAGTAACCAGAAGTTGGTAAATTATGCAGTCCAGTTGGACCTTCTACCGCTTTAATGACTGTAATTGGATCTGTATTGTTAGGCTCTGCTTCAATAATTTTTTCTTGAATACGGTGGCCTTCATCCAATACATTTACTTGCACACCAGCTTCTCCTCCAATAACTGGCTCTGACCATTGAGCAGGGTCCATTACAGCAAAGTCTTCATTTACGAGACCTTCATCGTAAAGCTTCTTAAAGAAGTTTAATGCTTCTATATAATTGTCATCCATAAAGAATGGATATAGCTCACCATTCTCATCCTCGCCCCATTTGTTCGGTACACCGAACCATGTTTGCATCACATCCCAAGGACCTTCATATTTAGAGACGACCATACCATAAGTATCATCTTCTCCATTTCCATCAGGATCCTCTTCAGAGAAGGCTTTTAACATGTTATAAAATTCGTCAATCGTTTTAGGTTCTTCTAACCCTAGGTTTTGTAACCAGTCTTTTCGGATAATAACTCCATTTCGACCTAAATCACGTGAACGGTAAATCCCATAGATTTTTCCATTAATCGAACTATTATTTAAGACAATTTCATTAGTTTGACTTAGATTAGGATAATCCTTTAAATATGGACCTAACTCCCAAAACGCCCCATCCTCTACTGCACTAATAAAGCTCGGAGATTTATTCGGAACATACATGACATGTGGCAGGTCACCAGATGATAAAGTAATGTTAAACTTATCTTCTAAATTACTATTCGGTACCCATTCCATCGTAATTTCCTTATTTGTATAGTCTTCAATCTCTTTTAACACCGGACTATCATCTGTTGGGGGTTCGGTAGAGAAGGTTGGAACAAACACTCGCAAATGCATTCTATCCCCTGCATCATCCCCACCTGATTCGCCTTCCTTCTTTTGACCAGATGATTCACTATTACTACATCCAGTAATGATTATCATCATAAATACAAATAAAGCCATGCATAAATAACGGTAATTTTTTGTTTTCATCTTGACCCTCCTTCAATTTACTCACATAACTGACATGGATATGCACCTTTTTCACTCCACTTAAAATAGGTACCCCTCCTTTTATTTAGGTGTCCAGGTGCAAACTTCCTTGTCGTTAAACCAAATATAAAACGCTTACATTTTTCCTACAATATTCAATTTTTGTCCATTTTAATCTCATTGCTTTTATCTCATGGCTATCAATACTTTTCACCAGAAAATTATCATTTTATTTCTGATTTAATACTTTTTTGCAAGGAACTTTTTGGTGGATAATCCTTCAATAATTCAAGGCATACTATCACATTTATCGACCATTGCGAAATAGTATTCGTTGTCACCCAAGGAATTTCATTCAAGGTTTTCCAGCTCGTTACTTTATGCTCTACTATTGGTAATGGCGTGTGATTTTGTTTAGGATCTAACAATAATCTCCATGCTGTTTGTGCTAATTCATGATTCTTTTTTCTTCTCGCTGCATATGCGATCATTGCTGCGGAAAACATTGGCCAATTAAACATCTTATTATGAAGAATGCCACTAGTTCTGTCTTGTTTTTCTTGGTCAGAGAGTGCATAAAATTCCCCAAACTCTGCGAGCATCTCTTTCCATACTTCATCATCTAACAATTCTGCAAGCTCCATCCACACTTGGGGGGCACCAAAGGCAATGATCATATGGAAACCACCTTTGTTGCCATCACCTATATGAAAAAGATGGGATGTTTCTGGGTTATAACCGTATGTTGGGCCAGACAACAATCGAAATGGTGTACTCTTTATATCCTCTATGCCTGTAATGATTTTTTGGAAGTAGCTCTTATCCTCGCTGCGTTCCCATTCACATAACCAGTTAGAACAAAATGCTGCCCAGTCAGGACCTACCCGAGTATGTGTTGGGTGTTCATCCTTCGGATAGAATTCACGCATCGGATCCAGCTTTACGGTAGCTTCATCGGCATCCTTGAAATCTTTTAAAATTTCACCTGTCCGTTCATCAGCTGTTAAGTAATAATAAGTTTTATATAAATTTGCCATACTAATCCGGGCTTCCTTACAACCACATCCCCAATGAACAACATTATGTCGAGAGCCTAATCCTTTGTATTCCCCTAAATGATAACAATCCACCTCACTTGTATGTCTAGTCATTGCCTCTGCCATTTCAAAAACAGCTGGATCACCTGAGCGGAGAAAGGCATACCATAACCAAATGTTAGGGGCTAGTTCCGTGTTTTGCCATGCAAAGCCACCTAAATCATAGCGCCATTGATGACGCACTGGATCATATGTATGCATCACATCGCCATAATTCCAAAAGCCATACCAGCTTCGTTGATCGATTTCCTTTCGATAAAAACGCAATGCTTTTTCAAGCTCCCTCTCCAGAAAACTTGAGAATTCATTTGACTTATCTGGCAAGCTCCAAACTCCAGTCGCCTTCGTTTGATAATAATAGGCTGGATCACATACTAATAAATTTGTATTCTGCCAAGCCAAGGCTTTTTCAAATAATTGATGAGTAGATGGGGTAGATGAGTAAAGTGACAAAAACAGCTCATTCGTATTCGCAATTCCAATAGGCGATGCTCTCATTTCTTCAAAGCCTTCATAGGCACTCTCCACATGGGTTTCGTTACTATAATGACGAAGATCCATTGCCTCACTATCTGGCGACCATAACCAACAGATAATGGATGATGTGTCCTTCGTTAGACCTTTTACTTCAAGGGAACTCGGGAACTTTTGCCAAAATTTTTTCTGACCGATCGCAATACCCCCACTATCGCCACCTGCATATAACAGGCCTTGCGAACGACCACCATGTAACACATCAATCCATGCATTTTCTTTTTCTCTACGTTTCATAACTTTATAGTGAACAGCACTATCTTGTATTAGCTTGAAATCATTCCATGTAGCATTTCTTTTCACCAATTTTTTTAAGTCAGGTGTATCGTCTAAATTCACTTGTTCATTCTCAATCTGTTTTTTAAATAGTCCATCTGCATTACGGTATTTTCTAGTTAATAATAATTGTCCTGGTTCGCTATATACTCCTTCATCCCCCGCCATTTGCACATGCCTTTTCCATGCTTCCCCTGTGAAACTAGTTGTTATCTTTAATCCAATTCCTTTTATATAATAACGATCTGGATCACTATCATGAATGATCGTATGCACTATTTTGAGATCAGATAAATCACGATAGATAGATAGTCTGACAATAAAAGGTAGAAAACGCTCGCCAGCTTTTGTGTAATGAGCTCCTTTCACCTTTATAACAGTGCGAATCTCTCCTTTATTTTCTAGCTCGATTTGCTCAATATGTCCGATAGCCATCGTGTGTGAGATAACTAAATGATCTCCTTGTTCCTCTCGCTCTTCTACCAATGTTTCTAAAAAACCTTGATATGATTGACTATCCTTTTCTAACTCAAGCATCTTAGCACCTTTTGCATAAACGGTACATACCATGGTTCCATTACGGATAATCATTTTATCCTTTTTTTCCTCCACTACAAGACCTTTGCTTTCAAAAGGTACCTTATCCGTAGAAAGGGACAGGCTTTGTTCCTGACTTAAGTTCGCGGAGTGTGCCGTCCATTTCACACTTCCATCAGGCCAGTAGGCGAGAGGCCAGGTTTGGTGTGGTAGCATTTCTTCATGCTCATTGAGCAAGGTTATAGCTTGATCTCTATTTATTTTACCTTTTGGCCACGGGACCCCCCATGTAATATTTGTTGGTATATTCGGTTTTTTTGTTAACCATTTAAGGTCTAGTTTCATTTTTTATTCATCCTTCCCATTCAGTTTATAAACTATTTTCTTAGACGTTTCATTTAATAAGAAACTCCCCATACTGAATAAGTACGGGGAGAGGCTTCATCAGTTGATATGGTTATGCTTCTATGATTAATTGTAAGGAGCTTGAGAGGATCTTTGCCATTTGTTTTGCACCTTTTTCAGTAAAATGCGTGTGATCGGTTCCATTTATGTCCACCATATAATACGTGGTTGCTTCTTGTATCCCCACTTTAGTCAGATGTTGAACGGAAAGCTTCATTAAATCGATCACATGACATTTTTCCTCTTCACCTACTTCCTTCATCGCATTACAATAATCCCCAAAATCTACTAAAAACTCTCCGTTTACGTAGTGTAGGCGAGAAACTGGTGTCAACAATATTGGTATTGCGTGATGTTTTCTTGCTGTATGAATATATTGCTGTAAAAATTTCTTATAATCCTTATACGCTTCTGTATAACGCTCTGGCTTTTCCTTTGTCGAATCATTATGGCCCATTTGTATTAGTAGATAGTCACCTTCTTTCAATTCATTTGCAATAACTTCTAATCTACCTTCCTGAATGAAGGTTTTAGAGCTCCTACCTCCGATTGCGTGATTGATAACGGTACAATCTTTCAAAAATTGTTGTAAAAACTGCCCCCATCCAGCCTGTGGGGCCTCTTTTCTGTCATAACTCTGACAGGTTGAATCACTCGCCAAAAATACCCTGTTCATCTTTTACACCCTTTACTCGTCATATATTTTCCCAAGCACTTTAACTGGCCCGATTAAGCCTGATGGCAAGTGCTGTTTATCCATTTTCACTGCACTATTATTGGTAATTCGTATGTTAAGGGAATTTTCCCCGTTTACTAGACTTTCCCCGGGAACATTAACCTTATAAGGAGGCCACATTTTCACTACAGGTTCACTATGATTAAGGGAAACCTCTGCTATTTCATAAACTTCCCCCAAATCAATAGTCACTTCATCTACCTTATCTCCCTGATAGTCGAAAACAAACGGATATGTCATCGTTCCTGAAAAGTATTGTAAACCATCCGTTTTACTCCAGTCAGAAAGTGTTTGCTTATCCCAGTATTCTAATTTATTGGATTCTGGTTGTAATCTTGGATTTATCTCGATCCATTTTGCTGGTCGTGCTTCCTTCTTCCTTTCTCTCTCTCCTTGACTAGAATCTACTATCCAGATCACTGACTCTCGATACGGAAGCTCTAGCTGATATTCTCCATTAGTTGTTGCCAATTTCTGTCGTGAACCAGTCCACGGATTCCACTCTTCAACTGGGAAATCATTCGAAAATTTAATCGTTCCTTTATAAAGCTCCTCGCCTTCGTTTGTCATAAAGTAAAATAATTGGCCTGATTTATTCCCTTTCGTTATCCGAATATTCGGACATTCATTAGAAAGCTTTGCATATCGATAATGGGAGAAATAATGATGGATTGATGCTAGATCATCAGGTGAAACAGTGATAATATCAGGCATGCTCTCTGCTTTACTTTTAGTAGTCACCCAATATACCTTTCCACCATTTTGGGTGAATTTGGTTAAGGTTTGCTTCACTGCCTGATCCACTTCTAGCCATTTTTGTTCATCTATAACGACAGCTTGATAAGAATAATTACCAATGTTCAAACGATCACCCGAAATCATGATCTTTTCTTTAGTAAATAAAGATTCATGCAAATAATTAAACTCTATTTGGTGTTGAAAAAAATATTTGGCCATTTTCCATGGTAAATGGTTATTCGATGCTAATATCGCAATTTCCGCTTGATTGACACTATCTGTCATTAACCAGCTTACACGTTTTATATAAGTACTAAAAAAATGGTAATATGGCCACCATGCATTATTTGGTCCTACATCTGGTGGACGCTCATGACTTCTTTCTCTACCCTTTATAGAGTAATAGAAGGCATGTGGACAAAATAAGTTAACACCTCTAACCGCAAGCCAATCTGTATACCATTTCATATCAGCCGCAGATAAATTCCAGGAATTATCAACACCACATACTCCTAGATACTCATTTAAATTTCGACGACGATCAAAATGTCTAGCAAGATCTGCCCCACATTTTCCGGCTGTAGAATGTTCTCCTATCAATCCTTTTTCGTCTTCAGGTGCTACCCATCTCCACACAACATCCTGGCCTGGAATAGTAAAAGGCTCAAGAAGCTCTATATCATCGCTTTTGGCAGGATGACCAGTAAGATGAAGGTTATTTTGTTGACACCAATTGGCAATAGGTATGTAATACGTCTCCATTAATCGTTTATTTACGGCTTTTTCATATTTTTGACGAACATCATCTGTTTTTTCACCGACAGAAAAAAATAATCCAAGAAGATCCTCCACATGTACTCCCTCTTGATAAACATACCTTTCAAAATTGTTCGTCCAAGCAATACCTCCTGACTGAGCGTTTCTTCCAGTTATGTCGGGTTCGTCAGTAAACATAGCAAAAATTGTCCCTCCGAAATATTCTCCTACCACTTGCCGATATCGCTCATGAGTAATCTCCATAAAACTCTCTACAGCTTCGGGGTTTAATAGGTCAGCAGATCGAGGCGCATTAACTTCCCCATCATCTTGATTGGCATGTATTCCTCGAATCGTTCCGAATGTATAGCTTTCTATTAAGGCTATGCAGCGGTAATCTTCCTTATTGCGTTGGTTAGTTTGAAAGAATTGATCCATCACTTCATTTGGAATAGTAGCAATATTCTCTCGTAATTGAATGATCTGAGCATTAAGTGGAAAAATACAGCTAATTTTCTCTGGATTATAGTCTTGATCAGAATCTTTACACGCCAGGTACACTGCTACAATTCGATCCTCCGGTTTTAATGGTATTTCCACTGTGCTATCAAATATGTCTGTCTCCAACGCATATAATCCTCTACTTCCATATTGAGGATTCTTCTCGACTACTTTTCCATTGGCTGCTCCTGAAGGATACATGGCTTCATCATATAAGATAACATGCATGCCTCGTTTGTCTGCTTCCTCTACAGCAAATTTTACATAATCCATAAATTCATCGGATAAATAGGGGGTATTATTAGGAATTCCTTTACGTGGGTGTAGCACAAAACCTTCTACACCTTTAGACTGGAAATCGATTAATTGTGACCGCAATTTACTTTTATCAAGCTGGTCATTCCAAAACCAAAACGGCATGGCTGAAAATTCTGTATCAGGCTTCAAAAATTGTTGATAAGAAAAACCCATATTTAATTTCCTCCTAAGAACTACTTGCTCTTGTTTTTCGGTATTGACTAGGTGGCAAGCCTACATGTTTTTTAAATATTCGATTAAAGTAACTATGTCTATACCCTACACTTTCTGATATTTCATTAATTTTCATGTTCGTGTACAATAATAACTCTTTTGCTTTATCCATTCTGATCGTAGTAAGATAATCTATAAAATTGACGCCATGAATCTTTTTAAATGCTTTACTTAAGGCATAAGGCGTGATATCAACATATTCAGCACAACTCTCCAGTGAGATATCCTCCATATAATGTTCCTCAAGGTAAGAAACTACTTTTTCTACTATCACTTTCATTTCCATATTCATGTTATTCTCTAAAAAGGTTATATATGGTTCAATCACTTGTACAATTAACCATTTCACTACCCATTCCATTTCCCGAAGCTGTGATAGCTCCTCATACATATTTCGTCCTTTATATAAAACGACAGGATCTACTCCTGATAGTAAAATTTCGTGTTGAATCGTACTATAAAGCTGCATAATACCTGCATGAACACTTACCTCTTTTGTACTATTGTGTAAAAGTTCATCAAAAAATTGACGAATCAACTCTTCTGATTCATTAATTTTACCTCTTCTAATGCTTTGAATGATCTCTTTTTCTGTTTCAAATGGATAAAATAATTTTTGTCCCTTCACTTCTTTCTCCACTTCATTTAACATAAGAATCTGATTCTGGTTATTGAAGTCTCTAAACCTCCTCGCCCTCCCTATTTCCTCGAAAAGAAAAGGAATATCTTTGATTCTTGTTGTTTCAGAACTGATCGTTATTGTCACATAGCTTGATAGAATACGATTAATTGCTGTCATAATATCCTCTGCTAATTGATTCAATTGATCTGACCAATTCGACATGTCATCTGGAATGATCAAAAAAAGGCTTGCCGTCAAATCATATTGATTTAAAACCGTGTACTGATCGAGATATTTTGCTGTCATATCATCCGCAATATTTGCCATCGCAAAAGCAATCAAGCTATCATCCTCATATGTTCGTTGGAGATGTTCATTTCCTCTTGTTAGCTGGATATCTAATAAAACAAAGGAATGATGATGGACCTTCCAGCGATAATTTTCCATTCTTCTTCTTAAGGCATCCTCATCAAAATCATATAAATACCCTTTAGTAAGCTGAATAAGAAAATTTTGCCTTAACTGCGGTATTTGGTGATTTATACGCTTTTCCAATTGTTCACTTTCAAATGTTAAAGAATCTAATCTGTCTCGAATCTGCTTAAATTCATCCTTCCTTCCATTAGAGGTTAAGTTACTTGTTGCTGTAAAACTACTGGCTAAATTCTTCACAGGCTGATACAAACGGTTTGAGGCAAACCAGGTTAAGAAAAAGGCTAATCCGAGCACAATTAAACTTGCGACAAGTATGACCTTTGAAATCGTGATAATAGGTGTTGTAATTGCTGAAATAGGTGCAGCTGATATGTAAGTCCATTTCGATCCAATTCGATCAAAGGTGCCATACGAAACAGAATAGGTTTTATCCTTCCAATCCATTTGAAATGATCGATCCATCTTATTATTATTCGTAAATACATTAATTAATTCTTTTGTGAATTCCTTATCTGAGGATCCTTCTGTCGATAGAAGTAATTCATTCTCTTCATTGATTAACATTGTTACTCCGTTGCTGTATGGGGTTAGTGTCTCTAGTGTACGAACAAGACTTTTATCATCTATTGTAACAACGATGGCACCAAAAGGATTATTAATCACCCCTGGTATTTGGTGGGTTAATATTAAGTTATTTCGATATCCTGTATGTTGAAAAAAGTCTTCCGTATGATCCCAAGTTATATTTTTTGATGTTTTTAATAAGGAATGATAGCCCTCTTGTTCCTTTTCATCCTTTATGTATTCTATGTAAGGTGTGAATAAAACAGGGCCTTCCTTTGTTTCCACAAATAATTCCACCTCACCAATAAGTGGCTGGCTTCCTTCAAGGATCATTAACTTCTGCATAATTTCTCTTGTTTTTTGGAACTCATAAACAAAATCAGTGGTAATTAGTTGATAATTAAAACTTGGATCAAATGCCCAATAGGTTAAGGACTCTTCCAAGTAACTAAATTGTGTATCAATATTTTGAGCACGATCATCAATCTCCTCTACATGTACTTTACGCAACTCTTTTTCGGTAGAGCTTAATCCGAATGTATAAATAGCAATACCTGAAATAATTCCTGGAATAGAAGTAATAAATAAAATTAATAGAAAGCTTTTCCGAAAATAATTGCTCTGCCAACGATAGGAAAACCATTTTTTCATATTGGAGAAAATTTTTTTATCTCTCATATTCTTCACCTCACTTGAATAATTCTATCACAAATGTAAGCACTTACGAATAGTGTGAGGAAAAGGGTGGAATGAAGACTTGCTTTCACCTCCAAACTATATGGATAATATATTATGTTGGAATTTTTCCTGCAATAATAAATTTTTGTATACAATCACAACTAGTTATTATATAAGGATCTAATAAATTAGCACTTTTGAGTAAAATTATCACTTTTTTGCACTACTACATAAGAAAAACTTGCATTCGCTCGTCCTTTAGCGGATGCGTTAGCTTTTCTTATACTTTGGACTTCAAAATTTTTGCTTCATCGCATTCCTTCCTACAAAAATTTTATATTTTCCTAACGTATAAAAAGGGGTAATGGTTATACCATTACCCGTAAACGGCTTGGAAGAATTCTTATTTTTAATGGAGTTTCTTCCCCTTCATCGCCATCAACATTTATCACTTTCGTTGTATTAGTCTGGATGATTGCTTCCTTAGCTTTCCTATAAATGACATTGTTTTGTTCCTTTAACGAACCACTCATTAATTTTGCAATCATTGCTATGCTTTTTATACTTGTTAATTCTTTAAAAATGAATAGATGCAAATATCCATCGTCTATTTCCGCTTCCTTGATCATATTTTTCCAGCCAGCGAAGGTGTCTGTCACCGCCACTAATACAAACATCGCATCAGTGTCCAAGGTGTCTATATCTGTTTCTATTTGTACTCGAAATACGTCTTTTTCGGAAAACTTCTTTACACCTTCGATAAAATAGGCAAAAGATCCATATTTCGATTTTTGCTCAGCAGTTACAGAATAGGTTGCTTCTGCTATCACACCTAAGTTGATTAAGTTCATAAAATACTGATCATTAACTTTGCCAATATCGACATTTTGGAATTGACCTTTTTCTATTATTTCAATAGCTTCATCTGGGTTTAGAGGAAGTTCTAATGCTTTTGCAAAATTATTCACTGTACCAAATGGAATAATGAGTAATGTCGGATAATGATTAGTTGGAGCAATTCCGTTGATCACTTCATTTATTGTACCATCTCCTCCCATGATTACGATAAGATCCAAGTTACTCTCACAAGCTTCCTGCGCAAAATGAACCGCATCCCTTACTTTTTGTGTGATTCTACTAGTCACTCTATACCCCTTATTCTGTAATTTATCTAGCACTTTATTACGATAATTCTCACTTTCTTCGGAACCAGAACTCGGGTTTACAATGACCATAGCTGTTTTCAATTAGAGACCTCCTTTCATAATTACCATAATAAATCCTCATGCTCGTCTAAATACATTGGTGAAATATCCATAAATACGTATAAATTTTCGTCGATAGGATAAGAAAATGTACGAATTCTTTCTCCTGTTTCGATATCATTATAGATGTCTGAAAGTATCCCCGTTTGATCATGATTCATTCGAATGACATTTTCAATAAAGTATGGTCGCCAACTCCAGTTTTTTCCCTTCACTGTAAGATCCTGTCTCCAAGCATCCTTGGTATAAATATAGTTAGCGGTTTTTTGAAAGCCATCTGCATCTGTCACATAAATACGGAAAAACATCTCGTCCCAATTGGTAATAAAACGATCAATCTCTTCCTCTAGGTTCTTTTCTAAACTTAACATTTTAATATTTTGCTGTAATTTTTCATTTAATGTTTCGGTTAACTGATATTTTGCATTAATTTTTGATCTTTCAATATAGATAAATTGTTGGATATCCTTTCTAAACCTAGTTTTTAAAAGGTCTCTCCTTATAAAAGCTTCACTCGGGGTCGATAGAAATGGGCCCTGGTAGTATCTTCCGTTATTTCGCCATGCATAATGAAAATGATAGTTAGATTCTATTCCATCAAATAACAGTTCTGCTCCCACTCTTCTTGCTAAGATAGATAAGGAGTAAATGGTATGCTGATAGTTAACAGAAAGTGATTGGTCTAGTAAGGAAGCTAGGTTTATTTTGATAATATCTGGTTCAAGTGTGCTAATACGATCCATATTGCTTGAACCCCTTCCGGCATCATTAATCGCAATTTTGACGCCAAAGGTTTTTAAATATTTTAATGAGTTTGATAGGTTATCCATTTCCTCTACTGATTCTTGTTCAACAATTTCTAAAATAACCTTGGATAAATCCAATCCCTTTTCTTGATAAGAAATCAGCTCTTGAACAAAGTCCTTTTCTTCCTCTGTTTTTGTTAAATAGCTTTGATGGACAATGAGGAAAATACTTGCATCCACATTATGCTTCAGATATATATCTAATGCTCTTCGATGAATATGTCGATCCATATCTACTTTGAATTCATCAGGGACATTTTGGTCCTGAAAGAAGGCACGAATACTTTCTCTTTTTCTCTCTGTTTCTAAATAACCAAGTACTTGGTAGCCGACGACCTCATGACTATCAGCACTAAACACTGGTTGATAATATGGTTTAACTCGTTCCATATCAAGCATGATATCTAAAGGATCCATTTTAAACACCTCACTATACATTCACCTATAATTGAATTATATCGATTTTCTAAATTAATTGAAAAGAATACGAGTTTTATAGGAATTCAATCCGTTGTAGAACGCTTATCAAAAAAACAACCCGGACCTTTTTAAAGTTCGGGTTGTATATCAACTAAAAGTATATAATTAAGCGAATAATTAGAATTTACTTTGATAGCTTGCCAACTCCCAATCGGTCACAGCGGTACGATAACTGTTCCATTCTTCTTGTTTTAGTGAAAGGTATTCCTTTAATGCGTATTCTCCAAGCACTTGTTTACCTATTTCACCATCAACTAATGCTCGAATGGATTCACCTAAGGTTGTTGGTAGATTCTGAATGCCTCGTAGGATTCTTTCATCGTCGTCCATACTAAAAATATCGTCGACTATTTCTGCAGGTGCGTTCATTTCTTTCTCTATTCCGTTAATACCAGATTGTGCAATAGCTGCGAAAGCATAGTATGGATTTGCTGATGGATCTGGGCATCTAATTTCGACACGTGTTCCAGCACCACGGGTTGCTGGGATACGAACTAATGCAGAACGATTGGAAGCAGACCATGCGATATAGCATGGTGCCTCATAACCCGGAACAAGCCTTTTATAAGAATTTACAAGTGGATTAGTAAATACCGCAAAGGAAGAAACATGTGTCAAAAGCCCTGCAATAAATTGATAAGCTTCTTCTGACAATTGTCTTGAGTCCTTTTCATCGAAAAAAGCATTTTTCCCAGCTTTTTGATCAAATAAGGAGATATTTACATGCATTCCATTTCCGTTTTCACCAAAGATAGGCTTTGGCATAAATGTAGCTCTAAGACCAAATTGCTGAGCAATTGTTTTTACTACCCATTTAAATGTCGTTGCATTATCAGCAGTGGTCAGTGCATCGGCATATTTAAAGTTAATCTCATGTTGACCAATGGCTACTTCGTGATGGGAAGCTTCAATTACAAAGCCCATTTTTTTCAATGTTCGATAAATTTCCAAGCGTACTTTTTCTCCTAAATCATATGGTGCCGGTTCAAAATAACCCCCTTGATCGGCCACTCTGTTGGTAGGGTCTCCTTTGGCATCTGTTTCAAATAAGAAAAATTCAAGCTCAGGACCTACCTGAATAGAAAAATTCTTCTCATTCGCCTTATCTACAGTATTTTTTAGAATCGTACGGGGATCTCCTTCAAAGGGAGTTCCATCTGGGTTCGTCACACTACATAAAAATCTTGCCTCTGCATATCCGTCTTCCTCTGTCCATGGTAATACAGCAAATGTATTTAAATCTGGTAATAAATACAGATCTGATTTGTTAATTGGAGTGAATCCTTTAATAGAGGAACCGTCAAACATTGTTTTTCCTTCAACCACGTCACCTAATTGCTCCGAAGTGACGGTTACTTGTTTTAAGGAACCTTCAATATCGACAAATTGTAGATGTAATAGTTCTACATGTCTTTTCTCGATTTGATCCTTGATCATCTCTAAGTTGGTCTTGTGAACCTTCGTTCTATCTGGTGCTAATGTCGCCATTTTTCATATCCCCTTTTTTATGTTAAATCATTTAACATCTTTTGTTATTTACCATCCTACTATTTACGAACATTTAACGTCATGTTTTCTGTAAGGAAATCTAACAAACTTTTTTAGAGGTTTTGGGAATATCGAATTGGAAAATTTGATGATAGTGAAAAAGCTTGATATGAGTGTCTAGCACCTCATATCAAGCTTTTTTAATTTGACTCGACCATAAAGTCTTTTAATGCTTTCCATTCTTCCATTGTTAACGTAATACCTTTACCCATTTTTTCATGATCTGGTGACCAATCTCTTATGTCATATTTAGGCTCGCGGTCATTCCAGCTGATCAAATTCACTTCCTTCGTCCAACCAGAAGGTGATTCAGCTAATACAGCAATGTTCTCCACGATTTCAAATTTAATCCCTGCCATCATCTCACCTCATTACATGCTATAATGATTCTATTTTACGTGATTATAGATGATGATTCAATCTGCACTCATCATTTGGAAATGGTATAACGGTTAATAATGTTACTAAGATCTTGGTTTAACCCTGTTAAGTTTTCTGCTGATTTTGCCACATTGGCAATCGCGTTTATCTGCTCGTCAACGGATGAAGTGATCTCCTCCACAGACGCAGCTGTTTCTTCAGATACACTGGATACACTTTCAATATTTTCATTCATTTTTTCTACTTCGTTCGTAATCTGATCCATCTCTGTCTTAACAGAACCGATTGCTGCCACAATTTCCTTAACAGCTTGCTGTAAGTCCACAAAGATACCCTCTGTTTCCTCCACATCGTTGTTTAACCCTTCTGAACTCTGGACGTTACTCCGAACAGCCTCAACGGTTTTATCAGTTTCTGCAACAATGGTTGAAACAACCTGTTGTACTTGGTGTGTCGCATCCTTAGACTGTTCTGCAAGCTTTCTGATTTCATCAGCGACTACAGAGAATCCTTTACCGTGTTCCCCCGCTCTTGCTGCTTCAATACTTGCATTTAGTGCCAGTAAGTTCGTTTCTTCCGCAATATGCTCTATCGTATCCATAACAGATGTAATCTTTGTAACTTTTTGATTCAATTGTTGGATATCTTCTGCAATTGCCCTAGATGCATGAACGGCTTCACTATTTGATTTCTGTAATTTTGAGACGATTTCTTGGCCATTACTTGATAGCTCTTCTGTCTCTGTAGTGATCGTATCCACCTTAGTGGTTTCGCCTTGCATTTTTTGCACGGCTTGTGATAATAGATCTACTCTATAACTAATATCCTCTAAATCATTTGCTTGTTCTTGAGTGCCTCGAGAGATTTCCTCCATCGCATTTCCAACTTCCTCACTGCTTGCAGAGGTTTGTTCCGAGATTGCTGATAAATCTGTTGCTGCATCAAGTAATTGATCACTTGATTGGTGAACATTTGTTACTAATGTAGTTAATTGATCAGACATTTTATTAAATGCTGCAGCAAGTAAGCCTATTTCGTCCTGAGACTCTTTTAAATTTGTCTTTTTAATATTACCTTCTGCAATGGATGTGGCAACATCTGCCACCATTGTAAGAGATACTAATTTTTTTCTTGTTAACAAATAAAAAATAATAGCACTAATAACGATAATTACGACAACACTACTAATAATAACCAAGAATAATTGATGTAACCCTTCATAAAACTCATCCTGATACACAGCAACACCTATAGTCCAATCCCATGGCTCAAAATATCTCATATAAGCTGTTTTGTCTTTATAGCTTCCATCCTCTTGGAGATCACTGTATTCAGCAATTCTATCATCAGGTTCTGATGCTTTACCTGCTTTTACAAGTGATGCGCGATTACTCCGATTTAAATCATCAGCAGGCTCGCTACCTATTTCGGTAGGATGTAATTGCAAGACAAGCTCTTCATCATAAGCTAGAACATATCCATTGTTTTTATAAACAAAATTTGTTTGAGAATAGTCATATTCTTGCTTATTATTTTCTGGTCCATTTAATAGGAGACGAGCCTCATCCTTCGCTTCTTCTAAGCTTAATCTTCCCTCTTCCACTTCTTGATTTAATAATTCTAGAATGGAATATGCCCCATCTGTTATCTTCCTTAATTCACTTTCTCCTGATTCTACTAATTGAGCTTTTGCTACATTATAACTAAATATTCCAATGACAATTCCTGTTATGGCAACGATAACGGTAATTAATGAGATTAATTTAGTTGATACACTAGATTTCCACTTCAGTTTTTTCAAGCTGTTTCCTCCCCTTCTAAATAGTTATATCGACATTAATTGCGTATTATCAATACATGTTTTAAAACTATTTAAAAGGGAAAAATTAGCACTTCTTTGGATTTATCTAGAGTTTTTCTTCAACTTAACCTGTAAATAATCGATAAATTCATTGGCTTTGTCTTCAGGGGCTTTGGTTATGAAACTTGTGCTAATAAAGAGAATAGTAGAAATAATAATCCCCCAAATACCTGACTTCAAGCCTAAAGGTAAAAGTTGAAAGGCTTCAAGAATAATCACAAAAATACTTCCTATGATAACACTTATAATCACACCACTTGCTGTTCCTTTTCTCCAAAAGAATGCGCCGATAATTCCTGGCACTACAACAATTAAACCAGCAGAAGATGCTACTGATAATACGGCAATTAAATCTAGTTGTAATTGTGCAAATAAATAGGCCAGAATTGCAATTATAGGTATTACAATTTTTCCTATTTGCAATTGTTTTTGGTCTGTTGTTTGTTTATGCTTCATAATATTACGATATACATCCCTAGAAAATAAGGAAGAGAGTGTCAATAAAATCGAATCAATGGTCGAGATAGCCGCTGCTAATATTCCTACCATGACAATAACGCCTAGGAGATCTGGAACCAATTCGGATGATAACAGCATTGGTGTTGCTAAATCGGCATTATCTAATTCTGGAAAAAGAACTGTCGCAGATAATCCCCATACAACAGATACAATCGTATAAATAAATCCAAAAATTAAAAAGCCTAGTAGCATATGTCGCATACTTTTCATCGATGATGGCATAAATAACCGCTGACTTACCTGTGGATTAGAAATACTAAAGAAAAACCAAGGAATAGTTAAACCTAAAAATGTCCAAAAGTTAAAAAATCCATTTCCTGGTACCGCTAAGGCTTCTGGTTTTGTCTTTTCAATGGAGTCAAAAAATCCATTCCAGCCCCCTAATCCATCTATAATCAATAAAACCACAATAGTAGACGCGATGATCATAATTAACGATTGTAATGAATCAGTCCAAGCAACTGAGCGAATTCCCGCAATATATGTGAAAACTAATGCTAAAATGGTTGCGATAATAACGCCTGTTGTATAGGAAATTGCACCACTTGTTACCCCTTCTAATAAATAGCCAATCCCTGTAAGTTGTACTGCACTATATGGAATTAAGAATAAGCAGCTGGATAAAGCTGTCACAATTGCTACCCATTTATTTTGGTAGCGATCACCTAGCATTTCTGATGGTGTCACATAGCCATATTTTTTTCCAACTAACCAAAAGCGTGGGCCAAAAATAGCCACCAAAGAAACACCCATGAAATAAATAATCTCAAATCCAAATGCTCCAACGCCACCATTGTAGGTTAATCCTGCAAGACCTACTAGCATGAAAGCACTATAGGTTGTTGCACTATAACTAAGTGCAGAAACAAAACCATTTAGCTTCCGGTCACCGAGAAAATAGCCAGCCATACTGTTTTGTTTTCCTACTCTAGATAGGAAAGCAATAAATATTCCAATTAAAATGTGGAGGGTAATGGTGATCCAAACCATTGTTGTGCTCACTCTTCATCACCCCACTCTTTTGTCAAGATATAATTGATGATAATAACTATTATTGCAAGAATAGTCCATAACAAAAAACTACCATACCATTTTTCTATATTAGAAAATAAGGTATATGGGAGAAAATATCCTAGAAATACGATAAATAGAATGATAAGTCCCCACATTTTTTCTTTTTTATTCATTTAGCTCCCCCTCATTTTTCTTCACATCATTTTCATTATACACATTATATTACATCTGTAAAGACACATGTTCAAACGCCTCTTATAGCTCTACTGCTTCAAATAAAAAAAGATCCGACTAATGAAATCGGATCTTACTCTAACCTAGATTAATTCTTTTTCTGATGTTGTCTCGAAATATTTCTTCTGATATAAATATTATAAGCAATTAAAGCAAATGCAATAATAAAAATAACTATCCCAGGAATATAAATTACCCCAGTCAAATCAAGAATCATTAAAATAACTAATATCGTTAAAAGTGGTATACGAATTTTATTATAATACATCAAAGACCCCCTTCTTTCAAACGCTTTCATTCATTATATCTTATCACACCAAATTCTTTTATACTAGAAGGAATTATTGATCGCAGGTGCTACTTCTGTTGCAAGTAAATGAATTGTTTTTTTCACTTTTTCAATAGGCAGTCCACCGAAATCGACTTGAGCCAAAAAACGATGATGACCAAACAGCTCTCTTTGATAATGGATCTTTCTAATAATTTGTGCAGGTGTTCCAACTAAAAGTGTAGATTGTTCACTTGTTATGTATGCCATATCTGTTCTCGCAACCCCCATCGCTCCTCCAATTCCGTGACTAGTGAGATGGCTCCAATATTTCCCATAGTATTGGTAAAATTCCTTTTCAATTTCTGCCTCTGTTTCTCTAATAAAAGTATGAGCTGCAATCGAGATATATGGTGAATTTCCTTGAAATGATTGTTTATATGTTTCGATTAATGGTAGATATTTTTTAACTATCCCACCAATCATCACAACGGTTAAACCACAGCCATTCTGCCCTGCTCGTTGAGCACTCTCTATCGTTCCACCAACCCCAATTGAAATTGGTAGTTTCGCTTGCTTCGGTCTAGGCGAGATCTCTGCATCCTGTAATGCTGGTCGAAATTGACCTTCCCATGTCACGCGTTTTTCTTCATTTAAAGTAAGAAATAGCTGTAAATGTTCCTCAAACAGTTCATCATATTTTGCTTCATCATATCCAAACAAAGGGAATGCCTCGACAAACGCTCCTCTTCCTGCAGTAAATTCAACACGACCATCCGACAAAAGATCGAGTGTTGCAAAATCCTCAAAAAGTCGAACTGGATCAGCTGTATTTAGTAAGGATGTGAGTGCAGTGAGTTTAATTTGTTTTGTTCTTTGCGCAATGGATGATAGGACGACTTGAGGTGAGGAAACCGCATAGTCAAGACGATGGTGCTCACCAACCCCAAACAAATCAAGTCCAAGTTTATCTGCATAATCAGCCATCTGAATCATTTCGTTTATTTTTTGACTAAAGCTAGGAATATAACGGCTGAATGGATCCTCTAATATTTCTGCTAATGAATAGATACCGATTTCAAATTTTTTCATTTCACTCTTCCTTTATTTCAGTGTATATCCACTAATCTATTTTACCATAATTCTCTGACCTTTCTATTCTACTATTTACCAAAAAAATAACCGAGCATATAGCCCGGTTCAAAAAATTATTGGACAACTAATGTTGCTACCATTTCGTCATGACCTGTTCCACAAGGGATGCTACAACGAATAGTATATTCACCTGCTTCTAAGTTTGCAGTAGCTGTGCCCTCATTTTCTATTGCGATATCTGTATTATCGATCGAAATTCCATGGTACCCATCTTCACTTGTAAGTTGGACAGTTACTTCTCCTGCTGGAACTGTGTATTCTTCTTTGTCAAATTCCCAATTAGATGCTTTTATATCTACTACTTCACCATTCTCACTTGAAGCTGATTCATTTGTGTCAGTTTTATTATCTTCTTCACCGCCACCGCAAGCTGCAAGTAGTAATACTAGAAATAGGCTTGATACTAGTAATAAAGTCCACTTTTTCATAATTATTACTCCCTTTCATATGTGTTTCTATTACTAGTATATACCAAAAATCTATTTTTTATAGTGACTTATATCAAGCTTCACAAATTTTTCACATTATGACAAACGCATAATTGTTCGGTTTGCCATTGTCTGGAATTATTTTCTATAGTACACTGTTAAGGAATATAAACAACATGGAGGGAACTCATGATCTTTCGAAAGACAATCATTTGTTTGATTACACTTTTATGCCTGCTTACTGGATGTGGTATGTCCGTAGATCAATCAACTGTTCAAACTAATCATGTAACAAATAAGGAAGAAAACTTAGTAACCGCATCAGTCTTACGAGTTGTTGATGGGGATACATTAAAAATAGAAATAAATGGAGAGGAAGAGACGATGCGGCTTCTTCTTGTGGATACACCAGAAACGAAGCATCCCGACCTTCCCGTTCAGCCATTTGGTGAAGAAGCATCACGATTCACGGAGAATTTGTTATCAAATCAGCAAATCCAAATTGAATTTGACGGTCCACAACGCGATAAATATAATCGATTATTAGGTTATGTATGGATAGATGGAGAAAACTTCAATAAATTGCTATTAAAAGAAGGTTTAGCGAGATATGCCTACGAATATGATCCTCCTTATACACATCAAGAAGAAATGAAGATGGCGGAAAAACAAGCAAGGCAAGAAGGGATAGGTATCTGGAGTATAGATGATTACGTTTCAGAGGATGGATTTCACGCGGACTCAGAAGACAATGTTATTTATGGGAGTTGTGCGGAAGCTAAAGAAGCAGGGGTCACTCCCCTATACAAAGAAGACCTTGGATATCATTTAGATTTGGATGGTGATCGAGATGGGATTGCATGTGAATAAGAAACAACCAACGAAGTATATTGGGCTGTTTCTCCTATCCTTGCTTATAACTTATGAGCAAGGTCACCATGGAACAAAGCAAGATGATAAGCAGATTGAAACAATGATAGAATAATACTAGCTCACTAGTATTCAATTGTGCGAAGGAGGAATAATGAATAGGTGACAACCAACGTGGGATCCATTCATATGTTCGAAATATACACAAAATAACTAGTAAAACCGTATACAATAAATAAAAGATCTGATTTTTTTGAAATAGATAAGTTCCCAAAATCGCGATTGCACATAATGTCATGAGGCCAGAAACGAGAATAAGATAGCTACCTGTAATATTTAGAATGAATTCTCGGTTAAGATGAACCTCGAAAAATAGGGAACCAACCAACATATGTAAGATAAACAGAGAAAAAGTATAGAGAAGAATAAAGAAAGTAATAGCACTTGCTTTACAAATGAGCATATGTGACCACCGATGAATTCTTAACAATACCAGTTGATCGTATTTAGAGAAAACACTCATTAGAGAGTTTATACAAATTAAAATAGGTAATAAATTCGCTAACCAACCAACCATTCTAATAAGGTGATCAGGAGATTTAATGCCAGCTAAAGAATAAACTAGATAATCCATAAGGTTGACATTATTCTCGATCGACAAATCAGAAACAAGGAAGATACGAGTCATTGCTAAGCACAAAAAAAGAAACAGAAGAGAAAAAATAGTCTTCCCGTTTAGAAGATAAACAAGATACGCCACAAAGATTTTTCTCATTCTATTGTCACCCTCTTCAAAACTGTTTTTTTCTAATGTGTATAAACATTAAAATAATAGAAATAAATAACACAATAAGGTTATAACGAATCGACCAATCGATCGTAAAGTTCTCTACTTGCTCACTGATTTTATTTGGATATAGGGAGAAAAACATCATTTGTGCAATGGGCGTAAATTTAAACATTGTTCGTATCGGATAAATCATCCAAACTATGTAACTCAACAAACAAAGAAATACACCGAATCCTAGTGCTATCACTGAATTAAAATATCTTAAAGAAATAAACATCGTAAATGTACCAATTGAAGTTAATGTCACGATATATAAGGTAATTAACGAAGTAAGGATTGTCAGTGGGTTTTGCTCCTCATAAAAAAATTGTGCACTATCCCAGCTCAATTCCACATGCATCCCTTGAACCCATCCAGAAATAAAAAACAGAATAAAACAAAGAACGGAAAAAGTGAATGCTGCAGCAAAATGAACTACAATAAAATAAAAAAGAAGTCTGACCTTTGATCTAGCCCTTATATAAATAACATTTGAAGCCATTATTTTAGGAATAAAATCCACTATTAGAAGGAAGTAGAGTAATGGAATAACAATTAACGTTAGATAATGTTGGGTTAGCCCCGTGACGATAAATTCAAATATATTTTCAGACTTCTGCACTCCTGTACGATCAATAAAAAAGGTGAGACCAAATAGTGTACCTGTTACAACAAGCCAACGCCATCCATTATGAATAAACAGCTGAATCAATCCGACAGTTAGCATAACACAACCTCTTCCTCCATCATAATCTTTTCTGGTATTATATGGTAACTCATTAAAAAAGCTAATAATTCTTGCTTACTTTCCCACTCCCCTTTACACTGGCCAGTTGCAAAGCCGCCAACCCGTTTGATGATACGGAAATCAGTTAAGACATAACTTAACTGTTCTAATTCCTCAACTGTACGAACAAGAATAATCCATTCACGTTGTTTTTGTTTCTGGATCAGTTCTAATTTTCCGTCCTTTAACAAATAAACTTTGTCGCAAAACCTGCTTATTTCTTCTTCAATGTGAGAGACGAGAATGATCGCAACATGATCATTAATTTGTTTTTCTAAGATCTGGCGAAATAAATCAACTCCATCCTTATCCAATCCATTTGTTGGCTCGTCCAATAGTAAAATTTTCGGTTCTTCCATAATTGCTTGTGCAATACCTAAACGTTGTAGCATACCTTGAGAATATTTCCTTACCTTTTTCTTATCCATAGGTTCTAAACCAACCATTTTTAAACTTTTTTTAATCGTTTCTTTACCGATTTTTTCTTGGATTCCTGCTAGTAATGCTAGATTTTGAAAGCCAGTAAATTGTGGTAAAAATGTTGGTGTTTCAATCAGAGCACCTATTCCTGCTGGGATTTTCCCAACAAGTCCTGGCTCTACTATTTCATTGGAAACGATCACTTCTCCTTGATCAGGGTATAAAAAACCACATATTTGTCGTAGTATCGTTGTTTTGCCAGATCCATTCGCACCTGTTATACCAACTACTTCACCTGCCGATACAGAAAAATTGATTCCATCCAAAATCATCGTTTTTCCTAGTTTCTTCTTTACACCTTTAAATTGAATTAATCTTTGTTTTTCCATATAATTGCAGTCCTTTCTTAAATTTTAATGAGAAACGAAAATACACTAAAAAAGAAGTAATGAGTAAGGAAAAGAGTAGTATAATCGGCAGTTCTAATAAAGAATATTCGAAACTATTCAGCATATATCCTCCCACTAATTCAAATGGAGCGAATTTATTAATATGAAGAGCAAAGAACAAAAGCTGACCAATGATAAAGATGAAAAAAGGAGCAAACATTACGATATAGACATTTTTTGACCATGTTGCCAATAATATAGAGAGGAGCGATATAAACACCGCCAATATGGCAGTATTTAGCACGATGAAGAAAATATAAAGAAAAGGTGATTGAGTAAATAAGTCATGACCGAAGCTTGGCACATAGCCCTCCATTTCGGTTATAGAATTGGGTGGATGGAAAGATATTCGGAGATATAAAAAGCAAAGTATCTCCACAATGAAAACGAATAGAAAACTAATAATCGATGCAGCTATCATTTTGGAGAAAATATATTTTTTGTATGTCGTTCTTAATAGGATAAACTCTATATATCCTGTTTTTCGATCCAATGCTAAAGATGAACCAGATAAAAGGGCAATAATGAAGGGAAAAACAATTGGCAAAATGGCTTTTGGGCCAACGCCATGTGTATATAGGAATGCCGAGAAGTAATTATAGCTATTCCTTTCTAAGCCTAATTCCGTATTTGGGCGGAATTTTTCGGCACCTAAAACAAATAACGCAACAAATAATAGAAAGGCAATGAGCGTACTCCATGTAAACAGATTTCTCTTCATCTCCGTACGGATTAATTTGACCATCATCACTACACTCCATTCACCATCAGAATATTTGAAAAATGGGGGAGCCTAAGAACTAAGGGCAGTTGATGGAACTGCCCTAATGGAAGTTACCATCTCACACGATATTTTGTATATACAGTAGAGGGATTAGTAAGCCTTGTTTCTAGCATTACTCGGATTGCTCTTAAATTCGTTGCATTGCTGCGTACACGTCGCCATGTTGCTATCGCTAATGGCACTTCTTCTTGTCCAAGATGAATACGTTTATTATCGTCCACTACTGTTGCATATAGTGCGGCATTATTTTCAACAGTAAGAAGGTATACCTGTTGTACTTTTGGATCCATTGCAGGATGAATAGGAGTGAATAAATTTCCGCCAAATCGGGGTACATTTCCTGAGTAGGTATGATATTGGCTAGCAAATGTTATCCCACTAGTTACCAAGATTCCCATAAGAATGATCAAGGAAGCACCAATAATCTTAACCTTTTTCATTTAGTTCAACTCCCTTATAAAATTTGACTTTCCCTAATGACATCACTACCCTCCCTTCTTTTAGATTAATAATTAATTCGATATCCCTTATATAAATTCCTGCCAAAAACAGAAAAATATTACCATATTTTTCTTGATTGCGCTTTCTATAAAACTAAGATTGTCTCGCTTGAATACTATAAGGGACTCATCTTAAATAAGATGAGCCCCTTAACAAAATTTGATAGAATTCCTTTGTGTTCTCTAATATTTTCCTTTCTACTTCAGGAAGAGAGACCTTTTTTATTGTTGCGATTTGCTTGATAGATTCGGCCATCATTACTGGATGAGTCCTTTTATTTTCAAAAGGGCCATGGAATTGCCATGGTCCATCAGTCTCTACCATGGTAAATTCTAAAGGATAGATATCTATTATCCTTTGAATTTCTTTTTCATAAACACAATCTGGTGTGACAGAAATACGATATTGGTTCTTAATCATCCGCTTCATCGTATCGCCAGAGCCTTTGAACCAATGAAAATGTGCTTTATTGTGACCATGTTTTTCTAATAGGTCGCACACAATGTCAGCATCCTCATATACAGCATGAAGCACAATCGGTAAATGATATTCTTTTGCCAAATTGATAAATCTCTCCAAAATATGAATATATGGATTTATATCTAACGTTGGACGTTCTTTTTTTAGATAATAAGGTAAACCCACTTCTCCAATTGCGACTATAGAATGATGGTGTTTTCTGATTAACTCTTCCAATTCAGCTAATTCTTTCTCATCTGGCAATGACTGCTCTGGGTGCCATCCTAAAGCAGGAAAAACTAGCTTGTTTTTCTGAGATAATGACAATACTTTTTTGCAAGATGCTAAGTCACTTGAAATGGCGATAAGACCTGCAATCCTTTTATCCTTTAAGTCCTTTAGGATAGTTTCCCGTTCTTCCTTTCTATACCAGTCAAGGTGAATATGTGCATCAATCATCAGTTTATGAGCCCCTTAATATTCTGTAAATTCGTTTCTTTATTTCTAATAATTCAGGTGATAAAAGTAAGCGAGCTGTTCGAGGTCGTTCAAAAGGGATATGAACCTCTTCGGTTACTTTTGCTGGGCGTTCGCCTAAGACTAGAATGCGATCGGATAAAAAGATTGCTTCTTCAATATTATGTGTAACAAATAAAACCGAAGGACGTTCTTCCTCCCAGATGGATAATAGCCATTTCTGCATATCTACCCTAGTAAACTCATCTAGCGCAGAAAAAGGTTCGTCTAGACAAATAAAGGATTGTGGACTTAATAAGCTTCTAACAAAAGCTACTCGTTGCTGCATCCCGCCAGAAAGCTGATGAGGATAAGCATCAATATAATCATGAAGTCCTGCACGTTTTAACATTTTCTTTGCCTTTCGTTTATCAGGTCTTTCAAAAAGCTCTGCGGCCAATACTACATTTTCAAGAATCGTACGCCACGGAAAAAGGGAAGGACTTTGAGGCATATAGCTAATGGCACCTTTCTTTCCGATAATATTTTCTCCGTTTAAGAGAATGGTTCCTTGATCTGGCTCATACAAGCCTCCAATTAAATGAAAAATCGTACTCTTTCCACTTCCAGATGGACCTAGTAATGACACAAATTCTCCTTCATTTACCACTAGATTCAAATCTTGAATAATGGTATGTGGTTCAAAGCTTTTCGTTAAGTGATTAATTTGTAATGTGCTCAAGCCTACCCCTCCTTTCTCCATTTGATCAAAGCTTTTTCACAGATTAAAATGATCGCAAAAAAGAATAAGCATAATATCATGATAAATAATATCGCTACAAATACTCTATCTGTTCGGAATGAGGAGGATGCTAATGTCATATAAACCCCAATACCTTGATTGGCTCCTAACCATTCTGAGATGACGGCCCCCATCACACTATAGGTTGCTGAAATCTTTAGTCCTGAAAATATAGCAGGCAAAGCGTGTGGTAGCTCTAACTTTCTAAAAATCTGTTGCTTGGTCGCACCTGTCATTTTCATATAATGAATAAGCTCTGGCGAAGTTTGTCTCAATCCATCAATCGTAGCTACTGCAATCGGAAAAAAACACACAAGGATTATAATCAATAGCTTTGGTGTCATGCCAAAACCAAACCAAATCACGAGTAGTGGTGCCAACACTATAATTGGAACATTTTGTGAAAGGATCATAATTGGATATACTGCTTCTCTCACCTTTGGCAACAAATGTAGAATAACCGCTACCGTTAGTCCAACCACTATCCCCATAACCAAACCGAGTATCGTTAGTTGAATTGTTGAGAAGATATGATGACTATAGTTCGGCCAGTTGTTAAGTGCCTCCTGTATAATGACAGTGGGTGCTGGTAGTATCCAATCTGGTATTTGAAAGATTCTCGTCGATAGCTCCCAGATAAAAAGCATTATCGCAATCACTGAGATAGGAAGCCATGATTTTTTTATCATGTGCTCAACACCGTCCTTACTCTGTTATGTTGTTTCCACTACTTTAGTGATATTTCTCTGTTAATTTTTCCATAGACGCCTGATTGTCCGCCCTTGTATAAATTTTAATTTGGGATATGTTGCTCGTACAGCCCATATCTAGCATACGTTGATTCATTTTTTCAATAATCACTAGTAGTGCAGATAGCTCCCCTTCCATTGTTGTTTCTAATGGATTCACTTGGTACTTCACTCCAGCAGCCTCGATTACCTCAATTGCTGCATCTACAAATGGAATCACATCTTCCCCATTTGGTGTTTTCGGGATAATTTGAATACTCACTAATGCATTTGCCATTTTTCTCTCTCCTTTTTATTCAGGTAAAAATTCATTTGTAAACGCTGATTCTACGTCTAGCTCCCTTTCTAATAGACCATTTTCGAACATCCAATCAGAATAATTTCTCCAAACCTCTGGACGTTGTTCTCCCCATCTTGTAGCATCGTCCTGATATTTTGGAGAGAGCCATTCTTGACTTGCTTTTACCAATTCTGGGTCTAAATCGGGTACTTTATCTATTAATATATCTGCTGCTTCAGCTGGATGACTGATAGCATATTGATAACCCTTAGTTACTGCTGCTAACAATGAACGAACCGTTTCAGAATTCTCTTCTAGCATTGTTTCATTTGTTGTGATAACAGGAGTATAGTAATCTAGTTTTTCTGAATAATCGGTTAAGTAGAGCATATCTAGGTCGATACCACGAAGCTCTGCTTCAACACCAGTCCAACCATAGTAAATCCAGGCAAAATCTACATCTCGCTCAACTGCAGTAAAAAAGTCGGTATTGCCAATATTCGTAATGGTAACATCATCTACGGATGCACCCTCTTGTTTCATCAAGGAATCGATTACTGCTGATTCCACTGGTGCACCCCAGCCTCCATATGTCTTTCCGGCAAAATCGGCAGGGGATTGGATTCCTTTCTCTACTGGGGCCGCAAAACCAGAAGTATTATGTTGAATAACAGCTGCTATCGATACAATCGGAATATCCTGTACTCTTGCTTCAGTAACCGCCTCCTGTGCACTTATTCCAAAATCGGCCTTCCCTGCAGCTACCGTTTGATCAGCACCTGCTTCACCCGGAAGCACAATATTGACATTTAATCCCTCTTCCTCAAAATAACCCTTTGCTTGGGCGACATATAATCCGGTATGATTTGTATTCGGTGTCCAATCCAAAACAAACGTGACTTCTGTTAAATTCTGTTTGTCTGTTTGAGAAGAGTCTTGGCCACATCCTGTTAACATAAAAAACATACATGCTAAGACAACTAATAGTTTGTTCAATTTGATTTCCCCCTTATGTCGTTTTTAAGGGATACATATAGAAAAAGCGCTCTAGACAGAAGCCTAGAGCGCATATAGATTCATAATTCCATATGTTCCCTACGCTGGTGCTAACCAGATCAGGTTCTAAGGGTCAGTATCTTCCGGATACAATCTCAACTGGCAACACCAGTCCCCCTACATGTCCATATCTTATTGCTATCACATTCATACTTTGACATATTTATCGTAATTATTCAAGTTTTGTGTACTTCATTGGAGATATGAAAAAAACGAGGCATTCTCTCTACTTTAACAAGTACCTAGTTTTTTTTTACTTGTTACCTTAAAAAACTTGGTCGAAGCTTCTGCTGTGTAGAAATTTTATATCTTCCTAACGTGCAAAAAAAAGCAGACCTTCATTGCTGAAGATCTGCCTTCTACAATTATGATTGAACTATTTTTGAAGCTACTTCCACTACACGAGTTGCTTGGTGCTTCACTGCTGCTTCTACATCCTCCAGCATTTTACCATCTGGAGTTTGTGTGACACTAGTTCCATAAGGGTTTCCGCCTGCCCCATAGATACATTCATTTGTATATCCAGGAGGGACGATGATCGCACCCCAGTGCATCATAGAGGTATATAAATGTAATAAGGTTCCCTCATGACCACCATGCGCATTAGAAGCAGAAGACATGGCTGTTACTACTTTATTCATCGTTTTTCCTGCAGCCCATAATCCGCCTTGTGAATCAATAAATTGCTTCATTTGAGATGGAACATTTCCAAATCTAGTCGGAATACTGAAAATAATCGCATCTGCCCATTCTATATCATCAGAGGTTGCTACAGGGACATGTTGAGTTTCCTCTAAATGCTGTTTCCAAGCTGGATTAGAAGCTACTGCAGCCTCTGGCGCCGTCTCTTGCGCACGCACCACTCTTACCTCAGCATCTGCTGCTTTCACCGCTTCTGCTGCCCAATTAGCAAGTTGATAATTGGTTCCAGTTGAACTATAATAAATTACTGCTACTTTTACCATATCCTAAAACTCCTTCTTTCCTTCCTTTTTGCATGCCTAGTTCAAACTTCTAGGCCTACATAGCATATCAAGTAATTATCTCTAATTCAAGACAATTGCTTATGACTAAGTGGAACTATCCGAACAGGCTTTCAACAAGTAAAGAAATAATAACCATTAGGAAATATTTAAGCATATAATCTTAATATTTCCTAATGGTTAACTTTCATTAATAATGAAGCGCTTGTTCCAAAACCTCTAGATTTCGTTCCATTAATGTGAAATAATTCTCTTCCTTCTCTATATCTTCTTCCGTTAATACAGATAAATTGTGTAATTGGAGTGACTCAATATTAGCTTCATTTTGAATCACCTTTGCAACTTTAGGCTCTACATTTTGCTCAAACAACAAATATTTAATTCCTTTCTCATCAACTTGATGAATAATTTCTTCCAGCTGCTTTTGTGATGGTTCATCGGTTGGTGATAATCCAGAAATCGCAATTTGTTCTATTCCATAGCCTTGTTCCCAATATCCGTATGCAGCATGTGTTACTAGGATTTCTTTGTTGTCAGATTGTTCTAATTGCTCATGGAAGCTTTGATCAAGTGCTGTTAGCCTTTCTTCTAAATCTTGAAAGTTTTCTTCATAGCTTTCCTTTTGTTCAGGTCTAATCTCCACAAGTGCATCCTTAATATTCTCTGCGAGCTGTACCGCTTTTATTGGATCTAACCATACGTGTGGATCCACATCACCATGATCATGGCCTGCATGATCATGCGCCTCTTCGGTTTCGTGGGAGTGTTCGTGGTCATGTCCTTCTTCATCACCATGATCATGTTCATGTTCATGAACATGTTCCTCTAAATCAATCCCCTCTGCTGCTTCTATCATTTTTACATCTTCTCCTTGCAAGGCTTCTTCTATCTCACCTGCGTACGCTTCTAAATTAGCACCATTAAAAACAAATAAGTCCGCAGTAGCAATCTCAACCATCATTTTAGAGGTTGGTTCGAAATTATGCGGATCAGCACCAGCAGGTAATATAGTGGAAACCTCTACGTCATCTCCTCCAATTTCGTCTGCAAAATATGCTAATGGATAAAGTGTTGTATAGATCGACAGACTGTCATCACTTTCTCCATTTGCTTCTGAACCCTCTTCTCCACAAGCTGTCAATAATAAAGCGATCAAGATAAACAATCCAATACTTAATCTTTTCAAAATAATTCCCCCATAATATGTAATAAGAATTTGAAATAACTTATTAAAACGTAATTAATACGATTTGATTTTATTATAAAGGATGAATACATTTTTGTAAATAGTAATTATTACGATTTGATTATCCGATGTTAAAAAATGTTCAAATATTATCCATTGATTCCAAATATATTTCAGCGTATAGTTAACAATGACTAATGAAGAATATGGAGGAAAATCAATGAAGCGTTTTAAATTTGTCCTAGTAGTAATCATTGCAATAATGGCTTTAACTGCGTGTGGCTCTGATAATAAAAAAGATACAGAAGAAAAAACACTAGAAGACCTAAAAGTTGAATTTAATTTACTTCAAACAGCGGAGGTAGGGCAAACTGTTCCATTAGAAGCTAACGTTACTTCTAACGGAGATCCCATAACAGATGCAGAAGAAATGACCTTCGAATATTGGAATGTTAACGATGAAGAAAATACGACAAATGTAGAATCGACCAATCAAGAGGACGGAACATACACTGCTGAAGTAATCTTTAATGAACCTGGGACCTATGAGATTTATGCTCATACAACAGCAGGTGGACTTCACACAATGCCAAAGAAATCGATTACTATTACTGGTGAGAAATCAGCTCATTCCGAGGATGAAGCGGCTCACGACCATTCACACGAGGCAACAAATTCAGAAGATGGACATACCCCTTCAGCGGATGTTTCTATTCAATTTGATAAAATTAACGAAGCCAAATTAAAAGAGGAAACAAGCCTAACAGTAGATGTTGAATTAGGAAATGAACCCCTCACTGATGCTACCGTGCTCTTTGAACTGATTGATCCAGACGAGAACCATGAACTATTAGAAACAGATCAGGTACAGGAAGGCACCTATTCCACTCAACATACTTTTCAGAGTAATGGAAACTATCAGGTTATCATTCATATTTCAAATGATGAAGGATTACATGAACATGAGGAACACCAAATAACAGTTACAAAATAATTGTGCGCAAGCTTAAGCGCACTTTTTTTATTTTATAAAACTCTAGGGTATAATGGAAGGTAACTGAATATGGAAAAAACAAAATCTTCAGCTAGCCTGAAGATGACGACATTTTCGAAAGATTTTTATAATAAGTGAGGGAACATAATGGGTAACTCGACAATGTACGATGTTATTGGAATTGGAATAGGACCTTATAATTTAGGACTTGCAGCTTTAAGCTATGAAAGAAGCGATTTAAAAACAATCTTCTTTGATCAGAATGGCCAATTCGCCTGGCATCCTGGCATGCTAATCCCCGGGACGGATCTTCAGGTTCCTTTTCTAGCAGACTTAGTCACTTTTGCAAATCCTACAAGTAAATTTACATTCACTAACTACTTACATCAAAAAAACCGTCTATATAAGTTCTTTTTTTTTCAAAAACTCGAAATGCCTCGTGCTGAATATGCAGCCTATTTAAAATGGGTTGCAGACCAATTACCAACCTGCAACTTTCAATCAGAGGTGGTTGATGTGATTGATCAGAAAGATCACTATGAAGTTGTAGTTAACCATTGGGGTAAACAGACTACAGAGTCTTATTTCACAAAACACGTTGTAATGGGAACAGGAAGTGAACCGAATATCCCTATCGAGTTAGAGGGAGCAGAAATAGAAAATGTCCATCATTCGAGCCAGTATTTGTATCATAAGGATCGTACTATAAAAGCGAAGAACATTACAGTAGTCGGCTCAGGGCAAAGTGCTTCGGAGATTTTTTATGATTTATTAAAACTACAGGAGCACTTCTCTTACCAATTATCATGGTATACACGCTCACCTGGATTTCTTCAGCTAGACCAGTCAAAATTAGGACAAGAAGTGTTCACACCTGATTATGTGGATTACTTCTATCATTTAGAATTTAAAGAAAGAATCGAATCATTAGATTATCTTGGACAGCTGCGTAAAGGAATTGATGGAGATACCTTACACCATATTCATGAATGGTTATATCATCATTCTGTTGAGAATAAACCATTACCAATTACCATTCAACCATTAACGGAAATCCATAAGGCAAGTTACACTGGTGATCAATTAAAGGTTGAAGGGGAGCAATGGCAGAAAAAAGAAAGCATTACATTCAACACGGATATTCTCATTCTAGCCACAGGATATGTACCTAATATTCCAGATTGGTTTTACAATCGATTCCAAGATAAGATTGAATGGGAGGATGAAAAAAGATTTAAGGTTCGCAAAAATTTCCAATTGGCATTTAAGGACAAAAATCGTTCCCATCATTTCTATACATTAACAAATTTGGAGCATTCTCATGGAACAGGGGCAACGAACCTCGGCTTGGCTGTTGATCGTAATATTCAAATTATTAACGATATTGCAGGCCGAACCGTATATGGAAACCAACGTGGGACGATATTTTCTCAGTTTTCACCTAATAATAAGTAAGTTACAAAAGTCAAAAATAGCTAGATCTCCACAGTGTGATCTAGCTATTGAATTTCTGGCACGACCTTCTTACTTATCTGCAGATAATTGCCAAATGACTCCAAATTGATCGGTTACTTGTCCATATGCATGACTCCAAAATGTTTCCTGTAGTGGCATTCCAATGTTGCCTTTTTCTTTTAAAGCATCATAAAGCTCCCTTGTTTCTTCCACATTATCTAAAATTAAGGCAATGGTAACATGATTACCAGATTGATGCTCTTGCCCTGGAAAAGTATCAGATAACATCCAATCTATATCTCCAATCTGTAGATGTGCGTTTAAAATCCTACTTTCAGCTTCTTTTGGAAGTGGCATTTCAGGATTTGGGGGCATTTCTCCAAAGGTTTGGACATTTACTATTTTCGCTTTTAATGCCTTCTCGTAAAATTGAATTGCCTCCTGTCCATTTCCATTCATAACTAAATACGGATACATCTTTTTAATCATTTTTAAGCTCCTTTTCTTTGAAAATTCTAATTTTACTAGGTCTCCTCTTAAAAATTTGTCCCTGAATTAAGGAAAACTCCACTTTTATCTTAACTATTTAAACGATTACTGTTCGCTAAATCTCGATAAAGTGGATTGATCTTATTAATATGTTGTTGCATTAAAGCAGAAATCGAGATGAGAATAGGTGGATCATCCATTTTAGGTGAGCGAAGTGTGAGTTCTATAGCAGGCACTTCATCTTTATGATTAACAAAAATCGGTTCGCTTCGCTTTGCCCGTAAATTTGTATTTGTCAAAAGGATATCCTTTGAGTTCATCTCCATCGAAACCGATGTAGCTAATAAATAATACCTCCCCGGCTTCACATTCGAGAAATAAAATTCTCCTAACGAGGGAAGGATCAAACCATATAAGGGAAATCCTTCTGGAATCGGCTTCGAAAACAGTCCAATTAATACAATTCCAAGAAAGGGTTGAGTAGCATTAATATGCCCATAAATGGTATTATGTAATACTTTTCTAGTCTGTTGGGTGAAATCCGGCATTTTTGTTATTTGTTGAAACTGTTGTTCTGTTTTAGTAGTTGATTGACGAAAGACGGACGGAGTTACCCCAACCTTCTCAGTAAACCGTGAAGTAAACGTCCCTAAGCTCTGTTGCCCAACCTCTAAACTTATATCTCGAATACTAAAATTAGTTTTTAATAATAGCTCTTTTGCTTTTTGTAATCGAAGTGCTGATAAATAATATAATGGAGGTAAACCTATTTCCTCTTTAAACATCCGTGAAAAATGATAGGGACTATAGGAAACATAACGAGCTAGCTGCTTCAGATTAATTGGTTCATGAAGGTTTTGATGGATAAATTTAATAGCTTCATCAATCTCAATATTTCGTTTTGCCATAGTGTATCTCCTCTGCAAAAATGGCATGATAACTTGGAAATTTTTCAATGATGAGTATTCTAGTTAGAAAAAAGCGGATTCCTAACAATAGGGGAATTGTCCTCGTTGCAAGTGATTGTGCTACGATAAACCACGCTCTCTTAACATTAACACAGAATGTATGTTCGGTCAATAATATTTAGAAAAATATTATATTTATTAAATAATTCGACAAAATAACTTTAATTCCTCTATTTATGTAAAAACGATTGAATTGACATCTAGGTGGATGTGTATTATAGTACTAGAGGCGAATATTTTCGCCTTAATCAATTAAATCATTCGTCTTTAGGAGTGTAAACAATGGAAAACGTATTTGATTATGAAGATATTCAATTAATTCCTGCAAAATGTATTGTAAATAGTCGTTCAGAATGTGACACTTCTGTTACTTTTGGAAAACATCGATTTCGATTACCAGTAGTACCAGCAAATATGCAAACAATAATAGATGAAAATATAGCAGAATTTCTAGCAAAGAATCGTTATTTTTATATCATGCACCGATTTGAACCAGAAACACGAAAGGCATTTATTAAAAAAATGCAGGATCGTAAATTAATCGCTTCCATTAGCGTTGGCGTAAAAGAACCAGAATATCGTTTTGTAGAAGAATTAGCAGAAGAAAAGCTTATCCCAGATTATATTACGATTGATATTGCTCATGGACATTCTAATGCTGTCATTGATATGATTAAACACTTAAAAAGACATTTACCAGATAGTTTTGTCATTGCAGGGAATGTCGGTACACCTGAAGCTGTTCGTGAGCTCGAAAATGCAGGTGCCGACGCAACTAAGGTAGGGATTGGACCAGGAAAGGTTTGTATTACTAAGATCAAAACAGGTTTTGGTACAGGGGGTTGGCAGCTTGCAGCTCTAAGATGGTGTGCGAAGGCAGCAACTAAGCCTATCATTGCAGATGGCGGTATACGTACCCATGGGGATATCGCAAAATCGATTCGATTTGGTGCATCTATGGTAATGATTGGATCACTCTTCGCTGGTCATGAGGAATCACCAGGAACAACTATTGAAAAGAACGGAAAGCTTTATAAAGAATACTTTGGCTCTGCCTCTGAATTTCAAAAAGGGGAAAAGAAAAACGTCGAAGGGAAAAAAATGTATGTCGATTATAAAGGCTCTTTACAAGATACATTAACAGAAATGGAGCAAGACTTGCAATCCTCTATCTCTTATGCAGGCGGAAAAAGTCTTGATGTCATTAGAACCGTAGATTATGTTATAGTGAAAAATTCGATATTTAATGGAGATAAAGTATACTAACACAAAAATCCGGACTTTCAAAATGTCCGGATTTTTACGTGGAAATAAGCAAGGGATATTTATAACACTCAGCTTGTAGGAGAACTTAACCTAATTTTAATTTCGTCTTACCCCTTCTACCGCAAGCAAATACATAGACAGATATTCTCCTTTATTTTGGGTCCATGATCGATATTTCTTTTCAGCAATCACTCGTTCTTCTTCGGTTAGGTACCCATCTTCAACCATTTGCTTCCCTTTTATCTCAGCAACTTCAGACCAGATGTTAATTTGACTTTCAAAGGTTTTCTCTCCTTTTTGTACAAGCTCATGCTGAGGGTAGATAGCTATGTTATCTAAACCTATCTTCTCAAACAGATAGGCTAAATGATCTGCTATGGTATTTACCATTCCTGCATCTTCCCTCCACTTAAGAAACGATGAATAAAAAGCTTCCATTTCTTTCGGTATTTTAGGCTTCCAAATAATCTTTTTATGATTATAGTCTAGAACAAGTACTTTACCGTTTAATTTCACAGTATTCTTCATTGAGCTTAATGCTCTTGTTGGATTTTCCAACCATTGTAGTACTCTAGCTGAGGTAACGATATCGAACTCCGAATCAAATGGTAATGCATAAATATCGGCTACTTCAAAACTAAGATTCGGTAATGAGTGCTTTTCGTTAGCTTTTCGAATCATGTCTTCATTATTATCAATACCTATTACCTTTCCTTTCTCACCAACAGTCTCCGCTATTCCCCTGGTTATCGCACCAGTACCACAACCAACATCCAAAACTGCCATGCCTTCTTGAAGTATTTCTGCTAATCTTTGATGGGATGTAGACAATTTTCGATTATCAATAATCGTCGTCTTCGGAAGTTCCGCCCGCTTCTTTGCCAAATTATTCAATCCCGCTCTCTCCTTCCACTATTTTCACAAAATTCTACTCGATTCCATTTATAAATTCAACTTGAATTTATTTTTAAGTAAAAATAGTTTACAAATATTTAGATACACTTTACTTACAATTATACGTTGTTTCGATTATGATTAGATTAGGAATATAGATAGATTCAAATGGTTTGGGGGATAATGCGATGAAATTAATTGCAACAGATTTAGATGGAACATTACTTAGCAAAAATCACGAAATTAGTGATGCAAACAAGGAAGCACTTAAGCTTGCAAGTGAACAAGGCGTGGAAATTATTGTCGCAACAGGCAGATCCTACTCTGCAGCAAAAATTCCACTTGATAAGGCAGGATTGAATTTTCCAATTATCTGCTTAAATGGCGGAAAAATTTACAATGAGAGAGCACAACTCCTTAATTCTGCACCACTCGATAAGGCAACTTGTAAAAAAATCAAACAGATTTGCACAGCTCAGCATGTTTATTTTGAAGTGTTTACAAATAAAGCTACTTTTTCAGAAAGTAGAGAAAAGTTTATCCAAGTAATGGTAGATATTATGGCGTCAGCCTTTCCTCAACTAACACGAGAAGAAGTTGAAGCTCAAGCAAAAAATCGTTTCCAAGATGAAGAGGTCGAAATCATTGACAACTTTGATCAATTATTCGATCGTGAAGATATCGATGTCTATAAAATATTAGCGTTCTCGTTAGACGACGAGGTCTTGGAGCAAGTCGAGCAAAATCTTAAGGATGATGCAAGCATTGCCATTACTTCCTCTGGTTTTTCCAACCTTGAATTTAACCATCCAAAAGCGCAAAAAGGCATTGCAGTAAAAGAATTTGCCGCACAACTTGGCATCGAAATGAAAGATGTGATGGCAATTGGCGACAATTTCAATGATGCATCCATGATTGAAATGGCAGGCTATGGCGTAGCAATGGGAAATGCTGCAGAGGCCATTAAAGATATGGCAGACTTCACCACGAAAACTAACCATGAAGATGGAGTCGCCCATGCCATTCAAACATTGCTATCTAAAGAGCTTAGCTAGTAATGAAAAGTGGAATTTATGACATTAGGAATATTGCTGAGTTCCCCATTAATGGAGAACTCAGCTTACTAAAAAGTATTGTTTTAGTCCTTGCCACCGACATTTTAAACACTTCCTCAGAAAAAATTTTCTAGAAAGGAAATAAAAAAACCTGGGCTGATAGGAACACATGATCATCATGTGTTCCTATCAGCTCAGGTTATGCCCGTGAAGGGTAACAGATAATTCAGATTATAGTATCCGTTTTCAAGGATTAATTATATTATTTTTTTGAGGAACTTTTTACTTTTAATAATTTCTTTTGCATTTCATAAATTAACTTGTCCATTTCTTCACTAATCATAATGGTATCCCTATGCTCAAGCCCTTTTCGAAGCCCCGATTGAATTAACTCTTCTCGTTTCTGTTGAATTTGATGTTTTAAATTATTCTCATAATCGTTTTGCAACATATACTGTCGCCCCTTTTTGTTCTCTAACAATATCTTCGATTCGAGGGATAATGTTTATGTCCGCCTTTTTAGTTAAAAATTGTCATTATGTACATAATACCTATTTTTTTTGCATTTGCCAACAATTATTGTCAGAATATTAAAAAATGTGGCAAATGGTTACAAAAAATAAGATTGGGGCAAGCTAACCACATAAAACTAATGTTTTCCATCCTAATTAAAAAGTCTTACAATATAGAAGCCAACAGAAAAAAATAGAATAGACCCAAATATACTTAACAATACATAAACAATACATAGGGAATAATTCCTTTGTTTCCACAGTTGCATAGCTTCTACACTGAAGGTAGAAAAAGTAGTAAAAGCACCAAAAAAACCGACACCTAAAAAAATGTATAACCGATCATTGATGCCGATTGGTAGTACGGTTTGGTAGGATAAATAATAAAATACACCCAAACCAAAGGATCCGAGAATATTTACAAGAAGCATCGCTATTGGAAATGTGGAATTGTTCCACCATGTTGCAAAGCGTAAACCAAGCCAATAACGACACCCCGCACCGAATGATCCTCCGACTGTTAATAATAGTATTTTCATTCAGCTTCACTGCCTTCTGTAACTGAGTTTTTCCAAAATAGGTTTCCAATTAAATAACCAAGTAAGGCACTCCCAATTCCACCTATCACAGAAAGAGTAACATAGACGATGATCATAATGGTAGAGTTGTGGATATAAAAATGAGCTACCTCTGCCGAAAAAGTGGACATCGTTGTAAAACCTCCACAAAACCCAACACCTAATCCAAGCTTCAACCATTCTTTTGGAATGATTCTTGTAAAGATTGATGTAAAAAGACCTAACAGAAAGCTTCCCATGATATTGCCCACTAGTGTCCCGAGTGGAAAGAGGATATTATTCATCCATATACTCAAACTATATCGACAATACGTACCGACAGAAGCACCAATACTTATAGCTAGAAGATTCTTGCCCTGTGATCCCAATAGATTCACCTTCTCTTTATTTACTATGGTATAGTATACAGCCATTTTCAAAAGGATTACAAGTCGATCCTCTAAAAAGAAAAAGACCATCGAAGCAAATTAGTTCGATGGCTGATTCGTACTTTTTTTTGATATTTTATTTCTATCTAATGTCCCAGGTGGTTGTTCTAACCAATTATTTTTGATCATAATATCTAGCCCTTTTTTCGCAAATAACGCTATCTCCATAGAAAGTTTCTCATAGCTTAAAACTAAATCACTCCGTTGACTTGCCGATGCTGCTGTAGAGTAATTCCCCATACCTGCAGCACTAAGCAACGACATTTGAAACATTAACAGCTTATCTGAAAAAGTAGGTGTAGTCGAATTCATAATAGCATAATCGGGTAAATGTGGAGTTTCGATGTCTCCATCTAATAGCGTTTCTGCGAATTTCTTAAGATGCTTTTTGGCGATCTCTTTCCCCTTTAGCATATAATCGCGTACTTCAGGATTATTCGTTGTTTGGGCAAAAGCGATACACAATTTTACACCGACTGAATTTGTCATCGAATTTAAGTATAGATGGGATATTTCAACAGCATTTAAAGGTCGCTTTTGTTTAAATATACCAAGACCACTTAAATAGCTCTTATTATCGATAAAATCGATTTCCTTTGTTGTTTCAATATATGGAGCTCGTCCAAGAATTCCTTTCTCTAAAGCAACTTGAATCGCTTCATCGTAGAGTAATGATGTTTCACGTAATCCTTCAATAAAGTGATTGCGTATATCTGCTCGCACACTCATTGAGACATACCCACTGTAAGCAACCATTCCGACCCGAGCCATTTGTGTAACATACGTTAAACCAAAGGTATCCGTACTTAGTTGTGGTGCATCTAAATCAACATCATCTTCTGTAAAACCAACTGGAGTAGCCAGATTTTCTTTTTGAAAATATTGCTTTAATTCTTCCACATGTTTTTTAGCCATATTTAGGCTAGTTTGTACTGGCCCTTTTAAATCTTCGTCTTCCATATATTTTATCATATGTGATAATACACAGACTGCCATACTATCATTCATATAAGCTGTCCATATTGCCGCTATTTCTGAAGATGTAAGGCTTATCTTAGAATGTTCCATGGGTTCCCTCCGTGTTATTTATGTTCCTTTACTTTTTATAAAAAGCATAATTAATATTTTTCTTACTATCAAACCAATTGTGACCCCTACTCCTACAAATAATATTGGTAACCAAATCGGTCCCATTAATATCCCGAATATCTCTAAAGTAGAGGAATAAATAAGCCCAACCGTTACAAAGTAAGCGGATGTCACGAATGGAATGAATTCAAATGGGCTTTGTCCTCCGCCAGAATCTTTGTATGCATCCCAAATCGCAAACAAATAAATACAAGGATAGAACATCAGCCATTGATAATTGGTAATTGTAATCGCTTGATCAATTTCTCCATAGAAACTATAAAGAATAGCTTTATTAAAGTTAGATTGTAGGTTAATTATCACTTCCAATATAATAAGAATAATTCCTTTTATCATTCTTCCGTTCAAAAGTTGGCCAAAACCTGGAAATGCTATACTCCATAAAATCTTTTCTAATGAATTTTGCTTTTGATTATTTTCCATTCCTCATTTCTTACCTTACATAAGTTTTTTCGTTTGACATTTCATTTCCCAATCCAAACACCCCCAAATACATTTCATATGTTTAACATAAATGATAAATAATATGCATTAACAAATATTCATGACGAATGATGTTACATTTGTCATCATTTTTTAATATAAAAATAAGTTTATATTCTTTTCTAAAGTGAATATAAAAAGCGAAGAGAATTTGAAGGAGGTTATAAAATGAAAGAAATATTATCCAAAAACATTACTATAGAAGGCAAGCTTACCATAAAAGAAATCCTAACCCTTTATCAATATGAAAAATCTTACGAAGGTAATATTTTACTCTTAGCGAACCATGAGATTGTACATTTAAATCAAATAACAAACCTAGTATCATTTTTTCTTACTTATCACCAAATGAATGAAATCAAAGTTGTAGTTGAAGGTACTGAAGTCCAAAAGACGATGGAAGAAATCGAGGAATGTCTACAAGGTCATTGGAACGAGGTTGCAGGAAATTTGATTTAAAAATAAGGAGTGATTTTTGATGGTATTTAGCCAAATTTTAGTCGCTTTTGATGGTTCCGAGGATAGTGTACTTGCCCTTCAGAAGGCAAAAGAATTGGCTTTTGAATGTAAGAGTAATTTAACCATCGCTTACGTTCATGATGAGAACTATGCTGCACCACTTGCTAGTGAACAAACTGTCATACCAGCACATTCTCACGGTTTTGTTGGTACGGCACCATCTCCTAATCGGATGGAACGAGCAGCTTCTAAACAGATGGATCATACTCCTGAGAAAGTATTGGAAAAAGCAAGAAACTTATTAGAATCTATTCAATACAATGCTGATTACGAAACACTTTATGGCAATCCTGCGAAGGAAATTTGTGACTTCGCGAATAACATGAAAGTAGATTTGATTGTAATCGGTAGTCGAGGTCTAGGTAAAATCAAAAAAATGATGATGGGAAGTGTAAGCAATAAAGTAACAAATAATGCCCATTGTCCTGTATTAGTGGTTAAGTAATATCGTTTTACACCTGGTTTCGCATAAGGAAAAATTGTATCAGCATCAAATAGCTGATACAATTTTTTACATAAAGTCAAAAAAGTAACGAATGATATGAAAAAAGACTGGAGAAGTATAAGTAAGACTATCTATCCGACTTAAATAACGTCCCTGTAGCTGTTTTTGTTTTGCTGTGTTACCAATTAACAAATCTCGTTTTAATACAGAAATACTCAAAATCCCTACAAAACCTGCCACACTTATAATGACACCTGAAAAAATTCCAAATATTAAATCAAATGGTGTTAAATACTCATAGAGTAAGTAAGACGCCAGTGTTGTTACGATTAATGCTCCGACAAAACCTTCTAATGTAATATTGGGATTTGCAGATGGTATTAATTTTTTCTTTCCTATATACAAGGAGATTAAATATTGAACCACGTCTCCCGTTTGGGTTAAAACAATGAGAAATAAGACCAAATTCGATCCAAATTCTGGTGTTGCAATTTGATAAAAGGCTAAATGACTCAGACCAAAGACCATTAGCATTAATCCCCATTGAACAAAGCTGACAGAACGAAGAAAACCTATCGTACCCTTCCCAATGATCCTTGGTAAAGGTAAAAACAAGAAAACGTAGACAGGAATAAAGACAATAAACATTCCATACCAACCAATGTAAATCCAATAAAACTGTAAGGGTATCATTAAATAAGACCAAAGAAATAAACGTCGATCTGATTTTCTTGTTTTCATCATGGAGAAGTATTCTTTTAACGAATAGAAACAAAGGATCATGACCGCAAGCAAAGAGACAATAGGTGTAAACAATGTCGCAAAACAAAATACGACATACATTCCCCACCACGCCTTTACGCGAGAATGAATATTAGAGAAATCTTTATTTGGTTGCTTCATTCTAGTAAACTTTAATAAAAGTGTTGCAACTAGTATTACGATAAAGATAATCGCTAATATGGACAGTTTTTCTTCCATAGCATCACCTAACTTTCTTAAAAGCTTCCTTCATTTTACAAGATTTTGTGTATAATGAGAAGGTGAAAGAAATTTGTAAGGTGGGGAAGACCGATGAATGATCAGAAATATATTTATATTATGCTATCCGATACAGGTACTCTATTTACAAGTGTAATAAAAAAATATACAAGAGCCCCATACAATCATGCATCCATTTCATTTGATTCTGAATTAAAAGAGATGTATAGCTTCGGCAGGAAAAAACCCAAAAATCCACTTTATGGAGGCTTTGTAAAAGAGGACGTCTTAACCGGTACCTTTAATCAATATCGAGATACTACCTGTGTTATCTATAAGTTAAAAGTAACTAATCGAGAAATAGAGAAAATGAAACGTATCCTTCATATATTCATAAAAAATGATGATAAATTTTTATATAATATTTTAGGAGTTATCGGTGTGTCACTCAAAGAGCCAATTGAATTTAGTAATTCTTATTTCTGTTCACAATTTGTTGCAGAAATTTTAAAACGTTCCGGAATTCATCTCTGGGATAAGCTACCAGCAATGGTAACACCAGACGATTTCCGAACAAATGAACGAATGCAATTGATTTATGAAGGGAAGCTTTATGAATTTGAACCAGTTAAGAAGCGATTAAAATAAGCTTTAATTCTTTAGTAAAAAAACTATCTTCACGAAAAGGAAAATAGATAAAATACAATAGGCAAAAACGAATGATCAGTTTATAATCATTCGTTTTATTTGCCTTAAGCTCACCTATTTCTGTGGAAGTTATGTCATTCGTTTTGCCATCCTTTGATTAAGGCATGGGCATCTTGCTTTAATTTACTTTTTATCGTTTGAGTGAAGCTACTTCTTTCTAAGTGTTTAAGATAACCACGCATGTGTTTAATTGCTTGTGCAGGACGTTCCTTGTTTAAATGATGCTCTACTTGTTTTAATTTCTTTAAAAGAACTTTTTGATTTTGTTTTGTAATTTCAAGGTTTGTCATATGCTTTATTGCCGCCAAATTAGGTGTATAGTCAACCTCTGGTAAATCTAAATCATTGGAAAGCACTTTTTCTCTGATGTCTTCTCCTAAGTAATAGCCTAAATGAGGTGGTTGATTATAAGTCGTATTTTGCCAAGCAATGCCCATTCGATAAACAGAATCGTGCATCAAGGTTGGTAAGCGATATTCAGTCGGAATAGTTGTACTAAAGATTCTAAGCTCAGAGCTATCCTCGGTTGGATAGATTGCTTCCTCTCGCCAATCACCCAAAATATCAGCTTGTAAAGTTGGGTTTGCTTTAGTCCCATTATTACTCACTACACCCTCAAAGCTTTCCATGACATTAACACTACCAGATTTTTCATCATATTTGGATATTCTTGTGCCATCCAAAAGTTCGTTTAGCAAATCACCATCCCAATATGTGACAAAATTGACTGGTAATCCAATATTTCGGAAGCTATCTGCTATAACATCTCCTTGAACACTATATACTCCCCCACCAGTTTCTACAGTCGAACCTCCAGTACCCCAGAATTCGTAACCAGGTCTTGATGTGATATTTGCCGCTACACCACGTCCTGCATCTTTATAAGCATAAAATGCTTGTAGCGTTTCTCCAGTAGCGCCATCATGATATTCGAGTGATGCAACTTCAGAAGATTCCCTTACCCCAAAGACATGTAATCCTTCTCGATTGGGGTCGAAAGCACCAACATGTAAAGCATCACCGTGGGAGCCTGCTACTCGACCCATTTCACCATCCATTGCATAAAGAATGGATCCATCATGATCAAGTGTTAGTGAACCGGCGATTATTTCGTCAAAACCGTCATTATCTACATCACCTGTTGCTAGGTTATGATTACCTAAACCTCCTCCTCTACCTGCTTCATCTGAGTCAAAAGTCCAATCCTCTATTAGTTCACCATTTTCTAAGCTATAGGCGGCGAATGCTGTTCGCTCATAATAACCCCTTCCATAAATAGCACTTGGTTTTTCCCCATCAATATAGGCTACACCTGATAAGAATCGGTCCGAACGATTGTAGAATGTATCACCCCATGATGCGCCCTGATCTCCTTCTTCTTTTTCAACAGGGAAAGCAAAGTCAATGGTATCAATCGCCTCACCTGTTTCTCCATCAAAAACAGAAATATACTCAGGACCATCTACAACATGTCCACCCTCATTAATCCACTTTCCATCATCTTCCGCATTTCCGATGACACTGATCACCTTATTGTTATCATATTTCCCATCAGTCGCTCCATATACGGTAGTAGCATCCGCAGTTTTGATTAAAAATTCTGATTTTCCATCACTATTCATATCTGCCACTACAAATTGATGATATTGTGGACCAGAGGTTAAGTTCATGCCCATATTCATTCTCCAAAGCATCGTGCCATCTAACTCATAAGCATCAAAAATAGTCGGCCCTGTAATAACATCTTCTAGTGCAGTCATTGCATTAGATGGACGCCATTTTAGGATGATTTCGTATTCTCCGTCCCCATCTAAATCACCAACACTAGCGTCATTTGCACTATACGTATAATTTCCTGTTGCCGTAGTTCCTCCAGAAGGCTTTTGTAAAGGTAAAGATAAATAATCCTTTTTTTCTACCATTACTTCATTTTGCTCTGAAGGCTTACCATTAACGATAGTTTCTACCTTGTATGTCGCGTTTAGAGTTCCATTTTTATCAGTAAAATTAGTAACATTTAGTGGTTGTTTATTTAATTTCTTTCCATCACGATAAATGTTAAATGTTACATCCTTGCCGTATTCATCCGCTAACAGCCTCCATGAAACAAAGATACCATCATCTGATTGTAGTGCTATTACACCCCTATCTAACCATTCTGTGGCCCGATTCGTTTCCGGTGGTGTTAATCGATTATAAACAAAGACCGTTCCTTTTCGATTAAAAGCATTATCCACTGCCTCTGATTCAGCAATCGTTCCTTCGAATTCATATATACCAGGTTCGTTCGGATTCCAATCCTTATCTACTGGCTTCCATTCTTGGACAGGAGCATCTACTGTCGTATGGTCTGCAAGAGCTACTGGAATTATCTCCGGTAGTCCGATAGAAGTTATATCCTCAGTCGTTTCTCCAACATATACTCTTTGATATGGTAATGCTGGGATACTAGTAATCGTATTATCGTTTATCGGTACATGATAAATCCCAACATTGTCTAAATAAGTTGTCCATGTAAGATTGTTTCCAGAAGTTCGGATTCCAACTAATCTTAATATTGAAACACTGCCATCAAAATCAACCTCATCAAGTGAAGACTGATAGGTTTCCTTCACATTTGTAGCTTGATTTTTCATTTCAAGAGTGACAGCATTTGTAGCTAAATTGAATATTACAGAAATACTATACCATGCTTCCTGGTCTGTAAAGGAAGTGGATTGAGGTTCATTTTTTCCTGCAAAATAAGTAATAGGCTCTTTATTTGTACTATTTAAGGTAAAAATGGTTTTTCCTTCACTATCAGCAATTCGAAATTCTCCACCATTTTCATATAAATGATCACCTTTGTCATTAACTATTCCTGGATACCAATCAAAGGATACAAGGATCTGTTTTCCCATTACCTCAGGGTCTAATTCCTTTGTAGCAACTCTACCACCTGACTGATCTAAAACATTAAATTCAAGTTTCGGTGAATCATTCCCTGCAATATCTTCATCATGAATAGAAAGGTTTGCTCCAAAAGTAGTAAAGCCCCAATTTTCAGGAGATAATTCCTCAGTATCACCGAAATCGCTATAATACACACCTTGATAGCCATCGACCTCAGGTATATCAGTTGCTGCCATTGTGGATATTACTGGAAAATTCGCAAAAATCAAAAGAAATACTGCCATTAATATAAAATACCTCTTCAACTTATTATGCGTATCCTGCATTCATTTTCCTCCTTTTAATCGACCAGTTGCGTAAAAGTTTAGTTTTTAAATGACCACTAATCTCCTAAGTCTTTATACCATTACCACCTTCCTTCTAACTGTAAGCGTATACAATTTATTGATTTAGTATAGCTCTCACATATAGACTAGCAATTATTAGCCTAGAATGTCTATAATACTTTTTTGCATCTTGCCTTAAAGTCATGTAATAACAAGATTTAAAATGGAAAATGGTATAATTTTTGCAAGCAAAAATATTGGAAAAAGACATTATTCAAGAAAATGATTTATCTAAAATACAATAAATAAGCCTTTTCTTTCGCTTTAAAGGTATAGACAACTATACTAAAAGTTGATAGACTATTATTAAAGAAACTCTTTTTGTTAGAAATAGAAAGAATGGTAACACTTTATTAAAGATAAGGTATTACTTATAGGGAGGACAGTTCAATTGCAAATAATTAAAGGAAAAAACTACGAAGATATCAGTCAAAAAGCTGCCCAATTTATTCTTAAACGAATTCATGAAAACAACCGACTTACACTTGGGCTGGCAACAGGTGGGACACCACGAAGGACATATGAGTATTTGATAAAGGATTACGAAAATAATCACACTTCTTATCAAACAGTCTCATCATTCAATCTTGATGAATACATTGGGTTAGCGCCATCAGATCCAAATAGCTATCATTATTACATGTACAAGCAACTGTTTAGCAAAATTGATATTCCAAAGGATCAAATTTTTCTACCTAATGGTTTAGCCACTGACTTGGCAAATGAGTGCTTATCCTATGAAAGAAAAATAAAGGAATACGGTGGAATCGACTTACAACTACTTGGAATCGGAGAAAATGGTCATATAGGATTTAATGAGCCAGGGACTCCATTCAATCAAAGGACCCATGTTGTTTCATTGACCGAATCAACTATTGAAGCAAATGCTCGTTTTTTTGACAGTATCGATGAAGTCCCTCGAAAAGCGATTACTGTTGGCATTGCGACGATTCTAAAAAGCAAGGAAATACTGCTACTTGTTACAGGAAAAAGTAAACAAGCTGCTTTAAAGAGACTAATTGAATCAAATGAGGTCAGTGAAGATTTCCCTGCCTCCGCTCTTCGAAAACATGAGAATGTTACCATCATTGCCGATGAGGAAGCTTTGTCGAAGTTAGAATCGTCATAAGCGAGCCTGGGCTATATCGTAATATTACAATATAGCCCAGGCTATTGTATTGGTAGTATAGCTAGTTATCCCCCTGCTCCTTGATAACGATTAAGATTCGACATCCAAAATAAATAGGCAATATAAAATAAAATAGGACCGATAAAAGGAGATAGGATATAGGTTATATTTCCATCGTATTGAAATTCTTTTGCAAGAATAAAACTACTTGGAACAAAATTAACAAAAGCTAAGGGGATAATAAACACGAGTAATATTTGAATAAACAAACTATATATAGAAATTGGATAGGATATAAACTCTCTCAAACGATTAAATAACCGAAATAAAAATTGCAGTCGAATTACTCTAAAGGTTAAAGAACCTATAATAGTTAATAATCCTGCAATTACTAATGAACCACTTGCGATATTCAGGCAGAAATAGATCACTTTCAATAGATTCCATTCTATTTTTAATTGAGAGAGAGACCATACAAGAATAGTACCTGATAATAGTAAATGAGCAATATAACCATTATTAAAAGTACTCGTTACAAAATAATAAAAAGGATTTCTTGGCTTAATTAAAATTATGTCAAACGTTCCATCACGAACCATTTCTTCAAGTGACTGCATTTGAACAAAAGTAAAAGAAGCACCAATTGCATATACAAATAAACCAATACTATATAAAAATGCTACCTCAGGCCAGCTCCAGCCATTAATTGCCCCAAATTTTTGCATCAACATCCAAACCACCAAATAATTTGCTGCATAAGCTAATGTTTGAGCACAAACACCTACAATAAAAGCACTCCTATATTCCATTCTTTCTTTAATATGGTATTTAAAAAACACAAAAAACAGCTTCACTTCATATCAAACTCCCTATGTACCATTATTAACCACCTTGAATAATTAATCGCTTCATTGCTTTTTTCCATAATAGAATGACCATTATGACAAGCAGTATTGTCCAGCTGCAACCAATAAACAACGTCTGAAACAATTGCTCCTTCGGAATTTCACCAAGATAAATAGCTGCGGGAATAAAACCTAAAAATTGAAAAGGTAATATTTCCGCAAAGAATCTCCATGTCGGTGGGAAAAACCAGAGTGGAAAAAAAGATCCTGAGAACACCGTCATTAAAGCACCCAAAGACCAATCAAGTGCAAAAGTTGTCAAGAACCAAAATGAAACTAATGCAATGAAATAACCTATCAAAAAAGAAATGATGATACCGAGAAAAAGAGCAATGATAAAAGCGAAACCATGCATGAATGAAAACGGGGTATGAACCTCAAAAATAAATATACAAATGATCATCGTGGGAATAGCTGTAAAAATAAATCGATACAATGCACGTCCTATATTTTCAGCAATTAAAAAAAGTGGATATAGAACGGGTTTAATTAAATATATCGCTATCTTCCCTGTTTTCAGTTCGTTATCAACAGACTTAAATACCTCTGTTAATAATAAGGTTGCGATAAGTGTATTTATTACACTATACGTAATCATCTGTTCTAGAGAAATTCCTTCAACTTGATCATTCCCTATCACTACCTTCCAGATAGATACTTGTATTAAGATCAGTAAGAAATTACCTAACACTTGCAACCATACTTCTGTTCTGTACGATATTTGTTGCAAGAAAGCCTTTATTCCATAAGAGATATAACCCATCAGCTAATCACACCTCTATCTAGCTCATTCATATTTGAGGCACCTAATTGATGATATAGCCTTCGTATTACATCCTCAATACTAGCAGCTTCAATCGATAAGTCGATAACGGTATACTTCTGAGAAAGGTAATCAATAACCTCTAAAATATTTGTTAATTCTCTTTCATAAATCAAATATTTTATATTTCCATCACCATTTTGAAATGTAAGATCATTTATCACCAATTTATCCAGATTTTCTTTTAATTCTACGCGTATTTTTCGTAGATTACCTAAATTCTCTCTTAATTTCATGGTGGTACCATCATAAACTAGATTACCTTTATTTACGATTAACATTCGGGAACATACTTCTTCAATATCTTGTAGATCATGTGTAGTTAATAAGATGGTCACATTTTTTTCTTGATTCACCTTTCTTAAAAATTGGCGAATATTATCCTTCGCTAGTACATCTAATCCAATTGTCGGCTCATCTAAGAATAAAATTTCTGGATCATGTAATAAAGAAATGGCAATTTCTGCTCTCATTCTTTGGCCTAAACTAAGCTGCCTAACGGGACTATTTAGAAAAGAACCCAAATCTAATAACTCTGTACAAAAATCAAGATTTTTTTTTTAGGTTTTTTCATCAATTTTGTACACGTGTCGATGAACCTCAAATGAATCGATCATAGGTAACTCCCACCATAATTGACTTCTCTGTCCAAAAACGACCCCCATTTTCCTAGCGTTCTCCATCCTAGATTGATGAGGAATTTTACCTCTGACAAACAATTGGCCAGCAGTAGGAACTAAAATACCTGTTAACATTTTTATCATTGTTGATTTTCCAGCACCGTTAGGGCCTAAATAACCCACTGTTTCACCTGCATTAATTTTAAAGGAAAGATCATTTACTGCCGGAACTTTTGAATACTGTTGTGTCATTAACGTGCGCATTGCCCCCCAAAAACCTGGAAATCGCTTGAACCTTTTGTATTCCTTAGTCAGATTTTGAGCCTCAATAATATTCATTATCAGTCCTCCTTTATTATTTAATCGCTTTCATTTTTTTGTAAATATAAGGATAATCTTAACACTATCGGCTTCAAAAATATACAATACTTTTTAGAGATAAAAACACGTAAAAACTCTAGTAGTTCATATAATTAAATAAAAAAGACCTTTCTCCTTAATTTCCCATAATGAAATGGATAAAGAGAAAAGGTCCTTGCTTTTATATTCTAAGTAATTGTTTAAATTTGTTCCCTTATTTTCTTCGTTTTTCGTTGATCGATCTCTCCATCTTGGATTACGACACCATATTCTTTTTCAGCAGCTTCTAAGGAAACAAATTCATTTTTCACGTCCTCTAGTACCAGCTCTGGATCCCGTTCCAAAGGATTGCCCCAGCCTCCACCACCGGCTCGATAAAACTGAATGATTCCTTCCGCAGGCATTTTAACTCCAAATGCTGTTTCCTCCACAATTTGAGCATCTTTTGTTCCGTAATTTACGATAACCTTATTACTTGGGGCATCGTGACCACCGGCAAATCCTTTTGTCGTATTGCGGACACCTGCCATCATGACACTTGTCGAACTATCCTCTAAATGTTGAATTTGGACGACAAGTCCGGGAGTGCCTCGCCACTTACCTGCACCGGTGAAATCCTCCACATATTCATGAAGCAAAACTCTACTTGGATACTGAATCTCATTCATCTCAATAGAGGGTAAGGTAACACCTGTCATCACAGGAGGGTATAACCCCCATCCATCCGTTTGATATGCTGCCCCCGCTCCACCTGTGTAGCCAAAGAAATTCAAGTTTACCCATTGGTTTCCTTCTTTATCAACACCGTTTGTATAAGCTAATGGTAGCTTGTGTGCATTGACACCTACTCTTTTGGGAGCACACTTGGAAATAGCTAATAAAACAGCTTCAGCAATTTCAGCACCCACACATGCCGTAGCATGTCCACATGGAGCCGGGAGTTCTGGATTGACTACTGTTCCAGAAGGTGCAGTAACGGTGACAGGATTCATATATCCCTCATTAATCGGAATATCCTCATCACAGCAAGTAGATATGCCGACGAAGGCAAATGAAGTCGTATTCGATAATGGACTATTGATAAATCCATCAACCTGTGGAGAGGAACCAGTAAAATCAATTTTCAAATCACTACCTGCTACTGTGACAGTAGCTTTGATTTTTATATCACGATTCCCTTGAAAGTCATGATCTGCATACGTTTCAGCGGAGTAAGTACCATCAGGCCAACTGGCTATTTCATCTCGTACTCTTCTCTCTGTATATTGAATACGTTCGTCGATCGCACCAATCATTGGTTCAGAGCCATATTGATCTAGCATTTGCTGAATCCTTCTACTAGCAAGTTTACATGCCCCAATCATGGCATCGAGATCACCTTCCAGCCAATGTGATAAACGATTATTGGCGACAATCATATCAAAAACATCCTGACGCTTTTCCCCTTTTTCATAAATCTTCAATGGAGGAATACGCAAGCCATCATGCCAAATATCCTTTGATTTAGGATTATATCCACCAGCTACTGGCCCTCCATTATCCCCCATATGACTTCTCACTGCAGGAAGTAGTATTGGTTTTCGATTATAGAATACCGGCATCACCATCGTCCAATCCAAACTATGAGATCCACCATGGTAAGGATCATTTACAAGTAGAATATCACCAGGGTGCAGGTCATATCGGAATGTTTCGATTAAATGATCCACCGCTCCTACGACTGCATATAAATGGAGTGTACAGCCTGGAGCTTGTGCGACAAGCCTAGACTTCCTACCAGATAAATCAAAGATTCCTGTTGTAAAATCATGTGCTTCATTAAAAAGGGGAGATCGTGCTGTTCTCGTTACAGTTGCACTCATTTCCCGGGCAATTGCATCCAAAGAACCACCAACTACTTGTGATAAAATCATACTTTGATCCATTTCTATTGACCTCCAGTCCTCTCATATACGAATTCCAATCTATTTCCTGGACGTATAGATATTCCCGTACTGCTCTTATGAAAGGTTTTCCTGTTTTCATTAGTTTGTATCGTAATATTTCCATAAGTGTTATTCTCTACTTCTGGAATTATGGTAATCACATTAAAGACAAAATTCTCATTAATTATTTCCACAATCATTTGATTTGCTTTTTTCTCCCGCTTTACCATTTTAAATCCATAATTAAATTCAAGTTCTTCTGCTGATACAAGTTCTCGATCGCCAAACAATGCTGATGGCCCCCAGCCTTCACTAGATTCGGGGTACCCAGGTACGAGAAAAAGTGGAACTGTTTCTTTTAACATTCCGAAGGGCGAAAACAAAATGGCCTGTGGTCCAGGTCCATGTATCTTAGAATAAAGCTTGGTAGAAGTATTTCCTTGTTGTAATGCTTTTGTGATTACACCAGATATAAAATGGCCTGTTATAAAAGTACTAAACCCTACAGAAGCTGGGAAATCTGGATTTAGCAAGCTACCTTTTGGTACATGAATCTCAAAAGCCTCTAATACACCTTCATTAATAGCTATTTCATCTGCTAATGGTGCGAGAATTGGCCAAGTAGCAAATGCCTTTGTTGTAGATAAAGAGGCATTGACCGGTGTATTGACTTGCATTCCTGTTCCATTAAAATCTATTGCTACTTGATTTGTTGATGTATTTATCGAGACATAAATTGTTATATTCTCCCCATTACTCGCAAATGTTATTTTAGAATCCATCGTTTTCTTAGGATATTGACTGATATGTTCTACTATTCTACGGTTTGAATAGTTAGTCATTGTATAAACTGATTCAATCAGCCTTTGTCCATATTGCTTAATTAATCGTTGAAGTTCTTTCTGGGCATAGCGCAGGCAAGCATACATTGCATCTAATTCTGATTGATAAAGGCTTTTGACACGACTATTTGCTAATAAAAAACGTAGAACATCCTGTTGTAATAGTCCCTGCTTATATAATTTCACTGGAGTAATGCGCATGCTCTCCTGCCATATTTCGAATGCATCGGGATTAAAACCACCTGGGAATTCACCTGCCAGATCAGCTATTTGAACGCGAACTGCCGGAAACAGAACAAGCTCTCCATGATAAAAAAGTGGTGCAACCATTGTTAATGTTTGACCTTTTGTTCCTCCATTATAAGGGTCTGCTACAAGTAAAATATCTCCATCGGAAATATCAAATGAAAAGTAATCAAATAAATGATCAACACTATCTTTCATAGCATATAAATGCTCAGGCTCATACTGATGCTGGATAGCAAGCTTCAGTTCATTAGTAAATATAGCTGTAGCAAATGCTCGATCCTGTGAAACTAATGGGGAACGTGATATTCTTTGAAGGGCTTCACCCATTTGGCGACAAACGGCTTGAAGTTTAGAATAAACGATTTGGGCTTCAATCATTGCTGATTCCCCCTCATCTGCTGTACTTCGATAATACAATTCCGATTCGCATCAATTAATGCTTCTTGCCCTGGATAAACAACAATGGTTGTTCCCCATTCCTCTATGACGGAAGGACCTGCGATTAAATTACCAGGTGCTAATAAAGAACCATCATATATAGGAATAGTCATTGGATTATTTTCAAAATATACCGTTCTTTCCGCTATTTTTGCTAGGGATGGATCTTCCTCTCCAAATGATTCATCAGTGATAACAAGCTTTTTACGAACACCAATTAGATCTAGACGAAGGTTTAGTATTTCGATCGTTTGTTCCGGGTCTTGATGGGCATACAGCCTTTCATGCATTTCATGAAAATCCTTCACCGTCGCATCTAAATTAAGACTAGTAATTCGTTTTGTTCTAGAACGAACCGGCACGGTAACTTCATGTACCTCCCCTTTATAACGCATGTCCATATAGCGACGTGTTTCAAAATGATCGACTATGCTTTCCCCACCTAATTTTTCGCGGGCTATTTTCTCCATTTGTTCAAAATCTTGATTTACTTGCTCTAAATTTAATGAAGGAAGATCTTCGAACCTTGTTTTTAGTTCTGTTACTTTTAAATTCGCCGCAACATCACCGAACGCAGAGAATACGGGTGCTAAGGATGGTACAATAACGGTATTAATGCCCAAATCCTCGGCTTGTCTTCCTGCATGAATAGCACCTGCACCACCAACTGCCATTAGGGCAAAATCACGAGGATCGTAGCCTCTTTGCGATGATACATACTGTACGGCATTGGACATATCACTATTGACAATCCTAGATATCGCTAATGCTGCTTCTATCGGGCTAATTCCTAACGGGTCTGCAATATGTTTCATTATCGCTTGCTCCGCTAAATTCCGATCAAGTTTCATTTCTCCTCCAAGAAAATTGTCTGGATTAATATAACCTAATAAAACATTCACGTCTGTTACAGTTGGTTCTGTCCCACCTCTACCGTAACAAGCAGGGCCGGGAAAGGAACCAGCACTTTGTGGCCCAACTCGTAAGGCGCCCCCGCTATCAATCCAAGCAATACTTCCACCACCTGATCCAATGGTGTGAATATCCATCATCGGTAGAGCCACACGATATCGACTAATCCAGCTTTCTGTTGTAATGGTCGGTTGGAGTTGTTCAATAACCGATACATCGTAGCTAGTACCGCCCATGTCTACTGTAATAATATTATCATTCCCCGATTTTTCTCCGATGAACGCACCTGCTGATACACCACCTGCTGGACCTGATAACAGGCTACCTGCTGCTAATTTTCCTGTCTGCTCCACATTTTGGACACCACCATTTGATTGCATGACAAATAATTCTCCACGAAAACCTTGCTCCTGTAATTTAGATTCAAGGTGATTAAGATATGATTGTAAGCTTGGACCAGTATAAGCATTCACAATGGTTGTTGATACTCTTTCAAACTCACGAATTTGAGGTAGTACTTCACTGGATAAAGAAACAAACAAGTGAGGTGCCTCTTCTTCTATGATCTCTTTCACTCTTTTTTCATGCATCGGATTAACAAAACTAAATAAAAAGCAAACCGCGATTGCTTCGATACCTTCTTCAACAAGGCGTTGAACAGCTTGTCTAACTGCTTGTTCATCCAATTCTTTTATTATATTTCCGTCTTTATCTAATCTTTCCCTTATTCCAATCCGGAATCTTCTTGGCACAATTTGATGTGGTGCTTTTAGTCTAACGGAAAATACACTTTCCTTATATGCTCGACGGAATTCAATTTCATCTCGAAAGCCTTCCGTTGTTAATAAGCCTACCTTTGCCCCACTATATTCTAACAAGGTGTTTGTTGCGACAGTGGTCCCATGAACAATTAACGGACAGTTTGCTAGAAAATCTTCTATACTAATATCCAGTAAATCAGCAATTTTTTGTACTCCGTTTATTACACCATCTGATTGATCGGGGGTGGAGGGGGTTTTTGTTGAGACTAGTTGGCCATCCTCTGTAGAAGCAACAAGGTCAGTAAAAGTACCTCCCACATCCACACCTAACACCCATTTTGTTGCCTTATCTTGATTCATATTGATATCCTCCCTAAAAACCATTTGATTCCTCTGATTTTTCACCAATTTCAAATTGAATATTCCATTTAGTTAAAAGATAAGCAATGATGACATAAAGGACAAATCCAATGACAATCGAATTAATTGCGGTAATGCCAAACATTAGCCTTGATCCAATAATTCCTGCTACTACGGTAGCGATAATTGCAGCAACATTCCATTTAGCATATTTCGTCCCTTCACCGAATTGGTAGCTTTTATGTAAAATCTTTGGTTTTACAATCCAATGATCAGCTATCATCACACCCGCAATCGGAGGTACATAGGTCCCTAGCGCATTTAAAAATGGAACGAAATAATCTTGAATGCCGATTAAAGCAATGCCTAATCCAAGTACTCCAAGAACGATGACAATCACTGTCTTTGATAGATTAACCACATTTCGAAGTCCGAGTGAACCTGTATATAAATTGTTATCATTTGTTGTCCATTGTGCAAACACTAAAATTAAAAAGGCAAAAAATCCAAGTCCAATTTGACTCATTGCTGCAGGAATATTTGGTGTCGAACCAATTGTTGGTACCTGAGCAGCTAAAGTCATCGCTGCACCCGCAATAACACAGAACACTCCTCCTAGAAAGTAACCGACTGCTGCCCCAAATCCACCTTTCGCTGCTGTTTTTCCATACCTAGTGACATCTGCAAATACGACTGCTCCTGCTGCAGCATTTCCGACAACAATTGTAATACCAGCAAATATGGATAAGGGGTCTCCAGTTGGCTTGGTGCTAAGAAGTGCTTCCCAGCTACCTAAATGATTCACTGCTTCTGCAAGTCCCCAAATAGATAGAATAGCAACTAGTGGTACGGCAATCATACTTAGGGTGGACAATCCTTTATAGCCAATAAATGCTGTTAAGATCATCAAGATCCCACCCCAAACCATTGCAATCTTTGGCTCTGCAAACCATTGATTAGGAAACATTTCTGCAATCGTCATTCCAAAGAATGCAATCTGCCAGCCAAACCAGCCTATACCCATCGTTAGTGCCAAAAGGATACCGAATAGATTCGCTCCATATCTACCAAAGGCTTGTCTTGTTAGCATGGTAGTAGAAACCCCGTATTTTGCTCCCATCCATCCTTGAAAAAATCCTAAAATAGCAAGAATCAGCATACCAAAGACAGCCGCAAGTACAGCGCTTTGAAAGTCCATTCCTGCAACAAGTGCCCCTCCAGTAAACAATGTGGATAAAGAAATAATCCAAGCACAGCTTGTAATAGAGACATTGAATGTATTTTTTCTTTCTTCGATTGGAACCGTACGAATCGAAAAATCCTCTAGCTGTGACTTATGACTCTTACTCATTGTTAGTCTCTCCTTTCTCTACAATGGATATGGTCGTACTATTTTTTAATGTATTACCAATTGTACAAGCTCTTTCAGCTAGTTTAGATAATTTATTTTGATAAGCCTTATCTAAGCCTTTTGGCCATTCTATTTCTATCATAAATTGTTCCACTCTAGAAGGACCTGTTGTTGCTTTTTTTGCATCAACCGTAACGGAAAATTCCTCTTCTTCTAATTCTAATTGGTCTCGCTCAAACAATTTGGAAATAGTAATAAACATACATAGTCCCAGTGAGCTTGTTAATAACTGGATTGGTGTGTAGCCATGCTTATCTGAAGTTGTTCCCCCATTAATCTGTGTCCCATTATCATTAGTGATAATCATTGTTTGATTCGTTGATCTAACGGTTGTTTTCATTGTCTGCCTCCTTGTCCTATCAGACCAAAAAATTCATAGCGGACCATTTCATCCACCACCTTATCAATGGAAAGGCTTGGTTGATAATTCAGTTCATGCATTGGGCCAAATAACCATCGTGATATCGTTCCGGTTACAAGGCTTGTTAGCATTTGTGCCTGAAATTCAACACAATCCCGATCTTCTAGCATTTGCAATTCAATCGCCCTTTGAATATTATTGGCAAATTCTTTTTCAATTGCGACTAATGTTTCCGAAATGGCATTTCTTAGTTTTTCATCACCACCTTGTCCTTTTAACAGTAGTAAAATCATTAGATTACGATTATTGCTCGCAAAGCTTAGTAGCTTTTTCATTAACCTTTTGGATGAATCCACCATATCGCGGATGTTACCCTCTTCTTTACGATAACCACTATGGACAACTTCTAGTAATTTTTTTCTTCCTTCTGCCATAATTTTTAAGACAATTTCCTCTTTGCTCTCGAAATACCAGTAAAAAGTTCCTTGTGCTACTCCAGCTTTTTTTACGACATCAGATACCTTAGTCGCATGATATCCTTTGGTCGCAAATAGCTCTAATGCCACTTCTAACAGTAGATCCCTCGTATCCTTTTTCAAAGAACAATCCTCCTCGATTGACAGTTCAGTCAGTTTTGAACAAAACTATTCCGATAGATTTACTATAGTTTCTGGATTCCTAATTGTCAATCTGCAAAGCTTCTTTTAGAAAATAAAAAAAAGCACACTTCAAAGAAGTATGCTTTATCGGATCTTACTCATCATTGCGTAATTTTTCTCTTTTTTCATATGCTTCGTCTCGAACCTTTTCGCGATTTTCATAACCTTTGTTTCTTAATTCTTCTCTATACTGATAAGCAGTATCACGTGCGTATTCTCTCAGCTGATAGCCTAGATCGCGTGCTATTTCTCGGATGTCATAACCATCAATTTCTAAAGTTTCCTCCATATAATAGGAAAGCTCTATAATGCGGTTCTCTTCCTCTTGAGCTAATGTCACCATTTCATTTTCTACTTCGAATAGCTTGTTGACTCTTTCGGATTCTGATTGAAAATACTTATTAACATTTTCACTTTCCCATTCAAACCATTCATTGATTAAGCTAGATTTTTCTTTTTCAAAGTAATCCTTCAATTCTTGTTCATTTCGTACCGTGGAATACTTCCCTTTTCCTGCTTCCGCAACTTTTTTTAATTGCTGTTGTCCTTCATCGTCAACATCAAAGCCTATAATATTAACGATTGCTTCAATGTCTGATTCATTTAGATCTTTTGCTACTTTTACGGGATCTCCATCACATGTCTCTACACCGTCACTTACGACATAAATAATATTTTCAACATTTTCACCAGTTTGCTTACTTAAATCCTCTTTCGCTATTTGAATGGCACTAGCAAGAGGAGTCCAGCCAGCAGGCGAAAAACTATCTAATGCTTGATTGAATGTTTTTTCATCATAATGACCCAATGGATAAATCTCTTCGGTACTACTACAGGAAAGCTCTTTATCCTCATCACTTCCAGTACCCTTATGTCCATAAACTCGCAATGAAATATTTACTTGTTCTGGTAGTTCACTGACAAAGGTGTCAATCGCATTTTTGGCAAGCTCCATTTTTGTTTTCCCATTAATTAATGCGCCCATACTTCCACTTGCGTCAAACAATATTTCTATATTTACCTTGTGTTGTTCCGCTTGGTCTGGTGTCTCTATTTCGCCAGGCTGTGAGCTTGCCGATTCAAAAGATGTATCCACATTATTGAAAAATTCATAATAATTCCGATAATCCTCAGCTGTTAATGCTAGTAAGCGAGAGTAATACTCCTCACCAGATAAATCCTTAGGAAACTGATTAATCAAATCTTTTATCTTTTCTTCCTTATATTTCTCTCCACTATAGTCACCAGGTTCTAATTGCATCCTTTCTTCAACGGTTGATACTAAATATGTTTCATAGTTTAAATTATCGATCTCTTCGTTCGTTCCTTCTTCTGAGTTTTTTTTACTAGGTTGTTCCTCCGAGGAAGCATCTTCTTTATCACCACAACCTGTCATTAGCAATAAAGCAATTAGAAGAGAAATCCATTTGACATGCTTTTTCACACCAATCTAACCTCCACTTTAATTAGCATACCAACATATTTTCTCATAACTTGGTAATATTGTTCAATGGTTCTTATCTCCCTTCATTTTACTTTTTTAGGTGTCATTAGACCTATAATTTGTGAAAAAGCCTTCTTATGAAACAAAAAAAAATCACCAGAGTCCTCTAACCCCTGGTGATAAGCTATTTATGCTGTTTTCTTTTCTGCTAGGATTGCTTTTTTTGATTTTCTGACATTAAAAACAATATTTAAACATATAGCAGTTAAACTGCCAAGCACGATCCCACTATCTGTCAGGATTTGTACACTTTCAGGAAAATCTGCGAAGATTTCTGGAACCACGGTTACACCTAGCCCCATTCCGACAGAACAAGCGACGATGAGAAGATTCTCCTGTGACGAGAAGTCCACCTTACTCAACATCTTTATACCGTAAGAAATAACCATACCAAACATCGCGATCATCGCTCCACCTAGTACTGATTTGGGAATCACTAAGGTTAAGGCACCGATTTTAGGAACAAGTCCAAGTAGAACAAGCATGAATCCGGCAGTATAAATAACATTATTCGTTCTTACACCAGATAATTGGATTAAGCCAACATTTTGAGAAAAGGTAGTATATGGAAAAGAATTAAAGATTCCACCAAAAATAATCGCTAACCCTTCTGCTCGATAACCTCTTTCCAAATCTTTATCTTCAATCTTTTTATCACAAATATCACTTAATGCAAAGTATACACCAGTAGATTCTACTAAACTAACTATCGCAACTAAGATCATTGTTAGGATTGGGGTAAGATGGAATTCTGGAACACCAAAGTGAAACGGTGTTGGCATATGGAACCAGGAGCTTTCCGCCACTGGACTTAAATCGACCTGTCCAAAGAAGGATGCTACTATCGTTCCTAGGAGGATACCGATTAGAATCGCAATCGCTTGAACAAAACCTTTACCAAAACGAAAGATAAGTAAGATAATCAGTAATGTCCCAAAGCCTAGTGCTAAGTTCGTCAAACTACCAAAGTTCTCGCTTCCTTCTCCGCCTGCTAAATCATTCATGGCAACAGGTATTAATGTAATCCCAATAATTGTCACAACACTTCCTGTTACGACAGGTGGGAAGAACTTAATTAGTTTACTAAAAAACTTTGCAATAACAACCACTACTAGCCCTGAAACGAGAATGGAACCATATACAGATGTAACCCCATATTCATTTCCTATTGCAATGATTGGTCCAACCGCTGTAAAGGTACAACCGAGTACCACTGGTAGTCCAATACCAGAAAAGCGATTTTTCCATACCTGCAGAATACTTGCTACTCCACACATTAAAATATCAATAGAAATTAGATAAGTAAGCTGTTCATTTGTCAGCCCAATACCTGCACCAACAATTAATGGAACAATAACAGCACCAGCATACATTGCCAATACATGCTGAAAGCCTAGTGAGGCCATTTTACCTTTTGATAAATTCATATTTTTTCCTCCTCATTGATGAATTGAATCGTGTTGTTTTCTAAGGATTTGATTCTTGCTAATGACTCCACCCGATATCCTTTCTTTCTTAAGAGCTCTCCTCCGTCCTGGAATGCCTTTTCGATGACAATTCCAAGTCCCACAGCTTCTGCTTCCGCTTTAGCGATAATGTCAATTAGGGCAAGTGCTGCCTGTCCGTTTGCTAGAAAATCATCAATGATTAAAACTCGATCATCTTTGTTTAAAAATTTACTCGATATCGAAATATCATTCGTTTCTTGCTTCGTATAGGAATAAACTTTCGAAGTAATCAAACCTTCTGTTAAAGTTAATGACTTTTTCTTTCGAGCAAAAATCACGGGTACATCTAGGATTAAGCCTGTCATCACAGCTGGCGCAATACCAGATGATTCCAGTGTGACAATTTTGGTTAACTTTTCATTCTTGAATCGATTAGCAAACTCCTCCCCAATTTCTTTCATTAAATGAGGATCTATTTGATGATTAAGAAATCTATCGACTTTTAAAACAGTATTAGACAATGCTATCCCTTCTGTTAAAATCTTTTGTTGTAGTTTTTCCACGATGCTCACCTCTTCTATATTTTTTCCTTAAATTCTTGCAAAATAGAACGACAAAAAACCCAAAGATCGAAAACTCATCCTATGTGATGAGCAATGATCTTTGGGCATCGATTCGAATAGAACAGCATAGCTATACTAGTAAAACCTTCATTGCTCACTCATAGTCAGATCATTTACGGTAATCTGGTAGAAACTTGTAGGCCATATCCCTACGATTATACGAGTGATTTGTATAATGATATTCTATATTGTAACATGTTATCAGCTGTTGACAAGCGATTTTTTGTAAGATTTATGTGGTTTATTAGAATTCTAGATACTAGTCTCATTTAATTTTTTTATGATGTACGCCATTTATAATTGCGATCATTTGAATTGCAATGGAGGATCATGTAATTTATTCTTATATATTTTTTTCAATAAGGGAGGTATTTTTTTGAATAAGCCTAACCTAAACAAAAAAGATCCTCGGTTTAAAATCGCCAACAGAGAAGCACTGGTAGGAATTGGACTAGTACTTTTTAATTTTATCTGGTGGTATGGCTTTGCTTATGGATTAGGAAGCCAAGATGTTAATGAGTATAACTATGTCTTTGGTTTCCCAGCTTGGTTTTTTTACAGCTGTATTATCGGGGTAACCATCATGGCAATACTTGTATTTATTATAGTAAAATTTTTTTTCGTGGATGTGTCATTTGATGAGGAAGGGTTTGAAGATAAATGAATTGGCATGCGACTATTTCATTATTTGGTTCTGTTGCTATTATTTTTATCATCGGATTATTTGCTAGCAGAAAAAGTAAAACAAGTACATCTTTTATACAAGATTACTATTTAGGTGGCCGTAGTTTAGGTGGGTTTGTGCTTGCCATGACAATGACTGCAACCTATGGAAGTGCCAGTAGTTTCATCGGAGGTCCTGGTGTCGCCTATAATGAAGGACTAGGATGGGTATTGCTTTCCGTTACACAAGTAGCAACCGGTTATTTTACCTTAATGATACTAGGAAAAAAATTCGCGATTATCACCAAACAATATAATGCGGTCACCATGGTCGATTTTCTGAAGGAACGCTATCAATCAAAGTGGGTGGTTGTATTATCGTCTTTTAGTATCGTAATATTCTTATTCTCTGCAATGGCAGCTCAATGGATCGGTGGTGGACGTCTAATTCAATCCCTTACAGGACTCTCTTACGATGGAGCGTTATTTATTTTTGTTATCACTGTACTTATTTATGTTACATTTGGTGGGTTCCGTGCGGTTACTTTAACAGACTCGATCCAAGGAACGATTATGTTTATCGGTACACTAGTCTTGTTAATCGCTGTGATTATTGCTGGCGGAGGAGTAACAGAAATTATGACAAAGCTTCAAGTAGAGAATCCAAATTTAATTACACCTTTTGGAGCTGATGGAACCCTGACCAAGGCATATGTCTCCTCCTATTGGGTTTTAGTAGGGGTCGGTGTCGTTGCTTTACCACAAATCGCCGTTCGTGCTATGTCCTATCGGTCAACGAAATCGTTTCACCGAGCATTAATTATTGGAACAATTGTTGTTGGTTTTATTATGTTGAATATGCACTTAATTGGTGTCTTTGCACGTGCTGTATTACCTGGCATCGAGGTTGGAGATAAGGTGATGCCATTAATCGCTTTAGATGTATTGCCACCTTGGGTAGCAGGGTTTGTATTAGCCGCACCACTCGCTGCCATTATGTCTACGGTAGATTCACTGTTATTATTAGTTAGCTCAACCATCGTAAAGGACATTTATATCAACTACATAAATCCCAATGTAACTAGAAAAAAAGTTCAAATACTAAGTATGTCGATCACAGCAATTTTAGGTATTATCGTTTTTTTACTTGCTATAAATCCACCTGATTTAATTATATGGTTAAATCTATTTGCAATAGGTGGACTGGAGGCTGCTTTTATTTGGCCAATCGTTATGGGACTTTATTGGGATAAAGGAAATCGTTTTGGGGCACTTGCTTCGATGATAGTGGGGATTAGCTCTTATATTTTATTTCAGGCCTACTACCCTGATCCATTTGGGATGCATACAGTGGTAAGTTCTATTGTTTTATCATTTGTGTCTTATATTGGGTTTAGTTTAGTGATGAAAAACCGTATTCAATGATAAACAGACAAAGAACCTTGTATTTTTCAACAGGGTTCTTTGTCATTTACCTATAGATTTATTCGTTATGCTCTATTGAATAATTTCTATTTTTAATAATTCTCCCCATAGCATATCAACAATCGGATACAATCTATCCTCTAATTGATAGGTATAGCGAAGGCTCGGTTGTTCTGTTATCTCTTTTTTTACTAGTTTTAGATCACAAAGCTCGTTTAATCTCATCGATAAGATTCGTGGTGAAGGGTTACCTAAAAGTCTTTGTAAAGATTGAAATCGGGTGTAATCGTGGTATAAGGAAATCATTAGTGGCCATGTCCAGGATTTGCGGTGTAATGGACCAGCTTCTATAGTCTCCTCTGCTTTTTGAAGGCATTGTGTAATCACAAATAATAATTCCCCATATTCTGTCAATTCATATTCAGGTAACAAAGGATGTCGCCTTTCATATGGAGATAACCGCTTCACAATTTGTTTCGAAACAAGTCTAGAAAAATTATCACTTAATCGAGATGGCGATATTTGTAACTGTTTTTGCAAAGGAGTAAAACGCCCTCCTGATGACTTTAGATGAAGTAAAATGGGCATTATCCACCGTCCAGATAGTTGTTGTGTATGTTGAATCGCCTCTTCTAAATTCATTTAATCCACTATCGTCTGGGATAATTCAAAACTATGACCATCTGGATCCTGAAAAGTAGCAAGCTTTACAAAACCAGGAATTACTTCTATGTCCCCTGTGAACTGGATACCCTTCTTTTTCAACTCAGAAAATGCTAAATCAATGTCTTCTACTTCAAAAACGGCGGAAGAAGTAACAGGAACAACTGTCTCTGACTCAGCAAAGCCAATACAACAATCCTTTGTATTAGTTGTTACTATCGCTATTCCTTGATCCTCATCCTTAAAGTCTAATGAAAATCCCAAACCTTCTGTAAAATATTTTACAGATCGCTCAAAACTTTTGACATTGTACCAAATCGTTAGACCAGGCTTATACATATTTCCCACTCCTCATAGTTAATACCTATATTATATTAACTATAAAAACGGAAGTCAATGAATAAAATTGATAAATGAAATACCATTCCACTATTATTCTTCTGAAAAGTTTGTTTTTCGACTATACAAAGTTCTGATCCTCTAGTATACTAGCATTATATATAATTATTTATGAAACAGGAGGAATACGATGACAAAGCCTAATAAACCTATTGTGACACATATTTATACAGCAGATCCTTCTGCACATGTTTTTGAGGGAAAACTCTATATTTATCCTTCACATGATTTGGAGCATGATCGTCCATCTAATGATAATGGTGATCAATATGCAATGGAAGATTATCATGTTTTGTCAATGGATGATGTAAGCGCTGCATGTGAGGACCATGGAGAGGTACTTCATGTTAAAGATATACCATGGGCAAGCAAACAGCTATGGGCACCAGATGCTGCCTACAAAAATGGTAAATATTATCTTGTCTTTCCTGCTAGAGATCATGAGAACATTTTCAGAATTGGTGTTGCCACAAGCTCTAGCCCTGCTGGACCTTTTAAGGCAGAAGATAATTATATTCCTGGAAGTTTCAGCATTGATCCAGCTGTCTTTATTGATAACGATGAGAAAGCATATGTTTATTTTGGGGGATTATGGGGCGGTCAGCTAGAAAAATGGCAAACAGGAAGCTTTAATCCTGATGCGGAAGGGCCAGCACCTACTGAACCTGCTTTAGGGCCACAAGTTGCAGAATTAAGTGAGGATATGCTTACATTTAAAGAAGAACCGAAAGAAATTTCCATCGTCGATGAAGATGGTCATCCAATTCTTGCAGGCGATGAGGATCGAAGATTTTTCGAGGGACCATGGGTGCATCAATATAATGGCCTCTATTATCTTTCCTATTCAACAGGAACTACACATAAAATAGTTTATGCTGTTAGTGAAAATCCTCTAGGACCATTTGTCTTTAAAGGAACGATTCTGAAGCCTGTCATTGGTTGGACCACTCACCACTCTATTGTAGAGTTTAAAGGAAAGTGGTATCTGTTCTATCATGACAGCTCCTTATCTAAAGGATTGAATCATCAGCGCTCTGTTAAATTTACTGAATTGACTTATAATGAGGATGGAACGATCCAAACCATTGATCCCTATCCAGAAGACTAATTCCAATGATTACACCCTGTCCATTTACTGGAACAGGGTGTTTTTGTACCAACTACCGATGCATTAACTGCACTCTCGCGTAATCACTCATGTTAGCTGGTGACCATGCTGGTGTCCAAACTAAGTCTACCTCGACATTTTCCACTTCATTTACTTTTTCGATAGCTGTCTTTACCCCTGTAACAATGGTTGCATGGAGAGGACAGCCTGGTGTAGTAAGTGTCATTCTTATTGAGACATTTTTACTCTCTACACTGATATCGTACACGAGACCAAGATCCATGATATTAATATTCAATTCTGGATCGATGACCTCATAAAGGGCTGCTTCTACCTTATCTTTTATGCTCATCGCTTCCGTCCTTTCTACTATTTCCTCAAAATTTGAATAATTGTGATACCATATAAAACAATGGACACAAATAATAAACCTTGAAAAACCTGCATAAGCAGAATATTTTCAGTCAAGAAAGCTATTACTGTTCCAACTATTCCAATGAGAAAGCTACAATAGATGATGATGTCATTCTTTTCATTTATTAAATCTTTTAAGGCTGGAACTTGTTCTTTGCCTATTTTTTTATCATATTTTAATGTCCACCATAGAACGGGAACGATTTTCTTTAAATAACCTAATATACTAAAAATAATCCATGTCATTATATATAGATAAATAAGCACTCCCCATATAACGGCATTTGCTTTCATTAAACTAACTATAAATGCTAGGAAATGAATAACCGAGCCAAAATATATTGCCATTAAAGCAAATCGAAAGGATCTATCTAATTGTCTTCGTAATCTTTTTGCAAGCATTTCTCGAATATCTAATAAAAATAACGTAAAGCCGATCCATAGTAATAACCAACCGATTTGGCTTAAGGTTGAATCATTCATCCAAAAGGATAGAATTAAAAAGAACATACCAAGAAGATAGATAAAATAAGCTTTTTTTATCCACCTCATCGAAAACCCGTGAGCAAGGCTAAACATCGGAACAAGCTTATAGGAAAAACCAATAATTAATAGAGTAAACCACCCGGTAAGCCCAAACAATAAATGGGACGAAAAAATACTTTCATGACGTAGAATCTCCCCATTGCCAATATTCCAAGCAAGCAGGAATCCAGCTATTATCGTGAGAAAAAGGAAAGTAAGTGCCCCAACCACTAGCCCTGTTATCCTATTTTTTTGTTTCTGTGCTTTTATTGTCAGGTACATTTGAAATAAAAACATTAGAATTCCAATTATCGTTATTGCCCCGCCATAGAAAGCGATACTAGGCTTAAGACCAAGCTGAATACTTAATATTAGGATACCGGATATAGTGATAATGTATTGATAAAATCCGAAACGTTCATTCCAAATGGGCGTCAACAGTACCACTGGAATCATTTGATACATAGCGCCCATGACAACCATTACAGCAAAGCCTAATATTAATAAATGAAACGCCATCCATAAGCTCGGAATTCGAAAATAGCCATGGATCAACCATTCTGAATTCCAAAATAAAATAAATTGCGAAGCTACCAGTCCTAGTAAACTTGTTAGAATAAAGGCTAGTGCTAGTTTTATATTTACATGAGAAAAGGAATTATTCATCGTTCATCACCTTTATTTATAAATCGTGATAATGTAGCTACCATCCGATTGTGCTTCACATTCATAATGGATTCCTTGTTCATCCAATTCTTGAAACAAAAACATTGGTCTGCGATCATTGATGATCATAAGCTTTTCACCAGATGTTAATTCCTCTAATTTTTCCAATGTTCGAATCATCGGCTGAGGTGGTTGAAGACCTCTGTTATCTAATTGAATCATTCCCCTTCACCTCCCCTATGACGAAATGTGACAACCCAATGCTTATGACCGATTTTTTCTGCCTCATAGGTAAAACCTCTTCTCTCCATTATCTTAAAGAGAGGAAATGGTTTAAATGGGGCATGTAAAATAAAAGCCTGGTCGTGATCTAACGACTTGACGGCATTCATAATCTTTTGAAAGGGTTCTTTATTTAATCGAAGATCTTCTCTAACATCCAGTTCAATATAGCTATTTTGATTTTCCCTCATCATTATTCCTCCAGAAGTTCTTTCATTAATGATAATCATTCTCGATGAAATTCGATGTGATTTTTGTCACTTAAAGATGACATCAATATCATCATACTTCTAAAGAAAAAAGAGACTTTCCTAAAGGGAACAGTCTCTTGATAACACATTTCCAGTAAACTTTTTAAATAAATCGAGATATTCTACCAACACGGTTTTTTATCATTTACTTGCTAAAATACTTAGTATTTATTTTAGATAAACTTGTAATGAAACCTTTCCATTGGCGTAAGACCAAACAGTGTTTTCTACTTTTAAGTTAGCATGAAATGCTTCAATCCAAACTTGTTTTGAGTTTAATAATGCTAATAGTTGGGCAGAATGAAGTGTCAACTCTTCAGTTTGTTCATTTTTTTGATACACAAATACAACAGTTATAGAATCTCCTTGACTAGATACAATACTCATTTACTTCACTCCTTAATATTTATACTATTGCATACGAGTAGCCTAAGCAACAGGTTTCACAACAAATATGTCCATAAGAGCACAAATCCTTGATTGTTAATAAACTCCTGTTATAAGAAAAATAATTGGAAGTATACTAAATGCGATGTTTACAATAAAATGACAAATGATTAGAGGAAATAATCTTTTTTGTTTAAGGTAAATAAACCCACTGCCTAATCCCCATACAAAGAATGCCACTGCATAGACAATAGCACCCTGTATACTTGCTGCTAGCATAACGTGCTGTAATGCAAAACCAATGGAAGGAATTATAATACTAATCCATACTCTTTTATATTTTATTATAAACTTTCGTTGTGCATATCCACGGTACATTAGCTCTTCAATCGGTGCATTTAGAAAAGGGAAAATTAATGATATACATGCGGCAAACCATATAAGCCATCTTGGTCGTGTGAAAGAATAATTCTCCACATTTCCAGCAAAAACCGTTTGAAAATGGTGGATAAACTCAGTGCCATACATAATAAACATGGTTCCAATAACAGCTATCACAAATGGAATATACAAAATAAAAAGCCAAAATAAACCGTACAAAATATCTTTCCCTATACGATTTGGATGAAAATCTAATAAATTTTTTATAGAACGTCCTTCTTTTTTAAGTATTCGATATAAAAGCACGTAGCAAATCAAATTGACAACAGTAAAGTAAATGACCGATAAATCAGGTAAAAAGAAAAAATTAGGTTCAAAGCCCAATATTTTTAATAGTATGAAAACAAAAAATAACGTAACAATCAACAACGGAATTCGAATAAATGAGATAATCCATGCGTTTTTCATGAAATAGACACCTGCTCCCCTGCTTTATTTATACATCAGCCTCTACTCCTACAATTGGAAGAATTACTCCTAACAAAGTTAACGGAAGAAGACTAGAAAAATAATAAAACCCACGACCATAATAATAAGAAGAATACCAGTCCCTTTCCAGCCCAAGCTTCCGACCAAATCAACCAAACTTCCATTCTGCGCTCTACTAAAACCATCACTCACATTAGTTGTTGGATTATTCTTTAATTCCGATTGCCTTAGCCTTTCTCTTTTTTGTTCAGCTGTTTCTCTATTGCTCATCAAGTCCTCCCCTTTACTTAATTCTGATTTATATCATTTTCATTATATAATTATAAAGATCATTATTATTGGGATACGAAGTTAGGTTAATTGAGCTTTTATTTTCTCAATAATGAATCGATAAAAAGAATCTTGATGTGGAACGAACTGATCTCTTCCTACATATTTTTCCATCCATTCCTTTTCTCCTTTAGTAAAAACAAATCCTGTAATTTTAATTTTCTCTTTTTTACCTAACCAGAATTGTTCAAAATCTTTTATTCTAGCTTTCACCATACCGGACACCTCTTCAGCTTGCAGAATAAAATCATTCAGATGATGTTCGCTATTATATAAAAAAATATTAGCAAATTCGTTATCGATTAGGTTTCCATGCTTGACACTATAGGAAAATACGCCTAATGGAACCAATTTTTCATAAGCTATATCCATACCTAGCTCTTCCTTTATCTCCCTTACTCCATCCTGAACGGTTTCATCTGCCAATAAATGACCAGCTGCTGTAATATCTAAAAGGTTAGGGTAGTCCTTCTTTTCTTTACTCCTTCGTTGCAAATGAATATAGTAGGTATCTTCTTCCTTACTGACAAACCAACAGTGGAATACCTCATGCCAATAGCCGAATTTATGTACATTGTCTCGAGTAGCGATACCTATCTCATTTTTATTCATATCAAAGATTTTAAGCTGTTCTTCTTCCAAGCTATTTCCTCCTTGAGCTTACGGAATTTTATATAAAGGTTAACATAATATTCCAACAAAAGACATAGGAAAAGCCAATCAAATTTTGAACTGCCCCCTGTCAAGTAGACAGCGGAAATAATAAAAACTGACCTAAGCGGCTTTAGTTCTATATTCCTAGGGCTAAGGCCGTTTAGTCGTTCTTGATATCTTTCATTGTTATAAAAGTGAATATATTCATCAATTGCTTTGAGAGATCCTCAAATGTCTCATACTTATGTATATAATACTTCTCGCATTTAAGAGTTCCCCAAAATGATTCCATCGGACCATTATCAATACACTTTCCAACTCGAGACATACTATGTGTCATCTCTGCATTATCTATCCTTCTTTTAAACCCTTGTGAGGTATACTGAAATCCACGGTCACTATGAATTAGAGGATGTTCCCCATCTAATAGATTAATAGCTTGATCAACGGTTTTAAATACAAGTTTATTATTATTAGAATGACCTAAAACATAGCTGACAATCGAACCATCATACAAATCTAGTATGGCACTTAAATACGCTTTCTTTGAGGAACCATATTTGAATTCGGTGACATCGGTTCCCCATTTTTCATTCGGCTTTTCAGCCTCAAATTTACGATTCAATCTATTATCTGCAACGTGCTGAGGATTGGTACGTTTATTTTGTTGCTTTTTTCTACGTATAACGGATTGAATCCCAGCGATGTCCATAAGTCTATAAATACGTTTTCCATTGAAATTATTTTCAGTTTTTCGATTGATGTTTATGGTCATTCTACGGTAACCGTAAATTCCCTCTACTTTCTTATGAATCACCTTCATTTCTTTTATAATCTTATTATTCTCGATTTCTCTTCTGGAAGGTTTACTATTTAGCTATTTATAGTAAGCAGCTCTTGAAACATCTGCGATATCACATAACAAAACAATACTAAGATCTTCATTCTCGTGGATTTCCTTTATAGCTATATATTTATTTTCAAATCTTACTTGGTTTATTTTCGCCTCCTTTCGATTTCCTCTAACTTTTTTAAGAAAGCATTCTCTGCACGTAATCGTTCATTCTCTTTTTCTATTCGACGCATCTCTAACTTCATCTTTTCCTCTGGAGTTAGATCTTCTTCCCTCTTGGAACGTCCTCGTCTATCCTGTAAAGCACCCATCCACCATTTTCGTATTTACGTACCCATTGATAAACTTGTTGATAAGAAACTCGATATTTCTCCGCTGTTTGTTGATAGCTCTTCCCGTTCGCTAAAGCGTCTTGTACAATTTCAATACGTTCTTCCCAAGTCGTTTTTCTTCCTTTGGTCATAGAGCTCGTCCTTCCTTTTCCCGTATCTTTTAATTCCCTATGACCATTATACTGCTTTATCCATCTACGTAATACCGACCGACTCGAAATTTCAAATTTTCGAACAATCTCTTCTTGGGAAAACTCTCCGGATACGTAACTCTTTACAGCTCTTACCTTTAATTCTTTAGAATACCTTTTCCATGTTTTTGAGTTCTTTAACCCTCTTATACCTTCCTTTTCAAATTTCTGTATCCATTTATAAAGAGTATATTTTGAAATTTGATATCTTGAGCATAATTCCTTCAATGTATAATTTTCGTTTTGATAGTCCTTTATTACTTCATATTTAAATTTGCTTGAATAAGATTTATTTGACATAGAAACTCCCCTTAAGACAAAACAGATTTTTATTTTTTAATCTGTCTACCATAAGGGGAGCATATCATTTATTGATCGACTTTTTACTCCTTCTATTTAACAATCGTAATGTTGTAGACAATCCATATCTAATAATAGATAGCCTTGTTTCGTGCCTTTGACGAGTCCCTCTCTTTTCAATTTATTAATTGTTCGACTGACGGTTTCCCTTGAGGAACCGATCATGTTCGCTAGTTCTTGATTCGTAAAACGAGTGGTGAGGATCATATTTTTATCCGTACATTGCTTCCCATGTGTCTTGGAAAGGCGAATTAATAGCATGATAATTTGTTCTTCCGTATTATGGAGTACTTGTTCTTCTAAGCGTTTTTGTAAATCTACAATAATATCACCCATTACTCGGAACAATTTTATGCTTAATGATGGGTATTGTAATAGTAATTGCTCAAATGCAAGAATTGGTATTTCCACTAAAGTAGCTGGCTCTATAATCTCGGCATGTGCCGGATAATTACCTTTTCTAAAGAAACCAGCATGTGGAAACATATCCTCAGATTTGAGGATCGATACAATTTGTTCTTTTCCATTAATATCTGTTTTATATATTTTGACTTTACCTTTATGGATGAAATGAACTCGTTCTAAGGACTCGCCCTGCATAAAAACATAACTATTGGTTGCATATTGTTTAATTTTAGCAATTTCCGTTATAGCCCCAATTTCTTCTCTGGTCAATTCTTTAAATAATGGCACATTCCATAAAACATCCTGAATGATATTTGTAGACATCCAAACCTGCTCCTTCCCACAGATCATTGTCTTAGCTAAGTAACCAAATGATGGAGATCTCTTCTTTATTGTAGAAAAGTTTATCAAATAACTTTGTGATTCAAATCACAATCTAACACTATTATTATCGATTCTTAGGGCTAATTCAATAAATTGTCATAAAGTTTTCCTTTAAAAGTGATTTTTTTCACTATTATGACATCCATTTCGGATTACACTGCATCTATATTTTAAATTTTTCACAAGAAGGAGTTCATCAATGTTTACTCGAGATTATCATAAAAATCCATTTATCGTTATATGGGAACTAACTCGCGCCTGTGAACTAAAATGTCTTCATTGCCGAGCAGAAGCACAATATAAACGCCATCCTCTTGAACTCAGCTATGAGGAAGGTATAAATCTAATTGATCAGATTCACTTGATGGATAATCCACTTTTGGTATTTACTGGTGGTGACCCCTTAATGCGTAACGATGTTTATGCTCTAGCAGAATATGCCGTAAAGAAGGGTGTCAGAGTGTCGATGACACCAAGTGCAACACCAAACGTGACGAAAGAAGCTATTCAAAAAGCAAAGGTGGTCGGCTTATCAAGATGGGCATTTAGTTTAGATGGTCCAACTGCAAAAATTCATGACCATTTTAGAGGAACAAATGGCTCATTTGACTTAACGATACAAAGTATTCAATACTTACATGAATTAGAAATACCTGTTCAGATCAACACGGTTATCTCCAAATATAATTATGAGGTACTAGATGAGATGGCAGAATTAGTAAAAAAACTGCAATGTGTGCTTTGGAGTGTCTTTTTTCTTGTCCCGATTGGAAGGGGACAAGCGAAGGATATGATCTCTCCTGCAGAGCATGAAAAGGTTTTGCGCTGGCTATACCAGTTAAGTAAAAGAGTGGATTTTGATATTAAAACAACAGCAGCACAGCATTACCGACGAGTTGTAATCCAGCAAAAAATGAGGGAACATAAAAATCGGCATGACCATATTGATTATGAGGATGCCTTAATAAAAGGGGCAACTGGTACAATTGATGGTCTTGGACGTGCACCTAAGGGAGTAAATGATGGAAATGGCTTTGTTTTTGTTAGCCATATTGGAGATGTTTACCCAAGTGGTTTATTGCCGATAAAAGCTGGAAATGTTAGATCATCATCTCTTGCAAATATCTATCAGAATTCCACCATTTTCAAAGAATTACGAGATCCTGACCTTTACAAGGGGAAATGCGGTGTTTGCGAATTTCGACATGTATGTGGAGGATCACGCTCTCGAGCGTATGCTGCCACCGGAGACTATTTGGAAAGTGAGCCATATTGTGTATATATTCCCAAAGCAATGAGAAAGAAAAAACCCATCTAAAAAAAGCTCGGTGAAAAGCCGAGCTTTTTGATTATAGTAGAGCTATTTCCTTTAAGTAAACGAGCACCAGCCCTGTTCGACTAAGAGCAGGCTTTCATCAAAATCTTCATTCATAATCTCCTGGATTGATGAACCATTTCTGGATTAAATAAATCATGATACATATTCCCATTGTTATAAAGCCCCATCCTAGTGTAACTTGTTCTACTAGCAAATAATTATTACAAAGCTGAACAGGGGATAGAATATAAAGAACTCCCATTACTGTAAACAATACTAATATAAGAACAAACAACCATTGTTTAGCTGATGAAGGGACCTTGGACCAGCTGTCTCGAAGTGGGATTCCTGCAAAAAAGGTTAAACTAACAAATTTAAACCACTCGACCAAATAGTTTTGTAACGCATCATCCATTGTGCGAGGAATTGTCCAATATACAATAATCAATAAAAACAATAACAGTCCTGGCTTACCATTTTTGTTCCATTCTAAAAAAAAATTTGGAGCCTTCTCACGCAGGAATGGATACATTAAAAATCCTGACAGGATAAATAAGGGCATCTGCATATGCATGTGTAGGATCATAATCGATTCAAAAAAACGAGCAATTGGCGGTATAATTAAAAATATAAATAACAACATACCAATGAATGGTTGAGTCATACTTGTTCCCCACCTTCACTATTCAAGATATGCTTTACCTTTTGTATCGCTTGTTCGACATTTTTATAATCCAATACATCTAGTAACTCACCATGTTGATCTATCAAATAAAAAGCCGAATTGTGTGCAAAATTTCCTTGATCATCTGGAATGACAATCACACCCAACCTCTCCAATAATCGCTCTTGCTCTTCATGATTATTAATTCGGGCCATTCGCCATGAGTCGTGTTCATCGGTAAAATAATCATGATATGATTTTAATCTTGCTGGTAGATCTCTTGTTGGATCAAAGGTAATGCTTAGAAAAACGATATCCTTACCTAAGTACGTTTTAGGAATTGCCTCATAAACCTTTGCCATATTCCCTTCCAATTCAATACATATGGAAGAACATGATGCATAAAAAAAGGTGATAAATAAGTATTTTCCCTCAAACTGATCAAATCCATAAACTCGATTCAGATGATCCTCTAACATAACCTCCGGCAATTTTGGCTGTTGATCCTTTAATTGATTCACCCTTGCGGTCTCGGCAGTGAAAGCACGAAAGCCATCCGTCCCTAAAAAATAAATAAGGAAACAAACAATAAGAACTATAACATAGGAGAAAGTGTTTTTTGATTTCACAATATAATTCGCCTCCTGATTTTCGGAGTCGCTCTTACCATGTTTTAAAAGGGGGTGAGCCTGGTGGTGCATTGACAATAAATTCAACGAGTGGAATTACATAGCCCATGGCTACTGTTATTAATAACAGGAATACCCATGTTCCCCATCTTTCCGTCCAATAAGGCGTAGGTGTTGCATGTTCTTCCTCTTCAGCGATTGGAAACCCTTCCTCTCCTCTAGGTGAGAGAAACATCATATGAAATACAGCATAGACCTGAATGATTACCGCAATAATTAATAAGGTTCCTCCAATAGCTAGAATAATTAAATAAGGATCCCAGGATAAGGCCACCTCATGTTCCCCATAATTAGAAAATGAAGTACGCCTTGGTGAGCCAATCAATCCAACTAAATGCATGGCTATAGACATGAGTGACATACCGACAGTCCATAGAATAGTTTGCAAGATCCCTAATGTATTAACTTTTGCGGTTAACTTTCTACCAGATAAATAGGGTATAAGCCAGTAACTAATTCCAAAGAAGGTTAAAGCAACCGTCATCCCAAGCGTTAGATGAAAATGTCCAACAACCCAAAGTGTGTTATGGATCACTTGATTTAATTGATGCATCGTCTGCACAATCCCACCAGCTCCACCAGCTATAAAAGCAACCATTGCTACAAACGGTGCAAAAAAGCGAACATCCTTCCATGGCAGCTTGGTGAACCAGCCAAATAGCCCTCTACCACCTTTCTTCCGGCCTGTGCGCTCGAAAACGGCAAACATCGCAAAGGCGGTCATTAATGATGGAAATCCTATCGCAAGACTCATAAATACATGCATATATTTAATTGGTTCTGATATTCCCGGATCCACAATTTGATGGTGAAATCCACCTGGAATATTTAAAATAACAAGTAAAATAACTACAACTCTAGTTAACGTATCACTAAATCTTTTTCCTCCAATAATTTTGGGAATGATCACATACCATGCAGATATAGCCGTGATATACCAAATATTAACGAGTGTATGTCCAAACGCCCAAAACAGTGTCCGACTTAGCATGACATTGATGGTTTCTACCCATCCGATAGCCCATGGGATAATCATGAATACTTCGACTGCAACAAAAATACTGGAGAAAAATAATAAAACAAAAACACCTGTAGCAAAAAAAGCTAAGATCGGTATGTTTTGACCTTTGTGTTGTTTTCTCCATTTTGCCACACTAATAAATACGCCAAATGCACTGACCCAAATTCCTAATACAATCAATACAAGCCCAATATAAAAAATCGGAGATGCAGCCATTGGTGGATAAAAGGTATACAAAACAGATGCTTCATTTTGCAGAATAGGAATTAGAGCGATAATAAAGCCGATTATCTTTAATCCAAAGGCGATCCAAGCCATTTTTCTTACCTTTGGTGATAAACCACCTAAAGTATGAGACAAACCAGCATAAAAGTAACCAATAGTAAAAAATGCAGTAAAAATGAGAATTAATAAAATACCGTGTGCTGTGAGAATTTGATAATAATTGAATCCATTCGGTATTTCGAGTAAACCTGCACGATTTAAGCCTTGCACTAATCCGAGTATTCCACCTACAAGCAAGGCAATGAATGTGACCACCATGTAGGATTTTGATATTTTAACATCTTCTGGAATTGCACCAAGCTTGTTCTCTACTCTTTCTATCATACTTTTTTTAAGTACAGTCAATCCTCTCACCCTCTCTACTAACTAATCTGAATCGTTGTTGACATCACTTGATGGCCAGCTCCACAATATTCATTACAAAGCACTAAATAATTTCCTGGTTTATCAAAGGTTTGCGTGATTCTCTGGATATAACCTGGAACCACCATTGTATTAACATTGGTATTGGCAATCTCCATTCCGTGAACCACATCCTTAGATGTCATGACAAAATGCACGGTTGAACCAGCTGGAAACTCTAATTCCATGGGGTCAAAGCTAAAAATTTCTAAAGTCATGACAACTTCATATTCCTTTTCCCCGATTTTTTTTACGCCAGGATTATTAAAGGGCTCTTGTTGCTCGACTTTTTGTGGATCAATCGTCTCTTGATTGCTGGGAGGACCAAGCTCATCTGCAAAGGCTTGATAACCGATAATAAACATAAACCCTAAAATCATAACAGAACTTAAAATTAACCATATTTTTTCATAACGATGCACGAGATTCCCTCCTCTAAACTCTTGCCATAAATAAGCTCCAAATACCTAACCATAATAATGCAATGAAACTACCTAAAAATAATACAGATACGAATGCACCTTTTAATGAAGCTTCTTTATTATTCTCCACTTGTTTTCCCACCGTATTTGCCTCCTTTTTCTTATTTAGCTTCATTGTATTTTCACTGATAATCATTCGCAGTGAGGTAAATCACTTTCCTCTAATGTTCATTTTTTAGACAAAGAATTAGGATAATATATTTAAATGTGATTTTTCTCACAGAGTCTACTATTGGATAACGATATAGTTAGCATGAACAATTAAATTGGAGGGATTTTCATGAATAGATTTGATTTAGAAATGAAGACAGGAGACATAGTTACACAATTCCCAAAGGCTAGTTCCCTATTCAAACAGTATAAAATAGATTTTTGTTGTGGAGGGAATCGTCCGATTGGAGAGGCTCTAGAAAAAAGAAGGCTCGACAAAGAAGCGGTTTTGACTGAAATAAACCAGCTATATGAGGAAACAAATAATCAAGATGAAATCGATTGGACAAGCAAAAGCAATCTAGAGCTCATTGAACATATAGTGGAAAAACATCATGGTTATTTGAAACAAGTTCTACCTGAATTAAGCAAATATGTGACAAAGGTTCAACGCGTGCATGGAGAAGCACATCCAGAGCTTACGACCGTTTACACCGTATTCCATCAATTAAAAAGTGAACTAGAATCACATCTTGAAAAGGAAGAAAGCACGCTATTTCCTAAATTAATGGATAATGATGTAGAGGCAGCAGCTGCAATCATTCATCATTTCGAGGAAGAACATGAGCATGAGGGCAGATTGCTAGAGCTGATGCGTGAAGTAACAGACGATTACGCTATTCCAACAGGAGCATGTAATACGTACCAGCTAACTTATTTAAAATTAGATGAATTAGAGTCAGATCTATTTCTGCATATTCATCTAGAGAACAATATACTCTTCCCACGTTTTACTGCTTCATAAAAGACGATATATAGCAGGGCAATCTAGAGATAAGGTGATAACAATGGCAAAAACAAAAATAATTTTACCAAAAGAACATGGTTCGTGGGCCATGTTCCTTCTTCCCACATTACTTGGCATCTTTTTATCTAACCCTAGAGGGCTACATGTTGTCTTTTTGATTGGCTGGTTTTTTCTATATTTAATGTCAACCCCATTACTTAATGTGGTCAGGAATAAACGCAAGAAGAAAAAGATGCTTCCATGGATGCTGTGGTATGGTATACCATCCTTACTATGTTTGATTCCATTAGTGATCATTATGCCAAGTCTTCTACTATTTGGTTCGTTTATGCTCCCACTCTTTGCAGTTAATGTGTATTTTATTAAGACTAAAAATGAACGATCACTGTGGAATGACTTAAGTGGAATCATTATTTTTGCGATTGGGGGTATGGCGAGCTACTACATCGGGATTGAACAGTTCACTATGGACCTATTGATCCTTTTGTTCATAATCACTGCTTATTTTATGGGTAGTGCCTTTTATGTGAAATCATTGATTCGTGAGTTAAAAAATCGATCCTTTCAATACAAATCTAATATTTACCACGCCCTGTTATTACTTCTACCGATACTCCTAAATTGGAAGTCCTTAGCGATTGCTTTTCTTCCTGGAGTACTTAAGGATTGGCTGACACCTAGAGATGGCCAAGTCAAGCCGATCCATTCTGGAATTGTTGAAATTGTTAATTCCATTCTATTCTTTATTCTCGTTCTAATAATGTAAAGAGGAGCTGTCACAGGGACGACTCCTCTTTTTTGTTTGCATTTATTTTGTAATAAGTGAATGGAGATTAGCTGTTAATTGCTGAAGGTCGTCTATCTTCATGACTTTATCGACCATTGGAAACAAAACGGTTTCTTCTTTAACAAAATGAATCATGATCACCTCAAACGCTTCACCAGCATCCTGGACCACTTTTTTCAGCTCCTGATATGACATCTCCTCTATATTTCCTCGGGAATGATGGAAGAAATGTCCAATATAACCATCAATTTCTTGATGCTCTTCTTCGATCGATACAATCGGACCTTGTTCTTTACCTATATACATGCCAAGAGCAGGAAAAAAATACTTCTCTTCTTTATCCGTATGTTTTTTCCATGGCTCAATGAAATCCTTTAATTTGTTTCTCAAAGCTTGAAACGCTAGCACAGCATCCTCTTTTTCTTCAAATCGATCATTCTCAAAGTCTAATACAATCGGATGCCATTCTTCCATTAAATATCTTAAATAGTGGTGTTCATTTTCGAGCATTTTCATTGCTTTATTACGACTATTCAGATCTCTTTCTGTCCACATGTAAACACCTACTTCTGTATCATTTGTCAACACTATTATAAGAAAGAAAGACCTAATACAACATTGGGGAATTCCCTTGATTTAATGATTTTATTCTCTCTAATTTTCCTTTTTATCTATTTCATTTAAAACAAATTAGGGATTCTCCTCATTATTTTATGATGAATTATTTGCTAGGATGGTAACAAAGAATTCATTTTAGAATTTTCGATCGAGGTGGGAGTATATGTCACAAACAAGCACGCCTTATATCCATTTTCCTTTATTTCAAAATCTTACAGAAGATGAATTAATTCATTTGAGCGAGATTTCAATGGAACGCAGCTATAATCAAGGCAAAATTTTGTTTCACCAAGACGAATCCCGAACCAATGTATATTTTATCTTATCAGGATTAGTCAAGATGATTAAAATAAATAGAAACGGCCATGAACAGATACTACATGTTCTTCACACTAATGATATGTTTCCATATGTAGGTTTTTTTGAGAATGTTCCATATCCATCATCTGCTATTGCTCTTACCAATGTGCATGTGTTATCTATTCCGATAAAGGAATTCGAGCTTTTACTTATTCAAAAACCAGGGCTATTAATAAAAGTGATTCGTATAATAGAAAAAAATTATCAAGAAACACAGGATCGATTACTATATAGGCAAACTCAGGATGTCTTTCATCAAGTTGTGCTCATACTAGTCCATTTTGTCTGTGATCTCGGGATTAGGCAGAAGGAAGATACGATTCAACTTCATCTACCAATTACAAATTCTGAATTAGCCAATATGATCGGTGTTTCGAGAGAAAGCGTTAATCGAGTCTTTAACCAATTAAAAAAAACCGGGATAATGACTTACAATCGAAAGGAAATACTAATCTATGATTTTTGGCAATTGAAGCAGTATCTTCAAGATTAGTGGTTCGTTTGCAGCAAGAGCTTTCAAACTAAAGAGGCCCTTTCAAGCACCTCTATATCCAAATGCTTTTTCAGGGCCTCTTACTGATACATGCCCTAATGGGGCAAAAATTCATTTAAGAAATAGGGGACTTCACTTTGAAAATATGCTTTTCGTTCTTCAATATAATCTCGAATACTCTTAAAAAAACCATCATCTAATATGGGATATTTAACGGTTCGAAGTTGATCAAGATAGGAATTATGAGCAATTACTAAATCAATACTGGTAAGTAAATTCTCTATTATTTTCTTAGAAGGAGATATTCCCATAATATCTTGATAGATTTGCTTGTCCTTTTTCACATCAAGAGCATGATAGGGAAGCTTCATATCTATATGAATGCCATCTACAAGATTTTCATCATATAATTGTTGAACCTTCTTTTGATAGATACCGCTTGTTGTCACAATAATCTTGCCATCAAATAGCTTTCTAGTTTCCAGAAGCAATGGACGAATCTCCTTCATACTATCGATTAAAAATTCTCCTCCGCTAAACATAACTGCATCAAACAAAAACCCACTTTTTTTCAAGTATAGAAAATAATCATCGGTAGTTTTATACACACTCGGTGTCTGGGCTATGATTTCGTCATAGTTATGACATCCAAAGCAATGCAGTGGACAACCAGATAAAGAATGAACGAGTAATGTCGTATGATTTGGTAAATCCGAAAAGGTTCGGATAAAATTCTGATAAAATTTCATAGTGTTCCCCCTACTATTGACGGACAACCTCTTCCAATGTATGGTCTTTTACACGGTTTCGTACAGTCCAGTCATGTCTTCTCGCTTTAGACCAAAAATTATATTTCCCTTCATAATACCCTTTTTGATCAACATGGATATTATTACGTGCAATCATTTTCAAATATCCAATAACTCGACTAAATGTAGCAATATCAACGGAATGACATGTAGGACATTTCTTTATATTCTTCGCATCATCTGCAATAATCTTTTGACCACAGCTCATGCAAGAAGTAATGGTTGGAGTTAATGTAATATAGTTAATGGGCTTTTGAAAAATTTTATCGAGATAAGTGGCTAAACGTTCAGGTGTTACCTTTGATTCTAGGAAATGGTGAAGCACACTTCCCGATGTAGCATAGCCTTGGAATTCCGCACTATTTTCCAATTGAGCTAGAAAATTCTCCTCAGAAAATGGAGTCATACACCCACTCGTTAAGTATGGATTCTCCCCTTCTCCTTGAACAAAAATTTCACGGTCATGTTTAGCTGCCCACTTCACATCATGACGTGCCAATTTGATTGCCGCATTTTCCGCTGGTGCGTATTCGATTCCACATGCAACCTTATCCCGTACAATAAATTCATTAATGATCTCTGTCATATATTGCATCCATTCATGGGCAAGCATCTTCCCGTCTTCGTCTTTTATTCCTTCTGTAAATCCAAGGTTTATCAGCCCTTCATTCATGCCTGTTATAGCAAAAACATTAAAATAGTTTTTCAGATTATCATTGTAAGCAAAAAAGGTAGGATATAACTCTTTATTCTGTTCAATCCAATGGCGTTTTGCCATATGGGCCGCTTGCATAATTTCTAAATAGTCCCTCATTTTCTTCTTCAACAAATCATGATCATGACCAAACTCTATTAGCATTCGATTCATATTTAAGTTTAATACTTGAACTGCTCCAGTAGATCCAGTAGAGGAACCAAAGACACCCCCACCGGCCTTGGACAATGTCTCAAGGTTAATCTGAAGACGGCAACAGAGACTACGACTAACCTCTTGATCCTTCGGTTGAATCAATGGATTGAACTTTTTATAATAAGGATCCTGGAACGGACTAGTTTTAAAATTTTCAAAATAAACTCCACCCCAGTTGTACATCTTGTCCAATAGCTCGAGAAACAGAGGATTTTGATAATTGAATGCATCATCTATTTGTACGGTTAATAAAGGAAAAGTAAATGGAATACCCTCACTACCTGTTCCCTCACTCATCACATCGATGATGGCTTGATTGATTCTATCAAAATAGCTGCTTGGAATGTCCTTGTACTGGATAAATCTTATTTCCCCACCAATGATAATATATTCTTCTTTAATTTCTTCTGAAGGCTTTCCAAATTCCAATGTTATATTAGAGAAACTACTTTGAGCCCCTGAACGAAGAGGCATATTCAATTCCCAGATTAACCCTTGAAACAATTGCTTTAATTCATCATCTGAATAATTTACTCCACGTAGCGCTTCATCATGTAAATAAGATGCGGCAATCGTGGATAACTGTGCTAGCATCACTGCACCTGACACTTGCTGTGAAATTAAAGTGACAACATTGCTAAAGTGGCGAAGTAATGTGGCTAATCGTTTTGTTGGTTTTGATGAAATCATATTCTTAGCAAGAGATGGAATACCTTTCGTTGCGATATCTAAACAGCTAATCGATACACAATACGGGGCAAGCTGTTTGTCATGAACATATACTACCCCATCATCATAGAGTGTTTTTATTTCTTTCGGTAAAATATGTGTGAACAAATACTCCTCCTCAGCATAATTGTTTAAATTATGTCGGAGTAATGGGAGGGAATACACATAATTGCTATTTTCATGTTTCAAGAAATCGGTTTGCTTATCCTCCCCATTCATGGTGAATTTTTGGATGATTTGTTCGGAATTTTTAAACATGACTCTCTTCTCCTTTTTTCATTATATGTACCATTTCTTCTAGCTCCATAGGATTAACACCTATACATCTGTTCAACTCCCTATTGAGATTGTCCAATAAAATGGTAGTTGGTACAGACATTACTTTATAGCTTTCTGCCATTTCTTGTTGATCTACCAAATCGATGACTTGAAATGGCACATCCATTTGGCTTAAAAATCGATAGACTACTTCACATTTTGGACAGGCCTTTGTCTTTAGCAACATTAGCTTCAATCCTAGAACCCCTTTCTATAGCATAATATAAACACAATATATAGTATTTTAAAACAAATAAATAACTATATATAGATATAATAGACGATTCATAATAGATAGGAAGTGACAAAAATCACTGCAAGATCGAAAAGGAAGGATATAGAATGAAATGAAATCATTAAAGGAGTCGAAATAGGATGCAACGAGTGGAGGAAAGACAATATCAAAAATGGGAAGAACTCTTCATACAATCCTTAGAGAAGCAACATGTCGATACAATTTTTGGATCAAGAAGCCATCCAATGTTTACTTCTAATAAGAAGGATTTCACACAATATTTGTTAACACATGAGCAAGCCATTCTTCATGCCGGTGATGGTTATGCAAGAGCTACAGGTAAAGTAGGTATTGCTTTTATCCCAACAAAATACGGAATCACCAATGCTGTGACGGGTATAGCAACTGCTCAATTAGATAGTGTACCAATGGTCGTATTTATTCAGCAGGAACATGCTCTAGATGTAGAAGCAATAATGAATCCTATTTGCAAGCACTATTTTAAGCTCCAACAATTAACTGAGCTTCCCCCTATTGTAGAAAAAGCATGTACGCTTGCCAATGCTGGTAGACCTGGAGTCGTTATTGTCGAATACGATAACAAGCTTTTTCAGCGAGAATGGAAGGAAAATGGTGCGATTAAACAAATGCACATAATACCACCTAAATCACTCACTATACAAAATCATCAAATCAAACGGATAGTTGAGGAGATAAAAAAAGCGAAAAAACCAGTCCTATTGGTCGGAGGTGGTACCATAATATCTGGTGCTAGCAAAGCATTAAATGAATTTCTAACCTTGACGGAAATTCCCTTTGTCAGTACGCTTATGGGATTAGGTGCAATAGATGTGGGAAACCGCCTTCATCTAGGAATGGTGGGAATGCACGGAACCTTTGCAGCAAACAAAGCTGTCCATCAATGTGATCTTCTTATTTGTCTCGGTGTCCGTTTTAGTGACAGAATCACCGGTAAGACCAAAGGATTCTCTCCCCATTCAACGAAAATTCAAATTGAAATAGATCCGGTTGAAGTGAATAAAAATATTATGGTCGATCTACCTATCATTGGGGATGTTAAAGAAGTTTTAGAAGCCGTTAATCAACAACTATCCACCTTGAAAGCTGGGCATTGGCAAGAAGAGGTAGTAACTTGGAAAAAAACCTCTCCTCAATTTAGTTATTCGACGAGTGAGTTAAAGCCAGATAGCATTATCCAGTGTTTGTACAAAAATGCGGAGGATCATGTCATCGTTACAACAGATGTCGGGCAGCATCAAATGTGGACAGCACTTCATTTTCCTTTTCAGCAGCCAAGACATTTCCTTACCTCTGGTGGTTTTGGGACAATGGGCTATGGATTACCAGCAGCAATAGGGGCAGCAGTTTGCCAACCAAACCAACCTGTTGTGTGTGTATCTGGTGATGGAAGTATCCAGATGAATATCCAAGAGCTTCTCACTGTTGCAAAGTACCGATTAAATATCAAAATTGCGATTCTAAGAAATGGCTATCTCGGCATGGTTCGCCAGTGGCAGCAATTATTTTATAAGCATAAATATTCTCAAGTAAAAATAGCTTCACCAGATTTTCTTTTATTAGCGAAAAGCTTCGGGATTAAGGCCTTTCAAATAACAGCTAAAGATAATCTGGAAAAAATAATGGAAGAAGCTTTTCAAATCGATGGACCTGTACTATTGGATTTTCTTATAGAAGAAGAGGTCAATGTTTATCCGATCGTACCTCCTGGGGGAAATAACACGGATGCGATTAGTGGAGAATAGAGCTGGGGTCTAGCACTGACCCCACCTATTTATTTCCTTAACAAGGATAACACTTCATTCATAAAGCTTTGATACACATACAACCAAAGAGATTCATCATGCTGATATTTTTCTGTTAATATAGTGATTACTTCCTTGTTTTTTTCCTGAAAGGTCGGATCATCCTTTGGTGGTAATGGTGCTCTTAATTGATCGACTAATTTCTGTACTTCTGGTGCTCTTGGCCCCCATTTACCAATTAGTTCACCCTTAGCATCTAGTATTAAAACAATTGGAATCGCCCTCCCACCATTTGTTAAATGACGGTCAATTAATGCTGTGTCTTGGTCTCTTAAAGTGACTCTTGAATCAATATCAGCTTCTTCTGCAATTTTGCGAATAACTGGATTAATCATCATCGCATCTCCGCACCAATCCTCGGTAATCGTTAAAAAATGAATACTACTCCCTTTTAATTGTTCGATTAATCCGTCATTTGGTAGCTGGAAATTTTCATATACGTAAAAGCTTTCCTCTTTTAATTTACTCATTTCATTCATATATGCTTGAATGGTTCTACCTTCTTGAAAATATTGCTCTTCTGTTTTCATCATTCCATCCCTTTCCGATCGTTATGTCCAAAAAGTAGCACATTCAAGCGAAAAAGTACAGAGGGATGCCTGTTACTATTTTTTATTATGAAATGGACATTTTGCTAAAGTAATGTTCTCATCTCGCAGAAAATATTGCTTCCATTCAAAATTGTCTTCATCTCCATAAGTTCTTAATTCCGGATGTCTTGAAATCGTATCATATTCTTGTAATCTTGTTCTTACTTGATGAATGATTTTATCTGCATGTTTTGTTTTATTAAACTTTTGGAAAACCCATCTTGGAGTAATTGCCAGCATTAGTGTAGGGAAGGATCGACTATTTCTATTACTATGCGCTGGGGTTGCACAATACACGAAATATCTTTCTCCATGAAAACAAAACTCCCACAGTGGATGCTGAGCTTCTCTCGGAATTTCATTTGGCCACTCTATCTCATCATATTCTACTAGCTCGTTAAGCTGCTGCCAAAATAATTGTTCATATTGCTCCACCGTATATGTTTTCTTTACTTCTTCTGGTAAATCATAAAAAACAATCAGTGATGTATAATCCCCGTATTCATCTGCATGTTCAGTAAAATTCCCTAATAGTTTTGCCAGTTCCTGCACCGTATTGTGCTTAATTGAATCTTTTAAAAAGCCATATCTTAACTGATTCAATGAGAATCCTATTGTAGCAGGAATACATGGGAAAAGATCGTTCTTATCAGTCATTTTCGCTTTAAATTGTTCGAGCACTTCTTTTTGCCAAGTGGAAAGGGACTCTTCTACAGCAATATCCTGACAATTTAATTGCTTCATTTAGATCACCTCACGCATACTCCACTATATTCGTGCAAGTTCGTTTGGGTGAATGTCTCGAAAATAATAAAAAGACCAGTTTAGCTTATTCCAGTTAAACCGATCTTTTTCTAATATTATTTAGAATCATTTTGTTTCTGTTGGAGCTGTTCTTGGCCCATTTTAATTAATTCCTTGACCATCTTACCACCAAGCTGACCTCCGACCTTCCCAGCATCCTTAGCTTTTATATTACCATTGTATCCTTGATTAAGCTCAACATGCTGTTCTTCCGCTATTTCATATTTCGCTCGTTGAGGATCATTTGTATTGGCAACCTTTGCTTTGAGCAGATCTAAACCTTGACGGGCTTCTGGAACTAAAATTTTATTTCTCCTAGCCATTTTATTCATATCCTTTTCTAGGAATTTCTTCCCCATCATGACTTGTTACTTCATCGTTTTCATTAGTTTCGTCAATCTTAGCGTCTATTGTACCTTCCATGTAATTGTCAGATGCTTGTTCATGAGTAATTGCTAACCCTTTTTCTGTTTGATCCTGGCTATTGTAATGGTTGACATTATAATGATTGTTCGCTACTTTTTCACTATTTGATATTGGCTTCCTTTTATTTTTCGACATATCAATCCCTCCATAATTAGCATTTGCAATTAGACTAAAATTATGAATGATTATTTGGAAGAAAAAATTTAAAGGAATAGTTAAATAAAGAACAGGCAAAAATAACCGATCAGATATTTGAACTGATAGAAGTGTCTACAAGATTTTAATAAAGGCAGAAAACAAACCCCATCCAATAAATTCTGATGGGGTTTCATCTGTGTTTTTTATAGTAAACTTCTTGAATGTAATCTAGACGCCGTTATTCTAGACTTTCCATTTCCTTTACTAATCCAAGTGCTTTTGACGTCCTTAGATGAATATCTTGAATCAACTCGGGATGATCCAACAATCTCACTCCATAGGATGGGATCATTTCTTTGATCCTTGGCTCCCATTGTTTGATTTGTTGAGGGAAACAATTTTCCAAAACCTGTAGCATCACGGAAACCGCCGTTGATGCACCAGGTGAAGCCCCTAGTAAGGCCGCTATCGAACCATCTTCTGCACTTACTACTTCCGTACCGAATTGGAGCGTTCCTTTCCCTCCTGCTTCCGTATCTTTTATCACCTGTACTCGTTGGCCTGCAATAACTAAATCCCAATCTTCACTTTTTGCATCTGGAATAAATTCACGTAATTCTTCCATTCGTTGTTCTTTAGATAGCAACACTTGTTGAATTAGATATTTAGTCAACGACAAATTTTTCGCACCTGCTGATATCATGGTGAAAAGATTATCTGGTTTTACTGAGGTGATCAAATCAAACATGGATCCCGTCTTCAAGAACTTAGGCGAAAAGCCTGCAAAAGGTCCAAACAATAATGATTTTTTGTTATTGATGAAGCGTGTATCAAGGTGCGGAACGGACATCGGTGGTGCACCAACCTTTGCCTTTCCGTATACTTTAGCATGATGTTTGGCAATGACCTCAGGGTTTTTACAGACCATAAATATACCACTTACAGGAAAACCACCCATATGTTTCCCTTCAGGAATACCAGATTTTTGGAGTAGATGTAGACTTCCGCCTCCTGCTCCAATAAAGACAAATTTCGCAGTTTGTCGCTCAGTCGTACCAGTCTCTAAATCCCTAACCTTTACTTCCCAGGCCCCATCTTCCGTCCGTTTCAATGATTCAACACTATGCTTGTATTTTAAATCAACATCATTTGCTTCTAAATGTTCGAATAATTTACGGGTTAAGGCACCAAAATTAACATCCGTACCAGATTCGATTTTGGTAGCAGCTATAGGTTGATCTACCTTACGCTCTTGCATCATTAATGGAATCCATTCCATCAATTTGACTGGGTCATCAGTATATTCCATCCCATAAAACAAAGGATTTTCAGAAAGCGCTTCATAACGTTTTTTTAAAAAATCGACATTGCTTTTCCCTTGTACGAAGCTCATGTGAGGTAGGGACACAATAAAATCTTGTGGATTTTCGATCAAATTGCTATTAACAAGATGAGACCAGAACTGTTTCGAAACCTGAAACTGCTCATTTACCTTGATTGCTTTTGTCATATCTATGGAACCATCGGGTTTTTCCGAAGTGTAATTAAGCTCACAAAGTGCAGAATGACCTGTACCTGCATTATTCCATTCATTCGAGCTTTCTTCTCCTGCCTTGCCAAGCTTTTCAAATACTTTGATTTTCCAGTCTGGTGCTAGCTCTTTCAATAAAGCACCTAAAGTTGCACTCATGATTCCTGCACCAATTAAGATAACGTCTGTTTTTGTCTGTGTGTTACTCATTTTTACCTTCCTTATCCCCTTTTAAATTGCAGAAAGGATGCATGAAGCATCATGTCTCGCTAAGATGGTATTTAGTCACACATCGTTTCTGGACCGGTTTATCTTGTCATAGTGTAACACTATGTTTTCGAAATTAAAATGCTTACCTAATATTATATAATAGATGAAAACTATTTAAAAGACACAGGGCAAACTTAATAAGATAGGTCTTTTGCAAACTTAACCGAACAACTAATCAAATATATCATTATATTTACCTACATATCTGCATGAATTTATTTTGACAACGCTTACAATATATTGTTAACATATATTAGGAAAGGAGGAAAAATAAGCAATATAGTGCCCTTCCATTAATAGGGTATGATGACCGTAACGATTAAAAAAGCAAATAATAAGGAGGAAAACGATGGTGCCTAAGCAAAATTTAAAGGTTATTTGGAAAACTTTATTTTTATCCCTTTTTATGACTATCACATTTATTCCTGTTGTCTCAGCGGATTTTTGGGATATATCAGGAGATACCATGCTACACGATCCTTCCATTACACAGGAAGGTAGTACTTGGTGGGCGTTTGGTACCGGAGAAGTTGATAAAAATGGTGTACGTGTTTTACGTTCTTTTGACGGATCAAACTGGCATGCAACACCAGTAATTTTTCCTCAACCGCTTAGCTGGTGGAGTACTTATGTTCCGTTACATGCAAGTAATCAATGGGCCCCTGACATTCAATATTACAATGGTAGGTATTGGCTTTATTACTCTGTTTCCTCATTTGGCTCGAACAACTCACTAATTGGTTTAACTTCTACGGATAGCATCGTATCTGGAAACTGGAGAGATGATGGTTTAGTTATACGTTCAACTACAGCAGACAACTTTAATGCCATCGATGGAGACTTAGTCATAGATGAAAATGGCCAACCATGGCTTTCATTTGGCTCATTTTGGAGTGGTATTAAACTAACGAAATTAGATCCTAATACAATGAAACCTACTGGTCAAATTTATTCCATTGCTGCAAGACCAAATGTATCAGACCATGCCATTGAAGCACCTAACATCACTTATAAGGATGGTTATTATTACTTATTTGTATCCTTTGATCACTGCTGCCGCGGTGTAGATAGTGACTACAAAATTGCCTATGGCAGATCTAAAAACATAACAGGACCTTACTATGATAAAAATGGTGTGAACATGCTGAATGGGGGAGGAACCATCTTGGATGCTGGTAATGAACGTTGGATCGGACCAGGTCACCAGGATGTTTATAATAATAATGTAATTGTCCGCCATGCATATGATGCCAATAATAATGGCGCACCAAGATTATTAATAAATGACTTGTATTGGGATTCTAATGGGTGGCCAACCTATTAAAAGGATTGATATGACAATGTAGCAAAAACTGGTCTATATCCCAAAAATAGACCAGTTTCACTTTTCATTATTTTTCAGGTGATAATTCGATTGCTTGGTGTATAGCTTCGATCATACTTCCATCATCAACCATGCCTTTTCCTGCTATATCAAATGCTGTACCATGGTCAACACTTGTACGAATAATGGGTAGTCCGACCGTAATATTCACTCCTGCTTCAAGGCCAAGCACTTTAATTGGACCATGTCCTTGGTCATGATACATTGCAACTACTATATCGAAATCACCACGTTGCGCACGGAAAAACAGCGTGTCTGCTGGTAAAGCTCCTTCGACATCAATCCCTTCCTTCTTCGCACGTTGGATAGCAGGATCAATTTTTTCTTCTTCCTCTCCATTTCCGAACAAGCCATTTTCTCCTGCATGTGGATTAATGCCACAAACGCCAATCTTCGGTTGCTTAATCCCTGATTTATAAAGGGTATCATGCGCTAACCGAATAACATTGTATACACGCTCGGGTTCAATGCTGTTGATCGCATCAATAAGGCCCATATGAGTAGTTACATGGATCACTTTTAACTTAGGCGATGATAGCATCATAGAAAAATCTTTTGTATCGGTTAACTCCGCAAGAATTTCGGTATGGCCTGGATAAATATGGCCGCCTTTGTGCAGCGCTTCTTTATTTAGTGGGGCTGTACAAATCGCATCAATTTTTTTCTCATTTGCTAGTTCAATGGCTGTTTTCAAATATTGAAATGCTGCATTACCTGCATCAGCAGAAACCTCTCCAAACGGAAGGTTTTCTGGCAGTAAATCTAAGTCTACACATGCAATCTCGCCAAAAGCTGTTTCTGTAAAATCTGCTTGATGATCGAACGATTTTACTGTAATCTCCACATCCAAAATATCAGCAGCTCTTTTTAGCATGTTAGCATCACCAATTACTACTGGATGAGCTTGTTCATAAACCTCTTTATGTTGCAGACTTTTCACGATTACCTCAGGCCCTACACCTGCAGCGTCTCCCATTGTAATCCCTATAATTGGCTTTTTACTCATTGTTTAAAACTCCCTTCAATACTTGCATTGCATGATAAATAGACTGTTGGTTGCCAAATGCGCCTGCTTTAGTTACAATTCTAAATTCTTTCTCTGTTCCGATCAATGTACCAACCGGGATTCCTGCTTCCAATTGTTTCAACAAACGAAAGCCAATTCCACCTAACTGACGAGCAACCTCTTTTGCTGTATCACCGCCAGTTAAAACAAGTCCGGATAGATTCTTATTTCTCTCAGATACCCCTACAACAATTTCACCAATTGATTGTGAGATGTGTTCTCCGATTTGATAGTCAGACAAATCTCGTTTTCGTCCAATTCGTTTCACCTTGTCACGAATTTGTTCATTCGAAGGCACATAAACGACAATATCATCACCTGACTTAATCACATCTACACATTTTTCAATATGATTGTCTTTTAGCATTTCCCAATCATTCGTAAACATTTGAATTGGATCTAATTCAATAGCTGTAACGTCCGCCTGTTCCGCTGCAAACCGTACTTGATGTTGTGTTACTTGAGACAAACTTCCGCATACTGTCATAACATGCTCAGATTTAGTCAATGAATGTTTCCCCATCTTTTGACTAATTCCTAATACTTCTGGCAGTACTTCAGCTAAACCTGCTGAACCTGCCCAAATGATATTTTCAGAAATCTTTACAACCTTTTGTGCCATTTGTAATAATGCTTCTTGAGATTCTGCATCACAAACAATATATTGAATATTTTTTACTTGATAAGATTGTAGTTTTGCCTGTAAAGTAGATCCTTTTATATCTTCTGTAGTTAATAAACCTACCGCTTCATCAATTTCATCTTCTATCAAACTTGGTATATATGATTGTCTAACAGGGTGCTTTGGATCTTTGGCAGCTTCCGTTTCTGATAGCTTTATGCCATTCACATAATGAACCCCATCCTTAGTTGTTCTTCCATATGCAGGTAAGGCAGGAGCAATGATAACAAACTCTGGCGAAAACACTTCAGATAGTGCTTGTAACTCTGTAGCAATATGACCTCTTAATGTCGAATCCATTTTTTTATAGACATAGCGATAACCAGCTTCTTTAAGAAATAAAGCGGCTTGCTTTGTAATTGACCTAGCTTCTTGATTCGATAATGCTCGTGAATTTGTATCGATCACTAATCCACTATCTAAATTATGAGAGTGCTCAGGGATATCAAACAACACCGAGGTTTTGACTCCTTTTTCAGTTAATTGTACGCCACTATCATTTGCCCCAGTCAAATCATCTGCAATAATTCCTAATAGTCTACTCATGTTGATCCCTCATTCTATCGATATTAAACTCATTCATTGATAACGTAATCGTCTGGTAAACGTACCCCTTTTTTCTCTAGTCGTTTCACTAAAAAGGCAATATAAAATGGTAGAAGAACGGCAGTTGTCACCGTTGATGCTGCAACCTGTACAGTTGCAATATCAACATTTACTGCAAAGCTTGCACTAGCAGCTGCTATTGCTGCAGGCGTTGCTACGGCATTACCGGCTGTAGATCCTTCTGCAGCACCTGCAATCGGATTCCATTTTAATGCTTTAAATACGAGGTATCCAACTGTACCAGTAACAAACACAGTTAATAATCCGAGAATAATTCCTGATAATCCGCCTTCAATAATACTTTTAAAATCAATTCCCATACCTAATGAAAATGCAAAGAACGGGATTAACATCGAGCTTCCTTTGTCTAAAAACTCCCTCATCTCAATGTCTAGATTACCTAGTACCATACCAACTAAAATTGGTAATAGGACAGAAATAAAGGATACAAATGAGAACATACCATCAACAAATCCCATTGCGCCAAAAATAGCTAACGCTACCATTGTAAAGAATGGTCCATCATTTAAAGCAAGTAGCGAATAAGCTGCCCTATCTGTCTTATCGCCATATTGACCTACCATTGCTACATAAAGTCCTCCATTACTGTTTGTCATCGCTGCAATTATTGCAATTGGCGCAAGACCTAACCATAATCCATTGTCTCCAGCAAACATGTAAGCAATCAACCCTACAGCAGCACCTACTATCCATTTTGTTGCCAATAATGTTGCGCCTTTTCCAAGACTAACACCAACACTTCTTACGTTTATTTGAGCACCAGTACATAGTAAGAATAATGCGATTAATGTACTCGCCCCATCTACAAACAACGCTTGAGTAAAGTTACCTATTCTTAATAAATCAGGTACAAATGTATTTAATACTGCAGCTAGTAATAACGGAACAACCATCATTCCACCTGGTATTTTCTCTAAGGTTGCTTTTATTCTCATTGTAAATCCTCCCCCAACAATTAATTTGTTATCTTTTGCAACATACAAAAAAACATAAACCGTTTACATTTATGATTATATTAAAAATAACTATAAATTGCAACACTTTTTTCGTAAAAAAGGCAAATTACTTAAATTTTAAAAAATAAGTGTTTTATTTTGCAACAAAAAAGACTCGGTTTTATCTCCGAGTCTTTTTTTATCTTTATAACATAATAAACATTATGACTTCAGCTTTCTCCATAATGTTGAACGATTGATCCCTAAGCGATTAGCAGCTTTTGATTGATTATGATTTTCTTCTGCTAAGATAGTTTTTATAATTTGTTGTTCAATTTCCTTTAATGTTCCTTGTAAGGATAATTCACTTATCTCTTCGTCTTCATATTGAGCTAACAATTGATCCACTTGTGAATATTCAATATAGCTTCCATCTGATAACAGCGTTAATTCACGTACAACTTGTTTTAATTGACTGAGATTACCTTTCCAATTATATTGTTGCATTAGTTCCACTGCCTCTTGTTTCATTCCCAATGTCTCCATTCCTTCTCGCGTGTGAAACTCCGTAATAAAGAAATTAACATATGCCTGGATATCGTCTTTTCTCTGCCTTAATGGTGGAATATGTAACGGATACTTCATAATCTGTTGATAAAGCTCTTTCGAGAAACTTCCCTCTGCAACTAAATGATCCAATGTTCGGTTCGTTAACGTAATTACTTTCAAATGAGTGAATAAACTTATGACTTCTTCCATCGTGGCTGATAATGCCCCAGTCAATTTTTCTATATTTTTTATCAACAGGGTCCCTTTATCCAATCGATTTATTTTACTTTTAATCGTCTTTATCTCCGAATCTGTTACCTTTTCACCATCAATTATCATTAGAGGTGCATCCAGACCAAACCGTTGAAAATGTATTTCCTTTGCAAGAGTAAGCTTTCCTACACCTTGTTCACCCATCACACACATAGGTTCATCAATACGTACATAATGTCCGATATTTTCCTTTAATCTTCGAGCAAAGGAACTATCACCAAGGATAGGTACATGACCTACACTATTATAAATAGTTACGGATTGGATTTTTTTATTTAATAAAGGGGAATGGAATATTAATCCGACAATTCCTTCAATTTTATTAACGATAAACGCTTGAACATCATAGCAATTATCCCCTTCTCTTAATTCAGTCCAATGTGTACCTTCACCTGTTATTACTCGCTGAATTAATTGCGCAATAGTAGAAGATTTGGAGACTTGTTGAGGTTGAATATCTTGATCGAATTTGGCATTTTTTGCAATGATGTTCTGTCGCTGGTCCAATAGTACGATTGGCAATGGAGTATTAGTAAAAGCATTTCTCAAGTAATTAAAATGACGATTAACCTTACGAAAGAAATGATAAACGCGCTTCCCTTCCTCGATAGCATCCATAAGCGCCTCCCTTCCAGATGCTATTAACACTCCCCGCAATCCAAGCTCTTCCGCAACTTGAACAGTAATAACATCCCCTATAACAACGGAAAAGTTAGCATGTTTCAATCGTTGTAAATGTCCTCTAACTTCTTTTCTATCTTTAATCGTAATCATTTTGACATTAAATTCTAAAATATTGCAAATAGTGTTAGCGCCTTCTGATATATTAGGATAACCGACTAATGCAACACCACCTTCAAGTCCACGTAAAAGGGTAAACACTCGCAGCATATCATAACCAGTAATATCGATATGAACTACAGGTATAGAAATAGCATCTTGAATCATTGTAGCCGTTCCACCACGACTAATCACCAATTGATATCCTTGTTTTTCAGCTTTTTGAGCTATTTTTAACCCTTCTTCCAAGTTTCCGATGACAACATCTAATTGAACATCATTCGGTAAGACCGTTTTTTTCGCTATTTCTGCTAAACCTGAGTATGGTGCGATCAATAGTGCCTTAATCATTTCACATTACTCCTAACTTGTTGCATTATTCAACACTATTATTATGTCATAAACTCGTAAAAATGTCATCATGAAGAAGGCAATGTATGAAAGTTTTTATATTCACTCACATCCTTAATTAACCCTCTTTAATCATCGTCACAAAAGCTGCAATATCCGTAGTAAATTCATCCTTTTTTACAAATCCTAGTTTTTCATATAAATGAATGGCTCTTTTATTAAAGGTTGCTACAGTTAATCTTATGGGGACCTCTAGGTATTCATCTCTTATGTGTTTCATGATAAATGTGCAAAATTCATTCCCATGACCTTTTCCAACATAGTTTGGATGCATACCAAGCCCTAAATCTACATTTTTATCATTATAGACACCATATTGATGTCCGACTGGTACCTGAGCTGCTTCACCTATACATAAAAAACCAATCATATTACCATTATTATCTGTTATAGCTTTATATGAGCCATTAAGTATTTCCTTCAGCTCTTCTTTCGTCACCTCATTATTATAGAAATCATAAGGTTTTTCATATTTCCAGCTGAGTATCTTTTTAGCTGATGTCACATCCATTCCAATAATAGTTAATTTCATTATCCACCTCATCTTAGTTAGGCCTAAATAGAAATGCCCCTCTTAATGCACTGTATCGGAGCATTTCTTCTATCGTTTTCAATTCTTATGCAAAATCAGTCTGTAAATTTCCCCTTCACGAACGGTAAGCTCATATAAACAAGCATCAACCTCTGTTAATGGAGATCCATCAATAGAAACACTATAAGATGAAGGAATCCTTATTCGACACTTTCTTGATTGGCTGGAAAAGATGGTAGCATATCGCAATCGATGATTCTCCCATTTTAATTCTATTTCATAACCACCTCTTGCTTTTAACCCTTTTACATAACCATTTCTCCATGCCTTTGGAACGGATGGCAATAGATGGATTTCTTGAAGGTGACTTTGGACGATCATCTCTACAATTCCAGCAGTTCCACCGAAGTTTCCATCAATTTGGAATGGTGGATGATTATCGAATAAATTTGGCAAGGTAGATTGCTTTAATAGTTCTAGAATATTCTGATAGGCATCCTCACCCCTAAATAAACGTGCCCACATATTAATAATCCATGCCCTACTCCAACCGGTATGGCCTCCTCCGTGTTTTAATCTTCTATTTAAAGTTACGACCGCTGCATTGGCTAATTCCGGAGTAGTTATTGGCGAAATTTGATTGCTAGGATGTAATGCAAATAAATGAGAAATATGACGATGACCAGGCTCCGCTTCCTCATAATCCTCTAGCCATTCTTGAATTTGACCATGCTTTCCTATTTGGATTTTTGGCAATTTTGCCCTAATATCGATCAATTGTTGACGAAAAACCTCATCACTTTTCATCAATTCACTTGCTTTGATACAGCTAGTAAATAAGGCGTAGATTATTTGACTATCCATAGAAGGTGCCTCACATAGATTCCCTTTCTCGCCATTTGGAAGTAAATAAGTATTTTCAGGTGAGACAGATGGTGTAGTAATCATCCATCCTTCGCTATTTTCTACTAAATAATCAACAAAAAATAAAGCAGCTTCCTTCATTGTTTCATAAGCTTCATGAAGAAACTCGATGTCACCTGTATATTCGAAATGCTCCCAAAGATGGAGACAGATCCAGGCAGCACCTAATGGCCAATAGCTTGCTGGTGTATAAATATCCTGTGGAGCTGTATCGCCCCAAATATCGGTATTATGATGTGCGGTAAATCCTCGACAGTCATACATCTTTTGCGCTGTCATTCTTCCGGTCTCTTTCATTTTCTCAATATGTTTCAGTAAAGGTGCATGGCATTCTGAGAGATTACATACTTCTGCTGGCCAATAATTCATCTGTATATTAATGTTGATGGTATACTTACTATCCCAAGGTGGTAGCATTTGATCATTCCAAATACCTTGTAAGGTCGCAGGTAAAGAGTTTGGCCGGCTACAAGCAATCATTAAATAACGTCCAAAATGAAAATACGTACTGATTAAATCTAGGTCTGTTCCTCCTTGTTTAAGGTTTTCTAACCTTTCATCAGTAGGTATAAATTCAGCTGTCTCAGAATGATCGGTGATATCTAATTCGACACGATGAAATAGCTTTTGATAATCCTCTATATGCCTCCTTCTCAAAAGCTCATCATCTATCACTTTCACTTGTTCTATTGTTCTCTTGCATTGCTGTGTAGGATCCTGGTATCGAAAAGTGGTAGCAGCACTTAATAAAATCGTGACTGCACTTGCATTATTAACACATATTCGATTACCAATCGTGTTCACTTCTCCATCCTCTGCAATAACCTTTACTAAAGTAGAAAAAGAAATACCTCCTTTTCCACCTGTCTCCCCTGTCATTAAGATACTAGTATCAGAAAGAGCACTGTTTTCATCTAAGTTCCTACTATTTCCTCTGTCTAAATTCAATTGGAAAGTAATGGAATTAGTTTCTGTACAAGTTAATCTTGTTACCATAATCTGATCAGGGTAGCTTGTAAAAACCTCTCTTTTGTAGGTACGATTATCTACTGAAAAGGATGTCTTAACGATGCCTGTATCGAGATCAAGCTCTCGCTTATAATCTTTGAAACCTTCCAATCCTTTGAAAAGAATATTCAACTCACCTAATGGCTCATAATGACGTTGACTCATAGGAATACCCGAGAAACTTAACCTAGCTAATTCCTCCGCTTCCTGTAGTTTTCCTTCAGATAGGAGTTTTCTTATTTTGGGCAAATGAGCTAGAGCATCTGGATTCAATCTATCTCTTGGTCCTCCATACCAAACGGAATCCTCATTCAATTGAATTTTTTCTTTTACTACTTCACCATATACCATACCACCAAGTCGACCATTTCCAATTGGTAATGCTTCGTTCCAATTAGAAGCGGGATTATTGTACCAAAGTATCTTTCCCATTGAAACACCTCATCTTTTTATGGAAATGGGTGAAAACATCATCCTGTTAAATTGATTCCACCCATTCATTATCCATTTTATTGATTTTTCAAACTCTCATTAAATTCCTTTAATACATCCGATCCTCCGGCTTCTTCCCATTTTTTAATGGCTGCCTGGAATCCATCTTCATCCATTTCTCCTAGCATATATTGATAGGTTGCATCTGAAATAATTTGATCTAGCTGTCCAGCATTTTTCGCGTAAGTTTCCGAATCTAGGGTGACGGTTGGATCTTTAATAAGATAATTTTCATTATCCTTTTCCAACTCTATTGCTTTTATAGCTGGTTCATATTCATTATAAGGTTCATATTTTCCACTTGTTTCTGGTTCACCAATCTCAAAGATCTTATATGGTCTAACCTCTGCATCATACTTTGTTTGATCAATTACCTTAGCTCGACCATCGATTAATTCATAGTGAACCCCTTCTTCTCCCCACAGCGCTAAATTAGCTACTTCGGGTGTCATGAGATAATCATAAAACTCCAATATGTTTTTCAGCTCTTCTTCTGATCCAACTGATGATTTTGGAAACAGCATTAAACTCCCAAATCCAGGTATCGACCAAATACCATATTCCCCATGAGGGCCTTCTACATAATTTTGAACATCATATTCGACATCGGGATTAATTTTTGATGCATCATCATACATTGCTTTGACATCAGACATGGAACCAACGTATAATCCAGCCGTTCCGTTTTTAAACATCTCGGTCTGATCTTCCTTACTTGTAACAGGGAAATCCTGATTCATATATCCATTCTCATGCAATTTTTTGATAAAATCCATTGTCTCGATATATTCAGGATACATGAATTGAGGCACTATTTCTCCATCCTTCTCTCCCCAATAATTCGGTGTACCAAACCAGGAAGCTATCGTTTTAAAAGAACCATAGATTAAATCATTTCGGTCTGTTAAGCCGATCGTATTATCTTTTCCATCACCATCTGGGTCATCCTCAGTAAATGCTTTAGCCATTTCATAGAACTCCTCTGTTGTCGTTGGTGCTGAAAGACCCAGATTATCTGCCCAGTCCTTTCGGTAAATAATACCAGATCTTGATAAAGGACGCCCCTGATATATTCCATAAACTTTTCCATCTACTTTGGAATTATTGATGATTTCTTCTTTTAATTTACTCAAGTTCTCATATTCTTCAAGATATGGACCAATCTCCCAAAATTGACCATCACGAATAGCATCTTTAAACTGATTAATTTGTTGAAATCCGATACCTACTACATCAGGAAGGGAATTTGTGGCAAAAGCAGAATTTAATCTTTCATTATAATTATTATCAGGAACCCAATCAATTTCTAAGTTATAGCCTGTGACCTCTTCCACCTTGGTCAAGATTTTGTCATTAGGGACATTTGGAGTTAAAAGGTTAGTCATAAAGTGGATCGTTGGACGACCATCACTGTCCCCATCATTACCCTCTCCGCTTGAAGCGCTTTCATTATTGCATGCAACTAACAACGACATAAGACAAAATACTAACAATAGCTTAACTTGAAGCTTCCTCATCCATATCACCCTTTCTTAATTATACGTTATCGATAACATTACATGTATTGTACATAATATTATTCCATATAAAAATAGTTTATTTTGATTATTTTATACTGTTTTTTGATATTTTTAGTGAGAATTTCTAAATAGTGTTAGCTATTCTCTTTTGTTATAATAGTATTATTATTTATAAAAGCGATGAGGTAACTATGCAACTAATACATTGGATAATTAAAAGAATTCGGCAAGCATTTATGGACAAGGTATATCCCGCTAACTTTCTCTTGGCCGAACGTTATCAGGTTGAAAAGGTATTAGGAGAGGGAAGTTATGGGATTGTTTATTTATGTATGGAAGTAAATACAGGACAGAAATTTGTGGTCAAACAATTGCGTAAAAGTAAAAAGAAAGAGAATGAAGAATTGTATAAGCAAGAAATAGTCATACTTAGAAAGCTAGACCATCCAAGCATCCCTAGCTTACTCGAAACATTCGCTTATGAAAATAATAAATTTTTCTCGATGACATTTATGGATGGAGTTAATTTGGAGGATTCATTATTTAATAAGAAAAAGAAATTTAATGAAAAAGAGGCTTTGTTATTTTTCAAAAAGTTAGTGAAACTTGTCTCATTTATACATGACCATGGAATTGCTCATCGAGATCTTAGAATTCCGAATGTCATAATCCATCACAACCAACCATACTTAATCGACTTTGGGCTAGCGGAATTATTAAAATCTGATAATAAGAAAGAAATGGTCCAGGATGATTTCTATGACTTAGGAGACTTTTTACTATTTATTCTATACTCCACCTATGATGGTAAGTCTAAAAAAAATCAGCCATGGACCGAAGAATTAAATCTACATATCCGCACAACGAGAATCTTGAAAAAGTTACTGCAAATTGAAAAACCTTACGTTTCTGCTAAGGAAATACAAATAGATGTAAACCAAGCATTGGAAGAGCTTAGTAGTTAGCTACTGCTACTTCCAAAGAACCCGCGTCGCTTATAACGGTGTGAACCTGAATAAGGATGGTGGTGACGACGACCACTGCTGCTCCCGTAATAGCGATGTTTTCTTTTACTAGAGCTGTAACGTTGGTATCTATGTCTTTTACTACTACTGCCATACTTTTTCATCTCATGTGAAATCTTTCTCATAAATTTTTTAAACATAACATAACCTCCATAATATTAGTTACGATTAGGTAGAGCTAATGGTTTCATTATAATAAATCATTTCTGAGAAGTATCTTCAAATCTTCCTTTAACCTTTTACGGATCCTGCTGCAAGACCTGTAACAATTTTCTCTTGTGCTATAAAGTATACTAATAAAAGTGGTAAACTTCCAAGGGTAAGGGTAGCCATAATTCCTGGTATATTTACAGAAAATTCTCCATAAAATTCTCGCAGACCAATTGGAAGTGTGGCATTTTGGCTCGAATTCGTTAAAACTAATGCAAAAATAAATTCATTCCAAATATGAATGAAATTATAAATAGCAACAGTTGCGACAGCAGGTGTTAGCAATGGAAAAATAATATTCCAGAATAACCTTAAGTGACTGCAACCGTCCATCTTAGCTGATTCTTCCAGTTCCTTTGGGATATCACGCATAAATTGTGTGAAGATGACAATGGAAACGGGAAGAGCAAACGCGATATAAGGGCCAATTAGTCCAAATAATGAATCATATAGCCCCATTTTATTGGTTAAGATAAAAATCGGTACAAGGGTAGTATGAATCGGAATCATCATTCCAACCATAAATAAGATAAAAATGGGACGATTTAAACGGAATTTTAACCTTGCTAATGGATAACTAGCCATTGCTGCGATAATAATCACAATGATTACCGATATCACAGATACTATTAGACTGTTGGCGAAATATCCGAAAAAATTAAGTTCTACTAATAATAAGTAATTTTCTAATGAAAAACTTTCAGGAATAGACCATGGGGAAGTCATGAATTCCATTTGTCCTTTAAATGATGTTAAAGTCATAATCAGAAAAGGAAGTCCGGTTACCATTAAAATTACGATTGCCAGACAATATAACGGAATACCCTTTATCACTCTAATCATCATTCATTCCCCCCGTTCGATTTGTCACCTAATAACATGAAAGCTGTCACAATAAAAGCAATAATAAACATCGAGAAGGAAATACTACTACCATAGCCCATATTAAAGTTTGTAAATGTTTGTTTATACATATAAGTGGCCATTAATTCTGTAGAATTGTTCGGCCCTCCACCAGTCATAACATAAATTAAATCAAAATATTTCAAAGAACCTATTACAGATAAAATGGCAGAAGTGATAATGATAGGTCTTAATAATGGTAACGTAATGTTTTTAAACCTTTGCCACCCACTTGCCCCATCTATATCTGCCGCTTCATATAATTCCTCAGGTATTCCAACAATAGTTGCTCTGAAAAGAATCATATAAAACGGCGCAAACTGCCAACAAACCGTTGCGATTACTGCCCAAATAGCTGTATTTTCTTTACCAATCCAAGCAGTCTCTAAGGATTCTAGACCAATAGCTCCCAATATAGAATTTAACAAACCGTAGTTTCCTTCATAAATAAAAATAAATAGGATACCGATGGCTACCGTTGACATTAAAAAGGGCATAAAATATACTGAACGGAACAACCTGATTCCCTTAATTGGACTAAAAAGCAATAATGCCATAATTAAACCAACCGGCAACTGGGTTAAAAGTGATGCAATAACTAATAGAAAATTGTTTTGAATCGATGTCCAAAAAACGCCATCCTGAAACAATTGTTTGTAATTTTCCAAGCCAATAAAAACCATATTAGCATCAATACCGGTCCAGTTAAACGTACTATAATAAAAAGTCATAAAAATCGAGTAAATGACATAGACACCATAAATAATAAAAGCAGGTGCAATAAAGCCGATAATTGCCCAAGTATCTTTGTTTTTCTTTCTTTTACGAACACGTGCCATACCATTTATACTAAATTCCTGTGCTTTACTCACCCTATCACCACCTAGATAATATAAAGAGAACTACATGATAGACATCCTTAATGTAGTTCTCTTTCTGATTATTCTTCTAATATCTCTTGCGCTTTTGCTTCCACTTCTGCCATCGCTTCTTTCGGAGTCATCGACAATCCAAATAATGCTTGCGTCGTATCCAAATGTACCTGTGCAAGCTCTGGTGGTAATGTCTGGTCATAATAGGTTTGCATAGCTTCCGAGTTCTCTAATACCTCGCTCATCTCCTGGATGTAAGGATCGTCATATTCCACCCCTTTCACGGCAGAAATAGAACCTGCATTATTGGACATTTCTGTTGCTGTTTTCAAGCTCGCTAGTTCCTTTACTAACTCAGCAGCTAATTCTGGATGTTCCGCTTGTTTCGCCACAGAAAACACAGGAGATACTCCACCGACGACGTGATTCTTCGCGCCTTTTCCACCATCCACTGAAGGGAATAAGAAAAAGCCTAATTTCTCTTCAAACTCTGGCATCTCCTCACGTACGTTATTTACTAGCCATCCTCCCATTGTCATCATCGCTGCACTCTCTGTATAAAGCATTTGCCGAGATTGACCAGTGTCATAGTTCATGCCATTAACACCTTCAGGGAAAGCACCCATTTCTACTAAATCTTGTAGTTTACTACCTGCTTCTACATAAGCTTCATCATCAAAGGTTCTACCAGAACGCTCAAAAGCTTCATTAAATAACTCTGGGCCTCCTATTCTTTCTGCTAGATACATTAAGTAAAATGAACCTGTCCATTTTGTTTGATTTGCCAGTGCAAATGGAGTTATGCCATTCTCCACTAGTGTCTTGACAATTTTTAATAAATCTTCATACGTCTCTGGTTCCTCCAAGCCATATTCCTCAAATATGTCTTTGTTATAGAAAACAGGTACAACATCCATACTCACTGGTACACCATAGATCTTGCTATCAAATGTAGATACAGATAAGGCTGCTTCGTTATATAAACTAGCATCAACAGAATTTGTTATATCGACAACTTGATCGGAATCAACAAATTGCTTCAACCAACCACCACCCCAGGAATGGAACACATCTGGTGGATTACCGCCACCCATCGCAACACTTAATTGAGATTTATATGGGTCATTCTCTTGCTGTGAAACTTCTACAGTCACGTTTGGATGTTTTTTCTCGAATCGATTTACTGCTGCCTCGATTGCTTCTCCAGAAGGACCTGTTTCAATATGCCATAAAGTTAAAGTAACCTGTTCTCCACCCTCATTACCATCTCCCGCTTCTTCGCCTCCATTTGTTTCATCAATTGAATCCTCATTACTCATAGAATCAGTGGGTCCACATGCCTCAAGAACAAGAAGGATAAAAACTAACATGAACCAAAGTATTTTTTTCTTGAACATCCTATCAACTCCCTCTTATTTGTTAACGCTTACAATAATGACTAAAATCTAACGATCCACCCTTTTCATCCCTCAAACGATGTTATTATTCAAAACTAGCTTTGTTATTATAAAACTATGTTTAGTTTACAGTGTTTATAACTATATTTTTTGTTTGGTGATAAAATTTCACGCTCATTGTTTTATAATATAAAACTTTCTTTTATATTGTTGACACATCTCTAGTTAACTTCTATACTTAATTTACGAATGTAAACGCTTTAAAGAGAGGTGTCTCGATGAATAAATTAGAACAATTAATGCATCATTCCGAAAAGATTTATGATATTAAGACCGTGGCAAGAGGTCCGATTGGCAAGCTACCACTGACTGATCAAATGCTTAGGAAATCCCCAAGCGGAAATTTATTCGGGTTGTCACAAAATGTGGGAATGGGTTGGAGTCCTAACATGTTAGATGGTAAGCAAGTATTATTATTAAGTACACAGGGCGGACTAAAGGATGAAGATGGTAACCCTTTAGCATTAGGCTACCATACAGGACACTGGGAAGTAGACATACTCATGAAGGAAGCAGCAAATGAAGTTAGTAAACAAGCTGGCATCCCTTTTGCTGCCTATGTTAGCGATCCGTGTGATGGAAGATCTCAAGGAACAACAGGTATGTTCGATTCTTTTCCTTATCGCAATGACGCGGCAATGGTATACCGTCGCTTAATCCGTTCATTACCTACTAGGGATGCTGTTCTCGGTATTGCTACATGTGACAAAGGCTTGCCTGCAATGATCATTGCATTAGCATCTATGCACGATTTACCTACTGTTGTCATACCAGGAGGGGTTACTCTACCTCCGTTATACGGGGAGGATGCTGGGAAGGTTCAAACGATAGGAGCAAGATACTCTAACAATGAATTATCATTAGAGGAAGCTGCCGAATTAGGTTGTATGGCATGTGCTACCCCTGGTGGAGGATGTCAATTTCTTGGAACAGCTGCCACAGCACAAGTAGTTGCGGAAGCATTAGGTATGACTGTTCCTCATGCAGCACTAGCACCATCAGGGCAAAAGGTATGGAAAGAGATGGCTCGTCAATCTGCCAGATCGATTATTGCAATGGAGAATAAAAAAATAACAACAAAGGATATCGTCACAGATGATGCTATTCATAATGCAATGGTCGTACATGCTGCTTTCGGTGGATCTACTAATCTATTATTACACATTCCAGCAATCGCACATGCTGCAAAATGTCAAATACCATCATTGGAAGATTGGCATCATATTAACAAAAAAACTCCTCGTCTTGTGAGTGTGTTACCAAATGGTCCTACTCCACACCCAACCATACGTGCTTTTTTAGCAGGTGGCGTTCCAGAAGTCATGCTACATCTTCGTAATTTAGGTTTGCTACGTGAACATGTCATGACGGTGACAGGACATACTCTTAGTGAAAATTTAGATTGGTGGGAACAATCGGAACGGCGACAAAAAATGAAGGAAAAACTAAAGGAAGAGGATCAGATTGATGCGGATGAAGTCATTATGTCAAAGGAGAAAGCAATAGAACGAGGACTAACCTCTACCGTTACCTTCCCCACAGGTAACCTTGCACCAGAGGGAGCTGTTATTAAATCTACGTCGATCGATTCGTCTAGATTAGATAAAAATAAAGTTTATTATCACAAAAGCGAGGCAAAAGTATTCACTAGTGAGGCAAACGCGATTGAGGCAATCAAAACACAACAAATTAAAAAAGGCGATATCATGGTTCTAACCGGCTGTGGTCCCCTAGGTACAGGAATGGAGGAAACCTATCAGGTTACCTCTGCGTTAAAGCATTTATCCTATGGAAAATATGTAACGTTAATTACAGATGCTCGTTTCTCAGGGGTATCGACAGGTGCTTGTATAGGTCATGTTGGGCCAGAAGGATTAGCTGATGGTCCTATCGGTAAAATACAAGATGGCGATTTAATCGAAGTACGAATCGATGCTAAAAACTTGGAGGGTTCGATTAACTTTTTAGGCACGCAGGAACGTGAAATCACACCAGAAGAAGGTGCTCGCATCCTTGCATCCAGAAAAATGAATAAAGAGATTAAGCCATCTGACAATTTACCTGATGATACACGTCTTTGGGCTGCCTTGCAAAAAGTAAGTGGTGGTACATGGAAAGGTAGTGTTTATGACGTCGATCGTATTATCGAAGTATTAGAGGCTGGAGAGAGGGTATTAAGGGAAAATAGGAAGACGAAAGAATCGACTTATTAAACCCAAACTATTAAGCAGAAACCCATATGAAGGAGTTTCTGCTTTTTTTTCTTTGTTATCCTTTAAGAAAAACTGTTTTTGTTGTCGTAAAGAATTCTTTTGCTGCTTGCCCTTGTTCTCTTGAGTAGGAACTGGATGCCTTCATTCCCCCGAATGGCGCTTGCAATTCTACCCCTGCTGTTTCAGAATTGATCCGAACCAATCCCGCTTCGATATCATCGATAAAGGATAGAATGTGGTCAATATTTTTAGTAAAAATCGATGCACTCAGTCCATATTCCACATCATTTGCTAAATCAATTGCTTCTTCCACTGAATCTACTTTCATCAAAGCCAAAACAGGACCAAAGATTTCTTCCTGAGCTATTGACATATCAGTAGTTACATCTTCGAAAATAGTTGGCTCTATATAGTAGCCTTCCTTTAAATCTCCCTCTGTTAGTTGTTTACCTCCTAGTATTAAGCTTGCTCCTTCTTCTATTCCCCTATTAATATAATGCTTGACTGTCTTAAACTGACCTTCACTTGCACATGGCCCCATCCAAGTTGATGGATCCATTCCATCACCTACTGTAATTTTCTTTGCTTTTTCAATTAAACGGTTTTTGAATTGCTCATAAATACTGGATTGAACAATAACACGACTGCTACAGGTACATTTTTGCCCGGTTGATTTCAATCCACCACTTAGAGTGGCATCTACTGCTGCTTCTATATTCGCATCTTCAGCTATGATAATGGGATTCTTACCACCCATTTCTAATTGATATTTCCCTCCACGTGCTGCGACAATTTTTCCAATATTTTTTCCTACGTTATTCGAGCCAGTAAATGTAACAGCATGGACATCCTTATTTTCTGCCAATCCTTGACCTATTACAGAGCCACTTCCTGTTACAAAATTCACCACACCTGCTGGGAAACCAGCCTTTTCAAAGCATTCGATTACCTTAGCAGCTGTCACCGCCCCTTCCGTTGCAGGCTTTAAAACAACCGTATTACCATATATTAAAGCTGGTGCCATTTTCCAGATTGGAATAGCGACTGGAAAATTCCATGGAGTAATCACACCGACAACACCGATAGGTACTCTTTTACTAAACATAAGTGCGCTAGCGTCTGTAGATGGGATGAGATCTCCATCAGATCTCATGCCTTCCCCTGCATAGTATTTGAGTATTTGAATACCTCTAGTTGTTTCTCCTTGTGCTTCAGGAAAGGACTTTCCCATTTCCTTCGTCATAGTTGTCGCAATTTCTTCCAGATTTTCTTCTAAAAACGTCGCTGCTTGATACAAATAATTTCCTCTTTCTGCTCCGGATAATTTCCGCCAAGCTTTTTGTGCATCTTTGGCACGGGCTATTGCCTCATTTAAATCAGACCTTGTAGAGTTTTGCACGCTTCCAACTACTTCATTCTTTTTTGCAGGATTATAGCTTTCTAACAATTCCCCAGAGGATGATTTCTTCCATTCTCCACCGATATAATTCAAGAATACATTTCCACTCATATTAGACTCTCCTTTTTATGAATATTGCTGGCTAACTTAACTGGATTTCTTAAGATGCCAATTGACTCAATTTCTATTTCAATAACATCTCCCTCTTCTAATGTAAAGCTGTCATCTGGAATAATACATGTTCCTGTCAATAACGTGGTTCCGTCTACAATGTCGTTATCTTTTATTAAATAAGAAACTAATTCTTTAAATGTCCTTTTCAACATAGACGTGTTGGCAGACCCTTTCGATATTATTTCACCTTCTCGTGTAATTCGACATTCTATATTTAAGTTATAAGGATCAATCATTGTATCCGCTAACAAAATGGACGGCCCAATAGAACAAGAGTGCTTCCACATTTTCGCCTGTGGCAAATACAGTGGATTTTCTCCCTCGATATCACGACTACTCATATCATTACCTATTGTATAGCCTAAAATCTCTCCTTCAGCTTTTACGACTAATGCTAATTCAGGTTCAGGTATCTGCCAATTTGAATCTGTTCTAATACCTACTGGTTCATTAGGACCTATTAACCTTCTAGCAGTAGATTTCAAAAAAATCTCAGGCCTCTCCGCATCGTACACCTTATCATAGAAAGAATTGCTTTCTACCTTTGCTTCTCTATTTCTTGCTTCCTTACTTTTTAAATAGGTAACGCCTGCAGCCCACACTTCTTCTGATACAATAGGAGTCAACAATTCTAATTCTGTTAGATCCTTATTCATTGGCTTTTTGCTTATTATTTCTTCTTCGATAATCTGGCTACAGCTCTTGCTCGCCTTATCTGCCTGACGAATTAGATCCTGAAAAGAATCTGTAGATAACTCATAGATTTGATTGTCATCATTCACAACAGCAAGCTGTTCTACACCCGAATCCTTTTTAAATCTGATTATCTTCAATTGAATAATTCCTCCTTTTTTCTCTTTAGTTTTATAATATAAAACTAAGTTCATTAATATAACTATTAAAAAATTTATCCTTTTACAGATAAAATGAAATCCATATCAGTGGGTTACTCTTTCTCCCACTGATGGTCTATTTAAATTTTTCTATTTCCCAAAGCTTTAGAAATATCCGTACACGTTTGTTGAAGTGTAAGGACAATTTTTTGTTCCAGTGTTGGTGTAATAGTTTGTTTTGTAGTAGAGATACTAATAGCCGCCACTACATTGTTGGTATGATCAAATATCGGTACGGCAATACAATAGATGCCAGGTTCATTTTCCTCATTATCAACCGAATAACCTTGTTTCCTAACCTTTACCAGCTCATCTAGATATACTTGCTTGTCTGTGATAGTGTTTGGTGTTTGAGCATAAAACTCATAATTCTGCAAAAGTTCCACTGTCTCTTTTTGCTGTCTAAATGCCATTAGTGATTTCCCTACAGCACTGCTGTGGATGGGGACTCTTTTTCCTATTCTGGAGTATACAACTGCCGAAGCACCCTCTACCTTATCAATATAAACACCGTACATATCTTCTAATATCACTAAATGTGTTGTTTGACCAGTTGTTACAGATAATTCAATTAAGTACTTTCGAGCAATTTCTCTTATATCCATACTATTTAACATAAACTGGCCACGTTCTAACAGCTTTAATCCTAAGCTGTACTTGCCACTATCTACATCCTGCTTAATATAATCATGTTCCTTTAATGTTTTTAACAAGGAATGAGTGGTACTTTTGTTTAGATCTAATTTCCTGCTAATTTCGGTAATTTTCATTTCACTGTTATGTTCATTAAATAAATCTAGTATTCTTAAAGCTCTATCGACAGACTGGATGATCGGCATGCGCATGTAACCTCTTTCATTTTTTTGCTTAGAGAAAGTATATCATATATGTTTTATATCATCAAAACTATTTTGGAATAGATAAATCTTTTTTAGTTTAATAATACATGAGGAATATATAAGGAGATGCCCTAAAGATAAGTCTTTAAGACATCTATACTTATTATATACTCTTACATGGTACTAACGTCGATAACAAATCGATACTTCACGTCTGAAGCTAGTACACGTTCATAAGCTTCATCAATTTTATCAGCAGAAATTATTTCAATTTTTGGAGCAATGTTATGCTTCGCACAAAAATTTAACATCTCCTGTGTCTCACGAATGCCTCCAATCATGGATCCCGCAAATGAGCGTCGATGGCCGATAAGAGAAAATACATTTACTGCCAATGGCTCTGCAGGGGCACCAACATTTACTAACGTACCATCAAGTGTTAACAACGAGAGGTAAGCATTCATATCAATCTTTGCACTTACAGTGTTGATAATTAAGTCAAAAGTGCCCGCAAGCTTGTCAAATGTAGCTGGATCACTAGTGGCATAGTAATCATTTGCACCGAATTGCAAGCCATCTTCTCTTTTACTCAACGTTTGTGATAGTACGGTCACCTCTGCACCCATGGCATGTGCGATTTTGACCGCCATATGACCGAGTCCGCCCATCCCTACGACCGCTACCTTCTTACCTGGACCAGCATTCCAATGATTTAATGGAGAATATGTTGTAATACCCGCACAAAGTAATGGTGCTGCTTCATCAAGTGAAATGTTCTCTGGGATGCTAACAACAAAATCTTCCGTTACTACTATATGTGTAGAATACCCACCTTGAGTTGGTTCACCATACTTGTCCACTCCCGCATAGGTGGGGACATTACCTTCTAAGCAATATTGTTCTTCTCCTTGACGGCAGTTTTCACATTCACCGCAGGAGTCAACCATACATCCGACACCTACTCGATCGCCAACCTTGTACTTTGTCACCTCGGAACCGATGTCTGTCACAATACCGGCAATCTCGTGTCCTGGTACAAGCGGATAGTTCACTTCTCCCCATTCTCCATGAGCGGTATGAATGTCTGAGTGACAGATACCCGCGTACTTAATCTCAATTAATACATCATGTGAATCAAGATCACGACGTTGAATTTCCGCTTTTCGAAATAATTTGTCAGGTCCATCAACAGCCCGTGCTTTAGCAATTACCATGAATAAAAACCTCCTAGTAATTTTTTGGTTATTCAAGAGAAAATCTATTATTCGTAATATTTCCCTTGCAATATTATGATATTACTTATAGTTAACTCTAGGTCAAGCATTATTTGATTATTTGGCTCATTTCATCGATCACGTTTGTCGTAAACATTGATTTGACAATAACGAATGGGTGTGATAATATTTTTGGACTCTTAGAGTTAACTCGAAGTTTAAATGAAACGAGGAGAGAAATAATGAGAACCTATTCTATTAGCGAAGTGGCACATGAATTGAATCTTACGGTATATACATTACGTTATTATGACAAAGAGGGACTCCTTCCTTTCGTAGAACGTACCGACAGTGGAATACGAAGATTTAAGGAGTCTGATATCGAAGCATTAAGAGTCATTGAATGTCTCAAATCGACTGGGATGCCTATTAAAGAAATTAAAAAATTTATCGATTGGTGCTCTGAAGGTGATTCTACTTTACAGGAAAGATATGACATGTTTATGGAGAGAAAAGCTAGCGTAGTAGCACAAATGGAAGAACTTAAGAAAACGATGGAACTCATCGAACATAAGTGTTCCTACTATCAAGAAGCATTAGATGCTGGGACAGAAGATATTCATAAAAATAATAAAATAGAAATTTATAGTTCTAATTAAGATCATATAGCTGAATCCTGTTGAGGATCTCAGCATTTTTTTTATATTCTTCATTCATCGTACTAGAACAAAAAATTTGATTAGTCATATAGTGTAGTAAATCAGCCTACTGAAAGAGGGATTATATGAATTCGTTACCAGCAATTGATCTCGGCCTGATGTCGGAGCATTTATTAGCACATGATGGAGTCATTCATAAGTTAGTATACTATCAAAATTTAGTAACTAGCACTGAACTACAAAACATCCTAAAATTACAAGAAGAAGTAATGCGCACTCATGTATGGATTATGTTAGCATTTATTAATCCGAGCTATCATAACGATATAGAAGTCCCGCAATTAAGTACTTTTGAACAGAAATATAATTTCCAAAGAGCAGGGAATGATGAAAATAATAAATGGGTTGCATTAGAATCACATAGTACAGCAAAAAATATGTCTATAGAAAATTACCAATCTGCAATGTTAATGAAGAATATGAATGTAAAAAATGCACACATCGAAATGGCATTACAACAAAATCAAATAAAAGAAAAATACGCAAATTATATAAAGAAAATGGGTTGGGATTTTGTACCTAAAGCAACTACAGAGGCGCAGATTAGCACATTTCTGCATTTTAATTATTTACTGAATCGTCATCTAATTTGAGCCTTCTATTTTCAAAAAAAAGCCATAATCCTTTATACTTAAAGGTTTATGGCTTAGACATTCCATAATATCATTCTATTTAGCTATTTATCAATGACAAATTCCTTCTTACTATAAATTTCATAAGCAATGTATCCAAATAAAAAGCCTAATCCAGCTCCTAAACTAACGGTAAGGTGTAAAAACACTGGGAGAAATATACCTAGTATAACACCGATAGCACAACCAAAGAGCATTCCGATTGGTATTAAACTATCTAATAAATATTGAGCATTTTTTGACTTTTTCTTACCTAAGGTACCTTGATTATATTTAAGCTTAAGCCTTGTCAGAACAAACACTACAATCCCACCGATAATAACAACAGGAGCAATTGCCATAACAAACCCCATATAAGAACCTCCTCACGCTTTTAATGTTCATACGTGCTACTAGAAATTGCTTATAAGCTCCACACTTTAATGTAATTATACCAAAATTTTTACAGCATATCGATCTTTGCATAAATTCTCCAGTTTATATTTTCAAACAAGATGTCTATAGGCAAGGAAAGTCTACCTTCAAAAGTTTATTTTCAACCCTTCTCAACTATTATTACTGTGCTTCAATTGGTAAAGTAAACCAGAATGTATGTCTATTGCCATTTGAAATTAATCCTATGCTGCCTTTATGCCTTTCCACAATTTCTTTTGATATTGCTAATCCAAGTCCACTTCCTCCAAGCTCACGACTTCTAGAGTTTTCTATCCGATGAAATCTCTCGAATATTTTTGCCTGCTCTCCTTGAGGAATAGTTTGACCTTCACTTGTAATGGAGACTCTGTACACTTGATCGAGACTCTCCCCTTTAATTGTTACTAGACTATTCCCTTTATGATATCGTATTGCATTATCGATTAGGTTGCTAATCACTTGTGAAATTCCCCCAATATTGAGATGCAACTTCTGATATTCTGCTTGCATCTCACAACGAAGCCCTTCTTTATTCAATAACCAACGAAACATTTCTATCGATTGTTCAATTAAAATTACTATATTTGTAGACTCCTTTTCAGACAAGGGCTGTTCTGAATCAACATCCCACTCTTTTAATTGATCCATTTGTTCAACTAATTTTATTAATCGTTTGGATTCCTTCAGAAGAGATTCATACAATTTGCTATCTCCTTCAATCAAACCGCTTTTCAATGCATTTAAATACCCATTTAGGTTGGATAATGGTGTGCGAAATTCATGTGATAGATCAGATACAATTCTTTGACATTGCTGTTCTTTTATTTTTAACTGTACTACCAATTGATTGAAGTGATCAATAAATTCTCCCATTTCATCTGAAGCATGGTTTTGGATTGGTTCTGGATAGAAACCTTCCTTCATTCTTTGAGTCGATTGAATTAATTTTTTTAAAGGCTCGATCAATTTATTCATAAAATAGAAATGAAGTAAACTTCCACAAACAACAGTAAAAAGGCTGAATAATAATAAATACTCTAATAATGAGGCTCTAAACTGTTCCTGTCTATCGACTTCATTTACCATTCCTTCAACTAAAAAACATGCGGTATTGTAAATCCCCCAACCAGTCAACAAAACGAATATGGTCACAACTATTGTATTTAAAATCGTCAGTCTTAATATAAACTTTTTTGGCAACCAGTTTCTTTTTTTACGAAACAAACTTATACCCCATTCCCCTTACAGTCTTAATTCGTTCTGGTGATCCTGGGTTATCTTCTATTTTTTCTCTTAGCTTTTTAATATGGGCATCAATGGTTCGATCTAATATAGTTCGATCTGCATTAGGATATAAATGCTGAACTAATTGCTCTCTCGATAAAACCATATTTGGATTTTCCATTAGATAATATAATAGATTAAATTCATGCTTCGTTAAATTAACCTGGTTATCATAAAGCAGTACTTCTCCTTTTCTTGGCTTAATGCATAATCCGTTTGAAGTAATTTTTTGACAGAATAAACCCGACCTTCTTAAGACAGCCTCAACATTAGCCACCAATTCTTCTGGCTCAAATGGCTTAGTTAAATAACTATCAGCTCCTACCTTCAATCCATGAATCTTATCTGCTGTTCGGGCCTTTGCTGATAGCATGATAATCGAAACTTCGTTCTTCGCTTGTTCCCTTACCCATATACAAAACTCCTCACCACTCCATCTAGGGAGCATTAAGTCAAGTATAATCAAGCATGGATGATACGTAAAAAAAGCCTCTTTAGCCTTTTCTCCATCTTCTACCTGTATTACGTTATATCCAACCCTATTCAAATAGATACTAATAAGCTCTCGTATCATCTTATCATCTTCCACTACTAGAATGGTTTGTTTCATTGAATCACCTATTTTTATTCCATTTTTTCAAATTCTGATACCATCATTTCATAATTTAGTGCACCAAGCGCTTTATACTGAATAATTCCATTTGAATCAATCATATATGATGTAGGAATCGGACGTATTTGATAAGTATTAGCTACTTCAATTTTTTGATCTAGTAAAATAGGAAATGATAATCCAAATTCGTCCACAAAATTGTTTATATCCTTTATAGTAGCCTCTGTTTTTGTTAAATTAACAGCTAAAATCGTAATATCCTTCTCTTGATGAAATTTTTCCATGTCAGGCATTTCAGCGCGACAAGGTGGACACCAGGTAGCCCAGAAATTTAGCATTACACGTTGTCCTTGAAACTCTGAAAGTTTTACCGTTTCACCAGCTAAGGTCTCCAGCTGAAAATCTGGTGCTAAATCTCCCTCTTCTAACCCTATCTCAACATCAGTTGGATTAGTCTGGCTATTTGTTTCATCATTCTCTTTCTCTGTCTTTTCATTTGTGTTTATAGTGGCATGATCACTTTTTTTATCCTGTACTACTAAATCAAATACAGCATAGCCAAACATCGCCAATAATACAACTGTAATGATTATTTTTTTCAATTCGAAAATCCTCCTGTCATCCTAAATTAACTAGCCAGCTATCTTGTACTAGTCTTAATAAGAAATTTGAGATTTTAGCTAATTGGCCTGTAAATAATAGTAATCCCATAATTACCATAACTGCCCCACCGAATTTCATTATTTTTTGACTATAACGGACTAGCCATCTCGTTGACCCTATGAAAAAGGTTAATACAAGAAATGGTATGGCAAAGCCGATGACATACATGATCGTATAAAAAGTCCCTTGTGTTGGATTACTACCTGCAATGACTAAAATCGATGCAAAAATCGGACCAATACAAGGAGTCCAGCCCGCCGCAAAGCCGATTCCAACAAATATTGTCCCAAAATATCCGATAGGTTTTTTGTTAAAATGTAACCTCTTTTCTTTCATTAGTCCTTTCCATTGAATCCATCCTGCGACAAATAAACCCATAATTATTACAAAAATTCCTGTTATTCGTTGCAAAAAAACACCCGTTTGTCCTGATAGTAAATCTTGAAGCCATTGTCCCAATACAGAGACGCCTACCCCTAATCCTATAAAAACAATCGAAACTCCCATCAAAAAGAAAATGGCATGTATCAATAATTTACTGCGCACTTTTGTGTTATGTGTACCTTGAATTTCTTTCACTGTCATTCCTGTGATATAAGATAAATAAGCAGGAAAAATTGGAAGAGTGCATGGGGAAAGAAAAGAAAGAATTCCTGCCCCTAATGCAATCCATATCGTAATATCCGTAGCTGCGCTCATTAATTCACCCTCTTTCTAAAAATTAATAAAAGAATACTTGTTAGAAAAATAACAACATAAAACCAATGATCTAGGTTAAATTGAAAAACCATCGTAGAAGAAAAAATCGACAGAAACCACAGTCCACCACTCCAACATAATAATCCGATAAACACTAACGTTTCTCTAGCCCATATCTCCTGTTTCATGATAAATATGATGATTATTAAAACAAGCAATCCTAGATACTGCCATGAAATTTCTGATCTGGATATGACTTGGATAAATTCATATGTAAAAGATGCGGTGAAAAAAATGTTCAAAAACGTATACAGTAAATCAATGACTTGCTTATCTCTCTTAGTTTTTCTATAGGACTCAAATATCACCGTTAGTAAAACAGCAATGTAAAACGCCTTCGAATCACTTAGGTATGCTAATATAGAAATTGGATCACTGATAAAGGAGTGAAGATTGGTAAAAATCTTTCCAATCCATAAAGTAATAACAAATACTACCAGTAGATTACTGGCCTCTTCTATCCACTTTTTTGTTTCCATTTTTGAGTGGGGGCTCATAAACCAAAAGAAGAGAAACCCCACAATAAAACTACCAATTAATACAACTAAATCACTTTTTATCACAAGCGATCCAATCATCCAAGCAGATGGCATATTACTCCCTCCTTCCTTTAGGATAATAAAGTATTGTGAAAATTTAATGAATATAGCAAAAAACGATAAAGGAAAATAATATCCTCTATCGCTAAGATTGGTAACGAAAAACACATTTATCTATACAGTTAATTAGTCTTGTTTCAATATCCTCATCATTCAAATTTACTGCTAAGTTTGCTAAAATTTTTTCAGGTGGTAATAATGATCTTCTTTCTTCACTTATTATCTTATGTGCGTTATCGGGATTAATTTTTTCTCAGACATAAGTCTACCTCCTTATTGGATAATTATTATTAAATGGAAACCAGTTTTCTATTATATTTTCACCTAAATAGTGTTATATAAACAAAAAAACTATTACCTACTTGTCACAAGTAAATTTACTGCTTCTTTTATTAACGCTTCTGATTTTTCACCAGTTTGTTGTTCCTTACGAATACACTGCTCAAGATTTGTACTAACAATTAATGCAGCTGTACGGTCTAAAGCACTTCTTACAGCCGTCATTTGTATCACCACATCTCTACAATCCTTTTGTTCTTCCATCATACGTAATAAACCTCTGACTTGGCCTTCTATTCTTTTTATTCTATTTTTCAATTGAGCATTATACTCCATAGATGCCTACTCCTTTCCATTCACAAAATATCCATCCAGATATTAATGGCTGTACCTGCAATAAGGATGGCTAAAATAATCTGCAAGTATTTCGTGTTGATTGTTTTGCCTGCATTCGCTCCTAAGGGGGACGCGATTAAGCTAGCAATAATCATAATTACAGCTGGTAAGTAGTCTACCTGGCCTGTCGTGATCTTCCCTATAGTAGCACCAATAGACGAGATAAAAGTTATCGCTAATGACGAAGCGATCGTCATACGTGTCGGAACTTTAAGAAAGACTAGCATGATCGGAACTAATAAGAACGCCCCAGCTGCTCCAACAATTCCAGCTCCAATCCCGACAACTAAAGCAAAGAATGCTGCCAACCATTTATTAAATGTAACTTTTTCTAGAGGGATATCGTCAATTCCCTTTTTCGGAACAAACATCATGATGGCAGCAATTAGTGCCAATATGCCATATGTTAGATTAATTTCACCTCCGGATAATAGCTTCGATCCATACCCACCTATAAAACTACCTATTAGAATACTTATCCCCATATAAGCAATCAGTGTTTTATTTAAATATCCTCCTTTTCGATATGCCCAAACGCCACCAATTGTTGCAAACAAAACTTGGACTGCGCTAATTCCAGATACCTCATGTGCTGAAAAAGTTGCCACACCAAATAATGGTGGAATGTATAAAAGCATCGGATATTTGATGATCGAACCGCCTATCCCTAACATTCCTGAAATATATGATCCAACAAAACCGATTAAAAATACGGTAATCATAAAAGCAAAATCCATTTTCACACTTCCTATCCTAAATAAAAGGGAACCATCCTCGTGGTTCCCTTTCATTAACTTTTCTTAATCCAAAACAAAAATACATCATTTTCTTCTGAAAAATTTAGTAGCTCATGTCCACTAGATTTCGCCCATGCTGTTAAATCACTTTTAGCACCTTTATCTGTAGCTTGAACTTCTAAGATTTGGCCAGATTCCAATTCATCCATCGCTTTTTTTGTTCTTACTATTGGCATTGGACATGCTAAACCTTTTGCATCTATTACTTTAGTTACATCCATTTACCTCTTCCTCCTTTAATTGTTATTTAACGTACCGCACAACGATTTGGCCCGATTTCCATTTCTCTTTGCTCCTCTTCCTTAGGTGTTATTTTCCCCATATTTGTTTCACGTATTTCTTGGTATGCATTTGGTTGTGGTGGTAAATTTTCTGTCACTATTTTGCGAAAATCAGTTTCATCTTCGATATTTAGTCCATGATTCTTTGTAAAGAGAACATCTAATTTTTCTGCAACCCTACCATCGTCATTTAGTTCTTCCATCCTCATAAAGTGTGCTGGTAGAACTACTAGATCTCCTGACAGTTCTTTATAACGAGAATATAAAGTCTCCCTTAAATCTCCAACCCAATCTTCTGCTTTTCCAGCTAAGTCAGGTCTTCCAATCGAATCAATAAACAGAATATCTCCAGATAACAAGAATTTCTCTTCTACCACAAAAGATGTAGAACCGATCGTATGACCTGGTGAATGCAATGCTTGAATTTCTATCGCTGTTTTACCGATTTTTACGACATTTCCATCTTCTAAAGCATTGTACTGAAAGGTTACCTCGACGGCATCTTTAGCAGGTAACCAATAGCTAGCACCTGTTAATTCTGCTAGCTTTCTACCACCTGATATATGATCTGCATGCAAATGTGTATCGAGCACGTTCGTGACACTTACCGCTTTCTTTCTAGCAAAATCTAAGAAAATATCAGTCATTCTTGTAGCATCAATAATAGCAGCTTCTCCATCTGAAAGGATCATATAAGAAAGACATCCTTTACCGATACGGACAAACTGATAAATCTCTCCACCGTCTTTTAAGTCACCTACTTTAACAGGCTCTAGGTGCTCACTCCATGCCTTCATTCCACCTTGAAGATAAGATACATTTAATCCTGCACCAGATAGCATTTCTGCTACCATGACAGATGAGCCTTCCTTGGCACAAACTACTAATATATCTTTATTGGAAGGAATTTTTTCAAAGATTTCATCTACTCCGTCTAAAAGTTCGAAATAGGGAATGTTTAAATATTCAATGTTTTCTCCTTCAATCTTCCAATCTTCAAATGCATCTTCATTACGTACATCCAAAATAAATAATTCCCGTTTATCTATTATTTTTTGCGTTACCTCATGTGCAGTCATCCTATTTACTGCCATCACCAATTACCCCCTATAGTATCATTTGTTGTAAAAAAATTTAACTTCCTATAGTCTATAGTGATATTAGCCATCTAGTTTAGTTGTTTTACCAGTCCAGTTGCTCATACCTGGTAAAACATTTAATACATTCAAAAAACCATTTTCTGCTAATTTTTGTGCAGCTAAATCACTCCTGCTACCGGTTCGACACACCACATAAATTTTATCCTCTTTATTCAACTCATTCATTCTTTCCTCTAATTCACCTAATGGAATCGATACGGCATCGGGAATATGATTAAAGGCATATTCTGCTGACTCTCTTACATCGAGAACCACAATATCTTTATCTAGGTTAGATTCCAATTCATCATTAGTAGCAGTTACTGGATGGTTCCTTTCTACAGTATCTTCTTCAGACGCTTTTCTTAAATAATGTTTTAAAGCGTCACCTTCTTCCAGCGTCCCTAAATATTGGTGTCCAGAGCTATTAGCCCATGCTTGTATATCAGCCTTAGATCCTTTATCTGTTGCTTGCACTTCCATAACTTGCCCTGCTTCTAAATCCTTCATCGCTTTTTTTGTTTTCACGATAGGCATTGGACACGATAGACCTTTTGCATCTAATAACAAATTTGCTTTAATTGCTCTCATATTAATACCTCCAAATACTTAAAATTTCTTATTCTCTTGTTCTTTCAAGTATGGCATTCCAGATTTTTCTAGGGATTTTTCCAATCTATCACTCTCGAAGAAAATTTAAATAAACAAGTTTACATGACCATCTTTCGCATCAGCTAGATAAGCTGCCACTCCTGCGTAGTCGATGTCATCTAGTAATTCTTCTTTTTGAAGTCCTAATAGATCCATTGTCATTGTACATGCAACTAGCTTAACCTCTTGTTCTTGAGCCATTTCAATTAAGTTGGGTAAGCTCATCACATTGTGCTTTTTCATTACATTTTTAATCATTTTAGGTCCAATTCCAGCAAAATTCATTTTGGATAACCCCATTTTATCTGCACCCTTTGGCATCATCTTTCCAAACATTTTTTCCATAAAACCTTTTTTGACATCAATCTTTTCATTTTTTCTAAGTGCATTTAAGCCCCAAAATGTATGAAAGATGGTAACTTCATGATCATATGCTGCTGCACCATTCGCAATAATATAAGCTGCCATTGCTTTATCATAGTCACCACTAAATAAAACGATGGTTGTTTTTCCCTTTTCCAACATGTTAATCCTCCTATATTTATTCACTCAACAATTACCCCTGCGGGTATAATTGATATTAAAAAAATAAAAATGAGTATAATCACATTTTTATTATATATCAACTGTGATGTCGATCTGACGAAGTCTATAATATACCCTTATAGGTATTTTGTCAACAAAAAAATTATTATTTTTTTGATTAACTAAAGCCCCAAACCAGTGTTATAAAGGTTTAAGGCTTATTTTTATGATTCCGAATTTGACTCGAACCAACGATCTCCACCCTGTCAAAATAAAGTGAGGTCATCTATCAAAAACATACTCGCATTATATCCTTTATTTATAAGGATTTACGTTTGCTACTAGGAATCGGTAACTAGCAAATGGAGTTAATTTCACTTTATCTATCAACTCGAGAAAAACTTAATGGATATTAACGCAAATACAAATGCACTAACAAATCCGCATATAAAAAATGGCACTGTATCTAATGTGAAGTATTGCCAGTTGTCTACTAATGAAATAGTACTTGCACCCAACATGATTGGTACAGCCATGATGAAAGTAAAGTCTGCTGCTGCACGATGACTGACACCTAAAATAACCCCTCCAGATATTGTTGAACCAGATCGTGAAAATCCGGGCCATAATGCGAAACACTGAAAAACTCCTATGATGAACGCTTGATTTAAAGTTAGTTGATCTATAGAATTAGTTTTTATCATACGCTTTGATTTCCAGTCCGCTATAATCATCAAAATCGCACCAAAAACTAACCCTACAATGACTGTCTCAACTGAAAATAAATATTCATCAATATAATCATCGAATAGAATTCCTAGAACACCTGCAGGTAATAGCCCAATGACAATATGACGGATTGTTAATCTTTTTACAGATTTATATCCTGTCTTCTGATTCAGATTAAGTAATAGCTTCATCCTGTCTTTGAATACAATCACAACGGCTAATATGGAGCCTAACTGAATAACAATTTTGAATGTATTTGCTATTTCAGTTGAAAAAGTTTTCTTGGATTGTAACAGAAGATCATCCACAATAATCATGTGGCCGGTAAAGGAGATGGGGGCAAATTCTGTCAACCCTTCTACAATCCCCAATATGAATGCTATAAAAATTTCCTTCAATATCCATTTCTCCCTCTAATTTAATTACTTTTATTTTTAATTTCATCCCATGTATTTATCATATCCCAAGAAAAGTCAGGTAGTTCAGAAAGTATTTCATTACTTCCCGATATTTCGCCCGCAATATAAATAGAGCCAAAAAATACTAGAAACAAAAGCAGCATAACTAAGTAGCACTCCACCGTTTGTAAAAACTCTTTTTTATTTTTCATTATCTATTCCTTCCACACTTCTTTTTGATTATAGTTTTTAAGGCATAACAAAATAAGCCTAAGCAAGGCAAAAATAAAAAAAATAAATTTTATGGTCGTGAAAATAAGCCTAGAGAAGAGACTAGACTAAGTAGATATGTAAGTTAGAGGTAGTTTGAGGTGTGTTGAACGATTTTACAATTCTCTAAAAATTGTTTGTTCTCATCTGTCAGATTAAACTTGTTTTTCTCTAAAGAATTGATGTTTTTATTTATCGCTTCGTTATCAGCTTTCAATAAAATAAACAACTTAAATTTCTGCACGGTATAAGAAACACTATCAGTTATTGCTTCATCATTAATAACCAGCTCTTGTGCAGAGACAGCCACATCGTTAGCATTTCTATTGACAGATATATCATCTGTTGTGTTGACTACCAATGTCGCAGTTAAGAAAAAAGATACTAAACACAGTAAAAAAGAACTCCTCACTTTTTTTCACCTCCATTCATCTTCCTTTATTATAAAATATTAAGCAATAAAAGCAAATTCAGTGATAAAGAAACGTAAAAGCTTAAATATTATTCGAGTACGTTAGAGGGAATATGGGTGCATATAGTCTTATATCGAGTTGAATTTTCATTTTCCTTTTTGATATTTGTATGTAACTATTTTCGTTTCGTTTAAATAGTAGATTAACATTTAAGATTAATATTATGCTATAAATTATTGAGTTGAACGATAATACGTATTTAATTGATGGCAAAACTTCAATTCAAGTTGTAAATGCTTTCTTTGAAATTACTTTAATAAATGAAAATGTAGATACTATTTCAGGCTGGATACTTAATAAAAACATAGACGAAAAAGAAGAAACAGTCGTACCACACGATACACTAAAATTCAAAGTAACTGAGCGATCAAATAAAAAAAGTAAAATTATATACTAAGTAATCGCTAACTAATAACATTGTACGGGAGACCACTTTATTAAGCGGTCTTTTTTTGTCACCAAGTGTAGGTGTACCCCTACTGTCTATTAAGACGTACTCACGCAACGTTAGTGCAGAAACTAGGTAAGGCCCAAGTTACTAAGCAAGAACTTGCACCAAAATAATCTTACCATGATGTGATGCATTTAGTCAGAGTTTTCATAACCATTAACAACACGATATTTTTTTGTTAAAAATGTCGAGTACTTTTATACTTGCTTTGGTATGATGTATTCATGAAAGGAGGGATATGTTGTTAAAAGAACTAAACGAAGTGATTGACTATATTGAAGTTCATTTAACCGATGACCTGTCTCTTGAAAACATTTCTGAATATGCTGGGGTTTCGGACTATCATTTTAGAACAGTATTTTTTCATCTTTCAGGGTTGACCCTGAATGAATATATAAAAAACAGAAAACTATCTGAAGCGAATAAGGATTTATTGAGTGGAGAAAAGGTTACGGATGTTGCTTTTAAATATGGTTATCAATCAGTAGATGGTTTTACAAGGGCATTTAAAAAATGGTGTGGTTTTTTACCTTCAGATGTAATAAAAAAAAGGATAAGCAAATCATTTCCTAAACTTTCATTCGTAATTACTGTTAAAGGAGGAATTTCTATGGAATTTAGAATTGAAGATAAACCAGCGTTTAATTTAGTTGGTGTAAGTAAACGTGTTCCAATGCAATTTGAAGGTGTAAATAACGAAATTGTAAAATTGGCAGAAAGTATAACAGAAGAACAAAGAAAAGAAATGCATTCACTTCAAAATATAGAGCCCTATGAAATTGTTAATGCTTCTTATAATGCTGACGCAAATTTCTTAAAAGAAGAAGGGGATTTAACACACTTGATAGGAGTTTTAACGACTAAAAATCAAGTAAGTGATCAATTAGATAAAGTAGCCGTTGAAGCATGCACTTGGGCAATATTTCCAAACGAAGGACCATTTCCATCTACTTTACAAGAAACAATGGCAAAAACATATTCAGAATGGCTTCCTTCTTCTAATTATGAAGTAATCAATGCTCCTGCTTTTTCATTTACTAAAATGGATAATAATGATAACTATGCTTATAGTGAAATTTGGATTCCTGTTCGGAGCAAGTAAAAAGCATAACCAATAATATATGAAGAGCAATGCTAATCTTTCGGCATTGCTTTTTTCTTTTTTTGACCATTCAAACGTACTACCATTATAACTCTTATGTGATGTCCATTTTCCTTTAAAAAGCCTTCTATGTAATAATTTTAACGCTAAAAGGCGGAACACTTACGACTTAGGTACCACAACACAATGTAAAAAAATAGTGTTAACACTTCGACCTAAAATGCTGTAACCATGCACGGTGTATGATTCCGATTGTGGTTTAGCTTTATAATGAAAAAAGCTGATTTTCATTACTGAAAACCAGCTTCTCCTTATATTAAGCTTCTATGTCATAGCCTTGTTCTTCAATAGCTTCTTTCATGACATCAATATTTACTTTAGACTCATCATAAGTTACATCTACACTACCAGCTTCTAAATTAACCTCAGCAGCTGACACGCCATCTATTTCTTTTAATGCCCCTTCAACGGACATTTTGCAATGGCCGCATGTCATGCCTTGTACGATTAACGTTTTTTCCATGACCATTCACCTCCTTTAAGGTGGACTTTATAACTTGACTCGTTTTAAGCGTAATGAGTTAGAGACAACACTTACCGAACTTAATGCCATTGCTGCACCAGCAATCCAAGGCGCCAGTAGACCTAATGCTGCAATCGGGACTCCTGCTGTATTGTAACCGAAGGCCCAGAAAAGATTTTGGCGGATATTCTTGATTGTGGCATGGCTAATTTTGATTGCTTTTGGAATAAGCAATAACTCCCCACCAAGAATCGTGACATCGGCAGCTTCAATGGCTACTTCCGTTCCCGTACCAATAGCAATTCCAATATCAGCGATTGCTAATGCTGGGGCATCATTTACCCCATCACCGACCATTGCAACCTTTTTACCCTTATCCTGAATTTCTTTCACTTTATCTGCTTTTTCTTCTGGTAAAACTTGAGCAATTACTTTGTCGATGCCAACCTGTTTGGCAATTGCTTGTGCAGTGCGCTCATTATCACCTGTTAACATGATAACTTCTAAGCCTTCTTTTTTTAACTCTCTAATTGCTTGTGGTGCTGTTTCTTTAATGGTATCAGCGACCGAAACAATTCCACGAAACTGTCCATCAATTGCTATTAACATTGCTGTTTTTCCTTCTATCTCATAATCAATCAATTCTTGTTCAGCTCCACCAACGTCGATTTGGTGATTCTGCATGAGTTTTCGATTACCAACAAGAATTTGTTTATTTGATATCGTTACTTCGATACCGTGTCCAGGTATGGCAGTAAAATCATCTACATTAACTAATTCGATATTTTTTTCGGTTGCATACGCTACAATAGCTTCCGCCAGCGGATGTTCTGAGCCTTTCTCCGCACTAGCAAGTAACTGTAATGTTTCCTTATCACCAGTAAAGTTTGTAACTTCGGGTTTTCCTTTTGTGATGGTACCTGTTTTATCGAGCACGATTGCATTTAATGCATGTGTACGCTCGAGATGCTCTCCACCTTTAAACAGGATTCCATTCTCTGCAGCCTTTCCTGTTCCAACCATAATGGATGTAGGTGTTGCAAGGCCTAAAGCACAAGGACAGGCAATAACAAGGACAGCAATTGCTGCAACTAGAGCTGGTTCAAACTGGCCAGGTTGGACAAATGCTATCCATATGACAAATGTGAGAATGGCTATCCCCACAACAATCGGTACGAAATAACCTGAAATGATATCAGCTAATCGCTGGATTGGTGCTTTAGAACCTTGGGCATCCTCTACAATTTTCACAATCGATGCAAGGGCAGTATCTTTACCAACTTTTGTTGCTTCCATTTCAATCGAACCATTTTTATTGATCGTTGACCCTATAACAATTGCGTCTATTTCTTTTTCAATTGGAATAGATTCTCCTGTAATCATCGATTCATCGACAGATGTTCTTCCTTTTACAACCATACCATCAACAGGTATTTTCTCACCCGGTTTTACAACTAAACGATCCCCAACGGCAACTTCTTCCACTGGTATCATCGTTTCCTCGCCATTTCTTATCACACGTGCTTCTTTCGCTTGTAAATTAAGTAAAGAAGACAGTGCATTCGTCGTTTGACTCTTTGCTCTTGCTTCCAAATACTTACCAAATAATATCAAAGTGATTAAAACAGCACTTGTTTCAAAGTATAGATGAGGCATATATTCAGGATTACCAATGGTCTTAAATGCTTCATATAAACTGTAAAAATAAGCCGCACTTGTACCTAATGCAACAAGCACATCCATGTTCGCTCCACCATTACGAAGGTTCTTATATGCCCCAACATAAAATTGCCAGCCGATAATAAATTGGACAGGTGTTGCTAAAGTAAACTGGAACCATGGATTCATAAAGATGGCCGGTATTGTCATATTAAATAAATGAACCAGCATCGTAACTAAAAGCGGTGCAGCTAAAACGGCAGAAATTATTAATTTTGTCTTCATATTCTTAATTTCTTTTTCTTTATGTGTTTGTTTTTCTGCTGCTTCCACTTTTGGCTTTGCATCATAGCCAAGCTTTTTAATTTTCTCAATGATTGCTTTCGGGTTTACCAATCCTGGATTATATTGTATTGATGCAGATTCTGTTGTTAAGTTTACAGAAGCAGACTTAACACCCTCTTGTTTATTCAAGACTTTTTCAATTCGGGTTGAACATGCAGCACAAGTCATTCCAAAAACATCTAATTCTGTTTTTTCCATTAAAACCCCGTAGCCAACTTTTTCAATTTTTTTTGTAATATCCTCAATGGAAGTCTTCTCAGAATCGTAATCTACAGTTGCTTTTTCGGTAGTTAAATTGACTTGTGCCTCAACTCCATCCATTTTATTTAATACCTTTTCAATTCGCGTTGAACAAGCAGCACAGGTCATTCCCATTATACCAAGTGTTGCATGATTTGTTTCTCCCATAATCGTTTCCTCCTTACTTGGAAAACTGCTTCATCACACTCATTAATTCATCAATCGTTGCTTTCCCGTCACCTTGCTTAATCGCATCACTAACACAATGGTTAAGATGTCGTTCGGTGACAGAGAAACCAACATTTTTTAACGCGGACTGTATTGCACTAATTTGTACTAAAATATCAACACAATACCTGTCTTCCTCAACCATTTTCTGAATTCCGCGTACTTGTCCTTCGATACGTTTTAAACGGTTGATTACTTTTTGCTTTTCATCTTTTGTTCTAGGTTTACTTGGGTGATCCTGTAAGAACTTATCCAAATAAATCACTTCCTTTTTATTTTATACTTATACTATACCCCCTTACGGTATATTTGTCAAATAATATAGAACTTTCGTCTCCTATCAATAAAGCTTGAAACTTTTATAATATTTGTGATTAATGGGTACTATTTGATCTTCCGCCCTTTGAAGATCGTGTGAACAGAAGTGCCAACACAAATCCAATCAATGCAATTATTCCAATCCAGAAAAACCCCTGCTGAAAGCCTGCACTCAAGGCACCTCTCTGTGATCCGGCTGTACTTGAAGCAGTTGTTGCACCGGCAATAGCCACTATTACAGCTAGTCCTACCGCTGAGCCAATTTGGTAAAAAGTATTATATAAACCAGATGCAATGCCAGACCTTCCTGATTCGACTTCTGATACGGATGCCGTTGTAGCAGGTAAATAAGCAAGTGCATTACCTAAAGATGCTATTAAGGAAGCTAGTAATACATTTGTCCAATAGTCTCCAACTACACTCGCCGTTTGCGAAAATAAAATTCCCGCTGTTCCGAGTAAAATAAATCCAGTTACCATCGTCTTTTTGATACCAATTTTTTCCATCACCTTTTCCGCAATGGCGACCATGAAGATTGCCATAAAAATTGGCATCGGTAGCATTGCCATTGCCGCAACAAATGGAGAAAGCTGTAAAATCTGCTGCAAGTATAAAACTAGAATATATACTAGCGGGAACCATGATGCTGCTATTAAGAAAACAGAAATATTTCCTATCGCAAGATAAGGTGTCTTAAAAATACTAAGTGGCATGAGTGGTTCTTTTATTTTAGACTGTACGATGATAAATACAAGTAACAATACAGCCCCAATTAATAATGGTAGGATTGTATTCATTGAATGCCAGCCACTATGCTCTGCTGTTACAATGCCATAAACAATGAGCATGGAAGAAATGGTCACTAATATCGCGCCAATATAATCAACACGACCAGTTGCTTTACTTCCTGCCTTTTGTAAAAGCTTTGGAGACAGGAGAAGCACGATGATACCAAGTGGAACATAGATCAATAATGTCCATCGCCAGCCGACAAACTCTGTAATGACACCACCCATAACGATACCCAAAGCACCACCTGCTGCCCCGGACAGACCCCAGAATGCAAGAGCTTTCCCCATTTCTTTACTATTGGAAGAAAACAGGATCATAATCAAGGAAAGTGCAGCTGGCGCAATGAACGCAGAGCCTAATCCTTGAACTGCCCTCGATACGTTGAGACTCATTTCACTCCAGGATATTCCTGCAAATAAGGAAGATATTATTAAAATGATAATACCAAAATTAAATATGCGCCGATTTCCGAATAAATCGGCTAACCTTCCGCCCAATAATAGAAACCCCCCAAAGAAAATAAGAAATGCACTCATTACCCACTGTAAATTTTCCTGACTATAACCGAGTGTTTCTTTAATAGATGGCAGGGCAATCTGAATAATCGCCGAATCCATCATCACAAGGAAATTCGCAAAGCATAACATTGCTAGTGCTTTCCATCGATTTGGATCAAGTTGTGAATTTGACTGTTTATTTGCTGACATAATAATATCCCCCCCAGTATTACATTAGTTTGTTTTTAGTTAAAATGCTGATTCTTAAATAAAGCGATACTATGATCAGCGAGGGATTTTTGACCTCCACTGATCTTTAGCGCCTTCTGTAGGTGAAATACTTTATCTAACTTTTAATCTGCAACAGAGTAATTAGCTAATTGATCTATATCAAACCTCTTACAGAATTTATAGAATGCCTCTCGTTTCTTACCCATTTGTGAATATGCTGCAATGAGTTTATCTACAGTATCGTACAACTCTTCTGGTGTGAGATTTTCCTTCAGTAAATAACCAACCTCGGCATCTTTACCTTTCGCTTTTCCCCCAATATATATATTGTAATGGTCTTTGAATTTCATCACACCGATATCACTAAGCATAGGTTCACCGCAACCTACTGGACATCCTGTATAGGCCATCTTTAGTGTAAAAGGGACCGGTTTTTCAGCAAATCGCCGGTTTAATTCTTTTGCTATCGGCATCCCTTCTCGTTCTTCCCCTTTACAAAAATTACAAGTTCGCAAACTTTTTACAAAATTTCCAACTGAGTAACAAGCTAACCCAACGCTTTCTAATTCCTCTATGACTTCGTCTTTTCTATTTTCCGGAATTTCTAGATAAAGCTGTTGGAATGTCGTTAATTCCAGTTCATCCTCTTCATTCATGTATTTGGAGATGGTTACAAGCTGTTTTGCGTTCAGCTTTGCTCCAAAACCGATTCCGCCATTTACGGCAATTTTTATTTTTGGTGCATCTGTCTCCATATTCATTCCCCCTTCTTTCCTAAATCATATATACTATACAAGGGGAGGGTATTTATCTGAATAAAAAAATACACACTAAATTGTATTCAGGTTTTATCACGTGACCTAACCTACATTTAGCAGTTTCTTTATTTCATTCTTATTCCTCTCGAACCCTATCATGCTTTTTGACTTTTTCATTATACCCAAGAAGGATCGACGAGAAAATACAAGTGCTGGTACAATTCTATTTCCTGTAATTTTTTTAAGATCCTCTTCTTTTGATGGTTGTTGTGCTAAATCGTATTCCTTGTGAGGAATATGATGATTTTGCAGGAATTTCTTTAAGTCCTGGCAATCTGAGCATGTTGGTCTTGTGTAAACTTCAAGCTGATAGTTTTTCATCTCTAACCATACCTCCTTGTTTATTCCTTTACTTTGATGATAAATGGATAAACTTGTACGTTTTCACCGAACTTAAATTCGGCCCAAATTTTGTACATGCCCGGGGTTGGGAAATATGCATTAAACTTAGTAGTGACTTCTGTTTCCGGGTGAACATGAATATACTGTTCAACGTTTTCGTCAATAATAACCACATGACCTAATGCACCGAGATATGGATCTGATTTTTCTCCTTGTGTATCAAACACTAATGGAACTTCTTTTCCAACCACTGCGTTCCCAGCATTTAAGGTCACTGTTTTGCCTCCACTTTCTTTTGTCCAGCTATCCTTTTTACCGAGAGTGACTTTACTTGTTGCCCGTGTCCCAACCTGAAGAGTATTTGGCTTTATCTGATAAGCCTTATTTTCTGGTGTAATGTCAACGAATGCCTGGTAGGTACCATCACTCAATACCTGTTCTACCGAATAGATTCCCTGTTGCTCCTTTACTGGATGCAGATGATAATACTTCTCTAAATCATTAGAAATAATGATAAAATGCATCTCTTTCTCATGTTGTATAGCAAGCTCTGGCGGCTTTCCATTATTATCTTCCAGCTTAATCAGAATTTTTCCATTTTCATAGGTCACATCTGTCTTAATCTCTGATTTGGCATGATGATGGTGCTGATGAGCATGGTGGTGATGATTATGTTCACTGTGGTTCATTGTTTATTCCTCCCTTTGAATTTCTGTGTTGATAAAACATTGTTATATATAGATTGTGCTATATAGTGAGATTTTAATCAGCAGGGTTTTTACCCCACTGATTATCAGTGAAACTTACCGGGATGCTTCATGCTATAATTAAAGTACGACCGTTCTAAACAACCTCGTAACCTTGTTCTTCAATCGTCTCTTTAATCACTTTCAAATCCACTATTTCAGAGTCAAACGTTACGTCAACTTTCGCATCATCCAAATGAACCTTAACTGCCTCCACACCGTTAAGTTCTCCTACACTTCCTTCAATGGAACTTACACAATGCCCACAAGACATACCTTCTACATTAAGTGTTGTATTTGTCATTTTAATTACCTCCTAATTTTTATTTCGCCCTCATCATACCATACCCCCCTAATGTATTGTCAAGCTATAAAATTATTAACACATATGTTTTCAAAATAAAAATCAGGTAGAAATAAAAATTTCCACCTGATTTTCTGGTTTTTCAAACATGTAAACAATTTGCCTATAAGTATCTCTACTAGGCTATTAAGTTTAATTAGCCTCTTATCATATTAAGCAACAACGAAACATCGTTTGTAGAACCGACAGATATGATTTTCTTCTGTGTGACATCAACAAACTCCTTTAATCTCTCAGCAAGGTCGGACCGTGTTACAATTACATCTGCATCGCGAATGGACTGCATAATACGATCTTTAGGAGACTCCTGTACATCAATTGTATCAATTTCTGCGGAAGCCACCCGTCTCAATTCATCTAAATAGAAGATACATGAGCTGATCTTGCACTCAACAAAGAGGTAGTGTGTCTTCTGCTTCTGGGGTTCTCCAAACAATTGGGTGTAGGCAAATCCAGCTAATAAAACATCGTCGATTTTAAATCCTGATTCGTAAGCATCCTTTATTGTTTGTTCCACAAAGTTGAAATAGGAATGCTGTGTTTTAAATCTTTCAATTTCTTCTTCGCCGGCAACTTGCGTCCCTCGTCCCTTTTGCATCAATAACAGGCCTTCTTCCTTTAATTGAGAGTATACCCCCTGAATCGTATTCCTGTTAATGGATAATTGATCCGCTAACTGATTGGTCGAAGGAAGTATATCTCCAGAATTAAGTAATCCTTTCCCTATTAGCCACTTTATCTGTTCCCTTATCTGCACATTAATTGGTAAAGGAGAATGAGCATCTATTTTAAAAAGTAATCCTGAATGTTCCATATTTAATTCCTCACCTTTCATACTTAACTAGTTATCTAGGTATATTTAGATTAATGAAGGAAACAAAAAAATGCAAGTATTATATGAATTAGCTAAATTAACTAAGTAAGAAACTAAAGATTGACAAGCAATACACTATTTAGTACAATACGCTTCACAGTTAACTAATTAACTAGTAAACTGTATATCATTAATTGTGTAGGAGTGGTACGAAATGGCTGAAATAAAAATGGTTTGGAACGGAAATACCAAAGGTAATGGTAAAATACAAGGGGAAAATCTTAAAACTGATATCGCTATACCCCAATCTTTAGGAGGAAGTGGAGAAGGCACAGATCCTAAAGAATTACTGTTAGCTTCTGCAGCAACATGCTACGCAACAACACTTGTCTATATGCTGGAGACAAAAGATCTGCCTGTTATTGAATTTACGATGAAGTCGAAAGCAAATGTTTCAAGAGAAGACGGCATTCAAATTATCCATCAACCACATATTGTTTTAACAAGTGAAGCAACAGAAAAGCAAAGTCAAGCAGCTGATAGAGCATTTATATCCGCTGATAAATCATGTGCAGTCGGAAATATATTAAAAAAAGCAGACGCCCAAATAACTATTGAAGGAAAAGTAACAGTAAAGTAAAAGCTTCATAAGGAAAATAATAAATTGTCCTTATGTTCTATTCCTTCCATCTTAGAAGGAGGAGCAATTTGAAAAAGATAAATGAGTTAACTTCAATTAAAATGACAGAGGATTTTCTTAAAGATAATGAGCTAAGTTTCCTTTACGTATCCACCCCAGATTGTAGTACATGTCATGCTATTCTGCCCAAGCTAACGGAATTGCTAGATCAATATCCTCTCATTCAGCTTGGTCACATTGATGCTACGAAAGTGGAAGAAGTGGCCGAGAAATTTTTAATTCTCTCAGCTCCTGTATTGATTCTGATGATTAATAACAAAGAATATATACGAGAGGGACGTTTTGTTCGCTTTAAACAACTAGATGAAAAAATAAGGAAGATTTATGAATTGTACTCAAAATAATCAAGTATGCAAAAAAAATGTATAGGAATAAGGCTCTTAGATATTCATTAACACGGGTACAGTTCTTAGAACTATACCCGTGTTTTTTATTAGGACAAGGGTTCATTAACTTCTTTCATTAATAAAGTCAATCAGATAAAAGACTTTATTTATTCTATGTATCGATTCACAAGTCATCGTTTAAAATATACTAAGTACGGGAAAATTTTCATAGTAAAGGAGTTGGGTAATATGAATATTCAACACATTCGTAACGCGACATTAGTTGTAGAATATGCAGGTAAAAAGTTTTTAATTGATCCAATGTTAGCAGACAAGGGGGCATATCCACCGTTCCCGAATGCACCAAGAGATGATCAGTATAATCCTTTAGTAAGTTTGCCAACTTCTATTGAAGATATTATCATAGATATTGATGCTGTCATCGTCACACACCTACATTATGATCATTGGGATGAAGCAGCTAAAGAAGCATTACCAAAAGAAATTAAACTATTCTCTCAAAATGAAGAAGATGCTGCAGAGATTCGCAACGCCGGTTTCCAAAATGTCGAGATTTTACAAGAAGACACAGTCTTCGAAGGTATTCAATTAGTTAAAACAAAGGGTGAACATGGAAGAGGAGAAATTTTAAAAGTTGCTGGTCAAGTTTGTGGTATTGTCTTCAAACATTCAACAGAAAAAACATTATATGTTGCTGGTGATACAGTGTGGTATGATGCCGTTAAGGAAGTAATGGACACACATAAACCAGAAATTATTGTGGTAAATGCTGGAGATAATCAATTCAATGAGGGCGGTTCTCTAGTAATGGGTAAAGAGGATGTCTATGAAGTGTATAAGGCTGCTTCTAACGGAAAAATTATTGCTGTTCACATGGAAGCTGTTAACCACTGGACATTATCAAGAGAAGAGTTAAAGACATTTGCTGACGAAAAAGGATTCTCCACTAATATTTCCATACCAAACGATGGAGATTCCTTCTCATTCTAATATATTTTAACAGACAGAATTGTGAAAGCATTTCTGTCTGTTTTTCATTACTATTAATAAAACAATCCAATCCACAAGTCTACGGGATTGGCGATTATTCAGAAATTGCTTTCACTTGATTAAAGCATTCCATTTTTCTAACATAAGGCCTGGATTAAACCCAAACACCCACTCTCCATTTATATTGGTCTGCGGTACTGTCAATCGAAATGTTTTGCTCACTAGTTTCACCATTGCTAATGGATTAAAATCTATATTCACTTCTTGGAAAGGTATATTCAGATTGGTGAAAAATGTTTTAACCATCGCACATACTGAACACAGTGTTGTTGTATATATTATTACTTCTTTTTTCATGTGAAATTCCTCTTTTTACTTTTAATTTAAGCTATAGGGTTACAAGCTCGCTCGTTCATGTTTAATTCATAGAGGTTTAAGCCCAGCAAACTGAATAACATGTGATAAACCATTATGAAATTCACCTTCATGTCTAACCACTTCACCTATAAAAAAGTGAATAATATGCCAATCTGAGAAGGTATCCAGAAATTCCTCCGGTCTATATAACATCCCCAAATCTTTCGGGCCACCACTTTTATAAGGAAGTTGATAATGTGAGTAAACTTCTGTTATAAAATAGCCACCTGGTTTCACTGCTTCCTTCACACCCTGAAACGTCTTTGTTCGTAATTTTTTAGGGAAATGACCAAATATACAGACTATCTCATCCCAGTTTTCTTGTTTCCAATCGACATCTTTTAGATCAATCAGCTTTGTATTTACACTTACACCTTTTGTCTTCGCTAATTTATCTGTTTTTATTAAACCTGATTCGGCATAATCCCAAGCTGTCACTATCAAGCCCTGCTCAGCTAAAAAGGCTGCATTACGCCCTTCACCTTCCGCTATGGCTAGTACCTCGTCACCAGGTAATTTCAATTTATTCTGAATTCCAGCCAAGAACTCGTTCGGTTCTGTTCCATATACATATCGATCTTGGTTAAAGCGCTCATTCCATTGGTTCATTGTTTATTCTCCCTTCAATTCAAAATTAGGATACTTAAAGAAAGAGATCCATGTCATAATCGTCTTATAGAAGGATTGCGAAATTGTATTATTTAAAGTTATATGTTGTTACAATTTTCTCTCTATCTGTTACAAGGTCATTATAATACTCGTATAGACTAATTCCTAAATAAGAACCAGATATATTAAATATGTTCGTAAATCCTAAGTTTTTTAATGCCATTACCATGTTATAGCTGCGTTGACCTGAGCGACAATGAACATATACGGCCATATCTTTTGGAATTTCATCAAGTCTGTCTCGAAATTCACTTAACGGAATATTGACAGCATTTTTCAAATGTCCAGCATTATATTCATTCTGCTCGCGCGCATCAATAATAAAGGCATTATTTTCTACTAATTCACGAACCTGAGCAACTTTGACTTCGCGGTATTTTCCATATAATTGATTAAGAGCAACCAGGGCAGCATGGTTTACCACATCCTTAGCTGTACCTAACATTGGAGAGTAGGTCAGTTCTAAATCTTTCAGGTCTTCTAATGTCCCATTCATTGTAATCATTGTTGCAATCACTTCAATACGTTTGTCGATATTCCCTTTACCAATTGCCTGTGCTCCCAAAATTCTGCCTGTTGGATTTTCATATACTAATTTAAAGTGCATCACATTACTGTTTGGCATTAATCCTACCTTATCAGCCGGCAAGATATAGACGGAATCCCAGCTGTATCCTGCTTTGTCAGCCGTTCGTACATTTAATCCAGTAGAAGCTGCGTTTAAATCAAATAAGTGAATGGAGGATGACCCAATCACTCCTAAGTTGCGGTTAGGAATGCCATAGATATGATCTGCTACAGCCCTTGCTTGTTTTTGTGCAGGCCCAGCTAAAGCAAGGAGTGCTGGCTTATGCAATAATCGATGATAGACTTCAATAGCGTCTCCTACTGCATATATATTAGAATCACTAGTTACATAGTTATGATCAACTTTGATCGCACCAGTTTCACCGATTTCAAGCCCGGCATCCTCCGCCAGCCTTGTTTCAGGCCTTACGCCGATCGCTAACACAACTGCTTGTACCATTATTTGTTTTCCAGATTGTGTTTCGATTGAACCATCATTAATCTTTGCTAAACCATCATTAACAATTAAATTCACCCCATGGTCGACCATTTCCTTGTGAAAGATTTGAGCCATGTCATAATCATATGGTGTCATAATCTGATCAGCAAATTCAATGACAGACACGTTAAGTTTAGCTAGACGGAGATTTTCCGCTACCTCAACCCCTATAAAACCTCCGCCGATTACTGCAACATCTGTCAGATCGTTCTCTTTTATATAAGCATTAAGTTGCTCGATATCCACAACATTTCGTACTGTAAATACGTTCTTATTGTGAATGCCTTCAATTGATCCAGGTCGAATTGGTGCTGCACCAGGGGAAAGAATTAGCTTATCATACCCTTCTTCGTAAGTGTTACCAGTTACAGCGTCCTTAACCATAATTGTTCTTTTTTCACGATTAATGTTGATTACTTCACTATTTACCCTTGCTTCGATATTAAACCGTTTTTTAAAAGTCTCTGGAGTCGATAATACAAGAGATTTACTATCTTCCACCATTCCACTTAAATGATAAGGTAACGAACAGTTAGAAAAAGACACATGTGGGCCTTTCTCAAACATAATAATCTCTGCATTCTCGTCTAATCTTCTCAGTCTTGCAGCAGCAGATGCTCCCCCAGCTACACCGCCAACAATTAAAATTTTATTTGTCATATTGCACATCTCCTTTATTTATATATTTTACTTAAATCACCAAAAGAAAATCGTTCATATGCTTCTATTTCTCATTACCTTGCCATGCAAGCATGCCGCCACGTACATTAGTTACTTTTGCACAGCCAGATTTTTTTAGTATTTTAGATGCCTGCTTGCTTCTCATCCCGCTTTGACAAATCACAATTACTTCTTTTTCCTTAGAGATTTCCTTTGTAGCTCTTTGAGCCAGTTGGTCAAGAGGAATATTTTTGAAGCTTTTTATATGTTTTCTTTTAAACTCAACAGGTGTGCGCACATCAATAAATTGCTTGTGCTTTTTATTTAGTTCTGTTTTCAATTCTGTTGTGGAAATATTGTTCACACCTTTTATTGGCAGGAACCCTCGCAACAGAAAAAATAACAAAATTGCAAGAACAACGTAGTATATATATTCCATTTGTTAATCTCCTTTTTAAATTACCCCTATAGGTATACACGTGTTTCAAAAAAATGAAGAGAATACCCAAATCTATCTAATTTTCACAAGTAAGTTTACAGCTTGGTTTACTAATTCATCTGTATTTTTCCTTTTTTATCAGCATCCCGAACACACTCTATTAAATTGGAACTGACAATTAAATCAATGGTTCGGTCAAGGGCAGTTCTTGATGCAGATAATTGCGTAATCACTTCTATACAGTCCTGGTTCTCCCCCATCATTCTTAATATCTCTCTCAGCTGCCCTTCATTTCGTTTTATTCTATTTTTGATATGATCGCTATCATCCATTTATTTTTGCCTCCTTCATCAGACAATTGTTTTCCACAACCATAATATACCTATACGGGTATTTTATCAACTGAAACTACTTAGATCATTTTGATTGATGCATATCTGAAATATTTAACATTTAGTCAAATCCTTTCATAATGAAAGTCAAACCGTTGATGTAAATGATATCCTTCGTCAGATTAATGCGTAATTATTTTTAAAAACGCCTAAACAAATTGGCCCTTTTTGGATCTTTTTTATCCAGTTATTCTTAATAAAAGTTTTTATTAAACTACATACTATGGAGGTTAGACAATTGGAAGTACATAATATTGGGTGAAGAACGAGCAATCAAACCTTTTGTGATTGAACGCAATAACTGGATATTAGCAATACTCCAAAGGACCTACTTTTGTGTTAGTGAATTGAATATATCATCAAAAACGATATCCTCTATGTAAAACCTCGATATTTTGGAAACAGGCTTTGGTATTTCTGTTTCATCAGCAAAATTAGAAAAAAATGGCCTTGTTCAGGGGAACATCATTAATGTTAATCAAACTTGAAGAATTTTTGGAAGATTTAAGTAAATATGTGAGCTATAAATTATCAATTATTATTAATAATAAAAAGTGAACAAAACAACAGTACACTTTATCAAAATTCTGAAGAGCTATAGTATATAAGGTAGTGATTGTGAATAAGGAGGTTATTATAATGACAAATCAAATGAAGCGTTTTGAAACAAGGTGGCGCTAGTGACAGGAGGACGTTCGGGGATTGGACGGGCCATTGCTCGCCGGTTACGTGACGAAGGAGCGACTGTGATCACCGCGCAACGCGGGGAAGACGAGGATTTTGAATCAACCGTGGCAGATTTCTCCAATCCGCATACACCGGAGCAGATTGTTAAAGAAGTCATCGTCCAAATAACTGGCATTTCATACATAAATAAAATGCGGAAATTTATATAATACTATTGCGCAGTATATTTGCAAACTCTGTGAAAAGAATATACGCAAAGTAGTGATTTGTTGACTTAAATCTAAAAGGTTCATATTAGGCAATAGTGTCTAGGCCTTTCTATTATATGGTCCATTTGGTGGACAACATTAATTATTTTTATATGTGTTGATAGTTTAAAAAATACTATGACAAAGTATTTTGCGGTCAACTTTAAAAAAGATTACCAAGTTAATTACCAAATAACATCGATTATGATACTAGATATTCAAAAAATGACAAACTTTGATTGAAATGTAATTGCTTAAGAAGAAAGAATGTATAGCTTTAGTGTCCATAGTTCACCAAGAAATGCTCAAATCACTAATACAATAGTTATTCAATTAGAAACCATATAAAATAATGAGGCTATTGGAAAATGTGTTTTGTAAATAAGTAAGTCTGTACCTCTTGATATAAAAGGGATACAGACTCCTGTTCTAGTATGATTCCGATTGGGCTCGAACCAACGACCTCCACCCTGTCAAGGTGGCGCTCTCCCAGCTGAGCTACGGAATCATGATATGTAACTGTATTATAACTATAGGGAATTATTCTTATTTTGTCAATTAACTCTGCCTTACTTTATTTGCGAAATAAAAACCTGATCCAGAGAATCAGGTTTCTTCATATATTTCACTTGGGATAACAATTTCTTGATTGCCTGAGACATAAGGGGCAATTTCGTATTGCTGAAATACTAATGTGATGCCCTGATTATTAAAATAAAATGCTGTCTGTTTTCCTAATTGTATATCCTCTTTTTTAAGATCTGGGTAGAAGATTTCCGGACGTTCAATTGCGTATTCCCAAACATAATCGGTAACAGCTTTAATCTGTTCATCTGTTGTCAGAATATCAGTTAGATAAACCCTTTTACCTGTCTCTACATTATAATTAAAGGACTCAACAGTTGTGTTGCCATGGGCTCCACCACTAAAGATATATTTACTCATTAAGATACTAAGCCTTGGGAGTTGATTATATTTCACTTCAAATTCTGTCTGAAAATCTGCTGCAAACCCATGCTTTTCAGCTTGTTTTTCATTTTCTTTATATTCCTTATAGGCTTTCTTAATATAGTTTGTAAAATCTTGATTTATCCTTTTTTCCATCTTTTTATCAGTAACATCACTTACTTGAGGATATTTTAGTTGTTCGTTATTTTTATAATATTCAGCTTGAACGGTGGCTGTTTTTCCTGTTGATTCATTAGCATTTACCGCTAATCCAGTAACACTAAACAGGACAAGAAATATCGATAAATAGATGGCAGTTGTTTTTTTCCAATTCATTCGTTGACACACCTTCCTTTTTCATTAGGTTGCACATATTGAACCGTTTCATGCAAATTTCTTCTCTTTTCGAGCAATTATGATACACTTTTTAAAAAGTACTGTTTATATGGGGGAAATAGAATGAAGCGTAAAGGAAAAATGGAGGATTTAGTGATTGATAGTCAATATTTACAGGAAGCTCTAACGGTTAAAATTTACGTTCCAGAGGGATTTTCACCTTTTCATGATTACCAGCTATGTATCATGCAGGACGGTGATGATTATTTCCGAATCGGACGTATAGCAACATTAAGTGATCAGCTTCATGCTTCAATGGAGATTGAGCCAACTATTTTTGTTGGCATTCATTATCAGGATCGATATGATAGATTGGATAAATATCATCCTGACGGGAAACTACAAAAGAAGTATATCGATTTCCTAATCCGTGAGGTAATACCATCACTTGAGGAAAAGTTACATATAACCCCTCTTTCCTATACATTGATGGGAGATTCACTTGCTGGTACGTTAGCCTTTATGATTGCAAGTAGTTATCCTAGTACGATCAATAAAGTGGTTATGCAATCCCCTTTTGTCAATGAAACGGTATTAAAAAAAATTCGTGAAACCAATCAACTTCAGGGACTAAAGGTATATCACTCCGTCGGTACAGAAGAAACAGATGTAAAGATAACGACTGGGGAGGTGCTGGATTTTTTAGCTGAGAATCGTACCTTTCAGCATTTATTAGCTAAAAAAGTATCGAATTATACTTATGAGGAATTTAATGGTGATCATACATGGACATATTGGCAACAGGACTTACGCAAAATACTAATACATATATTGGGAGAGTGAAGGAATTGGAAATCAAAATAGTACAAACAGATGAGCAGCTTCAAGATGCTTATCAAGTGCGGAAAGAAGTATTTGTCGAGGAACAGAACGTACCAGTTGAATTGGAAATTGATGAACTAGAAAAAATGGCCACTCATTTCGTTGGTTACAGTGAAGGCAAACCTATTGCAGCAAGCCGGATTCGCTTTCAAAATGATTATGGTAAAATGGAACGGATTTGTATACGAAAGGACTTTCGTGGAAAGGGCTACGGAAAAGACATTTTATTGTTTATGGAAAATTATGCAAAAGAAAATGGTTTGAATAAGGCAAAATTACACGGACAGATTCAAGCAGAAAAGTTTTATCAAAAACTTGGGTATAAAACCGTATCAGACCAATTCATGGATGCAGGAATACCTCATGTCGAAATGATCAAAAGCCTTACCGAATGGAATAGATAGGTATGTATACTTCCTAAATTGGCTATCCTATTGTTAGATTAAAGATAAAGGCAGGGATAAGCCTAATGGAGTATGGTGCCATTTTACTGGAAACCTTTTTTGGGTTCATTATCTTATTTATTTTAGCTAAAAGCCTTGGAAAAACACAAATTAAGCAATTAACCGCCTTTGACTTCATTTCTGCTTTAATTTTGGGAGAATTAGTTGGAAATGGTTTATATGATAAAGAGGTCGGCATTCTCCACATGGGTTTTGCCGTTATTTTATGGGGAGTTTTGCTTTATGTAACAGAGATCATTACCCAAAAATATAAAAAGTCTCGTTCATTATTAGAGGGTAGCCCCTCGATCATGATTCATAAAGGAAAAATACAGCGCGAGCAAATGAGGAAAGCAAAATTAGATATGAACCAGCTCTTGCATTTACTTCGCTCCAAAGGGGTATTTTCCGTTAAAGAAGTCGAATATGCTATTTTGGAAACAGATGGGACGGTATCTGTATTGAAGAAGACAAATTATCAGTCACCTGTCCGTAAAGACTTCAATCTTCCTTTAGAAAGTGTTGCCCTTACGTTTATGATCATTAATGACGGGGAAATTCTTTATGATAACCTCTCCGAGATTGGCTATGACAAAGCTTGGCTGGAGGAAGAATTAAAAAAAGAAGAAGTGTATTCGATACGAGATGTATTTTATGCAGAATATGATAAAAATAACGGACTGTATATTCAAGGATTCTAGAAAACAAATATAGCCAGACATCACGGATGTCTGGCTATACTTTTGCAATGAATTGACGACCCTTTCCCGTCATTTTTGCATATATCTGATTGTTTATCGATTTCATGTATTCTAAATCCTTTTGCTCTTGTTTTACTCTCGCTTTTTTTAGTAATGCTTGTTCTACATCCTTTTCGCGAAGTCGGTCATAATTACTGTCAAGTTGAATTGGGTATAGTCTTTCAATTGGAAAAGGATCACGTTCTCTTTTCGTCACTCGCTGTTGGTACTGTTGATATTGATAATTCTCAACTGGAATAACATACCCCATCGAAAACCCTCCCCCATTCACACCATTTTAAAACTATACCCATATATTCGTTTTCTTAAACATCTATTTGGCTGTTTATCCGCATTATAACCAGGAAAAAGGTGGGCGATCGTCACGATCCTTGTGATCATCATGCTCCTCATGATCGTGTCTCTCATCTCTCTCTTCTCTCACATCATCATTGTCATGATGGTGTTCACGCTCATCCGCTTGAGGTTCCTGCCTAGCACCCCCGAATAAAGGATCGCGATGACGTGTTGGTTCGATTCGGACATTATCTGCTTTAATAACCAAATCTTTTACATAAATCACTTTTTTCTTTTCTGACAATTTGTTTCACTCCCTTTTACCCAAAATCATTATCGATATATCCTATGCAGCTTTACCTATTGGGTGTCACACTCCTATTTAGAAGCCAATAAGGTTTATTTCCGTAATCTGCTCAATAGGAACAGAAATTTCTTCCTCTTTACTGACAGTTTGGACTAGTGCCATATTACTTTTACTACCTAGAATATATCCATAGTATTTTTTTCTTTCTGTTATGATTTCACATCTTACTCTTGGTAAGTATGAAGGTATTCTTGAAAAGTGTTCTATCTTCTCCAATATTGTCATATCTTTAAATCGTTTTTTAGAAGAACTTCTATCTTCCACTATTTCTTCACCATGATCCTCTGTAGACATTTCGTCACTATCATTCAATGGATGCTTTGCATGATAAAAGCTTTGCATTTTACGATCGGGCTTTGTTAATTTTGGCTGGTGTAAATATAACTTAGGTTCTTGGTTATTACTTTTAATGGAACTCACTGTCCATTCCTCCCTATCTCACCAATTCATATATTAATCATATGTGAAGAGCCCAATAAATGTGCGAGAAGAATGAAATTTACCTACAAAATAGAGACATTCGTCCATACACATTCGCTAATTCTCCATAGATTATTATTGTTAAGGAAATCTTATAAAAAGGAGTGTAGTAATTTATGGGAAAACACCACGATAGCTGTAATGATAACGAAGTAGGTGGCATCCAAAGCGGAAATTGTGTCTGTGACGTTGTTCGTACAATCGCTGATGCTCAAGATGACGTAGCAGATAGAACTTGTGATGTTAGCTGCGTACGTTCAATAAGAAGCCTTGTCTCTCCTGTAACTACAAATGGTTTAGACACTGTACCATTTATCCTATATGGAAAAGATCATAAACCATTTAAAGGATTTGGTGCGGAATTCAAATCCCACGGAAATGGTCCAGCAAAATTTGACTGTGTGGAGAGCTTTATCTTCCGTGTAAAAGAAGTCGGAGATGACTGCTGTGCTGTATTAGAATTGTTAGTATTCGACAATGAGCATGATGCTTGCCACGATCCTTGTGAGCAAATCAACAAAGAGGAAGTAGCAGATCTTGAACGTACTGGAATTTGTATCACAGTAGATCTTAACTGCTTCTGTGCAATCACTTGTTTACCAGCTGTATCTTTATTCTAAATGAACCCTTTTCTCTGATTAGAGGACTGCTGCCTAGCAGTCCTTTTTCTATTGCCAATGAGATGGTTTATTTCCAATATATAAGGGAAACATATCCATATCATTTGCATTTATGCCATATCATCTGTTAAAATTCGTCTTTGTATGTGAAATGCGGATACTCCAATAAGGAATTGGAGAATATAGTCTTATATTTATCAAACTTAATATCAGAAAGGATGGTTGTGTGCGAAAAACGACTAAAGTATTTTACATTTCTTTAATCATATCATTATTATTTATCATTTGGGGTATCGTCCCAAAGGAAGTTTGGCCAACTTGGAATCTAGCAAGCATTACTACTAATATTCAAGGATTTTTAGTAACACGCTTTGGATGGTTTTACTTACTCGTTGCAACCACATTTTTAATCTTCGCGATCTTCTTAATTGTCTCAAAATACGGAAATATCGTTCTCGGAAAAGATGGCGATAAGCCGGAATATAATTTCATAACATGGTTTGCTATGTTATTCAGTGCCGGTATGGGGATTGGACTTGTCTTCTGGGGAGCTGCAGAACCTATTTCTCATTTAACTGCTCCACCATATGCGACAGAATCTGAAGCAGAAGCAGCAAGAGTAGCAATGCAATATAGTTTTTTCCACTGGGGCTTCCACCCATGGGCTGTTTATGCAACACTCGCTTTAGCGCTTGCTTATTTCCAGTTTAGAAAGGACGAGCCTGGACTTATAAGTAGTACACTTAAGCCATTATATGGTGATAAAATGAATGGTGGTTTAGGTACTCTCATTAATGTCATTGCCGTATTTGCAACGGTATTCGGTGTCGCAACGTCACTAGGTTTAGGGGCACAGCAAATTGGAAGTGGTATTGAATTTTTAACTGGAAATGTTGTGAATAATATAACACTTCAATTAATTATTATCGGTGTCGTGACAGTCTTATATATGTCATCAGCGCTTACTGGTCTAAACAAAGGAATCAAATACTTAAGTAATACTAATATTGTCTTAGCTGTGTTGTTAATGCTTTTCGTTTTGTTCACAGGTCCGACGAACTTTATTATGAACTTTTTCACCACAACATTAGGCTCCTATTTAGCCAACTTACCTGAAATGAGTTTTCGAATGGCTCCGTTTAATGAGGATAATGCTACATGGTTAGAGGGATGGACCATATTTTACTGGGCATGGTGGATTGCATGGGCACCGTTTGTCGGTATGTTTATTGCAAGGGTATCTCGTGGTCGTACTGTACGTGAATTCGTGCTAGGGGTACTCCTTGTTCCAACCATTTTTAGTGCATTATGGTTTAGTGTATTCGGTGGATCCTCTATTTCTTTACAAATGAATAACGGAATCGATGTTTCTGGTGTAATGGATGATTCAGGTACAGAAGCCGCTTTATTTACTGTATTAGAGAACTTTCCATTAGCTACCATTACCATTACTTTAGCTGTACTCTTAATAAGTACGTTCTTTATCACCTCTGCCGACTCTGCGACATTTGTTCTTGGTATGCAAACAACAAATGGAGATTTAAATCCTGACGTAAGAATTAAGGTTGCATGGGGAGTTGTCCAATCAGGTACTGCGGCCGTATTATTATGGCAAGGTGGCTTAGAAGCCCTTCAAACAGCGTCTATAATAGCCGCATTCCCATTTGCCATTATATTGATCCTTGTGGTCATCTCCGTCTTCAAAGCTTTTCAAGAAGAAGGTAGAAACTATACATTGAAACGAAAAAAGGCAGAATAGCTCATCAAAAATCCCCATTACTGCAAGAATTGCAATAATGGGGGTTTTAATCTAAAAATCGTTGCTTATCTTCTGGGTTTGGTATCATACAGGAGGTCCTTTTCCCAAACCATCTATAGCGGTTTTTGGCCACGATTTGATAAATTTTATCTCTAATGGGCTTTGGAATTATCAGTAGTACATAGAGTCCTTTGTACAATCCTTTTAACTCTTTTGCAATCCGAAGAGCAGCGGTTGATTTGGTATAAGCTTTTTCCTCGTCTATTAATACGATACTGTCAATATGATGTGGGATATGATAATCTTTTTTAAACTGCTCACCTATCTTACTTTGTAATGAGGCAAACTGAAACTTTTGTTTTGGATCATGCTTAATAATAAATTGAACACTGTGATTACAAAAGTTACATACACCATCGAATAGTATCACTTTCTTCACTGCTTCCCCTCCCTATCTTTAACCTATCATAGTCTGAAGCTTTCTTAAAGAAAAAATCCCCAAACCAAATGTTCGAGGATTTTCCACTTATATTAGGATAAACCTAAAGTATTGTAGCCAGAATCGACATGAATCGTTTCACCTGTTACTCCACGTGAAAGATCACTTAACAAATAATAAGCAGTATCCCCTACTTCCTCTTGGGTAACCGTACGTCGTAATGGGGCTTCTTCTTCGATTTTTTTCAATACACTGTTGAAATCTCCAATCCCTTTTGCCGAGAGTGTACGGATTGGTCCAGCAGATATGGCATTAACGCGAATTCCTTTTTTACCAAGGTCGTTTGCTAAATATTTCATACTTGCATCAAGACTTGCTTTAGCCACACCCATCACATTGTAATTTTTAACCACTCTTTCTCCACCTAAATAAGTCATTGTTACAATGCCTCCACCATCAGTCATTAATGGGGCAGCTTCTCGTGCAACTGCAACCAAGGAATAAGCACTAATATTGTGTGCTAGTAAGTATCCATCTCTACTAGTGTCAATAAAATCTCCCTGTAGATCCTCCTTATTTGCAAAAGCAATGCAATGAGCTAGTCCATGAATCGTGCCAACATCTTGTTTCATTTCTTGAAAAGTTTTTGCCACTGCCTGATCGTCCGTTACATCACATTCATAGAACAGTGCATCTTGACCTTCTAATGTAGAGACAAGGTCCTTCACAGGCTGTTCAAAGCGATCATTGGCATAAGTGAAAATAAGTCGAGCACCAGCAGCATGTAAGGACTTCGCAATCCCCCATGCAATACTTCTTTTGTTTGCGACACCCATTACAACATAAGTACGCCCCTCTAAGGAAAAATTCATCATAAAGCCTCCTCATCCATTTATTACTTATTATTAGTACCTACTAATATTTTATCTGAATCGCACCTATTACTCAAATATAAGAAGACTACCAGCTATACATATTCCAATAAGTCTTGTAATTCTTCTACATATTCCTGCGAGCCTGTAACAATAATTCGGTCTCCATACAGAAGCTCGGTATCTCCATGAGGGACAATCGAATCCTTCCCGCGGAAAATACGTACGATGATAGCATCACCTGTAAATGGAAATTCCCGTAAGAACACACCTTCATATTGTGTATTATTCATATTAATTTCATATAAAGCATGCTCTTGTCCTGTCAAAATATCTACTACACTTGGTGATTCTATTAATGCTTTCAGCAATGTTTTCGTGGACATTAACACGGAAAAGACATCTACACCTATTTCCTTCAAACGTTTTTCCACATCTGGTCTTTCGATTCTAGCGATAACTCGCTCCACACCAGCTTCTTTTGCAAATCTTGCAATTTGCTCATTTCTCTCTTCTTCTCCTGTCGAAACAACCACAATATCATGGTCAAACACCCCGGCAGAGGCTAATGTATTCAATTCATAATTATCTACATGATGAATATCAAAGATAGAGCGTGTACCGTTATTATTTTCTTCAAGTTTATCCTGTTTCGTATGGTAAAGATATGTTTCAAAATCTTTTGGTTCTAATTCTCGTAAGACTGGAATCGTAGCTTGGTTAACCCCAACGAATGAAACCGTCTGTTGATATTCTACTTCTTCTTTATTTTCATAATACTTCTTAAAGAAGGATGGGGTAATGATACAAGATAGGACAGCAACCATAATTAAGGCACTATGCATCTCACTAGTAATAACTTCTAGCCTTTCACCAATAGTTGCAGCAGCAATCACTAATGACAACGTAGAAGTTAATAGCATACTTGCTGCAAATACCGTTTTCGTATCATACCACTTTTTCAATATGGCGATTGGCAATACCTTTGAAATTAACAAGGCAATAAAGAGTAATGGTATTAATGCCAACACCTTAGGTTCATCAAACAATGCTCGTAAATCTAAGTCGACCCCTACCATAACAAAAAATATCGGAATAAGAAATCCGTACCCAAAGCTGTCTAGCTTTTGAACGAGATCTTGATTTGGCGCTAATAAGGAAACCAGTGCTCCAGCAATAAACGCACCTAATATATTCTCTGCTCCTACAGACTCTGACAAGGCAACTAGAAATATAATTAAAGTAAAGACTGCCCTTGTACCTATTTGGATCGTTCCTTTTGACATGGCTTCAATGAATGACTGGTTTCTAAAATATTTACCAACAAAATAAAGCACAAGTCCGACACCAAACAAGATTAATAACAACCACATATTTCCTGCTTCTTCTCCAAAGAAGGAAACAAACACTGCCAGTAAAATCATTGTTGCTAAATCGGCAATCACTGCTATCAGCAGGATAGTTTGTCCAACAGTTGTTTGCATTGCTTGTGTTTCTTTTAATGTTGGTACAACTACACCTAATGAGATTGTGGAAATGATCAATGTCATTAAATAAATATTGTCGATAAAACCAAACAATACAAACAAATAGGACAAACCAAATGACAGTACTAATATCCCTACAAAAATTAAACTAGCAATTAAAACAGGGTTCGGGATGGTGTTCTCTGTTTTCTTTCTATTTTTACTCGAGAAAAGGGTAAAATCTATTTCTAATCCACTTAAGAACATCAGGAAGATAAATCCTAATGTGGACAATGTCTCTAGCCAACTACTTTCTGCAACTAAGTCCAATCCGGTGTTACCAATAATAATCCCAACGATGATCTCTGCAACGACGACAGGTATCATCTTTAGTCGAAATCGATGTAATAGGATTGGTGTTAAAAAAGCTGCAATGATCACAATCAAAAGAGAAGTGATTGATCCTCCATGCTCCATTCATTCATCCCCCTATCAATAAATCCATAAATACTGTTGCCAAACCAAAGTAAATCAACATCGATATAATGTCGTTTAATGTCGTAATAAAAGGACCTGATGCAACTGCAGGGTCTATATTAAAACGGTCCATCACGATTGGAACGAAGGCACCTGCAATGGTTGCAACAAAGAGGGTAGCCATAATCGAAATCCCGACAAGGATACCTAAATAAAGATCTCCATACCAGAAGCCGACAATACCAGTGATTAGGATACCACAGACTGTTCCTGTTATAATCCCTGTTTTTGCCTCTTGCCAAATGACAGTTGCTTTCCCAATTTTATTCATATCACCTGTTGAAATGCTGCGTACTGCTACCGCTAGTGCTTGTGTCCCAGTGTTACCGGCCATACCAGCAATAACAGGAATAAACACAGCTAATAAGGCTACTTTATCTAGTGCTTCTTCAAAACGACCAATAATACTAGCAGTAAACATACCGAGGAAAAGTAATACAATCAGCCAAGGTAATCTTTTCTTAGCAGATTGTATTGCTGTATCTCCAAAACGTTCTACTTCAGAGATACCGGCTAGCTTGGAATAATCATCACTAGCCTCTTCTTCCATGACATCCATAATATCGTCAACTGTAATGATCCCTAATAAATGATTTTGAAAGTCGACAACTGGCAAGGCAAGAAAGTCATAATCTCTCATCATTTGAGCGATTTCTTCTTGATCCTCTCCAACAGGAACAGAGACTACGCGCTCACTCATTACCTCTTGAATAAGCCAGTCCCCTTCTGCAATAATTAAATCTCTTAAAGATATAACACCTACTAGCTTTTTATCAGAATCTACCACATAGATGTAATAAATCGTCTCAGCATCTGGTGCTTCCTTTCGCAGATGTCTCATTGCTTCCTTTACGGTCATCTGGTGGTGAATAACAACAAATTCTGTTGTCATGATACTACCAGCCGTTTTTTCTTCATAGTGGAGCAATTCTTTTATTTCTTCTGACTCTTCCTTATCCATAATAGTAAGGAAGCTTGCCACTTTATTTTTGTCTAATTCATTTAGAATATCGACGGCATCATCTGTAGACATTTCTTCTAATATCTTGGCAGCAAACGCTGGTACCATCTCAATAATAAACTCGTTAACTAAATCACGATCCACATGCTCGATAACATCAGCCATTTCGTTTGGAGATAGATACGTGTAAATGAGAAAACGAATATCTTCTTCTTGCTCCTCAAATATTCTCGCTTGATCATATGGATGTAATTCTAAAAATTCAGCCCTAAATTGATCAATTTGTTCATTTAGTAGGGCCTTTTGTATTTTCTCCCAAACTCGCTGTCTCTCTTGTTGTTCTAAATGCTCCATCACACTACCTCCTAACGCTGCAAAAATCCTCTATGACGTCTCGATCTTTTGCCTGAAGCAAAAATAATCATTTTCTGTTTTTAAAAGAATAACATATCCTTCAACCAATTGCGCCAATTTTACACTATTTTTTCAAAAACTTATCTAAATTTGTCTTATACGTTTGCTAGTCTCTATCAGAGGTGGCTTGCGGACAACTAACACGATGATAAAAGAAAAATCGGGCATATTTTTCATTTTTGTTTCTCAAATTACACATTTTCCACTATACTAGGAAGAGACAATAATTTACGAAAGAGGTATGGTTCTGGTTTATGGATCAACAAAATTATAATTCAAAAATTGATTATACACTTATCTTCATTATTATATTATTAGCGATCATTAGCATTTTCACGTTATATACATTAAATCCCTTCCTTGATCAGTCGTATTATATTCAACAAATTGTTTGGTATATTGCTGGTTCTATGGCAATTGCCGTAATTATGATATTCGATTATGACCGTTTCAGACAAATATCATGGATTCTATATGGATTAGGTGTCATCGCCTTATTAATGTTATTTTTTCATTTCCCACCAGGTATTGCGAAATCCGTTAATGGAGCATGGGGTTGGTTTCAAATTCCTGGCTTTGGTTCACTCCAACCAGCCGAATTTATGAAGGTGTTCTTAATTATTTTTCTTGCCCATATCATGGTGACACATAATGAAAAATATCCAGAGCATACCGTGAAAATGGATTTGTGGTTACTAGTTAAAATAGGCATTGCAGCAGTTATCCCTATTTTTTTCTTAGTAAAACAGCCTGACTTAGGTGGTGTACTCGTCCTAATCGCCATTACTGCATGTATGATTCTCGTTTCAGGTATCAAATGGAGAATCATTCTATCCATCCTTGGAGGTATTATCATTGCAGGCTGTATAGTGGTTATTTTATATATTAGTTTTCCCGAACAGACTGAAACATTTTTGGAAAGTACTGGACTAGATCACGTCGAAGGACGGTTTAATGCATGGCTCAACACTGATGAAAATACTCAAGGGGATGCTTATCAGCTTATTCGTGCCATGCTAGCAATTGGTTCTGGTCAGTTGACAGGGAAAGGAATTGGCGGCTTTGAAGTATCTCAAGATATTCCAGAATTTCATACAGATATGATTTTCACTTCCATCGCTGAGCAATTTGGATTTTTTGGTTCTAGTATTGTTATTACCATTTATTTCTTATTGATTTATCGTCTTATTCATATTGCAATTAAATCTAAGGATCCCTTTGGAAGCTATATGATCACAGGAATTATTGGAATGTTTGCCTTTCAGATTTTTCAAAATATCGGGATGTCCGTAAAACTACTTCCAATCACTGGATTGCCACTACCTTTTATTAGCTACGGTGGGAGCTCTACATTAACCTATATGATAGCAATTGGAATTGTTTTGAACATTTATTACCGTATAAAAACCTACATGTTTGATGAATCCTAACAATACTTATAACAAGTGAAAGGGAATGATTTCATGAAGGTAGATATTATAGGAGATATTCATGGTTGCTATCAAGAGCTTTTGTCTTTATTAAACCGTTTAGGTTACCATATTGATGAACATCAAAACTTATCTCACCCCGAGAATCGGAGAGTAGCCTTTGTCGGTGATTTAACCGATAGAGGACCTGATTCTATTCATGTTATTCGTTTTGTTTATGAAATCGTGAGGAACCAGCAGGTAAGCTATTATGTACCAGGAAATCATTGTAATAAATTGTATCGATATTTCCTTGGCAATAATGTGAAACAACAGCATGGTTTAGAAACAACGGTTGCTGAATTACAGCAATTATCGAAGCAGGAGCAAAAAGAAATCCAAAAAAAAATGATCGAATTATATGAAAATGCTCCACTTTATCTAGATCTCCCTGAGATCGATGCAATCGTCGCACATGCAGGAATTCGAGAAGATTTAATTGGCAGAAAAGATAAAAAGGTCAAGACCTTTGTGCTTTATGGTGATATTACGGGTGAGACTTTACCTGATGGAAGACCTGTCAGACGAGATTGGGCTCAGCATTATCATGGGGATAAATGGATTGTTTATGGACATACCCCCGTCCTAGAAGCGCGATTTGTTAATAAGACCGTCAATATTGATACAGGCTGTGTGTTTGGAAATAAATTAACCGCCTTTCGCTTACCAGAGGAAAAAATTATTTCTGTGCCATCAAAGCAACCCTTCGTTGAAGAAAAATTTCATTCATACTAGTCGGTTGCTTTTTATTCTCTTGTTTAGCAACGAATTTGTTTTTCTAATACTTATTCTTAGCTCCAATTCTATGATCATGAGAATTCATTTTGGTACTTATACCTATTTTAAATACCAAATTGGCAGCAATCTTTCTTTTTTTGGCATTTAATCCTCTCGTAAGTACTATTTTGACTTTGTTCGTTTTTATTTTAGTATTTATTAGGTAATAAAAAAAAGAGGTTAGGATCTCGACTCCTAGCCTCTTTCTTACTATGTTAGTAATGGCGCCATATCCTTAGGTAGATCTAATGTAAAGTTCATTATCTCCTTTGTCATAGGATGGTGGAACGTCAATTTATTGCAGTGTAATGCTTGACGGGCCATTTTATCCATAGCTCCACCATATAAGGAATCCCCAATTAATGGGTGCCCAATGGAGGTAAAATGTACTCTTATTTGATGTGTTCTGCCTGTTTCGAGTTGAACCTGTACGAAGGAATAGCCATGGCATTCCTTTACCACCTTGTAATGAGTTATAGCCTCTTGTCCTTGTTCACTCACCATTCTTTTTAAAATAGAGCTTGGATCTCTTGTAATGGCTGCGTTGATCGTACCTTCCTTCTCCTTCAGATGCCCTGCTACTATCGCAACATACCTACGATTCACTCTTCCTGTTAACTGGTCCTGAAAAAGGGTAGCATGACTATAACGATGTTTGGCAATTAATATTAATCCAGACGTATCTCGATCTAGTCTTGTAACGACATGTACTGTATAAGGCAATTTTTGTTCATCATAATGATATAATATAGCATTAGCAAGCGTTTGATCCGGGTGATGCCTTGATGGGATTGTTGCCATAAAGGGAGGTTTATTTACCACTAGTACATCGTCATCCTCAAAAATAATTGGAAAGGAGATTGGTTGGGGCTTCATGAATTCACTGCGAGTTTCAGGGGGGAAAATAACCTCCACTACATCATTTCTCTGAAGCATGTAACGGACGGTTACTTCCTTACCATTGATTAACAACTTTCCACCCTTATGCTTCACTGCTGCAAGCGTCCTTCTTGAAAATCCCCTTACACTATACAAATATTCCCTAAGCAATATTTGCTCCTCTTTCTTGTTAATGATCCATTTCAACTTAATTACGTTTCCTTTCTGTCATCTCGCCTGAGAAGTTTTCTTTCATCTTTCATCTGAAATAAAGGAATCATGCACCCTTTTCCAGAATGGTAATGCACGGAATCGAGCAAAGCGGATGTTTTTCTCCGAAACTTTGCACTCTATTGTATCTATATTAGAATACGTATCGGTATAATGATCAATCGTAATGAGAAAGTTTTTTTCATGATGTAATGGTTTTAATTCACACACATGATGCTTTGGCAGTATTAATGGTGATCCAACGGTCCGAAACACACGATTATTAATGGAAGCCATCTCCGTGATTTGAAGTGCCTTTAATGATGGATGAATAATTGCCCCTCCAAGTGCTTTGTTATAGGCTGTGCTACCCGAAGGTGTAGATATACACAAACCGTCCCCTCTAAACCGTTCAAAGTGAGCTCCTTTAATAAATACATCAAGAACCACTGTGCCATCTGCTGACTTAACGGACGCTTCATTTAACGCTAAAAACTGCTTTGCCTTCTTTTCACCAGCTGGATAAATAACTATATCTAATAAAGGATATTCGACGATTTCATAAGGCTTCTTCGCAATCTCAATAATTAATTTCTCCACCTCATCAGGTAACCAGTCTGCGTAGAATCCTAAATGTCCTGTATGTATACCAATAAAAGCAGTATGCTCTAAACGATCCTGATAGGTATGAAAAGCCTCTAAAAAAGTACCATCACCCCCAACAGAAATAACTAGCTCTGGCTCCTTCTCATCATACTCAAGGGAAAATCCTTCTAAATACTGCTTCATTCTTCCTTTTATTATATCTGATTTATGGTCACCTTTTGAAAGGATGTAAAACCGCATGACTGATACCCTCCATCATGTATGATTATGTTTTTTCGTATGATATATTCTTTGCGCTTCTTGGATTTCGTCTTTTATCTTGGCCATTTCCTCATCTAACCTGAATGCCGCTTCTGCCGCTCGCTTTAATCGTGTTTGTATCTTCTCAGGGATTTGCCCCTCATATTTATAATTTAAAGAATGCTCATTGGTTGCCCAAAAATTCATGGCTAAGGTTCGAATCTGAATTTCTGCAATAATTTGACGCAAACCATGAATCGTCTCAACTGGATATTGGATGATTAGATGATAGGATCTGTATCCACTCTCTTTTTTATGATTAATATAATCTCTTTCTTCCATAATTTCAAAATCTTCCCTTGATCGAAGTCGGTTGACGATGTCATGAATATCATCAACAAATTGGCAGACAATTCGTAGCCCAGCAATATCCTGTAGGTCTGTTTCTATCTTTTCAAAAGGTATATGTTTTCTTTTCATTTTCTCCTTGATACTGGAAATCGGCTTAACTCTACCTGTTACAAATTCGATTGGTGAGTGATGAGACTCATATTCAAATTGTGCACGCATTCCGCGAAGTTTAACCTTTAATTCATCGACCACCTGTGCATAAGGTGCCAAAAATGTTCTCCAGTCCATGCCCTGCACCACCTTAGTCTACTTTCTCTTATAAGTATATTTTACCACATTTTCCTTTCAATTTGATAATAGATTAATTTTTTGCAATTTTACGCTATAACAGCGAAAATATTTAAGGGAAAGTACTATAGACCATATAGGGGGCTTCTTATGTCACAAGAAATCGAGATTGAATTTAAAAATTTACTTACTAGCCAGGAGTATCGAAAGCTTGATCCACTTTTTCATTCCGTTACACCTATTGTTCAAATCAACCACTATTTTGAAACACCTGATTTCGCGCTTAAAAGACATGGTGGAGCCCTTAGAATTCGTGTAAAACAAAATCAATATCAACTAACCTTAAAGCAGCCCAATCCATCTGGTTCTGGTTTATTGGAGACCCATCAATGGTTGTCTGAAAAGGAAGCAGGCTTATGGCTATCCGGTAAAATGACACATGTAAATGAAATAACTCCATTGTTAGAAAAACTATCTGTTCATTGGAAAGAGCTACGATATGGTGGCAAGCTACAAACAACGCGAAAAGAAACAAACTATCAAGAAACAATCCTTGTTCTAGATCACAGTGTATATAATGGAAAAGAGGATTTTGAATTGGAGTTAGAAGCAACGGATGAGCAATACGGCAATCAAGTCTTTACAGAGCTGCTCGATGCATTTCAGATCGAAAAAAGAGAAACTCCTAGCAAAATTGAGCGATTTTATCATACACTAGAATAAACAATGTACAAGACATACACATAAGGATAGGACAACAGTTTCTATAGGTTAAAACTGTTCAATAACAGATAAATGCTTACCTTTAAAGGTTTAGATTACCAAATCACTTTATTTGCTTGTTCTTACTGTTCACTGTTACAATATAGTGAAAGAATTTCTTTAAATGATCATGAAAGGTATGGAATAGCATGAAAGAGGCAAGCTCCATTTTTGAAGCAATTGGTGGTCAAGCAAAAATTAATGAATTGGTAGATGCGTTTTATGCTCGAGTTCAAAAGCATCCTGATTTAATTCCGATTTTTCCCAATAATTTTACAGAGATAGCTCGAAAGCAAAAACAATTTCTAACTCAATTCTTTGGTGGACCACCGTTATATATACAAGAACATGGGCATCCGATGATGAAACGACGACACGCTCCTTTTCCCATTACACCTACAAGAAGAGATGCCTGGCTAACATGCATGGAGGGTGCATTGGAAGAGGCGCAAATAGAAGAACCGTTTCGAAGTGCGATGTTTGATCGGCTTATCTTAACAGCCAATCACATGATGAACACACCTGAACCTGAAAAAGAGAAAGGAGAATCATTGTGAATTGGAATTCTGCCGGTTCATGGCAACCACAAGATCGTAACCAAATAGCACAATATCACTTTATTGATGTGTTAAAAAAACCGGTTGAGATTTATGTATTTGTTGATCCTCTATGTCCTGAATGCTGGTCATTAGAACCTTATTTAAAAAAGTTGACCGTTGAGTATGGAAGGTTTTTCACCATTAGACCTGTATTAAGCGGACAACTAACCGATTTGCATAGGGATAAATTTGAACGCCCCAAAAAACTAAAGGATATTTGGGAAAAGACGGCAAAGCGAACGGGAATGAGCTGCGATGGTGACCTATGGATTGAGAACCCGATTTATTATCCATGGCTAACCTCTATTGCGATTAAGGCAGCAGAGCTTCAAGGTAAAAAGGCGGGAAAGAAATTTCTTAGAAAGATTCAGGAATTGGCTTTCCTAGATAAACAGGATATTTCAAGCGAAACTGTCTTACTCCATTGCGCGGAAGCTGTTCATCTTGACATCGAAGAGTTCCGAAATGATCTTTATTCCAAATCTGCCAAAAAAGCATTACAGTGTGATCTGAAAATCACGAAAGAAATGGAAGTAGAATATATTCCAACAATGGTTTTCTTCAATGAATCAGAAAATGAAGAAGGCTTGAAGATCTCTGGTATTTATCCATATGATATCTATGTAAAAGTCTTAAAACAAATGCTACAAAAAGAACCTTTACCAGCAAAAAAACCGAAATTATTAGATTTCTTATCCCATTATGAATTTGTTGGTACAAAGGAAGTAGCTGTTGTCTATGACTGGACAATGGATAAAGCCGAAAAAGAAATGAAAAAGCTCCAGCTTCGACAAGATGTAGAAAAGGTTCCTGTAAAATTCGGATCCTTTTGGAAATATAATAAATAATGTCTAACTAACACAATGGTTGTTCTACTATTGTGTTAGTTTTTTAATCGGATGGTAATGAAGAAAGAGGACTAGTTTTAGTCCTCTTTCTTCAGGTTCTAGTTTTCTATATAAAGATAAGGGATGGGAGAAAGTTTCAAGTCAAACAAAGGGGTTTTGTTTGTAAAACGTCTCATATAGAATATATCAAGGACAAGTACAAATGGCAATAGTTATGTGCAACATTTCACAAAAGTGTCACACTTCTAAAATGGTCCTATTCTTCATACATTATTTTTGGGTAGAATTATTTATAGAGGAGGCTTGACAATGCTAATGAGGTTAATATTTATTCTACTTGCCGTATTTGCTGCCTTACTTAACCTTTTAGGATTACTGCGATTTATTCCAATGTACATAACCATCCCTATACTATTTGTATCCATTTACCTAGCTGTATACTTTTACCATGATCGAAAGCAATTTAAAGGGTTTCACTCCTAATTAACGACTACAATTTAAAATAACGATTATCTCACTATATAGTGGCTGTGACATGACTGAAAAAAAAACACACAATAATAAGCACCGATTATCCTTGTTTAGATAATCGGTGCTTATTTTTGATAGAAAGAATCGTTTAGTCTATTAAATGAAGAGAGCATTTTCTGCTTCCATCCTTCCTTGGACGGAATGTGAGTGAACATCAATTGGTTACCGTTACTTGATAGTATGATGTGATACTAAGCTTTAATTAAATTTAGATTTTTTTCATAACCATACATTGTAAAATCACCATGATAAATATCATCTACTAATTTTTTTGTTTCCTCATCATAAAAACTGATATAAGTCGGGAATACGGGGAACGATGGATCGGATATACTCATCTCTGCATAATGACCTTCAAAAATCATATGATTAGAGGTATTATGGGGGGAGTATAATTGGGTTATATCTGTTTTTTTCAATTTATATTTTTTTTCAATTTCCGCAATTTGATTACAAAAGTCCTCCAAATAAATATAATGGTCTACAAATTGTTCCTCACCATCTATATATTGTTCCGCAAAGTGCGGATCAGTTGATGAAATATTTGAACCTGTATCCTTGATATAGTATAAAAATTGTTTGAAAGAAATACCCTTATTGTTATTACTTGATTGATGCTCTCTAATCGCTTTCCATACACTGTACCAATAAGGGTCATCGTAGTAGTATAACATGAGAAATGCACTTACTGCTCTTTTATAAGGATTCCGTACTAGTTTATAAACCTCTTTTTCTTTACTGAATAACTGATCAGCTAGTTCTGAAACATAATTATCTCTTTTTTTGAACACATTAATTTCGTATTGATGAATCCATGGATGATATTTTTTGGCTATATCAAGCAAGCCAATATGGTGAAAGAACCAACTAAGCAAGCTAGTACAGCCACTTTTTTGGCTCCACATCAAAATGATAGGAAATGACTGATGGTAATTTGGCAGCCTTTTGAAAATTAGATTCATCGTTTTCATCTGTTCCATTATTTCAACTCACCTTTCATCTAGAATATTATATGCAGGATGTAATCTTCTTTGATTTGCTTTGAGAAGCAGGGACATACTACTGAAGGGTAAATTATTTACTGGGATAACGAAAATAATTTTTTGGATCATGCTTTTTCTCTTGTTCTACAATAACTTGAAAGTTTACATCCTCCATTTGAGAGAATCTAATCTGTTGAAGATGCTGGATATAGGGGACATAGATATAGTCTATCATCTCTTTGGTAAAGCTTAATCTCTCTATTTGCCACAAATCGAATTCTTCCTCGTTCAAAATTAACAAACTCCCAAAATGGTAAATAACCAGCTCTACTTCGTCTAACCTAACAACATCACCATTTTTATGGATATTATAAAGGTTATTCATAACTAAATTCCACGGAGCAGCATTAACACCTATATTTCGGATAATTTTTATATTCTCAAACAAAAAGGGGATATGCTCCAAGTATTTCTGGTCCCCCCAACGATTCCATTCCAGATCCTCCTCGTCAAAACACCATTCCAAACAACGATCTTTCCACCAGTTGAGAATCTTCTTGCTGTTCTCATCCTGTCTAAAGCCAAGCAATCCTGCCTGGTAAATTCCATACCTACGAGTCAATTCTGGAGTTCCCCGTTGCGAGCACATGAATATAGAATATTTCCCCCACTCATCAAACAGTGGCTTTGGATGAGAAAAGAAATAGATATCTGCGTCACAATATACTAGACGATCAATTTCCTTAAAATTGTCCAATACATAAAGCGAAAGCTGAGGCTTTAATGTCCAACAATATTCTTTTAGTGTCCTTGTTTGTTTTACCTGTTGGTATTCAAGTGTTTCAATTTCGGCTACAGAAAGTATTGACGCATTACTCAACTTCATATTAGAGAGTATCAAGTAACTTGGGTCATCAACACAACATATCCATAAATGAAAATTATCACATTGATTCTTTAATGATTCATATAGTGCTAAACCTTTAACTAAATACTCTTCGCTTACAATAGTACAGAAATGATAAACTTCGTTCCTTCGATTCATTATTCGCTTCAAAGGAGTAAACTTATACGGAGTTTTTGCACTTGAAAAACCATTTTCATCTGAACGAGTAATCCCTATTCTATTTAATATTTTTGGTCTCATTCTCTTAAACATTTTTATCACGGCTTGAAGTTCTTCCAAATAAGGTGCATAAATTTCTCTATTTATTACGTCTTGGATAATTAGTGTGTCTAGTGACCAAAGGTCGAATTCATCTTCACTAAATATCTGAAGGCACGCGAAGTGGAAAGCAATCAAGGGGTCTTTTTCAATATGCAAATGATTGCTGAACTTCTCTATTTTATAATCATTGTTGTAAATGCAATTCCAGGGGGCGGCATTGATCCCAAGGTGGTTAGATATCTTAATATTAGAGAAAAGGGCTGGTAGTTTATCCAAATATTTTTGATCACCAAACTTACCTTCAACCGGATTGGCAAAGCACCAATCCAAACATTGGGATCTCCACCATCTCAAGCTCTTCAAACCATCCTTATCGTTTTTAAATCCGATTAATCCTGCCTGGTATAGCCCGTAATTCTTTTCTACCCAATCCGAATCCCTCTGGGGACAAAGAAAAACAGAACTCTTCCCCCACTCATCAAACAAAGGCGTTGGATCAGAGAAGAAGTATATATCTGCATCACAGTATACAACTGATTCGAGCATCCTTGTTGTTAAAAGGTAATGGATGAGAGGAGCTTTAAGTGTCCAACAATACTCATTGATTTTACGTTCTTTCTTAACCTTTAGGAGTTGTCTGTCTTCCACTTTCTCTAATTTAATAAGCTTTGCATGGCTTAAATTCATCATTTCAAACGTATAGTAGGTTAAATTATCTATACAACAAATCCATAAACGGAAATTGTGTGCATTTCTCTCAAGGGAATTATATAATGCAATGGCCTTGAATAAATAGTTCTTTCCTACAATGATACAAAAATGTTGACATTTTGATTCAACATTTTTTATTTTAGAATCATGACTGCTCATCTTCCTGTTTTTCCTCCCTTTGATTATTCTTAAGAAAAGATTTAATTCCTTCCTTTAAGGATACTCTTGGATACCAATGAGGAAGTGGTGTTCCACGTCTCCACGGAATCATGATTTCCCTTGGACGATAATCAATGCCACCCCAGGTAATTGGTAATTCCTTCCCTATAATGCTTTCAAATTCGGTAACTAGCTGTTTCAACTGGATTAACTCTCCACTCGACACAACAAATTTCTCTTGAGTTTTTGAGTTCCCATAAAGTAAACGATTAGCTGCTACAATATATGCATCTATAACATCATCAATAAATACAAGATCAAGATATTGTTCTCCTGGCGTCATAACCAATGGTTTATTATCTACATAGGATGAATAGAGTAAATTCATGATTTTAGGTCTCGGATCAAAAGGTCCATAATTATCAAATAAAGTTAAAGTTAAAACTTTCAATCGATTTGTTTCAGAATAGTAACAAAGTATATCCTCAAAAGCTTGCTTCGTCGCAGCATACAAGCTGTTAGGGTTGTAATCTTGTTGGTCAAAGTGCTGTGAAAACGTGCCTGTATTGATGAAATGAGACGTTCCTGATGAAGAGATTGCCTCTACAAGTTCTGTTCCGAATGTTACATTGCAATCAAGCATATTTCTAATATTTTCGGGGGTATAATGGATTGTCGCAACAGAGGCTAAGTGAAAGGTAATATCTGGAGATACCTTTTCAACAATCTGAGATAAACTGGTAAAACTGTTGGTATAATAGTGGATTTTAATCTTGTCTATTACGGAATCTAATAAGTTCAAGTTGGATGTTAGTCTAACAATAGTATGCACATTCCAGCCATTTCGGACCAGTCTCTGAGTTAAACGAGAACCGATAAAACCGGAGGCACCCGTAATTAACGCCGTGACGGGTTGCGAATTACAATTTGTTATAATGATCACCTCCAGATATATAATCATGAATTTGTTGCAAGCTAAATAAACGCATATTTTCCTTTTTTTCATAAGCTTTAGTCCATTCTACAATCCGATCCAAGGATTGATCCAAGTCCCAAGTCTGTCTCCAACCCAGTTCCGATTTTGCCTTAGAGCTATCCAGTTTTAAAAAAGTTGCTTCATGTACAGCTGACGGATCATCCTTTACTAGATAACTCACTTCACCTTCCCATTTTTCACTAATCCGTTGCACAATCCAGCGAACAGGTTTACAATCTGCTTCATCTGATCCAAAATTCCACGCTCCACTATATGCAGATCCTTCTGTTACAAGTTTTGAGGCAAGCATTAGATATCCCTTAAGCGGTTCAAGGACATGCTGCCAAGGGCGTATGGAGTAAGGATTTCTAATGGAGATGACCTGATGGTTAAGCATAGCTTTTATACAGTCAGGAATTAATCGATCATTGGACCAGTCGCCACCACCAATTACGTTACCTGCTCTGACAGTTGCCACACCTAATGCATCTTGCTCGTTGCTTTGGCCGTTAAAATAGGAATTCCGGTAAGCTGATGTAATTATTTCTGTACAAGCTTTACTGCTGGAATATGGATCATATCCCCCTAGACGATCAGATTCTCTATATCCCCACACCCACTCTTTGTTCTCATAACATTTGTCCGTCGTCACGATGATTAATCCTTGGACATTCACTTCCTTTTGTCTGGCTTGGCGGACAGCTTCTAATATATTGACCGTACCCATTGTATTAATCTCATATGTTTCAACCGGATCAATATAAGAAGTCCTTACTAATGGCTGTGCAGCCATATGAATGACCACATCTGGATTACATGTGATTAAAGCATTAGTCAACTTCTTTCTATCTCTAATATCTCCAATGATAGAATGTAGCATTTCATCAAGACGGCATAAGTGGTATAAATTTGGATCTGTCGAAGGAGTCAAGGCATAGCCTGTTACCTCCGCCCCCATAGAGGCCAACCAAAGGCTCAGCCAAGTACCTTTGAATCCCGTATGACCAGTAAGAAATACTTTTTTACCTTGCCAAAACTTTTTATTTATCATCTATCCCACTTCTTCCATGGCGCTTTTCCAGTTTTCCAATAATCTTCGAGAACATTACGATCTCTTAGCGTATCCATTGGATGCCAAAATCCGAAATGTTTATAAGCCATCAGCTGACCGTCCTTTGCCAAATTGCGGAGTGGTTCCTCCTCTAAAACCATTTGATCCCCCAGGATATAGTCAAAAACTTGTGGTTGCATGATAAAAAATCCCCCATTAATCCACTGGTTGCCACCTTTAGGTTTTTCTTGGAAGCCGTTGACCTGTGAATCACTTCCCAATTCAAGGACTCCAAATCTTCCTGCCGGCTGAATCGAAGTGACTGTAGCTAATTTTTTATGAGTGTTATGAAAATCGCGAAGCTTTAACAAGTCAATATCTGCCAAACCATCACCGTAAGTTAGCATAAACGGTTCATTTCCAATATATGGTTGTATCCTCTTCAACCTTCCTCCAGTCATTACATTATCACCAGTATCAACTAAAGTAACTTTCCATTGTTCAGCCATCGATTGAAGGTAAAACGGGTGGGATTGTTTAGTAAAATCAAATATTAAATTGGAGTTTTGTACATAATAATTATTAAAATACTCTTTTATCACATGTCCCTTGTATCCAAGACAAATAATAAAATCGTTAAATCCATATGAGGAATAAATTTTCAAAATATGCCATAAAACAGGTTTTCCTCCTATTTCGACCATAGGCTTTGGTTTTAAGTGAGTTTCTTCGCTAAGACGAGTACCGTAACCTCCCGCTAGAATAACAACTTTCACAAATATCTATCCTCCTTTTTGCCTAATAACAACTTCAATAATCTCATTATATGTAAGACCATATCTAGTTCTTGGACAAATAACTCTAACCTTACAAAAAAGATAAGAGTGTATCCGAAACAGAACGAGAAAAATTCGTTACATTAGAACAGAAAAATGGCTCTGGTTATCTTATAAAGATAATCAGAGCCATTTTAGTAGGAGTAAGAAATCAAAAAAACTGGTTCTATGTGTATTTTACTTTCTCCTGTAATGGTTCATAGGGACACGCCGCCGAAGGTTATTGTGTGGTTTCTTTGATTTTATTGTGCTTCGTGCTTTTGTTTACAAATAAACGATAATTAAAACGTGATACCCACCTACAGATTGTTGGTGAGTGTCACGTTTTTGATTTTAATCTAATCGGTTTTGTCCCAGCCGTTTTTCCTTTATTTATCGATTTCCTCTAACAGATTTTCCATCTCTGTTAATTTCTCTTCAAATACTTTTAAGGCATTTGTTACTGGTGTTTTTTCTGTCATGTCCACACCTGCTCGTTTGAGGACTTCAATTGGATAATCACTACTTCCAGCTTTTAAATAATCTAAATATCGCTCAACTGCAGGCTCTTTTTCCTCTAAGATTTGATTTGCTAATGACTGTGCTGCTGCATAGCCTGTTGCATATTGATAGACATAATAATTGTAATAGAAATGAGGGATTCTTGCCCATTCCAGTCCAATTTCTTCATCCACTATCAAATCATCACCAAAGTATTTTTTATTTAGATTATAGTAAAGCTCCGTCAGTTTATCTGCGGTTAATGCTTCACCATTTTGGGACAGAACATGTATCTCGTGTTCAAACTCTGCAAACATTGTCTGACGGAATACTGTTCCTCTAAATCCCTCTAAGAAATGATTTAATAAGTATAACTTTTCCTTAGGATCAGAGGTATTTTCCACTAGATAATCGTTTAACAATGCCTCATTACACGTCGAAGCAACCTCTGCAACGAAAATAGAATAGTTTCCATAACGGTATGGTTGACTTTCATGTGTGTAATAGCTATGCATGGAGTGTCCTAATTCATGAGCAAGAGTAAATAAGTTGTTTAAATTGTCCTGCCAATTCATTAAGATGTACGGGTTCGTACTATAGGATCCAGAAGAATAAGCACCACTTCTTTTCCCCTTGTTCTCCTCTACATCAATCCACCTTTCCTCAAAGGCTCTTTTCATTACATTTAAATAGTCTTTACCTAATGGCGATAATGCCTTTAATACCGTTTCCTGTGCCTTATCATAAGTAAAGGTCATATTAACATCCTTAACAAGCGGGGTGTATAAATCATACATATGGAGTTCATCTAGTCCGAGGACTTTTTTACGAAGTGCCACATAGCGCTGTAGTAATGGCAAACCTTCATGAATTGCTGCAATAAGGTTATCATAAACAGATTCTGGAATGTTATTACGATTTAGTGCAGCTTCACGAGCAGATTGGTAATTTCTAACCTTCGCATAAAAATTATCCTTTTTCACCACACCTTGCAGAGTAGAGGCAAAGGTGTTGCGGAAGCTACCGAATGTATCGTACATCGCTTTAAAAGCATCATGACGCACACGTTGATCCTTTGATTCGAGGAAGTTAATATAACGACCATGTGTCAAATCCACTTCATTGCCATTTTCGTCCTTGACTGCTGGAAATGTCATGTCAGCATTGTTCAACATACCAAAGGTTTGAGAAGCACTATCTGTAACTTCTGACGCTTCCGCTAGCAGTGCCTCTTCTTTCTCAGACAAAACATGTGGTCTCTGACGATTAATCTCATCTAGTGTGTGCTGATATAATTGAAGCGGTTCATATTGTGCTAAATATTCTTTTAATGTTGATTCTTCTAGCTTTAATATTTCTGGGGTGATAAAGCTCATGACACTAGATGCTTGTGTGATAAGATTTTCTGCTTTTCCGTTCATCGCTTGGTAGAAAGAATTGGCTGTATCTTGATCATAGCGCATATGAGCATATGTATACAACGTACTTAGACGATCAGAAACCTCATCTTGCAACTGAAATAATTGATATAATTTCTCTGAGGACTCATGCAGCTTACCTTGAAAGGTTTCAAACTTTGGTAGTAGCTCCTTTACATCCTTCCACTCTTTTTCCCATTCCTCGTCTGAGGCATAAATATCTTCTAATTTCCAAGTTAATTCTACAGGAATTTCTTCACGAGTTGGTAAAGATTTTTGTGCTTTTGCCATTTTGCTTCCTCCTTTATTTCTATCTGTTTCTTTTATTATAACTTATAATACCATTATTCATACAGTATGATGTTTTTACATCTTCTCACTATGAATTGTTACCACATAGCTATCTTCTGTTTCCGCCTTTAAGATACCTATACGTTTCAACAACTGTAAATATTCTTCGATAGGGTTGCTCGGGGAAGAAATCAACGGAAATTGTGAAGGGTCTAAATGATGGTTTTGGAGGAGATCGACGGCCTCTTGTAGGGAAAAGCATGATCTTTTCTTCATTAAATCAATAAATAATCGTGTCTGCCAAATCCACGGAGCAGATTTCATTAAAAATTGTGAACGAACAGGGAGATAAATAAAGGATGGAAGGTCTTGTACTGTAAACTGATGTAGGTAAAGCCACTTTCGCCAAGCAGTTTCTTTAGAGTGATGCATTGGTACTGGTCTATTCCTCCACTTTTTTCTTTCATATTGCCAGTTAGATTTAAGAGCTGACATATCTAAATACATTCGTTGAAATAGTAGCCGAAAATCAAGTCTTGCTAATGGAATCGCTTTTAATTTACCAATCGCTTTTGTTCTCGTCAAGAAATAAAAATCCTGAAAAAGAATAAATTGTCTTTCTGTACTACAATAAAAGTATATCGTCAACGGAAATGTAGAATGAAATTGATGAATGTAGGATTGCTCGTTCAAGGTTAATTTGATGGTTTGAGAGGAAAGTCGTTGGAAACGATTCGCACCAAGGATCCAAATTGGATAATAACCACTTCTCCGATAAGCATTTGTTCGTTTGATCAGTTCGCTCGTTGTAATATTCGCACATTGGTATTCAATGGGTATTTGCCTATTCTCAATCTGGATTAACAAATCTGGTCTTTGTTTTATTTCTGGCAAGTATTGTTCCAAACTTACCTCAATCCCTTGGTTCCTAAACCTTTGATATAAATCTATTTTACCTTTTTCATGATAAGCGCCTTCTCCGCCTTGGGAGCATGTCGTATTCGACCGATGTGCAAAATGAGGGATCACCTTTTCTCCTGCTTTAATGATTAATTTCTCCCCACATTCTGGGCAGATAAAAGTAGTGGTTTCTTTATACTGATTAATTTCTTCTATTGTACACGTATAAAGGGAGATATGCTCTCCTTTTTCATTTTGGGCTTGTAACATACAAAAAACACCTCCAGTCCACATAGTTCGACGTAGAGGTGTCTTTATCCTGCTTAATTAGATAATTTTCCTGGAATAGAATTTTTAATAAAAAAGGCTAAAACGAAACCTACAAGTGCGAATACACCAGCAACAATGAACGAGACATTTACTCCATGAATCATTCCCTGTAATCCTCGATCTGGATTGGCTTGATTCATCATCACGGATACAAGTAATGCCGTACCTATTGCTCCAGACATTTGACGCATTGTATTGTTCATGGCTGTACCATGAGGCATTAGTTCAGCTGGAAGCTGGTTTAAGCCTGCAGTTGTAACTGGCATCATGACCATAGCAATTCCAAACATTCTTATTGCATTCACAACCGTTAAATAGAAAAACGTTGTTTCAGTTGTTAAAACAGCGAACATGAAGGTTGTAATCACAATAAGTCCTAGACCAGTAATGGCAAGCCATTTGCCACCAAACTTATCAAATAGTCGTCCGGTAACAGGATTCATTAACCCCATAAGTACTGCTCCAGGCAATAAAGCTAGTCCTGATTCAAAGGCTGTAAACCCAAGATATTGCTGCATCATAATAGGTAGGATGATCGCTCCACCAATCATAGCAAAGAAGGAAATCATTCCAATAGCAGTAGTTAATGTAAACATTTTATATTTAAATATTCGAAATTCAAGAATTGGCTTCTCAATTCTTAATTGTCTCATGATGAAGAAAAATAACGTAATCGCTCCAATAATTAAAGGTATATACACAAATGGACTTCCCCATCCATGATGCTCATCCCCTGCATAGCTAAATCCGAACAATAATCCACCGAATCCAACAGTAGAAAGGGAAATAGAAATTGGATCAACTTTCGGAAAGGTTTGTTTTGTAACATTAACGAGTATTTTGTACGCTACGATAATATCCAAAATCGCAATCGGTAGCACAATATAAAATAAACTTCTCCAAGGGAAATGCTCTACTAACCATCCTGATAATGTAGGACCAATCGCCGGCGCAAACGCGATGACGAGACCAAATAACCCCATTGCAGAGCCTCTTTTCTCAATCGGAAAAACAAGAAACATAATCGTTTGCATTAATGGCATCATAATACCTGCTCCAGCCGCTTGCAGAATTCTACCTATTAATAAGACCGTGAAGTCTGGCGAAATGGCACAAACAGCAGTACCTAATGCAAAGCTACCCATCGCTGTTAAAAATAGTGCTCTTGTTGTAAATCGTTCAATTAAGAATGCCGTAATTGGGATCATAATACCATTTACAAGCATAAAAATAGATTGTAACCATTGGGCGGTAGCAGTCTCAATATTTAAATCATCCATGATATGCGGTAGAGCAGTACCTAACAATGTTTGATTTAAAATAGCTACAAAAGCACCCGAAATGAGCACAATCATCAGTGGAGTACGGTTGATTGTTGAAGTGTCACTCATAAAATTGTATTCCTCTCTTTTTTGCAATATCCTTCATCTTAACATAATATATTTCGAAAATCGAAATATATGCACTTAGCCTATTCTGATGATTGTAGTTTACCCAATTACCTTTCTAGTAAACATAACCAATGAAGGAATAATATACAGACGGCAAAAAAAAGAAAGCTAGGTATTCCATAACTGAAATACCTAGCCTATAAACTAAAGTGCTCTTTTACTTGAGCTAACGCATCTTCTTCAAAAATTTCCTTACCATACTCCTGAACAACAAACATAGTTAGAGGCGATTCTTGGCCAAATTCAAGAATTTGACTAATTAAGTCCTCTTGTTCATCATCAGACAAATAATCCTCATCAAAACGGGTGATCAGCATATATTTGTCATCATAATAATATAGCTCTTCTCCCATTCCCTCTACAGGTTCAAAGACATGACTTAATTGAATAATATCTTCTAAATCCTTAAAGCTTACTACAACTACAAAATCCTGACCATACTGCTGCTCAATCTCGTCCGCCTTATTCATTGGACCAAACTTTTCCTCCAGCAAAGATTCTATTTTGTCATCAACTGGCATATCAATCGTTTTGCCAGACTCTGTTGGTAATTGTAGATTTTGACCATCCTTTGATATCTGTGCTTTTGTTACAACAATTTCTAAACCTTTCTCTAATGCTTGCACTTGTATCCATAATGGTCCATCTATTTGAAAATCTTCTTCATTATAATTCACTTCGTCCATCACTTGCCAGAAAAGCTGTTCACTTTTCTCACGATTATACCAAATATCTTCGCGATCAAAACCACGATCTTCTATATCCATATATGAGATATAAAATTTAATGGTATTCTCATTAATTCTCTCGATCTCCATACATTAACTCTCCCTTCATGAATAAATGGTTGGGTTGGAAGGGAATCACCTTTTCTTTCTAAACCCTCTTCTTTCTTATACCCTATTGTTATAAGCCATACCTGATGGAAAAGATGCTATTACTATTGTATGACAATAAACACTTATTTGGAAACATAACAACTTATTTTTTTCATTTTTACCCTTTATAAGTATAAGGTATTATTTTAGATTGTAGCTTATTCTTTGTCATTTGTCATTAGATATATACATCATTTTTCGTCTATTTTTCTATAATAACGAATTTACTGTAACGAGATATCCTTCTTTGTGAAAAAAAGCAGATCTCATGTAAGATCTGCTTTTCCTTTAATTAACCATTCGTTGGGCTTCACGTAACTGAAATGTTCTTACAGTACGTGGTAAGAAACGTCTTATTTCATCTTCATTATATCCAACTTGTAATCTTTTTTCATCCAAGATAATCGGTCTTCTAAGTAAGCCAGGATTATCCTGAATCAATTGAAATAAATCTTTTAAAGGTAATTGGTCAAGATTCACATTCAATTTCTGAAAAACTTTGGAACGTGTAGAGATAATCTCATCAGTTCCATCCTCTGTCATTCGTAGAATCTCTTTAATTTCATCAAGCGTCAATGGTTCAGAGAAAATATTTCGTTCATGAAATGCGATATCGTGCTCCTCTAACCATGCTTTCGCTTTCCGACATGATGTACAACTTGGCGAGGTATAAAGTGTTACCATGTAACTTCACTCCTCAAATGGATAAATTTATAATATTGATGCCTCTTACATCATTTATTACATTAAAATCAATCTAATTAACTTGGATATGTTTTCATTATACTACATATTGTGTTTGAAAGATAGAGTATTATGTGTTTTTCTTCACTTTTTACATATTTCTATCTTCAGTAGATTATACCCTATTAAGGACAGACTAAACATCCTAGTCGACTATTTCTTTTCATTTTCTTTGTTTTGCTCCAATGAATGGAATATGTCATCCCCATCAATATCTTGTTCATAGGTGAGCACCTCGTCAACAGGCTGATAGGACTTCCCATAGATTTCTTCATCTTTATATGTATGTATATCCTCATACATTTTTCTCATTTGGTTATAGATTTGTTCCTCATTTTCACCACTAGGTGACCAATACAAAATTTCTAATGTATTGCTTTCATCTGTTGCCAAGGATTTGCGTGTATAACCAATCGATTGTGCATGCTTAAACCCTTCACGACGATAAAAACGTAATCTCTTTGTGGAATCTGTGTCCTTATAATCAAAAGGTTCGACCTCTAAAATAATTGGCTTATTCTTCTGCTTAAGCTTTTGCATAAGCTGATGTCCAATCCCTTGTCCTCTCGACTCTTTAGATACATAGACATAATCTATAAACAGAAAGGTTGGAAACTCCGCATACATTAGTACGTGATGTGGACCTTCATCCTTATAATAGACGTCCCCTTTTTCTTTTAAAAGAATTTCCATATGTTCCTTTGACTTCATTTCTTCTATCGGAAAATATTGCTTCAATTTATCATACCAATTCATTAAATCTTGAATCCCCTTTTTGACAATCTGTTTTCACTATATTTACTATACCCTTAATTTTATTGCATTAATCCTAAAAAGCTAAGAAAAAACATTAGTGGAAAAACCCCACAAAATTGTGAGGTTACTCTAATGGCGTATAATCAACATTTTCTGTGTAGCTATTTCCTGCATTCCAAATAAGAAATTCCTCGATACCATTCTCATTTAATGCCTTTATTTGTGCTTCTACTTCTTCTTTACCATATTGGAAGGTAGGTCCACTGTAAAGCCAAGGAGCTTCAAAATCTTGAATCCAAGGTCTAGAAACAGGAGGCGACTCCAATGCTCCAAGCACTTTATTTTCTAATTTGGCATATTCATTAACGAGTTTATAAGGTTCTTTATCCGGAAAATCAATTCCGAAATAAGGAGTCCAATGGCTAGGATATATCATGGATGAAATAACATCAACATTACTAGATATTCTAGAAAAATTTTGCCCAATTCCAGGGGCTTCCTCAATCGTCGCTGCATAACCAAATATGTCCACAGACACATCCACATCATAATTCGACAATTCCTTCTTAGCATATGCAACAAAATCAGTTACCGCCTCAACACGTTTTTTTACCTCATTTAATTCCATATCCTTATAATCACCTTGATTATATTCGAGTTCTTTATCTCTCGTCTCAAAACCTTCAGGGAATCGCACATAATCAAATTGAATTTCTTGAAACCCCATTTTCGCAGCCATCTTGGCAATTTCTAGATTGTATTCCCAGACTTCCTTCTGGAAAGGACTAACAAATGCTTCACCTTTACTATTTTTCCACACTTTACCGTTTTGCGTGAAGGAAAGTTCCGGTCGTTTTTCAGCTAAAACGGAATCTTTAAAAACCACGATTCTTGCAATTGGATAAATTTGTTTTTGCTCTAATGTTTTTAATAGCTTCTTCATATCACTTATGTAATTCAAGGAAATATCCTTATAAGGAGAGTCGTTCTCTGGTGTAAAGGTTAAATTGCCATGATCCTCCTTCACATCAATTACCATAGAGTTTAAATCTGTTGAATCTACTAGATCCACTAACTGGCTAAATCGACTTCCACCTGCAGACGGTCCTGTCACATAAATCCCTCTTACCGCATCAGGATACTTAAACTCCAATCCGGATTGATAGGTGAATAAAGGAAAAGTTTCTGGAATGTTATATAAAGCACTAAATAGTTTTTTACTTGTATGGGGGTATGCAAGTAATGGATCTGACGATGCCGCTTTCGTCTCTTGATATGATGGAAGAACAATAAAGCCAATAATAATGAGAAGAAGTAGTTTTTCCATGATGCTCTTGCTTTTCTTCATTTTTATCAATCTCCTACCTGTTTTTACTTTTATACTCTCATTATATAGAAAAAATAGAGTTTTTTGTTAAAATATCGGTAATTTCCTTGAAATTTATCAAAATTGATTCATTAGACTTAATTAGTAACGTTTATACCGTGCCAAAGTAACTCTATTAGTTGCTCTGCCGTCTCTTCCACAGAATAAGTTAAGGTAGGGTGCTGCTTATTCATATAGCCGACCTTTAACAAGGAAACATAGGAATGAGTCAAAAAGGCAGGATGAAATGGACGAATCTCTTCAATATCTATCGCTTGTCGAAATGCGCTCTCTATCACTTGATACATTTCTTCCTCTGACTGCTTTATTTTTTCAAGCTGACTTTCGGATAATTCCTTTCTAGCTCCCTTTAAATAGTTCTCTACATCGATATCAATTGTTTTCTCTAAGTGAATCTTAGTTATTTTAACTAGCCGAGTCTTTAATGGTAATTCCTCTTCTAAAAAAATTTGTATCTGATCTCGAATACGGATCATTAACATAATCATGGCTTCCGTAAATAATTCTGCCTTACTAGCATAATAATAATATACCGAAGCTTTCGTTACATCACATTTATTTGCAACACTTGCAATCGATACATTAAGATAACCATTTTCAAGAAAGAGCCTTAATGCCTCTTGTAATATTAATTCATTGGTAGGTTGTTTTATGTCACTATCCTTTGGCCTACCCAAGCGTCTAAATCCCTTCTCTTTCAAAGATTTTCTCTCCTTATAAAACTTTTGTGTTCTACAATTATAACATAATTTTCATAAGTAATGTTTGATAATTAACCGACCAGTATATATAATTAATTCTATAAAGCAGACTAATTAAATACATACAACGAGGGAGAGATTATTAGATGAAGTTACTAGAAAATTGGGGTAATCTAGTCGCTAACAAAAAAAGCCGGTTTGTTACATTCATTATTTGGCTAGTCATTATAGCTTTACTTTCATCTATATGGCCACAAGTCAATGAAGAAGAAACAGGGTCTAACCATTTATTACCGGAAAATGCCATGTCAGTACAAGCAGACCAAATAATGGAGGAACAATTTCCAAATGAAAATGGAATTCCGTTATTACTTGTATGGCACCATGATAATCAGTTAACAGATGAGGATTATCAATTAGTCCAGCGCATATACCAAGAATTAAAAGAGAACCCGCTTGCACATCAATCCATGGTTCCTCCATTTGCGGAAATGCCACTACAGGCCTTAAAGCAAAGTGCATCAGGCGATGGATCAGCCCTTATCACTCCAATTTTCTTTGAAAAAAATACAGAAACAGAAGCATTAGCGGAATCACTTACTACTTTAAGAGAAAAAATAACTCAGCAAATGGAATATAATCCATTTGATGAGAAATTATCTAGTGACAATCTTCATATTCGTCTAACAGGGCCAGTAGCTATTTCTACAGATGCAGTTGAATTGTTTAGTGAAGCCGATATAACCTTATTAATTGCAACGGTTATTTTAGTTTTAGTATTACTCATTATTTTATATCGATCACCTATTCTGGCAATCGTTCCTCTAATAGGTGTCGGAATAGCATATGGTTTGATTAGTCCCCTACTTGGTTTTATGGCTAACAAGGGTTGGATTGAAGTCGATGCACAAGCCATTTCCATTATGACTGTACTATTATTTGGTGCTGGAACGGATTATTGTTTGTTCCTTATATCAAGGTATCGTGATGAACTTCAGCACATTCATAACAAGTTCACTGCATTGCAACAAGCTATTAAAGGTTCTGGTGGAGCAATAGCCATGAGCTGCCTTACTACATGTATAGGGCTATTATCACTTGGGTTAGCTAATTATGCTTCCTATGACCGATTCGCTGTTCCATTTAGTTTAGCAATATTTATTATGGGCTTTGCTGTTCTGACCTTCCTACCATCGATTTTATCTATGTTAGGACGTGTCGCTTTTTTTCCTTTTATTCCAAGAACCGAAAGTATGGTAGAAGATCTTGCTAAAAAGAAAGGAAAAGCGGTTCGTCTCCCAAAAGAACGAAGTAAGCTTCGTAAAGGTATTGGGAAATTAGTAACGGAAAAACCTTGGCGCATCATTGTCATATGTAGTGTCTTTCTTATTGGTTTAGCCCTGATCGTCCCTAAAATTTCCTATACATTTGGAGTACTTGATTCCTTTCCAGAGGATATGCCTTCAAGAGAAGGCTATACCCTAATTGAGGAGCACTATCCACCAGGAAATATTGCACCTGTTCAAGTAATAATGCAGACAAATGGTAAGGATATCGATGTAAAAGATGAGCTTTCCAATTTGGAAATCGTAGAGAGTGTATCTGATATAGCAACTGGCGAAAAGGATCCTAACTATCATTCCTATGAAGTCACCTTAGCTATTGATCCTTATTCCGATCAAGCAGTGAATGAAATTCCTGTGATCAAATCAGTTGTAGAAAAGAAGCTACGTGCTGCCGAAATGAATAATGCTAGTGACCATGTCTGGATTGGTGGAGAAACAGCAACCTTATATGATACAGAAGAGATCACGACAGATGACCAAAATCTTATTATCCCAGTTGTACTATTAATTATCGCTGTCCTTTTACTTGCGTATTTGCGCTCTATTGTCGCAACAATTTACCTGTTACTAACCGTCGTACTGTCTTATTTATCTGCACTAGGTTTAGGATGGCTAGTCATTCATTATCTTCTGGATGCACCTGCCATGCAAGGATTAATCCCGCTTTATGCATTTGTGTTTCTTGTTGCTTTAGGGGAAGATTATAATATTTTCATGGTATCAAGTATATGGAAAAATAGAAAGAAGATGCCATTGAAACAAGCTATTGCAAAAGGTGTCAGTGAAACAAGTAGTGTCATTAGCTCAGCTGGGCTAATTTTAGCAGGTACATTTGCTGTGTTAGCAGTACTACCAATGCAAGTGCTTGTTCAATTTGGAATTGTTACAGCAATTGGCGTATTATTAGATACCTTTATTGTTCGACCATTGCTCGTTCCTGCCATTACTACCGTTCTCGGGAGATTTTCCTTCTGGCCAAACAAACTATGGAAGAAAAAGTAAAAAACCGGGTTCACACCCGGTTTTTTACTTCATTTTTTTAAACTCTTCTTCTGTACATAACACCCAGTGACCATTCTTTATCTCTCTTAAAGTGGCTCCTTCGGGATTGTAGCTATCATGATCAAAAACAACTCTTTGACGGTTTCTCTCATAATCTGGATCTGGAACGGGTATAGCTGAAAGCAGGGACTTGGTATAGGAATGAAGTGGGTTGCTGTATAGCTCCTCACTATCCGCTAATTCCACAATTCTCCCAGCAAACATAACTGCTATTCGATCACTAATATATTTTACCATTGATAAATCATGAGCAATAAATAAATAAGTGAGCCCTCGTTTTTGTTGTAATTCCTTCATTAAATTAACAACCTGTGCCTGTATCGATACATCTAATGCAGAAATTGGTTCATCCGCAATAATAAATTCAGGATCAACCGCTAATGCTCTTGCAATTCCGATACGCTGTCGTTGTCCACCACTAAACTCATGAGGATAACGAGATGCATGCTCTTTATTCAAGCCAACGGTTTCTAATAATTCATGAACTCGATCAGTTTTTTCTTTTTCATTTTTGGCTAATCCATGTATATCAATACCTTCTGAAATAATCTCTTTCACCGTCATTCTAGGATTTAACGAAGCATAAGGATCCTGAAAGATCATTTGCATCTGTCTATTGAAGGATTTTATTTCTTGCTTTGATTTCAAGCTATGGACATCGACACCGTTAAATTTCACTTCACCACTTGTTGCATCATAAAGTCTGATTATCGTTCTTCCAGTCGTTGATTTTCCGCAACCAGATTCGCCTACAAGTCCAAAAGTTTCCCCACGGTAAATATCAAAGCTGATACCATCAACTGCTTTTATGACACTTTTTTTACTTGTGCGAAAATGTTGTTTCAATTCTTTAACTTCTAAAATCTTATCCTTATTCATTCTTGTTGTCCCCCTCAGTCGAGAAGCCCTTCATCCGTCTTTTTACAGCCTCAGGTGGCTCGATATGTGGAGCATCTTCATGCAATAACCAAGTCGCAGCATAATGAGAATCAGATACTTGGAACATTGGTGGCTCCTCTTCGAAATCAATCGCTAGGGCAAATTCATTTCTTGCTGCAAATGCATCTCCTTTTGGTGGATGAATTAAATCAGGTGGTGTACCTGGTATGGCAATTAATTTTTCCTCTTGACTATCGACTGTTGGCATTGAACCTAATAATCCCCAAGTATATGGATGTTTCGGATTATAAAAAACGTCATCGACTGTTCCAATTTCAACTATCTTCCCCGCATACATTACCGCAACACGGTCTGCCACATTGGCAACTACGCCTAAATCGTGTGTAATAAAGATAATGGATGTTTCCATTTTTTTCTGAATATTCTTCATCAACTCAATAATTTGTGCTTGAATAGTCACATCCAATGCCGTTGTTGGCTCATCAGCAATTAATACCTTTGGATTACAAGCTAGTGCAATCGCAATAACTACACGCTGACGCATCCCACCTGAAAATTGATGTGGATATTGATTGATTCTTTTTTCCGGATCAGGAATACCAACTAATTGTAATAATTCTAGTGCTCGTTTTTTTGCTTCTTGCTTGGACTGGTTCTGATGAAGAATTAAGCCCTCCATAATTTGTTTTCCAACCTTCATTGTTGGGTTTAAGGAAGTCATCGGATCTTGAAAAATCATCGAAATATCCTTACCACGAATTTTTTGCATTTGTTTATTTGATAATTTCGTTAAATCTTTTCCTTCAAACAAAATTTCCCCTTTAGGGATTTTACCAGCTGGCTTTGCTACTAACCCCATTAATGCTTTTGTAGTAACAGACTTACCTGAACCAGATTCTCCAACGATTGCGAGAGTTTCTCCTTTATTTAAAGAAAAATTCACACCTCTCACGGCCTGTACACTTCCACCATACGTATCAAATGTAACATGTAGATTGTTTACATCTAAAATAGAATCCAACTTTCGTCCACCTCCCTTTCTATTTTCTCATCTTAGGATCTAATGCATCCCTTAGACCGTCTGCTAATATATTAAAACCAATCATCAATAGAGATATAATCACAGCAGGAAATAGTAACATATAAGGATATACACGATAATCATCAAATGCTGTATCGATTAAAGTACCTAATGATGCGACTGGTGGTTGTAGACCTAATCCAATAAAGCTTAAAAACGATTCAAAGAAAATCGCACTTGGTATGGTAAACATCGTGTTTATAATAATGACACTTGTTACGTTTGGAATTAGATGTTTCATTAGAATTCGTTTATCATTAGCACCTAAAGTCCTTGCCGCAAGCACGAACTCTTGATTTTTTAATTTTAAAACCTGCCCGCGTACAATACGTGCCATGCCAATCCAGCCTGTGATCGTTAAGGCAATTGTTATCGCTAATAAACCTGGATCAAGTAACATGATCATTAAGATGACGACAACCAAATTAGGTATACCTGATAAAACCTCAATGACACGTTGCATATAATTATCAACACGACCACCGTAATAGCCAGAAATACCGCCATATAGTACACCAACAATCATATCAATCATGGCTGCTAAGATACCAATGTATAAAGAGATTTGTGTACCTTTCCAAATTCTTGTCCAAAGATCTCGACCCATGCTGTCTGTTCCAAACCAATAATAGCTATCCTCTTGTCCTCTTGCTGCATAAATGTCTACTTCCATTGCAACAGTATAATAATTATCATTATCTTCACTTGGTTCTTGAACTATTTCAACATTTTCCACATATTTTTCTTCAATATCATAGCTTTCTAGACCACGTTTAAGTGCTTCTTCCTCTGATTTCCCTTGTACTTCATACGTTTGAAGCCCATCTAGTCCTAGCCACTCTAAGCCTTTTACTTTTGCTGGTAAATATGCTGCATCATAATTTGCTTCTTCCATCGAATAATCGTTCATTAAAGGACCGATTAATGCAAGCAAAACAATAAATACAATGACTATTAACCCAGCAATTGCGCCTTTATTTTTCGTTAAACGAATCCAAGCATCCTTCCAATAGGAGAGTTGAGGACGAGTAAGCTCTTCACCTAAATCCTCTTGCAAATGGACACGTTGAAACTTTTCTTTGTTAGCTCCTTTTGAATCTTTGTCCATTAATCCTTCCCTCCTGCAATTCTAATTCTTGGATCAATCAAGCCGTATAATAGATCGACAATTAAAATAACTAAAACAAATAGTATCGCAAATAAAATGGTTGTCCCCATAATAACTGGATAATCATTCGTACTAATTGAAATAACAAATTGCTCCCCAATACCAGGTATAGCAAAAATTTGTTCGATAACTAAGGTTCCTGTCATTAAGCTAACTGTCATAGGTCCTAACACTGTAATCACAGGGATAAGTGCATTTCTTAAAGCATGCTTAAACATAACGATCCTATTAGATACTCCCTTTGCTCGTGCCAATTCAATATAATCAGACCCTAATACTTCTAACATTTCCGTCCGCATAAACCTTGCACATATTGCCATTGGGAAAATCATTAAAGCAATTGTTGGAAGGACAGAATAAATCGGTGACTCCCAGAACGAAACAGGAAAAAGTCTCCATTTTACCGCTAAGTAATATTGAAGTAAACCAGCAAACACAAAAGACGGTATTGATATTCCAATAACCGCTAAAATATTGGATGTATAATCTACCCAAGTGTTATGTCTTATTGCTGCAAACATCCCTAAAATGATACCTAGTATGGAACCAATAATTAATGCTTGTGCTCCTAAGTGGGCAGATGGCCCAATTCGATCAAGTATTATGTCTGTAACAGGACGATTATCATATTGAAATGACACGCCTAGATCACCACGGAAAATACCCGTTATATATTTTACATATTGAACAGGGACAGGCTCATCTAAGCCATATTGTTCCATTAAGAACGCCTCTTGCTCCACCGTCAATTTCCCGCCGATATTATTAAAAGGGGAGCCTGGCATCATTTTCATTAAGAAAAAGGTTGCCGATATGATTATAAATAGAGTGATGACCATATAAATCACTCGTTTTGTAATATATTTTGCCATTCCAACCACCTCCTATTTTATTAGAATGAAAAGCACAAAGCACCAGATTAAAACGTAGCGACTGCACCAGTATCCTACAGGTGGATCGACTTTGTCCGTCGAAGTGACAGTTTTAGTCAATCAATTCACAAAGCCGAAATAATACAAATTGATGTGACTCTTCGTATTACGGATTCGGGAAGTCACTTAGTTTTGGCGCTTGGAGCTAGTCATCTCTCTTTATATTTTCTTATCTTATTTAAAATTCAAAATTTTCCAAATTTTTTAGATAACAGGGGAAAAGAGAGTATGCCAACAATATGTTCGCTATACTCTCTTAATTAATTAAAGTTAATCAGTGATTTTTATTTGTTTAGTTCCACGTATTTAAAGCTGTAATTATTAGCAAACGGATTTCGAACATCTAAACCTTCTACATAATCCTTAACTAGTACAGATGTTTTTCTTTGCATAATTGGCGCAATTGCTGCATCTTCTAGTAGAATTTTTTCAGCATCTTGCAATGCTTCAAATCGTGCAACAGGATCTAGTGCTAAATCAGTTTTCGCTGATTTAACAAGCGAATCGTATTCTTCATTTGAATAGCCAACATCATTGTTCTCTCCACCAGTTACGAAGACATCAAGGAATGAAACAGCATCCAAATAGTCTGGCCCCCAACCAGAAACAGCAAGTTCATAATTCTTTTCGCGCATGAGGTCTAATTGCTGTGCCCATGGTACATTCTTCGTTTCGATTGTTAGACCTTCTAGATTTTTTTCTAATTCCGTTTTCATTACTTCACTAATACTTTTCGCCGTATCTGTATCACCACTTAAGAAGCTTAAAGATACCTCTTCAAAACCTAATTCTTCTTTAGCAGCTGCCCAATATTCTTGCGCTGCCTCTACATCAAATGATAATAAATCACTTCCAGCTTGGAAGTCTTCTTCCGTTTCTGGATGTTGAATAAATTCTGTTGGAACATAAAAATCAATAGGAGTTGAATCATTACCGTAAGCCACATCTATATATGCTTGTTTATCAAAACCTTTAGCCAATGCCATTCTAAAGTTTTTATTTTGCATATATTCACTTTTCTCTAAAGACTCTTGATTCATCTTCATATAAAATACAGCAGTTTCTGATAATACTTGGTATTCTGGGCTTGTTCTATTCTCACTTACTTGTGAACCTTGTAAAGTCACTCTATCTAATTCTCCAACCTCATAATTAGATAGTCTCGTGTCTGCCTGTTTAATTACTTTAACAGAAATCCCATCTAAGGCTACATTTTCAGCATCCCAATATTCTTCATTCTTTTCTAACTCCCAACCACTATCAGCTTGCCAGCTTGTCATTTTAAACGGTCCATTTGCTAAAATGCCCTCAGGAGATAAAGAAAACTGATCTCCCTGTTCTTCAACAAATTCCTTATGTGCAGGTAAGAAGTTAGAATTAATAACATATGAATCAAAATAAGGAACAGGAACTTCTAATTCAACAACGAAAGTATAGTCATCTGGTGCACTTACACCTAAATCTTCAGGAGGTAATTCACCTGCAAAGATTTGTTCTGCATTTTTTATTTTTCCACTCATTAAGTAATTACCATAAAAAGAACCATTATCTGGGTTCACAGCACGTTGCCAACCATAAACAAAATCTTGTGCTGTTACCGGATCTCCGTTTGCCCATTTCGCGTCTTCACGTAAATGGAAAGTATATGTTAAACCATCATCACTTACTTCTGTCTCTTCTTTTTTCGCAATTCCTGATACAATTTCGCCACCTGGAGCTTGTCGATAAAGACCTTCATAAACAGTATCAATCCAAAGTGTTGAAACATTGTCCTCCGTCATAATCGGATCCATTGTTGGAATATCTGCAGTTTCTGCAATTCTTAAGACATTCTCTTCCTCTGAACTACCTTCTTCACTTTGCTTGTCGTCTGAACTGTTATCGTTTTCAAACGAGCAAGCCGCTAAGACAAAAGTTAAAATGGTAAAAATTAGTAGCAAAAGCCCACTTTTTTGCTTCATCTCATAAATCCTCCTAAAGTAATTTGATTTGTAAAGTAATTGTAAACTTGCAATGACTATTATACAGAGAACCCTTTTTTTATTCAGCATTTTTTTACTTAAACCGACTAAATTGATTCATAATACCTATTTTTTATAATCTTAATGAACTATATCTCAGTAAATCGTCCGAATACTCCGATTTTTTCGAGTTTTCTCATTTTTCAGTTAATTTACGAAATTCTATTTTATTATTTGCTAAATTCGTGTTAATTTTTAATAATAGGAACAGAACCAGAAAGGAGCTTCAATAGATGAAAAAACATTTCTTCATATTTTTCCTCCATGTAATACTATGTTCCATTCTGACAGTTTTACTCAATAAAGGGCTTACATTACTGCATTTGATTAATAGTATTTTTTATATAAGCAGTTTTTACCTGATTATAGGGCTCCTATTATTCGTTATTTCTAGACGATTCTTTGATATTACGGCAAATAGTTTTCGCAAAGTATTCACTCGAATAACCAAACAAAAAAACTGGGCGTCCACGTGGAGTGGCGATAAATTACCTTCAGAAAAAATAAACCAAAATTGGATGATATTTTTCCTTTTACAGGGAAGCTTCCTATTATTACTAATGATTATTCTGCTAATCCTCTTTTATTACTAATTCATTGATTTAGATATGGAAAAAGCAAGTGAAGAACTTCCTGACCATTTCTCACTTGCTTTTCTTTGCAATCCTGCTATTTTTTTATAATATTTCTCCCTTTAATTACTAGATAGGGTAACATTCGCTTCCTGTAATTCGCCTTGACGATAGAATTGAATATTCACAACATCACCGACTGAAAGCTCTGAATATAAATATTTTCTTAAATTGCTTGCTGTTGCTACATTTTGATTGTTGATTGATACGATAATATCCTCGATTTGCAAACCAGCTTGAGCAGCTCCTCCATTTTCATCGATTGCTGTAATGATAACACCATCTGTAATTTCACTTGATGTAGTATTTGTGTAGTACGGTAAATCCGAAATATTTGCCATTGTTATGCCTAAATATGGACGAATAATTTGACCATTTTCCATGAGCTGGTCAATTATAGTAGTGACATTGTTACTCGGTATCGCAAAACCTAAGCCTTCCACATCATCATCTGCAATCTTCATACTGTTAATCCCTACAAGTTCTCCAGAAGTATTGATTAAAGCACCACCACTATTTCCAGGATTAATTGCTGCATCTGTTTGAATTACTTCCATATCCCACACTCCAGCTGACGTAGATGCTTCAATTGTACGATCCACTGCACTAACAATTCCTTGAGTTACCGTCCCATACAAATCAAGACCAAGTGGGTTTCCAATTGCAATTACCTCTTCTCCTGCTCTTAGCTCGGAAGAGTCACCAAAAGCTAACGAAGTTATATCGTATTCACCTTCTACTTTTAATACTGCGAGATCTGTTAAAGAATCAGAACCTATTAGCTCTGCTGTTACTGTTTCCTCCGTATAAAGTGTTACTTCAATAGTAGATGCATCCTCTATTACATGGTGGTTTGTAATAATATATAAAGCGTCGTCAGTTACTTGATAAATAACTCCAGAGCCTGTTCCGCTTTCTATCTCTTCACTTTCTTGATTTTGATGCTGTCCAAATCCCTGACTATAAAATGGATTGGACTGTTGCACTTGTATATTCGTAATACCTACAATTGCTTGAGAAGTTTGTTCTACAATGTCAGCAGTGGTTGAACTAGAATTTGTTACTTGCTCGATGTTTATATCCGATGTTGAATTTACCGTTTGTTCCTCTGCAATAGGCTCCTCGACAGCAAGATTCGCTGGCTCTTCTGTCTGAAGAAAACCTGTCTGAGCAACTATCGTTAATGTGAGAACAGACCCTACGACTCCAGCAGAAAGAGATTTAAAAATCCCTTTATATTTATCGTTTTTCTTATTTATTTCCCTTTGTACATCTTTATTTTGATTTTTTTTGTCTTGAAACATTTCTAGCCCTCCATATTCGATAGTTAATGGTGTTTTTCTGTCTATTACACTTTTTACTATAATCCGCGAATATGTCAGGAAAATGTCTAAACTAGATTTATCTGTTTCACAAAAAAATAACAGTTGAAAATCAACTGTTGTTTTTTGGTAGATATATTCGAAAAGTGGTACCTTTCTGTGAACTACTTAGCAAGGTTAAGTCTCCCCCCTGTACTTGGGCAATCATTTTACTTAAAGGTAATCCTAGTCCAAGTCCTCTCATTTTATATTTCTTTTCTTCTCCTCGGTAAAAGCGTTCAAAAATAAAGGGTTGTTCGTCTTTCGGAATTCCCCTTCCACAATCCTCTACATCAATATTAATTTGTGAACTATCCTCTTGTAACCTTATATTAATTACTGGTTCTTGATGATTTTCCATCGCCTGCTTTGCATTGTTTAAAAGATTTGTCATGATTTGCTGTAAACGAATTGGATCAACATTTACCTTAGTCGGTGATTTTAGCTTGGTAAGGTTAATCTTCATATCCTCATGTAGTATATTCCAGCTATAAACGGCAGTTTCCACAACATCATTGATATCGTGTACCTCCATATTAACATCGAAAGCATTTGCAGCAAATTGATTAAAGGCAAGTAAATCCTCTACCATCTTTTTCATTTTATCTGCTTCGTTTAAGGAAATCGTCAAAAATTCCTTTGCCTCCTCACCTGTAACCACCTCATCCTTCATCGCTTGGAGTAATCCACTAATAGAGGTAACTGGTGTTTTTAACTCGTGTGTAACACCTGCTAATAATTCTGTTCGTAATGCTTCTAATTTTTCAAGTTTATATGCCATTTCTTTAAAGGAATGAATTAACTCATGAACTTCTTTTTCTTTACTTTCATTTGGCAAATCAATCTGATAATTCCCTTCCTCCACTTGTTTCGCAGCCTTTGCCACTTCTTGAATTGGCTTAGATAACCGCTTAGACAAAAAGTAGATAGCAGCCCATCCAAGTATAGCAAGTCCGATGATCATAATGGCTAGCTGAGTGTATTCCTGATTTACTCGTGATAGATTTTGCTTTGACTCAAACATAACGACCCAGCCCAATGTGGATCCATCGATTTCTATCGGATATTTAACTACATAAAAACGAGTATCGCTAAGTGTAAATTGTTGAATCGTATCATCATTTTCTAAAACTGAAGAATGAATTTCCCCTGCCATCGGCCCTCCAGGTCGGTTACTTGAAAGGATAGCCCCTGAAGTGTCGATAATATAAGTAAACGGGTCAATCTCGAAATGTTTTTCTCCTTCTTTCTCTCTAAAAAAGTCATTTCTACCTGGTTCTGGTCCCTCATCCTCTGCCGATACAATACGATCAGCCATACTTTCCGCCATAATCGTCATCATATTTAGTCGATTTTCTAATGTCGTATGCCTAATCCAAAATGCGGAAATAAGGGCAATGACGATTAGTCCAATGCAAAGTGTTAATAAATATCGGCTGGTCCAGTACCGTCTCAGTGAGACTCTTCTCTTATTTTTGATTAACACGTAGCTGATACCCCAATCCTCTTAATGTTTTAATTTCTCCTTCAGAACTTGGCCAAGTATTTAGTACTTTACGAATTCGTTTAATAGCAAGATCGACTGCACGATCACTACCTTCATAATCCCAGCCCCATACGTGTTCAATTAACTGCTCTCTTGTAAATGTTTGGTTTGGATTTTCTGCTAAGAACATTAATACAGAAAGATCGCGAGGCGTGAGTGTAACATTCTTTTTATTAAGGATTACTTGATGTGCTCTTATATTAATCTCTAACTGTCCATACCGTTTTATAGGATTTTCATGGTCTGCCTGTGACCGTCTTAACACAGCTTTTACCCGAGCCACTACTTCATCGGCCACAAAGGGTTTCGTAATATAGTCATCTGCCCCTTCATTTAACCCTTCTAATCGATGATTCACTTCTCCTAGCGCGGTTAACATAATAACGGGACAGTTGCTTTCCATTCTTATCTCTCTTAATATTTCCCAGCCATCCTTACCCGGAAGCATAACATCTAATAGAACTAAATCTGGATAGATGGTATGGAACTTATCCAACGCTTCTTCTCCATCATAAGCTTGTTCTACCTGATAGTTCACTTTTTGTAAATATGCCTTTAAAACTTGACTAATTGCAAATTCATCTTCAATTATTAATATTTTGACCATTAATTTCACCTTGATTTCTTTATATTTGGCGAGTTTATCCTTAGATTACCACATAATGAGAAATCGAGAAACTTGCCATACTTCTTTTTATCAGATCCATAAGTCAGCCATATGTCTAAAAACCAAATGAATATTTACAAAGAATTTACTTGACATTTTCCTGACACATTTCCTTTATAAACTAAAAATTGTTCCAGCGATTAACATGATAACAAAACGAACAGAAGGAGGCAGCTCAATGACCTTTCAGACATCCTTTCATCCTAATGGACGTCGTGAACGTAAGTACGCAATATCACAAACAGAATATCATATCCTGCGCGGCAAGCTACTTCATTTTATGAGCAGGGATCCCAATGCAGGGTCAAGCGGAAAGTATCGCATTCGTTCTACTTATTTTGATAACTTTTCCAATCGTATTCTAAATGAGAAGAAGGAAGGTTTTTTAAATCGAGACAAATATCGAGTTCGCATTTATGAAAAAAGGGATCACTACATTAATCTTGAAAGAAAGAGTAAACGTAATAATTTAACCTTCAAATCAAAATGTATGGTCACCCGTAGGGAATTTGAAAAATGGCGAATTGGAGATATTGATTGGATGGAGCATGACGAAAGATCACTCATTCGAGATTTATACACAGAAATGAAATATAACCAAATCAAACCTACAACAGTTGTCGATTACGAACGAGAGCCGCTAATATACCCATTTGGAAATGTTCGCATTACCTTTGATAGCAAAATACAATCCAGTCTTTACAATACAGACATGTTTCATAAGCAGCTACCGATGGTCGATGTTCTCGAGCCAAATCTTATCATCTTGGAGGTGAAATATGATGAATATCTACCTGAAATAATAAAACATTTGCTACAGCTATCAGATACAAGACAAGAAGCCTACTCTAAATATCAATTAAGTCGGATGTATGGCTAACGATAAAAATATTAAATCATTAGGAGAGAAAAAATGAATTCTATCACAAATTTTTCAGATATTTTTAAATCAAGCTTTTTAGAAACAACCTCATCCTTTTCTATTATTGATGCTTTACTTGGAATTGGTGTGGCATTTATGGTCGGGTTGTTTATCTACTTCATATATAAGAAAACTTTTAATGGGGTCATATATTCCCATTCCTACAATATCTCTTTAGTAATAATGACAATGGCTACTGCTTTAGTCATTATGGGGATTAGTCAGAATGTTCTGTTATCTCTTGGTATGGTTGGTGCTTTATCGATTGTTCGTTTCCGTACACCGATTAAGGATCCAATGGATTTAGTATACTTATTCTGGTCCGTCATAGCTGGAATATTATGTGGTGCAGGTTTTATTCTATTAGCAGTAATTGGCTCTGTTCTCATAGGATTAGTGTTACTTATATTCGCTAATAAGATCAAAGTCGAAAATCCCTATCTATTAATTATAAAATATGATCAAAATGCAGTTAATGAAGAGTTAGAACAAATTGTCAAAACCTATACGAAGAGGTTTAGCCTAAAATCAAAATCAATGATAGAGGACTATGAAGAGATAACCTATGAAATTCGTGTGAAAGATAATGATTCTAATATCACTTCTGAACTTGCTAGAATAAAAGGAGTCCAAACCGCTGTAATGCTTAGCTATGATGGAAACTTTACAGCCTAAAAAAGGGTGAACATTATGGAAAGAATTATTAATTATAGGTGGTTTTTAACCCTTTCTGTGATCTTGATTATCACCATAAGTGGTTGTAGTCAGGAGAACGGAGAAGCTACGGATGAGCTTATAAATAATCTGGTGCAATATGACACGGATGATGCTTATACGAGCTGGGAGGACCAAGAGGCCATCTCCATTCATCTAGATGGGAAAGAAGTAATCGCAGAAGAAAATGATTCTGTCCTTGTCTCTCAAAATCAAATCAATATATACACTTCAGGGACATATGTAATAGATGGAACATTAGAGGATGGACAAATTGTAGTAGATGCAGAAGATAGTGGAACAGTACGACTAATATTAAATGGTGTCTCGCTCCAATCCTCGACGAGTGCACCTATTTACATTAAACAAGCAGAGAAAACAGTTATTTCATTAGAAGAAGACACCCAAAACACATTAACTGACGCAACAGAATATGTATACGCGGATGAAGAAACAGATGAACCAGAAGCAACGATTTTTAGCAAAGATGATTTAACAATAAATGGTTCAGGTACTCTAAAAATAAATGGAAATTATAACGATGGTATAACGAGTCGTGATGCCCTTAAGATTATTGGTGGTACTATTAATATCACTTCTATAGATGACGGTATCGTTGGTCGAGATCTGTTTGCAATGAAGAAGGCTTCGATCACGATCGATGCAAAAGGTGATGGAGTAAAGTCATCCAATGATGAGGATGAATCAAAAGGTAATATCATCCTAGAAAATGGAGAGCTTAACATCGAGGCAGGTGGGGATGGTATTCAGGCAGAAAAATCTGTATATGGTATAGATGGAAAGTATTCTATTATATCTGGTGGAGGAAGTCCAGAAGAAATAGAAGGCACTACTACAGATTTTGATCGAATGGGAGAAATTCCTAATGGAGAAAATCCTCCCGAAAATATGCCACAAATGCCAAGCAATACTGATCGATCGGATTTACCAGAAGGAGACTTTCCTTCTAATGGTGGGGATTCACCTCAAGCTTCTAGTCAAAATAAAGATGAAACAGAAGATACAGAAAGTACAAAAGGAATAAAGGCAAACGAAGAAATTCATATTCTTAATGGTTCTTTCACAATTGACTCCTTTGATGATGCTCTACACAGTAATAAAAATTTGGTTATATCTGACGGAGATCTTTTTCTATCCACTGGGGATGATGCAATTCATGCAGATGGTGATGTACAAATAGAAAATGGAACGATAGATGTGAAGAAAAGCTATGAAGGATTAGAAGGATTAAATATTACAATAACCGGTGGTGATATTCATATTCATGCTGAGGATGATGGGGTTAATGTGAATAGTAGTAGTAATTATGCTAACATGCCGGGAATGAGTAACACAGATACCGAGACAACAAGTGAATCAAACGAAGAGACTACAGAAACTGGTGAACTTCTAATTGAAGATGGTTATTTATATGTTGACGCAAATGGTGATGGACTAGATTCAAATACCTCGATAACCATGACAGGTGGAATAGTGCTAGTTTATGGACCATCCTCATCTGGAAATGGATCACTTGATTATGATCAATCGTTTAACATCGAAGGTGGCACACTAGTGGCTGTTGGTAGTAGTGGCATGGCTCAAGGAGTATCAGAAGACTCCAGCCAATCTACTATTATGATGACATACTCAGAAATTCAAAACGCAGAAACTACCTTATATCTGGAAAATAGTAATGGGGAAAAAATACTTGCTATTGAACCTGAAAAAGATTTTCAAACAATTTTAATAAGCTCAGAGGACTTACAACAAGGTAAAAATTACATCCTTTATAATGGTGGAAGCATAACAGGAGATAAGGTAGATGGTGTATATGAGAATGCTGACTATCAAGAGGGAATTCAAGCAATTGAATTCACTTTAAACACTGCTATGACCTATTTAAACGAGGAGGGTGTCACTGAACAACAATCCAATCCTAAAGGTGGTAGATGGGGACAAAGAAAAGATTTTAATCAATAAGGATAGAAATTCTTTCAGTAAACATAAGATCAAGCTAAGAATGTAAGAGACGTTCTTAGCTTGATTGTTTTATATTCAAACTTTTATGCCATTATAGAATTATACAGTCCCTATTACTTTTTGTTGTATTCACTGCTTTTCTCATTCACACTCTTTACTCAGGGATATACGGCAAATCTAACTGATCAGGAACATTTATGACATGTGTATCTGTATAAGCTAGAAGCCCTTCTTTTCCATATTCACGTCCTATTCCAGACTGCTTTACACCACCGAATGGAAAACGTACATCAAGTCCTTGAACGGCGGCTGTATTAATCATCGTCGTACCTGCCTGTATACGTTTGGCAACCTCAATGGCATGTTCTTCTTCTCCCCATACAGAACTAGTCAATCCAAATATACTGTCATTAGCAAGATGGATTGCATGTTCCTCATCCTCAAAAGGTAAAATAGGAACCGTCGGACCAAACTGTTCTTCAACAACGATTGGATCATCCTGACTTGCTCCTAAAACGACGGTAGGCTGCATAAAGTAACCTTTCTCATAAAGAGCTTGATCAAGTATTTCACCGAGTTTCACAACTTGAGCCCCTTTACTTTTAGCATCATCAATTAGACTTTGGACATACTTTGCTTGCTTTTCATTATTAACAGGACCAATCGTCACATTTTTATCAAATGGGTCTCCTACTCGAATCCATTTATTAGCTGCCTCAATATACCTTTCAACAAATGAATCATAGATTGATTTATCAACATAAATTCTTTTAGCAATCATACATATTTGTCCAGCAGTAAGAAAATTAGATATGACAATCCGCCTCATTGCTTTCTCATCATTTACATCAAAATCATTTAAAACAATTGCTGCATCATTACCACCTAATTCAAGTGTCATATGTTTGATTGTATCTGCCGCTGCTTTCATAATATGTTTAGCTGTTTCTGTCCCACCTGTAAAGGCAATTTTGGCAACCTTTGGATTGGATGTTAACTCTACACCAACGTCCGCTTCCCCGTGAACAAGATTTAACACTCCTGGTGGAAATTCGTTTGCAATTAATTCAATTACTTTACTTACAGCTAACGGGGCTAACGGACTCGGTTTTAAGACCATCGTGTTACCTGCTAATAATGCTGGTGCAACCTTAATTGTCGAAAGGGAAATCGGATAATTCCATGGTGTGATAGCAGATACGACGCCAATAGCATCTTTGGCTATAATAGTTTTACCATTATCATGTCTTTGCACTTCATTTTTCAAAACTTCTTTTACATTATCACACGCAAATTCCATCCACATTAAAGAGACAGCTATTTCTCCTTTCGAATCATAAAGTGCTTTGCCATGTTCCCGTGATAATAGTTGTGCAATTTCTGGGGTAGCATCTTTTATTTTTTGGATCGCCCTACTCATCCGTTCTATTCTTTCATCCATAGACGATCTTCTCCAAGTAGTAAACGTTTCATATGCTACATCAATTGCCTTTCTTGTGTCTTCTTGTGTATTTACTGGTGAAAACCCAACTATTTCCTCTGGATTTGTTGGGTTTTCACGTGGGGCTTGTTTTTCCGTTTTATACTTTTCCCCATTGATAATAGCATCAATTACAATCGGATTTTTAGACATATGATTCCTTCCTTTCGTTAAAATTTTTTATAGTATGCTCTTCCACTAAATATCTAATTCACACTATAATTTGTAACTGGGAGAGTGGTTTCGTAAAATCCTACAGAGGTAGTGAACTTTATTTTAGCCAGATCTTGGGTTTGGAATACGTTTTATTATATCTATAAACTTCATTTGGTGAGGAAAGTAGGTTTGATATTTATAAGACCTATAAACTTCATTTGGTGAGGAGAGTAGGTTTGATATGCGTTTTATAAGACCTGTAAACTTCATTTGGTGAGGAGAGTAGGTTTGATATGCGTTTTATAAGACCTGTAAACTTCATTTGGTGAGGAAAGTAGGTTTGATATGCGTTTTATAAGACCTGTAAACTTCATTTGGTGAGGAAAGTAGGTTTGATATGCGTTTTATAAGACCTGTAAACTTCATTTGGTGAGGAAAGTAGGTTTGATATGCGTTTTATAAGACCTGTAAACTTCATTTTCGGGGAATCTGTGCTTAAAAATGAGTTTCAATCCATTCTATTTTCGAAAGAATTTAGTACTTTTTGTGTCTATGCTATAATGCTGGGGAGGGTAGGAACAAAATACGTAATCAATGCCTCAGTTCAGTAACAAAATCCAACAAATAAGAAATTATTTAAAACATATGATAAACTCTATTTAGCCCGTTTTATACCAAAAAGTGATCTTAACTATATATCAAGAGGTGACGATAATGAAAACAATTTTTTCAGGAATTCAACCAAGTGGTACTTTAACACTTGGAAACTATCTAGGCGCAATGAAACATTTTGTCGATCTACAGGAAGAAAACAATTGCTATTTTTGTATTGTTGATGAACACGCCATTACTGTTCCACAAGAAAGACTAAAATTAAGAGAAAATATAAAATCTCTTGCTGCATTATACATAGCTTCAGGTATTGATCCGAAAAAGTCTATTTTGTTTATTCAATCAGAGGTACCAGCACATACACAGCTCGGCTGGATTTTACAATCAATAAGCTATATCGGTGAGTTAGAACGAATGACACAGTTTAAAGATAAATCGAATGGAAAAGAAGCAGTTTCTTCCGCACTTCTTACCTATCCCCCATTGATGGCGGCAGATATATTACTTTACAAAACAGACATCGTACCAGTAGGTGATGATCAAAAGCAGCATTTAGAGCTAACCCGAGATCTTGCTCAACGATTCAATAATAGATATAACGATATTTTCACGATTCCTGAAATTCGTGTCCCTAAGGTAGGTGCACGAATAATGTCCTTACAGGAACCAACAAAAAAAATGAGTAAATCTGATGAGAACTTAAAAGCATCGATTCTTATGTTAGACACAGATAAGCAAATCGAGAAAAAAATTAAAAGTGCGGTTACTGATTCGGATGGGATCGTAAAATTTGATAAAACAAATAAGCCTGGAATTAGTAATTTACTTACCATTCATGCTAGCTGCACTGGTGAGAGTGTAGAAGATCTTGAGAGAAAGTATGACGGAAAAGGTTATGGAGAATTTAAACAGGAAACAGCAAATGCGGTGATGGCAACATTACGCCCTATTAGAGAAAAATATGAGGAATTAATGGCTTCCGATGAGCTAGATAGACTTCTAGATGAAGGTGCGGAAAAAGCGAATTTTGTTGCTAACAAAATGCTAGCAAAAGCGAAGAAAGCCATAGGTCTCGGACGAGTGAAGAAAAAAAGGTAAACGTAAAGGATTTCTTCCTCTCTGTTGTTCCAAATTATCTCTACAAGAAAAACCGGACTTTGCTAAAAAATAAAGTCCGGTTTTCAATCCCTTATCGCACAGATTTTGTAGTTGAATTATCATGTTCTTGATCCCAAATCGTTTCATAATAGGTTTGACCTTTAATGATTTGCTTGCAGAAATATTCGTGTTTTTCCGACCATCCTTCGATTAATTCTTTATATAGTGTATTCCATGCCTCTTGAAAACTCATCCGTTTAATAGCATGATATTGATCTGGCTTCCATTCCGTTAGCCAGTACCTTATTTCCTCGAGACATTTTGAAACCTCTAACTGGTCCAATGCAACCATTAGCAATTGCTTGAGCTGTCTTTCTTTTCTAGTCAATCCCTTCATTCTTTCAGGTGGAAGTGAAAGAATATGATATTCCTTTTCTTCTTGATAGGGTACTTGATATACCGTGGGTTCTCGACTCTCAATTAATTCAAGAACCAATCTCTCTTGCCTTGGAATTAACCTGCTCTTTCGGACAGGAATTTGAAAACCCATAGTATCAAATGCCATTATTGATTTGCCGTCAGATATGATGGCTGCATATTCCAATACTTTTCGTTCTTGATTTTTTCTTATGTAAGCTCTTTTATAAATGGTGTCAAGCATCTTTTTAGGTAAGTCCTGTAAGTCGTTTTCAATGTATTGATAAGTCTTGGGATCAATAAGTAGAACAGGAACTTGATCTAGTATCTCAATACCATCAGAGGTTCTCCATTCATGAAATGGACATACATTATAACCATTTTCTTCACCCTCAAACCAATTTACCCATACATCATGCAAATATAACATATGACCAAACCTCACTTTATGCTTTTTCTTATCAAACAGTATGACCAAAATGGAATGAATTATTCTTTTCTTCTATTATTTAACAGATAAAATGGTCAGCTTCTGGATCGATAAACCCATGAGAATCAGACCTATGATAAAAAAATAACATTCTACTTTTGTTTGAATAAGTGCGATATAGTCATATAAAGTGAGCCCAGCCGGTATAAAATTCAAGTACAATATAAGTGACATGCCTCCAGAGACTGAAAAACCGAATCCTATTAGAAATATTAATGCATAGATCAAAACTACTCACCCGCTTGTCCACCTAATTTATTTCATTATATGTACAAGTATCCTCACATATGAGTGATCAATATAGAGTGTAAATTCCCACCCATCATTTCTGCAATTGGAAGGCTATAAACATAATAAATCCTGTTCCCCAATATGGAAACAGGATTTATTGTACTTGTATTACTGATATTTTTTAAAAATTAGAGAAACATTATGCCCACCGAAACCTAATGAATTACTCAAAGTAATATTCACTTCTTTTTGTTTTGCTTTATTCGGAACATAATGAAGATCACAATCTGGATCAGGTGTTTCATAATTAATGGTCGGAGGTAAGATCCCATCTTGAATAGCTTTCACACATGCAATGGCTTCCACTGCACCTGCTGCTCCTAATAGATGTCCAGTCATTGATTTCGTCGAAGAAACATCTAATTGATAGGCATGATCTCCGAAAACTGTCTTAATGGCTTGAGTTTCAAATGAATCATTATATTCTGTACTAGTACCATGTGCATTAATATAATCTATATCCGTTACTTGTATATCCGCATCTTCAATCGCTTGTTGCATCGCTCTTGCGGCCCCTTCTCCCTCTGGAGCCGGTGAAGTAATATGATAAGCATCCCCTGAAGCACCATAACCAACAATTTCCGCATAAATCTTTGCTCCACGTTTTTGGGCGGATTCTAATGATTCTAAAATAATAATTCCTGCACCTTCTCCCATAACGAATCCATCACGATTTTTGTCAAATGGTCTACTGGCCGTTTTTGGGTCTTCGTTAAAAGATAATGCTTTTGCTGTGGAGAATCCGGCATATGCCATTGGTGTTAGTGGAGCCTCCGCACCACCAGTGATCATGTAATCTGCATCCCCACGCTCAATGACTTTAAAAGCATCTCCAATGGAGTTAGCTCCAGATGCACATGCAGTAACAGAACAATTATTAATTCCTTTTGCACCTAACTGAATCGAGACTTGACCAGCGGCCATATCCGGAATAAGCATAGGTACGAAGAATGGACTGACACGACGATAGCCTTTGTCCATAAACCTTCTAAATTGTTCATCATATGTTGCCATTCCGCCAATACCAGAACCAATCCAAACACCTACCCTTGGCGCAATTTCATCGGTAATTTCAAGATTGGCATCCTCTACCGCATTTTTCGCTGCAGCCACTGCATATTGGGTAAACAAGTCCATTCTTTTGGTTTCTTTTTTGTCCATATATTGTGTAGGATCCCAGTCCTTCACTTCGCCTGCTACTTTTGCAGGAAAATCATCTTTATTTACTTTAGTAACAATATCAATACCGGATACACCATTTTTTAAATGATCCCAAAATTGATCTACTTCATTTCCTAATGGTGTGATTGCTCCTAATCCGGTCACGACAACCCTATTTTTACCCATGAATATTCCTCCTTTTATCTAATTTTACGTTATTTTCCCCATCTTAAAGCAACGGCTCCCCATGTAAGACCACCACCAAAACCTACTAAGACAACTAAATCATTATCGTTTATTTTACCTTTTTTTACAGCTTCAGACAAAGCAATTGGTATCGAAGCAGCTGATGTATTTCCATAATGATTCACATTGACTGCCATTTTACTTTCATCGATTCCTAACCGTTGTCTTGCAGCTTCCATAATTCGAATATTTGCTTGATGAGGTATTAAATAATCAACATCCTCTTTAGCAAGTCCGGCTTTTTCAACCACCTTAACAGATGATTCTGGCATTTGACGTACAGCAAATTTAAATACTTCTCTTCCATTCATTATGATATGCTCATCCTGTTGGGCTAGATGCTTTCCACCACTTCCATCTGCACCTAACTCAAAGGATAAAACGCCTTTGCCATCACTTACTGGACCCATAACCGCAGCACCAGCACCATCTCCAAATAAGACACATGTATTACGATCTTCCCAATCGGTAATTTTGGATAATTTTTCGGCACCAACGATTAAGATATGCTTATAATCACCTGATTCGATAAATTGCTTGGCTGTAATCATCCCATACATAAAACCAGCACATGCTGCACTTATATCCATTGCAGCTGCTTTTGTTGCACCAAGCTTCTCCTGCAAAATACATGAGACCGTAGGAAATGGCTGATCTGGTGTAACAGTGGCCACAAGTATTAAGTCTAGTTCTTCAGCAGTAAGATCTGCTTCTTTTAAGGCATCCTCTGCAGCTTTTAATGCCATATCAGAGGTGTTCTCATCATCTGAGGCAATTCTTCGCTCCTCTATTCCTGTTCTAGTACGAATCCATTCATCCGTAGTATCTACTATTTTCTCTAAATCTTTATTGGTTAAAATTTTCTCTGGAGCATAATGACCAGTTCCTAAAACTCCTGCTTTCATTATTATCCTTCCTCTCAAAGGAATTAATATCAATTATTAAGACTTGGTACTAATTTTAAGCGAAAACAAGTAAATTTTCAAGTATCAAATCTTCTCACAACTGGTCTATTTTTCATGATACATAACGAAAATGTTCATCCTTCCCTACAAATTGTTATGGCTATCCATTCCAATGAGGCTCGGACACAAAAGTAAATAGAAAGGTTACCACACCTATTCGTGATCTGGAAGTAGTCCTGTCTCTATATATTCATTTAATTGTTCATCTAAATGATCTTGAAAATCTTCTGGTATTTCATCACTGTAAGGTCCCATTGAAATTACTTCTTCTGTGAAGCCGTAATTATAAATACCACCTTCTAGCTCGCCTTTTTCAATCTGTTCTACCGCATAAAGATATAATTTATCTACATGCTGAATGGTGCTTGTTAAGACAGATTGTCCACCTATCGACTGCTGATCATTAACATAGCCAATCGAATAAATCTGGTCATTTTGAGCTTCCTCTACTACTTTCATACTATAGGCATCCCCAGTCGGATAAATCACATCTACCCCATTATCTACCATATTGCGATAGTGATCCATAGCAATTTCTGACTCATCCCAACTATAGACATATTGAATATTTATGTTTGCATCAGGGTTCTGATAAGCTACTCCCTCATAAAAACCCTCTACTTCTGGCTGCCATTCATATGCTGCAATAATGCCTACATGATCAGATTCTGTCATTTTACCCGCTACCATTCCAGCAAAGAATCCCATCGACATAGAGTTGAAATTTAAGCTAATAAGATTGTCATCTGAATAAGCACCATTGACATAAACAAACTGAATATCAGGATAAGAAGAGGCAATCGTATGAAAGAATTGTCCATATGTACTGCTATGACCAATTATTAACTGGACTCCTTGATTCGCAAACTCTTCGATTGCACGATTTACCTGTGGTTGGGTTTGTACACCTTCTTTAAAGTATACTTCCATATCCAATTCTTTCTCTATATCGAGTAAACCATGATATCCTTTACTTCCCCATGTTTGATCATTTATCGAGTGCTCAATGAGCATACCCACCTTCTCAATATTCTGGGACGAATTTGATGGAAAACATCCCGTTAAGGTTAACATGGCTAATAATGTGAATAATATAATTCTTAGTCGTTTTTTCAATATACGCACTCCTTGAAATGCATAATGATTCGTACAAATGTTCAATTTATAGGTATATAACTATTATTTTACCGTTTTCAGCAGATAAGGTAAACCAAAATTGTCCAGAAATGAAGTGTTCAAAGATTACTCTTTATTTTCTTCCAAAGTTTTGATAAAATTAATTTGGTGTAAAATAGATTATTAAATTATTCAAAATACATATTGGTCCTATAAAAGTGGGGTGAATGTTGGATGAAATATATTATGACAATTGTTTGGGCGGTTATCATTTCTTTCGTGATAGGATACGTACTTGCAAGCATGGCTGGTGAGACTTTACATGTACCTTCTGTATTATCACTTGCTGCCATTTTTAGTATTATTGTTATCTTGCTCGGTGATGGCGTATTAAAAGAAAGTAATTAAACAAACAGATCCATAATAAAACCCTTGTCTTCGATTAAGACAAGGGTTTTATTTAAGTAATGGTTTAATCTGGAATACCTAGAGCGATTTTAGCATAACGGGACATACGATCCTTGGACCAAGGTGGACTCCAGACAATATTTACTTCTGTATCCTTTACCTCTGGAATATCTTCCATTACACGCTTGACGTCTTGCTCAATATGACCTGCTAGCGGGCAGCCCATTGCTGTCAGTGTCATCGTTACTGTTGCAATTCCTTCTTCATTCAGATCAACGCCATATACTAATCCTAAATTAACAATATCTATTCCAAGCTCTGGGTCAATAACATTTTCCAAAGCTCCCATTAGATTATCCTCAAGTGCTTGATCCATTATAACCCCTCCTTAAAAAAAGTAAAGCATTACTTAATAACATTATAACAAAATGAAAGAAAATTTAAATCATTTACGCCTTTTGTAACAATATCTCCATAAAGTAAAAATGGCTTGCTCTGTTATAAATGCTCTGATGCTAAAGCATGTATTCTAACCAATTAGTAAACTCCACGATAGCAAATCGACTAACCTTGTGTCCACGTCCCATTTCTCGGAAAAATCGAATATTTTCCGGGTTTTTGTAATGATCGATAGCTTGCTCATAAAAATTATATGCATGGGCAAATGGAACAACGTTATCCTCTTCTCCGTGCCAAAAGAATAATGGACGTCCGAAAAGCTTCTCCACTTGCAGGGATAGATCCATTTCCTTCAATTCTGATAATAGAAGGTTGATTTCTTGCTCAGGAATAGGAAGCTCACCCATTTTCTTTTCCATCAATTGGATTTGTAATTCCGCATAGGCTGTCAATTTAGGAGAACCCATTAGGATCGCTGCTGCTTTCACCCAAGAAAATTGGGTAAGGGCTGCAGCTGTTGTGATCCCTCCCATGCTCGTACCTGCAAGTCCAAAACGATCTTTTTCCAATAAATGCTTTGTAACTAACGTCTCATAAATACTTTCCACATCATCTATATTTTGTTTTACAATCTCAAAAAAACGTAATTCTCGTTCCTCTGACTTTATATCTCCTTCTCTTTCCCCATGAAGTAAGCAGTCTGGTAAGAGTACACGGTAGCCCTTTTCAGCTATTATATAAGCAATATCTAGATTATGCTCCTTTGCACTCGTATAACCGTGTATATATACTAAGGTAGGTAAAGGCTGTTCTTTTTTTTCCGCTTCCACTACATGAAGTAATGGGATCTCATTCCAGGATTCTCTATTTACGATGATCATAACATTTTGTCCTTTCTATATCTATTCTATCTTCATGATAGCTTTTTCCAGAAAAACTTGCAAAATATAGAAACGAAAATATACAAGAACTTTACAACCATATGTTTCCCATTTAGACTATACTTACAGAGTGGGGGGATAAAAATGAGTAGTAGTAAAAGACATCTTATTGCACTGGATTTGGACGGTACTTTATTAACGGAACAGAAAAAAATTAGTCCTTTTACCAAAAAAGTAATTCAGGAAGCAATAAACGAAGGACATATTGTCGTGATTGCAACAGGAAGACCTCATCGATCCAGTATTATGTATTATAAGGAGCTCGGTTTACAGACTCCTATGGTTAACTTTAATGGTGCGTTAATCCACCATCCATTTGATTCCAATTGGGATGCGATACATTCCCCATTACCAAATCGTTCAGCAAAAAGAATTATTCAAACATGCTATGATTTTGAAGTAGAGAATATTTTTGCCGAAATTCAAGATAATATGTACCTAGATAGACATAGTGATAAAATTATCGATTTCTTTACGGAACCAGGAGATAAAGAACTGATTACTGTAGGAAGTTTGAAAAACCAATTAACGGAAGACCCTACTTCTTTGTTAATCCATCCGAAGGAGGAGCATATTGACGAATTGAGGCAATATTTAAGTGATGAACATGCTTCTGTCATTGAGCACCGAAAATGGGGAGTGCCTTGGGAAATTATTGAGGTTGTACGGAAAGGCGTCCATAAAGCTGTCGGATTAAAGAAAATAGCCCATTATTTCCATATCCCACAAGAGAACATTATTGCCTTTGGAGATGAGGATAATGATCTAGAAATGATTGAATATGCTGGGATTGGAGTCGCTATGGGGAATGCTATAGTGGAACTAAAAAAGATCGCGAACCATGAAACGTCCACAAATCAAGAGGATGGAATCGGTACATTTTTAGCGGATTATTTAAATTTAGTGAAAAACCCAGTCATTGTTAAAGAATAAATCGAATAACAAACGAATGATTAGTCATAATAAGTATGAACATCCCCTTGAGGTGTTCGTGCTTATTTTTCTTTCAACAAGGAGGGCCTTATGATGCAACAACAAAACAGAATGTTTGAACAAGCTAAAAATGCTGTCAATCGTCTTATGGGTGGTAACAGCATGAGTGAGCAGGATAAGCAAGCTGCTCAAGATGCTATTCAATCAGCTTATACAAATGCTACTGCAGAAGAGCAACAGGAGTTACGTCAATTAGAGCAACAGTTAAAGCAAAACAATCGTTAAATATAAGGCTAGAGGACTTACACAACCAGCTGAGCTCATGCTCAGCTGGTTGATTTTCATGTTTTTTTGTAAAGGGGTGGAGTTTAGATCTTTTTTTCTTTTTAAATTCCATGATTTCTGATATGATAGAGGCGAGTACGGATACATATAGGAGGGAAGATTATGAGTATTCACATTGAAGCAACTCCAAACCCGAATGCAATGAAATTCACAAGTGATAGAATGATCTTTGAAGGTAATAGTAGTATTTCGGTTATGCCTGGTCAAACAAGTGAACATGATATTTTAAATGATCTAATGAAACTTGATGGTGTTGATAATGTTTTTGGATTTCAACATTTTATTACCGTTAATAAAAAACCAGATGTTGAGTGGGATCTATTAACAAAACAAATTGAAGAAACCATTACAAGCTATGGTTATTAGTGATTGAAGGCAAGGACATTCATCCTCGCCTTTTTTTATTGCTGTTCAAGAACTACAGGTAATTGAATAGAACGGTCTTTGTTAAACAATAGAAGCATTAATGTACCGTTTTGTGGAATTAAATCCTCTGAAATGATAATATCTAACTGAAATTCCTGCCATGTCTCACCTTCTACCTCTATTGGAGTTTGCTCAACTAAATATTGATGACCATCTTCAACCTCATAGTAGGCTTCTCCAATAGAACCATGGACTTCTCCTTTTAATTGATAATTTCCATGCTTACCTGAGACCTCTATATTCCGAAAAGGCTCTTGTACTTCCTCTAATTCTTCTTGTATGTCGGAAAGCTCAAGAGTAAGCTTTTTTGTAAAAGCAGATTGGTTTATTTTTTGACGGTTTATTTCTTGAGGTAAAAGCATTATTTCTACTTGATACTTACCTGGTTCTAACTCCCTTTTAGGCTGCCATATCTCTTTCCAAAATAGCTTTTCCCCGCTTCTTATCTCTTTATCAATTAATGCTTGTGTAAACATTTTTTCTTCAGAATATCGATAAATATTTTCGCCATCTTTTGTTAATAATATTTCAAACTGTTGCCCTGAAGAGAAAGTTAAGCTAAGATCTTCTTCATTTTTATTTTGTAATTCCATCGTAAAGATAATTCCTTCTTCAATTTGCTCTGCTCCAGCCGTCATTTTGAAATTTTCAATTAATTGTTTCGTTTCCTCGTCCATTACTATCTCCTCGCTTGCCATTTCTTCTTGTGTCTCCCCCGTTGCTGTCTCCTCTTTATCACTTGTTCCACAACTGGTAAGCAGGATAATCATAGAAATTAATAAAACGATTCTCTTCATTGGAAACTCCTTCCTATCCCACAGATTTAGCCAACCCCGTAAGGCTTCCTTAATGGAATAGTCGTTTTTCTCTGATAAAAGTTTCAATCATTTCTTCGAAAGAAGCCATAGACCCCTGCGGTTTGGATAACATTCGTAAATGCATTCTCATCCACTTCTTGAATAATTCTTTCTAAATCATAGAGCTCATATCTCGTTATTACTAGATATAGCATATTTTTATCTTCCTTTGTGTAAGCTCCCTTTACTGGCAAAATCGTAATTCCACGTATCATAGTGTCATGAATGGCACGTTGTAGCTCATCGGCTTTCTTTGTCACAATCATAGCTGTAACCTTTTCATGTCTTGTATGAATACCATCAATCACTCTTGTAGTGACATATAAACCAATTAATGTATAGAGCGCATTTTCAGGTTCATTTAATAAACCTGCAATGACAATAACAGCCCCATTTATCGCCATCAAATAGCCACCGATCGGTTTATCCTTCATTCGAGAAAGGACCATTGCTATAATGTCGGAGCCACCTGTTGAAGCACCCCATTTTAGAGTAATCCCTACACCGAAACCAGCAATCACACCACCAAATACCGCATTTAAGATAATATCATTCGACAATTCGATAATCGGGAGAATTTCAAGAAATAATGAAGTAAAAATGACGGAAAGAAAACTATAAATCGTAAATCCCTTCCCAACTTTTAACCATCCTAAAATCGCAACAGGAATATTTAAGATAAAGAGCATAATACCAGTACTAACATTTTCAAAGCCAAAATAGTCTGTAAAAATTGTGGATAGTATTTGAGAAATACCAGTAAAACCACTTGCATAAACATTTGCAGCTATAAAGAAGAAGTTCAGGGCAATCGCATTTAATAAAGCACCTATAATAACAATAGCAATTCTTTTAGATTGAATTAAAAACATATGTACACCTCCCATTTATCCTAGCATTTGTTCACCTAATTCGATCAACAGACGCTAATCACCCCTTGCCTAGTAAGCAAAGGATGGCTACCTTCCCATACCCTATCCTAACACTTTTAAATCATGCTTTACATGAAAATATTACATAATTTGTTTTGACGGATGACCCTGTTACGCTTAAACTTATATTAAGCAAAAATAGGACATCCATACATGACCTATCTATCATAAAGGAGGGCAAGGAAAATGACAATTAAAATTATTGCTGACTCTGCATCAGATTTATCCGTAGAAGATTATAAACAGTATGACATTGAGATGGTGCCACTTACGGTTCAATTAGATGGAGAAAACTACGAGGACGGGATTTCCATTTCACCGAAGACTATCTATGAGGAAATGAGAGCTGGAAAATCACCCAAAACAGCACAAGTGAGTCCACAGGTATTTCAGGATACTTTTGAGAAGCACGCCAAGGCGGGTGATGATGTAATTTATTTAGCCTTTTCTTCAGAACTTTCCGGAACTTATCAATCTGCGAAATTAATGGAACAGCAAGTAAAGGAGAACTATCCGGATTTTAATCTTCATATCTTAGATACGAAGTGTGCTTCTCTTGGTTATGGATTAGTTGTAATAAAGGCTGCTGAGATGGTAAAGCATGGAGCAACTCTAGAGGAAGTGCTCGAAGTAAGTCAATATTATTACGAAAACATGGAACATATTTTTACTGTCGATGATTTAGAATATTTATATCGTGGTGGACGTGTTAGTAAAACAGCTGCTTTCGTTGGCACCCTACTAAAGGTCAAGCCATTATTACATATGGAAGATGGCAAACTAATCCCTCTAGAAAAGGTCCGTGGCTCCAAAAAGGTATTGAAACGTATGGTGGAAGTCATGGAAGAGCGTGGTGTTGATCTTGAAAAGCAAACGATAGGTATTAGTCATGGAGATGTAGAGGATGTCGCTAACCAGCTCGCTGAATTGATTCAAGAGAAATGGAAAGTAAAGGAAATCAAAATGAATATGGTTGGCTCGTCTATTGGTGCTCATTCAGGGCCAGGAACACTCGCCTTGTTTTTCTTAAATCAACCTCCAAAAAATTAGCATTTTTCGTTCGAAATAGCTCATACTAGGAAAAACAATAGTATGAGGTGAGTAAAATGACTAAAAGTCAAAAGAAACCAATTCTCCCAAAGCAGCATCAAAACCGCCAGCCAGGCTTTGAGTATGAGATGAATCCTATTCCAATAAGCATAACGAAAAATTATGTAGGCAGTAATAAACTGAAGGGTAAAGTTGCGGTCATTACTGGTGGAGATAGTGGAATTGGCAAGGCAGTTGCTCTGCATTATGCAAGGGAAGGAGCAAATATTGCCATTATTTATTTTGACGAGGATAAGGATGCAAACGATACAAGGCAATTGGTTGAGCAAGAACAGGTGACATGTCAACTATTCAGAGGAGATATAGCAGATCGTAATTTCTGTTATCAGGTAGTGGAGCAAGTCATCGAGCAATTTGGAAAAATGGATATCCTTGTAAATAATGCTGCCATGCAATTTCCACAGCAAAATTTTCTAGCGATTACAGAGGAGCAATTAGAACGGACTTTTCGAGTAAATATTTTTTCATTTTTCTATATGACACAAGCAGCTCTCCCTCATTTACAAAAAGGGAGCTCTATTATTAACACCTCTTCTATTACCGCATTCAAAGGTAGTGAAAACTTAATTGACTATTCGAGCACAAAAGGTGCGATTACTACTTTTACCAAGTCGCTAGCGAAGTCACTTGTATCTAAAGGAATTCGTGTGAACAGTGTTGCTCCAGGTCCAATCTGGACACCACTCATTCCTGCTACCTTTGATGAAAATGCTGTTTCTACCTTCGGGTCAGATTCTGAAATGGCGAGACCTGGTGAGCCAAGTGAAGTCGCCCCAGCCTATGTCTATTTAGCTAGTGATGATGCCAACTATGTAACAGGACAGACGATTCATGTTAATGGTGGGCAAATTATCTAAAAAAGTATCGAACAATTATTTGTTCGATACTTTTTTTGCTCTTCTATTTAGTGCGATCACAAAAACAACAAATCCTCCGAAAATAACGATCATCATTGCAATAAAGAACCAGTTTAATCCTGTGTTTTCCTCTAGGACAAAAATATTGCTTGTCTCCCGGTTTAAGGTGATTTTGTAGCTTCCATCTTCTTGTTCTCTTATCAAGTTATCCTCTAGTAAACCTTTTAACTGCTTATTTGATCCCAAATTCTCAATCGTAGCCGTTTGCGTTTGTGTATCATTATTTATCGCAACATACAATGTCTCATCTTGATAAGTCCTTTTAAATACTGTCATCTCCCCGACTTGTTCAACAAATTCCATATCTCCTTCTGATAATGCCTTTGATTCACGATGAATAGTTGCAAGCTTTTCCAGATGTTGCGTAATCTCTTCATCCTTTTTATTTAATTCTGCCATTCGGTGATCATGCTCAGCTACACCATTATCCATTGGCACTTCGAGACCCTGATAAAAGAAAGCAGAGCCTGGTAATGCGTAAAGAAGGGTTGCGGCAAGCTTCCACCTTGTTACAGGATGGTATTCTTCTTGCATTGATTCGAAAGCGAAACGATTGGAAAAGACTGTTTCCATCGATAGAATTTGGTCAGATTGCAGAAAATCCTCCTCATCAAATAAAGGCTTCAAGGAAGTTCCTGCCTGTTTCAATAGAGCAACAGCTTCGTTTTGAAATTCATGATTTACTACTAAATTTCCTTCTTCTGCTCCATCTACTAGAACAATGGCATTTTCTTTCTCCTCTTTTACTTGGTGTTCAAATGCTTGAATAAAGGTTTCGTCTGCCTCTCCATCTAGATAAAGGTGAAAACCATCTATATTCGCTTCTTTCAGCCAATAACTTGCAGCTTCTAATAAATACTGCTGTACTTGCTCATTTCTTGTATCGATAGTAGCTACTTGCTCACCGAATAAGGTGGAGTCTTGATCGGAAGCTAAAGGATGATTTGGAGCTACATTATCTGCAACAAAATCTAATATTACCTTCATCTCTTCTTTATGTGCTTGCTCGACTAATTGTTTCAACCTGACAATACTTCCGAATGACTTATGGATCGTTTGGTGGTCTAGTGTGCTAAAACCATGATAGGCATTAGTACTCATTATTGGACTAAGATTAATCGTGGTAATGCCTAGCTTTTTTAGATCAGGTATTTTTTCCATTACCCCATCTAAATCTCCTCCATGAAACGCTTTTGAATCTTCAATATTCAATTCTCCATCATTAGAACTGTCCCCATTGACAAATCGATCTACTAGTATGTAATAAATCGTCTCATCCCTGACTTCCTCAGCCTTTGTAACATGAAGTGGGAGAAACAAAGTGACGATCATAAGCCCGATTAGTGAAATGATGCTATATTTTGTTTTTTTCATCTATTGTCCCCTCTTTTTCATAGTTCGTCTTCTATTATCCTAGACAACAGAGAAATGTCAAATGAGAGAGAATAAAGAGAGTAGAAGTTTTTTCATCTGTTTAGCATCGGTATTTGTAAATGATGCTTCTTCTCAAAAAAGTGGTGGTTAGTTCTGTCTAAAAATAAAGAAGAAAGCTAATCAACGCTCTCTTCTTACTTGCTTTCGATATTTTTCTTTCCTAACGTGTAATACAATTAAACAACCTAAAAATAAAAATGGAATAAAATTATATACTAGTGTACTCCAGTGAAAAGGGATATCCATTTGATAAATCGCCTTTTTAAATTTTCCATCATCTGCGACTGCTAATACCTTTCTCGGATCCGTGTCGTAAATGATATGATATTTTGTACCAACTGGATAAAAATTAGAGGCATTGCCCTTTATTGAATCCGATTCGTCAATCAAAGCGGACACTCGACCGACTGATTTCCCAATTAAATCTGTACTTACCTCTTCCTCAACCACCACCCGATATATCCTTCCATCCATTACAATAAAAGGATAATCGAGATTTACTCCTTTTATTTGGAGGAATGGTTGAAGTAGAAAAACAATAAAGATAATGATCCAGCTTTTTCGCATATTTGTCACTACTTCCCTTTACCAATCTATCTTATAGCCTTAATTCAATATTGTATTCTCTTAACCAAAAATCCATTTGACCTAAATGGGCTAATAACTGTGGGCCTGTCATTAATTGACCAAACCATGGTACTTGAATATTTGTCGCTTTTTGCTCGACTAATTGTTTGACCTCAGATTTATCTAATATTTCAAACAAGCGCGCATCTTTATCCTCTAATATTGTATGCATCCATTCGACAACAGCTTGTGTATATGCCGGATGATGTGTTTTAGGATAGGGACTTTTCTTACGGTAGAGAATATCCTTAGGCAAAATTCCCTCTAAAGATTTTCTCAAAATTCCTTTTTCCCGATTACCTATGGTCTTTATTTCCCAGGGAATATTCCAAACATATTCAATTAGTCTATGATCACTAAATGGAACCCTTGCCTCAAAGCTCGCTCCCATACTCATTCGATCTTTTCTGTCTAATAATGTCGGCATAAACCATTGCATATTCAGGTAAAACATTTGTCTACGTTCTGTCTCTTCCTTATCCTCTCCATCTAGTAAGGGGGTTTCATCTATGGTTTCTTTATATCTATTGAGTGCATATTCTTCTAAAGAAAGCTTCGATTGTAATTCGTTTCTAAGTAGCTGCTGTCTTACCTCTGAAGATCGAATCCATGGAAAGCCTTTTCGCTCTAAATCTTCTTTTCGATAAAACCATGGATATCCTCCAAAGATTTCATCTGCACATTCACCGGATAATGCTACCGTCACTTGTTTTTTTGTTTGTTCACAAAACCATAATAAAGAAGAATCCACATCTGTCATTCCAGGCAGATCTCGATATTTCACGGCATCTTTTAACAGTGTAGCAAGTGTTTGATTATCCATTTCATAATTGCTATGCTTCGTATTTAATGCATGAACCATTTTCCCGATATAGGTTTTATCTTGATTTGGCTGAAAATCACTACTCTGAAAATAGTGATCATTACCGATATAATCAATAGAAAACGTTCGCAGGCTTTGATTTTGACTTGCTAAATAATTGGCTGCAATCGCACTTATTGCACTAGAGTCAACTCCTCCTGATAAAAATGTTCCAAGCGGCACATCGGAAACAAGCTGTCTTTCGACTGCGTCCTCTAGTAATTCCTTCACTCTTTGTGCTGTTTCCTCCACTGACTCTGTATGTTTCTCACTAACAACATTCCAATATCTAGCTGTTCTCCAGCCATTTTTATCAAATATTCCAACATGTCCTGCTCGCAATTCTTCAATTTGATGAAACACGCCATTCCCAGGAGTTCTGGAGGGCCCTACAGCAAATAACTCTGCTAATCCTTGTTGATCGATAACCGCTTTGACTTCATTATTTGCTAAAATAGCTTTTATCTCAGATCCGAATAAAAGTCCATGTTCGTGTTTTTTAAAGAATAATGGTTTCACGCCTACTCTATCTCTTGCTAGAAATAATTGTTCCTTTGCTGAATCCCATATTGCAAAAGCAAATATACCATTTAGCTTCTCTACATGAGATTCTCCCCATTCTATATAGCTCTTTAGCAAAACTTCCGTATCAGAATGAGAATGAAAGGTCCAGCCAGCTTTTAACAATTCCTTTCTTAAATCTTCTGTATTATAAAGCTCGCCATTATAAATGAGCACATATCGATTTTTATCCACCATTTCTTTCATTGGCTGTTTTCCGCCTTCTGGATCAACGACAATTAACCGTTGGTGACCAAAGCCTATATGTGTTTCATACCAATAACCCGTTTCATCGGGACCTCTATGCGCTACTGCTTCAACCATTTTTTCAAGCTTATGGTGCTCCTTATGCACGTTACGACTAAAGTCTATCCACCCTACAATGCCACACATACTTCGTCTCACACCTTTCTTCACTGCCTCGCTTTTATTAATTTATGCTTACTTAAAGGGAAAATGATTGAAAAATTTCTCTATATAGAAAGGTGTGTGGAGAATAATAGGTGGGACAATAACGAGGATAGGAAAAAACCCTGCTTCAGCAAGAAGCAGGGGCTACATTCTATTATCCAAAATAAAAACCATTTGGTAAGCGGAAAAAACCTAATACTAAAACAATAATAAACGCAATCACGAATTGTATCCAGAAGCTTTTCGCTGGCTTTTGCTTTGAGGCTTTGACTAAAATCATCTCAATTGAAGAAATCACCCATAACCCTGCAATTAGCTTCACAATTAGCTCGCCTAATAGTGGAAATTCAGGCAATCCTGCTGTTGCATAATCCGCGAACAATGATCCACCTGAATATAAGATTAATAAGTAATCCAAGCGAACAATCATGTGTATTATTTTGCCTACCTTGTTATTCCCTTTTTTATACATGGAGTACGAAATCACTAATAAAATTAGTGCCAACACCCATGCTGTGATATGTAAATGTGTCAATCTTCCTTCCCCCAATCATTTCAAAGTTTTTAATAAACTCACTAGATAAGAGTATCATACCATGTAATCTTAAATTTTTCATTTCCGAGCCTACACTTCACTCAATTGTCATACAATCCTTAGCTAGCAAGCTCTTGCTTTCTTTTATTTGTAAGTTTTTTTCGATATGTCCAGCTCCGCCATACCCACTCGAGTGGTCCTCTCTTATAACGTTTCAGCCAGAGCCAACTGAGTATTATTTGAATAGGAAATACAAAAAATGCTATTAGTATTGTTTGTAGTGGACTCAATTCCCCGTACAAACCAAAACCGATCGAATAAAATAATAGTACCCCTACAAGTGATTGCAAAATATAATTGGATAACGCCATTTTTCCCACGTATTCCAATCCTCTGAACAATGAAGGAATCATTCGATATAGTAAGGTGATCGTGATGATATAAAAGATGGCCGAGCTCACTCCACCAACAGTATCCTGTAGCATCGAAAGCCATAAAGGATTTCCTATAAAATGGGGTCCTGCTTTAAAAATAAAAAATAACGACAACGAAATTAGCCAAATTCGCTTCAATATCGGTAAATGGACGTCCACTTGATGTAACCACTTCTTACGTGCAAACAGTGTACCAAGTAAGAATATCGGTAAGAGATTACATGCAATCAAAATAAATGAATAAACATTATTGGCAAAAAGCCAATCTGCAAGGTTTTGCTGGAGGATATCAAGTATCGAGCCTGATCCGTAATGTTGGTAGGATGCCTCAATTGCAGCCTGGTTTGTTATATCTAAAGTAAACTGACTTGCTAAATATAATAATCCAGTAAATAGTACTACTGGTGCAAGTAACAAGGAGACACTCCAGATGATTAACGTTGTATTTGTTCTATTTAGAAAGAAAAGCAGAAGAAAACCGATAATGCTATAGCTAATTAATATATCCCCGTGCCATATAAGAAAAGCATGGATAACTCCAAATACTAATAACATGGTTAATCTACGTGACAGCGTATGGGTAGCTTGAATTCCTTTAGAATGCAGATTTTCTAACATCATTTGAATCCCAAAACCAAATAGGAAGGAAAATAAAGAATAAAAGCTAGCTTGAAAAAAGATATCAATAATCATCGAAAGGATACCAGATTCTTCATTTCCCCAGTAATTCGTACCATTTCCATATAAAAAGTAAGGACCATGAAACGATGGAAGATTGACGATAAATATGCCAAAAATTGCAAAACCTCTCGCTGCATCTATCCAAGGTAATCTTAGTTTTTCTTGAACTGGTTTTAATTGATTCATGATTACATCCCCCTTAGAAAACTCACATTCGCTTGTGCTTTAGTGGAAGCGTTAGTTTTCTTATACTCTAAAAAATAACATACTGTGTTTATTTTATCCTATAACCTTTGCAGAGACTAGTTTTAATGTCATTTTCACAAACTCTTTACTTTTTCATAAACTAATCATGGATAACTTTAAATGTTAGGAGATTGTATATGCCAGCCATCGTAGGTGCTGTAAAAGTGGTAAGTATTGGTTCATCGGGCATCTTTCATATTGGGGATGTCTATCGAGTCCAACCATATAGCCAAGTTAAAACCTTTGCAGGTGGTGGATCCTTTAATACGGGGGATGGCATCCAAGTACATCTTGAAAATGCCTACACAAGTCTTGTCGATGAGGATCAATTTGATCAAAATATAAATGCTTTGTAATAAGTGAGTGATTCTATGCAGTTAACAGTACATCAATCCATTTATATACATCTTCTAAAGGTGGGCAGTGTAACTAATTCATCAGTATTACAAATTGGAAGCACTGGTCAAATACAAGCACTATCTCAGCTATATAATACAGGTGGTTATGAAGAAAAAGCGGAGCCTGCTGAACCACAAGGATTGAGCGCGCCTTTAGTACCATTAGCACCACCTTAAGCTTTAAAAAAACCTAGTCTAGTCTTAAGGAGTGATCGAAAATGGAGTATCAGCAAATGTATTTCTACATTCAACAGCTTGAGCAACAGATCCATTATCTACAAAATGAAGTGACCTCCTTAACGAATCGTCTCCAGCAATTAGAAGGCCAAACAAACCAAAAAACAACGATTGAGAAATTAGAATATCATTTTGATCAGCTGAAAATCGAACGATTAGACGGTACCTTGCATATTGGAGTAACCCCAGAAGAACTAAAGCAAGCAGATGATCTGTCATTGCCAATAAAACAAGCTAACCCATCACCTGTTCATCAAAATTTATATCAGTATATAGATCAAGATTTACCAAGCTATATCGAGCAATTAGAGAGAGAACACCAGTATCCTTTAGAAGAGGATTATCGTCAGCTATTATTGGAAGATGTCAAAAAACAATTACCACAACGTATTTCCTTTTATGAACAACAACAAAACCCAGCCTCCACACAATATGTATACAGTCAAGTTAAAGATGAACTAATGAGAGGTTTAAAAAAGTGGTTTGATCAACAAACGAAAAAGGAGTAGAGACTTATGCAATTTGATGTCCATAATTGGAATTTAGAAGTCGGAAATGTATCAATCCTTGGTATATCTAGCTCTTCTTTATTTATCGTTGGAGATACGAATGAGATTCAGCTTTCTTCTTTATTTGATACACCACCTGAATCTTATATTGTTGGAGCTAATATTCCAGCACCGGTACAAGGAGCAACGAATGTCCAATCAGCGGGTGACTAAAGTTAAAGCAATAAAGGTAATCAATTCATCTTATAGTTCGGTATTCAATATTGGAGATATCCATACACTCCAGCCTAAGACAGATGTATTAGCTGTTCAAAGAGAAGGAGGAATTTCTTCAGATAAAGGATTTGAACTAGAAAAATACCCCATATTCCAAACAGAACTCCCTTTCCTGGAAAAAACACCAATGACCCAAGCTCATTCTCATCACTGTTCATCCATTCATGTTCCTAATATTCGTGTCAACGGTATCTCTTCCTCTGCCATTTTACAGCTAGGGCAAGTAAATCAAACTTTTTCAAGATCAAGAATTAAGCATATTCGAATTTTGAAAGATTAAAAAAGAAGGGGTGTGAACCTACATGCCATCCATTGTAGGCCCGATTAAAATTACAAGTGTTGACGGTGGAGTAGTTAATTTTGGAGACACCTTTTACCTATCACCTAAGAGTGCCTCCAAATCTGCATCTGGCTCAGGATCCATTAATACAGGTGATCTGCATAATACAAACACTGGATTTAATATTACCAATGCGATTGATCCTGATGCTGTAGATCAAGTGATGAATGCAAATGCGTAAGAGAGAGATCTCCCTTACGCATTATATTTCTATAATCAATTCCTTATCAAAGAAGTACAAATATTTTCGATAAATGGGTTCATGCCATATATTTTCTAACGCTCTAGCATATAATTCAAGCTGAATATTATATTTTTCTTTTAGCTTATCCCTAACATGGTCATCGACTGTTTCTTCGATTCTATCAGTCTTATAATCCAACATAATCCATCCCTCTTCTGTTTTTATTAAACAATCAATCACACCTTGAAGGAAGATGCGCTCTTCTGCTTCTGACCAGTCTGGATATATGTCATTCGCGGGTAGTGTTAAACTAAACGGAACTTCTCTCTCTATACGTTTCGCATAAAGGGCAAGCTCCCCGAGCTGGCTTTTAAAAAAGGCAAGGATGGATTGTGTGTCAATGACCTCTGTTTCTTCTCTTGTCAATATTTCTTTCTCTTCTAATTGTACAATAAACTCTTCAAGTGTATCTATGTTCCACTCTCTATTTAGAGGGATATGTTGCATAACAGTGTGCATGGCTGTTCCAATTTCTGCACGCGTCCATTCCTTTTGACGCTGCATAAAACGTGGTCTGCGATTAATAGGTGCACGGAACGGATCGATAATAGCAGAATCACTGTACATATCTCTTACCTCTTGTTGTCGCTTTAATTCGGTTACCGACTGTTTAGCCCGAAAGGAAGTAGCATTTAGGTATGGATATTGATAGTTCAAATAGTTGTCGACTATCTCTCGCTCCAATTCATCCCCTGTCTCTATAGGCTTCCATTCAAATATTGCCTCTTCTAACGCTTTTATAGTTTCTTTATTTGTTTCTTCCATATTTTGATAATGGCTACTGTGGACTCGAGCGATACTCCATTTAGACGAATCATACAGGATCGACTCAGGAATATGGGTAACAGTGGATTCATTTCTTAAGATCTCGCCATGTTGATGTCTTGTCAAGACTGCTCCTATCCAATCAAAATAGGATAATGCCTCTAATCGATAATAATGTGGAAGTACCCAATCATTATGATGGAGCATCATTTCCCATTTTCTCTTCTTCTTATCTAGGGACGGAACGGTACCAACCATGACCAGCTTCTCTCTTGCTCTTGTTAAGGCAACATACAATACACGCATTTCTTCTGCCAGCATTTCTCGTTGCATTTCCTTCTTTAAGGCATGATAGTGCAAGGTTGGATACATGATTCTTTTTAATGGATCAATATATTTCGTTGCAAAGCCAAGCTCTTTATGGAGCAAGTACTTTTCTTTTAAATCCTGTTGATTGAACTGCTTATTCATCGCACCAACGATTACGACTGGAAATTCTAGTCCTTTGCTTTTATGAATAGTCATAATTCTCACTACATCTTCCTGTTCACCTAATGCCTTTGCTGCACCAAGATCCTCTCCTCTATCCTCCATTCGTTCAATAAAGCGGAGAAAACGGAAAAGTCCTCGAAAGGAAGTCGATTCATAGCTCTTTGCCCTGTCGTATAGTGCTCTTAGATTTGCTTGACGTTGTCTACCACCAGGGATGCCACCAACAAAGTCATAATAACCTGTTTCCTGATAAATTTGCCAAATTAAAGCAGATAGCGCCCCCTGTCTTGCTTCTTTACGCCATTTTTCTAAGTTTGTCATAAAGCCATCAAGCTTGCCTTCTGTTTGCCCACCAGCTGTTTTAGCCAAATATGCTTTAGTCGCTTCATAATAGGTACTGTTTTTCTTAGTCAAACGAATCTCTGCTAGCTCGTTTTCATCTAATCCAACAATTGGTGATTTCAGCACTGCTGCTAAAGGAATATCCTGTCTTGGGTTATCGACTATCTTTAATAAACTCATCATTACTTGAATTTCGATTGCAGCCAAATAGCCGGTAGATAGTTCAGCATAGACTGGAATTCCTTGTTTTTTGAATTCCTCCATAATGGTCGGAGCCCATGTCATCGAGCGTAGTAAAATAACAATATCTCGGTACTCAACTTTTCTAGGCATAGATGTTTTTTTATCCATAACTTGAAGTGGAGGTCGGTCATCATGTCCAATAAAAGATTGTATTTTTTTAGCATACGCTCTTGCTTCAAGCTGTGCTTTTTCCAGGTCTTCCCTATCCTCTAACTCCATATCTAGGGCTTCTCTTTCTGCTTCATTCGATTCTTGATCAATAATGATGATCTCTGTGTCAGGCTGAGCAAGTGGTATGTCGTCATAACTCTTATTTCCATAAATGAGCTCTGCATCTTGATCATACTCTAAATCTCCTACCTCTTGATCAAATAATTGCCTAAACACATAGTTTGCGGCAACTAATACCTCTTTTCGACTTCTGAAGTTGCGCGCTAGATCAATTCGATAGCCTGGATCTTCTTCCTCAGAAAATCGAGTATATTTGTCAATAAAAAGTGATGGCTCAGCATGGCGAAATCGGTAAATACTTTGCTTCACATCCCCTACCATAAACATATTGCCATTGTCTTGATCTGCAATACTTGTAAGAATCGTTTCCTGAACAATATTTGTATCCTGATATTCATCCACCATAATTTCACGGTATTTTTTTCTTAGCTCTAGAGCAATTGAAGAAGGAAGCTTATCGGACTTGTCTTCTAATAATACATCTAAGGCAAAATGCTCCAAATCACTGAAATCGACGAGTCCTTTTTCTTTTTTGGCTTCTTGGTAGTGGAAACGAAAGTCCTTAATCATTTTAGTTAAATGATTAATTATTGGATAAAGCTCCTTCATATCAGCAAGGTGGAAAGATAAATCTCGACTAAACCAATCAGAGGCAACCTTATTCCACCTTTTTTTTAGATCATCTCGAAAAGCTTTGACCTGATCCTTTTTATCCTCACTACATTCCACCTTTTTTCTAGATAATGCTTTGAATTTTCCATTAGTAAAAACTGCTCGTGCTTCTTGCCATGATAGTGCAATAGCTCCTTTTGCCTGCTGTATCATCTCTTTGTCCGAATCTAGAGCTTCTGCGTAGTGATATGGTCCATCTGCCTCTTTCGTTAACTCTAATGCCTGGGTGATTTGCATCTCCATTACTTCTAATTGACGTGCAACCTCTTTCTTCAAAATGGTTAGCCAGGTTAACGTAGACTCATCTGTTGTTTCTTCTACAGCATAGGTTTCTGCAAGCTGCTCTAACCATAAATCAGGATTAGGGTGTTGAATCGAAAATTCATATAAAGTCAAGATTAAACCTTCAATTTCCAAATCATTCCGATCATTGGAGAAACGATCGACAACTTGGAAAAATGCCTCCTGTTCCGCGTCCTCTTCTAATCCATACCACTCTTCAAAAAGCTGCTCTAATACATCTTGGCGAATCATATCTGCCTCAACCTCATCTGCAATTCGAAAACTCGGGTCGATATCTAAACGATAAGCGTATTTACGTACAAGCTCCATACAGAATGAGTGTAAAGTAGAAATCGAGGCATGCTGTAGCAAGGATATTTGCTTCTTCAAATGATTCGATCCCGGATCTGCTGCTAATGCTTCTTCTAAAGCTTCACCGATTCTGTTACGCATCTCTTGAGCAGCTGCGTTTGTAAAAGTTACCACGAGTAACTGATCAATATCAACAGGAGTTTCTTTGTTTAATAGTTTTTGAATAATTCGTTCTACTAGGACTGCTGTTTTACCTGAACCAGCTGCTGCAGCAACGAGAATGTTGCTTCCAGATTGATAAATTGCCTCTTCTTGTTCCTTTGTCCATTGTGGCATTACAACTCACCTCGCTTAATTGCCTCTGTTACTTCTTCGTCTTGTAAATCCTGCAGTCTACGATAATTATTTTCGGGCAATGTTGAGTCAAACTGACAAACTGATCGAAAGGAACAAAATGTACAAGCTGTTTGATCTTGCTTTTGGAAAGGATTTAACTCCAAGTTTCCTTCTATCATCGATAAACCTGCGTTTTTCATTAATTGCCTTATGTAGGCTTGCAAATCTTGAAATACTTCTTCTTCCGCCACTTTTGATCCTTTATAGAATTTACCTGACTTACTAAATCCTGCTGGAATAACATTACTTCTACCAGACTCCAGTGAGGTATCCATCATTTTCACAACATTCTCTTGATCTAGTAGTAAACCTTTCATTTTAAATTGCTTAAAAAGCTCTGCATTAATTTTCTCATCCGCTAAGCTTTCAGATAGCGAAAGCATGGGATTATGCACATGAAAATATAATACACCACCAGGAGTTGCTTTTTGACCTAACCATTTTTCCGCATTCAGTAAGACAACATTCAAATAAGTAATCATCTGTAAAGCTAATCCATAATAAACCTCTGCTAAATTCAACCCTTTGGCACTTGACTTATAATCAATAATTCGAAGGTAGAGCTGCTCTTCGTCTGTCGCTTGATCAATTCGGTCAATTCTTCCTCTTAGTAAAAGCTTTCGCTCATCTGTTAATGGAATTTCTAGAGGATCCAACTGGTTTGGATATCCAAATCCAACTTCTAAACCAACAGGAGAAAAGTTCGTTAGTCTTGATTGTTCACTAAGGATAAAGGTGGCCCTAGCGACAATACCTTCCAGCTTCCTTTGTATATATTGATAACGTTTCGAACTGTGTAGGATTTGATGCTGCAATACTGGTGCTAAATAACTGATCGCTTTGTTCGCATAATTTCTCGCCTCTTGTTCATGAATATCTGCAAACCTCAATCCATCCTTTTGGATCCATTCGGTTATTTGTTTTAAAGCTTCATGAAAGAGTTGACCTATATCTGGAGCATCAAGCTTATAGGTTTGTCTCTCTTCTAATCCTAAACCATATCTAGCAAAATGTTGGTAGGAACAACGGTAGAACATCTCTAATCTAGAGACACTCGCCTTTATTTTTTCTGGATACATTTTCTCAACCGTAGTAGAGGAAAGATTAGTTGGTTTGTTTTGATAGAATAGCCCTCGCAAAACTCGCTGATTCGTGAGCTTGTCCTCTATATTTTCTATATACCAGTTCAGCACATTCTGCCATATTGGATCAATGGGATAGCCGCGTAGCTGTCTTGCCAATTGGGAGGTTAGAGCACCTCTTGTTTTTCTTGGTGTCGTAACAAATCTTCTAGCATCTGTCATCTCTTCAGGATCTTGAAGTAGGATTTTATCCCATTGTTGTGGGAAAAGCTCCTCCATTCTTTTAATTAAAGAAGAAGCCACCTTTGCTTTTCCTTCACTATTACTTATAGGATAACTAATCCAGAGATAATCTTCAGGCAGTGTAAACGCAAGATAAACGTAAAACCAATCATCCAATAATTGCCGTTTACTTCCTTCTGCTAGTTGAAAACCATTATCCTGCAACAAAGCACGTTCTTCCTCCGTAATAATTCCATCACTACTCTGCTTCATTGGCCATGTACCTTCATTCACTCCAAGTAAAAGTGCACATTTTACCCCTTGCATTCTTGAACGGTCAATGGATCCAACGACGACATGATCAAGACTTGGTGGAACATGAGAGAATTGTAGTGATTCAAACCCGGATTCCAAGATACTTCGAAATAGCTTCAAATCCGTTTCTTCCTCGCCTGCTATTTCCGTAATTTCCTCAAGCAATTGAATAACCGCATCCCATACTTGATCTTGCTCACGTCCTTTTTCCACAAGACCTTCTTCATCATATTGTTCACGAATTTTTTCTAAATGCTTTGGAATTTGCATTTCCTCAAGCCATTGATAAAGTACAATCGCTTTTTGCTCAATAGTTTTCGCTTCTTTTATCGCTTGATCTATCGGTGCTAGTGCGTCCACTACTTGCATTCGGTATGCATTGATTCTTTCTTGGATAGCCATTTCTCTATCTGTTTGTGCTGATTCATCAAAGCCTTTAAAGCGCTGAAAAACCCAAGGCTGATCGTTTGTCCATCTATTTTTCCCTCTAATTCCGTACTCTAAGACATAGTTTTCGAGCTCATCAATCGCTTCTTGATCTAATCTTGGTTGCTCTTTTCCTTCTGGAATTAGACCTGTCTTTAATACACGGAAAACAGCGTCATAACGCCAATCTCCTTCGATGAGATCTAATAGTGATCGTAAGCATTCAATTAAGGGATGGTGAAGCATGGTTCGTTTCTCATCCACAAAAATGGGAATCTGATAATCATCAAAAACCGTCGTAATTAAGTCATGATAAACATCAGGCTCACGAAGCAATATCGCGATATCTCGATATCTATAGTTTTCATCACGCACAAGTTTAATAATTTCCTGTGCTACACCTTCTACCTCTGCCCTTGGGTGGACTGCCTCTGCCATTCTAATTGGTGCTTTTTTTTCATATGGTACTGCGGGTCTACTATCAAAATGTTGATCTAAATGAATAAAGGCAGTGTTTTCTTTTGTTTGTTTACTGAGTGTTTCCTTTTCTATTTTAATACTATGCTTCTGTGCTAGTTGCTCCAATTGTAAGAATGTTTCTTTCGTTTGGTAAAAAAGATCTAATGGCTCTGCAATAATCTCATCTGCTTGATCCATAGTTAAGGTTATCGTCACATTTTGTGCCTTTTGAAGCATTGCTTCTATAACAAGCAATTCCTGTGGAGTAAATCGATGGAATCCATCAATGTACACTTCGGTTTCTTCTAGGAAGTTGGATTCCACTAGCTTCTTCGTTAAGAGCTGGAGCTGATCCTCACTATCAATATAATTTCCTTCTAGTTCCTTGACTAAATGATGATAAACATAATATAAGTCATCCAGCTTATTTCTTAAGGCATGTTCCCCCATTGATTGATGCTTAAAGCGATCCATTTCCATCAATTGTGCGGTGACTTGCTCTGGCGTAATACAGTAACGTTTAAATTCTATCATCATTTCTTCTAACTGTTCGATAAAGCCTTGTTTTTCTACTGCCTTTTGAAAAACCTTCCAATCTGATGTTCTTTGTTCGATTATTTTACGTAACATCATTTGAATCCCTGTGGAAGTAATAAATTTCTTTGTTGCCCCTCCTGTTTGTTGCATAACCCTCCAAGCTAATCTTGAAAAACTATAGATTTGGGCACGTATGGATCCATTTAGCTCTGGATCGTTTAGTAAGGCATATTCTTGTTGGAACGTCATTTGGTCTGGAACTAAATAAATAATTGGCGATCCCTGAGGGTTTTGCTGAAGCTTATTTTTTATCTCCATTAAACATTGTTCACTTTTATTTACAGTAGAGCTACCTACAATAAAACGTAACATTCAAGCACCTACTCTCTGTCCTCTCTTTTACTCATTATACCAAACTAATGTTCTTTTGTTTAGTGGAAAAATCTCGGCTGTATTCTTTGGAACAAAGAAAAAAGTAGAGGGCCAAGTAAGCTTGTGCCTTCTACTTTTTGATTTATTATCGTGCTAACGGTCCGTAATATCTCTCACTTTATTGGATAAATTGAAAATTAAGATCTGACATCGGCCAATAAAGGACATCTACTTTACCAACGACTGAACTTTGATCTATAAAGCCTATTTCTCTACTATCAAAGCTTTTGGTGCGATTATCCCCTAATACAAACAGCATATTTGGTGGAACTTTACTTTCACCTGTTAACTCCTCTAAGGTAAACTCGTCCGTTAATGGTCGTTCTTCACTTTCACGGAATGGTTCTAAATATGGTTCTTCTACTGGATTTCCATTTAAATAAAGCGTATCGTCCCGATAGGCAATGTGATCACCTGGTATCCCAATTACACGTTTAACATAATCCTCTTCTTTATTCGCATGAAAGACGATGACATCAAACCGTTCTATTTCTTTTAAGTCATATATCATTTTATTCACCATTAATAGATTCCCATCATGTAAAGTAGGTTCCATTGACTTGCCATTTACCACATAACTTGCAAATAAATAGGAGCGAAAGAAAAAAGCAAGTAAAAGTGCAAATAACACAACTCTAACAATCGGCCATATTCTTTTTTGTTTCATAATATTCCCTCCAAAGGGATTAATATTACTAATTTACCCCCATTCCATCAACTTTAATCCTTTTTATTTCCAATTTTTTCGTTCTGCACGTTTTTGTAATCGTTTCTCTAAATACTTTCCAAATATCCAAATAATTGCAATCCCTATGGCTACTAAAATAGTCTTTACCGGATTTTGCGCAAAGGAAACGATACTATCTCCAATATAGGATACAGTGAAAATCATTACCGATTTCCCTAACAAAACCGCTAATGCAAATTGATAAAGACTAATCCCCGACAATGCTGCAACCAAATTAATAATGGCCGAAGGCGAAAACGGAAAGCATAGTAATAAAAACAATGGACCAAATCCATGCTTTTCTAACCAATTCATGACTTTCTTGACTTGTTTATTTTTTCGAATCCATTTCAATAAACGTATATCCTTAAATCTTCGGACGATCATAAAAACTACGATAGCCCCCATACTTGCCCCACTCCATGAAAGGAGAAATCCCTCTAACAGTCCGTACGCTGCAGCATTCGTCATGACAAAAACAACTAAAGGTAAAAATGGCAAAAATGCCTCCAAAAATGGAAGTAAAAAGCCTGGAATTGGTCCTAGGCTTTCATAGCTTCTAAGCAGGAAGGAAACAAGTCGGTCAAAATCATTTGCTTCAATTAATTGTTTGATTTCTTCTATATTAATATTGTCAATATTACTTATATTATATGTAAACATAAATAAATGAACCCCTCTTTAACAAATCTTTGGAAAAAAGTTTGCTGGAATCATATTTATCCTTATTTTAATACTTTTTAACTGATTTTCCTAACAGAAAATGTTAGTGTGTTTTTAATTAAGCACCATTATCTATATACTTCCTTCTCTATAATTTATATCGGGGGTATCTCACTAATTTTTATTTTATTTGTTCTATTGCTTTTATCTCGGTTCTTTCTCGTGGTATTGGTATTATTGCCTAGATATAATTCTTTACCTCTGTTTTCTCTCGTGGTATTAGCATTATTGCCAAGATATAGCTCCTAATCTTGATTAGCTCAAATTAACATTTATTCTATTACCATGATACTTACTATTTCTCATTTTACTTCATATAAAAGAAAAAAACCTCCACAGCTGTGGAGATTTTCACCATCTATAGACACCTTCACACGTATTAGCTTCCGGTTCATAGTAACAATGTTGTTTAAATTGGCCGGTAAAAGGTTGGCCATACCAAGTAGGTGGACATACATCATATGGATTAAAATACCATAGTGCAAACTTAGAAGGATGTTGACGCCAATAATCTAATGTTTGTTTGGCTAGTCTTTTTTCTTTACTCCTTGCTCTGTTGTAAAAAACATTTCCTTTTTGTACCGCTTCGAACGAGTAATTTCCTCCCTGTACTTGATAAATAACATCTGGTATAGATGTTAAGCCTTGGAAATCTAAGCAACCGGCTTTTAAGCGATTTACAATAACATTACCGACCATAAGCATTCCTAAAGCACCTTCACCTTCGGCTTCAGCCCTCATCATCCTTGCCATCAAAGCAACATCACTATCGGTATATTTAACTCTTGGCATCTTTTATCACCTCTACATGATTGTATGAGGAAAGCCTTGCAAAAATGTAGATTGTATCAACTGAGTCAAAATTGAAAGGTTGCCCTATTCTGCTTGATTAACCAGTCCATTACTTTGGTATCGAGTTTTCAGCATTAATATAACCTGCTCCATATATATTATGGTCACGGTCTTCCCATAAATCGGTACCGTTTTTCAGTAATTCTTTTATTTCATCTGGCGTTAATTGAGGATTTTGCTCTTTGATCAAGCTCACAATTCCAGCACAAATAGGGGTTGCCATCGATGTACCTGACATGACAAAGTAATCCCCATCGACGCGATTGTATTTTTGCAATCTGTCTATATAAGAATTTGGTGAACGCAATGATATAATGTCAACACCTGGTGCCAAAATATCTGGCTTTTCTTGCCCATAAATGGTTGGACCTCTGCTTGAAAAGCTAGCTACCTCATCATCACTTCGTGTATCTCGAGTATCACGATCATTTAAGGCTCCAACAGTTATAACAAGATCACTGAGGCCAGGACTTGAAATACTCTGTGGATCTGGACCACTGTTGCCAGCTGCTGCGCAAACAATAATCCCACTGCTCCATGCTTCTTCAACAATTTGTACGAGAGGATCCTGATCCTCTTCCCCATAATCATACGGTTCGGTTCCTAGAGACATACTAATAATGTCTATTGGACTATCGGAATTGCTTTCATTATATTGAATGCACCACTCTACACCTTGCATAATGGTATCTAAAGAGCCCGCTCCCGTGTCATTTAAAACTTTTACTCCCGCTACACTGGCTGCTGGAGCGGGCCCCATATATTTCTCGGATGAAAGAGATCCATCTCCTGCTGCATCCCCAGCACAATGTGTTCCATGGCCATTATCATCATAAGGTTCGGAACGATAATTAATAAAATCTACAAAATCAGTAATTCTCCCTGATAAGTCTTGATGTGGGTAGATTCCAGTATCTAGTATCGCTATCTTTGTCCCTTTACCAGTTAACATGGTATTATTGCGAACCACTTGCTTTGCATTAGCTGATTCCACTGCGACGTCTAGTAATGCATGAACCTCTCTATTTTTATAAACCTTCTTCACATGTTTACAATTAGTTAGCAATATCTCCAAACTGTCTGGAGTCATATCAGCTGAGCAACAAGAAATTCTAGAATAATATTGGTATAACTTATTTTTTCTATGACTATTGATAATTCCCTCTATTTGATGACAACCAGACTCATAAGCCTCTTGATGAAACTGTACAATGACAGATATTTTCTTCTTCTGTTTTAACCTATTCTCTAATACTCGGTGTAAAAAGCACGGTGTAAATTTTAGAGGCTTATAGAGATTAACTAACTCATTGCGCAGAGGACGATCTAATTTACTCGCATAGTTTCGTACTGTCTGAATCATGGAATAGCCAAACAAATTATCCCCTCATTTCTACCTTTTTTACAAGCTATGAGAGCATAGAGGGTTTGGCATTTATGATTGTCTATAAATCTTTCAAAAAAGGCAAATGAACAAAATAGGATTGAACGTACCACTCACATCTGCTCATCCTCTAACGACCCCATCGAGTTTCATCCTTGCTATAAATTCTCTTTAAAGTGTGTGCAGAAAGAGTCGCTACCTAGATGATAACGACTCCTTCTTTCACATATGTCTATTTTTAATACCTGGCTCTTTTCGTTTCCATCCAGATTCAGCAACATAGTGAGATAATTGAAGGACATCCTCCATTTTGTTCCCTAGTAAGTATCGGTATTGAGCAGTACGGTAAATTTGATTAATGATCGTTGCATAGGAAATATCTAAGGTGATGGTGCGGTTGTTTTTAAAGATGATTTTGGAGCGATTTCGTTCAAGCTTTTCTGCTTGTTGAACATGAGAGTGAGCAATCCATGAACAGGATTTCCTTAATGGAGATTCGACAGGAAAAAAATACATGCCACTCATTCGATCTATGGCAATGGGTGGCTTATGTGTAATACCTGTGAGCATTCGTGAACCTTCAATTAACCCTCTTAAACTTATACCGAATTCTCTACAGGTAATATCCATAACTTTCTGAGCACTATGAGTTGTTTCATAATCATCCTCTTCGTCATATTCCATAACCTTAGTTAAATAGTCTCCCTCCTCTCTCTCACCGATAACGGCTAATGTACTTGGACTAATTTCCGTAAGTCTCTCTTGTAATGTTTCCATCATTAATTCCTCCTTTTGTGTGGTTTGGTTTAAAACCACCTATAATGTACCAATATTTGATAAAATATGATAGAAAAATTAGGTAAATTTACTTAGACTATTAAATTTTCCATGAAATCGATCAAAATGTGATAAAATCTATGTAGCAATTATTCACTCATTAAGGATGTTTTCAAAAATTTGAATCAAGTGTGGTGAGAAATATGTGGAGAAAGATACTACTTAAAAAGAAGCCAGAAGATAAGCACCCTGTAAAAGAAATATCTTATGCTCAAATGAAAAAAGCCATCCAAGAATATAGTCTAGAGCTACCGAAAAACATCCCTTTACAAGTTCTGATTAAAGATGACTTGTCGGTTGATCACACGCTTCTTCTTCCATACCTTAAGGCGATACCGAAAAAAACATTTTACATGTCGAAGGAAACATATGATTTATTTGAAGAAGAAGAACGACATATTGCCGTTGCATTGGATCAAGTCCAACGAGCAGTAGATCAATATATTGCACAAAAGAAATCGTTACCAATTATTGATCATGATCCGTATCGAAAGGTTAGCTTCTTCAAGCTTGAGCAATTGAATCTCATACAGGAACGACCAGAAATTGATTTTTTCATAACAGACCAAGAATATTTAGTCACTACAAAAAAGCCTCAGTAATTTGTACTGGGCTTTTGAACTATATGGAACGAATGCTTATGCCTGAAAGATTAAATTCTCCCACTCGCTCTCTGCATGTGTAATAGTATGTACAATATCTTTTTCAAGTTTCTTTAACTGTGTCACTGTTTGTGATACCTTTTCCCGCATACTATTTACTTCATTAGCAGATTGATTAATTTTATCCTGTACGAACCAATCCATTACTAAACCATCTAAGAAATAATCAGCAAAGGTGAGTCCACCTGAGATATTTATATCTGCTTGAAAAGATTCACCGATATCTGCTAATTCGTGAGAAAATTTCCTTAATAAACGCTGGGCATTGTGACTAGAACGTCTAGCATCATCTATGTGGCTATGCTTTAGAGAAGTGGAGATAAAACCGCCACCAAACATATCCGCAGTTCCCCAATTTTTGGCTTTATCTAAGGATATGCTAGCATTATTTAGTGCGGACTTCACTTGGTCACCAGCTTGAATCGCTTCCGCTATTTCTTTTTTCTCGTCTTTTAATGTACCTAGATGTTCTAATAATTGAAGGGCTTCTTTTCCCTTTGGATCATTTGTATTTAATAATTGCTCGTATTTTTCCTTTAACAGTTGATGAAATCGAGTGTCAGGATCACCTAATTCACGAATTTGTTGATTAATGACCTCCAAATCCTCTTTCAAGTCATTAACCGCTTCCTTGGCCTCTTCATATTGAAGCTGGGCGATTGCTAGCTCCTGTTTTTCTTTATCTAATTTTTCAAGTTTTTTACCTGATAATGTATAAAATAAATTCGCTACACTAAATCCTTCTAGCTTCTCAACATCTACTTTTTCCTCTTGTAGCTTGTGATAGAGATCCTCTTGTCGATTGGTTAATTGATTTAATTCTTCTGTCAATTTCTTCTTTTCCCTTTGAAGGCGCATTACCTTCCGTTTCTTTTCTTGTTCTTCTACTAGTTTTTGATCATATACGTCCATCTTTCATCACCTCTATTCATTATACGAATGAAATCATGGATTGGTTTCACGTTTAATCATTTCTTGCTCTATTCGAACGATTCGGTCTGCTATTGATGGATGGGACGAGCGAAGTAATTTTATCCAAGTAGCAGGAGATATATCTGTCTTTGATTGCTCTGCTAATTGATAATAGCTTGCTAAGGCTGGATTTAAATCTTCTGTATGTTCTATTGCATATTGGTCTGCTGCTTGCTCCATATGACGTGAAATAAACAGGGATAACGGCTCTGTAATAATAAGTACTATATTGACAGTCAAAAATAATTTCAACAGCACTGTTAAGCTCGGTGTTTGTTGTTGTTTAGTCCAACGAGTGCTAAATTTTTGCAGGAACAATAATAAAACTAATCCGAGTAATAAGTACAAGCCCGTACCAATGTAAACATGGTTATACAAGTAGTGGGCAATTTCATGTGCCATAATAAATAATATTTCAGCACTTTCCATTCCTTTGAGCATCGTATCCCAGATCACAATTCTAGCATTATCAAAAATACCCGTAACATAAGCATTGTAGGTGGATACCTTCTCACTTTTATGAACAACTAATAAGTCGACATCATTTAATCCCGCATTTCCCGTTAGCTCTACTATTTCATTGCGTAAATTACCTTGTTCTAAAGGAGAAAAATCATCAAATAATGGATCAATCAACACTGGTTGAATAAACACCATGAAAATAACCGCTGGAATCAACCATAACCAAAGCATAAACCCCCATATTTTTGGCCATTGCTTCATGATTATTGAAGCGATATAAAAAATAATAACAAGCACAAGTAAAGTGATGAATGAGCTAATGAGACGTTCTAAGAGCCATGGCCAGAACAACTGTGTTCGTGTGCCCTCATTTCTAGAAATCATATACCAGAGCACACGAAAAGGGAGATGAATGAGAAAATCGATGAGCATAATCACTGCAGCAAGGAAAAATGTTCGGAGAAGCAATGAATAACGCTCCATCCATTGGTAGGAAGCTTTTCTTTTCAAAAGTAAAACAGGTACAAGAAGCTGTAATGGTAGCATGGAAAAGTAAAAGGCATGTGAGAGAGCACCATAGCGAGAATTACCGAAGGACTCTAGTGGATAATAAAAAAAGAAATAAACAAACAGTACGGATACATACAAGCCATAAGTAATGATTAGCTTCTTCATCTACTTCCTCCTTTCCTATCCTCTTACGCTTACCTAATGTAAAAAGGCTGTAGCCAAGAATGGCACAGCCTCTTGTATGCTTCCATCAATCGCTAACTAGATGCCATTAATAAATTAATCCTAAAAGCTCTTCTTTCGAAATTTTACCTAAGTAATGAGATACTTCGATATCTTCTAGTGCATCATCCATTGCTTGACGATCATATCGTACCCCTTTTAGCTTGTCCTCTAATTCACTAACATCTCCAACACCGAAAAAGTCACCATAAATTTTGCAATCCTCAATCATTCCTTTATGCACATCCAAGCGTACGTCAACTAAACCAGCTGGGAATTTGTGTGAATGCTGGATGTTAAATTTCGGTGATTTTCCATAATTCCATTCCCATTGCTGATAGCGTTCTTTCGATAATTGATGAATATTTTCCCAGTCTTCTTCTGTTAATTCATAACGTGGTACCTCTTCTAGCTTATCAACATGAAAGACATGACAAAGTATATGCTCCTTTAATGCATCCATTGATAGCTTACTTTCCATAAATTCTGAAATATTTGCTACACGACTTCTGATGGATTTTATTCCTTTAGAGATTATCTTCTCTGTTTTTACATTGAGTGATCTTACCACATGTTCAATTTCAGAATCATACATTAATGTTCCATGACTAAACATTCGACCACGTGTTGTAAATTGGGCATTTCCTGAGATCTTGCGCCCCTCTGCAACTAAGTCATTACGTCCACTTAATTCGGCAGGAACCCCCAGTGCCTTCAATGCATCCACAACGGGTTCTGTGAATTTTGCAAAGTTATGAAAACTGTTACCATCATCTTTTGTAATAAAGCTAAAATTCAGATTTCCTTGATCATGGTAGACTGCACCGCCACCAGAAAGACGACGGACAACGTGAATACCTTTTTCCTCTACATAGTCTGTATTGATCTCTTCAATTGTATTCTGATTTTTACCAATAATGATCGAAGGTTCATTTATGTAGAACAGCAAATAGGTATCCTTCTCTCCGAACTGTTTTAATATATATTCTTCAATAGCTAAATTAATGTGTGGATCTGTAATTCCTTTATTATCAATAAATTTCATTTGATAGTGACACCCCTTTTTATCTAAGCTTTTCTACCTAAGTATAAAAGAAGAAAGAGGATAAAACAATTTTTTGAAATTGTACTAATACAAAGTATTGATTTTTTGATTTTGTTATAATACAATAAATGTACGACACGATTTTTGGAGGGATTTCTCTATGATAAACATCTTAGAATTCTTTCGTAATATCCCTAGAAAAAAGTGTGTAAAGTGCGGAAATGATATTGTAGAACAAGCAGATTGTTATCATAACATTTGTGACAGCTGCAATCATCCCGCCATTTAACCTATACGTCTTTTACCCTATATCTTTCGTTCCTTTCATCCTTCTTATCCTGCTGAATAAGGATGACGAACATTCCCATCCAATTAATCAAGATATATGTGAAAGACAGACACCTGCAGCTTCTAAAGCTGCTCTTTTTTTATATATGGTATAAACACAAAAAAAAGTAGAGTGCTTTTCTAAGCAACTCTACTCGGCTAAAAACTCTAACATTTTCTTGACGGTCTCTTCCCCTTGATCAATACAGTCCGGAATCCCAATCCCTTTATAGGGACTACCAGCTACATATACGCCAGGGAGGTGTTCCATCAAATCTCCTTCTAATTTTTCTACCATCTGCTTATGCCCAACACGGTATTGGGGCATTGCATTTTCCCAACGTGTCACAACAGAAAAAAGAGGTTTACCATCAATCCTCATAATCTTATTCAAATCGGCAAGAACTAGCTCCTCTAATCCATCATCTGATAGATGAATCACTTCTTCATCACCAGGTCTTCCTACATAACAACGAAGCAATGCCTTTCCTTCTGGTACAGTGGTTTCCGGCCATTTTTTATGTGTCCATGTACAAGCTGTTATACGATTACTACTATTGCGTGATACGACGAAACCAGTACCATCAATATCTTCTTTAATAGCAGACTGATCAAAGGCTAACACAACATTTGCTACAGATGTTGCCTTCATTTCCCCTAGCTTTTGGATAAAATCATAAGAACCTAACATTTGTTTCATGGACGCAAAAGGTGTTGCCACCATCACCGCATCAGCATTCACTATTGAGCCATCTGATAAGGAAAGTTGGTAGTTACTATTTATTTTTTCCAATGATTTAACCTTTGTATTTTTATAGATCATTTCATCCCCAAGAGCTTGCTCTAATGCTTCCACGAGTGTTTGTAAACCACCTTCAAGACTGTAGAACATGCTTCTCTTTTTGCCCGTATTCTTCGTCTTTGGCATCGACTTTTGCAAGCCCCTTACAATACTGCCATACTTTTGCTCCAGTTCGTAAAAATTTGGGAAAGTAGCCATTAAGCTTAAATCATCGATATCTCCGGCATAAATACCAGATAGTAATGGTTCTATTAAATTTTCAACCAATTCATCACCAAATCGCTTGCGAAAGAATTTTCCTAGTGATTGATCGTCTTGAGGCATTCCTTTAGGTCTAATAAAATCCATCCCTGCTCGAAGCTTGCCCGCTATACTAAATAAATCGGATAATAAAAATGGTTTGACTTGAGTAGGAATACCCATAAATGATCCTTGAGGCATACTATGGAGTTCATTTCCAATTAGTATATAAGATTTCCCTGTCCCATTTGTTACTAGCTTATCCCCTAAGCCAACCTCACGGACAAGACGCTCAGCCGACTGCTTTCGAATGAGAAAGGAATCAGGCCCACGTTCCATTGTAAAGCCATCCCGACGCTCTGTTTTAATTTTTCCACCAAGACGATTGCTCGCTTCTATTACATTCACTTCATATGGTAGATTTTCTTCTTTTATCTGCTTTTTTAAGTAAAAAGCGGCGGTAAGTCCCGCAATACCACCGCCAATGATTACAATCTTTTTCATGATCGATCATTACTTTTATATTTATTTAACACAACGGTTGCTAAAGTATCGATAAATTTAGGATGAGCGTTCGGCATGGATGGACGATAGTAGTTCGCACCAAGCTCCTCACATACAACCTTACATTCATAATCATTGTCATAGAGAACTTCTAAGTGGTCTGCAACAAACCCAACCGGGGCATAAATAAAGCTGCGGTATCCTTTTTCATTATATAACTCACGGGTTAAATCCTGTACATCTGGACCTAACCAAGGATCAGGCGTATTTCCTTCACTTTGCCAGCCAATTTCCAAATTTTTAATTCCTGTTTTTGCTTTAATAAGCTCTGCCGTTTTTTGTAATTGCTCTGGATATGGGTCACCATATTGCAAAATTTTCTCAGGAAGGCTATGGGCAGAGACAATAAGCACCGCGTTCTCTTTTTCTGTTTCTTCCATTTTTTCATATTCTGCTAAGATGGCTTTCTTCCAATAATCGATAAATCCTTCTGCATCATACCAGCTTTCCACAGAGTTTATCGTGATACCAAATTTAGCTGCCTCGTCTTGAGCACGACCATTGTAAGACTTCACACTAAAAGTAGAATAATGTGGGGCAAGTACTATAGAAATAGCTTCTGTTATCCCATCATCAGCCATTTTTTTCACTGCGTCTTCTACAAATGGCTCAATATGCTTTAAGCCTAAGTAGTGAACGAATTCCACATCATCCTGTACTTCATTTAAATGGTCTTCTAATGCCTTTGCCTGATCTTTCGTGATTTTAGCAAGTGGAGAAATACCACCGATTGCTTTGTATCTCTCTTTTAAGTCTTCTAACATCTCTGGGGATGGTTTACGTCCATGGCGAATATCTGTGTAATAGCGTTCAATGTCTGCTTCCTCATAAGGAGTACCATATGCCATTACGAGTAGTCCGATTTTTTTCTTTGTCATCATGAAACATCCTTTCTATGCTTGCTTGGAATAAGTATGAATAAATTCAGTTAATTTTTTTAAACGATCTGGATTTATTTCTGGTGTCACTCCATGTCCAAGGTTAAATACATGACTCGGATATTGTTTTCCTTCATCAATGATTTCTTTCACTTTCTTTTCAACCGTTGCCCAATCTGAGAGCAGGAAGGCTGGGTCTAAGTTCCCTTGTAATGCCTTTGTTACATCTAAGTTTCTCGCCTCACGAATAGATAAGCGCCAGTCTAATCCAATCACATCAACAGGGAGATCATTCCATTCCTTCACTAAATGACTTGCACCTACTCCAAATAAAATAAGAGGTACATTATTTTTTCTCAATTCTGTAAAAATATGCTGCATAATTGGTTTGATGTAGGTTCGATAATCAGCAACATTTAACGCACCAACCCATGAATCAAAAATTTGAATAGCTTGGGCACCAGCTTGTATCTGGGCATTGACATACGTTATTGTCATATCAGCTAATTTGTCCATCAGAGCAAACCATGCCTTCGGGTCACTATACATCAATGCTTTTGTTCGATGATAATTTTTCGATGGACCTCCTTCAATCATATAGCTTGCTATGGTAAAAGGAGCACCACTAAAACCGATCAAAGGTACTTGAAGCTGTTCCTTTGTTAATATTCGAATCGTTTCTAATACATATGGAACATCACTTTCGGGATCGATTGTTCCTAATTTCTCCACATCTTTTAATGACTTTATAGGATTCTCAATTACTGGACCAATGCCAGATTGGATCTCTACATCTACACCAATTGCCGGTAATGGTGACATGATATCCTTGTACAAAACAGCTGCATCGACATTATACATGTCTACAGGAAGCTTCGTAACATAGGCACATAGTTCCGGCTGGTGAGTAATTTCAAATAAAGAATATTTCTTTTTTAATTCTCTATATTCTTTTTGGGACCTTCCAGCCTGACGCATATACCAGACAGGCGTATAGTCTGTTTCCTCACCACGAAACGCTTTTAAAATCGTATCATTAAATGTTGTCATATCTATTCCATCCTTTTTCCTCATTCTATTTAACTATAAAATGTTTAATCGTACATGTATAGCATTTTTCACAATTGTTCACTAAATTGTAATTATTATAACTAAAAAACAATTATAAAGCTAAAATTAATTCTTATTCTCTAAAGGTTGTGATATTCGATGGTTGTCCCGATTGCTCTGTTAACGGATTATATGGAACAACATAATACTGCTTTGATTGAAAAACATCACCTAATCCAACAGTATAATTCCCTTTCCCTTTCACTTCTCCAACTAATTTATCCTTTTCTTCCCTCTGTTCATAAATTTGATAAACAATTCGTTCATCATCAGCTACTGTCCAGTTTAATTCTCCTTGAATTACGGTGAAACCGCCAAATTCTATCGATGTCGATAAATCCGTAATGACAGGTAATTCTCCGATTGGCTTAGGCAACTCCTTCACTTGATTAGGTTTTTCAAAGTTTTGCTTTAACGAATGATGTTTATCTATCTCTTGTAAAATCGATTTTGTCAATCGAGTCGGTGCTTCACTACCAGTGGTGAGATAATTTTCTGCTGGAGCTTCGGAAAACCCTATCCATGCTGACATCACATAGTCAGGAGTGAATCCCGCAAACCAGGCATCTTTTATATTCCCCGGTGAGTGTGGATGCTCTGTCGATCCTGTTTTTCCTGCTAATGCTTTGGAAAAATCTCCATTTTGTGCTGTACCCGTTTGGACAACCCCCTCTAACATCCGTACCATATTCCATGCGACCTGTTGGTTAAAAATCTCCGTTGTTTTTTGTTCTTGTGGAGTGATAATCTCTCCTGAGGAATCGGTTATGGATTGGATACTTCTCGATTCCGTCCATTGTCCTCGATGAATAAAGGTACGATATGCTTCTGTTATTTCTATAGGTGTTAATCCTTTTTCTAGCCCACCTAATGCGATAGCAAGTCCTTTATCTTTTATAGTAAGATTCATTTTTTCTAAAACAGCTTTACTATAATCAATTCCGATTTGATCTAATAACCAGACTGCTGGAGCATTTTTCGATTGGTTGATCGCCTCATACATCGTGACTTGCCCATCATATTGACCGTCTGCATTTTTAACATGATAGCCATCATAATCGATATCTTTGTCAAGGAGTAAATCGTATGGTTTATATTCCCCTAATTGCATAGCTGGACCATAGACTGCTAAAGGCTTCATAATAGACCCAGGCTGTTTAGCAACATGAAGCTGATTAATTTCCGAGAAGGAAAAATCACGACCAGCAATTAATGCCTTTAAATGTCCTGATTCTTGTTCCATTAATACGAAGGTCCCATCCACCTTTTGATTAGAAGCTTGAAAAAAGCTATCGTCCAGCATTTTTTGATAGGCAATTTTTTGCATTAGTGGATCCATATATACCTCTATCGTATAGCCACCACGCTTCAACGCCTCCCTACTGAGCCCATATACATACTCTACTTCCTTCAATACATGGTCAAAATAGTCATCTAACCATGGTTCCTCCTCCTGCTCATGTGTTTGAACGTTTATCGTTTTTGCTTGGAAGGAGAGCATCTCTTCTGTTGAAATTTCTCCATACTTCTCCATTTGAGAAAGGGCAAGGTCTCTTCTTTCTTTTGCCTTTTCCTTATCAATATAAGGAGAATAAGTGTTAGGGGCTTTTACCATTGCAGCAAGGAGTGCCCCTTCATCGATCGTAAGCTCTGAAATATCTTTTCCAAAAAAGTAATCCGCTGCTGTTCCGACACCATAAATTCCATGCGCAAAATACACTTCATTTAAATAAAGCTCAAGAATTTTTTCCTTACTATAATTACGTTCCAAATAGATGGAAGCCATAACCTCTTTCGTTTTTCGCATCCATGTTTTATCATTAACTAAGAATAAGTTTTTCGCTAGCTGTTGTGTAATCGTACTTCCGCCTTCGACTTTGCTCATGGCGAGAATGTCACGATATAATGCCCGTGCAACTGCTGGAAAGGATATTCCGGAATGTTCATAAAAATCCTTGTCCTCTAATGATAAAAAGGCAGCTTCCACATGTTCAGGTATTTCATCTATGGAGACATACTCACGATTTTCGCTATAAAGTTTTCCTAGAATTGTCCCATCCTCAGTTACAACCTTAGAGGTTTGGGGTAAATATGTAGCAGCTTCATTAAAAACTAAACTTCCACCAAATAATAAGAATAAATAACCACAGAAAGCGAAGAAAATCATTGCAGTAAAGATAATAACCAACACTTTAAAGCGTTTTATCATTACCCAGCTGTTCTGCATCCATTTATGGAGAAATCCCAACAGTTTGCACCACCTTTCATCAAATTTTGGCATCTACACTTGCATCTTTTGTCACATTTTAACACACAATATTTTTATTTTATCACACAACATACGGGAAAAACGATTTTAAAGAATTGATAATCGAGGAGGAAAGAAAATGAAGGCATTTATGACAAATGGTACTTTTGAATACTTATCGAAGTTAGAAGAACAACACCCCTTTATTCTAATGCATAATGCGGATACAGCCATTGCATATTATGAAGATGATAAAAATTCTTCTATTTTCAAAACAAGCCGAAATTATGAAGTAGTCCTATCACAAAATGATTTGCAAGAAACTGGTTTTATCGCTCTTACACATCTTCCCATTACAGACGAAGGTGCTCCTATTTTTGAATTGGAATTCAAGGAAACAGCTAAGAACATAACAGATCACCCAGGATTTATCGCACTTAGACTCCTACGTCCTTCCAAGGGGAAAACGTATATCTTACTAACAGAGTGGCGAAATAAATATGCTTATCAAAGATGGAAAAATGACAAAGGAATGGCAATAGAACAAAAGCCATATAGTGCAGGCCCTGCCTATACTAATGTATATCAAGTAGGAGAAGAGGAAGCGTAAGTACTTGGAGAAATAGTGACTGAAGGATTGCATGGGTGTTGGGACGTGTATCATCGCTTTGATAACAGAGTTTTTAAAATGTGGGATTGCCCGAAATGTTACTTCACTAAAAAACAATCCAGACTTTTCTAACTAGATAAAAGTCTGGATTTATACCTTTTTTATTCCATTATTCTAATACTTCTGTTTCAAAAAATGATTCGAATCTTTCATTTTCTTGTTCCCCAACAATACGAGCAGATTCTTCTCCATCTTCAAAATGGACAATGGTTGGTGTTGCCTCAATTCCGTATGCATCCCATTGTGCTTCAAACTCTAATAAATTTAATTTAACTAGATCAATCCCATAGCCTTCTGCCATTGGAACGACAACTGGGGTAGTACGTTGGCAGTGTACACATGTAGGACTATAGAAATAAACCGTTACATCTTCACCATTTTCAAGCTTGTCTGCTAGCTCATCTGGTAGAATTTGATTTTGATAGTTTTCATCATCTAATTGTTCGATGGTTGCAGAATGAAGGTCTGATTTATCGAACGGATTTCCTTCTGACGCCTTGTCCTTTTGATATTTCACGACGAAGAATAAGGCTAAAAAAATTACTACTAGCACTATGATAAATATAATCATCTTTTTCAAAATTAAGCTCTCCTTTGTTGAACAATTAATGCAAGGTGTAGGCTAAAAATGACTAAAAAAGCTACAAATGCTTGAAAAGGAATGGTGATAAACCCTAGAAAATCTACATAGATAGCATTACAAGGAACCACTCCACATGCATCCCCAGCAGATTGTAAGCTTGGTACATTTTGAATTAAATAATGATAGCCAGAAACGAGAATACCGATTCCACTCATTATGATTCCAGGAAATGCATATCTGATATCTTTTTTATAAAGAGCATACCCATAAATAAGAACTAGTGGATACATTAAAATTCGTTGATACCAGCATAGTTCACAGGGTATATAATCCATAACTTCTGAGTAAAATAGGCTGCCTAGCATAGCAACTAAACTTTGCGCCCAAATGATAAACAATAGCGTATCTTTCTTACTATCCATTATCCACCTCTCTCCTCTCCCATCTTATTATACAGATAACCATTCTATTTACAAAATAGATTGAGCGATTTTACAAAAAATTTAAACAGAGGCTAGCCGTGAAGGTAGCCCCTGAAATTTTTAACCGATAAATTGATAATATAATTTTTTAGCTTCTGTCAAATCTTTTGTGCCATGAATCAATGTTCTACCATCTTGAAAAACGACCATACGATGGTTCTCTATTTCAAATGAAAGAAGGTATGGATTCTGAAAAACCTTTAATGATTGTTTTTTTTGTAAATGTCTAGCGATTTCTTCTAAATGTACTTGTTTATGTGGGGAACGAATTTGAACCGTATTTCTTCCACATAAAACGGCGGTTTTTAATTGTTGCTCATAAGAAAGATTTGGAAACTGTTTATTTTCGGAGCACGATGGGCAATCTTTCTTTCTTAAAGATTCGACTGCTAACTCCATTCGCTGATTTTGCCATAGATCAAACGCTATTAGTTTTCCTGATAATTGTTGCTTGTTACCAGTTAAAATCTTGAATGCCTCGATCATTTGATGAGATACGACCATTTGTACTACAGGGCTAACAATACCAACAGTATCGCAGGTTGCGCCATCCTGTGGAATATGTTCCATTAGGCATTGTAAGCATGGGGTTTCATTAGGTAAAACGGTAAATGTGATGCCATAGCTAGCAACACAGCCACCATAAATCCATGGCTTTCGATATTTTTGACAAAGGTCATTTATAAGCAAACGGGTTTCAAAATTATCGGTCGCATCAATGACTAAGTGAACCTTTGGTATGATCTGTTCCAGCTTACTGACATCTGCATCCATCACCATTGCGTCAATTTTGACCAAATGATTAATCGACTCTAAGCGTTCCTTAGCAGCAATTGCCTTTGGAGTTTGATTGATTACATCCTTTTCAGTGAACAGCTGCTGTCTCTGCAAATTACTCTCTTCCACATAGTCACGATCTACCAAGGTTAATTTTCCAACTCCAGCACGTGTCAATGTCTCTGCACTAATAGATCCTAAGGCACCTACCCCAATGATAAGTACATGGCTTTTAGAAAGTCGCAATTGCCCCTCTTCCCCGATTGGCTCAAACAATATTTGTCTACTATAACGACTAGCTTCCAACACTTATCCCATCCTTAGGACTACTGGCTACAGCATAATTCTTCTTTTCTATCCTACCTGCTGTATAGCCGAGTCTTCCTGCGTCAATCGCTAGCCGCATAGCCTCTGCCATTTGTACTGGATTATCCGCCCCAGAAACTGCCGTATTTAACAAAACACCATCTGCTCCTAATTCCATTGCTAACGCTGCATCACTAGGTGAGCCAATACCTGCGTCCACGATAACTGGGACCTTTGCTTGTTCGATTATAAATTGCAAGTTTAATGGATTTACAATGCCTTGGCCACTTCCAATTGGAGAAGCTCCTGGCATAATAGCGTGAGCACCTAATTCCTCTAATTTACGTGCTAGTACAACATCATCCGAGGTATATGGCAATACAGTGAAGCCTTCTGTCAATAGAGCTTCTGTTGCTTTTAATGTTTCTACTGGATCTGGGAGCAATGTTTTGGAGCATCCAATAACCTCTACTTTCACCATATCACATAACCCTGAAGCATCAGCTAATTTAGCGATTCGAACTGCCTCTTCTGCATTACTTGCTCCTGCTGTATTTGGCAAGAAAGTAAATTTTTCAAGGTCGATTTTTTCAAGAAAATTGGGTTGGTTTGGATCAAAAATATTCATTCTCCGAACAGAGAAGGTTAATACTTCTGTTTGGGACACCTCCACCGCTTTTTTCTGCACATCAAAATCCGAGAATTTACCTGTTCCTAAAAATAATCGTGAGTTAAATTGATACTTTCCTATTGTAAGCATTGCTCATCCTCCTCCTACAAAATGAACGATTTCGATTCTGTCACCATCGTTTATGATAGTCTTCTCATGGTCCTCTTTTTTCAATATTTGCTGGTTATGTTCTACAATCAAAGATTTGTTCCTTAGCTCTAAATGTTCGATCAATTGCTGTATGCTATTCACACTGCTATTAACTGTTAAATCATTTCCATTGACCAAAAGCTTCAATCATTTCACCTACCTTCATGTAAATGCTTTTTGAAATCGATGAAGAGAAAAATTCTCCTTATATGCTGCCTTTACTTCTTTTCCTTCTATTAAATCGGCCATAAACTCACCCGTAATAGGTGAAAGCAAAATACCATTTCTAAAGTGAGCATTTGCCATATATAAACCTGCTATATCGGGTACTTCTCCTAGAAAAGGGAAGCCATCTGCTGATTGTGGTCGTAATCCCGACCAAAAGCCTTCCATTTTTGCCTTCTTCAAACATGGCAAAATCTTTTGAGCACGAGTTAATAATTGATAAATCCCTTCAACACGCACTTCTTTATCCCAATCGTTAGGCATAGAAGTCGCACCAATGATGATTCTTTGCTTACTCTTAGGAACGAGATAACAGCCATTGGTAACTATTGTTGATTCTACCTTCAGCTCTTCTGTGATTATCGATAAGCACTCCCCTTTTACAGGTGAAATAATATACGGATCTGTTAAAAAAGGAAGCAAATGATTTCCACCTACTCCTGTTGCCAATATTATTTGATCTGCATAATAACAACATTGATTTGCTCTTACTCCTTGAACTTGCCCATCTTTGATCAGAAGTTTAGTTACAGCCGTATATTCCTTTATTGTTGCTCCATTGTTTCTTGCAGCAAGAGCAAATGCTTTTGTTAGATCTGGTGCTGACACCTGACCGTCATTCGGTAAGTATAATGCTGTTAGAAAATGAGAGGTAATATTTTTTAGTTCCTTAACTACCTCATCACGCCCTAAAATATATGCCTCTTCGCCTGCATCAACTTGGAAACGAGCGATTTCCTCTAATTGCTGCCATTCCTTTTCATGGAAGGCAAGCTTATACATCCCATTGTTCATATAATGGATATCCACGTCACTTTGATCCTTTAGCTCTGTTGCTAACCCTGGAAAAAGGGAGCGACTATCTCTTGCAAATCGAAACAAAGGAGAATCCTCTGAAAATTCCGCTTGTGCTCCGAGCATTCCAGCAGCAGCACTTGATGCCTCACATCCTATTTTGTTTTGTTCCAATACTAAAACGTTATACCCCCTTTTCGTTAATTGATACGCAATTGAGCAACCTATGACACCAGCACCGACAATGATTTGATCATAATTATTCATACCTATCCCTCCTTGCTTCCTTCAACACTTTCCGGTATGCCTTTACAGCTTGAAGAGGTTGAGCTGCCTCCCATATTCCAGACATTATCGCAATGCCACTCGCATTACATTTCAGTATATCCCGTGCTAGAGCTGGAGTTATTCCACCGATTGCATAAACTGGAATTGCAACACTGTCTATTAACCTATTAAGTGCAATTAATCCTCTTGGAACCTGGTTAGGTTTAGAATTACTAGCAAAAATATGTCCATACAACAAAAAATCTGCACCTTCTTCTTCTGCTCGCTTTGCCTCTTTTACGGAATGAACAGATTTCCCACATAACATGGATGGAAAATGTTTTTTTACTGCAGATACACAAGCACTATGGTAAGCAAGCTGCACCCCAGCGCACTTCATCATGTATGCTACATCGATCCGATCATTTATGATGATTTTGGATAGAGGGAACCCAATCCCTATTAATGAATTAATAGAATCCATTAATTGTTTTGCAGTTTTTTCTTTTTCTCTAATATGGAGAAAGTCAATATCATGTTGGATTTCTTTAAGGATAGGGAGATGTTGGTTAGAAAAATTCCCATTAGATATTAAGTGCAGATGTTTCTCGATCAAAATCTTTCACTCCTTTGTCACACGCAATGGGAAATGGAAGAAAAACTTAAATTGAAACGTAAATAGCCACTTATCTAATAAAGACAAGTGGCTTGATTATGCTAAAAATCATGCAAAGCTATTCTACCACTTCCCTACGCTAGTGTTAACCAGATCAGGTTCAAAGGGTCCGAAATAATCCGTCTCAGCCTTAAAGGCTCCCCTAGTGTTCGTTATGAAGTTAGTTGCTTACAGGAAAAGAATAGCATAGATTCACGGATTTGCCAATAAGGTAGTTTTTATATGTTTAATTTTAAATTTTAAGGGTAGACATATAATGGAAGATTAAAACGTGAAAGGATGTTAGCTAACATGGCACAAGATGAAAAAAAATTACAAGAATTAATTGATGGATTAAATGTAGACTTAGCGAATGAATATGCTTCTACTATTATGTATACCTATCATGCATCTGTAGTATCTGGATTGTATCGCTCCTTATTAAAGCCTTTCTTTGAAGATGAGATTGATGATGAGATTGGACATGCCCTATATTTGTCAGACAAGATCAAAACATTAGGCGGGACTCCAACTACGACACCAGCTAAAGTAGAACAATTAACAGATGTAAGAGCAATGCTTGAAGCAACATTAAAAGCAGAAACCGAGACAATTGAACGCTATGAAAAAAGGAAACAACAAGCAGAAGAATTAGGTTTTACAGAGCTTGTCGTTAAATTAGACGATATGATCGCAGATGAAACAGGACATAAAGAAGAAACGCAAAGACTTCTAGCTGATAAAAGCTTCTTTTAGGAAAAACCTGACTTCTTGCGATGCCTTTATGCTTTTCTAAAATGTAAATACCCCCCTTTTTATATAGATTAATGTTAGCCTGGGCTCACAAGCTCGGGTTATTTTTTTTAGCTTGAGTCACCATGCACATCTAGAATACTGTGATATAATGAGAAAAAATGTAAGAGGATGATGCATATATGCTAAACAATCTTTTTATAGAAATAGACCAACATTATGATGAGATGGTAAATATGCGAAGATATTTGCATCAATACCCTGAGCTTTCCTTTTATGAATACAAAACCGCTGCCTTTATTGCAGAGCACTATCAGAGACTAGAAATACCATACCAAGCCAATGTCGGTGGAAACGGTGTTGTCGCTACACTAACTGGAGGCAAACCTGGTAAGACCATCGCATTGCGAGCAGATTTTGATGGACTTCCCATCCAAGATGAAAAAAAGGTGGAATATCGTTCCAAAAGTCAAGGTGTGATGCACGCCTGTGGCCACGATGGTCATACTACGACACTGTTAACCATTGCAAAAATATTTAAACAATATAAAGAAGTTATTCCTGGCAAAATTGTTTTTATCCATCAGCATGCTGAGGAAGTCGCACCTGGAGGCGCAAAACCAATGATTGATACAGGAATATTAGATGAGGTGGAGCTTGTATTTGGAACACACTTATGGACAAATACGCCATATGGAGTTGTGCAGACAGCACCTGGAAATTTTATGGCTGCTGCCGATAAGTTTACGATTAAAATTAATGGAACCGGTGGTCATGGAGGTATTCCACATCAAACAAAGGATCCTATCGTGATAGGTTCCCAATTAATCGCAAATCTTCAGCAAATTATTAGTAGAAAGCTTGATCCATTAGCCACAGCCGTTCTATCCATCGGTACCTTTCATGCAGGGAATGCTTATAATGTAATACCAGATTCCGCAATCATTGAAGGTACTGTAAGAACGTTTGATTTAAAACTACAGCGGTTCATCATCTCTGAAATGGAAAGGATCATCAAAGGTACTTGTCATAGCTATGATGTTTCCTATCATTTTGATTACCAAAAAGGATATCCACCTGTCGTGAATCATAAGGAACAGGCAGCATGGATTATTGAAGCTGCCCAACAGGTTTCAGAGGTTAAAAAAGCTGAAATGGTTGAACCAAGCATGACAGGAGAGGATTTTGCTTATTATTTAGAACGTAAACCTGGGGCATTTTTCTTTACGGGCGCACAAATAGAGGATGGATTTATACCACATCACCATCCTAGGTTTGACTTTGATGAACGAGCAATGAAAATCGCAGCAAAAACTTTGATTTCAGCAGTATATCGTGCCAACCAGTAGATAACTATTACATAGTTAACCACCATTAAAAATGGCTATCCCCTAATAAAAAATGGGATAGCCTCTCCTATTATTTGTTTACCTGTTTCGTTTTTACCCCTTCAACTTCTTATGAACATAAGCAGGGATAACAAATTGAATAAATAAAATGCTAAAAATAAACATGAACAGACCAAGCTCTAGATTTCCGACAAAGAATAAAAATACAGCAAATATAACGAGCTGGATAATCATTAATTGCTTTAACCACTTAATAAAGGACGCTTCCCTAACTTTTTCAGTAATTGGATATAGATCCAACCATACTAATGTAGAATGATGTTTCCATAATGGCATTAATTGTATGAATGTCATATAACCAAAGAGAATCGCAAAGATGAGCTTGAGCCATGGATTTGGTACATAGTAAACGAGTAGGCAGCCAATAACTAGTAACCGGATATATATTCCAAAGTATTCTCCACTTCTTGCCGTAGTTAAACGGAACAAGAAGGTATAGCTATTATGTTGTTTATGAGGAATAGAGCTTGTTAGTAGGCGCGCCAATCCATGTCGCTTCTTCACTGTCGTTTCTAAGTGTGGTACGTCTGTGAACATGTTAGCCAGACGATAGAAGGAGCGCATTCTTAAATAATCCCGTTCTATTAACAAATCCCATTGGATACCAGGCTGCTTTTTTGCTAATAAATAATTGTATAGGAACAAACCAACAAGTATAGCCGTCACCATAAATAAATACATCGTTTCCCTTTCCAAAAAGAAATAAACGATAGCAATAATAAGTAATAAACGCACAAGCTGATCGATAACTCGTGAGGATCGCTCCCTTATCTTTAACATCCACCAATTGGCCAGTATACTCCATGCTTTGATAAGTAAAAGTAAAAAGAGTAGAAGGAAGTAAAGTGATCCATCGGAAAAGGATGCAAAATACAATGGTGCCATTACAGCATAAACAAACAAGACAAGGTAGATTTGAGTAAGATAACTATAGATTAGCGTACGAGTAAAATAACTAGCAAGCTTCTGTTCAGCAGGTATTAAAAAAACCACATCTGCCTTTTTTAATAGTGTTTGAATCGGACTATACATAGTAAAAAAGCCTAACAAAACGGCAATTACAATGGCTACTGGAAAGTTTTCTGGGAGCTCTTCTAACCATTTTTGGTAATAAACAGCCATAGCAGAGAAAATAAAAAACATCGCGATTGCTAGGTGACCTGTTAGAATATAACGCAAATAGCGATTCAATTCTTTTACATGTGCCTTGAGACGTTCGAAAAAAAACTCCTTCGCGTTAAGCATGAGCATCTGCTTCCTTTGTTAATTGAATATATAAATCATCAAGTGTCGCTTCAGGGCGACCGAAGGCATGTCTTAATTCTTCTAACGTTCCCTGTGCTCTGATCTTCCCATCATGAAGAATGACAAAACGATCACAATACCGTTCTGCAGTTGCTAAAATATGCGTTGACATTAGTACGCCTGCCCCTTGCTCCTTCATTCGATTCATCCATTGCAAATAAGACTGGATTCCAAGTGGGTCTAAGCCAACAAACGGCTCGTCCACTATGTATAAATCGGGCTCCACAAGAAAAGCACACATGATCATCACCTTTTGACGCATCCCTTTAGAAAAATGGATTGGAAACCATTTTAACTTTCCATCTAGTCGAAATTCCTTTAATAAAGGCTCTACCCGTTTCTTGAAGATTTCTTCTGGAATATCATAAGCCATAGCTGTTAAGCGTAAATGCTCTTCCAATGTTAGCTCATCATATAAAACAGGCATTTCTGGTATATATGAAAACTGTTGTCGATAGGCTTCTTTTTGCTGATTAAAGGTTTTTCCATTGATCGCAACAGAACCTTTTTTCGCCTGCATTAATCCAATGACATGTTTAATAGTTGTACTTTTCCCAGCGCCATTTAAACCGATCAAACCGACGATTTCGTTAGGAAATACATCAAAGGAAATCCCGTGCAATACATTCCGATGAGTATATCCACCTTCTAATTGTTCAATATGTAATAGTGGCTCCATTTCCAACCATCCTTTCTATTACCTTACATGCTAAAATATTATCATTTTACTGGTGTTATGCCAAAGAATTTCCCTAGATGAAAGAAATGTGATGGTCATTGTTGCGCAACCTAATATTTATTTATACAATAGAATTAATGATTACATACTAAATGAATATGCTAAATATAAAATTAAAAGGAGCGATATCGTTGGCTACACACAGTGATTGCATTTTCTGTAAAATTGTCAAAGGAGACATACCGTCTGCTAAGGTTTATGAGGATGAATTGGTTTACGCCTTTTTAGACATCAGTCAGGTAACAAAAGGACATACATTAGTTATACCGAAAACACATGCGAAGGATATTTATGAAACAGAGGAAGATATCGCAGCAAATGTGTTTAGCCGTGTTCCAAAGATCGCTAATGCTATTAAAGAATCGTTTTCACCAATTGGATTAAACATATTGAATAATAACGAGGCACCTGCAGGGCAATCTGTTTTTCATTTACATATCCACTTAATTCCCCGCTATAATAAAGAAGACGGATTTGGTATGAAATGGGTAACACATGATGATCGGTATACACGAGAAGACCTTTCATCGATTGCCGAACAGATAAATCAAAAGATTTCATCCTAGAAGATTTGAAAAATATAGTTTGATCCGATAATAAATAGAGAATAATAAGAATAGAAAGGACGTGGTTGATCATGATTAATACGAAATCACTTATGCTTGGAATCGTTGTAGGTGGTGTAGTTAGTGCTACAGCTACATTACTAAGCACTCCGAAGTCTGGTAAAGACCTTCGTAATAATATGAAGCATTATAGCAATGAAGCCATTGATTCATTCAATCGCTTTCGTGAAGATGGGATGGATATTAAAGAACAAATCACCAAAACCTCTAAAGAAGGGGTATCACTAATTAAAGATCTCTCTCTTGATGTTAAAGAATCGATTGAATCATGGAAGAAAACCGTCGAGCCCCATCAGAAAAATATCCAGAAGTATTTAAATCAAATAGAAAAAAGCTTAAAAGAACTAGAGGACAAAACCAAAAATCGTACGGAAAGCTACTAATTATCAAAAATGGCTCCTGTCAATATGAACTGCCCCCTGTCAAGTAGACAGGTAAATAAACAAAATATTTTGTGCCATGTATGGTTTCCATGCATGGCTTT
>NZ_QGTD01000011.1 GCF_003176895.1 Gracilibacillus dipsosauri
AAAAGCCATGCATGGAAACCATACATGGCACAAAATATTTTGTTTATTTACCTGTCTACTTGACAGGGGGCAGTTCAAATAGTGGTGACTGAAACCTTTATTTATTGTTATTGGAAACAAACGGTCTAGTGACAAAAGGTGGCGAAGAATTACAATCACACCAACTAATTTTATAATTTTTTTCTGAAATTCGTATTTCTTTATTGAATGTACGTACGAATTATATTATCATAAAGATAAACCTTTTCACACATACGTACAAGAAAGAGAAAAAAGGAATAGATCAGATAAGGAAGGTGAAGGAATTTGCTAGAAGAGCTGAAACAACAGGTTTTAGAAGCGAATAAGGATTTACCTAAATATGGACTTGTTACCTTTACTTGGGGTAATGTAAGCGGTTTCGACAAGGATTCCGGTCTTATGGTGATCAAGCCTAGTGGAGTTGACTATGATGAATTGAAAGCAAATGACCTTGTCGTATTGGACTTGGATGGGAATATTGTCGAAGGCGAGTTGAATCCTTCTTCTGATACACCTACTCATCGATTGCTGTATCAAAAGTTTTCTGGAATCGGAGGAGTAGTTCATACTCATTCACCTTGGGCGACTAGTTGGTCTCAAGCTGGAAAGGGTATTCCTGCGTTAGGAACAACACAGGCTGATTACTTTTATGGGGAAATTCCATGTACAAGACGAATGACAGAACAGGAAGTCACAGGAGAGTATGAATGGGAGACAGGTAAGGTGATTGCCGAAACCTTTGAGAATATCAATCCATTGCAGGTTCCTGGTGTACTTGTGCACAGCCATGCTCCTTTTAGTTGGGGGAAAGACCCTTATGAGGCCATTCATAATGCAGTTGTTCTCGAGGAAGTAGCCAAAATGGCACTACACACCTATCAGATTAACCCAAATATTAGAGACATGGATTCATTTCTTTTAGATAAACATTATTTAAGAAAGCATGGAGCAAACGCCTACTATGGCCAGGATAAAAAATAACAAACATCAGTGACCATTCAATGAGTTTAGCTAAAGCTATTCAACAATAAGGAGGAATTTATGATGTTAGAAATTAGACCATATACCTTTTGGTTTGTGACAGGAAGTCAGCATTTATATGGAGAAGACGCGATTAAAGAGGTAGAAACAAACTCACGCAAAGTCGTGAAGGGTTTAAATACGGAAGGCAACCTTCCATTTGAAATAGAATTTAAAGAAGTGCTTACAACAGCGAATGATATTCATGCACTAATGCTAAAAGCAAACACTGATGAGAATTGCGCTGGCGTTATTACATGGATGCATACGTTCTCCCCTGCTAAAATGTGGATTGCAGGTTTAAAAACATTGCAAAAACCATTATTACATCTTCATACGCAATTCAATCGTGATATCCCATGGGAAACCATCGATATGGATTTCATGAACTTGAACCAAGCAGCACATGGGGATAGAGAGTATGGATTTATCGGTACGAGAATGGACGTATCACGTAAAGTAGTCGTTGGTCATTGGCAAAGCAAAGAAGTAGCGACAAAAGTTGCAGATTGGATGAAAACCGCAGCTGCGGTTGCAGAAGGTACAAATATACGTGTCGCTCGCTTTGGTGATAATATGCGTAATGTTGCGGTTACGGATGGAGATAAGGTCGAAGCACAAATTAAATTTGGCTGGGTCGTGGATTATTACGGCATTGGTGATCTTGTGGAGGAAATGGAGAAGGTTACAGATCAAGAGCTTGACACACTGTTCCAAGAATACGAAGAGCTCTATGAATTGCCGGAAGAAGCGAAAGAACCAGGCGCCGTTCGTGACTCTATTTTAGAGCAAGGAAAAATTGAGCTAGCATTAAAGTCTTTCTTAGCAAAAGGTAATTACACCGCATTTACAACAAACTTCGAGGATTTACATGGTATGAAGCAGCTACCTGGACTTGCAGCTCAACGTTTAATGGCAGAAGGGTACGGCTTTGCTGGAGAAGGTGACTGGCGTACAGCAGCACTTACTCGTTTCATGAAAATTATTGCAGATAATAAAGGTACTTCTTTTATGGAAGATTACACTTATCACTTAGAGCCTGGCAATGAAATGATTTTAGGTTCTCATATGCTGGAGGTTTGCCCAACCGTTTCTGCTACAAAGCCTCGTATTGTGGTGAACCCACTAGGAATTGGCGGTAAAGAGGATCCTGCTCGTCTCGTATTTGATGGTCGTGGTGGAGATGCAGTGAATGCTTCCTTAGTTGAAATGGGTGGCCGCTACCGTTTAGTGATAAATGAAGTGAAGGCAGAACAACCACAGAAGGAAACACCGAACCTACCAGTTGCCAAGGTATTATGGAAGCCACAGCCGTCCTTAAGTGAAGCAACAGAAGCTTGGATTTATGCTGGTGGCGCACACCATACAGTGCTTTCATTTGAGGTAACGACAGATCAGCTGTACGATTTCGCTAACATGGCGAAGATTGAATGTGTCGTTATAGATAAAGACACGAACTTAAGACAATTCAGAAATGAACTGAAATGGAATGAAGCCATTTATCGTTAAGGTTCGAACAGTTAGAGATCTACATTTAAGTAGATCTCTTCTGTTTATCAACAAGAAATGCTTGACAGCGTATATGGTTAGTTTATGCTTGTATGTAGAGTGCTTTTTTCGAGCTTCTATGAGGAAAACATAATTTCCACTCAAAGCTCAAAACTAAAACCCGATTCTAGAAGGGTTAATTCCATAAAAAAACACGTAAACCGTAATAAAGACAGGTTCAATGAGGTGTAATTGATGCAAACAAAATATAATATTGTCAAGCAAGCTATTAAGTCTCAAATATTAGATGGTACCTATCAGCCACATCAAAAAATAAGCTCTGAAAGCGAATTAATGAAGCAATTCGGTGTAAGTCGTCATACGGTAAGACTAGCGATTGGGGATTTAGTCAACCAGGGATGGCTTTATCGAGAACAAGGTGCTGGAACTTTTTGTGCAGATCGTTCCAGAGAGGATGCCATTGGACGTAATCAACAAAAAAATATAGCTATTATAACTACCCATATTTCTGATTATATCTTTCCGTCTATTATTAGAGGAGCAGAATCCTATTTAAGTCAGCAGGGCTATCAAGTTAGTCTCTTTAGCACAAATAACAATCATGAAAACGAACGGAAGTTTTTGGAAAAAATATTAACCCAACATTTTGATGGGGTCATTATCGAGCCAACAAAGAGTGCTGTGACGAATCCGAATATAAATTATTACTTAAATCTAGAAAGACAAAATATTCCTTATTTAATGATTAATGCTTTTTATGACGAGCTAGAGCCTTTTCATATTGTCATGGATGATGAAAAGGGTGGGTTTTTACAAACAGAACATTTAATCGAATTAGGTCATGAGAATATCATTGGATTTTTCAAAAACGATGATACACAAGGCACAAAGAGAATGAAGGGTTATCTAAAAGCACATCGAAAGTACAATATTGAAATTTTACCAAATAATATTGTCACTTATAGCACGGAGGAAAAGTCGACAAAGCCAATGGAAGTACTGAAAAAGCTTCTGGAGGAAAAGGACGAAAAACGGCCAACTGCTATCGTGTGTTATAATGATGAGTTAGCTATTAAGCTACTAGATGTCATTAGAGAATCAGAGCTTCAAGTGCCAGAGGATATATCTTTAATCGGGTTTGATGACTCGTTTATGGCAGAAGTAACCGAGGTGAAGCTAACAACGATCGCACATCCTCAAAGTGAGATGGGTGAATTGGCTGCGAAGGTTATATTGGATATGGTGAAGCAATCGAAGGGGACAAAGAAGCAATCGACAACAGAAAATGACTTAATTCGTTTCGATCCAAGGCTAGTAATCAGGAATTCGACAGCACCGTTAAAAAAGAAAAAATAATGATAGAAGCATACAATTGGTATGCTTTTTTTATACTTTCTTAACGTATAAAATTTTTGCAGGAAGTAATGTGATGAAGCGAAAATCTTAAAGTCTAACGAAGAAGAAAAGCTGACGCATCGAGTTAAAGACGAGCGAATGCGAGTTTTTCTAATGTGCAAAAACTAGAAAAACAATCAAAAATATTACCAACGTATTGTATTAAAAACAATATTTGTTATACTAGTAGTACGTACAAATTTATCTTTATGCTTATGGAAACGCTATCAGTTATCTGTTACATTCTTAGTTAATTGATTGAATAAAGTAATAAGGTGAGGGGGCTTTTATGTGGAGGCGAAATATAAAAAAATAAAACGATCGATTAAATCAAAAATTTTGGAAGGGCTGATTATGCCTCATGAGAAGATCAGTTCAGAAAGTGAATTGATGCGTCAATTTAATGTGAGCAGACATACAGTGAGACTTGCATTAGGAGAGTTAGTAAGTGAGGGATGGCTATACAGGGAACAGGGTGCTGGTACGTTTTGTACGGATCGGACGAATCGGGATCAGTATCAATCACAGGAAAATCCAACGAAAAATATTGCGATAGTTACAACCTATATATCAGAATATATCTTTCCCTCCATCATAAGAGGTGCAGAGGCACATTTAAGTAAAGAAGGCTATCATGTTAGTATTTTTAATACAAATAATAAATATGACCAAGAGAAGCAAATTTTAAGTAAGATCTTAGCAGGGAACTATGATGGGATTATTATCGAGCCAACTAATAGTGCTTCTTCTAATCCAAATTTACGCTATTATTTGAATTTAGAAAGAGAGAATATACCATATGTTATGATTAATGCCAGCTATGAAGAACTAGAACCAGTAAGCTTTATGATGGATGATGTGAAAGGTGGCTATCTTCAAACAAAGCATTTAATCGAATTAGGTCATCAACATATTGCTTGTATTTACAAAACAGACGATGCGCAAGGACAAAAGCGTCTCAAGGGATATATCAAGGCACATCGGGATTTAGATATTTTATTAAACCCGAAAAATATAATAACTTATCAAACAGAAAATGAATTAAGTACCCCTATAGCAGGGTTGAAAAAACTGCTAAATAATAAACTTGATCGTCCAACTGCTGTCGTGTGCTATAATGACCAATTAGTGCTACGGTTGATGGATTATTTAAGAGAGGAAGGGCTAAAAATACCAGAGGACTTATCCTTTGTAGGCTATGATGACTCCTTACTCTCCGCGATATCTGAGGTTAAACTCACCTCTGTCATCCATCCTAAAAGTAGACTAGGTCTGGATGCTGCCAAAGCGATTATTAGTATGATAAAGAAGAATGATGGGATTCGTTCTAATAGGGGCATATCCAAATTGTACGAACCAGAGCTACAGATACGTCAATCGACGATCAGACTTAATAAAAATCTAGCAAAGGTAGAATAGTTCTTGAGTTACTATTGTCTTTTCCAAAAAAAGAAGGACTTATATTTATTAGCTATTTCAAATAGAACATGCACTCAAGCGATGAGTGCATGTTTTTATGTTGAAAACTATTAGTTACTTCTCATCAACAAAATGTAAACGCAAACAAAAAACAAAAAATAGGATATGAAATCTAAAAATAATTTATTCACACCAAAATCATATTATGGGAAAATGATTAATAAGTTAGGATGAGCGGATTCTTAACTTGTTCGTTCATATAGAGGTGAGTACACCCTACTTATTAGTAAGTGCTTCTTCAAAGAGAAAAGGGAAGGGGAGATTTGCCGAGGTCTAGTTATTTATAGATTTATTGAAAGCGCTATCTTTATTTTTATTCAGTAATGAGGGGGTAAAAGAATGAAAAAATTAATTAATGTATTTTTACTGAGTGCACTCATGATATTACTTCTTGCTGCGTGTAGTAATGACGAAGCATCCAAGGAAAAACAAGAGACAGAGGATGGGAAAGTAGTCTTATCTGGTCTTATTACAAAACATCCTTTGACTAAAGATTTGGCAGATATGGAGTGGTTACAGGAAGTAGAGGATAGAGCGGGAGTGGAAATCAAATGGGAGGAGGTCACTGCTGACTGGGATCAAAAGAAGGGGGCAATGTTAGCGGGTGGTGACATTCCAGATATACTAATAGGGCCGAATGTTATAACAGATGCCGATTTTGCTAAATTTACAGGTTTATTTGAGGATTTGGCTCCTTTAATCGAAGATCATGGCCCGAATATACAAGCAATGTTTGAACAGCAACCAGATACAAAGGTACTAGCAACACAGGATGATGGGGCGATTTTTGGTTTGCCAAAATATCAACGATTCTGGCCACAAACTGCGACTATGCAATTTATAAATAAACAATGGCTTGATAATTTAGGTTTAGAAGTCCCGACAAATTGGGATGAGCTATTCGAAGTCTTAATGGCATTCAAGGAAGAGGATGCAAATGGAAATGGTGATCCAAACGATGAAATACCAATGGACTTTTCTCCAGTAGGAACAGGTGGATTCGGATTCTTCCAACCAAGTGTATTATTGGGGAGCACTGGAATAACGATCACTGGAGGTGGTGGGCAAGGTTATTTTCTTGAGGATGGAGAAGTGAAAAACTTCTTTGTGGATGAACGCTATAAAGAGGTTGTCGCCTTTTTGAATAAATTATATTCCAATGGTTTAATCAATCAAGAAGTCTTCACACAAGATTATACGAAATATCAATCAGTTGCTCGAGGTAGTGGAAAAGATGCAACAGTCGGCTATACGTATGGCTGGGAAAGCATGGACAGATTCGGTCTGAATGTGTCCGATCAATATGTAAGCTTTGCTCCAATGAAAAAGTCCGCAGATTACAATGGTGAGATTTCTTGGTCATATGATTATAATAGCTTGAATTATGGTGTGAACATGGTAGCACTATCTTCAGGGGCAAGTGATAAAGAAGCTGCTATGAAATTTATTAATGAGCTATACAATCCGGAGGTAAGCTTACAAGTATTATTTGGTTCACTTGGACCTAATATTGAAAAGGCGGATGATGGCTCTTATAAGATTCTTCCACCAAAGGATGAGGAGATGGATCCAGGAACATGGAAATGGACATCTACCTGGGCAGATAATGGCCCGATGTTTATATCCGATGAGTTACAAGTGGAATTAGGAACAGATATGCAGGCAGTCGGTGCACAACAAGAGCCGTTTGATAAAGCTTTTGAGACATTGGATAAAGAAAATGATGTATTCCCTGGTATGTTCTTGAAATATTCAGATGCCGATAATAATCAGATGAGTCTCATCAACACAGACTTTATGAATCTAGCAATGGCAAAGTTCTCAGAATGGGTAACAGAAGGCGGAATTGAAGAACAATGGGGTGGCTATGTAAAGGAAGTAGAAGCTATTGGTCTGCAAACAAACCTAGATATTATTCAAGGCTATTATGATGATTATAAAAGTAACCACTAGATAATCATGCATCCAAATTAAGAGTCTGGGACATAACAAAATAGGAAGATGGAGATACTCATACTTTCCTACCCTATTGTCCCGGCTCTTTGCACTACGAGGGGGGAGAATAGATGGCTGTTTCAGAAATGAATAGTTCTTTATCAGAACAAAAATCCAAATCTACTTATAAAAAGCCGAATATTTTTAATACATTTAAGCGGGATCATCAGCTTTGGATTATGATACTACCTGCGATAATTTGTGTGATTATTTTTAACTATATTCCCATGTATGGCATTCAGTTAGCCTTTCGAGAGTATGATTTCACCGCTGGCCTAACTGGTGGGGAATGGGTAGGATTGCAGTACTTTGAACAATTTATTAAAAGTCATATGTTTACAGATCTCATTAGAAATACTTTAGTGATCAGTATTACTACGATTGTTGTAGGGTTTCCTGCTCCTATTATTCTTGCGTTATTAGTAAACCAAATTCGTTGGAAAAGAGGTAAACGAATATTACAAACAACCGTTTATCTTCCACATTTCATATCGATTGTTGTTTTAGTTGGTTTACTGAATGTCTTGCTTTCTCCTAATACTGGATTAATTGGTCTGCTCATCGCAAAAATGGGCTTTGAAGGTACTAATCTGCTAGCATCCACAACAGCATTTGTACCTGTATATGTTCTTTCAGATATTTGGCAGCATGTTGGTTGGAACAGTATTATCTATCTTGCGGCATTATCGAGTGTGGATCCACAGCTGTACGATGCTGCTAAGATTGATGGGGCTAATCGGTGGCAGATCATTCGAAATGTGGAAATACCTGCGATTATTCCAACCATCATCATTTTATTAATTTTAAATATGGGAACCGTTATTAGTACAGGCTTTGAAAAAATATTCCTTATGCAAAATTCATTAAATTTACCAATTTCTGAAGTGATTGAAACATATGTGTACAAAATCGGGATTATTTCTAATCAGTTTAGTTATGCAGCAGCCATTGGATTGTTTAATACATTAATAAACTTTACCCTATTAGTTATTGTCAACTCCATTGCAAAACGCGTAGCTAAAATTAGCCTTTGGTAACGGAAAACATATTAGGAGGAGGAAATGCCATGACATCGATTACGATGAATCGTATTAAAAATAAAAAAGCCTCAGATCTCATCTTTGATGCATTTGTTTTCGGGTTATGTATCATCATATTTTTTGTTATTGCTTATCCTTTATATTTTATTGTGATCGCATCAGTAAGTGACCCGACCTTAGTATCAACTGGAAAAGTATTTCTCTTCCCGCAAGGATTTAGCTTTTTTGGATATGAAGAGATATTTAAGGATGCAAGGATATGGATTGGTTACCGAAATACATTGTTTTATGCTGTTGTAGGTACCTTTATTAATCTATTATTTACACTTCCTGCAGCCTATGTCTTATCTCGTCAAGAATTTCGCGCTAGAAGATTTCTTATGTTTTTCTTTGTCTTTACGATGTTTTTCAATGGTGGGTTAATCCCAACATATTTACTCATGAAGGATTTAAGTTTAATAGATACACCCTGGGTCTTCATATTTAATCCACTTACGGTTAATGTTTTTAATCTCATCATTACACGTACCTTTTTTGAAAGTAACATTCCGAATGAGATGTACGAAGCTGCAACGATTGATGGCTGCTCCCATTTCAAGTTTTTTAGCAAAATTGTATTACCACTATCTAAGGCCGTTATCTCGGTTATCGGTTTATATTACTTAGTATGGCACTGGAACGACTTCTTTACTGGCTTAATTTATATTCGTAACTATGATTTACAGCCACTACAGATTGTTTTGCGAGATATATTATTATCAAATCAAGTGTTTGCGGAAGGTGCAGGAAGTGGTGGTACAGGTGGAGGATATGCACAGAGGTATGCCGATCAAATTAAATATGGAGTGATCATTGTCTCCTCCTTACCAATTCTTATCCTCTATCCATTCATTCAAAAATACTTTGAAAAAGGTGTTTTAATAGGCTCTGTAAAAGGATAGAAGCAATTAAGAAGGACCTGACTAACGATAGTCAGGTCCTTTTTAAATGGGATAAGGACATATATGGATCGATTCCTTATGCTTCTTTTTGTGTGGTGAAAAATGTAAGAGAATATTTCATGATTGGGTATGCAATACTGCTTACACCTAGAAAAGGTAATAAAACCGGAAATCGATAGAATATATAGAAAATTACAAGTATACAGACAACAAGTGCAATGGTTTGTAATGGTTTACCAATTAATAAAATGAAAGCATATTTTACATAGGTAATAGGCTTTAACTGAAAATGAACATACACGGGTAAAAAATACATAGCCACAAGTAGAAATAGAATCAGTAATCCATAGGTTAAGATCATGAGTACGGAATTAAGTAATGATGTTTCTAGTTGCCCAATTATCCGTATATTGAGAAACAGAATGCTACCTATTAATGTCATCCCATAACCATACAGATTTGCTTTGACCAATTCTTTCTTGAAGTAATAGAAAAAGGTCTGGAATAATTTTATATCACCGGAAGCTTGAAAGTCCTTTCGAAATGTTGCATAAATCGCAACAGTTGCTGGAAATACCCCTAAAAAGATAAACCCCGATAAAGAAAGAAGTATCCAACATATATTGAGGATAAATAATTTATACATCCACTCACCGAAAGAAAAATACCACGTGCTTAAATGAGACATTATTTCACCAACCTTTCATTAGGATCAAACCTTGTTACACAAAAAGGTAACCGTTTGCAATGGATTTCTTAACTAATATATTACACAAAAGTAAAAGACACGTAAATAACTTTTCCAATAATAGAAAAAAAGGATATACAATCAAAAGGAAAGATAGATAACTATTTTTATATAGTTTACTAGCTGTTGTTCGTCGTTTAATAAATACGAGATATAATTAAGTCTGTCAATCAAGATTATACGCATCGAATGATTAACATATTTGTTAATCATATCTAAAAGTTGTTGCAAAAATTAATAAAAATATATTGAAATCGAAATAGAAGTTGTATATAATTAGTGTACGTTATCTCATACGTACAAATTTTACGTTTTATAAAAGTTGTTCGTATTAAGTGTGTTTTATGATATACCAATTATAAATATAATTAGCAAGAAGGAGATGATTTACAAAGAACTGTAAGCGTTTTTTATTTGTCGTTTAAACAGGATAAAAGTCAGTAGTGAAAATACTGAAAACGGTAGAGGCCAATTAGTGATTTACTTTGAAACTAAAAATAAAATTATTTGGGGGTTTAATTAATGAAAAAGTTCCTATCAGCAATGTTACTTTTGTTAGTGTTTACATTAGTAGGATGTAGTAGTGATAAAAATACCATCCAATTTTGGACACCATTAACTGGTGAAGATGGTGCTTATATGGATGAATTAGTAGATAAGTATAATGAAACAGATCCAGAGTTTAAAGTAGAGCATGTCGTTACTTCGGATATGTACACGAAAATGTACACTGTATTGAATTCTGGAAACGGTATCCCTGACTTGTCCATTATTCACGCAGATAGAGTACCTAGCTTTGTCAAGCAGGACTTATTGGAACCGATGACAAAGGTCATGGAAGCGCAACCAGAAATTAAGGCAGAGAATTTCTTAGAAGAAGCTTGGAACGCAGGGAATGTGGAAGGTACTCAATATACGGTTCCATTAGATATCCATTCTAATGCGATGTATTTTAATAAGGATTTAATGAAGAAATATGGTGTGGAAAATTGGTTAGATGATAATGTTGTCACATTTGATGAAATGCTTTCCTTACAAGGTAAGCTAGAGGAAGGCGACTATGTTCTAAATGATGCTTTAATTAGCTGGGTAATCCTAGCTCAGATCCAAAACTTGGGTGGCTCCATTGAAGAAGGTGGAAAACCAGCTGTCAATACTCCAGAAATGAAACAAGCAATTGAAGCGGTGAAGCAACTATCAGATGCAGGCTTAATGACACCTTACGGGGAAGATGGTTATTTAATGTTCCAATCTGGTAATGTACTATTCTCTACAGATGGTACTTGGAGCTCAACTGGACATGCGCAAGTAGAAGGATTAAATTTTGGTGTAACCAATATTTATGCTTTCGAACCAAGCACTTTCCATAACCGTGCATCTTCTCATTTATTCTCTATGCTAACAAATGAAGAGAGAACAGATGAAAAAGAACAAGGTATCGCTGATTTCTTGGAATTTATTCGTCAAAATTCTATTAAATGGGCAGAGGCTGGCCAAATCGTAGCAAGTAAAGAAGTAGTAGAGAGTCCAGAATATGATGAATATATGCAGTCATTCTTCACATCTACTCCGGAAGAAGAGGAATCACTATATATTTATACGTATGAGCACTATCCATACATTCAAGAAGCGTTAGATACCTATGTGGCAGATATGATCCATGGTGAAATAGATGTAGATACAGGATTAGCGGAGATGCAAAAATTCGTGGAAGATAAGGTTTCAGAAGGTTCATTAGATATTGAAAATGCTGAGACCGAGGAAGCAACGGAAGAGTAATGATTTGTAAGAAGCAATGTGCCATGTCTCATTGGCACATTGCTTTTGAACAAGGAGGTAGTACGGTTGAACAATAAAAGAAACTTCGCACCGATATTTTTTGTGGGCCCACATATTATCTTATTTATTGTGTTCATATTGATCCCTTCTATTTATGGTATATATGCGTCATTTACCAATTGGAATTTAATCAGTGATCCTGTATGGGTAGGTTTAGATAATTATAAAACCATTTTAACAGACGCAGATTCTACCTTTTATGCTCAATTTTTTAATGGCTTAGTAAATACATTGCTTTTTGTCGTGTTTACCGTTCCGTTGATGATCATTATCCCGTTGATGATCGCCGTTGCCTTAGAACATAAAGAAGTAAAATTCACGAGTTTATTTCAAACACTACTTTATGTGCCTGGTTTAATATCCATTTCTGCAGCAGCCTTAATCTGGTCACTTATTTTCAATAAGCAGCTAGGTGTTGTGAACAATTTATTTGGTTCAGAGCATGTGTGGGCAGCCACTCAGCCTTATGCTTGGCTAACGATCATTGTCATCACTGTATGGGCAGGTATTGGTGGTAATATGATTATTTATCGTGCAGGTATTAATGGTGTATCAAAGGACTTATATGAATCAGCGGAAATAGATGGGGCAGGTCCAGTAAGGAAATTCTTTAGTATCACACTTCCGTCTATTAAGTTTCCATTAATTTATACAATGGTCATGACAACAGCAGGGGCGTTTAACGTTTTTGCACAGCCTTTAATGATGACAAGTGGTGGACCGAAGCAAGGAACGACAGTACTCATGATGTATATACGCGATTTAGCTTTTAGTCATGGTGAATCCATTGCCGGGATCGCATCAGCGATGGCGGTATTACTAGGTTTAGTCATTCTCGTGATATCTGCTATCCAATATTACGTAATGAGTCGCAATGCTGCCTAATAGCATCATATTGAAATGACAAGAGTAGAGGTGAAAAAATGCTTAAAAAAATTAAACTATCAAAATATTTATCATACCTGTTTTTAATCGTTGTCAGTGCAATATGGGTGATTCCTGTTCTCTTCGGTATTGTTACATCTTTTCGTTCTCAAACAGAGGTTGTAAATGAAGGATTTAGGTTATTACCTGTCAATTGGATTGTAGAGAATTATGTTGCTATTTTAGAAAACACCTCTTCTGCACCAATTTTACAATGGTTGTGGAATTCGGTTTTTATTGCAACATTACACACACTCTTAGTTGTTGTAGTGATTTCTATAACAGGTTATGGTTATTCGCGGATGAAATTTAAAGGAAGGGATTTCTTATTCTTCACATTACTAGGTATCTCTTTCTTCCCAAATGTAGTAAACTTAATTCCATCGTATAAAATTATTGATATTCTAGGATGGGTGAACACACCTTGGGCGATGATCGTTCCTGGTCTTGCTGGGATGGGGAATATCTTCCTTGTAAGGCAATTTATGAAGGGAATACCGATGGAGCTAGATGAGTCGGCTCGAGTAGATGGTGCAAGTGATTTCACGATTTACTCAAAAATTATTCTTCCACTAATTAGACCGGTATTAATTGTTTGTGCATTGTTCTCGTTTACGGGATCATGGAATGATTTTCTCTGGCCAGTTATTGTTTATACAGATGTAGATAAGATGCCAGTCACAGCAGGGCTATTGCTATTACAAGACATTTATGGAAACTACCGAATGATAGGTCAGTTAATGGGATCAGCTATTCTGGCGATTATTCCAACATTACTCCTATTCTTCTTTGCACAAAAATACTTTGTTTCTGCGATTAATTTAAACTCAGGAATTAAAGGATAATCGTTATTGTCATGATGTTTGTGAAATCAACTATATAAGAGACTAGATAAAGACGGACGAATCAAAGCTTTTCTAGCGGAAGTGGGGGAGCGTAAATGAAAAGAGGCTTTGAAAGAAAACTTATTATGATAGGTGCCTTATGGAATTTAGTAACTTCGCTTTTAACAATTTTCAGTTATAATTCCTGGTTTACGTCACAAGGTGAAAAACAGCTACAAAACCTAGATACCAATACCATGATGGCGGGATCGCAAATGGTGAACAATGTTTCCAAGATTATATTTATATTTGGTCTATTTGTCTTAATTGGAGCAATCGTAAACTTTCTAGTTGCTACGAAAATAAAAGATAATGAAATCCAATATAAACTGATAATTTGGATTGGAGTTTGGGCGATTTTACAAATATTGTCTATGGATGTCATAGGATTTGTTCTATACATGCTAGCATTTGTCTTGTATATGGCAAAAAATAAAGCGATCAAGCTATCAGCACAGAAGCTTCAAAACGCATAAATAATTCAGGTAGAGATAATGAGTATCTCTACTCTTTTTTTGTTATTCATGATAAGAAATAACTGGAGAAGAAGAATAGAAAAAATGTTTTTCAATTGGGTTATTTCTCTTGACATATTTCAGTTTTTTTCTTAGTCTTAATATACGTACCATTTTATTATTTTTTAGAATTTAAAGCAAACCCATACGTTCAAGTTAATCCAATGGAAGCAATGATTAATTTTTTTGTAGTTTTGTGAAAGCGTTATAAATCATTATGGTGAGAGGATGGATAATATGGCAACAGAATCAGTAAAAGCAAAAATGGTTGTAGACAAAGAGTTTCAAATCTCTGAAATTGACCCTCGTGTTTATGGATCATTTATTGAGCATCTAGGGCGAGCGGTGTACGGCGGCATTTATGAGCCAGAGCACCCTACTGCTAATCAGCATGGATTTAGACAGGATGTTTTAGATTTAGTCAAAGAACTTCAGGTCCCTATCGTTCGTTATCCAGGAGGAAACATGGTCTCTGCTTATAATTGGGAGGATGGTGTAGGACCGAAAGGAGATCGCCCTAAACGTCTAGAGCTTGCTTGGCGAGTAATAGAAACCAATCAGGTTGGAACAAATGAATTCGTTGACTGGGCAAAGGCAGCGAATACAGATGTGATGATGGCCGTTAACCTCGGAACTAGGGGTGTAGATGCCGCGAGAAACCTATTAGAATATTGTAATCATCCCGGAGGTACTTACTGGAGTGATTTAAGAAAATCGCACGGTTATGAAAACCCTCACAATATTAAAGTGTGGTGCCTAGGTAACGAAATGGATGGCCCATGGCAGGTTGGACAAAAAACCGCACAAGAATACGGAAGGCTTGCTTATGAGACCGCTAAAGCCATGAGACTGGTGGATCCATCTATTGAGCTTGTAACATGTGGAAGCTCAAATTCTAACATGCCTACATTCCCTTCATGGGAAGCAGAAACACTGGAACATACGTATGACGTAGCCGACTATATTTCACTTCACCAATATTATGGTAATAGAAGTGGCGATACAGCTAACTTTTTAGCGAAATCGATGGATATGGAAAACTTTATTCAAACGGTTATTTCAACCTGTGATTACATTAAAGCAAAGAAACGTAGCAAGAAAAAAATGTATTTAAGCTTTGATGAATGGAATGTTTGGTTCCACTCTAATCAACAAGACAAGGAAATAGAGCCATGGACAGTTGCCCCTCCTCAATTAGAGGATGTGTATACATTTGAGGATGCTCTATTAGTAGGTAGTATGCTAAATACTATGCTTCGCCACTCTGATCGTGTGAAAATTGCTTGTATGGCGCAGCTTGTTAATGTGATTGCACCAATCATGACAGAAAATGGTGGTGCAGCATGGAAGCAAACAATCTTTTATCCATATTTTTATACTTCTGTCTTTGGACGCGGAGTCGCTTTGAATCCTGTTGTTAGTTCACCGAAATATGATAGTAAGGACTTCACAGATGTTCCATATTTAGATCCATCTGTTGTATATAATGAAGAAAAAGAAGAGTTGGTAATTTTTGCTACAAACCGTCACCTAGAAAAAGACTTAGAAGTAGACATTGATGTTCGTTCATTTGAAGGCTATAGCGTAATCGAGCATGTAGTATTGGAAAATGAAAACGCAAAAGCAATTAATACAGCAACAGAAGAAAATGTAAAACCACATACAAATGGTGAATCCTATTTGGATGATGGGAAATTAGTAGGTATTTTCCCTAAATTCTCATGGAATATGGTGCGTTTACAAAAGAAAAATTAGTTCGTTCGTTTGTCAATCAGTATGGATACTAGGGAGGATGTAATTTTAATGAAACATCATCATGAAGCCCTAACACCTCCAATGGGCTGGAATAGCTGGGATTGTTATGGTGCTACAGTAACCGAAGAGGAAGTAAAAGGAAACGCTGATTATATGGCCGAACATCTAAAGGATTATGGATGGGAATATATAGTCGTAGATATTCAATGGTCAGAGCCTGGGGCTGTTTCTTCTGCCTATCGGCCATTTGTTCCATTAGAGATGGATGCGTATTCTCGTCTCATCCCTGCTGTCAATCGATTTCCTTCAGCCAGAAATGGCAAAGGCTTTCAGTCTCTTGCCAGTTATGTGCACCAGCTTGGATTGAAATTTGGTATCCATATTATGAGAGGGATTCCAAGACAAGCCGTTCATCAGAATACTAAAATATTGGGGACAGATGTTAGAGCCCGAGATATTGCGAAGCCGAATTCTATCTGTCCTTGGAATACGGATATGTATGGTGTAGACCATACAAAAGATGGGGCCAGGCAGTATTATGATTCTCTCTTTCAGCTTTATGCGGAATGGGGAGTCGATTTTGTCAAGGTAGATGACATTGCAGATTCCAAGCTTTATGGCATTCATGTAGAAGAAATTAAGATGATTCGTAGAGCGATTGATAACTGTGGTAGACCGATGGTGTTAAGCTTATCACCAGGTCCAGCTCCTTTGGAATATGCTAGTCTGCTAGAAGAAAATGCCAATATGTGGCGGATGACTGATGACTTTTGGGATTTATGGCCATTGCTTTATGACATGTTCGATCGCTGTTATAAATGGAGTAAAAACGTCGGACCAGGCTATTGGCCTGATGCCGACATGCTTCCTTTAGGACATATTGGTATACGTTCTGTTGATGGTGGTGCAAGTGATCGTTATACCAGATTTACGAAAGACGAGCAATTGACCATGATGACATTGTGGTCGATCTTCAAATCACCACTAATGTTTGGTGGTGAATTAAGGGACAATGATGATTGGACCTTATCGTTAATTACTAACGAGGAAGTGTTAGATGTACATCGAAATGGTGTAGGTGCTCGTCAAGTTTATCGAGATCTTGATAAAGTCGTATGGACATCCTATGGGGATGATCATACCATCTATGTTGCTTTGTTTAATCTTAATGATCAGAGGGAGCGAGTAACCGTAACCTTTGAGCAGTTAGGTATAGGTGGCGATAAAGTAGAAATGCGTGACCTTTGGGAGAAAGCAGATTTAGGTTTGGCTACAGACATAATAGACTTTGAACTTCCGCCACACGGTACAAAGTTTATTCAATTAACTAATGTATCTGTACAATATTGCCAGCGTGTAACAAAATTGAACTTATAATAAATAATGAGGTGAATATTATGGGGAATAAAGCAGTCATTAATGCAGATGTAGGTCAAGGTACGATTAATAAAAATATCTATGGTCATTTTGCAGAACATTTAGGTCGTTGTATCTATGAAGGAATTTGGGTAGGAGAAGATTCTTCCATACCAAATACAAATGGCATTCGAAAGGATGTGGTAGAGGCATTAAAGAATATTAAAATTCCTGTACTACGTTGGCCAGGAGGATGCTTTGCAGATGAATATCATTGGAAGGATGGAATTGGTCCACGCGAAAATCGTAAACGTATGGTGAACACACACTGGGGCGGAGTAATTGAGAATAACCACTTTGGTACTCATGAGTTTATGATGTTGTGTGACATGCTGGAGACAGAGCCATACATTTGTGGAAATGTAGGGAGTGGAACAGTTCAAGAAATGTCCGAATGGGTGGAATACATGACATTTGACGGCGAGTCCCCAATGGCCAATCTTCGTAAAGAAAACGGAAAAGACGAGCCGTGGCCACTTAAATATTTTGGTGTTGGAAATGAAAACTGGGGTTGTGGAGGTAATATGCGTCCACAATACTATGCAGATCTTTACCGTCGTTTTCAAACCTATGTAAGAAATTATGGGGACAATAAGATTTATCGTATTGCAGGTGGTCCGAACGTCGATGACTACAATTGGACAGAGGTACTCATGCGTGAAGCGGCAAATATGATGGATGGACTTAGCCTACACTACTATACGATGCCAGGTGAATTTTGGACGGGTAAAGGTTCTGCAACCAACTTCCCTGAAGCGGAGTGGGACATTACATTACAAAGAGCGTACCATATAAAAGAATTGATTGAAAAACATAGTACCATTATGGATAAATATGATCCAGAGAAACGAGTTGGGTTAATTATTGATGAATGGGGAGCTTGGTATGATGTAGAAGAAGGTACGAATCCAGGATTCCTTTATCAACAAAATACGATCCGTGACGCCCTTGTTGCAGGGATTTCATTAAATATATTTAATGATCACAATGATCGTGTCCAAATGACTAATATTGCCCAAACGATTAACGTATTGCAAGCAATGATTTTAACAGATAAGGAAAAAATGATTCTTACACCTACTTATCATGTGTTTGAAATGTATAAAGTTCACCAGGATGCAGAGAAATTGGCTTTAGCTATCCAAACAGATGTGAAAAAAGTCGATGACAAAGACTTGCCGCAAATTACTGCATCTGCTTCCAGAGCTAAAGATGGAACAATTAATATTACGTTATGTAATGTAGACAAAGATAAGGAGACAGATCTTGAAATAGATTTAAGGGGTGTAGATGTTCAAAATGTCTCCGGACGTGTGTTAACAGCAAATGAATTAGATGCCCATAACACCTTCGACAATCCGGATAACGTAAAACCGGTTGAATTTACAGATTTTCAAGTGAACGGCACTGTCTTAACGGTAAAACTACCTTCCAAATCTGTTACCGCAATATCTGTTAAGTAAGGAAAGAAAGAGGAAAAGGTCGATAAGTAAAACTTGTCGGCTTTTTTTAATCGAAAGATATAAAAATGTACAGGGATGTGAGCCAATTGCATTTTCAAGATGAGTTAAATAAGTTAATAAAAGAGCTGGAATGTAATGACATAAATCTTCCGGCTATTTATATAGAAAAAGAAGTGATAAAGCGAATTCCAGAATTTGCAAACAAACATCAATTTAGACATATTGTTATTGTGACAGACGATAACACGAAAAAGGTGGTAGGAGATGAATTAACACTTTTTTTGGAAAAGGAAGGTCTCATTACTCAACTAGTTATTCTAACGCCAACAGAACATAATCAAGTGATCGCAAATGAAGAGACGCTTGTAGAGCTAATGCTAGCCACTTCTCCAGAAACCACATTACTAATCGCCGCAGGATCTGGCACTATTCACGATATTGTTCGTTTTGTTGGCCATAAAATGGATATTCCGTTTATTTCTGTACCAACAGCTGCTTCTGTTGATGGATTCACTTCCAAAGGAGCACCATTAATCTTAAGAGGAAAAAAACAAACCATTCAAACGGCCTCTCCCATTGCGGTTTTTGCGGATATAAATATATTAGTACGGGCCCCTAGGGAGCTGACTGCTGCAGGGTTTGGCGATATTTTAGGTAAGTATACCTCCCTAGTCGATTGGGAAATCTCTCGTCTAATCGCAAATGAACCATATCAAGCACGGGCGGCAGCAATGACGCGATATGCTCTAGATACTTGTATCAATAATATAGAAAAAATAGCTCAACGTGACGAGGAAGGTATAAAAATAATAATACAAGCATTGATTGAATCAGGACTGGTGATGCTTGTATTAGATTACTCGAGACCAGCATCAGGTGGAGAGCATCATCTGTCTCATTTTTTAGAAATGGATATGCTACAAAAAAATCAAAAACAACATTTGCATGGAGCAAAGGTTGGAGTAACAACAGCTATTATTGCTGAGCTATACAAGAAGTTTGTAACAGAATCCTCCTTAGAAGATATAAAAAATGGAACAGTGAAAAAGCATTGGAGGACTATAAAAGAATTGATCCTATCGATACCTGAAGCCGAGCAATTAAGAAGCTATTTAAGAAAAGTCGGTGGACCTGATTCAATACAAGCATTAAAAATAGAGGATAAGGTTGTCCGTGCTAGCTTAAATCAAGCGCATAACTTGAGAGATCGATGTACTGGCCTGCTTTTAATCAATCAAATCAAAAAAACAGAATTGCCTTATCCATTTAATTCAAGTCCTTTGCCAATGTGAAATAAAAACAAATAAGAAGTATCCTTTCCTATTTGAAAAGGATACTTCTTAAAGAAAAGGTTATTCATTAAAGATTTCTAAAAAACCATTGAAAAAAGTTATCCAGTTATATATAATAGAAACAACTCATACTTATACGTACCATTTAAAAGAGTTATGAGTGATTATGGAGATTTGTATCAAAAATGATATAGAAATTATTTATTCGCTAAATGGAAGCGCATACAAATCTTAGGTGATTTTGGTTGAAGCAGTTATATAGAATTGGAGGGGTAAATATGGCAATTAGTCAAACGTCCAACACGGTCGAAAGGAAACAGAGTTCATTTATGAAGTTTCTCAATTCCAAGAAGGTAGTACCATATATTTTTGTGTCACCATTTCTAATTTCGTTTTTAATTTTAACTGTCTATCCAGCAATTCAAGGTATTATTATGAGCTTCCAAAGCGTTTTGCCTGGTCAAGTGAACTTTATCGGCTTAGCTAATTATGAAAGGGTATTCAACCCTACATTTTATAGGGCTCTAACCAATACAACCATCTATGTTGTTTTAACCGTCACTATTTTAACCATACTTCCCATTATTTTAGCAATTATTTTGGATTCAAAATTTATTAAGTTAAAGACATTATTTCGAGCATCCTTGTTTATGCCAGCCTTGGCATCTACCATTGTTGCTGGTATGATCTTTCGCTTAATGTTCGGGGAAACAGATTCCGGTGCGGCGAATCAAATTCTAAATTGGCTAGGCTTTGACTCCGTAGATTGGATGTTTAATGCATGGTCAGGAATGATGCTAATGGTGATGTTATGTGTGTGGAAGTGGCTAGGGGTTAATATTTTATACTTCTTGGCAGCCTTACAAAATGTCCCGGAGGAATTATATGAAGCGTCAGAAATTGATGGTGCGACGATTATGCAAAAATTCTGGTATGTCACCTTACCATTTTTGAAACCGGTTACTATTTTTGTTGTCACCATTTCTATTATCAATGGTTTTAGAATGTTTGAAGAAAGTTATGTATTCTGGCCAGCAGGATCGCCTGGAAATATTGGTTTAACCGTTGTTAGCTATATTTATCAACAAGGTATTCAACAAAATGATATGGGATTTGGTGCTGCGATAGGGGTTATTTTAATGATCATTATCTTTATCGTTAGTTTTATTCAATTAATTCTTACTGGCGCATTTAAGCGAGGTGATGAGTAATGAATAATGCAAAAAGCAGAACATTTAAATGGATTGCAAATGTGGGGATGGGAATTATTTGTTTCATCGCTTTGTTCCCAGTATTAATCTTGCTCCTATCGTCTTTTCGGCCATCATCTGAGTTAATGCGTTCAGGTATTAGTCTCACATTTGATTGGAGTAAGCTAAACATTGATAACTATTTATATATTTTTACGCAAGCGGATGGCTACTGGCAATGGTATATAAATAGTTTAATCATTTCAGTTATTACGATTGTTTTATCCTTATTTTTCTCGTCCATGGTTGGTTATGCGCTCGCTGTTTATGATTTTAAAGGGAAAAATTTATTCTTTGGTTTTGTTGTATTCATTTTAATGGTGCCATTTGAAATCTTAATGTTACCGCTATTCCAGATGATGATAACTTCGGGACTTGTGAATACGTATGCAGGTGTTGTTCTACCAATGATTGTAGCACCTATTGCTGTTTTCTTTTTTAGGCAGTATGCATTGGGATTACCGTTGCAATTGATGGATGCTGCAAGAATCGATGGATCCACGGAATACGGAATCTTCTTTAAAATTATGCTACCATTAATGACTCCATCCTTAGGTGCTATGGCTATTTTACAAGGACTAGGTAGTTGGAATAATTTCTTATGGCCATTAATTGTTTTAAGATCTAATGATATGTTTACATTGCCAATAGGATTAGCGACACTGTTAACTCCTTATGGAAATAATTATGATGTGCTAATAGCGGGATCTGTAATGACAGTAATTCCAATTATCATATTATTTATATTCTTCCAGAGATACTTCGTGGCAGGGCTAACAGTTGGTGGAGTAAAGGGTTAATCATTTTAGAGAGTTGGGGAGTGATGAAAGATGTTTGGACAACAAATAGTGAGTTCATTAGATAAATTTCTAAAAGGTATCCTGAACATTGCTTGGTTAAATCTACTATGGATCTTTTCCTCCCTACTTGGCTTATTCATTGCCGGGGTATTCCCGGCAACTGTTGCTAGTTTAGCAGTTGCAAGAAAATGGGTGCGAAAAGAAGAGATGACCTCGGTTTTACAATATTTTAGAAAGGTATATAAAGAAGAATTTGTGAGATCAAATATTATTGGCTGGATATTGATGGCTATTGGACTTATTCTCTTTGTCAATTACCGTGCTATGATAGAATTAGGAAATCAAATACCGATTTTTGTTGTCTTTGCTTATTATTTAGTCCTTTTCTTTTATAGTTTAGTATTAGTATGGATTTTCCCGTTAATTACACACTACCATACAACAATTAAGCAGTATTTTAAAAATGCATTTATTATTGGAATGTCCAAATTACCTTTTTCTCTTGCTATTTTCGCCGTAATATTTCTAATTTGTTATGTATCATTAGAGCTTCCATCCATGTTTGTATTTATTACCTTTGGCCTCACCGCAATTACGATGATGTTCTTCGTGATGCAGGTGTTCAATAAGATTGACGAGCATAGTTATCGTTAGATTATACGGTTGAATAATCAAATTGTTGAAAATAAAACAGACAACTAAATGTATGAATCGAAAAACTTATTGACAATTTATAAGTTGGATGTTAAGATCAAAAGTAATAGAATGGAAGTTACACGAATCTATTTCATGAGTTTGATGTTCAATAAAGTTACGTACAAGTCGAACAAAACTTTGATTAATAAGATTCGTTTTTTTAACAACCATTTTGTAAGCGGTTTCTATTAATGGTAGAACCAAAATATAATATTCATTGGGGGTTGGAAAATGAAAAGCAGAAGAAGTTTGCTCATATTACTTTTTGGATTTGTTGCCATGCTTTTAGTCGCTTGTGGTGGTGGAGATAGCTCAGAGGAAGCTACCGAAACAGTAACAGCTGGTGATGATATCGAAGATGCCACAGAATTAAAGCTTTGGACCTTTGTAGAGTTGCATAACGATTTTTATATGGATGCTGCTGAAAGATGGAATGAGGAAAATCCAGATAGACCAATTAAACTGACAGCTGAGACCTATCCGTACGATAATATGCATAACAATCTCTTGCTTTCATTACAATCAGGAAAAGGAGCACCAGACATAGCAGATATTGAAATTGGTCGTTTTCCTAACTTCCTAGAGGGTGAACCACAATTATTAGCCATGAACGATTATGTAGAACCAGAAATAGATAACTTTGTCAAATCTCGCTTTGAGATCTATGCAAAGGATGGTAACTATTATGGAATGCCAACACACGTAGGGGCATCTGTTATGTACTACAATACTGAGATATTAGAAGCTGCAGGAGTTAACGCAGATGATATCAAAACATGGGATGACTTTGTAGAAGCGGGTAAAAAGGTTGTAGAAAATACAGATGCAATGATGTTTAATACATTCACAGGCGATTATCTTCCATACTTCCAAATGGTATCACAACAAGACTCTGATTTCATTGATGAAAACGGAAACATTACCATTAATAGAGAAGAAAATATACGAGCACTAGAATTATTGAAGCAAATGCAGGATGAAGGAATTGCGGAAGTGGGACCAGGCGGTGAACCACATGCAGAGGAATTTTATGCTTATATGAATGATGGAGGAGCAGCTGCGATTAGTATGCCAATCTGGTATATGGGTCGTTTCACAGATTATATGACAGATTTAGAAGGAAAAATGGTAGTCCGTCCAATGCCGGCATTCGAAGAAGGTGGCAAGCGGTCTGCCGGTATGGGTGGAACGGGTACTGTTGTAACGAATCAAACAGAACATCCAGAGTTAGCGAAGGAATTCCTTGCTTATGCAAAACTTTCCAAAGAGGCGAATATCAAGTTATGGACAGTACTAGGCTTCGATCCTCCACGTCATGATGTGTGGGATGATCCAGCTATCCTAGAAGATAATAAGTTCTTCCAATTCTTTGGTGATGATATCTTTGACACATTGAATGATATAAAAGATGAAATTAATGCATTGAATATTACGGAAGATACACCAACAATTGCAACAGAGCTAAATACAAATACGTTAAATAGTGTATTAAGGGACGGATCGCAAACCGCTGAAGAAGCACTTAATAAGGCACAAGAAGCCGTTGAATCGCAAACAGGCAGTGAATAAGAAAAATGGGGCTATTCCATATTGTATGGGATAGCCCTTGCTATTTAATGTAAACCAAAATTGTTCCACGGAAGGTTAGTAAAACATGATTGAAAAAGCTTACAAACAAGTCTATGATAATATAGTAGAAAGAGGTGATTGGAAATGAGAACATTATATATCGATTGCTTTTCAGGGATAAGTGGTGACATGACAATCGGTGCATTATTGGATACTGGAATTTCGATAAAATTTTTAGAGGAAGAATTATTCAAGCTAGGTATACACCAAGAATATGAGCTGAAGACAGAACGAGTGAATAAAAATGGAATCTCAAGCTTGAAGTTTGATGTGTTATTTGATGATCATCATGAGCATGGGCACCATCATCACCATCACGATCATAATCATGTTCAAGAACACGATCATGATCATGGGCATCATCATAAGCATGGCCATCATCATGAGCACGAGCATAACCACCAACATGACCATCATCACATCCATGATCACCACCATCATCGTACATATAAAGATATCGTCGAATTAATTGCCAATTCTGAGTTAAGTGATTCTGTCAAAGAAATATCCCAAAAGATATTTCGCGTAATTGGCGAGGCAGAAGCGAAGATACATGGGATGGATTTAGAGAAAGTACATTTCCATGAAGTCGGAGCAATTGATTCGATTATTGATATTGTTGGAACAGCAATTCTTATCGATAAGTTAGCGGTGAATCAAATTATTGCATCACCCGTTCCAACCGGCTCAGGAAGAATTAAGATTGATCACGGTATTTATCCAGTCCCGGCACCAGCTACACTTGAGATTTTAAAAAATGTCCCACTTCAAAATATCGATGTAACAGCAGAGTTAACAACTCCTACCGGTGCAGCCATCATAAAGGTGTTAGTTGACGAATTCAGTCAATCGGTACCAAGTATGAAGATCAACCAAACCGGATATGGTGCCGGTACGAAGACCTTTAGAGAACATCCAAATGTTCTTCGAGTAATGCTAGGTGATTTCTAGTTGTTTATATTAAACTGTAAGATATTAAAGTTGACATAACAAAAAGAGGAGGGAGAAAATGGGGGGAGAAGGAAGCGAAAGAGAATATAATACTCAAAGAACGGTAGGGGTATGGTTAGTTTATGTTGGAGTTATTATTATTGTTTCGGCGATAATGGGTGGAGACTTATTTATTCATCCGTTTATTATGGGGTTTGGTTATTTTATTGGTTTTTTCTTAATTCTTGTTCTTCCTTTTCTTAATAACAAGCTATCATATGGTAAGAATTCTAAGTTTCAAGATAGAATGGACAATATTTCGGTTGTTGTAACTATTGTTCTCTGTACGATTTGTGGGTTAATTATTGGCTCTGATGATTTAAGATTGCTTTGGCTATGTATTTTTACCATTATAGGTATTCATTTCTTTGGTTTTTATTTTTCTCAAGGTAAAATAATTCTCTTGTTAGGGGTATTGACGACAGTGAACTCAATAATGGGAATCCTTTTAGTTAGTGTTCCTTTTCTTTTGTTCGCAATGATTGACGGTATTTTAAAAGTAATTTATGGGTTCAAAATGCTCCTTATGAAACGTCAAACGAAAAATTCAAATATGGGTGATGAAGCATTAAACAACTTCAACTAAAGGGAGCGCTAGTTCAATAAGGGAAGAAAATAGGAGTAAAAACGCGCAAATTTGAATTGCACCCCAATTGTTGGACACAATCTAACAATTGGAGGTGCAGTTTTTGTATGCTAATTGTAATGTTACTCGTTTGGAATTGAAATGCTAAATGGACTGTTATTTTGTTTGTTAATTAACATTTTCCTTCCCAAGACCTGTACCCGTTACTTTATGAAGTGGGTTTTTTTTTCTTTACATATTTTTTGTTAAAATACCTTGCATTATTAAGTAATTTATATTAGAATACTTAATGTTATTAAGTAATATAGGGAGGTAAACAGATTGAATAAGGAAATGCTGAAAGGTACAATTGATCTTCTAATACTATCCCTATTATTAAATGAAGATAGCTACGGCTACCAGATATCTAGAAAAATAAAAGAAAGAACGAGCGGCTCATTCGAACTACAGGAAGCCACCTTATACTTATCACTTAAACGCCTAGAGAAAAATGAGGCCATTACTTCTTATTGGGGCAAGGAAAGTCAAGGTGGAAGGAGGAAATATTACAGAATAACCGATATTGGCAAAAAGCAGTACATACAATATAGTGAAGATTGGAAACAGATGGTCCAGATGATGAACGCTTTTATATAAGACAAGAAAAGGAGAAGAGAATATGGATTTTAGTGCAGAGCTTCTAACATTAATTAAGTATTTTATATTAGGTCTTGTCCAAGGGATTACAGAACCAATCCCCATTTCCTCAAGTGGACATTTAATTATTTTTAGAGAACTATTTGGAGTGAAGGCAAACGGATTGTCCTTTGAGATTTTTGTCAATTTTGCTTCTTTACTTGCTGTTTTAGTCATTTATCGAAACGATATTATTCGATTAGTGACAAATGGTACAAGGTATATCGTGAAAAAAGAAAAGGAAGAGTCTGATCGCAAGGACTTTCAATTTATTATCTATCTAATTATTGCTACCATTCCAGTTGGGGTTTTTGGTGTGCTATTTGGTGATGCTATTGGCGATGCATTGAGTAACACTAAGATTGTAGGGTTTACGTTACTTATTACAGCTGTGGCTCTATGGCTTATTCGTAACTTAAGAGGTCGTAAGAATGATGGAGATTTAACAACAAAGGATGCTATTATTGTGGGTCTTGCCCAAATGGTTGCCCTAACGCCTGGAATTAGCCGATCAGGAGCTACCATCGTTGGATCAATGCTAGTTGGAATGAAACAAGAAACAGCACTTCGTTTTGCTTTTCTACTTTATATTCCAGTAAGTTTAGGTACAGGGATATTAGAAATACCGGAAATTCTGAAGGACCCAAATATAAATTCTCTACTAATCCCATATATTATTGCCTTTATTACCACCTTTATTGCAACCTATTTCGCTTTAAAATGGTTTATGGATATTATGGCAAAAGGAAATTTAAAATATTTCTCTTACTATTGTGTAATTGTAGGGATTCTCGTAATTTTGTTCCTATAATTTTCTGAAATGGAGGTATAAGCTATGCGCAATTGGATAATCAAGATTACTAGTTTCAATGATTTGAAAAACAAATGGTTATTATGCCTCTCTGTGATCATTTTTGCTACCACACTTTATATAGATTATAAGGATCATCCTAGCTATACTCCTTTTGCTATACTCCTTTGCTATGGCTTTGCTATTGTTATAGCTGGGATGTGGTCGATAATTAATTACATTAATCATATAAAAATCCACGCTATGTATAGAAAAGATCATGATCTTGCCTCTTTTGTTGAAAGACTAGCAATGGATAAGGATGAAAAGGCAGAATTACTAGCATACATGGAGGATTTTAAAGCAGACTTAATTGAACAGGGGAAATCATCAGAGGAGGCAGCTAAAATTGCCCTTCATCATTTCACCATGCAGGAATTCGAAAAACTAGCCAAGGATTCTACCATTTTTAAGCTTCCTGCCCATTATTATTTGTGGGGTTATACGGCATTATTAGCTGTTGTGTTTATCTTCACACTAATTCTCGTGAATCTCTGGACGAGTCCTGTGATCATGGTGGTCATCGAAGCCACTTCCTTTGCTTATGCATTTGGGTTTGCTACTGTCTTTTTCATGTATAAAGTAATTGATATGATGATATATAAAAAGCTATAAAAAATAGGACGACTCCACTCGTAGATTGAGTGGAGTTTATTTATACGTGGGACGTAAAAACATATAAGATAAAAGAATATATCTTGTTGAAAGGGATTGGAGCAGTTGAGATCACCAAGATAAAAGAATATATCTTCTCAAAAACGATTAGAGGAATCAAGATAACCAAGATAAAGGATATATCTTGGGGAAAACGACTAGACGAGACAAGATTACCAAGATAAAAAATAAGCCCTCCAGAAAACTAGGAGGACTTTACTCAGCCAAAAACCTAAGCTTCTTTGCTTTTATAGCGTAAGCGGTATTTCCCTGGAGTAATACCTTCCATTTTACGGAAGGATCTAATGAAGTTTTGTGAATTATTGTATTGTAATTCCTCGGCAATGTCTTTTACAGATTTATCCGTTGTGGTTAACCAATCCTTCGCTTTATTCAAGCGGTAGCGGAGTAAATACTCACTAAAAGAGAATTTCGTTTCTTTTTGAAAAATACTGCTCAAATAGTTTGGATTATAGTGTAGTTCCGCTGCAATAATATCAAGAGAGATATCTTTATTAAAGTTTTCGTGTATAATGCGAATCATCTTGTCAGAGATTCTTTTGTTTTTACTTTCATCCTTTGCATCTAAATTCGTAATAAGTGGCTGAACGATTCGATGGACAACCCATTCTTTCATTTCTTCTAATGAATGTAGATTTTGATAATGAGTAATCATTTCCGTCGAATCAAAATCCTCTACACTGATTCCGAGCAATTCCTTTAATTCAAATAATTCATAGAAAAATCTTGATAAAATAATTTCTAATTGCTGATGATGAATATCATGCTGATCGATATAGTCAAAAAACTTATCGATCTCCTCTGTTGCCTGACCTTTCTCACTCAATTTTATCGCATCAAAAATCTGGTTTTTGATAGCAACAGGATATGGGGCGATGCTCGAATATCTTCGGTTTAAGTTTTTATAATAAATAATGGAGGATTCACCCATTTTTAAACGATATTTTAATGCTTCCTTACTCTCCTTAAATGCTTTATTAGAATCACAAAGATTAACATAACGTAAACTAATTCCGATACTGACACTTAAATGAAGGAGCTCTTTCACCTTTTGTTGAATTAACTCGACTTGCTGGTTAATGAGGTGAGTATAATCAGAATCCTTCTCACAGTCAGTTATTAAAATGGTTGTTTGAGTATCATTAAGTACAACTGGTGTAAACCGTTGTTCACTAGGAATGATATCCTCCATTAAATTATTAATAGCAAATAATATTAGGTCTTGGTCATTTTTATTAAACTTATTTTGGTCGATGGCATCTACCTTCAATGAAAAGACAGTCAACCAGGACCAGCTTTCTACGTAATGAAAATTCTTTATTTTAGTGTGTAACTCACTTTCACTTACCTTGCCTTGTAATAAACGCATCATAAATAATTGCTTTAATTGGGTAACTTGGTTCTGGACACGTTGTTCTAGCTGATTATTCTGACTTAATAGACTTTCAATATGTGTTTCTATCAATTCAAACTCATTTCGATTACTACTAGCAGCTGTTGTTGGATTGATAGCATTTTTCAATCGTTTAATCGGTTTGTACAAGACCTTACTACCAATAACAGCGAAAATAACCGAGATAATTAATAAAATACTAATAATTAATAAGGTAATCCAACCAATCGAAGATGATTTGACATGCAAATCACTTAGTTTTACAAAGGATAAATAAGTCCAATTATTATAAAGGGATGTTTCGTAGCTTATCTTAAATTCGGTACCATTAAAAGTGTAATTAAATTGGCCCTTCGTTGCTTCTCGGTCAATTTTGTTAAAGAGAGAGGTAGGAATATACCCATCCTCGCCAATATAGCTCGGATTACTTTGGGAGATCGTTTGATTATTTTCATCTAATATTAAAAAAGATTCACTATCATTACTTTCCGCCATAATTTCTGTTAATTCACAGGCAGGAATCAAAACACTGATAATTCCTGTTGGATCACTGGATAAAATCGGTAGCTTTTTAACTAAATTGATGTAATGGGAACAACTATTCTTGGTTGCGTTTGGAAACTGAATATCACTTGATTTTTCTAGGATCCAAGAGGTTTTTTTTGGTGTATTCATATAGCCTTCATGTATTTGCTCATTGGTCTTTGCATCAAGGTTGACAAGACCATTATTATTGATCAGCCAATCTTCCTTAAAACTAACAAAAACAATATCCTCAATCCCTGTTTCGAGTGTTTGTAAATGATTCAAATCTCTTCTTAATTTGTGAAAATCTTCAAAAGCAAGCGCATTCATATTTTCGTTTAAAAATTGCTTTGTCTGTGTAGAACGAACAAAATAAGTAGTAGAAAGATCTACATACCTTAGAGCCTGTTCGATATTTGTCTTAATTTGAAAAATATTTTGCTTTTTTTCATCATTGGAGTAATCAATGATGGCTTTGGAAGATTGCCAATAAGAAAGACTACCAGTAATAATAACAGGGACGGTACTTAATATAATAAGGAAAGCAATTAACTTAAAGTAATGCTTGGTAGATAATTTTTTCATAGGCATAACTTCCTTATCAAAAATTTATTTCTCACGTTAATTTGTCGTAACAGAATGATCGATTTGCTCTTGTTGAACTTGGAGTAATTGCTGAAAACCTAGATGTGCAAAAAACATAATGATGTAGGCACTAAAGCTAAAACTAAAAAATAGTCCAACACCTGGAAATTTAAAGGATAAAAAATACACTCCAGCTAATATCGTTACCATACATATAGAGTAGTGTAATTTAATAGCTCCGATCGTTACAGCATATCGAATATACTGCCAAAAGGATAATTCAAAATGGACATATACCGGCACGACATATAACACTAACATGAGATAAAAGAAAGTAGCCATAACAAAAATACCTAATAAAACGGAGTGAAAGCTAGTATCACTCATTAAGCCAGCATATTTTAGGAAAACAGACAAGAAATATCCTAATCCATAAAGGACAACGCCGAATAAATTCGCTTTCCAAAAATGAGATTTAAAAGCGTCGACAAAGGTTGATAGAATAGGTGTATCTGTTTCTTTTTGAATCCACTTTCTTACAATAGTAAACATGGCGATCGTAGCAGGCATTAATCCAAATAAGATAAGGCCAATTAAAGTGCCGAGTAACCAAATTAAATTTAACCAGGCAAATCTTGTTACCCATGTGCATACCTTATAGAGACTTGCCCAAATACCTGTTAATTCCATCATAAACTCACCTAATTTCACTTTCATTATTACTATATAGAATACATATAAATCAAGAAGAAGTAAACCAGAAAAATGAAACGCTTACATTCGATAATCATTATATGAGATAGTTCTAATCCTTATGACATAACGATTGTAATGATTTTGTAACATAAAATAATCATTATTTCATCACTTCATAATCAATAAGGAAAAATGATTATTTCAGAAAAAAATCTCTAATTAAAAGCTTTTTGTAGTAAACGTTTTCATCGGCTGTGAAAAAGTGATTATATACAAGGTGGTATCTATTGCTTACTATGGTAGATGTACAACGATTCAGTTGTAACAAATTAAATAGATATTTGGAGGGTGGTTAATTTGAGTAACTGGAAAAAGATAATGGGGTTAATGCTACTTGCCGTCTTATTACTCGTGACAGCTGCTTGTAGTGACAGTTCTTCAGAAAGCAGTGGAGATAATGAAGGATCTGAAGAAGGATCAGATGGAACTTTTTCTTTTTCAATGATGGCAAACTTACACACACCAGAGGTTCCTGATGAAAAGGTATTAAATAAGATAGAAGAAGTAACAAACACAGATATTGAGATTCAATGGGTACCAGATAACAACTATGAAGACAGATTAAATACAGCTTTTGCAACAAACTCATTACCAGATGCTGTTTTCTTAAAAAACCAAGCTACCTTTATACAATTCCGTGAAGCAATACAGGATGGTCAGTTTTGGGAAGTTGGACAGTATTTAGACGAGTTCGAGAACTTATCTAAATTGAAACAGAACGTATTAGACAATACGAAGGTTGATGGGAAATTATATACTTTATACCAAGGTCGCCCATTATCACGTCAAGGTATTATCTATCGTACAGACTGGGCAGAGAATTTAGGCTTAGAAGCACCTACGACAACCGATGAGTTTATGGAAATGGTACGAGCTTTCACAGAGGATGACCCAGATGGAAATGGAAAAGATGATACTTTCGGCTTAACAGATCGAAGTGATTTAATCTATGGAGCATTTAAAACGGTTTCCTCTTGGTTTGGAACACCTAACTATTGGGGAGAAAAGGATGGTCAGCTATTACCAGAATTTATGTTTGATGAATACGTACAAACAATGGACTTCTTTAAAGAAATGCATGAGAACGGATACATTAATCAAGACTTTCCTGTAACAAGTAAACCGGATCAACAAGAATTTATTAAAAACGGTACAGCAGGTGTTTATGTAGGTGCGATGAGTGATGTAGGTAGCTTACGCGATGATGCAATTGCGATCAATCCTGACGCACAATTTGATGTACACAATCATGTAGAAGGACCAAATGGTGAGTTTGGCATATGGTCGATTCCGGGCTATGGTAACTTAGTAATGTTCCCTAAGAGCTCTGTTGAATCCGAAGAGGAATTGAAGAAAATCTTAGGCTTCTTTGACCAAATGATGTCTCCAGAAGTAGCTAATTACGCTTACTGGGGCTTTGAAGGAGAGCATTATGAATTAGTAGATGGAGCTGCTAAAGTATTAGATTCCGATATAAATGAACGCGAGGTAAAACCATATCAAGCAATTGAAATTGGAGAGCCTGAAACAAATGGTCGTTACTTAGGCTATTTTGATTATGAACCAAAGGCAAAATCGGAGGAATTATTCCTTGAAAATGAAGAACACCTTATTAATGATCCAACAGTGCCACTTTATTCGGAAACATACGTAAAAGAAGGTGGTACACTGCAACAGATCATTACAGACGCTACGTATAATTACATTCTAGGTCAAATCGACAAAGATGGATTTGATAAAGCCATTGAAGAATGGAAGTCACAAGGTGGAGATAAGATTATAGAAGAATATAATGCATCCTACGAAGAATCAAAATAAAAATTATGCTCAGGGCTCTTAGATCACTTAAGAGCCCTGAAATTTAACTGAACTACTATTGTCTGTTGCTTAGAAGTTCCTATAATGAGGAGATGATCATTATGTTATGTTAGTTACTTTTATGAACAACAATTCTTAAGAATAAGCTTATGGCAGTAGTGAAAGGTAACTCGTAAGATAATGATTATTTACGTTATATGAATTCTCACGTACGATTTGGATAAGCAGATGCATAGGTAGTGATACTCAGAGGAAAGGAAAATGTCTATGGAAACAACAATTTCTCCGAAACAAGAAAAAAGAAATTACAAAAAAATGAGGAAATCAGAGTTATGGAAAAGAATTAAAAAGAATAAATTGATTTATTTAATGATTCTGCCGGGTCTTCTCTATTTTTTCATTTACAAGTATTTACCGATGTATGGGTTAATTATTTCATTTCAAGAGTATAAGCCTTACTTAGGTATTTCGGGAAGTGAATGGGTAGGATTGGAGCATTTTAAACGATTGTTTGCAAGTCCTGATTTTTGGATGATCTTTAAAAATACGTTAATATTGTTCGGTTTGCAAATATTTGTTTATTTCCCGATTCCGATTATTCTATCGTTAATGTTAAATGAAGTGCGACATAGCTTTTTTAAAAAGGGTGTTCAAACACTTGTGTATATTCCGCATTTTATGTCATGGGTAGTTATTGTATCTATTTCATATGTCATGCTAACACTTGATGGTGGTATTGTAAACGCAATCATAGAGTCGCTAGGATTTGAGAAGATTAATTTCTTGCTGAATGAAGATTGGTTCCGACCGATGTACATTTTACAAGTTATTTGGCGAGAGGCCGGCTGGGGTACAATTATCTTCTTAGCAGCCATTACTGCAGTAGATCCTCAATTATATGAAGCAGCAAGAATGGATGGAGCAGGTCGATTTCGCCAAATGTGGCATATAACCCTACCTGCGATTCGAAATGTAATCATCGTTTTATTAATTTTAAAAATTGGGGATGTATTGGAGCTAGGTTTTGAACATGTGTACTTATTATTAAATTCCTCTAACCGTAATGTTGCCGAAATATTTGATACGTATGTTTACGTAGCTGGTTTACAGCAAGGGCAATTCAGCTATAGTACGGCTGTTGGCTTCTTCAAGGGTGCCGTTGGATTGATTATGGTTGTCTTTGCGAACTGGCTAGCGAAGAAATTCAATGAAGAAGGAATCTACTAAGATTAGGCGAGGTGAAGATAATGGCCAAAAAGAAAAGAATAACAATGGGGAGCAGAATGTTTGATTTCTTTAATTACTTTTTGCTTGCATTGATTGCGCTAATTACCGTTTTACCATTTATCCACGTTGTAGGTAGTTCATTTGCTACAAGTGCAGAGGTGGCGAATACGAAATTTTTACTCTTTCCAACTAAATTCACGCTAGATGCATATGAGTACATCTTTTCCACAGATACGATTTTTAAAGGCTTAGGTGTTTCCGTTATTGTGACACTAGGTGGTACGTTATGGAGTATGTTTTTTTCTACCTTAACTGCTTATGGATTAGCAAGAAAAGATTTGGTCGGTCGTCGTGTGATCAATTTCTTGATTGTTTTTACATTACTATTTAATGGAGGAATGATCCCTACCTTCTTAGTTGTTCAACAGACTGGATTACTAAACTCCTTATGGGCCTTAATCATTCCAGTAACTATTAATGCTTTTAATATGATCATCCTCAGAAGCTTTTTCGTTAATATTCCGGAAAGCCTAGAGGAATCAGCTAAGATCGATGGTGCCAATGACTTTAGTATACTCTTTAGAATTGTACTTCCGATTTCATTGCCAGCTATTGCGACGATTTCCTTGTTCTATGCGGTTACTTATTGGAATACGTACATGCATGCCATCCTTTATTTAAGTGATGCAGGCAAATGGCCAATCCAAGTTCTACTGCGACAAATCGTTGTTCTTGCCAGTGGTTTGACATATGATGGGGCAGCCTATACGGATGTTCCACCACCAGAAACAACGATAAAGATGGCAACGATTGTTGTAGCTACAGTACCAATTCTATTAGTCTATCCGTTTTTGCAAAAATACTTTGCGAAAGGTGCTTTACTAGGCTCTGTAAAAGGTTAAGACAATTAATGAGAGGAAGCATAACACAATGGACTGGCGGGAAGAGAAATTACAGCAATTAGATCAATTATACGAGGGAATGTTCGACTGGTTAATGAAACAATATGACCCTGAAACAGGTGGCTTCTATTATGCAAGAAGCTCGGTAGAAAACGAAGACTTCACTCCAGATATAGAATCTAGTGCACAAGCATTGAATATACTAATTCGGCATCATCTATTAGAACAGATGCCGAATCCCATAAAAGGAAAAATGGTACAATTCTTTCAATCGAAGCAAGACGTAAAAACTGGATACTTCTATGATCCACATCCAAGAATGAAAGAGGATGAAGTAATGGTTCACCGAGCGCTGAATTATTCACTAAACTCCTTAAAAAGGTTAGGGGCATCGAATCGATATCCTCTTCCTCTTTCTTTACGAGAAGCTCCTGCTTATACTACTTCTGTAGAAGCATATCGCGAGAAATGGGAGAGTATTGATTTGAGAAATAGTTGGAGAGGCTGCGATTTATTAGCCTCCTCTACCGTTTATATAAGAGAGATGCCAAAGGAAACGCAAAGAAAATTTGTCGATGCCTTTGCAGCCTATTTAGCAGGTCTTCAAGATAGGCAAACGGGTTTGTGGGGAGAAGGATCTGTTTATGAAAGAATATCTGGAACTTTTAAGTTGCACACCTTTTACCGAAGCTATCAGATTCCAATGCCTAATAAGGAAAGAATTTATCAAAGTATTCTTAGATGTCTACGGCAGGAAGAGGCTATCGATATGTGTTATATCCGAAATCCTATTGATCTCTTATCCTATTTAGCCTTAGATATTCCAGAGGAAGAGCTTAAGGAGATTACATCAATTACGATCGAGAATATGTCAAGGCTTAAGAGAGCAGATGGTGCTTTTTCAAGAGAACTTGCCCATTCACCAAAGGCGCCGAATGTGGCTCAAGTGAAAGAGGGAGATTACTATCCTAACATGCCAGAACCTGTCCAGCTCGGAATGGGATTAGTGGAGGGTGATATGAATGCTACTACCCAAGCAACTCTTATACGTATCCAACTTCATAAATTGTTAGGAGTAGATTCAAAAGCCATCATAGCTAACAGTGAATTTTGGAATAATTAAAATAGTGGAAAGAAGTGTTACCGTTCATGCAACAAGACAGAATCGAGAAGGAAAAGCATTTATCTAAGCATGCTATTAATATTCTCATCAACCATGCGATCTTTCAGTTTGGTGGTTCCCTTTCCATTATTTTTGTCAATTTATATTTATGGCGATTGACGAATAGCTTATGGGTGAATGGAATCTATAATTTAGTAGCCATTTTATCACAGGCTGGAACTACTTTTTTTATAGGCAAAATGTCAAAAAGAAAAGGCAGAACAACTATTTATCGCTATGGCATCGTGATGACTGCCTTATTTTATTTATTCATTGTTATTGTCCAAGAGCAAATTGTCACTTATTATTATTGGTTTGCTTTGTTGAGAGGGATCGCACAAGGCTTGTATTGGGTTGCGTACTTTACGATCGTTCATGAGGTATCCTCTGATCATAATCGACATCGATATTTAGGCTGGAATCAAATGGTCATGGGAACAACGAATTTGATAGCGCCAGCATTAGCCGGATTTGTGATTGAATTATTTACAGGCTTGACTGGATATGTGATCATCTTTTCGATTGCATTTTTGATGTTTTTTATTGTGACATTAAGAAGCTTCCAAATGGTAAGAGAATCCATACGCCATCGCAATTATTATATGAAATATTTAGGACTTATCGTAAAACGAGAGCGGAGGTTTATAAGTGCCTTAGCAGGATGGTTGGTCATCGGTTTTCCACAAGGGATATTGATGTACATGACACCAATCTTGATTTATAGCATTTTTGAAGATGAAGCGGTAGTTGGATATTTAAATGCAGGATTTCTAGCAGTGTCTATTTTCGTAAGTTTTATCTTTTCTCGTTTTGCTAATATTCAAGATACGAAGCGTTATCTTTGGATAGCAGCGATAGGCTTTTTATTAGCTGGAAGCTTTTTAACCTGGGAAATCGCGATGTGGAGTGTGATCTTCTTTATGATTACGCAAAATATGGTGAAGCCCATTCAAGCAAATGCTTATGCAGCTTATTATTTTCATTGGATCAATAGAATTCCATTGAAAACAGAGTTTCGAGTGGAGTCGATAGTATTAAGAGAAACTATCATTAATCTAGGTCGTGGATTGGGTATTATCCTATTTATGATCTTTTCCAGTGGCATAGATACAAAGACTGTTGCCTTTGTCATTATTGGCTCAATGGCCATTCAATTATTTTTACCAATGTTAATCACAGATAAGGAGGATGCATAATGAGTGTCATTAATCAATGGGAGCAAGCGGAACCAGGGGTGAAGCGAAAAATTCATCGTCCTGGAAACAAGGTGATGATGATGGAGGTTGTCTTTGAAAAAGGTGCGGAAGGTTCTAGTCATCATCATCCACATGAGCAATTAACCTATTGCCTTGAAGGGAAATTAGCTTTTCAAGTGGATGAAAAGGAAATAGTTATTGAAAAAGGTGAAACCATACATATACCGTCCAATGCGGCCCATGGAGTGAAGGCATTAGAACCTAGTAAGCTATTAGATGTATTTACCCCATTAAGAGAAGATTTACTGAAGGAGTGATGACATGGGTTTTTATGATATTACAGAATTCGGTGCATTGCCTGATGGTAGTGACGTTAGTACGAATGCTATCCATCAAGCAATTCAAGCATGTACAAAAGCGGGTGGAGGAACGGTTTATGTTCCAGCAGGTAAGTTCATAACAGGACCAATCCAATTAGTGAGCAATCTAACCTTATATTTAGATGCAGGTGCAGTCCTGTCCTTTATCGATGATTTCGATCAATTTCCAGTGGTGAAAACGAGATGGTCTGGCTATGTATGTCATGGGTTTATGCCGCTTGTTTTTGCACAAAATGCGGAAAATGTAACGATTAAGGGTGAGGGTGTGTTGGATGGAAATGGGCAAGCCTGGTGGGAGATCAATGGCAAGCTGAGAAAAGGAGAGCATTATGAATCGCTAAAAACAAAGGAAATTGCAAAAGCGAATGCCCTCTTTACAGAGCCAGCAGATACAAATCTTGTAGAATGGCCATCACAATTCTTGCGACCGCCATTGATTCAATTTTATCAGGTGAAAAATGCAAGCATCAGTGGAATTACGGTTACTAACTCTCCTTTTTGGAATACACATCTTGTCTTCTGTCAAAACATATCGGTGCATAATGTTCATTTCTTAAACCCTTCTGATACACCGAATGGAGATGGATTGGATATTGAATCATGTCTTAATGTACGAGTTTCTGACTGTCATTTTGATGTTGGCGATGATTGCGTTGTACTCAAATCAGGTATTAATGAAGATGGTCGCCAATACAATGTACCGACGAAAAATGTAACCGTAACGAATTGTACGATGCACCATGGCCATGGTGGGGTGGTGTTTGGTAGTGAAAATTCAGGTGGTATCGAAAATGTAGCGATATCTAATTGTGTATTTAATGGAACAGATCGTGGAATACGAATGAAAACGAATCGAGAGCGTGGTGGTTTTATTCGTAATGTTTTAGTGAATAACGTCTTGATGGAAGATGTATTGTGTCCTTTCACGATTAACTCCTTCTATCGTCACGGAGTAAATAGAAGTAACCCAGAATTATTGGATGCTAAAGCTATTCCAATCAGTGAAAAAACGCCTATAGTAGAGCAGGTTCGAATTAGCCATGTGACAGCGAAAAATTGTCGAGCAGCAGCGGGATTCCTTTATGGGCTTCCAGAAATGCCGGTAAAGGAAGTGAGCCTAGAGCATGTCACCATTGAGATGACTCAGGATTACCATGTTCCTGGAGGAGAACCAGATATGGTTAGAGAGGTTATCGAAATGGCTGGGGAAGGTATGTTTGCGAAATATATTAACGACCTTCAGCTTCACCATGTTCGAATTCTAACAAGAAAAGGTCCTGGGCTAGTAATAGAGGAATCAAATGATATTATGCTTGAACAGTTTGCTTTAAAAAATAAAGAGATGGGTACTCCAGTGGTTGTATCTAAGAACACAGAGAGTATTCATGTAAACGGAATACAAAGAGATCAGCTAGGCGATGATTATTTGAAAAGAGTGGAAAGTGAGGTTACTCCATAATGAAAACCTACCAAAATCCGATTATTCCCGGTTTTTATCCAGATCCATCCATTTGTCGAGTAGGAGAAGACTATTACCTTGTGACATCAAGCTTTGAATATTTCCCAGGTGTGCCAATATTCCATAGTAAGGATTTAGTCAATTGGCGTCAGATTGGTCATGTATTAGATCGACCGGAACAATTGAATTTAGATCAGACTCCTAATTCTAGAGGGATTTATGCACCGACGATTCGTTATCATGATGGCATTTTTTATATGATTACAACATTTGTCGTTAGTCAAACAGGTGCTAGACGTAATTTTTACGTAACGGCAACAGATCCCGCTGGTCCGTGGTCTAAGCCTAATTGGCTTGAGGATGCACCAGGAATTGATCCCTCCTTATTATTTGATGATGATGGAAAGGTCTACTATACAGGTAATCGCAAGCCACCATCAGGTCCGAAATATAAAAAACACAATGAGATTTGGCTTCAGGAATTAGATCTAGAGAAAAAGCAATTAGTCGGACCTAAATATAGTCTGTGGGATGGTGCGCTAAAGAATGCTCATGCGCAAGAAGCTCCGCACTTATATAAAATAAATGGTTGGTATTATTTAATGATTGCAGAAGGTGGAACAGGACATACACACGCTGTGACCATTGCACGTAGTAAAAATGTAACGGGACCATATGAAATGACGGAGACGAATCCTATTCTTACACATCGACATTTAGGAAAAAATCACCCAATCGTCAATATCGGTCATGCCGACATTGTGGAGACACAGGATGGTGACTGGTGGATGGTTTGTCTAGGATCACGTCCATATGGAGGCTATTATCGAAATTTAGGACGAGAAACCTTTTTAGTACCGTTTATTTGGGAGGACGGCTGGCCCATTGTTAATCCGGGAAAAGGCTTTGTAGAAGAAGAGATGCCTTTTCCGAAGTTATCGGAGCACAAATGGCCTGCTTTACCACAAGCTGATTCATTTGATGCAGATACACTAGATGATCAATGGAATTTCTTAAGGACACCACGTGGAGATTTTTGGTCATTGTCAGAAAGGTCCGGATTTTTAAGATTAAAAGCGAAAAAAGAAACCATTATGGAAGAGGAAAATCCTTCTTTTGTAGGAAGAAGGCAACAGCATATCGACTTTTTCGCACAAACTGTAATGGAATTTAGTCCAACACAGGATAATGAAACAGCTGGTATTGTCTTATTGCAGAATCAGGACTTTCAATTCCGAATGGAGGTAGTGCTTGAAAAAGGCGAGCGTAATATTCAATTAATAAGAAGAGAAGCAGGTGTGGATAAGCAAGTAGCTAAAAAGCCGATTAATAGTAGCAAATTATATTTGAAAGTAGAGGCTAATGGCCAAAGCTATCAGTTCTATTTTGCGGAAAAAGCTCTAGATTGGGTAGCATTGGCATGTGACGTGGATGGCACGATATTAAGTACAGATAAAGCGGGTGGCTTTGTTGGTGCTTATATCGGGATGTATTGTTCAGCAAATGGGGAAGACAGCAGCAATTATGCAGATTTTGATTTGTTTGAATATCACGGAATTTCTTAAATAGAGAGGGGTCAATGAAATGGTAGTAAAACAAAAAACAGCACTAGATTGGGCAAGGCTTGCTTGTGATACTTTAATGAATCAATACGAGCCCGTCAAACTTCCTCCAGCAGATCGCTGGCATTATCATCAAGGTGTCTTTTTGTGTGGAATGTATGACGTATGGAAATTAACGGGTGAACCAAGATATTTTCATTATTTTAAGGAATATGTAGATAAGTTGATCGATGAAGAAGGGAACTTCTATTTCGCTAGAAGTGAGCTTGATGCGATTCAACCAGGTTTATTATTACTACCTCTTTATCAGGAGACAAAGGAGAATCGTTACAAGGTCGCTGCAGCTAAGCTACGCCATTTATTAGATACATTGAACCAAACAAAAGAAGGTGGTTTCTGGCATAAGGACAAATATCCTTATCAAATGTGGCTAGATGGCTTATATATGGCGGGACCTTTTACAATTCAATATGGCCAAATGTTTGATGAACCAGAGCTTATCGATCTAGTAATGGAACAAGAAAGACTAATGCGAAAGAACACCAAAAAGGAAAATGGCTTATATTACCACGGTTATGATGAAAGCAAAAAAACCCCATGGTCCACAGCAAAAGGCCACGCTCCAGAGGTGTGGGGACGAGCGCTTGGCTGGTATAGCATGGTGACAGCAAACTTTATCGAGATGCTTCCAGAAGGTCATCAGAAACGAGCGGAATTAAAGCACGTCGTGAAGGAATTAATCGATGCACTGATCGAATTTCAGGATGAAAAGACCGGATTATGGTATCAAGTGGTGGATAAAGCGGACGAACAGGATAACTATTTAGAAAGCTCCTGCTCCTGTTTGTTTACTTATGCGATTGCAAAAGCAGTCAACAAAGGCTATATTGACCGTAGTTATTGGGCTAATGCGGAAAAGGCATATCAAGGACTTCTGGAGAACAAAGTACAATTGGATGAGCAAGGAAACTTTCTTTTACATGATATTTGCATAGGAACATCGATTGGCACGTATGATTATTATGTACACCGTGATACAAGTACGAATGATCTACATGGAGTAGGTGCATTTATTTTAGCGAGTATTCAATTAGCTATTGGGAATGAGCAAGGCCAATGAAAAAGATACAGCTATTTATAGCCGGAGACTCAACGATGGCGGATTATGAGGATAGTCACTATCCACAGATGGGATGGGGACAAGTATTGCCTTATTTTTTTACCGATGAAATAAAGGTGCAAAATCATGCCGCTTCTGGAAGAAGTACAAAATCATTCCTCTCTGAAAATAGATGGACTGAAATGGAACGACAATTTCAATCAGGGGATTATGTGCTTATTCAATTTGGACATAATGATCAAAAATTAGATAAAGAACGAGCCACAGATCCTTTTACTACTTATCAAGAGAATTTGCGTATTATGATAGCAAGTGCTAGAGACCATGGAGTAACCCCGATTCTACTAACCTCAATCGCTAGAAGACATTTTGATGAAAAAGGCTTCTTAAAAGACACCCATGGTCATTATCCAGATGCAGTTCGCCAGCTCGCACTTTTAGAAAAGGTGGTTTGTATCGATATGCTCCAAAAAACGTCAGAGGCGATAGAAAGGTTAGGGCTCAATGAATCAAAGAAGTGGTTTATGTGGCTTGAAACAAACCAATTTTCTTCATATCCTGATGGGGCGAAGGATGATACTCATTTACGGGAAGAAGGAGCAATGGCTCATGCAGGAATCTTTATACAGGAGTTAATAGAAAGGAGTCATCCTTTAAGTAGATATGTCAAAAAGATAGAGGTGACCGAATGAACAAATTACGTGTATTATCCAATATTGAAGTCCAAAAAGTAGTAGCGGTGATTCGTACAGATACGGAAGAGCAAGCTTTAAAGGTCGTGGATGCCTGTATAGAAGGTGGAATAAAAGCGGTGGAGCTAACTTATTCGATTCCCCATGTAGAGAACGTTATCGAGCAGTTAGTAGAAAAATATCGAGGGGGGAAGGAGATAACGATCGGCGTAGGTACCGTATTAGATGCCTATACAGCAAGACAGGCGATCTTTGCTGGCGCTACCTTTATTGTCAGCCCATCATTTGATGCAGCTACAGCAAAACTTTGTAATTTGTATCAAACCCCATATATGCCGGGTTGCCTAACTGTTACAGAGATTAAGGAAGCAATGGAAAGTGGAGCGGATGTAGTAAAAGTATTCCCTGGCAGTAATGTGAGTCCTGGATTTCTAAAGGCTGTACATGCCCCAATCCCTCAAGCGAACATGATGCCCACAGGGGGAGTGAATCTAGACAATATAAAGGATTGGCTGGAGGCAGGTGCCATTGCTGTGGGGATAGGAGGAAATCTCGTAGCCCCAGCTAAAATGGGTGATTATACAAAAATTACAGAGCTTGCAAGGCAATATGTAGCAAAAGTAAAAGAGGCGAGTGTATGAGGGTAGTTACGTTTGGCGAAATGCTAATGCGTCTCACCACAGATCCTACAGCTAGACTTCAGCAAACGAATCAGTTCAGTTTTTATTATGGGGGAAAAGAGGCTAATGTTGCCGTTTCACTTGCCAATTTTGGAGTGAATACGAGTTATATTAGTCGCGTTCCACTTAATCTTATTGGTGACACTTGTGAAAGATATTTACGTGGTTGTAGTGTGGATACGTCTTTCTTATTAAAGGGTGGTGATCGCTTAGGACTGTATTTTGTCGAATCAGGAATTGGCAACCGTCCTGGTCAGGTCATCTATGATCGGAAGTTTTCTAGTTTTTCGCAAATAAAGAAGGAAAACATAGAATGGGATCGAATATTAGAAGGTGTAGAACTTTTTCATACGACAGGTATTACGTTAGCGCTCTCAGAGGAGCTCCAAGAGATCACGATAGAAGGAATGAAACGAGCGAAGGAACAAGGAATAAAGGTTAGCTTTGACTTCAACTATCGTGCAAAGCTCTGGAGTCAACAAGAAGCAAGTATTGTCATCCAAAAGGCTTTGCCATATGTCGATATAGCCTTTTGTAATCATATGGATGCTATTTATCTATTAAATATCGAACCAGTCGAAGAAGAGCTAACGCATAAAGAGAAACTACAGTATTATTATGATAATATCCGAGAGTTATATCCAAATATCGAGCTATTCGCTTCGACGAAAAGGGATGTAAAATCGTCATCTGTTCATTTTTTACAAGGTTATCTATATAGGGAAGGGATGCTCGAGCAAACAGCTACTTATACCATTGAACCAATTATTGATCGTATTGGTGGGGGGGATGCTTATGCAGCAGGAATTCTATACGGGATTCTCCATAGATGGAACCCGATAGATATGGTACGTTTCGCAACAGGTGCAAGTGTATTGAAGCACACTGTCAAAGGAGATGGCAATGCCTTTTCCGTACCTGAGGTGGAGCAATTTATCCAAAGTATAAATCAAGAGATTAATCGATAATTTTCAAGGAGGAATTATTCATGGAAGTACGTTATGCCAACCATCCAGAGGAGATTAAAAGATATAACACAGACGAGCTGAGAGAAAAATTTCTAGTAGAAAAACTATTCGAAGCAGGGAAGGTTCATTTAACCTATACACATGTTGACCGTATGATCTTTGGTGGTGTGACACCTTCATCTGAAGAATTAACGATTAAATTAGATAAACAACTAGGGGTTAGCTATTTTTTAGAGCGAAGAGAGCTTGGGATCATTAATATTGGTAATGATGGCTATGTCCTACTAGATGGGGAACGTTATGAAATGAAACGACATGACGGTCTATATGTAAGTAGAGGAACAAAAGAAGTATGGTTCGGCTCCAATGATCCGGCAGCACCTGCGAAATTCTATATTAATTCAGCACCAGCACACCATACTTATCCAACCGTGAAGATCGATATTAAAGATATTAAGCCACTGGAATTAGGAGAGCCAGGTACGTTGAATGAACGAAAAATTCACCAATATATTCATCCAAATGTGTGTGAAAGCTGTCAATTACAAATGGGCTTAACGATGCTTATGCCAGGAAGTGTTTGGAACACGATGCCTGCACATACTCATGACCGTCGAAGTGAAGTCTACTTATATTTTGATATGGAGGAAAATACGCGTGCCTTCCACTTTATGGGCGAGCCAGAAGAAACAAGGCATCTTGTTCTGAAAAATGAACAAGCCGTTATCTCACCAAGTTGGTCCATCCATTGTGGTACAGCAACTAGTAACTATACATTCATTTGGGGAATGTGTGGCGAAAACATTACTTATGATGATATGGATCATATAAGTATGGATCAGTTACGATAAGGAGGTAGTGTTATGAGTGCAGGAATCCAAGATTTTTCACTAAATTATTTTTCATTAAAAGGAAAAACAGCGATCATTACTGGTGGTAACACGGGTCTTGGTCAAGCGTATACCGTTGCACTGGCAGCAGCTGGAGCGGATGTGTTCGTTGTGACACATGGAACGAATTGGGATGACACAAAAGCATTATTAGAAGGAAAAGAAGGGAAAGCACAATTCTATCAGGCTGATTTAATGGATCGTGAGCAACTATCCAATGTGGTTCCTGCTTGTCAAAAGGAGTTTGGCACAGTAGATATATTAGTCAACAATGCTGGGACAATTCGCCGTAATCCTTTATTAGAGTATAAGGATGAGGATTGGGATGATGTGATGGCACTAAATTTGGATGCTGTCTATTTTCTAAGCCAAGCGGCAGCAAAGGCTATGGTCGCACAAGGTTCAGGCAAAATCATTAATATCGCCTCCATGCTCACATTCCAAGGAGGAAAATTTATACCGCCATATACAGCAAGCAAGCATGCGGTAGCGGGCTTGACTAAATCGTTTGCCAACGAATTAGCAGAGCATGGGATCCAAGTGAACGCAATCGCACCTGGATATTTTGCAACCAAAAATACAGCGCCCATCCGTGCCGATGAAAAACGAAATGCAGAGATTTTATCAAGAATTCCTGCGGGCTATTGGGCAGAGCCAAGTGATTTAATGGGTACAGTAGTCTACCTCGCAAGCCGAGCATCTGATTATATGAATGGTCATGTATTAGCCGTAGATGGTGGCTGGTTAGCAAGATAATAAAAGAGTGACTAGCTGTTTGGTTAGTCACTCTTTTCATTTTTTGATGATGAGGAGGGTCCATATTGGAACTTAATCTAGGAATACGAGCACACGATATCACCTATCAAGATCCAGAGCAGATCGCAGAAGAGGTATCTTCCAAAGGATTAGGCTCTGTTCAATTAGCATTGGCCAAATCCTTCCCAAATCTCCCGACCCAAACAGGAGCCTTAAGTCCAGGCTTTGGCAAATATATGTACCAAGCTTTTTCCAAAAAGAAGGTAAATATCGCCATACTAGGTTGCTATATTAATATGATTCATCCAAATGTAGAAAAACGTAAGCAGCTTTTGGCAAGATTCAAGGAACATATTCGATTTGCGAAAGACTTTGGATGTAGTATCGTCGGCTCTGAAACAGGCAATATTCGTGAACAAATGGGTTATACAGAGGATAATTTTACAGAAGAAGCATTCCAAAAGGTAGTAAAAAGTATTCGTAAATTGGTAGAAGAAGCTAAAAAGTGGGGCATTATTGTTGGGATAGAAGGGGGCATTAATCACCCGATCCATACGCCTCAGTTGATGAGACGCTTATTGGATGAGGTTCCGTCTAGCCAGCTACAAGTTATCTTTGATCCTGCCAACTTTATGTCAATGGAAAATTATCAGAATCAGGCAAAAGTGTTTCAAGAATCATTTGAGCTCTTTGGTGAAAGAATTGTAGCGATTCACGCAAAGGATTTTATTATTGAAGACAACTGGATTAAAATGGTGCCCGTTGGACAGGGAATGCTGCGCTATGATTATTTATTTTCTTGGATCAAAAAGCATAAGCCCTTTGTGGAAGTCTTGTTGGAAAATACGAAAGAGCCGTATATTGATGAAAGTATAAAGTATCTGCATAAAAAGTTTGCGGAAGTAGATGGGGCATAGACGTTTCACAATATTGCCAAGTGTAGACTGATGAAATTGGGAAATATAACTAACCCAAGCGAGAGCTCAAGTGTAGGTGTCTGAATTAATCTGTATATCGGACATCTCAGTTGAGAGATCAGGCTGAAATGTCTAATAAAACCAGATATCGGACAATTTAAACGAGAGGTCAAGCGGAGTTGTCTGGTAAAACCAGATATCAGACAATCCAAGGGAGAGCTCAAGACAAAACTGTCCAATAAAACTAGATATCGATCAATCTAAGCGAGAGCTCCAGCCAAACTATCCGATAAAACGAAGATCATCACTTAAAATGTGCCTTTTTGTTGACGAGGAAATACCGTATAACTAAAACTAATCAGGAAATCTATTATTAAAATAATAGACCAGAGACGAAAGATATGGAAAAGCTGTTCCGTCTGAGGATTATTATCAATATAATAAATAATTGCGAAAATAATGCCACTACCAATAACCCAGGATAATAAATGGCGGAACCAGCCTTCTCTTTCAATTTTTGCATATTCACTTCCATATTTTCTCTTCTTATCTGGCTTCGGCCCATTGCGAAAATAATAGGCAAAGCGAACATCCGCCCATGCAATCATGCGATGGCCAAAGGCTATACTTACCCCGATATAAATAGCTGCAATCCCGTGAACCGTCGTTGCTACTGCGCCGTTCTTTAAATCTATTACTGTTGCCACGAGTAATAACAAGTCTACAATTGGGGTGCAAATTAATAAAAGGTTTCCTAACTTTCGTTGATTGAACACATATCTAGCGATTAGACCAGCCAATACAAAAATCCAAAAGCCTACCTCACATGCAATAATAATCCACGCAATCAAAATTTTCTTCACTCCTTTTTAGTACAACTGTATTAAATCATATCACATTTCTTAAATAATACAAGTGTGTTAAAATAAAAATATGCCAAAATTCGTGGATCATGAAAAAAGAAAAATAAAAATTGCAGAAGCAACCTGGAAGTTAATCGTCGAGCAAGGAATTGAGCAAGCTACGGTTAGAAAAATAGCACAAGAATCAGGCTTATCGGTTGGGGCCTTACGACATTATTTTACAACACAGTCTGAATTATTAAAATTTTCAATGGAGCTAGTCGTACAGCGGGTAATGGATCGTACGCATTCGACTAATTACAAAGGCTCCCCCTTTGAAATAGCAATGGATGCTATTAGCGAAGTACTACCAATTGACTCTGATCGTAGGGTAGAAATGGAGGTGTGGTTTGTTTTTTCAGCCAAAACCCTTGTCGATCAAAGCCTTCGTTCTGTTGGAGAAAAAACGTATCAAAATATGCATCAAGGATTGTATCGGGTTTTAGAATTCCTATACTCCCAACATTTATTAAAAAAGGACATTGACCTAGAAATGGAGGCAAATCGCTTGCACCCATTAGTAGATGGAATGGCTTCCCACCATCTACTCTATCCGTCTATTTATACGTATGAAAAAATGATAGCAACATTGAGGTACCATTTAAAAACATTATGGAATGGAGATGATCTAAATGAGTCTACATCCTCCTAATCATGAGCACACAGATGAACAGATGCTAAAGGTAGAAGTCAACTTAGATGATACACCTGGCGAATGGCTAGGATATGTGATGGATCAATTATTTGAAATGGGCGCAAATGATGTATATTATACACCCATTTATATGAAAAAAAATCGTCCAGCTGTACAACTCCAAGTCCTTTGTAAAAAGAATATTTTAGAGAATATTAAGCAGATTATACTTACCGAAACGACAACACTTGGTATTCGCTACTATCCTCTTACCGTTTATCGAATGGAAAGGCAAATGCGAACAATCGATACGAAGTGGGGAAAAGTAACGATAAAAGAGGGGATTTGGGAAGGGAAAGTAATCCAAGCATCCCCTGAATATGAAGATTGTCGTAAGCTAGCAGAGCTGCATCAAGTTCCATTAAAGGATATCTATGCAGCAGTTTGGCAACAGCTAAAATAATGAAAGATGGGGGCACCTTTTATGTAGCTCGTGTAAAAATGTTTCCTTCTTGCAAGGTGAAATTTTCACACTACCTAACATTCCTTTTTTATAGTAAATTTCAACGCCATCCTTAGACGACATAATGCGGTAGCCTGTTAACATATCGTTAGTTGAAGTGATTTTAGTAATATCGCCATATGGAATTTTACTTCTGAATGGCCCGCCTTTTACATAAAGATAATCGTTTGTAAGCACATACCTTATGCCGATAAATGGCCAAATGATGATTCCGATTAACAATAGAAGAATGGATAATAAAATTGCTACATCTAATCGTGTAATATGAGGATCTAAAAACAACGGTAATAGAGTAACTGATGTGATAATCATCATAGCGATACCAATCAATAAGGCAAAAGAACGGTCTAGTTTTGAATAAAATACCATGAAATTACCTCCTACGACTGATTACGGAATAGGAGGTAAAATGGTTTCGTTTATTTTTTCTTTGGAGCAGGACCTGAGCTTTCCCTTTCTGTTAGTATGGGGGATAGTTTTTTCACTAAATTCTTCTCTTCCTTTGATTCAATTTGTTCAATAATGGCATGGACGATTTCCTCTGCTAATAAATCTACAGGTACACCGATACACGTCATGGGTACCTCTAATGTTTCCATTTGTGGGATATTGTCATAGCTAATCAAGGAAATATCCTTTGGAATCTCCAGATTTTTCTCCTGAAGGGCTCTTAGAATACCTCCACTAATATCATAGCTTCCACCAATAATTGCTGTTGGTTGCTGTTGTTGATGAAAGATCTCTTTTACAGCACTATATCCATCAAACCAATTTAATCCTCCAGCATCAATAATTTGAGTATGCCTCGTTAAACCATGCTGCTTCATCGCCTTTGTGTATCCTTCAACTTTTTCTAATTGAAGCACATCGTCTGTTTCATGGAGACCAATGTAGGCAATATTCCGATGTCCAAGCTCGTACAAATATTGGACTGCATGCTGCATGGCTTTTTCGTGATTAGCGTCAATAATCGGATAGGAGGAGGTTCTTTTTTCCGACACACCATAGGCTACCATTGGTATATTCTCTTGGGTGATCGGTGAACTGGTCGATTCCTCAAACACAATCATGCCATCTACTTGAAATTTTTTAAAGGTTTCAATGGCTGTTTCTGGTTGATCAACTGATAAAATCATCGAGTATGGAGTTGCTTCAAAGGCTTTGCTTATATTCGTAACTAAAGTGGCTAGTACAATTCGTTCAATAGTTGGCCAAAGTAGTCCAATTACTTCCGTTTTTTTGCGAACGAGCTGCTTAGCTGCTAAGTTTGGTTCATAGCCCATTTCTTCAGCGACTTGAATGATTTTTCTTTTGGTTACTTCCTTTACTAGCGGGCTATTGTTCAATGCTTTTGATACCGTCGAATAGCTAACACCAGCCACTTTAGCAATATCTTTAATGGTTATTGACATAACATCACCTATAACTTTCTTAGAAAATATTTATTTATTGGTTGTGTTCTATTTTTAAATAGTATATCATAAAAATAACAACGTTGTTATTTATTTTTTGAAAATAACTGAAACCGTTAACATGTAATTTAAAAGGAGTGGAGACATAGTGGAACAATTTACAGATGTAGTGCAGGCATTAGCGCAAGGTAAGCAACCAGCCTCTAATAATCATATCTCGGTTTATGAAAGCTCATTTGAACAAAAAGATGGAACAAATGTGATAATGGCAAAAGCAGGAACAGAAAAATATTTAGTTGCTGCAGGGCAAGGAGAACTATTCAATAGCCTGACAGGTGACACCGTGGCAGGTGGAAAAGTATGTGGGTTAACACATGAAAACCGTATAGTCCTAAATAAATTTTTTGCTTACACGGTACCTCAAGCATTTGGTACAGAAATAGCGACAATGGGACTTGGAGATCGATTGGGTGTGGCATCCCCTGGCCATATTGAAACAACACGAAATCGCAAGGTAAAACCAATTTTGGCACAACAAAGTATTCGAGAACTAACCCTATTAAATCGAACAATGACAGATATATTAGATGCAGCAAGCTTTGCTGTGTTCCAGGAAGGCTATAAGGATGGATATGGTGCCGATGCAGATCATATCAAACTAGAAAAGGACATAGAATATGCTCTAGAATTGGGCTTTAGTTTTATTACATTAGATTGCTCAGAGCAGATCCGAAATGACGTTGAGGATGCTCAAAAGGAATTTGCTGGATTACCTGTCGATCGAAAAGAATATTATAACCATTATTTGAACAAAACATTTGAAGTGCAAGGCTTGAATATTACATTTGACGATGAAAGCTTAGCGAAAAACGTTTTAGTATATGGAGAAGCAATAGATTTTATGGAGCATGTCTATAATGAGTATATTTCAAAGGCGGAAAAAGCAATAGATTTTGAGATTTCCATTGATGAAACAGAAACTGTAACAGCACCAGAGGCTCATTTCTTTGTGGCAGAGGAGTTAAGAAGAAGAGGAGTTACAGTACAAAGCTTAGCACCAAGATTTTGCGGTGAATTCCAAAAGGGAATTGATTATATCGGTGATCTGGAGCAATTTGAAAAGGAATTGCATGAACATGCAGAGATTGCTAAATACTTCGGTTATAAGCTAAGCATCCACTCAGGTAGTGATAAGTTCAGTGTATTCCCGATAATTGGTAAGTATACAGAAGGGTTATTGCACATCAAAACAGCAGGAACGAACTGGTTAGAGGCTGTTCGTGTTATTGCTGTAGAGAATCCGGATCTGTATCGTCGTATGCATGTATATGCAGAGGATCATTTTGAAGAAACATTAAAATATTATCATGTAACACCTGATTTAGAGAGTGTTGCTCCATTAAATGAAACGGCTGACGCTGATCTACCAACATATATGGATCATGATGCAGCTCGTCAATTATTCCATGTCACTTATGGAATTTTATTAACAGCAAAAAATGAAGCAGGTGAGGATTTATTCCGCAAAGAATTTTTTGATACCCTATTGAATAATGAAGATACGTATCGTCAAGGCTTAGTGAAGCATATTGGTCGTCACTTAGACTTATTAGGACTTTAATCAAGAGAAAGTAGGGATAAAATGAAAGCATTTATGGACGAGAATTTTGTCTTAACCAATGAAACTGCTAAAAAACTTTATCACAATTATGCGAAGGATCTACCAATTATTGATTACCATTGTCACCTAAGTCCTCAGGAAATCTATGAGAATACGAAATTTGAAAATATTACGAAGGTATGGCTATATGGAGATCACTATAAATGGCGTGCAATGCGTGCAAATGGTGTGGAGGAAAAGTACGTAACTGGTGATGGCAGTGATTATGAGAAATTTCTAGCATGGGCAAAAACTGTCCCAATGCTAATAGGTAATCCACTGTACCATTGGACACATCTCGAGCTAAAAAGATATTTCGGTATAGAAGAGCCTTTAAATGAAGATACTGCACCAGCGATTTGGAATAAAGTAAATGATCTATTAAATAGTGGTGAATGGAATGTTCGTGATTTTATTGTGAAATCAGGTGTGGAGGTGGTCTGTACAACAGATGATCCAACAGATTCCCTTGAATATCATGAAAAAATTAAGGCAGATGCTGAATTTGATGTCAAGGTATTACCAAGCTTCCGCCCAGACAAAGGACTAGAAATTAATCGTGAAACCTTCCTTCCATGGGTACAAAAGCTAGCAGAAGCATCTAGTATTTCCATTGATTCCTATGATGCTTTCTTGAAGGCACTTGCTAATCGTATCCATTTCTTCCATGAAATCGGTGGGCGTGTTTCGGATCATGCATTGGATGTGATGATGTATGAAGAAGCGTCTGAAGAAGAGGTTGCTAGTATTTTTGAAAAGGCATTAGCAGGCAATAAAGTTAGTTTAGAAGAAGAAAAAAAATATAAATCCTATACCCTTACCTTCTTAGGAATGCAATATCACCAAAAGGGCTGGGCGATGCAATACCACATTAATGCCCATCGAAATAACAATACGAGAATGTTTAATGAATTAGGACCAGATACTGGGTATGATTCGATGAATGATGATCTTTTAGCAAAGCCTTTACAGAAACTATTAGATTCATTAGATCAAGCGGATGCTTTACCGAAAACGATTCTTTATTCATTGAACCCGCGTGATAATGTGACGATTGCGACACTTATTGGTAGCTTCCAAGGTGGCGGGATTCCTGGGAAAATGCAATTCGGAACCGCATGGTGGTTTAATGATACGAAGCTTGGCATGATTAACCAAATGGAAACATTAGCAGATATCGGTGTATTCAGTCGCTTTATTGGTATGCTAACAGATTCGCGAAGCTTTTTATCTTATACACGTCATGAATATTTCCGCCGCATCATGTGTAATTTGATTGGTGAATGGGTGGAAAATGGGGAATATCCTAATGATGAAGAAACATTAGCAAAAATCGTCCAAAATATTTCTTATTATAATGCAAAAGAGTATTTTGGTTTTTAATGGAGTGCTTTGCTCTGATGGTTTTTATTCGGCCCTTACATGCATTCGTGGATGAATGCATGTAAGGGCTGTTTTGCCTCTATAAAACATAACTAGCTAATACACTCTGAACCTCATAAATATTCAAGCTTTTATTAAACTGTTTTTGAAATGGAGTAGAGCTTCCAGAAACCCATATTTTTAATTCAGCGTCTAAATCAAAGCTCCCAGCAGTCTCAATACTAAAGTAGGTAATATTTTTATACGGAAGTGAAAGGATTTCTGTTTTCTTTCCAGTGACGCCTTGCTTATCCACTAAAATCAATCGTTTATTGGTGAAAATAAACAGATCACGAATCAATTTGTAGGCTTTTTCCACTTGTTCGCCTTGTGCTAAAGTGGTGGAGAATTCCTTTTCGATATCACTCACTTTCATTTCAGAAGCATTTCCCATTAGTCCATCTAAAAATCCCATCTTTAAAACCTTCCTTCATTGTTTATCCTTTGCCTTATTATATAATCAAGAACGATTTATCATGCACTTTCTTTATTGCGAAAAGTGGAATAATAGCATAGATGTAGTAAATGATATGCTATCCTTCGATCAGCTTCACATGAAATTTCCGATGTCTAGGTCCGTCGAATTCACAAAAATATACGCCTTGCCATGTTCCAAGCACTAGTTCTCCATCTGAGATCACTAATGTTTGATTATGCCCAACTGTACTCACTTTTAAATGGGCAGCCGTATTTCCTTCCATATGCAAATCCTTCTGGTGCTCCCAAGGGTAAACCTCATCTAAACGGCGTAGGAAGTCTGTTTTAACATCAGGATCAGCATTTTCATTTACCGTAATTCCAGCAGTCGTGTGTAACGATGAAACAATGATAATTCCATTTACAACATTATTTTCCTGGATGAATTGCTGAACATGTGACGTAATATCAATCATCTCATCATGTTTGCTCGTTTTTAATGGGAATAGCTTTTCCATTTGTTCTCAACCCTTTCTAAAAATGTCTCTATAAATATTCTACTAAAAATCGTTTCTATGTTAAAATTTCAAGTGAAGGAAATGATAGAAAGGATGCGATTCATTTGGTAAAAGCACTACATACAAATAAAGCCCCACAAGCAATAGGGCCATACTCACAAGCAATAGATATTGGAGATTTAGTTTTCGTATCTGGTCAAATTCCATTAGATCCAGAAACAATGGAAGTAGTGGAAGGAGATATTGCGGCACAAACAGAGCAGGTGATGAAAAATCTTCAAGAAATTCTTTCTGAAGCAGGACTAACGTTTGCGAATGTAGCAAAGTTTACTATTTATATTACAGATATGGATAACTTTGCGACAATTAATGAAACTTATTCAATGTTTTTACAAGAGCCATACCCTGCTCGTGCGACGGTAGAAGTGAGTAAACTACCAAAAGGAGTAGGCGTAGAGATGGATGTTATCGCCAAAAAGTAATGTAGATAGTCTTCTTTCTAGTAGCTTTGTTAGAAAGAAGATTTATCTTTTTTCTTCCCATATTTTCATAAATCCTGCATAATATAAGTGTAAGTCTAAGAAAAAGGAGAAAATCTATGAAAAAGTTAATTTGGATGCTTGTATTAACAGCTTTGATAGGACTAGCTATCGTGCCAGTAGCTTTTGCTAGTGAAGGTAATACCAATACGGATGATGTAGGAATAGATGAGCGTAACGGAAAACCAAAGGTCGTACTCGGTGAGGCTCTGTCTGAGGAACAAAAGGACAAGGTTCGAAGCTTACTAAAAGCAACCGATCCAGACCAAGTGGAGGAATATATCGTTACAGCTGAGGACCTAGTGAATTTTATTGGTGGCGACCCAAGCTCCAACATGTATTCTTCTGCCAAAATTACACGTAAAAATGAGGGTTATGGTGTTGTTGTTAATATTGTAAACCCAGAAAATATTACCCAAGTAACTAATGAGATGTATGCCAATGCTTTACTGACAGCTGGAGTAGAAAACGCGCTAATTGAAGTGGCATCTCCTTTAAAGGTAAGTGGCCATTCTGCTTTAACAGGAATTTACAAAGCCTTTAATGTTGATGGGGAGCAGTTAGATCAAGAACGAATGGAAGTAGCGAACGAGGAATTAGATGTCGCAACAGACCTTACTGAGCAATCTGGCATTGAAAAAGAAAAGGTTAGTCAACTTTTAACAGAGATTAAGCAGGAAATAGCAGACCAAAATCCTGCAACTAAAGAAGATGTCGAAAGAATTGTTAGTGAACAATTAGAGAAATTAAATATAGAGTTGAGTCCAGAAGATAGAGAAATGCTAACAAACCTATTTGAAAAAATGCGTAATATCAATATTGATTTCGGTAAAGTGACCGATCAGTTAGATAGTATTGTCAGTGATTTAAAAGGAAAATTAGATGAAGTGACCGGTGGAGATACAGAAGGATTCTGGCAATCAGTCAAGGATTTTTTCAAAAATATCGTTGATGGAATTAGAGGATTGTTTAATTGATGGATCTGACTTAGCTTGGTGAAAGCACTGCGCATGTTTAGGCAGTGCTTTCTTTGTTCAATTTTTATATTCTTGCGTGCATTGAAGCATTTGATAAACAAGAACGAATACTACCATAATAAAACGTATTATAAACGGAGCCCCTTGCCGAGGTAATGATTAAAGATCGTATAAAACGCATTATAAGCGAAGCCCCTTTGCGAAGTGATGATTAAAGATCGTATAAAACGCATTATAAGCGAAGCGCCTTGCTGAAGTGATGATTATAGCCCGGATAAAACGCATTTCAATCGAAGCCTCTCACCGAAGTGATGATTATAGCCTGTATAAAACGCATTATAAGCGGAGCCTCTCGCCGAAGTGATGATTAAAGATCGTATAAAACGCGTTATAATCTAAGCGCCTTGCTGAAGTGATGATTAAAAGATCGTATAAAACGCATTATAAGCGAAGCTTCTTGTCGAAATGATGGTTAAAGATCGGATAAAACGCATTTCAATCGAAGCCTCTCGCCGAAGTGATGATTATAGCCTGTATAAAAACGCATTATAAGCGGAGCCTCTCGCCGAAGTAATGATTAAAACCCTAATAAAATACATTTTAACAAATACTCCCGCCATAAGGATGTCCACATAGCTTCAAGCAAGAACACAGACGTATTACAATTGAACATCCACCTATACTAATCTTTTCCGGATAAACCCAGAAATCTGGTCAATGATCGTGACAGTGATAATAATAACTAAAAGGATCATTCCGACCTCTTCCCAGTTCCGATTCATATAAGCAAACGTAATGAGTGTTCCGATACCTCCTGCCCCTACAATACCAAGAACAGAGGATGCGCGAACATCGATTTCAAACCGATAAATAGCATAGGATAAAAACTCGGGCAAGACCTGTGGTAAAATCCCATAAAAAAGGATTTGTAATTTATTCGCACCGCTTGCTTCCAATGCTTCCATAATATCCATATCGATCGACTCTATTACTTCCGCATACAATTTTCCTAACATTCCAGTTGAACCAATCGCAATGGCAAGTACTCCGGCAAAAGCATTTGGGCCAACAGCCGCAACAAAAATAATCGCCAAAATAATTTCAGGAAAAGCTCGAACTGCCCCGAGAATCCACATTCCGATATTATTTAAAAATTTATTTCGTACAATATTGGTGGCACATAAAAAGGCAAGTGGAACCGCAAGAACAGCAGCAGCTAATGAGCCAGTATAGGCAATAAAAATTGTCTCGAACATCTTACCGAAAATAGAAGAGGTTTCCTGCCATGCAGGTTGGAAAAATCTTGGAATTATTCGATCGAAATTCTCCATTGTTCTTGAACTAAAAATGACATCCCATTTAATCGTAACACTTGAGATCGTCCAAATATAAATCCATACAATAATTATCAAAGTTATGATTCGTTTTATTAAAGTCCATTTACTTCGTGGTTTTGTCGGAAGGGTAATTTCAACATTTTTCGCCATTACAAAAGACCCTCCCTTAACTTTGCGCTTATGAAGTCAATGATGACAACTACTACAAAAATGATGATAACGATCGTACTTACAGCAGGATAGTTCATGAAATTAATTTCTTTATTGATTAATTGTCCAACCCCACCTGCACCGACGAGTCCAAGAACGACAGATGCCCGTATATTAATCTCAAAAACATATAAACTAAAAGAGATAAATTGGGGTAGGATTTGTGGTACAATCGCATAACTAATCGTTTGAAGTGCATTTCCTCCAGTTGATCGAATCGCCTCCGTAGGATTCATATCTATTGCTTCAATAATTTCACTCATTAATTTTACTAGAATTCCAACGGCAAAAATAATTAAAGCGATAATACCAGAAAAAGCGCCAATTCCGAATAATCCAACGAAAACTACAGCTAATATAATGTCAGGTATGGTGCGAATAATATTTAAGATAAATCGCATAAATTGATAAATAATGGAATTAGTCATGACATTTCTAGCAGCTAATAGGGAAAAAGGAATACTGATCAATACGGCAAGAGTTGTTGCAATAATCGCCATATGGATTGTTTCAAACAACTTTGGCCAAATTTGCTCGACATATCCCCAATCTGGTGGAAAGAAATCACCGATTAGGCCAAAGATGTTCGGAATTTTGATGAAAAAATCAATTATAAAGGATTCAGTAATGATGGAACTAAGTAAATAAAAGCCGATCACAACAACAGCAGAAATAGTAAAAATTCGTTTTGTTCTGAGAGGGTATAGACCCCGAGGAATGAAGGATGCTTTCTTATCCATCGATTTCCCCTCCTCCACGCTTATCCTCTTCACGGATCGATCGACCATAGATCTCTTCAAATGTCTTCTCCGTCACTTCACTCGCTGGCCCATCGAATACGATCTCACCTGCTCGCATGCCGATAATACGATCTGCATATTCGATTGCCATATCGATAAAATGCAAATTAACAATCGTTGTAATATGGTCTTCTTGATTAATTTGCTTTAAATATTGCATGACCTGATGAGAGGTAGGAGGATCAAGGCTTGCGACAGGCTCGTCTGCCAAAATTAATTTTGGCTGTTGTGTCAAGACACGAGCAATGCTTACCCTTTGTTGTTGTCCGCCACTTAATTCATCGGCACGATTATAGAGCTTTTCCTCAATATTTACTCTCTTTAAGTTTTCATAAGCAAGTAGTTGTTCCTCTTTAGAAAAAATATTAAAAATGCTTTTCCATGTTCCGGTATAACCCAATCTACCGGAAATAACATTTTTCATTACTGTCGAACGCCTAACAAGGTTATAGTTTTGAAAAATCATGCCGATCTTCGTTCGGAGCTTGCGTAACTCCTTGCCTTTTAAACGAAGAATATCGTTGCTATCTACTAATAACGCTCCGTCTGTTGGAGTCACTAGTCGATTAATACTCCGTATAAACGTTGACTTACCAGCACCAGAAAGTCCGACAATAACAACAAATTCTCCTTGATTAATTTTAATATTGATATCTTTCAACCCTTGGGTTCCGTTGGGATAGACAAGGGAAACATTCTGAAATTCAATCATGACACTGTCCCTTTCTTTCTCTAATTAGATGGAAAAACAGGAGAGAGCGTGCTCTCTCCTGTTATTTTCAAAATTTTAAAGATCATTGATACTAATGGAGTCACTAAATTTCTCATACGTGTCTCTTACAACATCATATTCGCTATCTTCAGCTTCAATAATAGCATCCCAGCTGTATACATCATTCATAATTTTAATCATTTCTTCCTCTTCATTAAAGCCTAAGAAGGTATCCTTTATTTTTTGTACAAATTCATCATTTAGTTCACTTGTGACAGAAATCGTATCATTTGGAATTTCAGAGGTATACGTAAGAACGCTTAATTTATCCATTATGTCTGGGTATTCTTCTTCTAATTCTGTACGAACATCATCAAAAGTTGTTGCCACATCAGCTTCTTCGTTGTAGACAGCAATTGCTGAGTTGTCGTGGCCACCAGTTTGAATGGAATTGCTGAAGAAGTCTGTTTCAGGATTCTCCACATTAAACTCGTCCATTATTTGTGCAGCTGGGAACAAGTATCCACTTGTAGAGGTAGGATCACCATATGCCCAAACTTTTCCTTCTAAATCCTCTAGATTTTTAATATCCGAATCTGAACGTACTAAATATTGTGCTTTATATGTTCCACTGCCATAACGCTCAGACTTAAGAATTACCTCCACATCATGCTTTTCGTTTGCTAATACATAGGCAAAAGCAGGGATGAAACCGATCTGTACTTCATTTGTACCCATTGCCTCAACGAGTGCTGTATAGTTTGTCATTACTTTTCCTTCAACCTCTACCCCAAGTTTTTCTGCAAGCTTGTCCGCTAAAGGTTTTACCGTATCAGCAATCGTATCCGAATCCTGTGAAGGGACGAATCCCATGACCAATTTATCAGGTGTTCCTTCTCCACCTCCGCTTGCTTCTCCGTCACTACTACCACAGCCTGCAATGATTAGAACAGCAATCATTGAAATAAAAAGCCAGCCTATTTTTTTCATTCTTTCTTTTCCCCCTAGAGATCTTTTTGCATTACAATAGTATTATCTATACAAAAAATGTGGAAATCTAGGGTATTTACCAAAACCTAACAAAACTATCAAAAAATTTATAAATTTTACGTCAGTTTAAAAATACAATTAAATGGAGTAAGCGTTTTACTTCCTATATAATAAAGAAGTAAGCTGATTTGGGGGAAGAGTATGAAAAAAGTATTTCAATATGCCATGCTGTATAAAACGGCGATGTTCATCGCATTAGCGCTCATGATTGTTGAATTAATTGTGGAATTAGTACAACCAATGATTATGTCCAAAATAATTGATGATGGGATTATAGCTGGAGATATGGAGACGATTTATTTTTATGGGGCTATTTTATTATTCATGACACTGGCTGCATTTATTGCAGGAATAAGCAGTTCCTTTTTTGCTGCAAAGGTGAGTCAAGGTGTTGGCTATGATCTTAGAAAAGATATGTTTCACCAATTGCAGATGTTCTCTGCTATGAAGATAGAACAGTTTCAGACATCTACCTTATTAACAAGGCTCACAAATGATGTCACCCAAATACAGGGCTTGCTGTTTGCCTTTATGCGAATAATGCTTCGTGCACCATTATTTATCATTTTTGGTATAGTAATGTCCTTTACCATTAATCCATCATTAGCATTTATTTTATTATCCACTATTCCAGTATTGTTTATCATTATGATTTTTCTCATGGTAAAAGGAATGAATCTTTTCCGCATGGTACAAGAGAAAATCGATCAAGTGAATAACATTATTCGTGAGAACTTACTTGCGATAAAATTAGTGAAAGCTTTTCATCGGATTGGATTCGAAAAGAAACGTTTTTCTAAGGTGAATCATTCCTTAAAGGAACAAAATAAAAAAGCCTTATGGGTAATGGAAATGGTGATGCCGATTGTGATGCTAATTATGAATATCGCCATGATTGTCCTATTATGGTTTGGGGCAGTACAGCTTGAATCAGGATCTGCTCAAGCAGGTGAGGTTGTCGCAATCATTAATTATGCGACAAGAATGCTTGCTTCCTTCGGTGTCTTTTCCTTTTTATTGATGAACCTTTCAAGAGGAAGAGCTTCCGCAATCAGAATAAATGAAATTCTTAATACTGCAACAGATGATGCGGTATCTACCACTTCGGTGAAAGGCTTGGTAAAGGGAGGGGTTTGCTTTGAAAAAGTATCCTTCCAATATCCGAAATCTGATCAACTCACATTACATTCTATATCGTTTGAGGTAGAATCAGGGCAAAAAATTGGTATTCTCGGTGAAACTGGTTCTGGTAAAACAACCTTACTTCATTTGATTCCCTATTTGTATCAAGCAACAAGTGGTATGATTAAGATCGATCATGTGCCAATTGAAAAGTGGGGAAACAAGGTGCGACATGATATCACCCTAGTGCCACAGGAAGGGTTTCTCTTCTCAGGTACGATCCGTGAAAATATCTCTTGGGGGAATGACCATTTAACCGCCTATGAAATTGAAAAAGTCGTGAAAGAAGCACAGTTACATACTTTTATTGAAACATTACCCGAAAAATACGAAACACTAATTGGTCAACGAGGAGTGAATTTATCTGGTGGTCAAAAGCAACGCTTGTCGATCGCCCGTGCACTAGCAGATAATCCAAGTATTCTGTTGTTAGATGACAGTACGAGTGCCCTTGATGCTGCAACAGAACACCTTGTACTAGAAGCCATTCGTGAACGACAATGTACTACCTTTATTGTTTCACAAAAGATTAGTTCTGTTATCGATGCCGATCAAATTATCATTCTCGATAAAGGGAAAATAAAAGGAATAGGATCACATGAGAAATTAATGCAAAAGCTTCCACTGTACCAAAAGATGTGGAGATCCCAGAAGAAGGAGGGAATTGGAACTAATGAAACAGAGTAACCAATCTAACATTCTTAAATCAAGACACCACCCTCCGATTGGGAAAAAGCCAAAAGTGAAAAATTTACGTTATACGGTGAGGAGAATATGGAGTTACATGGCAACAGATCGTTGGTTATTTTGGCTTGTTATTTTCTTTGTTGTTCTTAGCTCCATCCTAGGATTGTTAGGCCCCTATTTTATAGGAGTAGCTGTTGATACAATGACAGGAGAGGCAAACTTATTTACTTTTTCACAAATTTTAGGTATTCTCATTGTCGTATTTATTTTTCATTCCCTAACGTTAGCCCTGCAAAATTATTGGATGATCGAGATTTCGCAACAAACTGTCTATTCTATGAGAAAAGATTTATTTGCACATGTTCTTCTTTTACCACTTTTATATTTCCAAAAATCTCAAAGTGGGGATTTGATGAGTCGGCTGACGAATGATATAGAGAATGTCAGTCGTACATTGAATACAGCGGTTATCCAATTAACAACGAGTATATTGACATTAGTCGGAACATTAGCTGTCATGTTTTGGCTTAGCCCATTGCTAACATGGATGACGTTAACGATAGTTCCGATGATGTTTTTTGGGATGAAGTGGATTACGAATAGAACAGGAAAATATTTCAAACAACAACAGAATGAATTGGGGAAAATGAATGGTTTTTTAGAGGAAACCTTATCTGGCCATACAATGGTAAAACTATTTCATCAAGAACACAGGGTAATCGACCAATTTGACAGCCACAATCAACCATTACGAAATGTAGGGTACTGGGCACAAGTCTATTCTGGATTTATTCCTAAATTGATGAATACATTAAACAACTTTAGCTTTGCAATTATCGTCGGTATAGGTGGTTGGGTTGTATTATCTACAAACGCCACAAGTGTCTCCATCGGAATCATTGTTACCTTTACGACTTATGCCCGTCAGTTTACCCGACCATTGAATGACTTAGCCAACCAATTTAATATTATTCTCTCAGCAGTCGCAGGGGCAGAGCGTGTGTTTGAGGTAATGGATGAAGAGCCGGAGGAAAGGAAAAAGAAACAATCACTGACAAACGTTGACGGAGATGTATTGTTCCAAACGGTAACTTTCTCATATAATGAGGAAGAGAAAGTATTAAGAAATGTTTCTTTTCATGCAAAGCCTGGTCAAACGATTGCACTTGTCGGACCAACGGGCGCGGGGAAAACAACCATTATTTCTTTATTAGCAGGGTTTTACCAGCATTATAATGGCAGTATCCTATTAGATGGTCAGGATATTTCCGCTATTTCTTATGCAAGCTTACGTGATCAACTAGGAATTGTCTTACAGGATGCCTATTTATTTGATACAACTATAAGAGAAAATATTCGGTATGGAAAGCTTGATGCAACAGATGAAGAAGTGATGACAGCAGCAAAGCTTGCCAATGCCCATTCCTTTATTGAGCAGCTTCCAGATCAATATGATACGATACTAGAAGGAAATGGACATGGAATTAGCCAAGGTCAAAGACAGCTAATTTCAATCGCTAGAGCTATGTTGCGCAACCCATCCATTCTTATATTAGACGAAGCAACGAGTAGTATTGACACCATTACCGAAATAAAGATAACTGATGCGTTAAAACGATTAATGAAAGGGAAAACTAGTTTCGTTATTGCTCATCGATTGAACACCATTCAAGAAGCTGATTTGATACTTGTCTTGAAGGACGGAGAAATTTTAGAGCAAGGAAATCATCAAACACTTATACATGAAGGTGGTTTTTATGCTAATCTAGTAGCAACACAACAAAAAACTGGTCATGGATAATTTTACCGGTATAAAACTTTTGAAATTATTGGGTATAGTAAAAGTAAGCGTCATGGAGGTGAAAAAATGACGGAAGATAGACAAAAGCATGAACGAATACAGGAACAAAAAAGAGTCGATGAAGTAGTAGCGGAAATTAAACGCAAAATTAATCTTTTACAAACAAAGGCGAAGCAGCTAAAAAAAGACGTGATCGATATTCGTCGTGATTTCTGGGAAGACGTTACCGTTAATATAGAAGAAATGGATGATAAAATTGAAACAGAAGCAAGTATAAAGCAGCAAGCAGAATTCCTCTCCGAACGTGAGCGGAGCCATGGGCAGGTAAGCGAAAGACTAGATATTTTAGAGCGTTTGAAGGATACCCCTTATTTCGGACGGATTGATTTTCGACCAGAGAGAGAAGAGAAGGAGCTGCCAATTTATATTGGGCTTGCCTCTGTTTTGGATAAAGAAGAAAATGATTTCCTAGTCTATGATTGGAGAGCTCCAATAGCGAGTATGTATTACGATTTTCCTCCAGGTCCAGCAAATTACGACACAGTTCAAGGAAATATTTCCGGGGAAATAACACTAAAACGTCAATATATGATAAGAAATGGCGAACTAAAAGGAATGTTTGACACTGGTCTCACAATAGGAGATCATTTATTACAGTCTGTATTGGGGAATCAGGCAAACACAAAAATGAAAAGCATTGTGGCCACTATTCAACGAGAACAGAACCAAATTATTCGTAACGAGAGAAGTAAGGTATTAGTCGTACAAGGAGTTGCTGGAAGTGGTAAGACATCTGCCGCATTACAAAGGGTGGCCTATCTTCTATATCGTTATCGAGAGACCTTAACCTCAGAACAGATTGTCCTATTCTCGCCGAATCCATTGTTCAATAGCTATGTTGCGACAGTATTGCCTGAGCTAGGTGAGGATAATATGCAGCAAATGACTTTTTATCAATACTTACACCTACAGTTAAATGATAGTTTTCAACTAGAAACCCCTTTTGAGCAAATGGAGTACTATTTGCAGGAAAAGGGTGATAATTATACAGCAAGAGTAGAGGCAATGCATTATAAAGCTAGTCTATCCTATAAGCATGTGATCGATGACTATTTAGCACAGCTAGCAAGCAATGGTTTAGTTTTTCGAAATATTACTTTTCGTGGCCAGATTATTATTCCTAAGAAGGCAATCGAACAATATTTTTATCGAACAGAATCCAACCTTTCTATTCCAGAACGTTTGGAAAAAGTTGCTAACTGGTTATTACATCAGTTAAAAAAAGTTGAAAAATACGAAAGAGAAAAGGATTGGGTACTTGAGGAAAGTGAATTGCTGGAAAAAGAAGATTATGTCGATGTCCACCATACATTACAGGAAGAAAATCGGTTCACAGAGGATACCTTTGATGATTATGAACGGGAAGAGGCACTATTAAGAAAAAGGGTGGTAGCAAGTAAATTAAGACCACTTCGTCTCAAAATAAGAAAATTGGCTTTTGTTGACCCATTAAAAACATTTCGAAAATTATTTCAACCTTCTTTCCAAGTTAAGGAGAACATTTCCCTTCCATCACATTGGGAGGAAATATGCCGATTAACAGATAATCATTTAAAGAAGAAATTTTTAACATGGGAGGATGCTCCAGCATATATTTATTTCGAAAAAAGTCTGCTCGGTTTCAACGCACAACGTACGATCCAGCACTTGTTTATTGATGAAGCACAAGATTACACGCCATTTCAATTTGCTTTATTGAAAAAAATGTTTCCTGTTAGCAGGATGACCTTATTAGGAGATATTAATCAAGCAATCTATGCTCATGCACTAGAAAATGAGACGTTGCTATCTGAGAAATTAGAGGAAAAGCATGAAAGAATTGTATTGACGAAAAGCTATCGATCAACAGAACCGATTGTATCTTTTACGAAAGCTTTTATGCCTAATGGTGATTTGATTGAACCCTTCGAAAGAGAGGGGAATCTTCCTATTCTAATGGAAGTTGAACAAAATGAAATGGCAGAAGAAAAAATGATTTCACAAATACGACTCTTTCGGGATCAGGGCCATGAGACGATTGCCATTGTTGGTAAGACCATGGAGGAATGCCAGCAATTACACGAAAGACTACGTCATCGCATTCCTGTCAGCTTAATGACACAAGAAGCACATACCTTTAGTAAAGGAATTGTGATTATTCCCGCATATCTTGCAAAGGGAATAGAGTTTGATGCTGTTATTCTGAGCAATGCTTCTGACAAAAACTTCCATCACGCCTTAGATCGAAATCTGTTTTATACAGCATGCACGAGAGCAATGCATGAGCTTGCACTATTTTCTATTGGACGCCCAAGCCGTTTTATAGATGAAGTACCTAAAGCAAGATTCAAGCATTATAAAATTCACGAGATTATGGCGAAAAAATAGTGATCGTTTCAAAACGGTCACTATTTAAGTTGAGCTACTTATTTTCATTATCGAGCATTTTGTGGGAAGATAATATCGTAGTGAAACAAAGGGAGGAATGAAAATGGTGAAAAGTTTACAATCCACCACAACGTTAAACAATGGGGTAGAAATGCCTTGGTTTGGTCTTGGTGTTTTCCAAGTGGAAGATGGAGAAGAAGTCATTAATTCTGTAAAATGGGCTCTCGAACATGGCTACAAGAGTATTGATACTGCCGCCGTCTATAAAAATGAAGAAGGTGTAGGACAGGCCATAAAAGAATCAGGAATTCCTCGCGAAGAACTATTTATCACATCAAAGCTTTGGAACAAAGATCAAGGCTATGAAGAAACGTTACAAGCTTTTGAAACGACGTTACAAAAATTAGGTTTAGATTATTTAGATTTATATTTAATCCATTGGCCAGTACCAAAGCAAAATAAATACAAGGAAACATGGAAGGCGATGGAAAAGCTATATCAGGATGGCAAAATTCGTGCTATTGGTGTAAGTAACTTCAAAGAGCATCACTTGGAGGATTTATTAACTGAGGCAAAGATTGTGCCGATGGTAAATCAAGTAGAATTCCATCCACATCTACAACAAAAAAGCTTACATGAATTTTGTAAAAAGCACAACATACAGCTAGAGGCATGGTCTCCCTTAAAGCAAGGTCAAATTTTATCTGATGAGACGATAACTAAAATTGCGAAGCATCATGGAAAATCAACCGCTCAGGTTATTTTACGATGGGATCTACAAAAAGAGGTTGTGACAATTCCGAAATCGGTGAAACAACATCGTATTCATGAAAATGCCGATGTGTTCGATTTTGAATTATCAGAAGAAGAGATGAAATTAATTGCTGATCTGAATAAGGAAGAGCGTATCGGACCAGACCCAGATGATTTTGATAAGAGATAATAAAAAAAGAAAGATGCTGGGACATAACTAAATAGAGAGAATCAAAATCCGAACAATATTCTGACTACGCGTAGTCAAAATACGTAGACTCCAGTGGGAACAGCACGAGCTGAAGATCCACTTTGCAAAGCGGTTTTCTTTGCAAAGTTAGCAGATCGCCGTGCGCACGGAAAGCGAAGTATTTTGACGAAGCGATTGCAGTGCAGAAATATTAACGTTCGGATTTTTTCCTTCTTACTAATCTTTTGTCCCAGGCGCTTTTTCTTGCAAAATGCTAGGAAGATAAGATATCGTAGTTAATAGATTTAAACACTTAAGGGGGTTTCGAATTGGCTTTTGTAATAACGGAACCTTGTCAGGCAGAAAAAGCTGGTGAATGTACTACTGTTTGTCCAGTTGACTGTATTGTAGAAGGTCCAGATCAATTTTATATAGATCCTGATGTGTGTATTGACTGTGGGGCATGTAAAGCTGTCTGTCCAGTGGATGCCATCGAAGAGGAGTATGATCTTACTCCTGAACAGGAAGTTTTCTTGGAAAAAGCAGAGGCATATTTTGCACGTTAGAAAATTAAAAAGCTAACTTATTCGTTAAAAAGGACGAGTTTCTAACGTAGTAATAGCAAAATGCGACCATCATAAGCATGGTCGCATTTTCTTTACTTAGAGGATAGTGGTTGGTGTAACAGATTCGTAGTTTTTATCTTTGATAGAATCAAAAGTCCAATTAAAGCACCAGTGACACTACTTACTAAAAAGCCTGGTAGGAAGGCAAGTGCCCCAACAGAAGTGCCCATAAGGAGATAAGCATATGGGACAGATAGAAAGGAACCAACAACACCTGTACCTATCACTTCTCCAACTGCTGCCATTTGTTTCTTACTTGTTAGTCGATAAAGAATTCCTGCAAGTAATGCACCAATCATCCCACCTGGGAATGCTAATAGTGTACCTAGTCCAAGAAGATTTCTCAATAGACCGATCACAAATGCAATCAATAAAGCCGGAATTGGCCCTAGAGTTACGGCTGCCATCACGTTAACGGCATGTTGAACAGGATAGGCTTTGGCGATGCCAGTTGGAAACCATAAAAACTGTGATCCAATCGTTCCAACCGCGACATATACTGCCATCGTTGTAAGTATTAATGTTCTTTTTTTCACAATATTCTCCCCTTATTTTTGTGTATAGAAAACGGTAGTAGAGGGAAAATATAAAAAGCCAGCTCCAAAATGGACCTGGCTTCACATACCAATAGTAAGATCAGCTACTTCCCTCCGCTGGTATAAACCAGATCAGGTCCTTAAGGGTTGAAAAGCACATGTGCTTCTCTCTCAGCCATTCATTGGCACCCCTAGTAGTTATACACGTATAGAATTTAATGAAAATTTTATCATAAGTGGGTGAAAAGTCAATAGGTGATGCTAATTACTTTGAATTCGAGATATTTTGTCATATAATTGTAGAATAGAACAACGTGGAGGGGTGATAACATGGAATTAAAAGGTATCCATCATGTATCAGCAATAACTGCTAATGCTAAGGACAATTATCGTTTTTATTCTAGCGTGCTTGGGATGAGATTAGTAAAGAAAACGGTAAACCAGGATGACCCCAGTATGTATCATTTATTTTATGCCGATGAACAAGGAAGTCCTGGTACAGATCTTACCTTTTTTGAAATAGCAAGAGCAGGACACACCTATACTGGGAATCAAAGTATTTCACAAACTTCTTTAAGGGTACCAGATGATGAAGCTCTAGCCTATTGGTTAGATCGTTTTCGGCAATTTAAAGTGAATCATGAGGGAATGGGAGAGCAATTTGGGAGAAAGGTAATTCGATTTCGTGATCATGAAAACCAACGATTAGTTTTAGTGTCAGATCAGACCAACCAAGGGGTAGCTTCTGGTATTCCATGGACAAATAGTGCAGTTCCACAAGACAAAGCGATTACAGGTCTTGGGCCTGTTCAATTAACCGTTCCAGATATCTCCCCTACTGCACGAGTATTAACAGAATTATTAGGTTTTCGCCAAGTTGGAAGCTACCCTTCTCGTAATAAAGGGATGCCAGATGTAGAAGTTTTCTCAACTGGAGAAGGTGGAACTGGGGCAGAATTGCATGTAGAGCTAAGCTCAGATTTGCAGAAAGAAAGACCTGGACGTGGAAGTGTGCATCACGTAGCATTACGAGTCGACAACCGAGCAGAATTGGAAAAATGGCACGAAAAAATTCGAAGGGAACGACTACCAAACTCAGGATTGGTGGATCGATACTATTTTCAATCCTTATACTTTCGAGAGCCAAATGGTATTTTAATCGAGTTGGCTACAGACGGACCAGGGTTTGCTACAGATGAAGAAACGGAGCATTTGGGTGAATCTTTAGCTTTACCTCCATTTTTAGAAGACCGTCGAGAAGAGATTGAATCGAGGTTAGAGCCATTGGATACAAAATAGGACAAATGGTAGATCGATAACGGAAATAGATTGGTTATATGAGCACCTCTAATCAGGTGCTTTTTTCTTTTTGGCTGAATAGTATAGTTAATATATAATCGGATCATTGTTCATTAAGAGTTAGTAAGCTATTGTAAATGTAAATGTTTTATATTGTAGAAGAAAAAAGGAGATGAGAAGATGGGGAAGGGAAAAGAGTGGCAACCGGAATGGAGGAAATTTCAAGATAGAATTACTGGTATATCTACTCTCCAGCTAACAAGCTATACTGGACATAGTCATCATTTTTATTTTACGGAGAATGGCTGGTATGACGAAGGTCGTAAACTATTATTTTGTTCAGATCGTAATAATAAAACAGATTTATTCAGCATCTGTATAGAAACAGGTGTAATTACCCAATTGACTGATCATGATAAAACCTATGAAGGACTTTCACCATGTTTACATCCTGATGAAACGAGAGTTTACTTTCGTAAAGATCAGCAGATAATAGAATTAGATCTAAATACTTTGAAAGAAAAAGTAATATATGAAGAATTAAGCTCATGGTTAGGTGGAAACCTAAATTGTACGGCAGACGGAAAATACTTAATTACTTGTAAGAGAGAGGATCTCTCAGATAAGGTTTATACAGATCTAGGGAATGGCTATATTGGTCATCGTGCATTAATGGAAGCAAGACCAAAATCTCAAATCATCAAGATTTCTCTCGAAACAAATGAGGTAACAGTAGTGTATCAAGAAGATAACTTCATTACCCATATTAATACCTCTCCAACAAAAAAAGAATTAATTACGTTTTGCCATGAGGGACCATGGAATTTGGTGGATCATCGTATTTGGGTACTTAATATCGAGTCTTTGGATGTGTGGAAAATTAGAGAGAGAAAAGAAGAGGACGAAATGATTGGACATGAATATTGGTATCAGGATGGAGAAACAATTGGCTATCATGGATTTAGGCAAGATCGGACAGGCTTCTTTGGCAAAATTAAATATGATCATACGGAAGAAGAAGAAGTTGAGTTTAATTTTGTAAATTGGCATGCCTTTTCGAATGATTTTTCAAAAATAGTGGTAGATGGTAGAGCCCCTTTAAAGAATATCATTATATGGTACAAGAACGAGGATGGATTTTCTAAACCAAAGGTTCTTTGTGAGCATAGATGTAGCTTTCATGTACAAAAGGTTCATGCACACCCTAGGTTTACACCAGACGGGAAGAAATTACTTTATACAAGCGACCGAAACGGCTATGCAAATCTTTATCTTGTAGATGTTCCAGATGATGCAAATGAACTGCCGGATTATGTGTAGCTTTGAAATATAATCGCGACGTTTTACCCTTTGGATATCCTTTTGTCCAAAGGGTATTTTAATAGTAACAATAAAATAAAGTTGTATATATAACGAATATGAATTACTTAGTTAAGCTGAAGTCTGATCCAATATCGATTTTCCTTATAAATTAGATCTTGTTGTTCCCAATACTTTAGATTATCTATACACACCAATGTGTTATGCAAGAATTTAATAGAGAATGAACTTTTAAGCAATCGGAAAGAAATACTTATCAGTCATATATGATAAACTTAAGATTGATACTAAAAGTAATAAAATAAGGAATGAAGCTAGAAAGAGGAAGGAGAAATAAGATGGTAACATTGAATCATATCCCGACTGTTAAATCAGAAATGCTAATTCGGAGACCAGTTGATGAAGTATTTGAAGCTTTTATTAACCCGGAAATTACTACAAAGTTTTGGTTCACCAAAAGTAGTGGAAGATTAGAGGAGGGAAAGCATATTAGATGGGAATGGGAGATGTACGGCGTTTCTGATGATCTATATGTAAAAGAAATTAAGCAAAACAAACTGATTCGGATCGAATCATCGGACAACACAAAAACCGAGTGGTCGTTTTTCCCGCGAAATGAAAATGAAACATTTGTTTCAATTACAAACTCAGGGTTTGCAGGCAACGGAGATGATATGGTAAACAATGCCATTGATTCAATGGGGGGATACACGATGGTGCTCTGCGCGTTAAAAGCACTTCTTGAGCATAACATCATTCTGGCTGTTGTAGCTGACAAAGCCCCTGATGCTCACGTTTAATGTGAAGAATTAGTGACTTTTGACCTGAAAGAAGCCACTTTAAGGGATAAAAATATTGCTCACCACGCATACAGTTGGTTCAGTTACACCTGTCAGTTGAAAAGCTGTTCTGTTCAAAATGTTTGTATAAATCGAAAAACCCAGATCAAATATTCAAATACTTTGGAATGGAGTTACTCACTATTCCCTCAAGCTACACATGGATATAAGAAGACCTAAGTCTAATGAAAATTAGATTTAGGTCGTTTTTTATTGAAATTGTAGACTATAATCTATTTTCTCTGATACCGATATCCATAGGTTACCCTTTCCGCCTTTTAATCCAATTAATTTTCTAAAGTCCCCTGATAATTATTTCCCTTCTAATGATAGATTTAAATCTCAGAGATTAGATGGAAACATATATTTTCCCTGTTTGCTCCAATAAAAACATAAAATGTGTAATAAAACACAAATGAGATAAAATAATGTTGACATATTAAAAATGTAAGCGTATTATTTTACTAATGTTACATATAATTTGTAATAAAACAAAAATTGTAACGATTTACCCTTTTTTTCGTTACAAGGAAAGGAGAAAAAATGAATAAAATTTTCAAACTGATGCTGATTTTACCTTTCTTTCTTTTTGTGTTAGCTTCGTGCTCCTCAGACAGTGAAACGAATAATAATGCCAAAATTGAATTAGACTTCTGGACATTGTTTGGTGGAGGTGATCTCAGTTTTATGGAAGAAATAGTAGAGGAGTTTAATAACAGTCAAGATGAGATTGTTGTCAATATGCCGGCGATAAGAAACAGTGATTACTATACCAAACTGGTAACTAGTGTTGCTGCCAATCGAGGACCGGATGTAGCAATAGCGCATACTTCTAAAATTCCTGAACTTAACAGTCGGGGGTTAACAGAGCCAATTGATGATTTTGCAGAAGAGGTAGGGCTCGATTTTAATGAATTCACTAAAAATCTAGTCGAAGGAACTAATTTGAATGGGAAGCATTACGGTGTTCCGATTGATACACATCCATTTATTATGTATGTAAATAATGATCTTGCAGCCCAAGCGGGAGTGTTAGATGAAAATGGAAACATCATAATGGAAGAAACACCTGAAGGGTATATCGATTTTCTGCTCAAAATAAAGAAAGCGCTACCGGATAAAATACCATTAGCGATTAGTAATGCTGGCGCAGACCCATTTCGTATGTGGTGGGCATTTTACTTTCAAATGGGAGGGTCACCAATTTATTCAGGGGATCTGTCCAGTCCAGATGTAACAATCGATCGAGAAATAGCGATTAAGGCGGCGAACTATGTGCGTTCTCTCTTTCATGAGCATGAGATTGTCCCATTAAACCTTGCCGATTTTTATCAGGATTTTCAAACAGGTCGAGCAGTTACCATGACAACAGGGGTTTGGGCGACTGGAATCTGGGAAACAACGGAAGGGTTAGATTTTACTGCGCTGCCTTTACCGAACCTTTTTGAGCAAAAAGCAACATGGGGAGATTCCCACACACTAATTATGCCAATAAAGGAAAATACGACTAGAGAGAAACAACTCGCTGTTGTAAAGTTTATGGATTTCGTAACAGACCGTGGGGTTGATTGGGCGGAAGCAGGTCATATTCCAGCAAAGAAATCGGTTGTAGAGTCACAAGAGTTTCAAGATCTTCCTTATCGATCTGATTATGCAAAAGTAGCAGAATATGTTGCTCTACCAAACAAGACAGCCTATGGAGATATGTCTAAAAGAGTCTTTGAACAAAATCTGGATTTAGCCTGGACAAACAGAGAATCTACAGAAAAAGTGATTGACACACTGATTAAAGATTTAGAGAACCTCGTGAAGAAGTAAATTTTAGTTGAAAGGAGAAGAAAACGAATGAAAAAATCATTATGGAAAAAGGACCTTTATGCTGGTTTGTTCTTGTTACCCTTTTTTCTAGCTTATGTAATTTTTACGATATTTCCAATCTTTAAAGGTTTACAAATGAGCTTTTTTAATTGGTCGTTAATAGAAAAAGGTGAATTCACAGGGTTTAGCCAATATATTGCTTTGTTTACAGATATAGACTTCTGGCAATCGTTATGGAATACGACATTGTTTGTCATCCTATCAACCCCAGGAATGATCATACTAGCACTTTTGTTAGCTTTACTAGCAAATTTAAATTCGAAATTAAAGACATTATTTCGCAGTGCTTATTTTCTCCCAAGTATATTATCGGTTTCCGTTATTTCTTTCTTGGCGATTTTTATATTACAACCTTATAATGGTTTCCTTAACAACTTCATTCAGTTATTTGGAATAGATGCAGAGCCTTTTTGGTTAAGTAATCCTGTATTGGCATGGGTAAGTATTGTCGGGGTTACGTTATGGTGGACAGTGGGTTTTAATATGATTTTGTTTTTAACAGCTTTACAAGACATTCCTGATCACTTGTATGAAGCGGCAGAAATAGATGGTGCCACTCGCTGGCAAATGTTTAAATCGATTACATTGCCACAGCTTATACCGATTTCAAGGGTGATTTTGTTGCTACAGGTTCTTAGCTCATTCAAAGTATTTGCTCAAATTCTATTAATTACAGATGGAGGACCCGGGACTTCCACAAGGCCACTCATACAGTACATTTATGAGATGGGATTTGAGAGATATGACCTTGGTTATGCTGCTTCTATGTCCTATGTTCTGTTCTTTATCCTGTTAGTATTATCTATTATTCAAATTCGTGCAGGAGGTCAAGGAGGGCGAATGATTTAAATAGATTGGCAAAACTTCAGTAAGTCAGCAATGCACTGCATCTATAATGGGAAATTAAGACAAACACATTAACTCTAAGTATAAGGAATGCGAGTTTTTCTAAAGAAAGGAGAATTTTTATGAGTACCCCTAATGCACTACTAGAACGGAATCGTGATCCACTCCGTTTATTAAAGGTTATCATTGCTTTAGTTGTGGCTTTACTATTTATCTTTCCGATCATTTGGATGCTATTTGTTTCGTTAAAACCAAAAAATATGGCTGTCGCCAATCCATTAGATTGGTTTACTCCACCATATACCTTTGCTAATTATACGGAGATTTTAATGGAAAGTGATGTGCTTCTCTGGCTGTGGAATAGTGTAATTATTGGTGTAATCACAACAGTATTAACATTAATTATTACTTCCTTAGCTGCTTTTGCACTATCGAAAATGCAATTTCGTTATAAGACTCCAATTTTTCTATTCTTTTTGGCTGGAATGATGGTCCCAGGGGAGGCTACGATTATTCCACTCTTTGAGATTGTAAAAAGTATGAATATGCTAGATACCTATGCTGGATTGATTTTACCTATGATTGCCTCCCCAATTGGTGTAATCATATTAAAGAGCTTTTTTGATAGTGTCCCGCACGAGGTAATGGAAAGTGCTAGAATTGATGGTTGCTCCAACTGGCGTTTATTTTGGAATATTGTGCTTCCTTTAGCCAAACCTGCTCTTGCTGCAATAGCTATTTTCACTTTTATTGGATCCTGGAATAACTTTTTGTGGCCTTTTCTAGCTATCGTTTCTGAGGAATTATATACCTTGCCAGTAGGAATTCCAACATTTAATTCTACTTATTCCTCTAGTTATATGTTACCGATGACCGTCAATGCTATCGCATCGATCCCTGTCATTATTGCCTTTTTACTATTTGAAAAACAGATAGTAAAGGGTGTAAGTTTTACAGGATTAAAAGGTTAATTAGTTAAGGAGATCGGTGGCTGGTAGCCGATTTCCTTCCATCTCGCTGTTATTTGAAAGGTAGGGAATAAAGCATGAAACAAACAAGATGTTCAGAAGTATCATTTACGAATGTCACCATCCTAGATGGTTTTTGGAAAGACCGATTTTATGACCACCAAAAAACAACATTACGAGCCTCTCTAGATAAGTGCTGGCAAACGGGCAGAATTGATAATTTCTCAAAAGCTGGTGGGTTAATGAGCGGTGATTTTGAAGGGATTTTTTTCAATGATTCCGATGTATATAAGGTGTTAGAAGGGGTCGCCTACTCCTTAGCTAATCAATATGACTCAGAACTTGAATGTGAAGCGGATGATATCATTGATAGAATTGCAAGTGCGCAAGAGGAGGATGGCTACCTCATGACTTATTATACTTTAGTAGAGCCAGAGAATAAATGGACAGATATGGACAAACATGAAATGTATTGTGGAGGCCATTTAATAGAAGCAGCTATTGCCTATAAGCACGCTACTGGAAAAGATAAGCTATTGGGGGTTGCTTGCAGATTGGTAGATCATTATGATACCATTTTTGGCCCAAGTAAACGACACTGGGTTCCTGGCCATGAAGAAATCGAACTTGCCCTAACGAAGCTTTATCAAGAAACGAGTGAAAAGCGTTATCTAGATTTGGCAATATGGTTATTGGAGCAAAGAGGAAGAGGGCTTGGGGAAGGTGCGATTTGGAATAAAGAAGATTGGGGCCCAGCATATTGTCAAGATGATCAGTTAGTACGTGAAATAGAAAAAGTCAAGGGGCATGCGGTGAGGGCGATGTACCTGTATACCGCTATGTCTGAGGTTGCCCGCTTAACAGAAAAGGAAGATTATTTAGCTGCTTTAGATAGAGTATGGGAAAATGTGATCACTAAAAATATGTACATTACAGGGGGGATTGGCTCTTCTCATCATAATGAGGGTTTTACGAAGGATTATGATTTGCCAAATGAAACTGCCTATTGTGAAACCTGTGCATCTGCAGGAATGATATTTTGGAATCATCGAATGAATCTATTATATGAGGATGCCAAATATGCGGATATTGTTGAGACCGAGCTATATAATGGACTTTTGAGTGGTGTATCTCTTGATGGAAGGAAATTTTTTTATGATAATCCACTCGCCTCGAATGGACAGCATCATCGAGTAGAATGGTTTGGCACTTCGTGTTGCCCAACTCAGTTAGCTAGATTTATACCTTCGATTGTGAATTATCTGTATAGTGTTAGTAATGATACCCTTTATATTAATCAGTTTATCCATAGTAAATCTAATGTGACATGGAATGAAAAGCAGGTGTCTATTACACAAAAAACGAATTACCCATGGGATGGGAAGATTGATCTGCAGTTCGATCTCCAAAGTGAGTCATCGTTTGAATTAGCTGTAAGATTACCAGGTTGGTGCAATCAATATAGGCTACTGCTCAATGGGGAACTATTAGAGGAATATCAATCGGAAAATGGTTATGTAAAAATAAACAGAGTATGGCATGCAGAAGACCGGATAACGCTTGATCTACATATGGAAGTAGAAAAAGTCTATTCTTCTCCAGCAGTTAGAGAAAATGTTGGTAAAGTAGCTTTGCGAAACGGTCCATTAGTCTATGCGTTTGAAGGTGTGGATCACCTCAATAGAGATTTAGAAAGAATTTTTTTATCCGATTCATCACATTTCACCACAAAATTTGATGAATCGATTCTTAGCGGAGTGATTGTCATAAAGAGTAATGCGTTATACGTGAAGGATGAATGCTTAAAGGAACCCTTATATCACAGCAATAAACCTGATTTAATACCAATTGATATCAAAGCAGTGCCATATTACAGTTGGAATAATAGAGGTAATGGTCAAATGCGTGTTTGGTTGAATCATAGAATATAAAACTGCTTATTAAACGATGAGTCCCCCTATTAATTATCTCTGTGCTATAATGGATATTGTGTTGAAAGGGGGATATTTTGATGTCTTTTTTTATGCCTAAAGCTATTTGTTTAGATATGGATGGCACATTACTAAATAATAAAAATGAATTAAAAAAACAAACGATTGATGTAATACAAGTCATCAGAGAGAAAGGGATCCGAGTATTTATTGTCACTGGTAGATCGTTGAATGAGATTTATGATTCTGCTCCGAAGGATTTAGAACTAGATGGATTTGTAACAGCAAATGGAATGATTACTTACGTAGAAGAAAAAAAATTGGTAGAACATAGCTTGTCCACAGACCTTGTTCAGAATGTTATTTTATCTGCCAGAGAGCATGGGATTTATTATGAAGTACATCCGAATGACGGTCAGCGCCTGAGCTTGAAGCAGGATCAATCTTATATGAAGGATATGATCGAAAAAGACAAGCCGGAGGAAGTAGGAATAAATGAATGGTTAGAGAGAGAAGCCGCTATAGCTGAAGACATTGCTTGGGTTGAAAAAATACCTGAGCAAAAGTATGCCAAGATATATTGTTTTAGTACAGAACATAAGCAAATGGATGCTTGGATTCAGGAGCTAGAAAGAATGAAAAAAGAAGAGGATTTTACAACCTCCTCCTCTTCCTATCATAATGTGGAAGTAATGGTAGCAGGAGTAAACAAGGCTACCGGAATTAAAGCACTGCTGGAATTATACAACATAGCTCCAGAGGATACGATGGCAATAGGTGATAGTAATAATGATTTGCCGATGATGCGTTATATTGGTTACCCAGTTGCTATGAAAAACGGAACAGATCAAGTGAAGGAAATCGTAAAAGAGATCACTGCATTTACGAATGAGGAAGACGGAGTAAGAAAATACTTGCAAGAATACTTTTCAATAAACAAATAGTAGCCAGCTTCAAAAATCAAGTGATCGAGCCATCGCTTGATTTTTTTAATAAAAATTAAAAAATTTAAACCAAATACTAGAATTTTATATAAACACTAGATAAAAACATTTTTTTTGTTTATATTTATGATAGACTTAATACTAATTGGGAACAAACTGTTTAGGGAGGGGTTAGAATTGTTGGAGCTTTCTATTAATGAACCAGAAAAATTAAGTAAAGTAACACATGCATTATCCTCGAAGGTAAGACTTAGTATTCTTGAATTATTAAATAAAGGAAATTTAAACATACATCAGCTAGCGGAGTCTTTAAATATACCGATCTCTACAGCTGCTTCGCACGTCAGAGTATTAGAAGAAGCAAATCTTATCTTGACTGAATTAAGGCCAGCTAGTAGAGGTGCGATGAAGGTGTGTACCCGCAATTTTGATGACGTACATATTGTTTTGAACAGTCTACATAAGTCGTCTGCAAGTGATTTAAAAACATACGAAATTGAAATGCCTATTGGGCAGTATGTGGACTTTCAAGTAGCACCTACTTGTGGGATGGCAAACCATGAAAGGTTTTTAATTCCGGAAGATTCCCCGGTTTACTTTCATAATCCCGAAAGAATTCAGGCTCAAATTATCTGGACGCGAAAAGGATTTCTAGAGTATAAATTCCCTATCGTGATTCATCCTGATTCTGTCATAAAAGAAATTCAGTTTTCGCTAGAATTATGCTCTGAAGCACCTAATTATGATCCTAATTGGCCTTCAGATATCACGGTCTGGGTAAATAATGTCGATATAGGTACATGGACTAGTCCAGGTGATTATGGGGATCGGCCAGGAAAGCTGAATCCAACCTATTGGAAAGATACTACAAGTACTCAATATGGAACATTAAAAACATGGAAGATTTCAAATGAAACTACCATGATAGATGATTTTCACTTATCTAATACCACATTAGCAGATTTAGCGCTATCAGATAAGGATTATATTACCTTTAAAATTGGAATTAAAGAGGATGCGGTTCATAAAGGTGGTATTAATATATTTGGAAAAGAGTTCGGTGATTATGAGCAGGATATTAAACTGAAAATTCTGTTCGAATAATGTGATTCGAGAAGAGGTCTTCGGTCAAAGAAAACTAACGCATTTCTTCCTTCATTGAGAGTGTGTTAGTTTTTTTATTTTCTGCTTGAGATTTCAAAATGCCCTCCCTTTATTGTGAAATAGCTTGTATCCGAATGGAATGATTAGTAAAAACAAGCATTGACTTATCTATAATGAAAGCGTATTCTTTAACCTATGAACAGCTAATGTGTATAAAAACATGAATATTGAATGAAAGGGAGGGAAAATTGTTTCATCCATTGCTAAATGAGAAAGGGAGTGATGAAACAAGGACTTGAATACCTTGATATTTTGATTGATTACGGAAAAATGGCTCTGTCCCTATTTGCTTTGGATTATATTTTTTAAAGGAGATGATAAAAATGAATTCAATAAAGAAAAAAACCTATATTCTTTCCTTGTTTTTACTTGTGTTGTCCTTGTTTATTGCATCCTCTTATTTTGCTAAAAGTAAATCTGGAACAAAATCAATAAAAGCTTCTACTACTACATTTACTAATCCAATTAATACAGCGGGAGCAGACCCGTATGTCATGCTGCATTCGGATGGATACTATTATTTCACGCGTACTTTAGGCCATCGTATCGATATTTGGAAGTCAAGAACGCTGACAGGGATCGAACTTGGTGAACGAAAAACAATCTGGACGAAGCCGGATCACTTAAAAGACATTTGGGCTCCGGAAATCCATTACATTAACGGAAAGTGGTACATTTACTACACGGCTAATACAGGTTGTGGTGATGCGTGTCGTGGCGTGTATGTCCTAGAAAATGATTCACCTGACCCGCTTCAAGGAGAATGGATCGAGAAAGGTAAGGTCAACACACAATACGATGGTCTTGATGGATCTGTTTTTGAGCATAAAGGAAAGTTATATTTCATGTATGCGGCATATGGTGACTGGTCGGGAGAGCATGGTAGTGCAGTCGCTATTGCACCTATGTCTAATCCATGGACATTAGATGGTGAAAATGTGATCCTAACCTATCCAGAGTATGACTGGGAAAAGAAAGGCATGCATGTAAATGAAGGGGCGGTGATCTTAAAACGAAATGGCAAAGTTTATCTTGTTTATTCAGGTAGCGCTTGTTGGGAGGATGATTATGCAATCGGAATATTAACTGCTTCCGAGGATAGTAATTTATTGGACCCACACGCTTGGTCCAAATCAAAGGAACCAGTTTTTAAGAAGTCTATTAAAAACAGTGTCTACGGTCCAGGTCATAATTCTTTTGTTCCATCTAAAGACGGAACGGAAGACTGGATTGTTTATCATGGTAACAGCGCTCCTGGGCAAGGGTGTAGTGCTCGCCCGACGAGGATCCAAAAATTCAGTTGGAACGAGGATGGTACACCGAATTTTGGTGAGCCATCAACAGAATTAATGAATGTTCCATCAGGGGAATATAAAATAGAGGCTGAGCATGGGATAATAAACAAAGCAAAAGTAAACGACCGACCGGGCCAAGAAACGGTGACACTGAATAATAAAAATAGCTCCATACTTATTGAGGATGTGAATGTTCCGGAAGCTGGGACATACACCATAACAGTTAAATATGCCAACAATGCTAGACCTGATGCGGAAAATTATATCTACGTGAATGATCAACCTGTATCGATATTGACCTATCCATATACTGGTAAGAAAAACTTTGAAGAAGTCACAATGGAAGTTGATCTTAATAAGGGGTATGATAACACGATTAAATTCATGAAGAAAAAACATGTGGTGGAAATTGATTATGTCGAAATTTCTGGAGAGGTTAATTTTTCAATAGAATCTGGGGTTGAGTACAAATTAGTAAATCCTAATGGTGGGAAAGTATTAGATGTAGAGGATGGTTCATATAATGTTAGAACATGGGATGGATCTGATGTTACTCTGTCGCAACGTTGGAGAATGACAGATGTCGGTGACGGCAAGTATAGTGTAAAAAATACTAACAGTGGAAAATATTTAACTGTTGATGGTGATCTGACCGCACCGTGGGTAAATGTAAACCTCCAAGCGTGGAATGGAACGGATGCACAAAAGTGGAGTATAGAAAAAGTAAGTAATAAATATTATAAATTGATCAATGTAGCTAATGGAAAAGCATTGGATGTGGATGGTGCGAGTATTGATCGCGGTGCGAATATAGGTACATGGGAAGATCTCCCTAGTGGGCCAGCACAAATGTGGTTGTTTTATCCATTAGATTAATGATTGATGAGAAGAGACTAACTATTGAGTTAGTCTCTTCTTCTTTAGGTGATGTGATATCACTTCATTTATTAAAACAGAAAATTTGAATTAAACTATAAAAATTAAATTTAAGTATTGACTTTTAGGATTTGAAAGCGTAATCTTATACATAATAAACAGATATTAGGAATTAAAGCAGAAATAGTGAATAAAAATAAATAAATACTGCTTATTTAAAAAAAGAATAATATCTGATGGGTGTATTGATTATTAAGGAACAAAGGAGAGAATAGTATGTCAACAAATGTAACCACTTATCAAAGAACAGAATATCCACGTCCTCAATTTCAACGGGATACTTGGATGAATTTAAATGGCCAATGGAATTTTCATTTTGATGATGAAAATATTGGGGAAAAGGAGTCATGGTACAAAGCGGCAAGTTTTACTAAAGATATTCAAGTACCCTTTACTTATGAAACCGAAGCAAGCGGTATTGGGGAAGAAGCATTTCATCCCAACGTTTGGTATCAAAGAGAATTTGAGATTCCTAAAGATCAAATAGGAAAAAAAGTTATCTTACGTTTTCAAGCAGCTGACTATTTAACGAAGGTGTGGATCAACGGTATTTTCATCGGAGAGCATGCAGGCGGAAATTCGGCCTTTTCCTTTGATATAAGCCATGCAGTTGAAGAAACAAAAACTAATAAAATCGTTGTAAAAGTCGAAGATAGTCAGAGCTGTATGCAACCAAGAGGAAAGCAGCGTTGGATTGATGAAAACTTTGGTTGCTGGTATGTACAGAACACCGGTATTTGGCAGACTGTCTGGCTTGAATTTCTGGAAGAAGAACATATGGAAAGCGTAAAAATAACCCCAAATATCGATAAAAATACCGTAGCGATGGAGTACAAATTGAATGGAAAGGTGCAGGATAATTGGAGATTAGATGCTGTGATCCACTTTAACGGGAAAAAGGTAAAACAGTTGTCCATTGTACCAGATCGTGAAAGCGGAAGATTTGAGATAGATTTGCAGTCTGATCTCCATGAATGGAAGGTGTTTTATTGGTCACCACAGCATCCTAATTTATATGATGTCACTTTTCAGTTAACAGTAAATGGATCTGTTAAAGATGAGGTGGATTCCTATTTTGGAATGAGGAAAATATCTATTAAAGATGGCCAGATACTTTTAAATAATGTGCCTATCTATCAGAAGCTTTTGCTAGATCAAGGATATTGGAAGGAAACGATGCTTACCCCTCCATCAGATGAAGCGATGATTGAAGATATCGAGAAAACCTTGGCTATGGGATTCAACGGTGTTCGTAAGCATCAAAAACTAGAGGATGAACGATTTTTATATTGGTGCGATAAAAAAGGGTTACTCGTTTGGTCAGAAATGGCTGCAACCTATGAGTTTAGTGATCAAGCCATTGAGAACTTTACAAAAGAATGGTTAGAAATCATGCAGCAGCATTATAATCATCCATCTATTATTACGTGGGTTCCTTTCAATGAGTCGTGGGGTGTTCCAAAAATATTCAACGATAAGAAACAACAGGCATTTACGGAATCGATTTATTACTTATCGAAAGCAATCGATGGGGAACGTCCGGTAATTGTCAACGATGGCTGGGAGCATACTGTTTCCGATATTATCGCCCTTCATGATTACGAAGAGCTCGGATCTGAATTCGCTCAGCGTTATAAAGATAAGCAACTGATCTTAGAAAATAAGCTTCCTCACAATAAGCATAAATATGCGTTTGCAGAGGGGTATAGCTACCAAGGTCAGCCAATAATGATTACAGAGTACGGTGGTATCGCCTTTAACCATGAAAGTGGCTGGGGATATGGTAATCAAGTAGAAACTGAAGAGGAATTTCTAAAAAGATATCAAGATATTACAGATGCTATTAAGTCCATTCCATACATTTGTGGCTATTGTTATACGCAAACAACGGATGTTCAACAAGAGGTGAACGGTTTATTGAGAGAAGACCGTACTCCGAAAATCGCCTTAGAAAAGATTAAATCTGTCAATGATGCGAAAAGAAAACCAAATACCTAATGATTTAGGAGGAATTAGAATGACGTCCAATAATAAACCAAATATTGTGTTAATTCTTGCAGATGATCTAGGGTATTCTGATTTAAGCTGTTTTGGAGGGGAGATCGATACACCGAATATCGATAGTCTTGCCTCCAATGGATTGCGATTCACTCAATTTTATAATTCTGCTCGGTGTTGTCCTAGCCGAGCCTCCCTTTTAACAGGGGTTTATCCACATCAAGCAGGGGTTGGAGAGATGACTGAAGATCGTGAAACACCTGGATATCGGGGGTTTTTAAAGGATCAATGTGTGACACTTGCTCAAGTACTAAAGGGTGGAGACTATCACACTTATTTAGCGGGTAAATGGCATGTTGGGAAGCAGGGTCCGATTAAAAAAGGATTTGATGAATTTTATGGTCTTTTAGGTGGCTTTACGAGTTTTTGGGATCAGAAGGATTATTCCCGATTACCAGAAGGAAGACCTCAGCACCAGTATAAAGATGGAGAGTTTTATGCAACAGACGCTATTACTGATTATGCACTAGATTTTATGGAGGATTCTAGAAAGGATGATAAGCCTTACTTTTTATATCTCTCCTATAATGCTCCTCATTTCCCTTTACAAGCACCTGAAGCGGATGTTGCTAAATACGAGGGAATGTATGATAGAGGCTGGGACAGAATTAGGGAAGAACGTTTTAATCGATTGAAGGAGCTAAAGCTTATTCCAGAGGATGCCAAGTTACCACCGCGGTCAGAATACTGGAGTCGTGACAGAGAGATTCATGGTGTTATTCCTTCGTGGGATTCACTTGATCCGGATCGCCAGAAGGATCTATCAAAAAGGATGGCAATATATGCAGCAATGGTGGACCGGATGGATCAAAATATTGGAAGAGTGATAGAGGACTTAAGAGAGAATAATGAGTTAGACAACACATTGATCTTATTTTGTTCAGATAACGGTGCATGTGGTGAATGGGACCCATGGGGATTCGACAATTGGATCACCACCTCGAATTTCCTCCATCGTAAAGGAGATTTAGACAAAATGGGCGGTCCAAATTCCTATCATAGCTATGGATCTGGCTGGGCAAGCGCATGTAGTACACCACTTCGTCTCTATAAACATTATGGACATGAAGGAGGAATCAGTACACCATTAATTGCACAATGGCCAAAGGTTGTCACACGTCAAGGAGAGATTGATCATCGACCAGGTCATTTCATTGATTTTATGGCAACAATGGTTGATATTGCTGGGGTAGAATACCCTGAAAAATATGAAGGACATCAAATTCTTCCAATGGAGGGTAAAAGTATGCTACCTGCATTCCTTGGGAAGGAAGAAGAGCAAAGGACACTTTGTTTTGAGCATGAGCAACATTGTGGTATCAGACATGGGAAATGGAAGCTATCGAAAATAAAAGAAAGAGATTGGGAGCTTTATAATATAGAAAATGATCGAAATGAATTGGTGAATGTAGCGGATATCTATCCAGAGCTAGTGGAGAAATTAACATCAATGTGGAAACAATGGGCAGATAGAACAAATGTTACTCCAAGACCGAAAACGAACCTTTATCAATCATCATGATCTTGACACTCCATCTTCATTTAGATGGATTTCTTTTTACCATTTATGAAAACGCTAACAAAATTTGTTTTTGAAAATGAAGGAGGTAAAAAAATGAAAAAGTTTGTCTTGTTACTTATTCTGGTAGGTTTCTTGGCTGGGGGATGCTCGAATTCAGAGGAAGTTAAGCAAGATCATGTGGATGAAGGACCTTCCGAAGGTTTCCGTGAGGAGGGTATGCCCATTGTGGAGGAAGAAATAGATTTAAGGTTTTTTGCAAGAAGATCACCTGTAAATTCGCCATATCAAGATATGCAAATGTTTCAGGAATACGAGGAAATGACTAACATGAACATCGAATGGGATGATGTCCCTCAAGATGGATTTGCTGAAAGAAAGAACTTAGAGTTTTCCTCAGGTGAATTGCCGGATGTATTCTATAAATCTGATATTTCGCAATTAGAGGCAGTGGAGTACGGATCATCAGGTATTCTCATTCCACTTGAAGAATTGTTAGAGGAGTATGCGCCTAACCTAACAGCACTCTACGAAGAGTATCCTGAAATAAAAGCATCGATCACGGCTCCTGATGGGCATATATATGCATTGCCTGCATTGATAACATTAAATGCAGCTCGTACGGATAAAATCTGGATTAATAAAACATGGCTAGATAACTTAGGGCTTAAAGAGCCAACGAATCCTGATGAACTGATAGAGGTATTAACGGCTTTTAGAGATAATGATCCAAATGGAAATGGCGAACAGGATGAAGTACCAATGACTTTTCGTAACTGGGGACAATTAATGAACTCCATGGCTGGTTCGTGGGGACTGGTTAATCAAATGGGATATCAGCTTAATATTAAGGACGATCAAGTAAATATATGGATGACAGATGATAGACTCAAGGAATATTTGCAATTTTTAAACAAATTATACACTGAAGGATTAATGGATAGAGGGATATTCACCCAGGAAGAATCGATATTTGTCGGAAATATGACGGCAGGAAAGGTCGGCATTTTTTGGAATCAAACAACAGATGCCTTTAATGATGTGAAAGAGCATTATATTGGAATGTCACCAATTGTCGGTCCACATGGCGATCAACTACATCCATCTTCTCCAATCGCAAGGGATTTCGGAACATTTGCTATTACTTCGGCAAATGAATATCCACAGGAAACCATGAGATGGATTGACCATTTCTTTAGTGAGGAAGGCTCTATTTTCTTCCGTTATGGAGTGGAAGGAGAAACCTTTGAATATGATGAAGAAGGAAATCCCCAATACTTAGGATCCGTGTCTGGAGAGAAAATTGGCCAGTTTACTCCATGGCCAGGTGGAGGTTCACCTCAGCTCGTGACAGAAAAAAATGCATCTGCTATTAATCCACCAGAAGCACAAGAGGCACAAGGAAAGTTAGATCCTTATTTACCAGAAGCAGTCTATGGTGCTCCGATTTTCGATGAGGATACAACGAAAGAAGTTGAGCAATTAAGGCAGGATATAGATATGTATTATCAAGAATCGACGGCTAAGTTTATTACTGGTGACCTAAGCTTTGAGAAGTGGGAAGAGTATGTGGCAACACTTGAAAATATGGGATTAGATCGTTTGGAGGAGATCTATCAGGAAGCATACGATTTAAATTATAAATAACTTTTAGAAAAAAATGTCGCTAAGTACAATTAGTGCTTAGCGACATGATAGAAGAGAGGGTGTTATAGAGTGGCTACTTTTAAGAGTGATGCTTCTCATTCAGACATAGAGCTAAGGAAAAAGACGGTACCAAGAAGTAAAGTCATACTCAAGCAAGTAATAAAGCGCTATGATTTGTATCTTATGCTCTTATTACCACTACTTTGGTATATAATCTTTCAATATGGCCCTATGTATGGATTACAAATTGCTTTTAAGGATTTTAATCCAGCCTTAGGCTTCATGGGGAGTGATTGGGTAGGCTTTGAGCATTTTGAACGGTTTTTTTCTTCCTACTATTTTGGTAGATTGCTATGGAACACATTTTCCATTAGTGTACTGTCCTTAGTCATCGCTTTTCCTATCCCTATTATGCTAGCACTATTAATTAATGAAATACGGAGTACAGCGTTAAAAAAATGGGTGCAAAATGTAACTTACATTCCTCACTTCATCTCTGTTGTTGTTATTGTTGGGATGTTAAGTTTATTCTTAGATCCTGATAGTGGATTTGTTAATGTTTTGCTTCAATCCTTTGGAAAGGATTCGATCGCCTTTTTAGAGAAGCCAGAATGGTTTAAGACAATATTTATTGGATCGAATATTTGGCAAAGTATGGGCTGGCAATCCATTATATATGTTGCCGCACTTAGTGGAATTGATCCACAGTTGTATGAAGCTGCTAAAATAGATGGTGCGACAAGATTTCAACGAATTATCCATGTTTCCTTGCCCGGAATCTTTCCCATCATTATCATTCTATTAATTTTGGATATCGGACAATTTATGAATGTTGGATTTGAAAAAATTTTATTAATGCAAAATAGTTTAAATTTGGAATCCAGTGAAGTCATTCAAACCTTTGTCTATAAGAACGGTATTTTAAACGGAGATTTTAGCTACAGTTCTGCTATAGGTTTATTTAATTCGATAATTAATTTTATTTTATTAGTCTTAGTAAACCATTTTGCACGGAAAAAGGCAGAGACGAGTTTATGGTAGAACACTTTTCAAGAAAGGAGTACTTGTCATGACTTCTCGTACGAAAGGAATATCCGATGGAAAAGTATTTGACTTCTTGGTTGGCGTAATGTCTTTCATTATTTTGGCAGTGGTGCTATATCCTTTGATTTTTGTTGTAAGTGCTTCCTTTAGTGATCCTTCAAGAGTGATGAATGGCGAAATGTGGTTATTGCCGAAAGGCTTTACTGTAGATGCCTATACGGAAATCTTTAAGAATAGTGACATTTGGAATGGCTATAAAAACACATTTATCTATACAACATTAGGTACCTTTATCAATATTATTCTAAGTACACTTGCTGCTTATCCACTATCGAGGCGAGATTTACCTGGTAGGAACATCTTTATGTTTTTAATAACATTTACGATGTTTTTTCATGGAGGTCTAATTCCAACCTTTTTAGTTGTCCAAGATTTAGGGATGGTAGACACGATTTGGGCTATGGTTATTCCAAATGCAATTGCGACCTATAATTTAATTGTCATGAGAACATATTTTCAAACAAGCATACCATGGGAGCTTCAAGAATCCGCCATGATTGATGGTTGTTCTAATATTAAGCTTTTATTTAAGATTATTTTGCCACTGTCCAAGCCGATTATTGCAGTAATGGTTTTGTTCTATGCAGTGGGGCATTGGAATGCATTTTTCAATGCATTAATTTATTTGCGAGATGATCAACTTTACCCATTACAGCTCATCCTTCGAGAGATCTTACTTGTCAATCAACTAAGTGGTACAGAGTCCGCTGGTATGTTTGGCATGGATGAAAAGATATTACTCGGTGAAAGTATTAAATATGCCTTAGTAGTCGTTGCTAGCGTGCCAGTACTAATTATGTATCCATTTGTACAAAAGCACTTTGTAAAAGGTGTCATGATTGGTTCTATAAAAGGATAAGCACAATTTTGATAATATTTATAAAAGCGAAGGAGCTGAACATGATGAATAAATTCACTTTATCCTTCATCACTTGTTTGATTGGCTGTTTTGTATTTTTTCCTTCTATTTCTTTAGGTTATAGTAATCCATTAGATATACCTGATTCCTGGGTGTGGGATCATGGAGGATTCTATGGAGAAGGGGATCCTTATATACTTAAGCATAACGGAATATACTACCTCTATGTGAGTACAGTCGATGATAAGAGTGGAGTAAAGGTATGGAAATCTAATAATCTAATAGATTGGGAGTATGGTGGTCTGGTCACAGAAGAAGCAAGTACAAAAGCAGCATATGCGCCAGAAGTAACGTATTGGAATGGTGCTTTTTATATGTACACATCTCCAGGAGGTAATGGTCACTATGTATATAAAAGTGACAGTCCTCTTGGTCCTTTTAAGAAACAAACAGAGAATCTAGGGATGGGTATAGATGGCCATGTGTTTATAGATGATGATGGTAAGTGGTATTTTTATAGCACAGGATCGAATCAGATTATAGCTAGGCCAATGAGTGATCCCTATACCTTCGGTGAACCAGTGGATACGGGAGCTGCTATGAACGGCTGGACAGAAGGAGCTACACTACTTAAAAGAAATGGGAAATATTTTATGACCTATACTGGTAACCATATATGGAATAAAGCATACCGAATTAACTATAGTAGCAGTGATGTGCCAACAAATGGCTTTGGAGATGATTCCTATCAAAATCCAATTATCATTCAAACCGAAGGATCACATACAGGATTAGGTCATAATTCCATTATTAAAGGCCCAGATCTCGATACTGATTATATCGTTTACCATAGTCATGCTAATCCAGGACGAGAAACGAATATCGATAGAATTGTTTGGAATGGGGATAAAATGCTTACTCTTGGCCCAACGACGACGGCACAGCCTAATCCAGATATGCCTGAATTTAGTGATCTATTTAAAAGAGATATAATCGGTGACGACTGGGAGAACGTTAATGGCGGAGATTGGAAAATAAGTAATAAGAAATGGTTATCTCAAGATAAAAAAGGGGATGAAAACTGGTATCGATTAGTCACAACGGAAAAAACAGCTGAAAATTATACAGCGGAGTTCAATATGAAGATGAAAGAACAGGGAACTAGTGATAATCCTAGATTTGGAGCGATATTTTCCTACACAGATGAAGAAAATTATGGTGTGGCGCTGTTAAGCCCTAAGAAAAATCGATTAGAAACCTTCTTTAAAGTAGATGGTATTGATCAAGGGTGGGAGAGCACAGATTTACCATCTGGATATGACTACTCTAATCTTCATCAAATTCGAGTGGAAAAAGAAGACGACACCTTTAAGATTTACGTTGATGGAATGTTAAAACAAACGAGAAAGGGTCTTAAACTGAATGGTGGAAAAACAGGATATACCACTCAAGATTTAAGTGCGCACTTTGGTTATGTTGCCTTTAGTAATAAAGTAAATGGAAGCAATGCCTTTGATGCTTATAAGCCTTTACCTGGATCAATTGAAGCTGTACATTACAACACTGGCGGGGACGGAAAAGGATATCATGAATTAACAGATAAAATTAATTTGGAGTACAGAAAAGATACAGTAGATATTGAACGTAATTCTGAAGGTGGATATATGGTTGGATCCAATCAGAAAGGTGAATGGCTGAAGTATAACACGAATATAAGTGCGAGTGGGAAATATGATTTGTCCTTGAGAGTAGCATCTGAAGAAGAAAATACTAGAGTAAAGCTTTGGTTGGATGAAGAAACGGATTTAACTGGAATAGTAGCCATTCCAGACACAGATGGCAATTGGCAGAATATCCTCGTGGATGGAGTTGCGTTGCCAGAAGGAAAACACACGATTAAGGTGGAAGTACTTGAAGGTTCCTTCGATTTTTCTCAATTGAAAGTGAACAAGCATAAAAAAGTAACTGCTCTTTACGATGACTTTAATGATGGGAATGATGAAGGTTGGACTAGCTATGATGGTGACTTTATAGTGGACACGAATTTGCCAAGTCCTTTTGATGCCTATAAACCAGTGCCAGGGAAAATAGAAGCACCATATTACAATACAGGCGGAGAAGGCGTTGCTTATCATGATAGAACATCGGATAATATTGGTGGCGTTCTTCGAGAGGATGCGGTCGATATTCGGAACAAACCCCAAGGCGGTATGGCGGTTGGATGGAACCAGACAGGTGAATGGCTAAAATATAATATAAACGTAAAAGAAAGTGGTGAATATCATTTCAGTATTGATACAGCTACTACGTTTACGAATGCCAAAATGAGATTATGGCTAGATGACGAAATAGACTTAACTGGCGTAGTGGATGTTCCGAGTACAGGTGACTGGAATAATTGGAATCCCGTTATGGTCGAAGGGATACGCTTACCTGAGGGTGAACATACAATTAAACTAGAAATAGTCAATGGAGAATTTGATTTTGCCAGCCTTCAGTTTGCTTCTTATGAAATTTACAAGCCTCTTCCTGGATTACTTGAAGCAGAAGATTATAATTCTGGTGGTCCAGGAGTAGCTTATCTGGATAATACGGAAGGTAACAGTGGTGGTGAATATCGCCACGAGGATGTGGATATTCGACTGCTACCTCACGGTGGATATGCTATAGAAAGCTTCGAACAGGGAGAATGGTTGAAATATAACGTCGATATTAGTGAGGAAGGCAATTACGGCTTGGATTTAGTGGTATCTTCAACCGATGACAATGCCCAAGTAAAATTAAAGTTAGATGATGAAGCTATTTCAGATACGATAACCATTCCTAACACCGGTGGCAATAACAATTGGGAAACTATTACTTTTAACGATATTCCATTACCAGAAGGCAAGCATGTAATTACCGTGGAAGCAGTAGAGGGCGAATTTGAACTTTCCAAAATGATCGTGCAAACCTTTGATAATCATAAAGAACTCCCAGGCACCATAAAGGCTGTAGACTATATCACTGGTGGTGAAGGTGTGGGCTACCACGATCTTACTGCTGGTAATACGGGAGGAGAGTTCCGTGAGGATGATGTAGATATGAGAGTACACCCAGACGGTTCTTATAATATTGGGTGGAATCAAAAAGGAGAATGGTATAAATATAATGTAAATGTAAGTGAAGGTGACAACTATACGTTGGATATGAAGGTTGCCACAACTTTTAAAGATAGCCAGGTAAGATTATGGCTAGATGATGAGATTGATTTAACAGGAGTAATAGATATACCAAGTACAGATAGCTGGGACGACTGGTCAAGTGTCATTAAAGAGAACATCTCATTACCTGCTGGAGACCATACGATTACAGTAGAAGTTGTAAATGGCGAGTTCGATTTTCATAGCTTTCGGTTTTATCAAGGGCCGAAAGAAGAAATGGAAATAGAAGGGGAGTATACCGCAAGCCTTGGAACATTCGCAAAATCGGTTATCGGGGAAAAAGATTGGAAAGATTACAGTGTGGAAGCAGATATTAATTTAGTGGATGGCAATGGTGAAGCCGGATTAATTTTTAGAGTAAACAACCCAGCCGATGGAATCGAATATAATCAAAACAGATCAGACTTCATGCAAGGCTATGTAGCCTATCTAGATGAAGATGGGGTGCATCTAGGAAAACTAAATTATAATTGGGGGTATTTGGATGGGGTGAAGATATCTGGTATAAAGGATGAGTGGCAGCATATGAAGGTAGAAGTGTTAGGATCCAATATTCGTGTATATGTAGGGGATATGGAGACCCCGAAAATTGATTATGATGATCATAGTGTCACGGCAATTAGTCATGGGAAAGTTGGGGTGAAAAGCTTATTTAGTAACGCTAAAATTGACAATTTCCTTGTAAAACCTATAGATATTAATCATCTTTCAATTGAGGAAATACTCAAAACAAATGAGAAGCTCGGTAACCTAAGTACACCCTTGTATAGGAAATTATACAATAAATTAAATCAATCACAGCATCATATGGACAAAGGTCGGATCGGACAAGCAACAAAGCACCTTAAGGACCTACTAATGAATCTAGAAAGAAATAAAGAAAAAATGGCTTTCCGTATTTATGAACAATTAAAATATGATGTAAATTATTTGATAGAATATTTGCAAAATAAATAAGAAATATTTTAGTTATTAATCCTTGTGCTAATTTTTCTTAAGACCCCACTTCAACATTGGGAAGTGGGGAATCTCTGTCAGAAAATGTCCAATGGAAGATTTCATTTAATGGGAGGTTAGGAAAATGAGTGGATTTAATGGGTTAGGAATGGGCTTAGGAAGCTTATCGAGATTATCCAAAGCGAAAACAAGGTCGATTAGTGCAGAAAACTTTGATGGGGGAAAAGGTAGAGGGGGAATGGCAACAGAAGGAACAGGTGCAGAAGCAGCAAGAGACTTAGGTCAAGGATGGAAGGTTTCCCCGTCTGTGATGTTGAAATCGAACACTTCTTTTACGATTGCTAATATAGAAGGGCCTGGTGTTATCCAGCACATTTGGATGACTACTTTCCCAGCACATTGGCGCGATTTAATTATCCAAATGTTCTGGGACGATGAAGATCATCCCTCCGTCGAAGTTCCATTTGGTGATTTTTTCTGTAACGGATGGAACGAGAGATGTCATGTTAATTCGATACCGATATCTGTTAATCCTGCTGGGGGAATGAATGCCTATTGGGAAATGCCGTTTAGAAAGTCAGCAAATATGAAGGTCGTTAATCTCAGTGATCAGGAATTCCCTCTATATTATCAAGTGGATTATAGCTTAACTGACATCCCAGAAGATGTTGGGTATTTTCACGCACAGTGGAATAGGAGTAATCCGTTGGCTTATAAAGAAGTTCATACAATTGTTGATGGAATTATGGGTCATGGTCATTACGTAGGTACTTATTTGGCATGGCAAGTAAACAGTAATCAATGGTGGGGCGAGGGAGAGATTAAGTTTTATATGGATGGAGACGAGGATTTTCCGACGATATGTGGAACTGGGACAGAGGATTATTTTGGCGGTGCCTGGAATTTTGAACAACCAAAAGGGGAGTATGGTCAATATTCAACAGCTTTTTTAGGTATGCCCCAAGTGATTAAACCTGATGGGCTTTACCGAGCGAATCAACGATTTGGAATGTATAGATGGCATATCATGGACCCAATACGCTTTGAAGAAGATTTGAGGGTAACCATTCAAGCTCTAGGGTGGCGTTCAGGAGGAAGGTACCTCCCGTTGCAAGACGATATTTCTTCTGTAGCTTATTGGTATCAAACGGAACCGCATGGGGATTTTCCAACACTACCTAATAAAGATGCGTTGGAAATTATTTAGATGGTGAATAAAAATCTTCTATTACGTTACCTAGCTATAAACCATCTATAATTTGCTTATTTTTTTGTATAACCTATGATAGAATGAATACAAATAAAAACTGGAAGCTTCAATTATAAATGGGAAATAGGTAGCCGTAAAATAGAAGGTGGGCATAGACTATGTTAGTTGCAGAAAGACACCAACGCATTGTGGAGGAAGTGAATCAGAAAAAAAGTGTGCGGGTATCAGAATTATCTGCACTTTTCTCCGTAACAGATGAAACAATCAGAAGAGATTTAGAGAAGCTAGAAAAGGAAAAAAAGCTAGCCAGAAGCCATGGAGGAGCTGTAAGTATTGAACCTTCTTCAGATGGACCAGAGATTCCTTTTCAAGAACGGGAAATTACTCATGTAGAGGAAAAGAAACAAATAGCAAAAGAAGCGGTAAAACACATTGTAGAGACCGATAAGATCTTATTAGACGCTAGTACAACCGCTTTATATGTTGCCAAAAATTTACCGAATATACCCATTACCGTTTTAACTAATTCGGTGAATGTTGTCTTAGAATTAAGTAAAAAACATCATGTAACGGTTATTTCAACTGGTGGGACGTTACTTGCCCGCTCCTTTTCATATGTCGGTCCCCTAGCAGAGCGTTCGATTGATTTATATCATGTGAATAAGGCATTTCTTTCTTGTAAAGGGATCCATTTCGAAAAAGGCATTAGTGAGTCCAATGAACAACAGGCACGTGTCAAACAGAAGATGATCGAGATTGCAGATACGACTTATATATTAGCAGATCATCATAAATTTCATCAACAAGCCTTTGCACATGTTTCGAAATTAGATCAAGTTCAACGGATTGTAACAGATAGCCAAGTGGATGAAGAGGATGTTCATCAAATAGAAGAATTAGGATTACAAGTGATCAAAGCCATTACTTAACTTGTAGAGACACTTAGTAAGAAATTACTAGGTGTTTTTATTTGTCGTAATATGATAGTATAATAGTATCATAACTTAGGTTATCCGATAAACAAAGTCGCGGAGTGATAGAATGCTCAAACATATTAAAAAGTGGAATACATTAAGAAATCAATTACTAGTCGTCTATTTATTCGTTATCTTACTAGTACTAATCATAGTTAGTGCCATTACTTACATTTCGGTAGAGGATTTGTTACAAAATAATGCAGAAGAACAAATTAGACAAACGGCTATTGAATCAAGTGGCCGTTATGATTCTTTATACGAGCAATTAAATATGGTAACGAAACAAGTAATTACGAATGAAGAAGTACAACATACCCTATTCAATGAAACAAGAGGAGATACCATTACATTTGACCAAAGACAATCCTTAATGAATACCGTGAATCTAATTCAAGCAAATGCGGATGGTATTTATTCCATCGAAATTTATACAAAAAATTACGAGCGTGTCATCCCGATTGATTCTACGAGTCTAGTTGATAGGGTAAATAAAAAGTGGATTACAGCTGCCAATGAAGCAAGAGGGGGATTAATCTGGCTTGGTGAAGACCCATATGACGAAAATTATTTTTTGGTTGGTCGTCAAATCAACTTAGTCGATCGGAATTTTCTTAGAGGTGGTTACATCCTTGCAAGGATAAGCAGAAGTCATTTTCAGCTTAATCCTACTAAGCAGGAGGAGGGGCTCAAGGATTATACGGTGGTGTTAGATGAACAGAATAGACCAATCGTTTCTAATTTTAATGGAGATAGGAATCGTTTACTGCATACGGATTCGGACAGGCTCATGATCGATGATGAAGAATATATGATTGTACAACATACCTCAGAACTCACAGGCTGGACCACTTATATGTTAACACCTGTTAGGCATCTAACCGATGGGATGTCTACCGTTCAGGCAGGGATTGTAGTGGCAGGAATAATTGGTATTATGATTTTCTTAGTATCCTCCTATTTTTTATCTACGTTTATCACCAAGCCGATTACACGATTAACGAAAACAATGCGTGAAGCAGGGGAAGGTGTGCTTGCACAGAATCCTGTCATTCCATCAACGAACGAAATAAATGAATTAAATCAAACCTATAACCAGCTAGCAGCTGAGACGAACTATCTTGTGCAAATGGTCTATGAAAAAGAGCTATTAAAGAATAGAACAGAGCTGAAGGCATTACAAGCACAAATTCACCCACATTTCCTTTTTAATACATTAGATGCCTTGTACTGGTCATTAGATGAGAAGGAAGAAGAGGAATTAGCCAATGTTGTACTAGCGATGTCAGAGCTATTCCGTTATACGATTACAAAGGAAAATGAAGAGGAGTGGGTAATGATTAAAGACGAACTAGCCCACATTGAAAGATATATGGAAATCATGCGCATGAGATTTGGAGATCGATTAAATTGGGAAAAGGAAGTAGATTTTCAATGGTTAGATGCAAAAATTCCGAAGCTGATGATTCAGCCAATCGTAGAGAATGCAATATTACATGGGGCTGGAAATGTAGTTGGCCCATGTCATGTGACGGTTAATATTGAAAAAACGGAGCTAGAAAATCGATTGCGTATTTCAGTAATTGATAATGGACCAGGTATGAATCAAGAAATGCTTGCACATGTCAACAGCCTGATGAGTGGTTATCACAAAAACAAAAGAGGTTCAGGACTAGCTTTATATAATGTTCAGAAGAGACTGAATTTATTTTTTGAAGAAAAGGAATATCAGCCAATTGTGATTGAAAGCGAAGAGAAAAAGGGTACGAGGGTTAGCTTTGAAATTCCGATAAGGAGCTGAGAGTGAATGGAACGAAAAGTGATATTAGTAGTGGATGATGAGCCTAGAAGTCGCCAAGGGATAAAAAAGACAATAGAGAGAAACGCCATTGACCGATACGAGGTACTAACGGCAGAAAATGCAACAGAAGCAATCAAGCAAATTCATCAACAAAAGGTCCATGTTTTAATAACAGATATTCGCATGCCTGAGGTAACAGGACTAGAGATGTTACAGCAATTAAAGGAAAAGGCCCAAGATCCAGTAGTAATCATTATCTCTGCTTACTCTGAATTTGACTATGCTCATCAAGCACTGGAGCTAGGTGTGGTCAATTATTTGTTAAAGCCGATTGCGAAAGAAAAGCTAATGGAAGCAATCGAGAAGGCGATAGCAATGGAAGAAGAATTAAAAAGAAGAGGGATGGTAAAGAGAATCGTAGATGAAAAATGGATGGAAGTAAGCAATGAAACATCCTATAACCGAGCCGTAAAAGAAACGATCGCCTTTATTGAATCGCATTTTGCTGAGGAGCTTACTCTGAAAAAAGTTGCAGGAGAAGTCCATCTAAATGCTAGTTATTTAAGTGCACTCTTCAAAGAAGAACTGAATATGACCTTTAGTGAATATCTCACTCGCAGAAGATTGCAGGAAGCAAAAAAGCTATTATTATCAACTGATTTAACCATTTCTGAAATCGCAGAACAAATAGGTTATCAAACTTCTAAATATTTTATCAAGCTATTTAAGCAATATGAAAATATGACACCAAATGTGTATCGAAAAAGTAATTGAAAACGATTTCTAAAATTAGTGGTATTTTACCTAATCATTGATACCTTACAGAGAAAAAAACTTGGTGCTAAACTGAAATGGCAATGAAAAAACATATTTCAAGGGGGTTTTACAATGAAGGGTAAATGGAAGAAGAGTTTGTTCGTTTTGTCTCTCGCTTTTGTTTTCATTCTTGCAGCATGTGGAGGAAATTCTGAATCTGAAACGAGTGATGATTCAAATGAAAGCGGTTCAGACTCAGGGAAGAAGACGATTGAATTTATGCACTTATGGCCAGAAGGTAGTTCTAAACAGCATCATGAAATCGTCAATAATATTATTAAAGAATTTGAAGAAGAAAATCCAGACGTTAAGGTGGAAGTGGAGATATTAGGAAATGAACAATATAAAGAAAAATTAAAGGTTTTATCCACCTCTAATGAGCTTCCTGATGTGGGAATGGCATGGCCAGCTGGATTTTTGGAGCCATATGTAAGCGGTAATATGTTTGCTTCATTAGATGATGTTCTTGAAGGTCCATTAAAAGACAAATTTGTAGCTGGTACTGCAGAAGCTTATCAAATTGATGGAACGACTTATAGTTTACCATTAGAATTAAATATTACGCCAATCTATTACAACAAACGTATTTTTGATGAAAATGGAGTGGAAGTTCCAAAGACATATGAGGAGTTAAAAGCTGCGATTCAAACATTGGCAGATAATGGCGTTACTCCTGTAGCTCTTGGAAACAAGGATCGTTGGACTGGGTCTATGTGGTATATGTACTTAGCTGATCGTATTGGTGGTCCAGAAGTATTGAATAATGCGATTAATCGCACAGGTAGCTTTGAAGATCCTGCATTGATTCAAGCAGCAGAGGAGATTCAAGAGCTTGTAGATATGAATACATTTATCAATGGTTTTAACGGTCTTGGTAATGACGAAGCAAAAGGATATTTTATTAATGAACAAGCAGCCATGTATCTTATGGCAACTTGGGATTTACCAGAATGGACTACTAATGAAGATAATCCAAAGGAATTTAGAGATTCTGTGGAATATATGAAGTTTCCAACGGTTGAAGGCGGAAAAGGCGATATAAATAGCTTCGTAGGTGGTCCAGGTGTTGGATTATTTGTGGCAGAAAATTCAGATGTAAAAGAAGAAGCAAAAGATTTTGTTGCCTTTTTTGTAGAAAAATGGGGCGAAAAATCGGTTACAGATGCTGGTGTTATCCCTGCGACAAAAGTAAACACAGAAGGTATGGAGTTACCACAAATGTATATTGATATCTTAAATGATTTAAATGAAGCATCTAATTTAACACTTTATGCAGATGTACAAATGAGTCCAAGTGTTGCAGAAGTTCATCTAGATATGATACAAGCATTATTTGGTAAAGCTGTTACACCAGAGGAATTTGCAAAAGAGCAAGAAGATGCACTAGCAGCAGAAGAATAAATTAGTATTCTCTATCGAAGTAACCAATCAATCATTATACAACAACTTCGAAAAGGAACTGTCTTAAAAGCTAGTTTACAAATGTATGGAACTTGTCATTGCTCCAGTCCGCCGTGAGCTAGCTTTGAGTACAGCTCCTTTTCTTTTCTAAAAATAAGGAGAAGGGGATTTTTCTATGAACAAAGTAATGTCAAATAAACTAGTCATTGCTTTATATGTATTGCCAGCGCTAATACTAATCGTTGCTTTAATTTATGGGCCGATTTTATTAACTGGATACTATGGGCTAATGGAATGGAATGGTATTGGTCCCATGACATTTATTGGTCTTGAAAATTATATGGAATTAGTAAAAGATGCGAAGTTCTGGGAAAGTGCAGGACATTCCTTTTTACTAGCATTATTTTCAACGATCAGTCTTGCAGGATATTTAATTATTTCTTTAATATTAGCTGGAAAAATAAAAGGATCTAATCTATTAAGAAAAATTTACTTAATCCCAATGCTGTTGTCATCTGTTGCGATTGCGCAGCTATGGATTAAGATATATGATCCAAATAATGGAATGTTAAATAGTTTATTAATGAGCTTAGGTGTTGAGTCTCCTCCAGCATGGCTTGCAGATCCTAATTTAGTTTTATATGCAATTTTTGTAGCGATCTTATGGCAATATGCAGGCTTTTATATCATCATCTACTATGCCGCTTTAAAAGGTATTCCAGAATCGTTGATTGAAGCAGCAAAGATTGATGGAGCAAATCCTATACAAATTGCTTATAAAATTAAGGTACCTTTAATTTCCGGGGTTATAAAAGTAACCGTCGTTTTAGCTATTGTTGGGTCATTGAAATATTTTGATTTAATTTATGTGATGACCGGTGGTGGACCAAATGGAGCGAGTGAAGTGATTGCTTCCTATATGTATCAAAAGGCCTTTGGAAGCTATGAGTTTGGCTATGGTAGTGCAGTAGCATTCTTCCTATTGATCATTACCTTAATCGTAACATGGTTGACTCGTAAGCTGACGGCTTCAGAAGATGAAGTGCAATATTAATGGAAGGAAGGTATAACAGGATGGCTTTGAGTAGACAAAACGTTAAGTCCGACCAAAGTGCTTGGACAAGAATTGGTATGACTGTGCTTTATATAGCTTTAATTATAGTAGCTATTTTTCAAATATATCCATTAATCTGGTTGTTTCTATTTTCGCTAAAAAGTAATGCAGAGGTATTTGGATTGTCTCCATTCGCTTTACCACAAGAACCGAAATGGGAGAATTATGTTAGGGTATGGACAGACGGTAATATTGATCTCTATTTCTTTAATAGTGTCTGGATTACAATAGTATCGGTTATTTTAACGGTATTACTTGCAAGCTTTGTCACATTTGCGATAACGAGAATGCAATGGAAGCTAAATAAGCTCGTTCTTGGATTATTTATGGTTGGCTTGATGGTTCCCATTCATTCTGCCTTAATTCCACTATTTGATTTTTTCTTACAGCTAGACTTAGTAGATCATCCGTTATCGATTATTTTATCCTATACGGCTTTTAATTTACCTTTGACCATTATGATTTTATTAGGATTTTATTACACGTTACCACGTGAGGTAGAGGAAGCTGCTGTCGTAGATGGTTGTTCTGTTCATCGTATCTTCTTCCAAATCACATTACCAATGACAACACCGGTGATGGCGACAACAGCGATCATTAATATGATCTACAACTGGAATGAGTTTGTCTTTGTAAATACATTTATTAGCTCAGATAAATTTAAGACATTAACAGTAGGTATCCAAAATTTTATCGGTCAATATTTGACAGATTGGGGTGCGATTGGGGCAACACTAGTCATTAGTATTATCCCGATTTTAATTGCCTTTTTAATCCTAAGTGATCGTATCGTAGAAGGGATTGCAGCGGGATCGATCAAAGGTTAAATTTTATATAGCTTGATGAAAACCTGAAGCTTTTAAGGAGCTTCAGGTTTTACTACTTTCTTCTAATAGCTTCTCTTGTTTCGCCTCAACTCTCTTAAATGTGAGATAACTATTCCCCATTATTAGAAAGGCGATGATACTTCCACTAAAGAATGGAATTAATCCAGGTATTGCTTGCATGACGAATAGAAGGATGATAATACTTACAACTAAAGCAATGTTATGCATTGGATGTAATAACATGAGGAAGAATGCATTTCTCCATATTTGTGTAAACCGGACATCGTAATGTACATATACCGGAATCACATAAAGGATAGTTAAACTAATTAAGAACATAAATAGATATAATGGAATTTTAATAATATCATGAAATCCACCTTGATTCATGCCGATGTATTGAAAATTAACATAGAACAAAAAGGCAATGATCATAATAATTAAACCGATTACATTACTCTTTAAAAATTCTTGTTTATACGTTTTCCAAAAGGTTGAAAATACCGGATCATCGATATTCCCCATAATCCATTGCCTAACAAGCGTAAACATGGCTACCGTCGCAGGGAAAAACCCGAATACGACTAACCCGAGTAAGGAAAAACCTATCCACAGGATATTAACATAGGCAAAGCGCGTAATCCATTCTGTTCCTTTATATAAAGCATTCATTATTTATAATCTCCCCTGCTTATTTGTGATATCTCTATTTTAACATAAAGTAGTGCCATATTGCGGATGAAAATGGACAGAAATAAGCTCAAAATGTAAGAATAATAGGTTAAATCAATAAAAATATGTAAACGTTTAATTGATAAAATAGTGTTAAGTGTTAAGAGAAAGAAATTTAGAAAGGGTTGTGGTCAAATGAAAAAAATATGGTTAATTAGTGCATTGTGTATGGTTGCTTGTTTGATCGTTGCATGTAGTAATAATACGACAAGTAAGAAAGAGAATGACTCCTCTAGCTCAAGCAATTCAGATGGCCCTTTTGAAATGTCAGTCATGCTGAATCTTCACACACCTGAAGTCCCTCAAGATAAATTAGAGAAATTGCTCGAAGAAAAAACAAATACAGAGCTGGAAATACAATGGGTACCAGATGGCAATTATGAGGAGCGTGTGAATACAGCTTTCTCAACTAATACATTGCCTGATGCCTTTTTAGTTAAGACAGAACAGTTTGTTCAATTTAAGGATGCTATTCGGGATGGACAATTTTGGGAGATTGGGCCATATTTAGAGGAATTCGAAAATTTAAGTAAACTAAGAGAAAGCACACTAGAAAATTCGAAGGTAGATGGTGGATTATATTCTTTATATATGGGGCGTCCCTTATCCCGATCTGGTCTTATTTACAGAAAGGATTGGGCTGATAACCTAGGAATCGAAACACCAAAAACCATCGATGAATTCTATGAAATGCTCCGTGCTTTTACAGAAGACGATCCAGATGGTAATGGAAAGAACGATACGATCGGTCTTACAGACAGAGGAAATTTAGGTACTTTTGTAACCGTCTTTTCATGGATGGGTGGACCTAACAGATGGGGAGAACAGGATGGTAAGCTATTACCAGAGTTTATGTTTCCGGAATATAAAGAGGCGATGGATTTCTTTAAGGATTTGCACAGTAATGGCTATATGAATAAGGATGCACAAGTAACGAGCAAAACAGATCAGCAGGAAATGATGAAAAATGGGACAGCAGGCGCCTATATTGGCTCCATGCAGGATGTTCACGGAATCTATCAAGATGCAAAAGTGATTAATCCTGATGTTTCCTTTGATGTACATAATTATATTGAGGGGGCAAATGGTGAGTTCGGACTTCGAGCGATCCCTGGCTATGGTAGTCTTATCATGTTTCCGAAATCAGCTATCACATCAGAAGAGGAGCTGAAGGAAGTACTGAAATTCTTTGATTATTTAATGACAAAAGAAGGAGCTAACTTGCTCATCTGGGGTCAGGAAGGAGAGCACTACGAAGTGGTAGATGGCCGTGCGGATGTCATTGACCAAGATAAATTCGATGTAGAAATCAAGCCATATACAGCTTTTGAAATAGGAGAGCCGATGACTAATGGCAGATATGAATCCTATTATGATTATGAACCAGCAGCAAAAGCAACAGAATTATATAAGGATAATGATAATTATGTCGTCAATGACTTAAGTGTGGGGCTTGATTCGGAGACATATATTAAAAATGCAGGTACATTGGATCAAATTATCGAAGATGCTACCTATCAATATATTCAAGGTCAAACAGATGAAGCAGGTTTTGATGCAGCAATAGAAAAGTGGAAAGAAGCAGGCGGTGAGGAAGTAATAAAAGAGTACAATGAGCAATGGAGTAAATAAAAAAGGATAATAATGGACATGTGCAGGGGCAAGGAGAGCTGTTGCACATGTTTTTTTATTGCTTAGGAAATTATAAAATTTTAGGTTGTGGATAACATATAGAACCATGATTAGCCACTTCCAGCTCCGAGCGCCAGAAACTAGGCGACTTCCCGAAAGCGCCCTACGATAAGTCATCATCGGTTCGTAACCTCACCGTGATTCCTTTATCTCAGTTGCTTCGCTCCAGCCGCTACGTTTCTAAGCAGGCGCTCTGCGCTTTTGTTCTTGGTTTTTTACTGAAGATTTCTTCCATCAACTATGGTCATAGGTATTATGACACTTTCTAGATTTTGTGAAATCCGATATGCTAAAACTACTTCACCATACTTTGAGGAGGGGTAGTTTTGGTTGATAAGGTTAATGTCTCATTGAGAAATCAATCCTTTTACCTAGATTATTCACGAGGATATGAGAATAGCCAGGATATGCAACATTATCACCTTCATCAAGATTATGAGATCCTATATCTTTTAGAAGGCGAAAAAATTCTTTTTATGAATGGTGGAAAATTTACGGTTAAAAAGGATCATATCATGTTCATTGATAAAAATGTAATGCACAAAACGATTGTCAATGACCACAAGTATCAACGAATTGTCATGAACTTTAGAGATGGTTTCCTGTTGAAGGAGGACCAGGCACTAATTATGAGTCTATTTAAGCAGGGGCCACTTATGTTATCGATAAGGAATCAACAACACTTACCCTTTATTTTAGAGAAAATGCTAAAGGAATATTTCCTCAACAAGCAAGACAGTTACCGTTATTTGCAATTGTTATTATCTCAGTTTCTAACAGAATGTAAGCGATTACTAAACGAACAAACACCATCTTTAGAGCAAGAACACGTCCATCCGTCATCTGAAATTATTGACGATCTTATAGCATATATTAATGAGCATTTCCATCAAGAGATTACATTGTCCGTGCTTGCTGAGTCATTTTACCTTCATGAGCAATCCATTAGTAAGCTATTTAAAAAGTCGATAGGGTGTAGCTTTATTGAGTATTTAAATGCAGTAAGAATAACAGAGGCTAAACGACTGTTAACAGAGACAACTATGAAAATAAATCAAATTATGAAGCGAGCGGGTTATACGAACCATGTCCACTTTTGGAGAATATTCAAAAAATTAACAGGTCTATCCCCAAATGAATACCGAGAACAAGAGATATCTAAGATAAATAGAACCATATAATGTGGATAAAGTATACCTATCCACAAAAATCTGTGGATAGGTATAGAATGTGTGGATGATTCTAATCCTTATTTTTTGGCATTATGGAACGATTACGAAAAAATATATAAATCCGAAAAAGGTGATGAGAACAAGCATGTTGAGTCTTATAAACAACTTTTGTGGATAACCTGTGGGTATGTTTGATCCCTTGTGTATAATTTTCTGTGCAAAAGCTTTCCAGGATGAAAACGAATTCTTTTTTAATCCAAGGAAAAAGACGTATAATGTTAGTTGAGACTCTGGACAAAGTCTAAGAAAACCTATGACTGATAACAAAGGAAAGGGAGATTACATGGAGTATCGTCAATTTGGTAAAACAGATATGAAAATAAGTGAATTAAGCTTTGGTACTTGGGCAATTGGGGGAGCTTGGGGAAAAACAAATGACCAAGAGGCATTAAATGGACTAGCCCGTGCGATGGAAGCAGGAGTTAACTTTTTTGATACAGCAGATGTTTATGGTGATGGTCATAGTGAAGAGCTATTAGCAAAAGCCACAAAGGGCAAAGAGGATAAAATATATATCGCGACGAAGTTTTGTCGTGCTGGTGATATTCATGATCCAGAGAACTATTCAGAGGAGTCTGTCACCAATTATGTCGATAATAGCCTAAGACGTCTTAAGCGAGAGCAACTAGATCTCCTCCAAATTCACTGTCCACCCATTGAAATATTACGAGATGGGTCGGTATTTGAAGTATTGGACAAGCTACAACAAAAAGGGAAAATTCGCCATTATGGTGTAAGTGTGGAAACAGTAGAGGAAGGTTTGCTTTCCATGGAGAATCCTAATGTAGCTGCTTTGCAGGTGATTTTTAACATCTTTCGTCAAAAACCAATGATGGAGTTATTTCCAGTGGCGAAAAAGAAAAAGGTGGGAATTCTCGCAAGGGTGCCATTAGCTAGTGGTCTTTTAACAGGTAAATTTCAATCCAACCATCAATTTGAGGCAGATGATCATCGCCACTTTAATCAAAACGGGGAAGCCTTTAATGTTGGGGAAACCTTTGCTGGACTTCCGTTTCATAAAGGTGTAGAGCTTAGCAGACAATTAGAATGGATTGCGGACAGGAGAGGTAATATGACTCGTGCTGCCTTAAAGTGGATATTAAGTCATGATGCCGTTACTTCTGTAATACCAGGCTTCAAAACAGTCCAACAAGTAGAGGATAATTTAGCAGCAATGAATGTGCCTGAATTCTCAGAATCTGAACTAGAAAAATTACGTGAATTTTACCAATTAGAAGTTCATGATTCTATCCGTGGGCCATATTAATAAAGAGAGGAAATTTTTTCAATAAATGCTTGCAATCTATCCGATGAAAAGGTATACTTCTAAGGGATTAACCAAAAAATAGGTAAAGGAGGTCACGTGAGATGAGGAAAATAACGAAGAATAAACCACCTAAATTAAATAATGAAATGAACGTGACCATGCCTATATGGATTTTGCATCTTGATAAATAAAAGGGATGCTTTTACAGGATATTTGAGCTATCAGTGTGTCGCGATTTCTTAGTAGATCGCGACATTTTTGGTTTATCGCAACGCTAATCGTCCACTATCCATTTACTTTACGCTACGGTCGTGTCGGGTTAATGGACGCTAAGCCTACGATAAGTTTCTTTAACCAACAATAGGGGATAAGAATACCCCACTGTTGGAAGTCTCAATTGATAGCTTATTAATGAAACACACTTGGCTTTAGGTCTGGTGTGTTTTTTTAGTTTACGTTTGGAACATATAAATTTTTTGCAGGGAGTAAAGCGATGAAGCGAAAATTTTGAAGTCCAAAGTATAAGAAAAGCTAACGCATCCGCTAAAAGACGAGCGAATGCGAGTGTTTTTCTAATCGATACAAGAGATTGTTTCATGTGATCAGAAAGGGGTGGATAATATGAAGGAACTCGAATGGGAGGATCGTTATGGAGGTAGTTAGCTAATGTGATGAGGAGGAGTAACAATGTTTAGTGTAATGAAAAAATTATCATGGTATTTTAAAGAACAATGGGTGCGTTACATACTTGCTATTCTCGCACTGACGACATCAAGCTTATTATTTATCATTCCACCTATGATTGTGGGAGATATTATTGATGCCATTCAGACGAATCAGCTTAGCTATCAAGCATTAGCGCAAGCGACATGGCTGTTTGTCATTTTATTAGTCGTGATCTATCTCTTATCCTTCTTCTGGGGACATACGTTGTTTGGAAGAGCGATATTTTTAGAGAGAACATTACGTTCAAAACTAATGCATCATTTTATGAAAATGACGCCATCCTTTTATAGTCGTTACCGTACAGGAGATTTAATGGCACGGTCTACGAATGATTTACGAGCAGTGGCGACAACAGCTGGATTTGGGATTTTAACACTAATCGATTCAACGGTTTTTATGGCATTCATCATTGGGGTGATGTTTGTTGTGATTGATTGGAAATTAACGCTTGCTGCTTTAATTCCTCTACCTGTTATGGCATTAATAATGCAAAAATACGGTGCCAAGATCCATACAAGGTTTATGAAGGCACAAGCATTGTTTAGTGAATTAAATAATAATACGTTGGAATCGATCCAAGGTGTACGTGTTATTCGAGCATTTACCCAAGAAAAACAAGACGAACATCGCTTTAATGAAAAAGCAGAGGAAGTTTTTCAAAAAAATATTGCAGTTGCAAAATTAGATGCGCTTTTTGAACCAACTATCAAAATATTAGTAGGTTTATCCTACACCATTGGGTTAGGCTATGGTGCTTATCTAGTTATTCATGGGGATATTACGATAGGGCAGCTCGTCACCTTTAATGTGTATTTAGGAATGCTAATTTGGCCGATGTTTGCAGTAGGAGAATTAATTAATGTAATGCAACGAGGGAATGCATCACTGGATCGAATTGAAAATGTACTTGAACAAAAAGCGGATGTAAAGGATCCTTCAAAACCAATAGAGGTTAAAGCACCAGAGAACATCGTGTTTCAAGACCTTTCTTTTCAATATCCAGAAACAGATGCTATAGACTTGAAGAATATTAATCTTGAAATAACAAAGGGTGAAACTATTGGTATTGTAGGCATGACTGGAGCGGGTAAAACAACGCTTGTCAAGCAGCTTTTGAGAGAGTATCCGCCTGCTAAAGAAGGGAAACTTTTTATCAATCGTACACCTATTGAAGAGATTGCCTTAAAGAAAACAAGAGGCTGGATTGGTTATGTACCACAGGATCATATTTTATTTTCGAAAACGGTAAGAGAGAATATTATGTTCGGTCATGCGGAAGCGACGGAGAAGGATATACAGCATATCTTAGAGGCTGCATCCCTACTAGAGGATATCGAGAATTTACCTCAAGGCTTAGAGACACTTGTCGGGGAGAGTGGTGTCACCCTGTCAGGTGGACAGAAGCAACGGGTTTCGCTGGCGAGAGCCTTAATAAAAAATCCGGAAATTTTAATTCTAGATGACTCCTTATCGGCAGTAGATGGAAAAACCGAAGCAAATATTATTAAACATTTAAAACAAGAACGTGCAGGGAAAACAACGATTATTGTGGCGCACCGTCTATCTGCTGTAAAGCATGCCGATCAAATATTGGTCTTGGAAGACGGACAAATAAAGGAGCAAGGAAGACACGATGAGCTGATGCTTGAACATGGTTGGTATTATCACCAATTTCTAATCCAGCAAATGAAGGGAGGGGAAACGGCATGAACAAACAAACAACAGAAAAGCGACTATTTCAATATGCGCTTTATTTTAAGAAGACAATTATTATTGGATTGGTCTGTTTAATGTTTGCCGTAGCATTTGAATTAAGTGGACCGTTTATCGCTAAGCGACTAATTGATCAGCATATAGTCGGTGTAGAAAATCATTATGTTATCACAGACAGTCAAGATGGTGTTGATTTGGAGGGAAAGCATTATGTCCGAGTAGACAGAGCAAAAGGTAAGAATCCAACACCTGATGTGACATTATTTCAGGATGGATTAACCTTTTATTTATTAGAAGGAAAGGTTCCATTACAATCCACGATCAAAGATGTAAATGGTTCCGCAGTCACATTAGCATATCAAGAGGAAAGCATAGAAGTGGCTGGAGAGAAATTATCGGCTACGGAAGTTTTCGCTTTTTTCAAAGGAGAGATGAAACCGGTCATCTGGTTACTTGTCCTCTATATGGCACTCATCTTACTCGCTTCCATCTTTGTATATTATAAAACTTATTTATTACAATATGCTTCCAACCGTATTATTCAAAAAATGCGTAAGGATGTTTTTCATCATATCCAAAGGCTACCAATCCAATACTTTGTGGATCAACCAGCAGGTAAAATCGTAGCAAGAGTGACAAATGATACAGAAGCAATACGAGAATTATATGTGAAAGTGTTAGAGGTATTTGCCTCTGGGATAATATATATTTTTGGTATTTATGTTGCCTTATTTCTCTTAGATGTTCAATTGGCGTTGATCTCCTTAGTATTAGTCCCGATTCTATATATTTGGATGAAGGTATACAAAAAAATTGGAGGCCATTACAATCGTATCATTCGAGAAACAAACAGTAATATTAATGCAAATATCAATGAATCGATCCAAGGAATGACTGTTATTCAAGCTTATGATCAGACTGAGCGAATGCGACAAGAGTTTGAGGTTTTGAATGAAAAGCAATGCACTTATCAAACAAAGATGAACACATTTAATGCGATGTCTTCGTTTAACTTAGTAGATCTATTAAGAAATATAGCATTTGTTGCATTTATCTTATATTTTGGTACCCACGCATTAGATGGAGTAACTATTGCCTCCGCTGGTTTACTGTATGCGTTAGTGGACTTATTGACCCGTTTATTTGAACCAGTCAATCAAATCGTAAGTCAGCTTGAGCAATTGGAACAGGCCAGAGCCTCTGGAAGTAGAGTATTCCATTTACTCGATGAAAAAACAGAGGACATGAATGATCGTCGAATCTCTCGTTATCACGGTGAGGTGCAATTTGAAAATGTTTCTTTTGCGTATAAAAAAGAGGAGTATGTACTAAAGAAAATTAGCTTTAATATAAAGCCAGGGGAAACGGCTGCATTTGTAGGACACACTGGATCTGGAAAAAGTACGATTATGAATCTGCTTTTCCGATTTTATGATCCAACAAATGGACGCATACTTATTGACGGGGAAGATACGACAACCTACGCCAAGCAACAAGTAAGACAGCATATTGGCATTGTATTACAAGATCCATTTATTTTTACTGGTACGGTTCTATCTAACATAACGATGAATGATCCTTCTATTAGTAAGGAGACAGCAATAGAAGCATTAAAAGCAGTAGGAGCTGATCGTTTTATTGAAAAACTTCCACGAAAATATGAAGAACCTGTAAAAGAAAAAGGAAATGAATTCTCAACAGGTCAACGACAGCTCTTATCATTTGCACGAGCGCTTGCCTTTGATCCAGCGATTTTGATCCTAGATGAGGCGACCGCGAATATTGATACAGAGACAGAAGGGCTTATTCAAGAGGCTCTCGAAGTTTTAAAAGAAGGGAGAACGACCTTAATTATTGCGCATCGATTATCCACTATCCAACAGGCTGATCAAATCTTTGTATTGAAACATGGGCAAATCATAGAGACGGGGAACCACCAATCACTCCTAGAAGCTGAGGGAGAATACTTCAAGATGTATGAAATGCAGCTAGGTAGAAACAACGAAAATGCTTCATAAACATTTACGAGATGAAGCGATAGCGGAACCATGTTATACTTAATGAAGTATCTTAAGAAAGTTGGGGAAAAGCATGCAGCGCGGCAGTTTTCAATGGATGAAATCCTTAAATAAAGCAATCATTTTAAACAAAATACGGACATCAGGTTCTATCTCGCGGGCTCAAATTGCTAAAGAAACGGAGCTCACACCACCAACTGTTGGAACAATCGTGAAAGAGCTTTTGGATCAGGAATTGATTAAAGAGAGTGAGCTAGGAGAATCCCAAGGTGGGAGAAAACCAACCATGCTTGTATTAAATACAACAGGTTTTCACATTATCGGGATTGATGCTGGGCCTAGTAATATCTTATTTATTTTGTCTGACCTGTCAGGAAATGTAGTAGATAAGATTGATAGAGAGATCGGAAATCCAATAAATGAAACAAAATTTCTTGAGCTTCTCACACATGGTGTGCAGCAATTGATCGAACAAAATTCTCAATTAAAGTTTATCGGAATCGGAGTAGCTATGCACGGGGTAGTAGATTCTGAAGCAGGATTGGCTATTTTTGCCCCTAATTTACAACTACGAAACATTCCTATTAAACAACATCTAGAATCTACCTTTGATATGGAAGTAAAGGTAGAAAATGATGCAAAATCACTCGCCCTCGGAGAGGCATGGTTTGATGACAATCAAATATCATACAAAAGTATGGTAGCAGTAAATGTTGGTCGTGGAATCGGTGCTGGTATGGTGATTAACGGGAAAGTCTACAATGGAGAGCATGGTATAGCTGGTGAGATTGGTCATATGATGATTGATATTAATGGCAAGAGATGTACATGTGGTAACAAGGGCTGCTTACAAACACTAGCTTCAGGTCCAGCAATAGCCGATAGAGCGATGGAATTATTGAAACATGGAGAGAAAAGTGTACTGGCGGAGCACCAAATAGTCACTGCCAAAAAAGTTTATGAAGCAGCGGAACAGGAAGATGTTTTAGCGAAGCAGTTATTATATGAAACAGGAGTCTATCTCGGCATTGCCTTTACGAACCTTATCCATATCTCGAACCCGAGTAAGATTATTATCGGTGGTGGAGTTTCCAAAGCTGGTAAGCACCTCTTAGCGCCAATAACGGAAACAATTAGAAAAAGGGCTATATCAGAAAAAGCGCAGAACACTCCTGTTACGATTTCTACATTAGGGGATTATGGGTCTTCCTTAGGTGCGGTTGGACTCGTTTTAAGTGAACTTTTTGAACCGAATGTATAACTAATCAATAGGTGCTGAAATGTTAGAACTTCCTTTCATTAATGAGTAAAATGTCCTATAATAGTGAGTGTTTAGAACAAATCTTAATGAAAAGAGTTGTTACGATTGACGGAGAAATTACGATATACCTTTTCTATTTCGGAGAACCCTTTGCCTTTATATATCGAGAGTATTGGCTATAACCCTGAAGAGCTAGACTTTGATCGTCCAGAAGGCTATCCTTACTATCATTGGTTACAAACAGTGAAAGGGGAAGGGATGATTGAATTGGCTAATCAAACCTTCTCACTACCTGTTGGAAAAGGAGTATTGTTAACCCCATATACGCCACATAAGTATTACTCTGACCATGATGCAGAGGAGCTTTGGGAAACCTATTATATTACTTTTACAGGTGCCGCGATTGATCCGATCCTTAATTCTCTTGATATGAACTATTCTGCCTTTTACGAAGAAACTGATAATATATCATTTCCTCTTCATATTGAGAATATATTGAAGAAGCTTGTCAATGATGATGCCCCACATCATTTAGCCTACGAAACTTCAGCTGATTTGTATCAATTTTTAATGCATCTTAAAAAATTTGGGAAAGTGAATAATCAGCTATCGATCTTGCAGTCGTTTGAGAAAATTAGATATATCGTAGAATGGTTAGAACAAGTATACCCACAAGATATTGGCTTAATGGAGATTTCGGAAAAAGCAAAGGTAAGCTCACAACATCTAAATACGATGTTTCATGATACTTTTGGCATAAGTCCATATTCCTTCTTAGTGCAATTAAGAATAAGGGAAGCAAAAAGAATTTTAATCACCAATCCAGAGCTATCGCTAAAGGAAATTGCGAAAAAGGTTGGCTTTAATGCGGTTAGCCATTTTGTCACAACCTTTAAGAAAAGAGAAGGAGTTACACCTAGTATGTATCGAAACCTGCATCAATAGGATGCAGGTTTGTTTTTTGAAAGTAAGTTAGAATAATTTAATATATAATTAATTCTGAAATCGCTTTATAATAAGCTGTAGAGAGATAATTAAAATAATTTATTAAGGAGGTCATGAAGTTGTTCAAAAACAAAACTTTATGGGGTTTATTATTAATTGTGTCATTTGTACTACTTTTAGCAGCATGTGCTCCAGAACGAGAAGGGGCAGAGGAAGCAAACGGAACAGATGAAAGTAAAAATAATTCGGAAGAATCAGGGGAATCAGACAAGCCTGAAAAACTAGTTGTTTGGATAAATGATGAAGATATTGCAGAAGATGTTTCCAAGCAAATGTTTGAAAAATATACCGAAGAAACAGGTATTGAAATCGAATATAAAAGGGTTGCCATACCAGATCAGGTTCAAGAATTAGCTTTAGCCGGACCAACTGGAGATGGACCAGATTTGTTCTTCCAGCCACAGGATTCTTTAGGTGATATCGTTGCCCAAGGTCTTGCTGTACCGATAGAATACACTGACGAAGAAAAGGGTCAATTTACAGACGTTGCCATGGATGCCTTTACTTATGATGGCGATATCTACGGTGCTCCTGTCGCAATCGAAACCTATTTTACTTTCTATAATAAAAGTTTAATAGATGAAGCTCCAGAAACGATTGAAGATGTGTTTAATATGTCAAAAGAACTAACAGATGCAAGTAAAGATCAATATGGATTTCTTATTTCACCAGAATTTTATTATCTCTATTCCTTTATGAATGCTTACGGAGGGTATGTGTTCGGTGAGGAAAATGGTGTATATGATCCAACTGATATTGGTTTAGACAATGAAGGATCAATCGAAGGATTGAACAAGTATAAAGAGTTTATTGATGCAGGGTTACTTCCTAAGACATTGACTGTAGACATACTTGATGGTCTTTTCAAAGAAGGAAAAGTAGGGATGGTTGTCAGTGGTCCGTGGAATATGCCGATCTATAAGGAAGCATTAGGAGAAGATGTAGCTACTGCACCACTTCCGAAAATGAATGGAGAAGTTGCTCCTTCCTTTGTAGGTGTTAAGTCTTGGTTAGTATCCTACTTTAGTGATAATCAAGAATGGGCAGCTGATCTTGCGAAGTTTATGACAAATGATGAAAATTCACAAGTTTACTTTGATGTAACAGGTGAATTACCACCAAGACCAGAGATTTTGGATGCAGTGAACGATCCGATGTATGCAGGTTATACAGAACAAGTTCCACACGGTACACTAATGCCTAATATTCCTGAAATGTCCCCAGTATGGGATATGGATACGGCAATCGAATTGATCAATAATGGTGCAAAAGTAGAGGAAGCTGTTCCAGAAACAGTGCAATCCATTAAAGACAAAATTGCCGCATCTGCATCACAGTAATGATAAATGAGTGGAAAGGATATTCTTTTCCACTCTCCATTTTTCTAAAGCTAGTAAGACGAAAGAGGTGGATTTGATGCCTAGTAATGAAGCTAGTATTGAAATGAAAGAAAAAAAGCTTAATCCTACCATTGCGATGGTGTTATCGATTCTCCTAGCAGGATTAGGCCAGATATATAACAAGCGTTATATAAAGGGAATTTCTTTTATTGTATTGGAAATTGCCTTTATTGTAGCGACTTTTGATTTTCTATGGCTAGGTTTATGGGGGATTATTACATTAGGAACGATACCAGGTGTGGACCATTCTATATTTTTATTAGTCTATGGAATTGTCGCATTGATTTTACTAGCATTTGCGGTTACTTTTTATGTTTTTAACGTACTAGATGCTAGAAAGCAAGCAATCAAATTGAACAATGGCTGGGAGCCACCGACATTTTCACAGGCCGTAAAAAACGGATATGATAAAGCTTTTCCTTATATTATGACAGCTCCGGGGTTAATCCTATTAATTTTTACGGTTGTTTTTCCGTTACTATTTGCCATTGCATTAGCCTTTACAAATTATGACTTGTATAATTCTCCTCCAAGAAATCTCGTGGAGTGGGTTGGGCTGAGCAATTTCTTAGACCTAGGTACGGTAGATATCTGGAAAAATACCTTTGCAAGTGTATTTACATGGACAATTGTCTGGACGATAGTGGCAACTTCGTTTCAAATCGTTGTTGGATTAATTCTTGCAGTATTAGTCAATGACAAACGAATTAAATTTAAGAAAACGATACGAACTATTTTAATTTTGCCATGGGCCGTTCCTGGATTTGTCTCGATCTTAATTTTTGCAGCAATGTTCAACGATGAATTCGGAGCGATAAACCAGGATATCATTATTCCTTTGATAGGTGGCGAAGGTTTACCTTGGCTGACAGATCCTTTCTATACGAAAATTGTTTTAATTCTTATTCAAACATGGTTGGGATATCCTTTTGTTTTTGCATTATTTTCAGGTGTGCTTCAGAGTATATCCTCTGAATGGTATGAGGCAGCAGAGGTGGATGGAGCAACTCGTTGGCAAAAATTCCGTCACATTACCTTACCACATGTTTTATTTGCAACAGCACCACTATTAATTATTCAATATACAACGAATTTTAATAACTTTAATATTATTTATTTATTTAATGAAGGTGGACCAGCAGTGCAAGGTCAGAATGCCGGAGGAACGGACATTCTTATTTCATGGGTATATAAATTAACCTTTGAAACAAATGACTATAGTATGGCTGCAGCTATTTCCTTAATTATCGGTTTGATCGTTTCGATTTTTGCGATTTTCCAATTCAGAAGAACAAGCTCATTTAAAGAGGAGGGGAACATGTAATGAATCCAAAGGTAAAGTCAAAACTAGAAGTAGCAGGTATATATACGATTTTTGGCTTGATGGCTGTTATCATCATTTATCCCCTTGTTTGGGCATTTGGGATGTCTCTGAATCCAGGAAATAGTCTGTATTCTGCTTCCATCATTCCAGAGAATTGGTCACTCGAGCATTATAAATGGTTATTTACAGATCCAAATAGTGATTATTTACTTTGGTATAAAAATAGCATGATTGTTTCGGGATGTGCGGCACTATTTTCGGTGATTATGACTTCATTTGTTGCTTTTTCCTTTTCACGATATCAATTCGTTGGGAAAAAATCAGGACTCTACACTTTTTTAATATTACAGATGTTTCCGGTCATGATGGCGATGGTAGCCTTATATATCTTTTTACATCTAATTGGATTATTGGATACATTAACGGGATTAATTTTAATTTATATTGGAGGACAGATTCCGTTTAATGCATGGTTAGTAAAAGGTTACTTAGATACGATTCCAAGAGAACTAGATGAGGCAGCTAGAATTGATGGTGCAGGACATTTTACGGTTTTTGTTCGAATTATTCTACCACTTGCGAAGCCTATTCTGGCCGTAGTAGCACTGTTTAATTTTATGACACCATTGTTTGATTTTATCTTGCCATCAATCATATTAAATAGCCCAGAAAAATACACGATAGCATTAGGGTTATTTAATTTTATAAATGATCAATTTTCAAACAATTTTACTAGATTTTCAGCAGGGGCTATTTTAATAGCAGTACCAGTTGCGATTGTTTACTTATTCCTACAACGCTTCCTGATTTCAGGCTTAACTGCTGGTGGTACAAAAGGTTAAATAAAGCTTGGAGGAATAAATGATGACAGAAAAAAATAAAGAATTTCTAAAGGGTGTAGACCTATCCTTTGTCGATGAGGTAGAAAGTGAAGGTGGGGTTTATTACGAAAATGGTCATTCCGTTGATGTGATAGATTTATTACATCGATCTGGTGTGAATACGGTACGCCTTCGCTTATGGCATACACCTTCAGGGGGATATTGTAATATAGCGCGGACGATAAAAATGGCGCAACGGATAAAGGAATATAACATGCATTTTCTACTAGATTTCCATTATTCCGATTATTGGGCAGATCCAGGTAAACAAACGAAGCCAAAGGCATGGCAAGCTTTAACCTTTCCACAACTTACAGAGGAAGTGAAAAGGTATACCTATGATGTGATGCATGAATTGAGTCTTGCGAAGGCTTTACCAGACATGGTGCAGATTGGAAATGAAATAACAAATGGTATGCTCTGGGACGATGGGAAAATATATAAAGAAAAAAACGGAGTAGAAGTAGAAGAATGGGCAGGAATTATTGCCTTAATTAGGGCGGGGCTTGAAGGGGTCAAAGAAGCAACAAATGAGAAACAAGTAGAAACGATGATTCATATTGATCGAGGCGGAGACAATGAGGGGACTCGTAAATTTTTTGACAAGATGGTAGATGCATCTATGGAGTATGATGTTATCGGACTTTCCTATTATCCATGGTGGCATGGTCCTTATCAAGATTTCGTTACGAATTTAGAGGATGTTGCCAATAGATATCAAAAGGAAATTATCGTTGTAGAGGTCGCATATCCGTGGACGGTGCCAGCTGACTTGCCACAAGTAGATAATGAACCGGACATTCGAAAATATCTGGTAGATGGCTATCCTGCTACACCAGAAGGCCAAAAAGCCTATCTAACTAAATTAATCGAAACGATAAAAAACGTTCCTGGACAATTAGGTAGAGGTTTTTACTATTGGGAGCCATGTTGGATTCCTAGTAAAGAGAAGTGGTCAGTAGGACATGAAAACAATTGGTCCCACTTAACCTTATTCGATTACGAGGGAAATAAATTAATAGGCTTGGATGCCTTTTATGATAAAAATACAGAGAAGTAAGGTGATCATATGAAGAAATTCAATCCAGTGAGTGAGAAAATACCAAAAATGCTACATGGTGCTGATTATAACCCAGAGCAATGGGAAAAGTATCCAGAAGTTTTAGAAGAAGATATTCGTTTAATGAAGCTTGCTAATTGTAATGTGATGTCTGTGGGGATTTTCTCTTGGGCAAAGCTAGAACCAGAGGAAGGCAAGTTTAATTTTGAATGGATGGATCGATTATTAGATACTTTTCACGAAAACGGGATCTATGCCTTTTTAGCAACCCCGACAGGTGCAAGGCCTGCTTGGATGTCAGAGAAATACCCAGAAGTGCTTAGGGTAGGGGCTAATCGTGTCCGCAATCTCCATGGAATGCGCCATAACCATTGCTTCACTTCACCAGTATATCGTGAGAAAACTACGATGATGAACACAAAGCTCGCAGAAAGATATGCACATCATCCAGCTGTAATCGGTTGGCATATATCCAATGAATATGGTGGAGAATGTCATTGCTCTTACTGCCAAGATGCCTTTAGAGAATGGTTAAAAAAGAAATATCAAACTTTAGATGCACTCAATGATGCGTGGTGGACAACATTTTGGAGTCATACGTATACTAGCTGGTCCCAGGTAGAGTCTCCAGCACCTCATGGCGAAACAATGGTACATGGTCAGAACTTAGATTGGAAAAGGTTTGTAACAGATCAAACGCTAGATTTTTATCGCCATGAAATCAAGCCATTGAAAAAGGCGAATCCAGATCTACCTGCAACCGCCAATTTTATGGAGGCATTTGAAGGACTAAATTATGCGAAATTTGCGGATGATTTAGATATCGTATCATGGGATTCTTATCCAACCTGGCATGATGAGCAGGATGAATCGAATCTTGCAGCATGGACAGCAATGAATCATGATATGTTTCGCTCTCTGAAGGGTGGAAAGCCATTCCTATTAATGGAGAGTACACCAAGCTTAACGAACTGGCAGCCTATTAGTAAATTGAAGAAACCGGGAATGCATGTCCTTTCTTCTTTACAAGCTGTCGCACACGGATCGGATTCTGTTCAATATTTCCAATGGCGGAAAAGCAGAGGATCCAGTGAAAAATTTCATGGAGCTGTTGTAGATCATGCTGGACATGAAAATACACGTGTATTTCAAGAAGTATCGGAGCTTGGAGGGAATTTATCCAGACTTGATGAGATCGTAGGAACAACGGTGAATGCGGAAGTAGCGATTATATTTGACACAGAAAATCGTTGGGCAGTAAAGGATTCACAGGGCCCAAGAAATAGTGGTGTTCATTACGAAAAGACGGTTAGGGAGCACTATCAAGCATTTTGGGAGCAAGGAATTGCGGTAGACGTAATTGATATGGACAGAGATTTGTCAAAGTATAAACTTGTTATAGCGCCAATGCTTTATATGGTCAAGCAAGGTGTCGGTGAGAAAATAGAGAAATTTGTTCAAAATGGTGGAACCTTTGTCACGACGTATTGGTCTGGAATTGTAGATGAAAATGATCTCTGCTTCCTTGGCGGGTTTCCAGGTCCATTGCGTAAAACACTAGGCATATGGTCAGAGGAAATTGATAGTCTCTATGACAGTGAAGTGAACAAGGTGGAAACAATCGGAAATAATCGCTTCGGATTGGAAGGTGAGTTTGAGGCAAAAGAACTTTGTGACCTCATTCAACTAGAAGGCGCAGAAGCAATTGCACAATATACGAACGATTTTTATGCGGGTAAGCCCGCATTGACAGTGAATCAATTTGGAGAAGGTGAAGCGTATTATATTGCTTCAAGAAATAATTCGTCCTTCCACCAAGCCTTCTATAGTAATTTGGCGAAACAATTAGGATTGAAAAAAGCACTTGATGGTAGTTTACCAAAGGGTGTAAGTGCACAGGTTCGTACAGATGGAGAGAAGGAATTTATCTTTCTTATGAATTTTTCTAATCAAACTAAAAGTGTTGATCTAGCAGATAACAGGTATCAGGATCTGTTAAATGATCAAGAACTTACAGGGATAGTAACACTGGATGGCTTTAGTGTAAAGATATTAAAAAATTAGTTTATTTTAAAAGGGTACTCTCAATGTGAGGGTACTCTTTTTTTAAAGTTTGTTGAAAGAATTATGGTGAAGCTTGTTTTAAAAAGAACGCATTTTTAATGATCAACCAATACAATCAAATGTCGATAAAGAATATTTCAACATTTATGGGACTGATTCGAGGCAGATCCTCGTTGAACCGTCCTATATTTGAATATATTGGACAGAACGAAGCTAGGCGCACGTGGAAATGTCTGATATCGGATTAAATGGAACAGACAGAAGTCAGAAGAGTCAGAAGCACGCTGGAATGTCTATTGTATTGGGACTATAGAGAAACAACCTCCTCACATCATTAAGCTTGAAAAGTTTTCCTCCATTATAGGAAACACACGCTATGGAAAAGGTTTTCAAAAAGGTGTTGTAATAATAATAGGAATCTTTATACTATAAAAGGAGAACTAGAAAATAGGTAAAACTCCCTATTTTTATGAAAGGGGTTACAATATTGAGGAAATTATTATTCGTTTATCTCATTCTAATTGGTGTATTTGTCGTCTATGTCTATCAGTATCAATCAGAGAACACCTCCAATAATCAATGGTCAGAGCATGAATTACGAGGGACAATTGATGAAAATTATGTAATGGTCACCTTCCAATCAGGAATTGATTACTGGAAAAGGGCATTGAAAGGATTTGAGGATGCGGCAGAGGCATTGAATGTATCGGTAGAATATCGTGGTGCCACACAATATGATGTGAATGAACAAATAACCGTTTTAGAACAAGTTATTGCGAAAAAGCCTGCTGGTATTGCTGTTTCGGCAATGGATCCTGATGCATTAAATGATGTAATAAACAAAGCGGTTGAGGCAGGGATTCCAATTGTTGCATTTGATTCAAATGCACCTGAGAGTAAGGTGTTTTCCTTTTTAGGGACTGATAATTATTATGCTGGAGTGACGGCAGCCCATAAAATGGCGGAATTATTAAATGGCGCAGGAGAAATTGGAATTGTTACACATCCTAAACAATTAAATCATAAAGAACGAACAAAAGGGTTCCGAGAAACTATTGCAAAGGAATACCCAAAAATGAATATCGTTTCCATTCAAGATGGTAGAGGAGATCAAATGACTTCCAAAGAAGTAGTGGATGAAATGATCGGAAAGTTTCCTAATTTAAAAGGAGTCTTTGCCTCAGAAGCAAACGGAGGAGTCGGCGTTGGACAATCGATATTGGAGCAGCAAAAAAAAGGGGAAATACACATTATCAGCTTTGATACGGACAAGGGTACATTAGATATGGTGGATGAAGGGGTTATTTCTGCTACACTGGCACAGGGAACCTGGAAGATGGGATATTGGTCCTTGCAATACTTATTCCATCTGCAGCATGGCTTGGCAGAGAACATGGAGGTAGGTAGGAGCTTACCGCGTTATGTAGATACTGGTATCACGATTGTTACGCAGGAAAATGTAGAAGCATTTTATCCAAATGAATGATAGAGAATGGGTGAGGAAATTTTGAAAAAATGGACACAAATAAACAATATACCGATTCGATATAAGTTAATCACACATTTTTTATTAGTTGGTATTTTACCCATTCTTTGTCTAGGGTTACTCGTAAGCTGGACAGTTGAAAGGGTTCTAGAAGAACAGGCGAATGACAACACGATGCAACTAATTAGCAAGGTTAACCAAACGTTTGAATTCTACATTAATAACATGCAAAGCATTACCTATATGATTGCCTCCGATAACGAGATTCAACAGTTTTTCGATTCACCAGATGGTGCAGAGAATAAGTATGAGCTTCAACGTTATCTTCGTAGCTTTACGACTATCACTTCAGAGGTTGCAGGCATCATGGTAGTAAACAAAGATGGCGAGTATATTAGTAATGAGCTGTATGCTCCTTCGGTTATCGATTTAACCCAAAGCTTTTGGTATCAAGAGGCGGTAGAAAGTGATGGTATTTTCCATATCATCGGTAGACCGGATGGAAGAAGGCTTATTTCGATTGTGGATTATAAAAATGAGGATGTTGTATCTGTAGTTCGTGCGGTGATGGATCCTTTTACAAAAGAGGTAAAAGGAGTTATTCTTATTGATCTAAAATTACGTGTCATTGCCGAGACAGCACGAGATATTCAGCTTGGTAAAAGCGGTTATCTGATGGTAGTTGATAATAAAGGGAAGAATATTTATTTACCGAACCAGCCTATTGTTAAAGATATACCATTAGATTGGATTCATCGGCAAGCTTCTGGAAATTTTTCCAAGACGATAAACAAGGAAAAAATTCAATTTATTTATCAGCGTTCCCCTTTTGCAGACTGGACAACTGTTGGTGTTTTTCCTGCAGAGGAAACATTGTTTGAATTAAGGGAAATCCGATTTTATTTGATTGTCTTTATTTTTATCATTATGCTTTTCGGCATTCCAGTAAGCTATTATTTATCACGTTCTATCTCAAAGCCAATCGTTGATCTGATGAAATTTATGCGCAGGGCAGAAAGCGGAGATTTACACGTTCGCTACAAGGAAAAAAGGGAGGACGAAATCGGGCTGCTCGGCAGGAGCTTTAATACAATGCTTCAAAAAGTGCTGGAGCTCATGCGTGTTACAGAGAGACAGGAAAGACAAAAGCGTGATGCGGAATTTCGTAGTTTGCAGGCAAATATTAATCCACATTTTCTATACAATACATTGGACACCATTCAATGGATGGCACGTAAACAAAATGTAATAGATGTTGCAGAAGTGGTCGAGTCCTTAGCCAAGTTATTTAGAATTGGTCTAAGCAAAGGACGCGATATTATTACCGTATCAGCAGAGATGGAGCATATTGAGAGCTACTTAAAAATACAAAAAACACGTTATAGAGACAAACTAAATTATCAAATGAATATAGACCCACAAGTTCGGTCCTTTTATACATTGAAATTTATCCTACAGCCGATTGTGGAAAATGCGATTTATCATGGAATAAAGGAACGAAGAGGTCCTGGTACTGTCCTAATAAATGCTAGCATTGCGAGAGATGATCTTCTGATTATTATTGAAGATAATGGTGCAGGGATGACAATAGAACAGCTTCATGATATGAAGCAGGCGTTAGCAGAAGCTATGCAAAGGACAGAAAAGGTAGAGGATGGTCATAAGAAAAAGGGTTACGGCATATTAAATGTACAAGCAAGAATACAATTAACGTATGGAGAGAAGTATGGGCTATCGATCGATAGCGAAAAAGCCAAAGGGACAAGGGTAGAGATTCTGTTACCTGTTATTAGAGAGCAATATTCAGAAAAGGGGAAATCATCATGACAAAATGGAAAGTATTGATTGCCGATGATGAATTTATTATACGAGATGGTATTCGCACAGCAGTAGACTGGGCTAAATTTGATATGGAGGTCGTAGGAGAAGCAGAGGATGGAGAAGAAGCGGTTGAGATCGCCTTAGCCGATAGGATAGATATTTTGTTAATTGATTTGAATATGCCAATTTTAAATGGTATTGAGGCAATGAAAAAAATTAAAGCAGAAATAGATTGTCGAATGATTGTTATTTCTGGGTATGATGATTTTCAGTATGCGCAAGAAGCCATTCGTTTACAGGTAGAGGATTATATTCTTAAACCAGTAAACCCTGATAATTTGATCCATATATTACAAGGAGTTAAAAATGATTTAGAAAGGAGAGAAAAGCAAGAAGCTTATTTAGAGCAAGCCTCCAAGCAAATAAAGAAAAACCATTCGCAGCTCAAGGAACGATTCTTTTTTGATTGGATACACAATCGTCTCCAACCAAATGAAATACAATCACAGCTAGAGTTTCTGCAATTACCAACAGCAGTCCCAAAGCAGCTAGTATTACTTAAATGGTCGAATGATCAAGTAAATTATGATCTACTTTCCAACCAAGACCGAAAGATCTATTTGTCTGCTATTGAAAACATAGCAGAAGAAATTTTAGCAGACACCGTCAATGTTATCATCCATGATTCATCTCAATGGTTACAGATCTTTGTGTGGGAGGATGTGACAAAGGAGATAGCTGTTCCAATAGAGGAAGCAGTCAAACTATACTTGAACCAAACGGTCTATACTGGGATGGTGCGGGTGGAGGATGGTGACTATCAGCATTTAATCGTCGCCTATGAAAGGTGCAAAAACGAGATTAATAACTACATTCACCTCTCCCCTATTGTTAAACAAGCGTTAACGATTATGCGCCGAAATTACTGTAGGTCTGATTTAACACTAGAATTGGTTGCCGAAAACCTCCATGTTTCCACGGTTTATTTAAGCAAGATGATCAAACAAGAGCTCGGGCAATCATATGTTCAGATTGTTGCAAATATGCGAATACGTCGAGCAAAGGAGCTTCTGAAGGACTCCGATTTAAACATCCGAGACATCGCCGAAAAAGTAGGATTTGATTCTCAGCATTATTTCAGTACTGCCTTTAAGAAGAAGGAAGGTGTTTCTCCAAAACAATATAAAATGATCAAGTCATAGCAAACGTGATCGTACAATCAGCAGTAGGGTCTACTCATGAATAAAAACTATAATGTATTCGTGAGTAGATCCTATCATTCGTTTCATCTAGCCTCTTGGCCCCTCCTAAATCCTAAAAGAAGCTTCATCAAGTAATATATCAAAAGCCCAAGGAGAAAGGCTAAAATACACCCAAACCCGGTTGCTTCCGTAGAGAAGGTAGTTTCCTCTATTTCTATTATATACAAAGAGGATCCTAATAGAGTTGGCTTCGATACAATGTTGGAATATCCTAGTAACAACATAACGATTGGTGCAATGAAAACAGTTAGTACATATAAAAATAGAACACTTAGGCCAGTTGAAAATGCTTTTAAAAGCTGAGCCATGGTATTATTCCTCTCTTCCTTTATTAATAATTCTCAATGTATTATTGCTCCCCTGTTTCCTTCGTATGTCCCCCTAACAGATTTCCTTGAGTTTTTGTTTATTTAAACTGGAAAATTTTAACTAAATAAATCATGCCATATGATCAGAATGGAGTTCAATAAAGTTTTGAGGAACTTGTTTAAAATTTTATAAAAACTGTTTAAATAAGTGTAAAGCCTTTCCTTTTAATTATTGGTATATTAACGATTGTAACGATAATCCATTCTAATATTGAAAGGGGTTTCAATGATGAACAGAAAAAAATTAGGTTTTCTTGCAATTTTGTTTAGTCTTCTATTAGTACTAGCGGCATGTGGTGGAGGAGAGAAGTCCAGTGGTTCTGGAGAGGATGGTGAGTCATCCGAATCAGGTTTAATTGGAGTTGCGATGCCAACGAAATCATCCCAACGATGGGTAGATGATGGAAACAATATGGTCGAGCAATTAGAGGCACTTGGATATGAAACAGACCTTCAATATGCAGAAGATGATGTAGATAAACAAATCGAGCAAATAGAAAACATGATTGTAAAAGGTGCAAAGGTTTTAGTAGTCGCATCCATTGATGGTACTGCTCTTACCAATGTATTGCAAAAGGCAAATGATCAAGGAATAGAAGTAATAGCTTATGACCGTTTAATTATGGAATCAGAGCATGTGAGCTATTATGCTACCTTTGATAATTTTCAAGTAGGGGTGTTACAAGCATCCTATATAGAAGAAGCGTTGAATTTAAAAGAAGAAGCAGGTCCTTTTAATATTGAATTATTTGGCGGATCACCAGATGATAACAATGCCTATTTCTTCTGGGATGGTGCGATGAGTGTCCTTCAGCCATATATCGATGAAGGTAAATTGGTTGTTCAAAGTGGTCAAACAGACTTTGAGCAAGCAGCAACCATGCGTTGGGATGGAAATACAGCAAAATCACGAATGGAAAATATCCTAAGCAGCTCTTATTCTGGTGGAGAAACAGTGGATGCCGTGCTCTCACCATATGATGGTATTAGTCGAGGTGTCATTCAAGCCTTAAAAGGTGTAGGCTATGGATCTGGTGATCTATCATTACCAGTTATATCAGGACAAGATGCTGAACTTGCTTCCATCAAATCTATTATTGCGGGTGAACAAACCCAAACCGTTTTTAAGGATACTCGGGATCTAGCAGCTGTCGCAGTCAATATGACAGAATCTATTCTGAATGGTGAAGAAGCAGAAGTGAATGATACGGAAACATATGATAATGGAGTAAAAGTGGTTCCAACCTATCTAGTAGAACCAGTATCCGTGGATATAGACAATTACCAGGAAGTAGTCATTGATAGTGGTTATTACTCTGAAGAAGAGCTTCAATAAATAAGGAGATGAAGTGGTGAATTCGCCACTTCATTCCCCATGTTTTTTATGAAAGAGGTGATGGACATGTCTGCATATATATTGGAAATGGAGAGCATTACAAAGACCTTTCCTGGAGTTAAAGCATTGGACGATGTAAATTTACAAGTGGAGCAAGGTGAAATTCATGCACTTGTTGGTGAAAATGGAGCAGGAAAGTCAACACTGATGAAGGTGTTAAGTGGTGTATATCCATATGGAACGTATGATGGCAAAATCCTTTTCGAAGGTCAGGAATGCCAATTTAAAAATATCAAGCAAAGTGAGGAATTAGGCATCGTCATTATTCATCAGGAATTAGCGTTAAGTCCATTTCTGTCGATTGCAGAAAATATTTTTTTAGGAAATGAACGCCAATCCAAAAGTATGATTAAATGGCAGGAAACCTTTGCCCAATCCAAAAAGCTCCTAGAAAGAGTTGGCCTAAAGGAATCGCCAGAAACACCAGTAATGGAAATAGGGGTAGGGAAGCAGCAATTGGTAGAAATCGCCAAAGCATTATCAAAAAATGTTAAGCTTCTTATCTTAGACGAACCAACTGCAGCATTAAATGAAACCGATAGTGAGAATTTATTAAAACTATTACTTGAATTAAAAAATCAAGGCATTTCCTCTATTTTAATCTCCCATAAATTAAATGAGGTTTCAGCTGTGTCTGATTCGATTACCGTATTACGTGATGGTCAGACGATCGAAACAATAGATGCCACAAACGAGAAAATATCAGAAGATCGAATTATTAAAGGGATGGTTGGTCGTGAATTAACGAGCAGATTCCCAGAAAGAGTACCAAAGATTGGCGAAACCATCTTTGAAGTGAAAAATTGGAATGTTTATCATCCACAGCAGACAGATCGCAAGGTTATTCGGGATGTAAATATACATCTCCGCAGCGGGGAGATTGTAGGAATTGCTGGGCTTATGGGAGCAGGACGTACAGAATTTGCGATGAGTATCTTTGGAAAAAGCTATGGTAAAAAAATTAGTGGTGAATTATACAAAAATGGAAAACTGATTCAAGTGAACACAGTGAGTCAAGCAATAGATCATGGTATTGCTTATGTGTCAGAGGATCGTAAAACATATGGACTGAACTTAATTGAGGATATAAAGCGAAATATTACATTAGCCAATTTAACTAGGATCTCCAATGGATCGGTTGTTGATGAAAATAAAGAAATTATGGAAGCACAGCAATTACGAGAAAAGCTAAATATTAAAACACCAAGTGTAAAACAAATTGTAGGGAATTTAAGTGGTGGAAATCAACAAAAAGTAGTATTAAGTAAATGGATTTTCGCTGAACCAAATATATTAATTTTAGATGAACCAACTCGCGGTATCGATGTTGGTGCAAAATACGAAATTTATTCACAAATAAATGAACTCGCTGAGGAAGGCTTAGCGGTTTTAGTGATTTCATCAGAGCTACCCGAGGTTTTAGGATTATCTGATCGAATTTATGTGATGAATGAAGGTCGTATTACAGGAGAGTTAAGCAGTGCTCAAGCAAATCAAGAGAATGTTATGCATCTCATGACCGGAACAGGGGGGAACTAGTTCATGCAAACACTTATTCATTTATTTAGAAATAATATTCGCGAATACGGAATGGTTATTGCATTAGTATTTATTACCGCATTATTCTGGTTCTTAACAGATGGTGTGAATTTTAAACCATTAAATATAACGAACTTAATCTTGCAAAATGGTTTCATTCTTGTATTAGCCATTGGAATGGTACTTGTCATTATTACAGGTAATATCGATTTATCCGTTGGATCGATCGTTGCCTTTATTGGAGCAATAGCAGGTGTTTTAATTATTAACAATAATGTACCCGTTTGGCTAGCAGTAGCTATCGCTCTGTTAGCAGGCGCTCTGATTGGAGTATGGCAAGGCTTTTGGGTCGCCTATGTAGGGATACCATCGTTTATTGTAACCTTAGCAGGAATGCTTATATTTAGAGGATTAACCTTATATTTATTGGATGGTCAATCTCTCGCGCCATTCCCAGAATCCTTTCAAAAAATAAGTAGTGGTTTTATTCCAGATGTATTTGGTGGAGCATCCATTCATATTTTTACGTTAGTGTTATCCGCTGTCTTATCCATCGTTTTAATTTATTTGGATTTTCGAAAAAGAAAAATTCAGCTTCAATATAATTTTGAGGTGATTCCAATATGGATCACGATTGCAAAACTAGCATTATTGATTCTAGCAATCAATTGGTTTATGTATCAATTAGCATTAAATAAAGGTATTCCAACTGTTCTCGTTATCGTCATAGTGTTAATTATCGTCTACACATTTATTATGAAAAATACGATCATGGGTCGTCATATTTATGCAACAGGTGGAAACAAAAAAGCGGCGGATCTATCCGGTATTAAAACAAAGCGCGTCGTATTCTGGGTGTTCGTCAATAATGGGCTTCTAGCTGCGTTAGCTGGTCTAATGTTCGCAGCAAGGCTAAATTCTGCCACACCTGCTGCTGGTAACATGTTAGAATTAGATGCAATTGCTGCCGTATTTATCGGTGGTGCTTCCATGGCAGGTGGTGTTGGTACAGTCATTGGAGCAATCGTCGGTGGATTAGTAATGGGTGTGATGAATAATGGTATGTCCTTGATCGGTGTTGGTATCGACTGGCAACAAGCGATCAAAGGGATGGTTCTTTTAATTGCAGTTGGCTTTGATGTGTATAATAAAAATAAAGGTTAGAAAAGGCTCGCTTTGAAAGCGGGCTTTTTAGTGTGATGACGTAATTTTTACGAATAACTTTAGTAAAACTACAGATTTTTGTATTATCAAGCTTTCCCTTTTTATTTTGGCAATCTTCCCCCGGGAGAGCAAGATAACCAAGATATCAACTTATATCTTGGCGATCTCCCTACAAGAAAGCAAGATATCCTCCCCTCAGTCCGCCTGCATTAACCCTTCTTAAAAATTCATTTCCACTGGCAGAAAGCATGTATCTAATTCAAAGCCCAAAAATGTAAGCATTTAACGCGAAAAAGAGGAAAAAATGTAATCCTTTCCTTGATAAAATGAAGACAAGCTATAAAATTCATTAAGAAAGGGTGGTAATGGTAATATGAAAAAATTCATATTCATAATTACGCTATTGCTTACATTTTCCCTAATACTTGATGGAGTTTCCGTGCAGGCAATTAGCACAAGCGAAAATCCAGAAAACGTATTGGCCTTCCCTGGAGCGGAGGGGGGAGGGAAGTACACATCAGGTGGTAGAGGTCAGGATGTATATGAAGTTACAACAATAGAAGATTATGGAGAAGGAGAAGAACCGATTAAAGGTTCATTAAGAGATGCGGTTAGCCAAGATAATCGCACGATTGTCTTTCGGGTTTCTGGTACGATTCATTTGAAACAACCATTACGAATTAAACGAAAAAACATTACCATTGCAGGTCAAACTGCACCAGGAGCAGGGATTACAGTTGCGGGATATGGAACAGATATTGGTGGCTCGGAAAATATCATCGTCCGATATATGAGATTTAGACCAGGTAGCGACAATCTAGAAACGGAATTCGATGCATTTGGTGGGAGAGATATTAAGGATGCGATCATAGATCATGTTTCTGCAAGCTGGGGAATAGATGAAGCCTTTTCCTTCTATCGGAATGAAAATACAACGGTACAGTGGAGTATTATAAGCGAAAGTCTTTTAATATCTGGTCATTCTAAAGGCCGTCACGGATATGGTGGAATATGGGGTGGGGAAAATGCTACCTTTAGTAATAATTTAATTGCTACACATATTAGTAGAAACCCCGCTTTAGGTAATACGGGAAATGAAATGCACCCAGTTTCCCATGCAGACTTAGTGAATAATGTTATTTATAACTGGGGATTTAATTCCATGTATGGTGGGGAAAATCAACAAAATAATATTATCAACAATTATTATAAGCCTGGTCCAGCAACCTATGATCAAGTAAAACAAAGAATTATTAGTCCCGGAAGAGATGGAGAGCCAGGTTGGTTCTATATTGATGGCAATGTGATGCATGACAACGAAGAAGTTAGTAATAATAATTGGTTAGGCGTAGAGGATATTAAAGAGGATGTAACCTTTGGCGATAGTCCATATCCTGTATTAGGGCATGATACATTGAATATTAAACGAGCAGAAGAAGCCTATGATCTAGTATTAGAAAGAGCTGGTGCTACATTACCTCGAAGAGATGCAGTCGATGCTAGAGTCGTCCATGATGTAAAAAATGGAACAGGACGTATCATTAATAATGAGTGGGAGGTTGGAGGATTTCCAGAAATGGAGTCGGAGGAGCCTCCGACAGATTCTGATCATGATGGTATGCCGGATGAATGGGAAATAGCCAACAGTCTTGACCCGGATAACGCAGAGGATGGAAAACTAATAACAGAATCAGGGTATTCTAATCTTGAGCTTTATCTTCATTCCCTTGTAGATATGGAGCATGAAGCAGAAAATCCTTCTGTGGAATTAGTATCACCAAAAGCAAATAGTGTCCACAAAGCACATAAAAAAATCCAATTTAATGTAAAGCTTGAAGATAAGAAAAATATTGAAAAAGTAGAGTATTTTAAAAATGATGAAAAAATCGGAGAGGCGACAAGCGGTTCCTTCTCATTCACATGGGAGGATGCTCCTGATGGAACATGGTTTGTTTCAGCAAGGGCAACAGATAAGGAAGGAAATGCGACGCAAACAACCTCCACTGCCATTTATGTGAATAGTAAAAACCGAAGTGATTGGAAATCAAAGGATATTGGCTCTGTTGAGGTGAAGGGCAATGCAAGTATAAAGGATGGTTTATTAACGGTAAAAGGAACAGGAAGAATTATGGGGGAAAAGGATGCCTTTCAATTGGCCTATCAAAAGCTAGAAGGAGATGGATCGGTAACGGCTAAGGTGGAATCCATCACCAAACGAAACAATAATGCGATATCTGGTTTAATGATTAGAGATCAGTTAAGCCCAGATGCCAAAACGGCGATGATCAGTACTTCTGTCATAAAAGCAGATCGTCAGGATACATTATATGCGATACACTTTTCTTCAAGGGATACTAAAGGAGAAAGCATTGTGGCTCCTGGAGAGAATGATAGACCAGAGGAAAATGGTGTCCCGTCCTTATTAAATACAACTATTCCTTATTGGTTAAAAATTGAAAGAGAGGGAAATGAATTCATCGGTTATGCTTCTGCAAATGGAAATGAGTGGATCGAGGTAGGAAGAAAAGAGATAGACATGAAGAAGAAAGTTTATATCGGATTTGCCGTCGATGGGGCAAAGAATCCGAATGATCTTGTTCATTACACAACAGCAGCCTTCTCAAACATCCAATTGGAAGGTAATATTAAGTAACGTACTGCTCTCCATCCATTTAGCTGATGGAGAGATCTTTTTAATACTAGGAGTAACCCATTATGATCATTAACAATGCAGTAATCCAAACTGCTATCATTCCAACAGAAGAGATGACTTCTAGTTTCTTTAGCCCCTTCATTTTCCCTTTGAGTAACAGATACACGAGAAGTAAACTGGACATACACAATAGGGTAAGTAAGAGCGGATTATATTGTATTTCTATGCTCCAAAAAATGGTATAAAGTAATAACCATATGGCATTAAAAATGATGAGCTTTAAGCCTTCATACTTAGGACCGAATAAGTTGTGTATCCATCTCTTGTTCTCCAATCCACCATCCTCCTTTATGAAATGCTCCTACCGATTTTAGAACAAACAAAACCAACAAGTCCTCAACAAATTATTGATTATGCCTCGAAATAAGAATTGAATAGTAAATGTAGGAATGGTTGATTGTTTGTTAGATTAAGTTCACGATATGATTTTATCACAGTGATAGCTGTCTGCAACCTTCATTCTAAGATTAAATGAGGGATAACAGACGATAATATCCTGAAAAGTTTCGCTAACCATCGGTGGGAAACTATCAATCCTTTGACAAAAAGCCTAGTCCAACACTGGTGGGGGTCCCAATTTATCAGGATAGTTCACTGATCGAAAGTGAGGTTCAAAAAAGAGAAAGGGGGGAGTGCATGGAGGAGCATGTAGGAAATGAACAAGCTGTAATGAAAACAAATAGCCGGTTTGATCGATTGTTTCAAAATGGATTGATCAAAAATGTACGTAAATATTGGATGCTTTATTTAATGATTTTACCTGGTATTATTTATTATATTGTCTTTAAGTATATTCCGCTTATGGGTAGTGTAATAGCATTTCAAGATTATCAAATTTTCAATGGGATACTAGGTAGTCCATGGGTAGGTCTTGAAAATTTCAAGCATCTACTACATTATCAGGATTTTCATGAAGTATTGAGAAATACGGCATTGATTGCCTTATATCAATTGATATTTCAATTTCCAGCACCAATTATTTTAGCTTTACTATTCAATGAAGTAAGATTATTAATTGTGAAGAAAACTGTACAAAGCTTATTTTACCTTCCGCACTTCTTATCATGGGTTGTAGTTGGAGGTATTGTGTTTGAGCTTCTGGCAAGCCAAGGCTTAGTAAATGCAATAAGAGACCTTTTTGGACTGGAACCGATATTGTTTATGCAGGAGGAAGGTTATTTCCGATCGATTGTTATTATTTCTGGGATCTGGAAGGAAGTTGGTTGGGGTACCATTATATATCTAGCTGCCATAACTGGAATTAATCCAAGCCTATATGAAGCAGCAGTGATTGATGGAGCGAACCGATTTAAACAAACGATTTACATTACCCTTCCATTATTGTTACCAACGATTTCTGTCTTGTTCTTATTAAACATTGGTAATTTCTTAGAATTAGGCTTTGACCAGATCTTTAACTTATTAACACCGATGACGTACTCCGTTGGGGATATCATCGAAACTTATGTATATCGCGCAGGGGTTCTACAAGGACAATATAGTTTAACAACAGCCATTGGCCTGTTCCAATCGGTTATCGGTTTTGCGTTACTGTGGATATTTAACAGACTGGCAAGAAAATCAGAACAGGGGTTGTGGTAAATGAAACAATCAATTGGAGAAAGATTATTTCAAGTGTTTAACTACACGGTGCTTATCGTATTGGCATCCACGATGATTGCGCCTTTATTGCATTTATTGGCGGTTTCCTTTAGCTCCCCAATAGCCGCTGATTCGAAAAAAGTATTTTTAATACCGGTAGAATTTACACTAGCTACTTGGGAGCATATCCTTCAAAATGAAGTATTATGGAGAGCGTTCGGTGTCACGGTATTTATTACGATTGTCGGAACCTTACTAAGTATGCTGTTCACCATTTTGACAGCGTTTCCATTATCGAGGAAGGAATTTTTGCTTAGAAGACCGATTATGTTAATCATGGTGCTCACGATGATATTTAATGCACCGATGATTCCTTTTTTCTTGACCGTAAGAGAAGTGGGATTGATGGATTCGATATGGGCCTTAATTATACCAGGACTTGTTAGCACCTTTAATATGGTCATTGTTCGTACATTCTTTATGGGAATTCCAAAGGATATTGATGATGCAGCACGCATCGATGGCTGTAATGAATTTCGCTTATTGTTTCAAATTTATTTACAGTTATCCAAACCAGTATTGGCTACAATTGGCTTATTCTATGCTGTCGGGTATTGGAATACCTTTAAGACGGCGGTGCTTTTCTTAAGAAATCCAGAGCTTTGGCCATTGCAAATGCGTTTACGAGCATTTTTTACGTCAGAAGAGGAGCTTGCAGCTGTCGATTTAATAATGGGTGATTTTGATTTCAATACCACTACATTAAAAGCAGCTACGATTATATTTGCTACGATTCCCATTGTTTTAGTTTATCCCTATTTACAAAAATACTTTGTTAAAGGTGCGGTACTTGGGTCATTGAAAGAATAATGAAGGAGGAAAAGGGTATGAAAAAAAATCGTTATCATGTATTCCTGTTTTCTATAGTCGTGTTGTTCTTGTTGGTACTGACAGCTTGTTCTAGTAGCAATAATGAATCGACCAGTAAGGATGAAGGAAATAAAGAAGAAACAGCTGATGGATCTGCAACTGTAACGGTGTTTAAGAGTCATATGGGAAAAGGGACAATTCCTGGTAGTGATGATCCTCATGTTCAATATATAAAAGAAAAAACAGGTGTGGAATATCAATTGGAATCCACCCCTCCAGGCTCAGAACCAGCCGAATATATTAATCTAATGATTGCTTCAGAGGATTTCCCTGATATTTTAAGACCAATAGGCGGTGTGGAGCAAACGCTAATTAACCAAGGTGGAGCACTTGCATTAGATGAATTATTACCTAAACATGCACCAAATGTATGGGAGAGAATTCCTGAAGAAGCGTGGAATATCGTAAGATCTGCTTCTCCTGATGGGAAAATCTACTATGTGCCTAAAGTCTATTTAATCCCTGAGAGAGCTGCTTTATTACGACAAGACTGGCTAGACGCAGTAGGGATGGAGATGCCAAAAACACTAGATGAATATAAAGAAATGTTAATTGCTTTCCGCGATCAGGATCCGAACGGAAATGGAAAAAAGGATGAGCTACCGACAAGTGGTAGGGAGTTCGGTAGATGGATGGATCATTTATTCGCCATGTTCGGTGTAGCAATGTGGGAAGGCTATCCGGAATGGGATATTTATGATGGTGAAATCAACTATGCTGGGACTTCTGAAAACATGAAAGCAGCAATCGCATTTATACGTGAGCTTTATGCAGAAAAGTTACTCGATAATGAAACATTCTTGAACAAAGGGGATGTTTGGACAGCCAAAATTAATAACAATTTAGTTGGAAGCTGGTATCATCTCCCAGCAAACCTTCGTGAACGCTATGCGGCAATGAAGGAAGGAGCACCAGATGCCTATATTACAGGTATGCCTTTACCTGAGGTAGAAGGGTTTGATGGATTTATCACGCAAAAGAGTATGGGAGAACCTGAGTGGATGATCCCGAAAGCATCAGAAGATAATGCAATTAATGCACTGAAGCTTCTTGACTTTTTCTATGACCCGGAAAATGCAGAGTTTGTTCAGTATGGTATTGAGGGTGTTCAACACGAAGTAGTAGATGGCGAAAAAGTTCTTCTACCATCATCAGATGATAAACCACTTGCATTAGGAATGCTGAATTTAACGACAGATGAATCAATGAAGCTAAGAATCGAAAATTCCTTCGTTGAAGAGGAACAGCAGATGGTGAAGGATATTTTTGAAGTAAGTAAGGCAGATGCAAGAAGAATCGCAGGCGATGGATTACCAAGTACGGTTTATGAGGGCTATCCCGATATTCAATCACACAAGCTATTCCAAGAATATTTGACAAAAATTGTGATTGGTGAATGGGAGCTTGATAAGTTTGATGAATTCGTAGAAAAATGGAAGCAATCTGGTGGAGAGGAAGTAACGAAACAAGTACAAGAGTGGTATGAGAAAGTAAAATAAAGCTATAACTCCCCTGCCGTTGTGCAGGGGAGTAGAATCGTAAGATCCCACATCAAGATTTCGAGAGGTATAAAGCAACTATGTGGAGATCAGCCATTAAGTATTCTGATAGGTTCTGCTTGATAAAAATGCTTGGGGAGAGAAAAGCATGAAAAGAAATCATAATTATTTATTAACGGTTTGGATCTTATTTTTAGTGTTATTCACCGCATGCTCTACAAATGAGGAATCAACTAGTCAGAAGGATAATAATGAAGTAATAGAAAAAGACAATAAGGCCACTGTAACTGTCTTTAAAAGTCACTTAGGAAAAGGAACGATCCCTACTAGTGATGATCCACATGTGCAATATATTAAAGAAAAGACTGGAGTAGAGTATCAATTGGAAACAACACCGCCAGGATCAGAACCAGCAGAATACATTAACCTAATGATTGCTTCAGGAGAGTTTCCTGATATATTAAGACCAATTGGTGGTGTGGAACAAACATTGATCACCCAAGGCGGCGCACTAGCACTTGATGAATTATTGCCCAAATATGCACCAAATGTTTGGGAGAGAATTCCTAAAGAAGCTTGGGATATTGTTCGTACAGCTTCTCCTGATGGAAAAATCTATTATGTGCCCCAAGTATACATGGTGCCTTCACGTGCAGCATTATTACGTCAAGATTGGCTCGAAGCTGTTGGAATGGAAATGCCAAAGACGTTGGAAGAATATAAAGCTATGTTAATTGCTTTTCGAGATCAAGATCCGAACGGAAATGGAAAGCCAGATGAAATCCCAACAACTGGGAGAGAATTTGGAAGGTGGATGGATCACTTGTTTTCCATGTTTGGTGTGGCAATGTGGGAAGGTTATCCGGAGTGGGATATATATAATGGTGAAATCCATTATGCTGGTACTACGGAAAATATGAAAGCAGCTATTGGATTTCTTCGTGAATTATATGAGGAGAAATTACTTGATAATGAAACATTTCTGAATAAAGGAGATGTTTGGCAAGCAAAAATTAATAATAATTTAGTAGGAAGCTGGTATCACCTTCCAGCTAATTTGTTAGATAAGCTTAATGCCATGAGAGAAGAAGCACCTAATGCTTATGTGAGTGGAATGCCTTTGCCTGAGGTAGAAGGGTTTGATGGATTTATCACACAGAAAAGTATGGGACTTCCCGAATGGCTAATTCCTAAGGCTTCAGAGGCTAATGCTATCCATTCCCTGAAACTACTAGATTTCTTCTATGATCCAGCCAATGCTGATTTTATTCAATATGGCATAGAAGGTGCCCAGCATGAAGTGGTGGATGGTGAAAAAGTATTACTTCCAGCAACCGATGAGACACCATTGGCACTAGGAATGTTAAATTTCCAAACAAAGGAATCGATGGATATTCGTATCGAAAACTCTTTTCCAGAAGAAGATCAGCAAATGATAAAGGATATTTTTGACGTAGCTACTAGTGATGCAAGAAGAATCGCAGGCGATGGATTACCGAGTACGGTTTATGAGGGTTATCCCGATATTCAATCACATAAGCTATTCCAAGAATATTTGACGAAAATTGTAATTGGCGAATGGAAGCTTGATAAGTTCGATGAATTCATAGAAAAGTGGAAGCAATCTGGTGGAGAGGAAGTAACGCAACGAGTACAAGAGTGGTATGAGAAAGTAAAGTAATCATTGGGAGCTGTCGCTTCGCAGGACAGCCCCCCTAGAATAATCTTATCAAATGGTTGGACATATCATAGAATAAGGAGAAAAGGGAAGCAGGTGAATGTATGTCAAAGTTTTTTCCGTCAAGAATTAGGAATATGCTTCGAAAGAATCTTTCCGATACCCAGACAAGGTTGCTGCTCATATTAATGATACCTGTTCTTTTTATAATTTTAACGGTTGGTTTTTCTTCTTATTACACATCTAAGGATATTTTACAACAGGAATTAAACGAACCACAGCACCAAATGTTAAAAATTAATATGAATTATATTGATGAATATTTAGTTGAATCGGATAAAATAGCGGTTAAACTGGCGCTTGATCATAATATCAACCATTTTTTAACTAATCCATCCCCATTCTCGTATCAAAATATGAGGGAGATTTATGGTAAGCTGACAACCTTAACCCAAAACTCCTCCTTTATTAAGAGTATTTATATTTATAATATCGTAAAGGACAGCTTTGTAGCTATTCCTCAAGGCTATAGCTCAAGCAGTGCTAATTTTAATGATGCAAAATGGACTAATGTACTAGAGGAATTTAATGAAAAGTCGATGATCGTAAAATACCGAGAATTACCAGATGGGGCAAGACATAAAGGCTCTAACATTACTCTGTTTCGGAAAGTGAATGTAAAAGGAGAAACAAAAGGAATCATTGCGATTAATCTTAATCAAGGAGAGCTATTCTCCAAATTAAGGTCCTCGGATGATCCACAATCTAATAGCATGCAATATATTTTGGACCAAAACAATTCCATATTACATATGACAAGAAACCATACATTTGATGCAGATACCGTTCAATTTGTGAATGAGGAAGTTAGTAAAGGTAATCTTACTAATATTACGTATAACGATAAAATTTTATTAGCTAATCAAATCAAATCAGAATTTACTGGCTGGAAATATATTTCCGTAGTATCACAAGAGAGTATTCTCGCTAAATCAAAAACCATTCGTAATGTAGTATTTATCGTATCACTAGTTGCACTTATTATAGGCGGAATTGCCATTTTCTTTATCCATTCTGTTGAATTAAGGCCAATCAGACGTTTGAAGAAACTGTTCTTTGTTGATGATAACCAGCATTACAGACGGGATCTTCTTCATTTAGAAAATATTGTAGATGACCTAGTTAGTGACCATGCCCAGCTATCACGACTAATCCAGAAAATGAAGGTAGAGGCCAAATCTAAATTTCTATATGACATGTATATTGGAAAATTAGTGAACTCCTCCGAACAGAAGGAGAAGTGGCAAACCTATTTTGGGGAATGGAAGAGTGACCAGATTCAATTATTGGTCGTTTCAATCGATAACTACCCAGCCTGGAAGGAAAGTGTTACAGCTAATTACCGAGCAGTTGTAAAATCCGGAATGATTAATATTCTGACAGAGGTGCTATCCACCCATTATGAGGTAGAAGCGGTCGATATCGGTAAGGATAAAATGATGGTTATTATTCAACAATTAGAGGAAAAAGTACAGTTAGAAAACCATTTAAAGATAGCGCTTTCGAACATTGATAACATTCTAGGGTTTTCTGTTTCGATAGGTCTTCACCAAACGGGGGTGAAAGTACAAGACTTGAAAAATAAGATGAATGAAGCGGAGGAGGCACTGCAATATCGCCTTTTTGACGGTTACCGCAATATTTATACTAAGGTTCCAAAAGAAGAGGATAAGGATACGAAAAATATAGAGTTAATGGATCAAATCGTATCATCCATGACAATGGAGAACCCGATGCAAGCCATTGAGAATGTGTCGAAATTATTTCAATTAATAAAGAATAGTAGAATTAGTCCGAAATTATCTTTTTATTTTATCGAACAGGTGAGAAAGGTTATTTTCTCCAATGCTAATAATATGAATCCATCAACTTACTATTCATATGAAGAAATTCTAACAATGAATTTGGAGGATATCTACAAGCTGTTCCAAGATAGAATTTCCGAAAGAATAGAAAATATTAAGAAATTAAATGACACGAAAAGATATGTTCAATGTAGGAAAATGATTCAATATATGAATGATCATCTCGGTGAGCCGATTGGAATTCCAGAAATCGCTGAATCCGTTCAAGTGAGTGTTAGTCTCGCAAGTCAGTGGTTTAAGGATGAGATGGATGAGACGATTTATGGCTATTTTACTAGATTAAGAATGGAAAAGGCGCAGGAGCTTTTAACGAAAACAGATAAGAAAATTGCAGACATTGCCTCAGAGGTAGGCTATCAGCATGAGAATAGCTTTATTCGGAAGTTTCGCGAATATAAAGAAATGACACCAGGGAAGTACAGAAAATTAAACAAAGTATTAGAACACCCTGATGAAAACATTCGAGGAGGAGACTAATTTGAATAGAAAAAAAACCGTACAAAAGCATAATCCTAAAATACATGGTATCGAACCACTATCACCGTTGTCTATTGGAAACGGGGAATTTGGTTTTAGTGTTGATTTCACCGGCTTACAAACATTTCCCCATTTATATGAAACACCATTAGGAACTCAATCTAATTGGGGATGGCATGATAGTGGTGGCAAAGATTTATATACGGAGCAAGATATCGAATATCAAGCCTTTAATCATTATGGAAGAAAGATACCTTATCCAATGAAGCCTGGTGAACAAGCAAAAGCCTATCATTGGCTTAGACAAAATCCACATCGATTACAGTTGGGGCAAATTTCCTTTCAATTTCTGAACGATAAGGGAGAAGAAATAGATATAAATGAGATAAAAGAAATCGAGCAGGAGTTAGATCTATGGTCTGGAGTTATAAACAGTCGCTTCCTCGTCTGTGACGAAGAAGTAATCGTAACGACAATTTGTGATCCTGTTATGGATGCGATTGGAGTCAAGGTGGTGTCCAATCTCCTACAAAAAGGAAGGCTTCGAATTCTTCAATCATTTCCATCTCCTGATATTAGTCATAATAGTTGGGCGAAAGCAACAAAGCTTAACTGGGATCATCAAGATAGGCACGAATCGGAGCTAATTGATCAAAATGAGCAAGAAGCCCATATAAAACGAGTGATGGATGAGGACAGTTATTATGTGAAATGGGACATAAATGGTGCTAGCTTTACAAGGTTAGATAGGCATTTTTTTCAGCTCGTCCCACCAGCAAATGAAGAATATTCCTTCACAGTATCCTTTAGTCCGAAGAAAATTACAAATTCACATTCAGTAGAGGCAATAATTAAAGGCTCTGAGCGATACTGGGAAGATTTCTGGAAAAGTGGATCCTTTGTATCCTTTGAAGGTAGTACCGATACTCGAGCAACAGAATTAGAACGGAGAATCGTTCTTTCACAATATTTAACGAACATTCATAGTAGTGGATCGATCCCACCACAGGAAACGGGCTTGATGTATAATAGCTGGTTTGGTAAAGCACACCTAGAAATGCATTGGTGGCATGCAGCTCATTTTCCGTTATGGGGAAGATCGGAAAAGTTAGAGAAGAGTCTAGAATGGTATTCGAACATTCTACCACTAGCAAGAAAATTAGCTAGAGAACAAGGATTCGAGGGAGCAAGATGGCCTAAAATGGTTGGAATAGATGGAAGACAAAGTCCCTCTCCAGTGGCACCTGGACTTATATGGCAACAGCCCCATCCGATTATGCTACTAGAATTACTCTATAGGGCAAATCATGAAGAAGAGGTGATTAAACAGTATAAGGAGCTGGTATTTGAGACAGCAGATTTTATGGCAGATTTCGCAGAGTGGGATGAAGAGCAGGAAGTATATGTATTAGGGCCTCCTTTAATACCTGCACAGGAATGTCATCGTATGGAGGACTCCATTAATCCACCATATGAGGTCGAGTATTGGAAGTATGGCTTAGAAATATCGATCAAATGGTCAGAAAGGTTAGGAATCCATCCTAAAGAAAAATGGCTCCATGTTGCAGAAAATATAAAGGCTCCCCGTGTGAAGGATGACGTTTATTTAGCCCATGAGCGTTGTGACAATACCTTTACCGAAAAAAATCATGATCATCCTTCGATGGTGGCCGCCTTTGGTATTTTACCAGGATCATTGATTGATAAGGAAAAGATGAAACTTACACTAGATAAAGTGAAAAAGGAGTGGCAATGGGATACAGCATGGGGCTGGGATTTTCCGATGTGTGCCATGACAGCTGCTCGCTTAGGGGAGAAGGAATTAGCTGTTGAGTTCTTATTAATGGATGCCGTAAAAAATACTTATTTGCCGAATGGACATAATTACCAAAGACCTGGATTAACCGTATATCTTCCTGGTAATGGAGGCCTTTTAACTGCGATTGCAATGATGGTAGCAGGATCGGATGGAGTAGAGCAAAAGGAAGTAGTACCAGGCTTTCCTGACAATGGAAAGTGGAATATTCAAGCCGAAGGGTTCCAAGCCTATATCTAGTATAGGAAATGGGAGGAGGAGCATCATGTTTGACAATGTAGCAGATCGAAACAAGCTTGTACTTCAATACCCTGCCTCCTGGTGGAGAAATATGTGGCGTGAAGCATTGCCAGCAGGAAATGGTGAGATCGGTGCAGCTGTATATGGTGGAATAAAAAATGAAACAGTTTTAATCAATCATTCTCAATTATGGCATATGGGCGTGAAAGGGGAATTGCCAGATGTAAGCTATACTTTAAATGAAACAAGGGAACTTATGGATAAAGGGAATTTTCAAGAGGCTAATTGGCATTTAACAAAGGAAGTAAAAAAACGCGGTTACTTTTCCAAATTAGAAAGCCCCTTACCACTTGTTGATCTATGTCTTACAATGCCTTTCGAATCAGGATTTAGCCACTATAATAGAGGAATCAATTTAGAAACAGGCGAGGTTTCTGTATCTTGGCAGGAGAATGATACGAGCTTCACACGAAACCTTTTCGTATCCCGAGCTGACGAGATCATCGTTTATGAAATCTTTTCGGATAAAAGCAATGCCATTGATACAGATATAAGCTTTCAGCTCCATCCAACGGACTCTCCTCGTATGAAAGAAAGGCATGGGGAGTTAAGGAATACTGTTCAGGCGGAAACGGAGGATAATTTTTTGTTTTACAAGGCAACGAATCAGGATGGTACGGATTTTGGAGCCGTTGCTCGTATTATCACAGAGACAGGCGAAATTAGCTCTAGTGAGGAAAAAGTAGTTTGTACTGGTACTAATCGTTTATTAATCCTTGTCAAAGTCTTCGTCCAAGCGGATAGTCAAATAGAGTGGAAAAAATTAAAACGAGAATTAAGCGAAATAGAGAAAAACTATGAGCAATTACTAAATGAACATCTTATGATCTATCAGCCATTATTTTTTTCGTCTAGTTTGGAGTTATCGAATGATCCTAAGGAGCATTCCAATGAAGTATTACTTCTACAAGCATATAAAGAAAAGGCACCAACAAGACTAATCGAGAAATTATGGACTTTTGGGCGTTACTTATTCCTCTCTGGAACGAAAGTAAATGGTCAACCTTTTTCGATGTATGGTCTATGGCATGGCGATTATCAATTAATGTGGAGTCACCGAATGGCGAATGAAAATATTCAGATGATGTATTGGCATACGGCAGTGGGAGGGTTGAACCAATTACAATTGTCGTTTACCAAATATTATGAACAATTGCTTGATGATTTTCGAGATAATGCGAAAAAGCTCTTTGGCTGCCGTGGGATCTACATACCGGCTGGGACGACCCCAGGAATTGGGAAGCCGAATCAATTAGTACCCGTTATTATGAACTGGACCACTGCTGCTAGTTGGATAGCACAGCATTTTTATTCTTACTATCAATTTAGTGGTGATGAAACCTTTTTAAGGGAAAAGGCACTTCCCTTTATGAAAGAAGCTGTCCAGTTTTATCAGGATTTTTTAGTTATAGGAGATGATGGGTATTATCAGTATTTCCCGTCCGTATCTCCAGAAAATACGCCTGGCAATTTTATGCCGGACAGCAAAGAACCCATCGCTCACCCAATGCCAACTGCGATTAATGCCACAATGGACTTTGCCGTGATGAAGGAATTACTCACCAACTTGATCGAAGGAAGCGAGCTTGTTACCACAGAAGATACCTCTACTTGGAAGGCGATGCTTGAAAGAATTCCTCCTTATCAAGTTGATCAACAGGGAGCAATTAAGGAATGGATGCATGATGAGTTTGATGAAAATGATGAACATCGACATTTATCGCATATTTATCCGATTTTTCCTGGCCGGGAATTAGTAAAGGAAGCAGGGATTTTATTTGAAGCCTTTAGAAAAGCGGTTCGAAAAAGAAAGCTAGGTGCACAAACAAGCTGGTCTTTTGCTCATATGGCAAGTATTTATGCAAGGCTTCAGGAGGGGAACGAAGCCCTTCGTTGTTTAGAGCATTTAACCCGTTCTTGTTTATTAAATAATTTGTATACTGTTCATAATGACTGGCGTAACATGGGCTTGACAATGGAAATTGATACTGCCCCTGTGCAAATGGATGCTAACTTAGGAGTGGTAAATGCGATACAGGAAATGCTGCTTTATGTGTCGCCAACAATGATAAAGCTACTACCAGCCCTACCAGATGATTGGAAGGAAGGAAAGGTCAAAAGCTTTCATTTTTGTACAGGAACAATAAGCTTTCAATGGAATCTTTTACGAAATAGTTTCTCAGTAACCGTGAAAGCAGAGCGCGAGACTGAGTTAACAATAGGATTGCCTGTTCACTTTCATGATTATGAGTGGAAAGGAGAGGGAGAAGTTTCACGATCCAAATTAGGGGAGGCGTACGTTCACGTTAAGCTGGCACCGGAAGAAACGGTAGAGATGTTCACTAAATAAAGAAAGGTGATTAGGATGCATTATACAGGAGTATTGGGTGGTTTTTATACTGTAGCTGATTGGGTCTATAAATTCTTTTTTGTAAATATTATCTGGTTCTTCTTTAATTCACCGATTGTTTTCCTATTATTTAACCTTTTGATAGCAGATTCCCTTGCTGTCATCATTGGTTTATGTTGTCTGATTTTTGCCATACTTCCTTTTGTCTTTTATCCATCGATAATGGCATTGTTCTCGGTCGTCAATCAATTCATCCATAAGAACGAGACTAGCATATTTCGAGATTACTGTTCTTTTTTTAAAGAAAATTATAAAAAAAGTATGAAGCTGGGCACTATCTTCACTATTTTTTGGGCTATCTTCTTCATCGACTTTTTCTACATGTTAGATATAAAAAATACCTCACTAATCTATCTATTCTTGATTATCGGATTTTTCGGTTTTATTTATCAATTGCAGGTGTTTTCTGGTGCTATCTATATGAAGGGGAAGCTCCGTTCCATATGGAAACATGTAGCCATATTAATGTTCGGTCACCCATTTCTATCGATGTCTTTAGGTTTGATTAGTTCAATCTATCTTTATGTCATGATCGAATGGTTTGCTTTTCTGTTACCTATCTTTTCAGGGTCTATTCTAGTCTTTTTCTCTCTTCTTGTTTTTTTGAAGATATATAGAACAGAGGAAAGAGCACTGATCACTTAGTGATCAGTGCTTTTGGATAAGTTTTGTTTTTCTTTTAGTAATGCCTGGAATTCTTTTTCCAATGCCTCGGAAGGTTCGATGCTTAGTCTACTAAGTACATCGGTGATTCTTGTTTCTAAAACAAGCTTTTGTTCCGCTAAGGTATCTTTTGTTTTTACCTTTTTTCTATTTCTAAATTGCTCGTAGCTTCCTTCAAAATAGGTTATCTTTTGATTTTCGATGGAAATTACTTTTGTTGCTAACTTTTCGACAAATCTGCGATCATGCGATACAAAAATGATTGTTCCTTCATACTCGTTCAATAACCTTTCTAATGCTTCCATCGCTTCTAAGTCTAAAAAATTAGTTGGTTCATCTAGTATCAACGTATTACAATCACTGACAAACAGCTTTGCGAGAGTAACCTTTACTCGTTCTCCGCCACTTAGCACTTCTACCTTTTTATGGACTTGTTCACGATAAAAATGCAGTCTAGCAAGCACTGTTCGAACTAAAGTATCATCATGAACAGAGCCTTCCTGTACATTTTCTAAGATGGTTTTTTTCGGATCTAAAATGGATAGATCTTGTTTGAAATATGCCATCCTGCATGCTGGTGAAAGGTGAATACCTTCCTCATTTTGGATAATTTTTCGAATTAAGGTGGTTTTTCCTGTTCCGTTTGCTCCAATGATCGCGGCTTTATCGCCACCATGAATGAGTAGATTCGCTTTATCCCAGAGAGTTTTGCTACCGATTGTGCCAGGGAGATTTTCTACTTGAATAAGCTTGCGACCTTTTATTTTATCCTGCTGAGGTAGCTCCATTTTTATCGGTGTTTCTTCATATGGTTTTTCTACCTTATCCAGCTTCTCAAGTCGAGTTTCTATTGCTTTGGCTGTTTGCTGTAGCTTTTTTTGCTTTTTGGCAAAATAAGGCTTTGCCCCGGTGATTTTGGCTTCCGATGCACTTGTGTTCTTTGGTTTTTTAGTGGCTCTTGCAGCTTTTTCTGATTTTAATACTAAAGCATTTTCTAATTGCTGCTTTTTTGTTTGATATTTTTCATATTCTTGTAGTTGCTGTTGTTTTTCGAGCTCCTTTTGTTCCTTGAATCGCTGGTAATTTCCTTTATATTCCTTCAGCCGTCCTTGATCTATTTCCCATATCTTACTACAGGTAACATCTAAGAATTTACGGTCATGGGAAACTACCACATAAGCCCCTTGCCAATGCTTTAACGTATTTTCTACCCACTCAATATGATTGGTATCTAAATGGGTCGTTGGTTCATCGGCTAATAATAGGCTGCTTTGATTTGAGAAAGCCCGTTGAATGTATGCCTGTGTTATTTCTCCACCACTTTTATGTCCATCTGATAATTTAAGCTGGGGCAAGAGCTCCAAGGTGCCATGATAGGTAATGCTTCCCTTCTCTGGTGCAAGCTGTCCAGATAGTGTGTGAAGTAAGGTGGACTTTCCTGTTCCGTTTTTCCCAACAAGTCCGATCCTATCTCCTTCGAAAATCTCCAATAGATCAATCTCTAGTAATGTCCTTGCCTGAACGGAAATCGTAAGGTTTTTCGCTTGTAATAGCATAGGATTATTCACTCCATTTCTTGATGGAGACAAAAAAAGCCTCCTTATTCACATTCAGAATAGGAGGCATAATTCAGGTGTATAAAGACACCAAGACAATTTGTTTAACTAAGTCGATTAGTATGCCATATAAAGCTAATCCTATTCTGAACATTTACCATAAAGACAGACGTATCCCAATGTCGAACTTCAACAAGTCTGTATTATGGAAATATTGCATAAAAATAGGATTAATACTTCATTTTAAATGGCTCACCCTTTCAAATTAATTACTGTAAGTATATGCAAAATGGAGAAGAATGTCAATATCACTTTTGTTAACCTAGGCTAATATATAATGTGCACTATATTTAATTTTAAATTATATAATGTACATTATATAATATTTATGTTATTATAAATTCAACATAATTAATTTTTAGTACAACACAAAGGAAGGGATGGTGTAAATTGAAATCAAATAGACAAACAACGAAAATGGGTACCATTATTTGTGTGCATTGTAATAACGTTGTTGCATCGGTGGAAACGAATGGAGTAACTAAATATTATTCTTATTGTAATGCCGAATGCAGGAAGAGTAGACAAAATAAAATATAGCTTAATTATTCTGTCTGGATTCTTACGGGATCTAGGCTTTTTTATCTCCTTTTTAATCATTTCTCTCTGTTATTTCATCCTATATAAAGCATAAAATTGTTATACTTGTAACAATTGAAATCGTTTTCTAATGATATTATGTGCGAGGAGAGGTTATCGTGATTCATTCATTTATTCTAGACAATAATGTGTTGATAAAATACCCACAAAATCGTACAACACCCATTCAGCATGGAATTTCGATGTTTGAGCGAGATTTTAAAAAGGTATTCCAATCTTCACTAAAAGAAACGGAACAGGGGGATAATGCCACAATTGTTATTCGATATGCCGAGGAAGACGAGCCTGTTTTTCATAGACAGGAGTCCTATTCTATACGATTTATTAAAAGAGAAAAGACTGTCATGCATGTAGTCGGTAGCGATGACTTAGGTATTATTTACGGTTTGCTTCATATTAGTAACGAATACTTTGGTATTGATCCTTTCTGGTTCTGGGCGGACCTTGAGGTGGAAACGAAAGAGCAAGTGCGTATTCCGATAAAAAATTATGCTTCAATTGAGCCTGTTGTCCGATATAGAGGCTGGTTTGTCAATGATGAGGTTTGTCTGATTGGCTGGAAGCCTGAATATCCGCCAACTGAAGAGGTTTGGTATCCTGTATTTGAAGCATTGTTAAGATGTGGGGGGAACATGGTGATCCCTGGAACGGATTTACCGAAGCATGGTATTCACTTTCATTTAGCATCAGAGATGGGGCTATGGATTACGCATCACCATGCGGAGCCACTCGGTGCAGAGATGTTCCTCAGAGCCTATCCAGGAGAAAAAGCAAGCTATAAAGAAAACCGTGAACGATTTGAACAACTTTGGGAGGAAGCCATCATCAAACAAAAGGACAAAAAAGTCTTATGGATGCTTTCTTTCCGAGGTCAAGGAGACCAGCCTTTTTGGGACTTTGATCCGAGCTTTAATACACCTGAAAAGAGAGGGGAAATGATCAGCTATGTTATCAATAGACAGAAAGAATTGATCGAAAAGCACGTGGAGAATCCTGTCTGTGGTGTTGCTTTATATGGCGAGATCTCTGAGCTTTACAAACAAGGAGTAATGAAGCTACCTGATAATGTGATTAAAATGTGGGCAGATAATGGGTATGGGAAGATGGTTTCCAGAAGTCAAGGGAATGAAAACAACCGAGTTCCAGCATTGCCTGATCTCGATGATAAGGGATTACATGGTATATACTATCACATTACTTTTCATGATTTGAAAGCTTCTAATCACTTAACCATGTTTCCATCCTCGTCTACCTTCATTTTAAAAGAGCTACAAAATGCTTTTCATCACCAGGCAGATAAGTATCTTTTGCTCAACAGTGGAAATATTCGTCCACATCTATATCAGCTGGATCTTGTCAGTGAAATCTGGAAAAATGGCACTACAGACATCGATAGCCACTTAGATAGCTTCATAAATCGCCTATTTTCTACTTGTCAAGAGGAAATTGGAAAGATTTATAAGGAGTATGCTACCTGTACGGTTTCATTTGGTGGATATGCAGATGAAAAGGCGGGGGAGGAGTTTTATCATCATCCTGCAAGAATCATCATTGGTCATTGGCTAACCGGAAGCATAGCAAAACGGGCTGAAAAACTAGGCTGGGTTCCGGAAAATAGAACATTCGATGAACAGGTAAGCTTTTTTTATCAGAAATGTACAGAAGGCTTGGAAAATTGGGCTAAATTAAAGAAAAAATGCTGGAAGGTTTTGGCACAATTGTCAGACAAGGAGAAAACTCGTTTTCGTGATCAAGTTTTATTTCATGTAGAATTACATGAATCAGGCTGTCTGGGGTTTGTTCGTTTATGTAAAGCTTTTTTCTCTTTTAAAGAAGGGAATTATCCTGTTGCTTTTGTATGGGCTTCAAAGTCAATGGCGGCATATAGCATGGGTGTGGATACATTAAGAAAATCAGAGCACGGAAAATGGAAGAACTTCTACCGGGCAGATTGGTTGACGAATATTCAATCAACCGTAGACAATTTAGACACATTGCGAAAATATCTTCGCGTGTTTGGAGATAGTCCTGACTTCTTCTTATGGTATAAGGAATACATTATGCCAGAAACAGAAAAATATATTTATCTAGAGAACACCCATAGAGAGCCTCTATCTGATGATGACCTAGCTCAGAAACTAGAAGAGAAGTTTTTAGAAAATGGAACCATATAGCGTGGAATGCAAAACATCACCACTTTAAAAGCCTGTCTTTAAAGTGGTGATGGTGTACCATGAAATCATACCTTTAAAGCTACCTCGTCTGAAAAATGAACGCTAAACTTACAGTGATTGTCTCCTTCTGCTCTACATTGCACTCTTTCAACTTGATCGGTAGCCAACACCTGCTTAAACATATTGGTCTCACATTGACAGGCGATATGATACTCGTTTGCAACGGCAAATATAGGACAGTTGTATTCTGTCATTTCATATTGATTTTCATTAATCTGTCTTAGCTCCGCCATATAGCCTTTTTCATTTTGAATCTTCACCATTTCCTCAACTTTTTCTTTGTTTGTTGCTCTTGTAACACGTTTTTTGTAATCATTAGTAAGTCGTTCTTCCCGCTTTTTAAAGAGCTGATTTATCGACTCATCCCCATGTATTGCTTGAATATCTTTTAGAAATTCGACACTAATAGATTCATAATTGTTAGGGAATAATCGATTTCCTTTTGAGGTTAAACAGTACCTTTGTATTGGTCTACCGATAGATTGTTTATGATGCTCACTTCTAATCAGGCCATCTTTTTCTAATCTATGAATATGTTTGCGAACAGCCATATCTGTCATGTTTAAAAAATCGGTTAATTCTTTTACAGACATGGAGATTTCTTTTTTAAATAATTCTAGTATTTTATCTTTCGTTGTTTTAACGGATGGCATCTTCAGAACCCTCCTATTTATAAATGAATGTCCTTTCTTTATTATACAAATGATAAAAAAAGATTGGAAATATTAAGAAACAAATTAATTGAATCCTAGAAAAATATGGTTTATGATTATATTATACTTTTTATACCCAAAAGTATAATAATTAATCTTGGAGGTAGGAAAAATGGGAAAATTCACGTTACCTGCATTAACTTATGCCTTTGATGCCTTAGAACCACACATTGATCAAAAGACAATGGAAATTCATCATGGAAAACATCATCAAACCTATGTAGACAAATTGAATGCAGCACTGGAAGGTCAAGAGGGATTTGCTAACAGTAGCTTAGAAGAGCTTCTTGCTAATATAGACAACGTACCTGAAAGCATTCGTACCGCTGTGAGAAATAATGGTGGAGGCCATCTTAATCACACATTGTTTTGGGAAGTGATTGCACCAGGATCGAAAGCAGATAAACCAGAAGGAGAGCTTGCTAAAGCGATTGATCAACAGTTCGGAAGCTTTGATCAATTCAAAGAGGAATTTTCCAATGCTGCTGTAACAAGATTTGGTTCTGGTTGGGCATGGTTAGTTGTTAACTCGGATGGGAAGTTAGAAGTGACAAGTACGCCAAATCAAGATAATCCTATTTCAGAAGGGAAAACGGCTATCCTTGGGATTGATGTCTGGGAGCATGCATACTACTTAAAATATCAAAACAAGCGTCCAGATTACATTGCTAACTTCTATCAAGTCATTAATTGGGACGTAGTTGCAGAAAAATATCGACAAGCAATTAAATAATTTTAAATGATCGGATGGAAAGATACTAATGGTTATCTTTCCATCTTTTTATGTGTTAAGATTCTGTTAAAAGTGTAAGGATTCGATAATTAAAAAAGGAGCGATAATGATGGATCAGTCCTTTCAATCTTTAGTTGTGGATAAAGATCAAGATCAATTTTCAGTGAAAATTCAGGAGCTTTCCTTAAAAGACTTACCAGAAGGTGAAGTATTAATTAAAGTACACTATTCAAGTGTAAATTACAAAGACAGTCTTGCAGCCATTCCAAATGGTAACATCATTAGACACTATCCTATGGTTCCTGGTATTGATCTAGCGGGAATTGTGGAATCATCCACAGATCCACGCTATAAAGAAGGTGACAAAGTAATTGCTACTAGCTATGAGATCGGCGTGAATCATTTTGGTGGCTATAGTGAATATGCGAAGATTCCAGCTGATTGGCTAATACCTTTACCTCCACAGCTTTCACTAAAGGAGGCAATGATTATAGGGACTGCAGGTTTTACTGCAGGATTGTCAGTAAAACGTTTAGAGGAAAATGGTTTTCCTTCTAAAAAGGGAAAAGTCCTGGTTACTGGAGCAACAGGTGGTGTAGGTAGCTTCGCTATATCGATTCTGTCTAAACTAGGCTACCACGTGGAAGCAAGTACAGGCAAAAAGGCGGAGCAATCTTATTTAATGGAATTAGGGGCAACATCTGTTATTTCAAGAGAAGCGGTTTATGATGGGCAAATTCACTCTTTACATAAACAAAAGTGGACAGCAGCAGTGGATCCTGTTGGTGGTGAACCACTAGCATCCCTTTTAAGTCAAATCGAGTATGGGGGATCTGTTGCGGTAAGTGGGCTAACTGGTGGAACAAAAATACCTACAACTGTATTCCCGTTTATTTTACGAGGAGTTAATCTTCTTGGTATTGATTCGGTGTATTGTCCTATGGAAGTGAGAAGAAAGGTATGGGAGTGCTTGGCTACTAATTATAAACCAAAAAATTTGGGGGCACTTCTTCAACAAGAAGTAACACTCCAGCAATTGCCAGAAGTTTTACCAACATTATTAAAGGGACAAGCAAGAGGAAGAATAATCGTGAGACTTTAATCGATCGTTTAAGCCGATTTTTCTTTATGGAAAATCGGCTATTTCTATTATTTATATCCAACGATTGAAAAAAGATATTCAACGACCGAGTGGGCAATGGCAATTAGAATAATAAAATGAGCGGATTAAAGCTAGCCCTAGCAATTATGTTGCTAGGGCTAGTAAGCTACAATAGTTTTCTTGTTACATGTCCCCTCATCATTCCTCTTCAAAGAAAAAGATGATTTTCGATAAGCATTTGCTATTTTTCTGTTACAATAATATGGATATGTATGGACATAATTCTATACGTCTTAGAATAGATAGGTTAGAAAGAGAAAGGATGTTTTATAGAAAATGACATCAACAGAAACATGGACTCCAATCACTCCAAAGTTTGACCCTTGGGAAGCTTATATGGATGTGGATGAATATGGGGAAATGACGTTAACCAATATAGAATTTACGACAACACATCTTTGTAATATGAGGTGTGCACACTGTGCCGTAGGATATACATTAAGAGATAAAGATCCGGAAGCTCTACCTTTTGAATTATTAAAACAACGTCTAGATGAAATTCCACATCTTAGAACATTGAGTATCACTGGTGGGGAACCGATGATGTCGAAAAAGTCAATTAGGGAATATGTCGTCCCATTGTTGCGATACGCCCATGAACGAGGTGTCAGGACCCAAATTAATTCTAATTTAACCTTACCCTATTCTCGTTATGAAGCAATTATTCCTTACTTAGATGTTTTACATATTTCACATAATTGGGGCACACCAGAGGAGTTTGCTGAAACAGGATTTGCGAATATGGACAGAAAGCCATCCGAAGAAAATCGCAAAAAATATTTTGAACGAATGGTAGAAAATTCACAGCGTTTAGCTGCTGAAGGTGTTATGGTATCAGCAGAAACGATGCTGAATAAGCGTACTTTTCCTTACTTAGAGTCCATTCATGATCATATTATCAAAATGGGCTGTGCTAGACACGAAGTACATCCTATGTATCCTGTTGATTTTGCTAGTGATCTCCAGACATTATCATTGGAGGAAATGCAGGAAGCGATCGAAAGGCTATTAAATCATCGCGATTCATCGATCTGGATGCTTTTTGGTACCTTACCTTTTTACCCATGTAATAAAAATGAAAAGGAGCTAGCACTATTAAAACGTCTCTATCAGGAGAAAAATGTCACTATTCGAAATGACCCGGATGGTCGTTCCCGTCTCAATGTCAATATTTTTACAGGAGAGGTTATTGTAACAGATTTCGGTGATGAGGAACCATCATTAGGAAATATTCAGCATACAACCTTACAGGAAGCCTATGATCGTTGGATGAATTCGAAGACTGCTCACTCTCTCAATTGTCATTGTCCTAAGGTGCGATGCCTTGGTCCAAATATTTTAGTGAAGAATACGTATTATCAAGGTGTAGATTTTTCGGAGAGAGTTAGTAATATCTCGAGATAAATATGACATTTGTCATATCGAAATACTGACAGCTGCCTCTAATAATTATCCTGAAAAATTCGTAAAATACTAACAAAGAAGCTACGAAAGTAGGGATAAGATGAGTAAACAAAAACAGGCGCAGCTCCGAAAAGATGTAATGCCATACGCTACATCACATACTAAAAAGAGTGTTTTTCAAATATTAAATACCATTTTACCTTTTTTTCTACTATGGTTTTTGGCATATCAAAGTCTATCCATTTCCGTTTTCTTAAGTATTGGAATTTCAGTGATTGCTGCAGGCTTTATGGTCAGGACCTTTATTATTTTTCATGATTGTGCTCATCAATCATTTTTTAAAAATAAAAAATGGAATCGTATATTAGGTACCATTACGGGTGTAATTACTCATTTTGCTTTTGAAAAATGGAAAAGAGAGCATGCCATCCATCATGCGACAAGTGGGAACCTTGACCAACGTGGTATTGGTGACGTATGGATCATGACAGTAAAGGAATATAAGGAGGCATCTAAAGGGCTTCGATTACAATATCGTCTATACCGTAATCCACTCATTATGTTTGGACTTGGCCCATTGTCCTTGTTTCTATATTCCAATCGTTTTAATCGGAAAGATGCAAAGAAGAAGGAGCGCTGGAATACGTATCTAATCAACGTTTTACTTCTATTAATTTATACCGTAATCATATTAACACTTGGTTGGGAAGCTATTTTGTTTGTACAGCTACCAATTGTTTATGTTGCGGGAATGCTAGGAATTTGGTTATTTTACGTACAGCATCAATTTGAAGATTCTTATTTTGAAAATGAATCAGAATGGGATTATGTCAAAGCAGCGGTTGATGGGAGTTCTTATTATAAATTACCTAAATGGTTAGAATGGCTAACAGGAAACATCGGCTACCACCATGTACACCATTTAGCACCAAGAGTTCCAAATTATAATCTAGACAAAGCACATCAACAAACACCGCCACTTCACAATGCAACCACTATTACGATATGGACTAGCCTAGAGTCAATACGTTTTCGTCTATATGATGAAGAGAAAAAAACCTTTGTTAGCTTTAAAGAAGTGAAAAGGGAATGGAATAGGGAAAATTCGATGTCTATTTCTTCAACTGCTAAAGGATCTCAAACGCTTCGATCTTAATTCGAAGCGTTTTTTTCTACTGCTAGGAACAGGATTCCTCAGGAAAAGGTCGAACTTATTAGTAAAGATAATTTTTACTAGGAGGGAATCTTTTGCAAAAGAGAGAGCAGCTAATGAAGGAATTTTCGGAGCTCATTCAGTTTGTTGAATCATTAAGGGAGTTAGACCAATTAACTTGGATTACGCCGCTAGCTGAAGGGAAGTGGACATTAAGAGATGTGGTCGCCCATATCATGCTTTGGGATAAATATTTTCTGGAGGAAGGAATCCAAAAAATAACAAATAACCAACCGGTAACAGTTCAGCATCTAAACTTTGATCAATTTAATCAAAAAGCTGTAGACTATGCCAAAAGAACGAGCCGGCAGGAAATCATCGATAGGACTATTCAATATAGGTCTGAGTTGATCAATCAAATACAATCCTTATCAGAAGAAGCGTTTATAGAAGAACGCGTGGATGGAGATGGGAATAAATTCTCCGCCTATCAATACTTATTAGACTTTATCTGGCATGATCATCATCATATTAATCAATTAAAAACCTTCTTGTCAAAAAGGGAAGCATAACAGAACAATGATAGAAAAAGGTATGGATTCCTTGTGAATGCATGCCTTTAAATAGTTTTAGGTTAAGTAAATCGGTTATACTGGAAAAAGCGATGAGAGGTGACTATTTTGCAAAATTGGTATCATTTATTCCCTAAAAATACTGGTTTGAGTTTATACATATGGATTATTTTTTGTGTATTGCCATTTTACTTTATTTTTCGTTCTACGGCATTGTATGAAATTATTTTTGGTATTGCTGTCACTTTAATTTTCTTTATTACCTACTGGATTTCATATACTTCTAGAGGAAGACTTGTGTACATAGGATTAAGTATTGAATTTGTGATCAATATTGCGATGACCCTATTATTTGGTTATGTTTATTTCGCTTTGTTTTCCGCTTTTTTTATTGGGAATATTAAGAGAAAGGCAGGGTTTGTTACTTTTTACGTGATCCATCTCGTTACAACGGTAGCGGCGATGGCACTTGCCTTCTGGTTAAACTATGATTTAATTATAAGACAAATCCCATTTCTTGTGATGACAATACTAGGAGTTATCCTTATTCCGATTAATCGATATAGTCGCTTAAAGCAAGAGGAGCTAGAAGGGAAGCTAGAGGATGCTAACCGAAAGATTGCTCGGTTAGCGATCGTCGAAGAAAGACATCGAATTGCTCGTGATCTACATGATACATTAGGACAAAAGCTTTCTTTAATCGGACTGAAAAGTGAACTTTCTCGAAAATTAATGAAAAAAGACCTCATGGCAGCAGAAAAAGAGATGCAGGATATTCAACATGTAGCTCGTCAAGCTTTAAAGGAAGTACGAGAAATGGTCTCGGAAATGAGAATGATAAAATTAACGGACGAGCTCGACCATGTTCAGCAATTGTTAACAGTAGCAGGAATCCAAAATCATGCAGAGATGAAGGTGAACATTGACCATATTCCATTACTTATTGAAAATGTGTTAAGTATGTGCCTAAGAGAAGCAGTAACCAATGTTGTCAAACATAGTGAAGCAAGCCATTGTACTATTTCCATTATCGAAAAGCAGGATAGTTTTCAACTAGAGGTTACGGACAATGGTGTTGGGACAAATCAAACGATAGCTTTTGGTAATGGTTTAAAAGGAATGAGAGAAAGATTGGAATTTGTAGAAGGCAAAATAAAGTTATTAAAAAAAGAAACAGACTTTACTATCCAATTAACAGTACCAAAAGTAATTAAGCAGATGGAGGTGGATGAGGTTTGATTCGAATTGTATTGGCTGAGGATCAACAGCTTTTATTAGGAGCGCTTGGTTCCCTGCTTGACTTGGAGGAGGATATGAAGATTGTTGGCAAAGCAAGCAATGGGGATGAAGTTCTGGCATTAGTAAAAAGGGAAGATCCTGATATTTGTATTATGGATATTGAAATGCCAGTTAAAACAGGGCTAGATGCAGCGGAGGAGCTGACTGATCATCCGTGTAAGGTGATTATCTTAACAACCTTTGCAAGACCGGGTTATTTTGAACGGGCAAGAAATGCAGGGGTAATGGGCTATCTATTGAAGGATAGTCCAAGTGAAGATTTAGCACAATCGATTCGCCAAATCATGAGAGGGAAAAAAATTTACGCACCAGAATTGATTGACTTAGCGTTTGCAGATTGTAATCCATTAACGGAGAGAGAATTGGATGTCATGAACCTGATGGCAGAGGGCAAAACTACTAAAAATATTGCAAAGGAACTTTTTTTAACAAATGGAACCGTTCGAAATTATATATCGATTATTTTGGATAAATTAGAAGTAGAAAACCGAATTGAAGCGATTGCAAAAGCAAAGGATAAAGGGTGGCTAAAATAGGGACATGAACTCGAGTTCCTATTTTTTGCTTTTTTCTATGAAAAAGCATACAATAGCTTTCGTGATTATACGTGAAAAAGGAGTGAAAAGATGACTGCATCGACTCAGAAGAGAAGTACTATTGTAGCATTACTATTAGCTGGAGCATTTATTGCGATCTTAAATCAAACGTTAATGATTACCGCTATACCACCAATTAAAGATGAAATGAATATTACAGCCAATTCTGCACAATGGTTGACGACCATTTTCATGCTGGTAAATGGTATTATGATTCCTGTTAGTGCATTTTTAATTGATCGTTTTACAACAAGGCAACTATTTATTACGGCAATGAGTGTTTTCACTCTTGGTACTTTAGTTGCAGCTATTGCGCCAAACTTTGCCATGCTCCTTGCGGGACGTGTGATTCAATCTGCGGGTGGGGGGATTATGCTACCATTAATGCAAACAGTGTTTTTAATGATTTTCCCTGTAAATAAGCGAGGCACTGTAATGGGGCTAGTTGGTTTAGTTATCTCTTTTGCTCCTGCTATTGGACCAACATTATCTGGTTGGATAACAGAGCATTATTCTTGGAGGATGTTGTTTTATATTATTCTTCCTATTGCGATTATCGATATTATCATCGCTTATTTTGTTATGAAGAATGTGACAGAGGTTTCTAAACCAAAAGTAGATATATTATCTATTATTCTATCATCATTCGGTTTTGGAGGATTATTATACGGCTTTACGAGCGCGGGTAACAGTGGCTGGAGTTCACCAGTTACGATCATCGTTATAACCGTTGGCGTATTATCGCTTATCGCCTTTATTCTCCGTCAATTCAAACTAGAAAACCCTATGTTAGAGTTTAGAGTGTTTAAGTATTCCATTTTTCCATTAACCGTTAGTATTGGTATGATTTCGTTTATGGGATTGATTGCAGTAGAAACACTAGTCCCTTTATATATGCAGGATGCTAGGGATTTTTCAGCTGTAGATTCTGGCTTGGTTATACTACCGGGGGCCTTAATTACCGGTTTGATGTCACCGATCACTGGACGTATATTTGATAAAATTGGTGCAAGATGGCTCACAATTACTGGACTTTTCCTAATGACTGGTGCCACCTTCTTCTTTTCGTTCTTGGATGATAAGACATCGATCACTTACTTAACACTTGTTTTTGCGATAAGAATGCTTGGAGTTTCCATGGTCATGATGCCTGTTGCTACTGCAGGGCTAAACCAGTTACCAAAACGCCTAATTGCCCATGGTGCAGCTATGGATAATACTTTGCGAATGGTGTTTGCTTCTGTTGGTACTGCAATTATGGTATCCATCATGACAACTGCCCAACAAAAAGCCCAAACAAGTGGAGAAGCTTTTCCTGGAATCGTAGGAGCTAATACAGCATTTTTAGTATTATCATTTGTTACACTTGCTGGCTTTATTGTATCGCTATTTATTAAAAATAGTAAACCTTCAGATATTGATCAAGAGTCATATGAAAAAGAGGATTAAATAGAACAAAGGGATAAAGGAGTGTTATTACTCCTCTATCCTTTTTTTATTTAATGATATTTCCTATGCTTCGGGATTGCTTTTTCAATAAAATTGTCGGCAAGCTCTTCTAATTCTTCTTGCATTTCTTCTCCATCCATCGGTAATCCGTGCCCTGCTATTACAATGGAAGGCTTTAGCTCGGCAATCTTTTTGACGGAATTGCCTGCTTCCACCCAGTCTTCTGTAAAATAGGCTGGAGGTCCATAAATATGTTGGATCGGAAAGAGAATGGACCAAGAGGATTCGGGTTTTTCGGTGGAAATGGCATCACCCGCAATAAGGACACGATCCTTCTCGCGGAAAAAGCTTATATGTCCCTTTGAATGTCCTGGTGTCTCAATATAATGCCAATCTTCTAAAAATGGAACAGATCCATCACTTGGTAATGGTTGAACGAATTTTTCTAAATGCTCTGGTTGAGTAGGGAAGATGACCGATAAAATAGAGATTATCCCACCACCAACTGTTGGATCTCCTGGTGGATAAGATTCTTTTCCAGTGACATAATCCATTTCCTTTTCATGAACATAAATCGGTACATTCCAATATTCTGCTAGCTTTCTTGCCGATCCGGAATGATCGAAATGACCATGTGTAAGGATGATAGCCTTCGGTGGTTTATTTCCATAACGTTCCTCACAGGCATGAATGATTCTCTGTTGATATCGTTTGAGACTTGTATCGATTAATACCCAATCCTGATCTGGTGCACCAATCATCACCACATTTGTCAAAAGAGTACGATAATAAGCGATATCATCGGTCACTTTCTCTGGTACGGCATGTTCATAGTTTTGTTCCATTTCTTCTAATTGTTTTAAACGTTCATGTTCCATGTCGATTCCCCCAATCTATTGATCATAATGCTAAAAAACTCCTGTGATTAGAAATGATAAAATGTAGATGATAGAACTCTCTCCTTATATCTTGATAATATTGGACGTATTTTATACAAATCAACAGTGTTGGCCGATGAATATGTTTTAGTAAAAAATGTGTAAAATGAGAAAAATCGCTTTACACATATAGACAAATGTAGGAAACATGATAAACTTTTATATAAGATGAAGTGAGGGAGCTCGGTTACAATGAAAATGTGGACGAAAAAAATAATGGTATGGTTAGTGGCGATTCTAACACTTGGTTTATACGTTCCCCCAATATATTTGGATGCAGATATCGATAAAACAGATAAAGGTGAGATTACACCTAATGAAGAGAATGATTCGACTTCCATAGAGCAGGTAGCGGTTCTAGAGCAAGTAGAAGAGACTTTATCGAATGAGGAACTGTATTTAGAGGCTTTGAATCATCAAGCACAGGAGCATTTATTTTTAAAGCTAGGTAACAAGATCTCCCATCAAATTGATGAGGAAATAGAAAGCGCTATTGTACCTCATTTAGAATTGGTTTTGGAACAGCTTTATGACCAGCTCGGTGAAGAAAGAAGCCAATACTTAATCATTTCAGAGGGTCCATCGTCGGGATATGGAGAACGTATATTTAATTTATATGATACGGTCCAAAAACAAAATATAGCAACCTTCCATGTAAACCGTGTGAAACGACCGCAATCTGGTTATTATTTTCAATTCCACTATCATTTACAACAAGATAATTTTGAAGAACACTATCCAATCGGGGATGTTTATTGGGGAAAAAATACACCCCCAAGATGGATGTCCTAGAAGAAGTAATAAGAGATGCCTTCTGTAGTAAAAGGGCATCTTTTTTGCCATAGTGAGATCATTCTTTTATTACAAAGAGAATTATAAGAAAATTTAGAACTTTTTTCTTTATTTTATCGAAAGAAATAGGTACAATAGAATCTATCGTGTTAAATGATTAACAAGGAAGAAGAGATCAAAGAATATTCATCATAAAGGAGTATTGTCAATGCCTATTAAAGTGCCAGATTTATTACCAGCAAAAAGTAAATTGCAGGATGAGAATATTTTTGTCATGGATGAGAGCCGTGCTTTTTCGCAAGATATTCGTCCACTTAAAATTCTTATATTAAATCTGATGCCATTAAAGCAACAAACAGAGACACACTTGTTGCGTTTATTAGGCAATAGCCCGTTACAAATCGAAATCGGGTTGCTTCATACGAATACACATACTTCAAAAAATACATCACCAGAGCATTTAAAGCAATTTTATAAATCGATTGATGATGTGAAAGCAAATAAATATGATGGACTAATTATAACAGGTGCCCCGATAGAAAACTTAGCATATGAAGACGTTAATTACTGGGAAGAGTTGACACAAATCATGGAGTGGAGTAAGAAAAATGTCACGTCAACACTTCATATTTGTTGGGGGGCAATGGCTGGTTTATATTATCACTTCGGTGTAGACAAATATATGATGGATAAAAAATTATCTGGAATCTATACCCATACATTGAATGATCCTAGAGAGAAGCTTTTAAGTGGATTTGACGAAGAGTATTTGGCGCCACATTCTAGGCATGCAGATATACGAAGAGAAGATATTGAAAGTGTTCCAGAACTCAAGATACTAAGCGAATCTGATGAAGCAGGGGTTTACCTGGTTGCTTCCAAGGATGGTAAACAAATTTTCATTACGGGACACCCCGAATATGACTCCTATACCTTAAAGAAGGAATATGATCGTGATGAAGCAGCTGGTTTGAATCCGATGTTGCCAATAAATTATTTTCCAAATGATGATCCAACACAACAGCCAAGGCTGCGCTGGAGAACACACTCCAATATTCTCATCTCTAATTGGCTTAATTATTATGTGTATCAAGAAACACCTTACCAATTGTAAAAACCTTTAAAACCCGGGCTTATCTGTAAAAGATGTCCGGGTTTTTTCTTAAATTAATGCAACTTTTGCTCGTAATGATGATACGTATCCATTGCAAGGGTTACGGCTTGGGCAAATGCTGCTCCCCCGCCTAATGCTGCACTTATCGCTAATGTCTCCATTATTTCTGTTTCGTTTGCTCCATGCTCTACTGCCCCTTTTGTATGATAAATGATACAATATTCATCTTGAGCATAAATGCTTATCGCCAGGGCCATTAATTGTTTGTTTTTTTGATTAATCTCTCCAGCTTTAAATGCCTCTTCTGTAAAATGAAAGAAGCCCTTTGTCATTTCGGGTAATTGTTCTTGCATTCTGGTAGTACCACGCTTGTAGTCCTCTATTGCCTGATCAAAATAATTAATATGATTATCCATTTTATTTTCTACCTACCTTTCCTTATTTAATCTGAGTATTATGCCACATTTTATACAAAAACGTTGAACACAAGCCTATCTAAATTTTTCCAAAGTTTTAAATTTTCATAATAGGGGTAATATTTAATAACTCGAATTCGAGAGGAGTGGTCATCTTGGATGAAAACAAAGAAGTAGAGGTTGAAAAGAAAGAGAAGAAATCTGATTCAAGTAAGGTTGGCGTAGCAGCAATCAAATATATAACTTATTTAATTATTTTCTTCGGTATTCTTTGGTTCCTAATCAATTACGTATTTGGGCAATTATTATAACTTTTCACAAGACAAGTCTCCTATAAAGGAGAGCTTGTCTTCGCTATTTACGCTATAAAATGCTTGTTAGTTTTCTTTTTCTACAACACCCTCTAAGATAGAGATATGGAGAAGGGGGTGATTCATATTGCGTGTAAGACAACAAGAAATATTGAAGGAACTTTTATTTACAGAAAAGGATACGCTTTTGATTCATCATTTCGCAACCGAATTTAATTGTTCAGAGAAAACGATAAGAAATGATTTGCAAGAGATTGAGAATGATTTAAAAAACTTTAAGAGTGCCAATTTAATTAGAAAACCTGGTGTAGGCATCTCTTTACAAATATCAAAAGAGGACAAAAAGCGGTTAATCGCTTTACTGTACTCCAATCAATCCAACTACCTTGAAAAGCTAGAACTAACAGGAGCAGAAATACAAGAAGTTACTTACCGACTTTTAATGGAAAGAAATCTTACGGTAAGATCATTATCTCAACACTATTTTGTTTCTACTCCTAATATGCGAAGAGAATTAGAGAAAATCAGAAATTGGTTAACTACAAAAAATATTAAATTGAAAACTAAGCAACGTGTCGGATTAATGATAGAAGGTATGGAACAGGATATTCGTATGGCTCTAATCAGTTTGGATGAAATATTTCCTAAGAGTGATAGGAAACCATTCTTATTTCAGACAATGCATTCATATGAAATATCGAGGATTGAATCCAGTGTTTATAAACTGCTGAATGAGCAGAGAATTCCTATAACAGATGAGAGTATTATACACCTAATATTTTATGTGATGGTGATGATTAAGCGAATTAAGACTGGTCATACCCTAGAAATAAAAGAGCAGCAACGAGCGTTAATCCAAGGGAAAAGAGAGTTTAGCTGGATGAAGGAAATTGGTCAGCAATTAGAGCATGAGTTTCAATTAACCTTCTCTCAAGATGAAATCATCTATCTGACAATGCAACTACTTGGCGCAAAGCTTAGTGACAAGCATGGAGCATTTTATTCTTATGATATAGAAACAGAGAAACAAGCGGAAAGAATTACAGATATTCTCAGCAAGCGGCTAAGTATTTTAGCATTAATGCCATTTAATCAGGATGCCCGCCTAAAAGAAGGATTGCATACACATTTCTATTCCGTGCTACATCGTTTAAAATATGATCTGCCACTAAAAAATCCGCTAGTCTCTGATATTAAACAGATGTATCCTTTTATGTTTGATGCAATTATAACTACCTTAGCAGAGATGAAAGAAGAATTACCATCTGCATTACCGGAGGATGAGGTTGCTTTTTTAACCTTGCATTATCAAGCGGCAGTGGAACGGATTCGTTCAAAAAATAAAAAAATGAAACGTGTTGCCATTGTTTGTCATATGGGTGTTGGTGTATCAGAGATTTTACGTTCCAAATTACAGGGGCTTTTTCAAGATATAGAAATAATCGCAACATTGTCACAGAATGATTTAAAAAAATATTTGAAGCATAAGCAAGTAGATTTCATTATAACAACGATGTGGACAAAGGATATTACGATCCCACAAATTATCGTATCTCCACTGTTAACAGACGAGGATAAACAGAAATTGAGAGTAGCATTTTCTAAAAAAGATTCAGTGAACCATGAAACAGTTCCGATATTAAAACAATTGATGGATGAAAAGTATATCTTTATTCATGGCCAGTTTGAGCATCGTTTTACTTTGATTGAGAAAATTGCGGACAGATTGCATCATGATGGAATCGTTGAAAGAGATTATGGACATCAAGCATTGTTAAGAGAAAGAGCTGCAGCGACAGCAATCGGTGGGGGTATTGCCATTCCACATGGTAGTCCAGGCCTTGTAAAGGAATCTAAAATTGTTGTTGCAACATTGGACAAACCTATGATGTGGGGAACGGAAATGGTGACTTTGGTATTCTTCTTAGTCCTTAAACACGAGAATTCGGATAAAAGGAGGAGACTATTCCATCAATTATCCAGACTTGCTGGAAATCCAGAAATGGTAGCAAAGATTACCGCACAGACAGATCGAGAGCAATTAATCGAATTATTAATCTAATCCTATGACAATACTGTGATAGGATTTTTATCTTTTTACCACAATTTCCGGTAATAAATAAATATTTTGAAATGGTTATATAGGGGTATACTAAAGAAAATAAAAGGAATAGAGAGGTGTGAACAGATGAAGCTATTAGCCATAACATCTTGTCCTAATGGTATCGCACATACGTATATGGCTGCAGAAAACCTAGAAAAAGCAGCAAAGGAAATGGATATAGATTTAAAAGTCGAAACACAGGGGTCTATCGGCGCTGAAAATCAACTGACTGCAGCAGAAATTGAAGAAGCAGAAGCTATCATTATTGCGGCAGATAAAGCAGTAGATAAGAGTCGCTTTATCGGCAAAAAGTTGATTTCAGTAGGAGTACAAGAAGGAATTAGAAACCCAAAAGATCTCATCAATAGAGCGATCAGTAACAAAGCTCCCGTTTACCAAGGAGAAAAGGGAAATAAGGACAAAATGCCGACTTCCTCTGAGACTACAAAGCAAAATCCAATCTATCGTCACTTAATGAATGGTGTTTCCTTCATGGTACCATTTATTGTTGTTGGGGGATTATTAATTGCCATTTCTTTAACACTTGGTGGTGTTCCAGGTGAGGGCGGAATTGTTATTCCAGAAGATTCCTTTTGGAAGACGATTGAACAGATTGGAAGTGCTTCCTTCAATTTTATGGTTCCGATCTTAGCAGGGTATATTGCTTATAGTATTGCGGACAGGCCTGGTTTAGTACCAGGTATGATTGGTGGATACATTGCAGCAAATGGTAGCTTTTATGGAAGTGAAGCAAGTGCAGGTTTTCTAGGTGGGATTATTGCCGGCTTTCTTGCGGGATATGTCGCACTTTGGATTAAGAAAATCAAAATTCCTAAGATGATGCAGCCGATTATGCCGATCATTATTATTCCGGTACTATCCTCTTTAATTGTCGGACTCTTATTTGTATTATTAATTGGAGCACCAGTAGCACAAGTGTTTGAAGCTCTCACATCATGGTTAAAAGGAATGCAAGGAACCAGCTCGATTCTACTTGCCCTTATATTAGGTGCGATGATTTCTTTTGATATGGGTGGTCCTGTCAACAAAGTAGCCTTCTTGTTCGGTTCAGCGATGATTGGTGAAGGAAACTACGAAATCATGGGTCCGATTGCGGTTGCGATTGCAGTGCCTCCTATCGGCCTAGGACTAGCAACCTTAATATTCAAAAATAAATTTGAAAAGGCACAACAAGAGACAGGTAAGGCGTCCTTAACTATGGGACTATTCGGTATTACAGAAGGTGCCATTCCCTTTGCGGCCCAAGATCCTTTACGAGTTATCCCAAGTATTATGGTCGGATCGATGACAGGATCAGTTATTGCCATGCTAAGTGGTGTAGGTGATCGAGTGGCACATGGTGGCCCTATTGTTGGTGTATTAGGTGCTGTAGATAATGTACTGATGTTTTTTGTGGCGATCATTATTGGCTCTATTGTTACAGCATTAATGATTAAGCTATTAAAAAAGGATGTTGTTAGCCCAGAAAACAACCAAGCATCATCACAGCAAGAACCAGAAGTGACGACTGAAAAGCTTGAAGGTATAAATAAATTAACAGATATAACAAATCTAGATTTGATGGATGTTAACCTTCAAGGAGACACTCGAGATACAGTAATAGATGAATTAATTGAAAAGCTTTACGAAGAGGATATACTAACTTCAAAGACAGAATTTAAGCAAGCAATTCTAGAGCGTGAGGCAGAAAGCTCAACAGGGATAGGTATGAATGTGGCAATCCCTCATGGAAAATCTGATGCTGTGAAAACTCCAAGGGTAGTCTTTGGGATAAAAAAGGATGGCATTGATTGGCACAGCTTGGACGACTCATTAGCTAAATTAATTTTTATGATTGCTGTTCCAAAACAAGCGGAAGGGGATGCACACTTAAAAATATTACAAATGCTTTCCCGAAAATTAATGGACGAAGAATTTAGAGAGCAATTATTAAGGGCGAAATCAGATGAAGAAGCATTTCAATTATTAGAACAAATTCAATAAAAACTTTTACAGTCACCAGGGTAACGCCCCCTGGTGATTTTTGTGCATTCCGAAGAAGTTTTACTATTGTGAACCTCTTCCTTTAGAAAAAGCATGTAAGGAAACCTTACATGGAAATGGTGTGCTTTCTAAAATCAGATTACACTATGTTTAACAGTTGATGTTAATACTTTTTACAAGGAGAGAGAAATCAGATGGAAACTGTATTGATGGATAATGTATGGGTTATTATTGGGACTTTTTTAGTTTTATTAATGCTTGGTGGTTTTATTTTATTAGAAGCTGGTTCCACTAGAATGAAGAATGCCGGTCATATTGCCGGTAAAACAATCTTTACAGCAGGAATAGGTTCACTCGTCTTCTGGGCAGTAGGATATGGCTTTATCTATGGAGACGGCAACTGGTTTATTGGACTTTCTAATTTTTTCTATGGGGATACAAGCTTTAGTGAAGAAGGACTTTCACCAGCGGTAGACTTTATGTTTCAGATGATGTTTGCCCTTATCGCTTTAACGATTGCATTTGGAGGCTTTGCTGAGAGAGCGAAATTATCGGCTTATGTCGTATTTGCAGTTTTATTCTCTGCTATCGTCTATCCGGTTGTAGCCCATTGGATATGGGGTGGAGGATGGCTAGCAGATCATGGAAAACAGGACTTTGCAGGATCTACTGTTGTCCACTTAACTGGTGCAATGGCGGCCCTTGCTGCAACGATTATTTTGAAGCCACGTATAGGTAAATATAATAAAAATGGTTCCACAAATAATTTAGCTGGACATAACCAAGTGTACACTGCTTTAGCTGTTTTGCTTTTGTGGGTAGGATGGTTTGGCTTTAATGGGGCAAGTACATTCGGAGTTTCTGAGGCTTTCTTTGGTTACGTTATTTTAAATACACAACTAGCAGCAGCAGCTGGTGCACTTGCCGCCATGTTTACAGTTTGGGCAATTACTGGTAAAGCAGACGTACCGACAACACTGAATGGTGCATTAGCAGGATTGGTTGCCATTACCGCTTCATGTGGCTTTGTAGAACCTTGGGCAGCAGTGGTGATAGGTGCAATTGGGGGCATAATCGTATATGGAAGCATGAGATTCTTCGATCGAGCAAGAATCGATGATCCGATTTTTGCCTTATCTGTTCATGGAACTGTAGGAGTATGGGGAACGATCTCTACTGGTTTCTTCGCAACAGAATCCTTATCAATTGGTGCTGACTGGGGCTTGCCTGGGTTGTTTTATGGAGGAGGCTTAGAACAACTAATGGTACAAATTTTAGGTGTTGTAGCAAGTGGTGCCTATGCATTCATTGCTTCCTTCATTATTCTTAAGGTAATGGATAAAGTCATGGGCGGTTTACGTGTAACAGAAGAAGAAGAAATAATTGGTCTTGACTTGAGTGAGCATGGTAGCTATGGCTATCCAGAGAATATCTCTCCATTAAATGAACAACAGGCTAAATAATTCGGAAAAGGGGATGACTTCCGACATGAATTATGAAGCGATCCATCTTATGCGGAAGCAAGAAATCCATAAGCAAACCACATCAGAACACTTGAATCAATGGCATGATGAACTGATGAAAAGAGTAGTCCATCTTGCCATTGAAAAAGTAGAAGCAGAGCAGGGGAGAATACCTGCTCCCTTTGCCTTTTTTGTCATGGGGAGTGCTGGACGAAGGGAGCAATCCATTTGGAGTGATCAAGACCATGGGATTGTATTTGATGGAAAAAAAGAGCATAAACGATACTTTCTAAGGTTAGGAAAGGAGATTGTGACTGGACTTGAGCTAACAGGCTATCAACGCTGTGATGGTAAGGTAATGGCTTCTGAATCAATGTGGACTCAAACTCTTGCTAGCTGGAGCGAACAAGTAATTGGATGGCTAGAGCAGGCTTCCTGGCAGTCATTAAGGCATTTTTCTACCTTTTTTGATTCAAGAGTATTAATTGGTCAAAAAAATTTATTAGCAAAGGTTAAGGTTACGACCTTCTGTTATTTAGAAAACCATCGACAGCTTTACAATAGATTTATTGATAATTTTGACTTTATTCGAAAAGGCACAAATATCTTTGGAAAGCTTCTAACAGAGCAATCTGGACCAATGTCTGGAAGAGTTCCGATAAAAACTACGACTATCCTTCCTTATGTTAATGCGATGCGTTTATTAGCGCTTCACCATCAAGAATCGCGAGCCTCTACACTGCAACGCATGCAAGAGCTAAAAACAAAGTATACCTTTTTACAAGAATATGAAGCAATTTACCACCAATTGATGGAATTTAGATTTGTTCATACAAAAGCAGCGGAAAATTATGATGCCGTTCATTACATTCCTTTGCATCAATTATCTAAGGATGACAAGAAGGAGCTGAAGCAATTCATGAAGAGTGGTTCAGAGCTATTTCAATTGGCTAAAGAGGCGATCGAAACTGAGTGTTCCAAATGGTAATGAATCAAATGCTACAATTTCTGAAGCAAATCTATGGGAATCAGGTTACTTCCATGTCTAGTGAGACAGATCCAAATAAAATTGCTTATATTAGGAGCCTGCAACGGGAATTAAAGAAGAAGGATGTACTGAATTTACCCATATATGAACTACCAATGGTTGTCTTTGATTTAGAAACAACTGGCTTTTCTCCATACCATGGTGATCGTATCCTATCGATTGGGGCAATCAGGATGGTGGGGCCAAGGGTGTTAACTGATCAACTCTTCTATAAAACGGTGAATCATGAATGGCCTCTTTCAAAGGAGATTGAAGCATTAACTGGTATAACAGCCTTTGAACTAAAAAAAGCGGCACCACTCGTCACAGTGTTACGACAATTCTATCAGTTTGTGAAAAGTGATACGTTAGTAGCACACCATTCCAGTCATGAAAAGCAATTTATGAAGCATGCCAGCTGGACCGAGTTAAAAACTAGCTTTCAGCACCGCATACTGGATACGACGTTTTTAACAAAGGTGGTGGCAAATGGATGCAATTATGTTAGTCTGGATGACTGGTGTAATCATTACGGGATAGACATTGGAATTAGGCACCATGCTCTTTATGATGCAGTTGCGACAGCAAGAATTTGGTCTGCATGCATAAGACAAGTGGAAGCAATGGGATTTCAAAGCTTAAAGGAAGTGTATGCTCATATTGCTAGACAATCATAATATCTGAAAGGAGCAAAACAAGTTGAGTCATGATATTCCTGAATATAAAGCCACCTTTCCAATAAGTGTCGTAGAGGAATTGACCGAATTATCAGGACGACAAATTCGTTATTATGAAAAGCAGGGTCTTATTTCACCGAGGAGGAATAATGGCAATAGAAGAATGTTTTCCATCCACGATATTCATCAACTAAAGAAAATAAAAGCATATATTGATCAAGGTATTAATATTGCAGGGATAAAAGCAATGCTAAAGGATTAACACCCTTCGCTGTTACAAGAGGTAGCGAGGGGTGTTTATGCTTACACTATTCATTAAACAGATTAAATACACCGCCAATTCCACCTTCCCCTTTGTTTCCACCTTTTTGAGGAAGAGCAGCAAATACTTTACTAGCTAAACGACTAAATGGCAAGGATTGAATCCATACTGTACCAGGTCCAGATAATGTAGCGAAAAAGATCCCTTCTCCACCGAATAGTGCTGTCTTAATGCCACCAACAAATTCGATATCATATTGGACGTTACCTGTCATCGCTACTAAACAGCCTGTATCTACCTTAAGCCTTTCTCCTGGTTGAAGTGTTTTTTGGTGGATGGTACCTCCAGCATGGACAAAAGCCATACCATCTCCTTCAAGCTTTTGCATAATAAATCCCTCCCCACCAAAGAATCCAGTTCGAATCCTTTTCTGGAATTCGATACCTACAGATACACCTTTTGCAGCTGCCAAAAAAGCGTCTTTTTGACAGACGATTTTTCCTCCTTGCTCACTCAAATCCATTGGTACAATTCTTCCGGGATAAGGAGAGGCAAAGGATACACGTTTTTTTCCCATTCCTTCATTAGTGAAGGTAGTCATAAATAAGCTTTCTCCGGTAACTACACGTTTACCTGCCCCGAGCAATTTACCTACAATTCCACCATGATGGGAGGATCCATCTCCAAAAATCGTTTCCATTTTAATGCCATCATCCATCATCATCAAACTACCAGCTTCCGCAACTACTGTTTCATGAGGATCTAGTTCTATCTCGACAAATTGCATATCATCTCCATGAAGCTCATAGTCAATTTCGTGAGTATTCATATTATCCACTCCTTATAGATTTATCCTTTCTAACTAAGCATACGTTAAATAGGTTGAAAAAGTTTCAACTATAGAAAAACAGATATAACAGAAGATTCAGAAAAGTATGTGAATAAATATTCAAAAATTTTATAAAAAATTCGAGGTCGTTTCTTCTATTTTTAGGGGTAAATCATGAGTATTTGAGGATTAATAAGAGTATTAAAAAGAATTATAAAGAATTTCGAAAAATATATTTACAAATTAAAAAAATATGGTACGATATAAGTGAATTCATTAATAAATGGATAAATTTTATTGGGAAAGGGGATAGTTGACTATGGTGACATCTTTATACATGGTTTCTTTAACTATTCTACTAACTTTTCTGGTTTTGTCTGTCGTGGAAAAAATCTCTTCACGTCGTAAAAAGCTAAAAGTAGAGATAAGTTTAGACACAACAGAACAACCCAATCCACAGGTCCAACCAGTCATTGCTGGAAAAAATATGAGATAATCCAAACTAACCTTTTCGTAAGGATAGATAATGCGAAATAAAACCTCCTGAAAAATTCAGGAGGTTTTTTGTATGAATATATAAGAGAGCGAGACGATATTTTAGAATTCCCATTCTTCTTTTAAATGTAAATAAAGCAAAAGAAGGATATCTTCATCGCTTCGATGAAGACTAGCTACTTCTGATTCAATCTTAGGAAGTAGGATATCTGCAATCTGTCTAGTTAATTCGGTACGCTCTTCCTGCTTGATATCAGGTAGACGAGAACAATAAGTAGAAAGTAAGCGCCAATCCTTGTTAGTGAACTGTTTTAAGTGGAAGGCATCGATCGCTAGTTCTTCTTTTTGTAAATTCTTCTTCTGAATATATTTTTCTAATGGTGATAGTCTGTTCGATTTATTTGCTCGTTCATGAACGACAATGGTGCCTGCTGTTAAATCTCCTAATCTTTTATGCTTTTGGTGAGAAAAAATCATAATCATTCCAACGAGATAGCCAAAAGGGAGCATATCTACCACTCGCAAAAAGTTTCGAATAATACTCGATAAAAAGGTAATGTTATGACCATTTTCTTGTATTACGCGAATATTTAACATCCTTTTTCCGATAGTTCGCCCACTCCAAAAATACTCCAAAAAAATAAAGTAGCCGAATTGAAGGAGTAGGGTGATGATAAGATAAAAGGCGATGGCATACCCAATTCCTTCATCAAACAAAATAAAATCATTGATACCGGAAAAAATGATTAGGAGAAGAAGGATGATCTCAACAATTGCAATAATCGTATAGTCAATGATTTGTGCAGTAGCTCGAGATCCTAATCCAGCCAATTGAAATTGTAATGAGACGTATTCAGGGGTTTTGACATTAACCTGTTCCTGTGCCATAAGTATTCCTCCATGAAAAAATGTGATCTGTTCATTTGCTGTTCGTTGCAGTATAATGTAGTAAAAAGTTAGAAAATTAGGTGAATATATGCAATTAAATCAATTTATGAAACAAAACCGTGACGACTGGAGAAACTTAGAAAAGCTTATCAAGCTAATCCAATCAAAAAAAGATCCAGAAACGATCGATTCGTTTCAACTAACCTATCAAAAGGTAGCAAGGCAGTTGTCGTATAGTCAAACCTATTTTCCTGATGAAGAGATTACTCGTTATTTAAATGAGCTAGTTGCAAAAGCACATAATGTCTTATATAAATCTGAGCAAACCTCTGGAAAGCAAATCTACCATTTCATAAGTTCAAAATTCGTAGGTTTGCTCTTAGGACAGTGGAAGGCTATCGTGCTCGCGATGCTATTGTTTGGATTCGGATTTTTGGCAAGCTATTTGGCCGTAATAGAAAACTCCACTTATGTATATGCTATTCTTCCACAAGAAATGGTACAATCGGTTGAGCCTGAAACTTTAGGAGAAGAGCCAAGAATGGAAGTGGATTCTGCCTCAATGTCTGCAGAGATTATGGTCAACAATATCCGAGTAGCAATATTGGCATTTGCTGGTGGAATTACGTTTGGCATCTTGACAGTATATGTTTTAATATACAATGGTATCATTATCGGTGCTTTAGCAGGTCTATTTTATCAGTATGATAATTCCTATGCATTTTGGGCATATATTGTTCCACATGGTGTAATCGAATTGTTAGCGATATTTATAGCAGGTGGAGCGGGCTTGCTGATGGGATATAAATTATTTGTCCCAGGTGCTTATACAAGAGGATACCAATTAAAACTGCAGACATTAAGATCTGTTCAACTTTTATTAGGTACCATCCCGCTCTTTGTTATTGCCGGTATTATAGAAGGATTTATTACACCTGCTAACTTATCATTAGAAATGAAATATGCAGTTGCTATTTTAACAGGATTAGGCTTAATCTTTTATATGATATTCGGATATTACCATATGCAAAAAAGAGCACTACAGCAATCCTCTATTTAATGTATCAATATATTGAGAAACTGCGGTTACCGCAAGGTCTTCTGCAGGGGATTCTAGCATGGGCAAACCATGCTTCTCCCATTTTCTCATTCCTTTCTTTTGAAGGAGATACTGCTTTTGTGCCACGCTTTTTTCCATTGCCAGCTTTACTGTTGTTGGTTTCTTTTCTATTTTTTGATGTAATAACAGATCTTTTATTCCTAGCATCAAAAATAAGTGCTTCCTCCGGAGCTCCTTCAAATAAAATAAATGATGGTCCTCATGGATAAATGTTTGGATGTCACTAAATAAAATAATCATACTCCGTTTGTTTTGAACGGATTGTATATATCTTATCGCTAGTTCATAATTCGATTCCTGAGGATCTACTTGAAGTGAGTATATTCCTTGAAGAATCGTATTTAAATGATCCAACCCTTTTCCTGATGGGATAACTGTCTTAATATCTTTAGAAAATGCAATCACCGAGACATGATCACCATTATCTAATGCAGCAGTAGCTAGCGTGATTGCTGCTTCGATCGATTTTTCTAAGCGATTTCCTTCCTCGAGCTCCACCCCCATCATTCTTCCACAATCAATTAATATGGTAAGGTTTTTTCCATGCTCAGGCTCATATTCGTTTGTCATCATCTCTTGAAGTTTGGCAGATTGCCTCCAATTCATTTTTCGAGGATCATCACCAACCACATAGGATCTAACCTTAGAAAATTCACCCATCCCACTTTTCATTTTTCTAATTTTAATTCCTTCATGTAGTAAATAATTTTGTGCACTTGCTAAATATTTCTTTGTTTCTGATAGGTTAGGAATGACCTTTAACTCATCTTTTTGGTTAAAAGTTAATTGTCTCTCCCATAATCCAATCTTACTCCTATATCTTGTATAAAGCTTATCAATCGTGTATTTCCCTCGTATTAGTGGTTTTATCTCATAAGAAAGCATGGTTTTTTGAAGCTTTGGTATCGATTGATTTTCAGGGAAAGTAGTCTGAAACGATACAGGAAAGCTATCCTTTATTCTAATGATACAGTCAAAGCTTGATTTATTTTCGATCGTCATCTTTACTAAGTAATTTTCATAGCGCTCCATTTCTTTTGTCAATTCGCGTGTAATTGTTAGTTCCTTGCGTCCTGGCATTAGATATAAATCTATGATACTAAGACAAAGAAACAGGATTGTTGCAAACATTAAAAATAACCAACTGAAACGCCAAAAGGATAAGAAAAACAAAGCGATGATGAATAAGCTAAAATATATAATAAAGGTTTTCGTTGGTAATACACCTTTATCTTGGAACAGCAATCGATCCCACAAGGGCTTTAATCGTTTCATCAATATCAGATCCCTCCAATTCTGCATAGGGAGACAGTTGGATTCGGTGTCTTAGACTCGGTACTGTCATTAATTTCACATCATCTGGAGTTACATAATCTCGATTGTCTAAATATGCCCATACTTGAGCAGTTTTGGCGATAGCGATAGCTGCACGAGTGCTTGCTCCGTGTTGAATTTGTTCAAGCTCTCGTGTTTTCCTCACTATTTTCAAAATATAATCGGCTATACTATCACTAATTTTAACCTGTTGTACTTCTGTTTGTATGGAAGCAAGCTCCTCTTTGGTAAACATTGCCTTGAGCTCCGTTGGGTGTAGCTGTTCAGTTATCACCATTTGTAATACTTCGATCTCCTCTTCTAATGAAGGGAAATTGATTCTAAGCTTGAACAAAAAACGGTCCTGCTGTGCTTCCGGTAAAGGATATGTACCTTCAAATTCGATCGGATTTTGAGTTGCTGCAACGAAGAAAAAATCTGGCAATGGATAGGTTTCTCCTTGGATCGTCACTTGTTTTTCTTCCATTGCTTCTAATAATGCCGCTTGAGTTTTAGCCGGTGTACGATTAATCTCGTCTGCAAGCAAAACATTGGTGAAAATAGGTCCTTTTAAGGTTTGGAAGGCTTGCTCCTTCATGTTATAAATCGAGCTACCAGTGATATCACTTGGCAGTAAATCGGGAGTGAATTGGATTCGATTAAACTCCCCGTCCACTAACTTAGCCAATGTCTTGACCATTTGTGTTTTTCCTGTCCCTGGTACGCCTTCAATAAGTACATGGCCACCAGCCAATGCTGCGGTTAATAATAATCGAAGATTTTTTTGTTGGCCAATAATACGTTGTTCATATTTTTCTAATAGATTGATCATCGTTTGACTCATCTAGTTTCCACCTCTTCTCTTATTTTTTCGATACTTGCTGATAGAGTTAAGAATTCGTATTTATTTATTTTATCCTTATTCAGTACTGTTTCTAATTCTTGAGCGAAGTAAGTTGCGTCCTTCGTAGATAAGGATTCTAACGTAGGAACTAAATGTTCCATTCTTTTTTGCCAGGAATTGTCGTATGGTATACCATATCTTTCTCGTATAGCCTCTTTTAAATAGTCCACTTGATGAAGAATCGCCGATTTGTAATTTTTCCCTTTCAAATGCCAAATGGCAACAGCATTTAATCTTTCATCACCTAATCGGACATGTTCCTCTCTGGCTATTCGAATAGGTCCAAAACGTTTTCCTTGATACCACAGTACAAAGAGAGCAAAGATAATTCCTTCTACGAATAAAACATATGCCCACCCAGGGAATATTTTCAATGGAGAGACAAGGCCGTTTGATGAATGAAAATGGAATTCATCAAAGGTAATGGATGGAAATCTCTCGAAGGACAGTGTATCAAAAATGATTTCTGTATGCTCATAATCGGTAATTTGGTCATTCGTCAACCAATTTGGTTCTGTTATGACAATCAAATGCCCATCACCGATACGTCTTTCTAAGGCAAGTACACCATAGGAATCCTCTAATAGCACATTATCTTGTTCCGTTGATTCAAGTCGATAGGCGCTATTTATAACAGCTTCATAACTATTGTTAGGGCTTTGCACCTGACTTGGTTGCTGCGTTTGTTTGGTATAGGGATCCACTTGTAATGTTGCTTCTATACCGAACAAATCATTAGGATTTTCTTTCCATATCACAAGCGTATTTCCCTTTTCGATATATTCCAGATAACTTTCTTCTGCTACTTTATCTGTTAATACAGGAGGATTTATCATCATGCGTAATTCCTCTGTATTCGTTTCCTCATGTGGTAGTGATGTTACTCTTGTGACATCATCTGATTGTTGCCTTAAATAAGTATATATTGCTTTCGTTCCTGTTAAGGAAGGAGATTCTGTTAAAAAACTGGGATATTGCTTGGGTGAATCACTTGTAGAGAAAAAACTTAACAAAATAAGCAGTAAAAAGAACACTACACCAACTATCCATGTCTTTTTATGAAATTTGCTAGAATTCATGATGAATCACCCGTTCCTTCGTTTGGAAACCCTTCTATTATCGCTGAGATCAATTCATTGATCGTTGTATAATAAGTCTGATAATCATTTTCTTCTACTTTCCGCTCGCCATAGGTTGCTTGCTCGAAAAATAGAGCAGCTTGATAGAAGTTATTTGCCAGATCCTTATCTTTTTTTCTTAATTCATCGTAATACTCCCAATTCGTTTTCCACCTTTTAACTTCTAGTAGATTTCTTTCACGGAGTATTAGTAGTAAAGCTAAAAAATGATGTCTAGTAGCAATACGAAATTGGCCTTCATTTGCTTGCTTTTCGGCTTCACGTAAATGTTTCTCATAGCTCCATTCAAGCTCCCTATTAGACTGGAGTGGTTGGGAACTCCTTAGCTTTCGACGTCTTACAATATTCATAATAACCAGAAGGAATAGAAGGATTATCGCAATAGCAAGAATAGCCATGACGGTAATAATGATAGTATTACCGATTGCTGAGTCACTGGAGACAGGTATGTTTAGCTTTGATAATAAATCTGTAAACCATTCCTTAATATTAGACCAAATGATTTCTAGTAAGCTACGATTATCCTCATAATAGACTTGGTATTCTTCCTGATTGAGTATTTGATTCATTTCTTCTCTTGCGTTCGTATAAGCTGACATCGACAAGTCTCCTTTAAGGTCTCTCCGTCACGTCATATTCATCGATCATATCTTTAAGATCAGTAGCTTCCTGTCTTACTCTAGCATCAAAATACATCACCGAATAACCAACCGTAAATATGATGGAGGTGATCATGGTAAGGAAATTGTATAACAATTGGTATAGTACGCTGTCTCCCAACCAACCTAGAAGTAATTCAAATATGGAGCTAAAGATCCCAATAATAATGGCTAAAACAATAAACATCCCAAAAAATTTCCATGTTTGTCTTTTCGTTAATCTCCAGCTCTTTGCCAGACCAGGAGCAACTCTTTCAAATAAAGTGGCAGGTAGATACAAGCTCCATCTTGTAAATAATAGCCCTGCACCTAATATAAAACCAATAATTAAAAGAATTAAAATAGGAATACCTGCAATAGGCTGTAGTGGGATCATCACGAGTAGTGTTAAGAAAACGAACATAAAAAATGCAAACATGATACCAAAGATAATAAGGCCAAGTAAGAACGTACCACCTAATAAAGGCCAATATCTTTTAGAAGCTTTTTTTAACATATCCTTTGCCATGAAGGACTCTCCATCACGGGCATGCTTCACACCCCAAACAGTGGCACCAGCAATCAACGGTGTGGCAAAAATAACTAATAATGAGGAAAGTAAAATTAATGATTCCTGAAAAAGATCTCCTGCAGCATATCCTAGCTCATATCCCTGTACATACGGATCATTCAAAATCTGGTCAAAAAAGCTCTCATTCGGATCAATACTTGAGAATAAATCTCGACCACTTAGGGCTAACATAATGGATTGGATGATCAAAATCGGTGCCATGACAAGAAAAGAAATCATAAATAATGACCCGAAATTCGTTTTTACAATTCGAAAGGTTTGGTCTAAAATCTCTCCAAAACTTAAAGGTTTTTTCATATTATTATTCATTAAATCGGTCCCCCTTGATAAATACTACATAGTGACTATTTTAACATGATTTAGACGATATGGAATAATTTTTAATAAAATAGTGAAGGATTGGAAGGAGGATAGAAAAGGACATAGGGAGGTCAACTCCAACCTGAAAAAATCAGTGGGGTATGGATCAGCCCCACTGAAAGGATAATTAAGCAATTTTTTCTTGTTGCTCTTTTGTTTTTGGCTTGGAGCTTAAGAAGAAGGAAAGGGCTAATCCAACGATTGATAAAGCAGTAGCAAGCCAAAATGCTGTATTAAATCCGCTCATCGATGCATTGTTAGCAACCTGCAAGATTGCCTCTTCTTCAGATAATCCGGCTAATGCTGCTTGCTCTGGCTGGTAATTTTTAGCTGCTGACGTCATTACAGTTATGAGAATCGCAGTTCCAATCGAGGCAGATACCTGTTGGAAGGTATTTGCCATCGCTGTACCGTGTGGATGCCATTCCTGTGGAAGCTGATTCAGTCCTGCAGTCATAACTGGCATCATTACTAAGGACAAACCAAGCATTCTAATGGCATAAACAACGACAAGCAAGGTATAGGAAGTATCCATAGTTAAATTGGTGAAAAAGTATGTTGTAATCGTTACAATGGTTAACCCAATTGCAGCAAGCCATTTAGCTCCATATTTATCAAAAAGCATTCCTGTAATAGGGGACATAATCCCCATCACAATAGCACCTGGTAGCATCATCATACCAGCTTCCAATGCAGAAAACCCTCTTGTGTTTTGCATATAGAGTGGAAGCATTGTTTCAGCCCCGATTAGTGCCATTAGTACAATCATCGTAATGACTAATGATAGGGAGAAGATGGGATAACGAAAAACCCGAAACTCTAGCATTGGTTTTTTCAATTTGATTTGGCGAATAATAAACAATGCTAAAATGATTGCTCCTCCAAGAATGATGAAAAGAGCGGTTTGGCTCAAGCCATCAGAAGACTCGCCACTATGTCCACCAATTGTACTAAAACCGTAAAGTAATCCTCCAAAACCTAAAGAAGAGAGAAGAATAGATAGAATATCAATCTTGGGATACGTTAATTTGGTCACATTCTTCACAAACATAGAAGCAACGATAATCGCAATCACGACAATTGGTAGGACGACATAGAACAAGCCTCTCCATGAGAAAAATTCAAGTAACCATCCTGATAACGTAGGGCCAATTGCTGGTGCAAAGGAAATAACAATCCCCGCCATCCCCATGGCAGCTCCCCTTTTTTCGACTGGGAAGATCGTTAACATAACCGTCATCATTAATGGTAGCATAATCCCTGAACCAGCTGCTTGAACAACTCTGGCTACTAATAACAGCTCAAAGGTGTGGGAGATAGCTGCAATCAATGTCCCTAATGCAAAAATACTTAATGAGGTTAAGAATAATTGTCTTGTTGTAAATCTTTCAATAAGAAAAGCAGAAATGGGGATCATCACCCCATTTGTTAACAAAAAGGCGGTAGTTAACCATTGAACTTGGTTTTCTTGAATTCCAAAATCATTCATGATACTTGGTAATGCTGTAGCAAGAAGTGTTTCATTTAATAGACCAACGAAAGCCCCAATTAACATCACTGCCATCATTGGTATTCGTCTCACTTCCTCTATATTAGGTTGCTGTGTCATTATATTTCCTCCTGTAAAATTAATTGTTCTAATTGCAAAATATCAAAGCAAAGCGTGTTTTCTGATTTCAAATAATGAAATAAAATTTCGAGTAACGTTTTATTTTTGTTTGTTTTTTGCCACTCTAATTGTATTAAATGAAGCGTCTCCTCATACTTCCTTTTTTGGTTCTCATCAGGCCATACCTCTATTTGTTTCTTTAAATTTTTAAAAATGTCTTCTACACTTTGAGTTTTTTCGTGTAGTAGAGGTTGTTTTTCTTGTAAGTGCATAACAATGGAATGAATTAGGTGACCGATCCATTCACTTAACTCGTGCGCATGGATGCTTCTATTATTTATCTCTACGTAGAAGGTATATTCTTTCACCAGTCCTTGCATAATTACGATCAAATCCGTGTAATAAGACTCAAATTCCTTTCCATAGATAAGCCGAAAAATATTTAACTGATTATTTGTTATCGTTATTTGTGTTTCGTCCATCCACTTGGTTACTTGTTCATCTGCTTTTGGCGGAAACTCCTTGAATACAACATAGAAAAAAGATTGATGTTCAAGCAATGTACGAATTTCGAGCTCTATATAACTTGCTAATTGCTGCCAAGGTGAGGCATTCTCTAATAATTGAAATTGACTTGCTTGATCGATGATTTTGTCATGGTATTCTTTAATCATTTCAAGCATTAGGCCTTTTTTGGAAGAGAAATAGGTATAAAATCCGCCTTTGGATATATGTGCTTCATTTGCAATTTCTTGAACCGAGGTTTCATTAAAGCCCTTTTCAGAAAAAAGCCTTAGTGCAGCTTGTAAAATTTCTTGCTTTTTATCCAATTTGATCACCACTTTGACTTTATAGTCATTATTATGACTTATTGGTCATGTTAGGATTTTATAGGATGAGAGAAGGATTGTCAATGAAATAAAATTTAAGAGATTGTAAAGTTTAGTGCAGGGTTGGAAGGATTATTTTATAAAAAAACAAATAAGAGGACGATCTAATTTTGAATCGTTCCTCTTATTTGCCTTAAAATCCTAATTCTTTGTAGCTAATTCAGCAATTTTTGTAATCGTGTGGACGGCTTTTTCCATATTTTCAATAGATATATATTCATATTTTCCATGGAAGTTTTCGCCTCCAGTAAAAATATTCGGTGTAGGTAAACCCATGAAAGAGAGCTGTGATCCATCTGTCCCCCCACGAATTGGTTTCACATTAGGGGTAACACCTGCTTCAGTCATTGCTTGATAAGCCAAATCAACAATATGCTTTACTGGTTCGATTTTTTCAGCCATATTATAATATTGGTCTATCATTTCTAATGATATTCTTTCTCTTCCATACTTCTGTTGAAGTACTTCTACCATATCATTTAAATTCTGCTTCTTTTGATCAAATTTTTTTCGGTCATGGTCACGGATAATATAATAGAGCTTGGCTGTTTCTACATCGCCTTCAAAAGATAATAAATGGTAGAACCCTTGATATTCCTCCGTATACTCAGGTGCTTCTTGATTTGGTAGTAAGGAATGGAGTTCCATCCCAATCTTTATAGCATGGATCAGTTTCCCTTTTGCAGTACCTGGATGTACATTGTTGCCTTTAATTGTGATTTTTGCTGCGGCAGCATTAAAGCTTTCATACTGTAGCTCTCCGAGAGGGCCACCGTCTATTGTATAGGCAAAATCTGCCCCGAACCGTTGCACATCGAATTTATGTGGTCCTCGTCCGATTTCCTCATCTGGAGTGAAAGCCACTCTTATATCTCCATGCGGAAGCTGAGGGTTTTTGATTAAGTATTCCATTGCAGTCATAATTTCAGCAGTTCCTGCTTTATTATCTGCACCAAGTAATGTCGTTCCATCTGTCGTCATCAGTGTATGGCCAGTATAATTTTTAAGTTCTGGAAACTCTTTTGGTGAAAGAATAATATTTAAGGCCTGATGAAGAATAATATCCTTACCATCGTAATTTTTTGTTAGTTGTGGATTTACACCGTTACCTGTAAAATCGGTTGCAGTATCCATATGCGCTAAAAAGCCTATGACTGGTAGTTCTTTATCTGTATTGTTTGGTAAGGTTGCCATCACATAGCAGTTTTCGTCAATAGTGACATCCTTCATACCAATAGATTTTAATTCATCAACGAGGAGGTGTGCTAACTCCCATTGCCCATCAGTAGAAGGACAGCTCGAATTATTCTCATTAGATTGGGTATTGATTTTCGCGTAGGTGGTAAGTCTTTCTATTAATTTATTTTTCATATAAAAATCCCCTTCTTTGCAATTAAGAAAATCAAAAAATATGATAATAATATATAGTATATATCAAATTGGATACACTTACACATTGGAAGCAAAAGAGATAAGAAAGGAAGGATCAGATGACAGACTCTATTCATCGTAGAAAACAAGAACATATAGAGCTGAGCTTGTCAGACGAGGCACTAGGCCGTAATATCACTAACGGATTCGACCGTTATCGTTTTAAGCATAATGCATTACCAGAGATTGATTTTAATCAAATAGATTTGGCAACAAGTTTTTTTCATCACCTACTTCCTACCCCTTTTTTGATTAGCTCCATGACTGGAGGAGCAGCGCTTGCTGAATCGATAAATCAGAATCTGGCCATTGCAGCAGAGGAACGGGGATGGATTTTTGCCCTAGGATCTACTAGAGTGATGCTAGAGAGTGATAAGTATCGAAGCTCCTTTCAAGTGAGAAGATTTGCACCGACCATTCCAATTATTGCAAATATCGGTGCTGTACAGCTTAATTATGGGATAGAAATTAAAGAAGTAAAACAAATTTTAGAGTGGACAGAGGCAGATGCGCTTGTGTTACACTTGAATTCCATTCAAGAGATTATTCAACAAGGTGGTGACGTTAATTTCTCTTATCTATTACCGAAAATCGAAAGGCTCGTAAAGAATCTTCCGGTTCCAGTAGGGGTGAAGGAAGTTGGATTCGGGATAGATGAGGATGTAGCCAAACGTCTCATCGATGTTGGGATAGCTTTTGTTGATGTAGCTGGTGCAGGAGGAACCTCCTGGAGTCAAATCGAAAAATTACGTTCCAATGAACCGATAAAAAAACAAGCCGCAGAAGCTTTTGCAAGCTGGGGCAATCCGACAGCAGAGTGTTTATTTAATATTAGTGAAAAATTGCCGAATCAAAAGCTTATGGCAAGTGGTGGTATTCGAAATGGTTTAGATGCTGCTAAAGCTCTAGCGCTAGGGGCTAGCCATGTAGGATTTGCTCGCTCGGTGTTAAAGGAAGTAATAAAATCTCCGGAAGCATTAATGGAATGGATGCAAACGAGAGAGCTAGAACTGAAGATAGCGATGTTCGGAATCGGAGTGGAGAATATTTCTGAATTAAAGGCTACGGACAGATTACAAATACTTTCATAAAAAAGGAAGAGAATTTATGGGGAAAAGAGTAGAAGAGTGCGTTGATTTAATTATCATTGGTGGAGGAACGACAGGACTTTTTGCTGCTTACTATGCAACAATGAGAGAGATGAAGGTTATGCTCATAGAGGCACAAGAGCAGCTTGGTGGCAAGGTTATGCAATTTCTTCCTGAAAAGATCATTTATGATGTCGGTGGCTTTCCCGATATTTCTGGTGAAGCATTAGTAGAGAATATGATTGAACAAGCAAAACGTCATCAGCCTGAGGTGGTAATGGGGGATTTTGTAGAGAAGCTAACGAAAGTCAATCATTTGTTTCAGCTAGAAACAGCTAAAGGTCATATAGTTACCGCCAAAACCGTTTTAATTGCGACAGGTTCAGGGACGTTTCATACGAAAAGACCTTCTGAATGGCCTAATTTACCTCATTCTGTCTTTAAAGAATCCGTTCCTACAACGCTAATGCATAAAGCTAACTATGAAGGGAAAAAAGTCGTGATCTCTTCAAATAGCAAAGTAGGTGTTGGTTGGGCATTGTTTTTAGAAGGCTTAGCGAAAGAAGTGACACTGATTAATCCTGCAGACAAGTTTCTACAAGTGAAAGATGAAGATATAGACAGCCTATATAAGAGTAAGGTGAAGGTATATTACCAAGTAGAAATGACGGATTTCATCGTCGAGGGACAAGAGCTAACCCATATAGAGATAAAAGAGAAGGGGCAACGTATTGTGATGGAGGCGAATAAGTTGCTTACTTATCATGGTTTAGAGCTTCAAGCAGTGCCTTTTGAACAATGGGGAATTCAAATCGAAAAGGGAAGGATACCTGTAACGCCTTTAATGAAGACAAACCTTGAAGGGGTTTTTGCTGCAGGTGATATTGTCCAATATCCAGGTAAAACCACCTTAATCGCTTCGGGATATACAGAAGCAATCACTGCTGTGAATCATGCTCATCTAATGATTGATCCTAAAGCGACCGAGCAATTGTATAGTACCGTTATTTACCGATAATTGCTAGTGCCCATCAATTGTTAATGCCGCAGACTTTAGAGCGCGATGTCAACGTGAAAGTAACTCCTAATGATAGAACTTCAGAGGGGCATATAGAACATCACGCTCTATTCATCTAAAACATCGCTTGGTCTTTTTCCTCTTTGTAGGTCGCGAATACTCAAGCCGAAATCCATCTGCAAGTGAGGGTAATCTTTAAAACGAGTAAAATCGCCACCCCAGCTAAACCCTAAATCCTTCGCTATTTCAACTACCTCCATCCAGTCACTCTTTCCATTATTGTTCCCATCATATTCCATGTCCCAGCTTGCTTGATCCGGCTGTGGTAAGAGGGCAAAGTCAATAGCTAACCCATAATTATGGTAAGATTCTCCTCCCTTTGCGTAAGTGACAACACTGCCTTCTGTTGTCCTTCCTTGTTCATAAATTTGGTCTTGGTCTGCAATGGAACGGAAATCATCTGTAATTAAAATCGGTATTCCGATGGATGCTGTCCTTTTTATTAAATCATCCCTTGCTTGCTTGACTAGTGGATGAAGGTCTGTAGGCATAGGTCTGTCTTGATATTTTTGGTATAAATAGTACTGATAGCTTCCAAATAATACTAAAATCAACAATAAAAAAATAAAAATTTTGCGAATTTTCATTATTTTCTCCTTTATGAGACATTTCGTATATCCTAAATATATGATACTATATCTGTATTGAGATTTGATAGAAATAGATTTCTATATATTTTCGAAGATAATGGTTGGGAGGCAAAAGGTATGGGGAAAGATTTACGTATCAAGAGTAAAGTGTTTGATGATTCCAAGCGTGCGCCAAACCGTGCTATGCTTCGTGCGGTAGGTGTAACAGACGAGGACTTTAAAAAACCAATGATCGGGATCGCTAGTACATGGAGTGAGGTTACACCTTGTAATATTCACTTAGATGATCTAGCAATTAGTGCAAAAGAAGGGGCTAAAGCTGCGGGCGGTGTGCCTATGATCTTTAATACGATTACCGTTTCTGATGGTATTTCAATGGGGACGTCTGGCATGCGCTATTCTCTTCCGAGTCGTGATGTCATTGCAGACTCTATCGAAACAGTAGTAGGGGCGGAGAATCTAGATGCATATGTAGCGATTGGAGGCTGTGATAAAAATATTCCTGGATGCTTAATCTCGATTGCTCGTTCCGATGTTCCAGCAGTATTCGTATATGGTGGTACGATTTCACCAGGCTTCCGCAATGGTGAAAAACTGGATATCGTTTCTGTTTTTGAGGGCGTTGGGAAACATAACAATGGGGATATAGATGACGAGGAATTAAGAGGAATTGAATGTGCTGCTTGCCCGGGAGCTGGGTCTTGTGGTGGTATGTATACTGCGAATACAATGGCCACAGCGGTAGAGGCGCTTGGAATGAGCTTACCTGGTAGCTCCTCTAACCCTGCTGAATCCAAATTAAAGGCAGAGGATTGTCGTAAAGCGGGAGAAGCTGCCTACAAACTATTAGAACAAGGCATATATCCAAAAGATATTTTAACGAAAAAAGCCTTCGAAAATGCGATTACTGCTGTAATGGCATTAGGTGGATCAACGAATGCGGTACTCCATTTATTAGCTATTGCGAATGCTGCGCAAGTGGACGTAACAATGGATGACTTTAATCGTATCCAAGAAAAAGTACCTCATTTAGCAGATTTAAAGCCAAGTGGAAAATACGTTATGGAGGATTTACACAATATCGGTGGGGTTCCGGCTGTTATGCGTCTCCTACTAGACAACGGATTTTTACATGGAGATTGTTTAACGGTAACTGGCAAGACGATTGCCGAGAACTATGAAGATGCACCGGTATTATCTGATGACCAAGATATCATCCATCCATTAAGTAATCCATATCGTGAAAATGGACCACTCGTTGTGTTAAAAGGAAACCTCTCACCAAATGGTGCTGTAGCAAAGGTTTCTGGTGTTAAGGTTAAACGTCACACAGGTCCTGCTCGTGTATTTAATACAGAAGAGGAAGCAACAAATGCAGTGATGAACAATGAAATTAAAGAAGGCGATGTTCTAGTAATCTGTTATGTGGGGCCAAAGGGTGGGCCTGGAATGCCTGAGATGCTCTCTATTTCTGCGATTCTAGTAGGAAAAGGCTTAGGGCAAAAGGTTGCTTTACTAACTGATGGTAGATTTTCAGGTGGTACCCATGGACTCGTTGTCGGTCACATTGCACCAGAAGCACAGGTTGGAGGGCCAATTGGCCTATTAGAAGAAGGGGATATGGTAACCATTGACTCTGAATTGAAAGAGATTACTATGGATGTTTCCGATGAAGAATTAGAAAAACGCCGTGCCAATTGGAAAGCTCCAGAACTTTACAAACGCGGAGTACTTGGGAAATATGCTCATAATGTCTCCTGTTCCTCACAAGGTGCTGTCACTGACTTTATTAGAAGAAACGATCAATAAAAACATAAAAAGTGGAGAAGCCAATTTGGTTTCTCCACTTTTTCATTTTAACAGTAGGATAAATAGCTTGGGAATAACCGAATTACTGTACGATAAAGCCAAGATAAAAGTACATATCTTGGCAATAGCACAGGAACCGAAGAAATTAACTATCTGTTTATTCAGAAGATTTTATAATGGAGTGAATCGGGTAATCTTTCGCATCTAAAATCCCATCTTTTCTTAATATCATTTTGGCGAGCTCTCTTCCGATAAAAGGACCAGTAGTTAGACCAGAGGAGCCAAGGCCATTGGCAGCATAAATTCTTTCATAACCAGGGAGCCTGCCGAAGACTGGTAAAAAATCTGGAGCAACGGGTCGAAATCCTACATTTACCTTTACTAAAGCACTGCTTAATAAAGCAGGTGCTACCTCTCTCAGATCCGAAAAGATTTTTTGTAAACCTATTGGCGTCACATGTGTATCCCAACCAACATCATCCTCATGTGTAGTACCTGCTGCAATTTGCCCGTGTTCAAAAGGAACAATGTAGTGTGTTCCTCTTGGCATAATTACTGGCCAATCACCTGTGTCATCCTCCTTCCATTTTAAGGAGACAATTTGGGCTTTTTGTGGTCTGATCAATCCATTTAACCCTAAGGACTCCACAATAGTGGAAAACCAGGACCCATTGGCTAAAACAATTTGATCTGCTTCAATAAGAGTGTCGTTCACTTTGATATTTGCATGGTTGGCTGTTTTCACTAAGCTTGCTTCTCCAGTGATTATTTTTACTCCATGGTTCATGCAAGCTTCTAGTAAGGATTTTCGCAATTTTCCACCGTTTACTCTAGCTGCACCACTAACGTAAATGGATTGATACTTTTCATCAAGTAAAGGAAATCTTTGCTTTGTTTCCGCAACATTTAATCGAGTAACCTCCCCGATTTCAGGAGCATCGACCAGGCGCTGCTGGGTCATCTCATATATTTTTTGTAGTGTTTTCTCTTCCTTACGGATAACAAGAGCTCCCGTCTGTTTATATCCTGTAGTGGAAATACCTTGATTCTTCAGTTCATCGATAAGTGTTGGATAAAAGCTAGCACTGTTTTTGGCAAGCTGATACCATTTTTTATTTCTACGCTGTGAAACCCACGGGCAAATGATTCCTGCTGCAGCAGTAGTTGCCTGCCCAGTATGGTCAGCATCGACAAGGGTTACTTCAACGTTTTCTTTTGCTAGATAATAAGCAACCGATAAACCTACAATTCCTCCACCAATTACTATAACATTAGCCATCTATTCATCACCTTTTTCTGTATGCACCTATCCATAGTTTGCAGTATTTTGTCGAACCAAGCAAGAATTCCATTAATTTCACGCGTAAAATCATAAAGAAAGTATACTATTGGACAAAAACATATGCTATAATGTATCATAACTATTTTTGCTGTTCATTTAATGAAGAAATTGGGGGAAATAAATAAAAATGATGAAAAAAGGGATTTTGTTACTGTTGGTAGCAATGGCTATGAGTGTTCTAGCAGCTTGTGGAACAGAAGGAGAAAGTGATTCGTCAGGAGATGGAGAAACATACACAATCGGTGCAACACAAATTGTAGAACATCCGTCTCTAGATTCAGCATATGAAGGATTTCAAGCAGCAATTGAAGATGCTGGTTTAAACGTAGAATATGATTTCCAAAGTGCTCAGGATGATCAAAATAATGCTATGACCATTGCGAATAACTTTGTGGCAGATGGAGTCGATTTAATCTTTGCTAACTCCACACCAAGTGCACAAAGTGCTCTACAAGCCTCTAATGGTATTCCGGTTCTATTTACATCTGTAACAGACGCGGCAGGAGCAGGGCTAGTTGAGTCAATGGATCAGCCAGGTGAGAATATTACTGGTGTACTTGATCTTCACCCAGAGGCCATTACGAAGACCATTGAATTTATTGATCAAAATTTTAAGGATGCCACTATTGGATTAATTTATGATTCTGGTGAAGCTAATTCTATTGCTCAAATCGAAGCTGTGAAAGAAGCGGTGGAAGGAACTAGCTTGAGCACTGCTGAAGCAACCGTTGGTAACTCTTCAGAGGTACAGCAAGCGGCAACTTCCTTAGTCGGAGAAGCAGACTTATTTTACATTATTACCGATAATACCGTTGTTTCTGCGTTAGAAACGGTTGTTGGAGTAGCAGAAGAACAAGATCTTCCGTTAATCGTAGGAGAGCCAGATTCAGTGAAACGTGGAGGCTTTGCAGCTTACGGTTTTGAATATTACGATATCGGTTATCGTACTGGAGAAATGGCAGTAGAAATTTTAACTGGTGAGAAAACTCCTGCAGATATTCCTGTAGAATATCCACCAGAAATCGATCTATATCTTAATAAAGATGCAGCAGAAGCCCAAGGTATTGAATGGAATAGTGCCTGGGAAAAGGATGCTGAGCTAGTAGAAGTCAACGAAGAATAGAATGAAGAAAAACCTCGACATGAAGTTGGTGTCGAGGTTTTCTCACAAAATGCTTGTTATAGGATAGAGAGGAAGATAGACATGTTTATATCAATTTTTACGGCCTTTGAGTCAGGAGTGATTTATGCACTAATGGCTTTAGGTGTCTATCTTTCGTTTCGTATTTTAGATTTTCCAGATTTAACGGTAGATGGGAGCTTTGTAACAGGTGGAGCAGTTGCGGCTGTGTCGATAGTGAATGGTGTACCACCTGTTTTGGCAACCTTTTATGCTTTAATTGCTGGATTTATTGCAGGGATGATAACTGGAATTTTGAATACGAAAGGGAAGATAAATCCCTTGCTATCTGGGATTTTAATGATGATAGCTTTATATTCGATTAATTTACGGATAATGGGTGGAAAATCAAATGTTGCACTGTTGAATGAGCCCACCTTATTTAAGCAAATCGAAGGATTTTGGGGCACATTAGGTATTGATACGTTGCTAAACGATATGTTAGCTGCACTAAATATAGACCCTTTACCTAGTACTTGGGCTGTTCTAATTATTATGATTATCGTTACATTACTAATCAAGCTTTTAACAGATTACTTCTTGAAGACAGAAGTAGGACTCGCCCTACGTGCAACAGGTGACAATGAGAAAATGATTCGAAGCTTCTCGGCAAATACTGATATTTTAACCATCGTAGGATTAGGTATTTCGAATGGATTAGTAGCATTGTCTGGTGCGTTTATTGCACAATACGGTGGTTTTACCGATGTTGGAATGGGTATCGGTATGATCGTAATTGGATTAGCCTCTGTTATTATTGGTGAAGCACTCTTTGGTACAAAAACCATTGCCAGAACAACATTAGCCGTTGTCTGTGGAGCGATTGTCTACCGGATTGTGCTAACATTAGCGTTAAAGGCGAAGTTTTTGGAAGCTGGAGATACGAAGCTGATTACAGCAATTATTGTTATTGCGGCATTAGTTATGCCAAAAATAATAACAACTCGAAAAGAAGCTGTCCGAAAAAAGAAAAAACGACGGATGCTTGAAAATGGAGAGGAGGGTAAAGGTGCTTAGTTTAAACAACATCTCCATTACGTTTAATGAAGGAACTTTAGATGAGAAAAAGGCATTACAAACTGTGAACCTTCAATTAGAAAAAGGCGATTTTGTTACAGTAATTGGTAGTAATGGTGCTGGAAAGTCAACTTTGATGAATATGATCTCAGGTTCGTTAAAGCCTGATGTCGGATCTGTTAAAATTAATGAGAAAAATGTAACTTTGCTACCAGAGTATAAACGTTCTCGTCTGATTGGACGTGTATTTCAGGATCCTATGGCTGGAACGGCTCCAACGATGACGATCGAAGAGAATCTTGCAATGGCCTATGCTCGGAATAAAAAGCGTACATTGAAGTATGGAGTAAGTAAGAGAAGAAAGTCTCTTTTTAAAGAGCATCTTGCTACTTTGCATTTAGGATTGGAAAATCGTTTGAATGCAAAGGTAGGTTTACTATCAGGTGGGGAACGTCAAGCACTTTCTCTTTTGATGGCGACTTTTACTGAGCCAAATATTTTATTATTAGATGAGCATACAGCAGCACTGGATCCGTCTCGAGCAGATTTAATAACCAAGCTTACAGGAGAAGTAGTCGAACAATTTGGATTAACTACTTTAATGGTCACACATAATATGCAACAGGCATTAGACCTAGGAAATCGACTGATTATGATGGATAAAGGTCAAATTATTCTAGAGGTTTCTGGTGAAGAAAAACAAGCACTTACGATCGAAAAATTATTAGCAGAATTCCAACGGATACGTGGAAAGCAAATGGATAACGATCGAGCGGTGTTAGGTTAATATTAATTTTAGGCAGTTACTTTACAAAAGTAGCTGTCTTTTTAACATGATAAGGAGATTTTAGCAGGGAGTAATGCACGTAGCTGAAATCGAGACGAAATGTAACTCGTTTGTTCCCTTCATAGGATTTCGTTTTTTAATTCATAGGAAATGAAGTATCTAAAACTAAAAAAATAAAGAGCCCGAAAAGGGACATCTTTACGCTAATAGACGTGGTAAACCTTAGCTTAACACGAATAAAAATATTACTTCTCTATAATAAACTTAAGTTCTTTACTTTAAGTAAAAGAAAGCAAGTTTTTGATGATAAGTTAGTTGTTTGCTACTTTATCTAGTAGTACTCTTTCACCAGTCTCATTTGATTGTGCTGCTGCTTGATTAATAAGGGTAAGATGGTAGAAATCTTCTGCTTTCAGACTTGGTTCTGCTGTCTTATTGATGGCATGCACCCATTGCTCCATTGGCATTGGTTCATAAACAGTGTCTGTCACATCCACCCAGTCTGTATCTGTTTTTAAACGAACAGATTGCTCTTCTACCAATAAAGTACCCTCTGTACCATATAATTCTAATTGGAATGGACTTCCACTAGATAAAAAGCTAGTCTCTAGGATACCAATTGCTCCAGATTCATATTCTACTAAGACTACCGAATTGTCATCCACATCGTACTGATCGCTAGTTGATTGTAACATTGCTGATAAAGATCGAGCAGGCCCTGCTAAACGATTAGTTAAGTAGATAGGGTGTGCACCTAAATCAATTAATGCCCCACCTCCGCATTGCACTTTATCAAAGAAATGTGCTGGAAGCCAGCCTGTTGCACTATTTTTTGATGGAACGGCACCATTATGTGCAAAGCGGCAACGAATCGTTGTAAGCTTACCTAAAGTACCATCATCTAACACTTTCTGTGCGCGCAAATAATAATCATCTGTTAATTTCGGTAAAGAAACCATTAACACTACCCCAGCCTCTTCAATTGTCGCAACAATCTCTTGATAATCCGATACCGTAATTGCTAACACTTTTTCTGTAAAAATATGCTTTTTATTTTTCGCTGCTTTCATGATGACATCTTTGTGCATATTAGTTGGTGTATCTACAATTACCCCATCAATATCTGATTGAGATAATAATTCGTCTAAATCTTCATAAAATGGAACATCTAATTCATCTGCCCATTTCTTACCACGTTCAAGGTCTTCATCCCATACGGCACTAATATTTATTCCATCATTTGCTTTTGCTTGTTGTGCATAATCATCAGCATGTACGTGCCATCTACTTAATAATGCTACGTTTAACATGTCTCTCACTCCTTATTCGTATGTATGCGCTTTCCTTGTAGTATATCAAATCCCTATATTTTTGCATAATAATTTAATACAAGTAATATTTAACGGATATCCGATAGAAGTATCTCTTCGATCATTAAGGAATGTAAAAGGACATTGAGTAGATGGAGATGAATTTTGGTATGCTTAAGCCAAAGCCTATGATATAATCAGTCATAAGAATTCTCTACGATACTTCAAATATATCAAAAAACTGAACAGTTTATGCAGAGATCTCGTGAATAACATGAGAGGAAAGGTTTACACTACAAGCAATAATCGATGATAATGTAAGCTACTGGGTTTCTATATGAACAGTATACTCTTAAATGAAGACTGTTCACTAGAATAGTTTGAAATATCTAAAAATTTCAACATAAATAAGAGGCAAATAATTAAATAAGTCTTTTTATAGGTCTTAACATCATATACGGGAGAGTGAGTGGGTTGAAGTATGGTTTCTCTGAACGCGTAAAATTTTTAAAATCATCTGCTGTAAGGGATATATTGAAGGTAATTAATGAAGGCAATATTATTTCATTTGCTGGCGGATTACCAGAGGAAAGTCTTTTTCCTGTAAAGGGAGTAGATGAAGCATTTCATAAAGCAATAACAACCAGTAGTAAGACATTACAATATGGAGAAACAGAAGGTGTACCTGCGTTAAAAAATGCTTTAGCTGAGCAGATGCGAAAAAAAGGTATCGATAGGGATCCGGGAAATATATTGATCACCTCAGGGAGCCAGCAGGCAATCGACTTGTTTTCTAGAGTGATGTTTAATAAAGGGGATATTATTTTAACGGAAAATCCAACTTATCTAGCTGCATTACAGGTTTTTGAGTCATATGAAACAAAGGTTGTAGCAGTAGACTCTGATGAAGAAGGTATGGTCATTTCAGATTTGGAGGATAAAATAACGAAGCTTAAACCGAAATGTATCTATGTTGTTCCAACTTATTCTAATCCCACTGGGAAGGTGTGGTCCTTAGAACGACGAAAAAAATTATTAGCATTAGCAGAAAAATACCATGTGGTTATTTTTGAGGATGATCCCTATGGCGAATTAAAATTTGATACAGATGTGGCACCACCTTCTATTGCCTCCCTTGATCAAAATGAACTGGTTCTATATACAAGTACTTTTTCTAAAACCGTTGTACCTGCTATGAGAATTGGTTGGATTGTTGGTCCACATCAAATTATTCGAATTATGGCGCAAGCCAAACAAGCAACGGATTTACACACAAACTCCATTAGTCAGCATGCATTGGTTCATCTTTTGGAAGATTTTGATTTGGATGCCCATATTCAATTAATCCGAGAGACGTATTATGAACGAATGATTGTGATGAAAGAATTATTGGATTCTGTAAAAATAGAGGGTTTATCGTATATCGAACCAAAGGGCGGGATGTTCTTCTGGGTGACCTTACCAGAATATATAAACACGACTAAGCTTTTAAATGAAGCGGTTAAAGCAGGTGTTGCTTATGTACCAGGAGCACCGTTCTATGTATCTAATCCAGAACAAAACACCATGCGTCTTAACTTTACTAATTCTAAACCAGAACTCATCCAAACAGGGATGGAGAGATTAGTACACATACTTGAATCTACTCAAATGAATGTTTAAAGAAGAACCCAAAGATTTTGGGTTCTTCTTTTTATAGGCCGAAAAGCTTTTTCCACCATGGTTTATTAGCTTTCGTTAATTGTACCGGCTTTGTTTCCTGTAAAAAAATATCCTCTTTATCAATGGCATGGTCGGAAGTGAGAACGAGGCCATAGTCACTGGAAACATTTTTGTTCGAGACAGAGGTATAATGTATTTTTAAAGTTCCAGCTAAGTCACGGTAAGGTTTAAAATAACGAAAGCTCATATTTCCATTCATGAGCATGGTAGCTTTAGGGTAGGTTTTTGCTAGTTGTTGCATTTCTTTTATTCCCTTACCACTGCGCACTTCTGATTTTGTTAAAGCAAGAATAACACGTTCCCTAATTGTACCGAGGAACTTCTTTCTTTCATCTAGTTTAATCGTTTTTGGACCATATACACCTTCTTGAATATAATCCTGAACATCCTTCTTAGGCATCTTTCCACCTCTCATAGATTCATCCTTCTTATAAGGAGATTACTACAATATCTATATGTTCTATATTAGAAAAACTTGCATTCGCTTGTCTTTTAGCGGATACGTTAGCTTTTCTTATACTTTGTACATTTCAAAACCACTACGTCGAGTTTCTCCTTGCTAAGATTTTATATTTTCCTAACGTGTAAAAGTAGTAGAAGATACATTATTTTTAACACTAATTATATAGAAAGAGCAAGAAAAAACTCCTCAAATTTGAGGAGTTTTCGGATAAGAATGTTATATCAACAAAAGAACTGGGGTTGTTCTAGTCAATTATTAATCTTCATCAACTGGATAAACACCATTTTCATCATGAACCTCTTTACCTGATAATGGTGGATTAAATACACAAACCATACGCATATCGGTTTTTGCTCGTAATAGATGTTCATCATGTTGATCAAGTGCATATAGAGTGTCTTTAGTGATTGGCCATACTTTATTATCACTCAATGTGACAACTTCGCCTTCTCCTTCAATACAATATACTGATTCCAAATGGTTTTGGTACCAAATGTGAGTTTCTGTACCTGCTTTAATAATTGTATCATTAACGGAATAGCCCATTCCATCCTTTTTATTGATTAGACGGCGACTTACCCAAGTACCTCCATCTACATCATGTTCTGTACCTAATACATCTGCTAGTTTTACTACTTTCATAAAAAGTATTCCTCCTGTTAAAATTTCTATATATTTAAGGCTTCATCATAAAAGCCTTTTACACATATTTAATTTGCTACTGGATCTTTTACTAATTGTTTAATGCTTTCTTCAATTATAGCTAACCCTTTTTGTAAGTCCTCTGTTGGAATATTTAGAGGTGGGAATAGCTTAAATACTTCATCATTGGGACCAGCCGTCTCCATAATTAAACCTAAATCAAAGCATTTTGCCGTTACTTTTGCAGCAAGGCCTTCCACTTCTGAAGCAATTCCTACCATGAATCCACGACCACGAACTTCTCCTTTGATCTCTGGATATTTTGAAACAATATCCTCAAGGAAGCTATAAATAACCTCGGATTTTTGATGAATTTCTTTTTCAAAGGATTCATCCTTCCAGTAATCAAGAGCAGCTGTAGCTGTTACAAATGCATGATTATTTCCACGGAATGTTCCATTATGCTCACCAGGCTTCCAAATATCAAGCTCAGGCTTGATTAACGTTACGGCGAGTGGAAGTCCATAACCACTTAATGATTTAGATAGACAAACAATGTCTGGCTTAATTCCAGCAGCTTCAAAGCTAAAGAATGTACCAGTTCGTCCAATTCCTGCTTGAACATCATCAATGATTAATAAAATACCCCAGCGACGGCAAAGGTCCTCTAGATTCTTCAACCATTCAAATCGAGCAGCATTAATTCCGCCTTCACCTTGAACGGTTTCTACAATCATAGCAGCTGGAATCGCAACACCACTACCGTTGTCTTCTAAGAATCGCTCTAAATATACTAGGGTATCGTGATCAACATAGTTATCATAGGCCATCGTTACCGTATTTTGAAGTGGAATACCAGCACCTTTACGTTTCATGGAGTTTCCAGTTACGGATAAAGAACCAATTGTCATACCATGGAAACCACCTGTAAAGCTAATAATATCTGTTCTACCAGTTACTTTACGCGCTAGCTTTAATGCACTCTCCACACTGTTTGTCCCCGTTGGACCTGGAAACATGACTTTATAATCTAATTCACGTGGTTTTAAAATAACGTCTTGAAATTTCTCAAGAAACTCTGCTTTTGCATTAGAGGCCATATCCAAGGAATGAGTAATGCCGTCATTCATAATATAATCTACTAGTTGCTTTTTCATGTGATCATCATTATGGCCATAATTTAAAGCTCCGGCACCTGAAAAGAAATCAATAAATTCTTTGCCATCTTCGTCCCACATTAGATGTTTTTTTGCTTTCGTAAAGACTGTTGGAAAGTTGCGTACATAACTACGTACAACAGATTCATGTTCGTTAATAATATTAATATGTTTACTCATTAATCATTTCCTCCTAATTTATAAATAAGAATGATGATTGAAAAAAATCCTACTGAATATCTGAAAATTCAAAATATTCAGATGATTTAATGCTGAATTGGCCCCACGACGAATCTCCATTCTTCCTCATGTTCATCTCCAGGAAAAATATCTTTCGTAAAGAACTCGTCGGAGTGAATTTCAGTATGAAAATCACGTGCTAGCTTTTGAAATAAGGATTGTGATGCACGATTTGTAGGTGTGATGGTTGCTTCCACAAATTGAATGGATTGACATGCTTCGCTTTCTAATAAAAAATGTAACATTTTGGAAGCAATTCCTTTTCCACGCTGATTGGTGTCTACACCTACTTGCCAAATAAAAACGGTATTTTGCTTTTTAGGGGGGATAAATGCGGTTATAAAACCAATTACTTGGTCATTTTGTTTTGCAATAACACAGGTTTCATTAAAGTATTCACTCATCAAAATATACTTGTAAGATGAGTTTGTATCTAGAGTTGATTTGGTTACTAATTCCCACATCGCTGCTCCATCCTTTTTGGTAGGATGTTCTAAAATAATATCAGCAGCATTACTAGTATGATTAACTGTCACAATGAACTCCTTTCTTATTTGGCCAAGTTTCCTTGTTCAAATAGTACATTGTTAATAATAAAGGGAACTGGGCTTTATCGCAAACTGCCTATAAAGTGATTAAACAGTTTTAATCTGCTTGAGTTAGGGTGAGCGCCATTCAATTCGGCGTAGGTTTATAAATCCTTCGATATTGTCACGTATCCTTACAAATGAGCAGAATTTGTTTTTGACACAGTTCTTTTTAGTTATAACCTTTTTATCTAAATACGAAACATAAAATAATGAGAAAATGTTAGCTATAGAAGAATAAGTTTACTACATGAAATGATGTGATCTAATTCATACTATTGAAAGGAGGAATTTTTATGATGACAATTATAGCAGCTTTTATCGTATGGTTTTCGCAAGTCATTGTTCAGAATGAAGTAATCGTGACTTTTGATGGTCAGCAGGTGGCGAGTGCTCAAAAATCTGACTTTACGGTTCCTTTACTGGAAGAACAAATCATTGATACAAGGAATTATACACAATTTATAAAGAGGATTAATGAAAAGATTTATCAGAAGCCTTTGAATGCTACAATTAATGACCAAGGGTCCATTGTACCTGGAAAGGTGGGAATTCAATTACATCAGGAGAAATTTAAAGAACAATTTTATCGCCATTTTTTTGAAAATAGTACTACGCAAATAGAAGCACCAGTCGTAGAGATCCATCCAAAAGTAGACACAGAGCTTTTAGCGAATATAAGAACACATAAAATTGGACAATATGTTACGTATTTTAATCAAAATAAAAAAGCTCGTGCTCACAATATATCTCTTGCTGGAGAAGCAATTAATAACCATGTTGTTTTTCCTGGAGAAACATTTTCTTTCAACGAAGTAGTAGGGAAAAGAACGAAAGAAAAAGGATATCTTCCTGCACCTGAAATTGTGAAAGGTGAGTTAACGGAGGGGATAGGTGGCGGGATTTGTCAAATATCTTCCACTTTATTTAATGCAGTCGACAGGGCAGGAGTAAAAATTTTAGAACGATATTCCCATAGTAAAAGGGTACCCTATGTCCCTCCAGGACGGGATGCAACAGTAAGCTGGTATGGACCTGATTTTACCTTTAAAAATAGTCTGAATCAGCCATTGTTAATTCAATCTAAGACACAAAATGGGCAAGTAATCATTGAAATTTACTCTTCAGATATAGTAGAGAATCGTAATGAATAAAAAGGAGCATTAAATGTCACCATTCAATGCTCTCTTTTTTACGTTATTATTTTTTTAAATGTGCTGGAACTTCTACATTTAATTTTGCTGCGATTCTTTCTGCTAGCTCTGGATCTACTTTATAGAAGTTTTCCAATTGACGTTCAATAATACCTTCGCGTGTTACTCCACTCATGTGATCAGCAAAGTTTTGAACTAAATGTTCGCGTTCTTCATCATTCATTACATCACGGAATAATGCACGTGGTTGAGAATAGTGGTCATCACTATCGTAAGCGACACTATCAGCAAAACCACTTACTTCAAATGGAGTAATATTATTTTCCGGTGTTTCTTTTGGTGTTTCGCTAAAGCTATTAGGCTCATAGTTTGGCGCACTACCACCATTGCCATCAAAACGCATCTGTCCATCACGTTGGTAATTGTTTACCGCAGATTTAGCTCGATTGATCGGTAATGCTTCATGATTTGCTCCAATACGATAACGATGAGCATCAGAATATGCAAATAAACGACCTTGAAGCATTTTATCTGGAGATGCTTCAATGCCAGGTACAAAATGTCCAGGTGAGAAAGCAGCTTGTTCTACTTCTGCAAAGTAGTTTTCAGGGTTTCTGTCTAACACCATGCGTCCTACCTCAATTAATGGATAATCAGCATGTGGCCATACCTTTGTCACATCAAAAGGATCATATCGATAGGTTTTAGCATCTTCAATTGGCATAATTTGTACTTTTAATGTCCAAGAAGGGTAATCCCCTTTGGCAATAGCATTAAATAGATCTGCTGTATGATAGTCAGGGTTTTCTCCAGCGAGTTGGTCGGCAACTTTTGGATCTAGTCCTTTAACACCTTGATCGGAGATAAAGTGATATTTTACCCAAACAGCTTCTCCGTCTTTATTTACCCACTTAAATGTATGGCTTCCATATCCGTTCATATGACGAAGAGTTGCTGGAATACCACGGTCAGAGTGTAAATACGTAATTTGGTGTAGAGATTCTGGAGATAATGACCAGAAATCCCATACTGCGTTCGGATCCTTTAGGTTTGTTTGTGGATTACGTTTTTGCGTATGAATGAAATCTGGGAATTTTATTGCATCACGAATAAAGAAGATGGGCGTATTGTTTCCAACTAAATCGTAATTTCCTTCTTCTGTATAGAATTTCACAGCAAAACCACGAGGGTCACGAACTGTATCTGCTGAACCTAATTCCCCAGCAACAGTGGAGAAACGAATAAACATAGGTGTCTTTTTGCCAACTTCTGATAAGAAATCAGCTTTTGTATATTTTGATACATCATTTGTCACTTCAAAGTAGCCGTGTGCACCTGCACCTTTGGCGTGCACGACACGTTCAGGTACTCTTTCGCGGTTGAAATGTGCAAGTTTTTCGAGTAAATGTACATCTTGGATTAAAGTAGGACCTCTATGTCCCGCTGTAATTGAATTTTGATTGTCGCCAACAGGAGCTCCTGAGGCTGTCGTTAAGTATTTTTTATCTTCACTCATTAAAAAGCACCTCTCCTTTATAAATAATTCATCTTTTATTATAATACAAGTTTTATAAAAATCAATATTTATTTAAAATAATTTTAATTAAAAAAGTAAAAAAAAAGAGAGGCACCTATGTAAAAATAGTTGCGCTCCATGGATTGGGAAACATCCTTAGTAAAAAAACAAAGGCTTCTACCCTAAGGGAGCGGGAAAGAAGCGTTTGTTTCTCTTTTGTTGATTGGGGGTAACAAAAGATATGTGTAAAGGGAATGTTTCGGGCACATGTGAGTGTGCTACGATTTCATTATATCGATAATGAGAATCATTTTCAATAGTTTTGGTGAAAAAATACAAAAAATTTGTGAAATGGACAATTTAAGTTTATAAAAGAAGGATAGAGCTATTTAGGTGAGGTGAAGGAAATGATACTAGACTTAGAGAAAGTCGGATTAAAGAAAAGTGGAAAATGGATTCTTCATGATATTGATTGGACCATTAATCAGGGAGAGCACTGGGTAATACTCGGATTAAATGGTGCGGGAAAAACAGCGCTCTTACATATGCTTTGTGCTTATTATTTTCCGACAATCGGAAAAGTACAAGTAATTGGGAAACAATTTGGACAAGATATATTAGGAGAACAATTACGTCAGCAAATTGGCATTGTTTCATCCAAAATAAAGGATCGGATGTATGGATCAGATAGTGCTTATCAGGTTGTGCTCAGTGGTGGTTTTGCATCGATCGGTCTTTATGAAGAGCCTACGGATGAAATGAGAGCAAAAGCTCAGCAATTATTGAAAGATTTGAAATGTTTTCACTATGCTAATCAAACATTTCAGACCTTATCACAAGGGGAACAACAGCGGGTATTAATTGCTCGAGCACTCATGGGCGATCCGAAGCTCTTAATTCTCGATGAACCAACAAATGGATTAGATTTTATTGCAAGAGAAGCATTGTTAGAATCCATTGAGAATATTGCAGCAAAACATTCTCCTACCATTATATATGTTACCCATCATGTAGAGGAGATTTTACCAGAATTCAATAAAACTCTTCTATTGAAAGAGGGTACTGTCTTTGGGAAAGGAGATAGTCGTGACATGATTACTTCGACAAGGTTATCAGAGTTTTTTGGTATATCTGTGGAAGTTAGCTGGAACGGCCAACGTCCATCCATCCAAAAAAAATAGGAGCCATTCTTTATGTTAAGACAGCTTAATCAACTATTACAACGAATTATGCCTTTCATAGCACCTTCAAGTGTTGTGTTAGGTGTTAGCTTTTCTAGCTTTTTTAGCCATTTTGACGCAATGGTTATTTATATTTTTGCCTTTATGACCTTTGCTGGAAGTTTAAGCTTAAACTTTATTACACTACATCGAGTCTTATCTCATCCACTTTCGATCATTATTGCTCTTATTTTGTTGCATTTTATTATGCCACTATGGGCATGGCTAGTTGGATGGATAGTATTTACAGAGGATGTATTAACGATTACGGGTTTTGTTATTGCGATGATTATTCCAACAGGTATCACTAGTTTTATATGGGTATCCATGAATAAAGGAAATGTTGCTTTAACTTTATCGATTATATTGATCGACACGATTTTATCCCCTTTTATTGTTCCATTGAGTTTATCCTTTGTGGTTGGTCAATCCGTGGAGCTTGAGGTTTGGTCGATGATGAAAGGACTCTTAATTATGATTGTCATTCCATCTATTTTAGCGATGATTTTACATGAATGGACAAAGGGAAAGATTCATGAGGTGTGGAGTCCAAGACTTGCTCCATTCTCCAAATTGGCATTAGCGATCGTTATTATGATTAACAGTGCGGAGGTAGCTCCTTATTTACAAGCAATAGACTGGAAGCTTTTGAAGATTGCACTATGTATGTTTTTCATTGCAGCAACAGGCTATTTACTTGCATGGCTTGTAGCTAAATGGCTAAAGCGGTCAGGTAAGGATGTGATCTCGTTAACATTTAGTGGTGGAATGAGAAATATAAGTGCAGGTGCTGTTATCGCAGTACAATACTTCCCTGGTCCAGTAGCGGTACCAGTAGTTGTTGGTATGTTATTTCAGCAGGTGCTTGCCTCCATTTACAGCAAGCTACTCATACGAAAGTAACATTCGAATTAGTCATCTTTTGGGCAAATCAAAAATAAGATAGTAAAAAAAGGAAAGTAGGTGCCCAATTGATCACTTGGCTCTCTTTTGTATTATTATCACTAGCTTCTTTTAGACTTACACATCTTATTGTCTATGATAAAATCACTGGTTTTATCCGAGCACCATTTTTTGAAAGGGAGGAAAGGCCTTTATCAGATGGTACGGTGGAAGAGATTATCTCTTATAAGGGGACGGGTTTAAGACGATGGATAGGAGAACTATTAAGCTGCCATTGGTGTACAGGGATATGGGTAGCTTGCCTTTTATTTATCGGCTTTCACTTTTTTACTTCATTGTTCATGCCGATTCTAATCATTTTGGCTGTTGCAGCAGTGGCAGCAATCATTGAGGTCATTATTTCCTATTTTATTTAAACACTATTTTCTTTCACCTCTTAAGGAACTCAAGCAACCACATGACTTTCTTCTTCTGGATTTTTTATTCGTATTGACCTTTTTCGTAGACTTTTCATATCCCATAAATCTCTCTCCTTTATGTTTGATTAAAAGGTATACCATGCTTTAAGATATGTAAGTCGCTAATATTAAGTTCGGGAAAGTAGAAAAAATGTGTTCCTGCTGGATTGGGAGATTCTTAGCTCTAGAAGGTATGTTATAATGATGGAAAATGACGAATGATGGGGGATTTACTGTCATGTGGATAATATTAATCATTTGTATCGTAATTGTGATCGGAGTATTGTTCCTATCTGTTGCGACATTAAGTAAAGGTTACGCCTACAAGCATACTATTGATCCGTTACCAGAGGAGCAAAAGAAAGAAAGTCAATCCGTACAGGAATAACCGAGGATGTTTTGTCGTGTTAATCAGAGCAATGGAAAGAACTATTTTCAAGATAGAGGAATATATCCTGGTAAAGAGAGAAACATGAGAGCGTTTCGCCAAGATAAAAAAATATCTCTTGGTAATCTAAGCAATTCAATGTACTGTTACCAAGATGAAAATTCTGGCTTTTACCATTATATAGAAAGCATCCATGTATACATTCCTCAAAAATTCACGGCACATTGTAGGATAACTTGATCCATACAATGTGCCGCATTTGTATTTATAGTGATGCTTTATAAATGGCTATTGCATCAGCTCTGTTTAATTTTTTGAAATTGCCAAATTCACTTTTTGCGATGACTGTTTTGTCTGCCATTACGTCGATGGAATCGTCTGTTATACCATAATCTCCAAGTGTGGAAGGGGCATCAATGCTGTTCCAAAAGTCTCGAAGCTTGTCGATTCCCTCTAGTCCAATTTCTTTATCAGATTTTCCTTCTGGATCCACGTCAAATACTCTTATCGCTAATTGCTTGAACCGTCCTACATTCTCGTCAATAGCATATTTCATCCAATTAGGGAAAAGAATCGCTAAACCTCCGCCGTGCGGAATATCATGGACGGCAGAAACGGCATGTTCTAGATTATGGGTTGCCCAGTCGCCGTGATATCCCATATTTACCATTCCATTAAGAGCCATTGTTCCATTATAAAGAATGGTTTCTCTATGATCTGTATTTTTAAGATCCTCTAGTAATTTAGGGGCTGTCTCGATCACCGTTTTTAAAATGCCTTCTACCATTCGATCCTGTAGAAGAGTATTTTCTTCATGATGAAAATAATGCTCTAATGCATGGGACATAATGTCTACCATTCCATATATGGTTTGGTCCTTAGGTACAGTTTTTGTGAAATCTGGATCTAAAATAGAAAAAGTAGGGAATGAATAGGGGCTACCCCAACCATGCTTTTCATTCGTTTCCCAATTCGTAATAACAGACCCTGAATTCATTTCAGATCCTGTTGCTGCAAGGGTGAGTACTGTTCCGAAATCTAGTGCTCCATTTGCAGTTTCTTTCTTCGTTACAATATCCCAAATATCTGTTTCAGATTTAGCTCCTACCGCGATGGCTTTCGTACAATCAATTGTACTGCCTCCACCAACAGCGAGAATGAAATCTATCTGTTCTTTTTTACAAATTTCAATACCTTTCCTTGCTGTTGTCACTCGTGGATTCGGTTCAACACCACTAAGTTCGAAAATTTTCTTACCTGCTTTATGTAATATCTGGGTAACCTGATCATATAAGCCATTACGCTTAATGCTTCCTCCACCATATACAAGTAAAATATTTTCTCCATACTTCGTTATTTCATCAGATAGATTAGTGAGCTGCCCTTTACCGAAATAGAGCTTTGTTGGATTGTAAAATGTGAATTTTTGCATGATTTTTCCTCCTATTCACCATAATAGAAACCACATCTTTAAATATCGCAATAATCTTAATTTATGTAAAGAATTTTGTTTTATCCTTAGCCACGAGCTAGTAATGTTTAATATTTGGAGAAAAAGGAATAGTATTGGTAGAATATAAATGTAAGCCATTAATGGTTTTATATACTATCATAAAATTGGTTGATAGTATAAGTAAAACTTAGGCTTTCGTCATTACTTGCACCCAAAGGGCACAAGTCATTCTTTAGCAAGTAAAATACTCTTGCTAAGTAATGCTACGACGATAAGCCAAGTTTTCTAATTAAAAAAAGGAGTGGATAAGTATGAGTAATGTATTATTTACATCAAAAGCAACTGCTAAAGGTGGCCGCGATGGTCATGTAAAGTCAGATGATGGGTTAATTGATTTAAATCTAGTGAATCCAGCAGGTGATAGTAGTGGTACAGGCTCCAATCCTGAACAATTATTTGCTGCAGGATATTCAGCCTGCTATGATGGTGCATTAAACCTAATGGCTTCTAAACAAAAAAAGGACATTGATTCCTCTATTACTGCAGAAGTAAGTCTCCTTAAAGACACTGATGATGGTGGATTTAAAATTGGTGTTGTTTTGAATGTAGAGATTAAAGGTGTATCTCAAGAAGAAGCAGAAGAGCTTGCAAAAGCTGCACATGATTTCTGCCCATATTCCAAAGCAACTAGAGGAAACATTGACGTGGAGTTAAAAACAAAAGCAGTTTAAAAAACATAATAAGAGGCCCTCACCACATTAGGTGAAGGGCCTTTTTAGTTATTGTTTATTTTGAAAAAGATCCTGAAATGCATGGAAAACCTCTATCCCTTGATATACAAATAGGGAAATAGCTGTTATAGAAAACATTCCGATCATAATAAAACGCGCCCAAAGCATGAAACCTCCTCCTCTCCTTCTTAAACTTATCCTTTAAGAGAGAGGTGGGTGATCAAATAATTTGATTGACACATTTTTGGAATGAGTTTTCTTTCTCTTATCTCTGTACTCGCAGTTCCGTTTGAAGTTAATACAATCGAAATCAGAATCGAACTCCAAATAAATGCTGATAGAATGAATAGTGAATTATCTGGTTGAAAATCAGTCTTCGAAACCGAATGATCTGCGACATCCATACTATGCTCCATCACGAGCACAGGGTGCATCGCTCCTGTTGAAATCGGGAGCATGCCATGAATAAGAATAGTGAACAAGAAGATGAGGGCAACATATTTTTTCAATTCTAATCCCTCCATTTTTAAACCATTCTCATTATATGTTCATTATACGCTTCAGATGACAATTCGTAAAGCAAGTGAAAGATCGGAGTCTAATCAATTAGATAAGCTTCACCTTATAAAACATATTTGTTGCGACTAGCACCAATACCAAAGCCAATCATTACGATCGTTACAAGGATAATGGCCATAAGAGAATTATCCCAGCTTCCAGTAAGATCAAATAATAATCCAACGATAATTGGTCCTACAGAAGCTAAAAGGTATCCAAATGACTGGGCCATCCCTGATAACTCTGCAGCTTGTCTGGCATTTTTTGTCCGTAGACCTAGAAGTGCTAATGCTAAGCTAATACTAGAGCCTAACGTAAAACCGATAAGCGTAATCGAAATTGTTGTTAGGATAATGGATGAGTGAAATAGTAACCCAATATAGCCGATAACTCCTGCACTACCGAAACCAAGAACGAGACTTCTTTGATTCTTTAATTTACCAGCAATAATAGGGGTAAGAAAGGTTGCTGGAAGACTTATAAATTGCATATAGGCGACAAACCAACCGGCAGTTGATGGTAAAAATCCATCTGCGATCAGAATCTCAGAAAGCCATGAAATCGTCACATAAAATAAGAAGGATTGAAGCCCCATAAATATGGTAACCTGCCAAGCAATACCAGATTTGAGCATCTTTCTAGCACTAGGCTCATATAGTTTTAAATCCTTTTCAGCTGGGGTGTTCTTCATCACAAATAGCCAAATAGCTATTCCAATTATTGTTATAACACTCCAGCTTGCCAGGGACAACTTCCAGCCGAGATCTATACCAGATGTTAGTGGGACACTGAGACCAGATCCAGCTGCTGCAAATGTAGACATACAGGTTGTATATAATCCTGTCATGATACCAATTTTACTAGGAAAGCTCCCTTTTATGAGACTCGGAAGAATAACGTTAATGATCGCAATACCAACGCCAACCAACGTGGTTCCGAGATAGAGAAGAGCGATTGTTGCAATGGATCGGATCCAAATTCCACTCATTAAAATAATTAATCCAATCAGTAATGCACGCATATTTCCAATTCGATTTGCTAACCTTGGTGCAATTGGAGACATGAAGGCAAATGCCAGTAGTGGTAGACTAGTAATGAACCCTACGCTCCAGTTACTAAGGGATAAATCATCACGAATCATACCTATTATAGGTCCAACCGATGTAATGGCAGGACGTAAATTGAAGGAAAGTATAATAATTCCAATGATTAAAAGCACTGTCTTTTTTTTAGTTAACTGCATTGATTTTCACCTGTTTCATAAGTTTTAATATCTATTCACATACAAATTATGTTAATATAATAGAAGAACACCTTATCTATCTTCGTAATTCATAGATAGAAAAATGGTAAGCTAATACCCTATAAAGGATAGCACAAAAACTTTATAAAAAAAATTTCCTTAGTTCAGACGAAAGAAGGTTACCTATGGATAACAAATTTATATCAGAATTACTCTCATGGTTAAAAGCACTATTAATAGCAGTAGTTATTGTTCTAGTTTGTCGCCATTTTTTATTCACTCCATCTATTGTTAAGGGTGAGTCCATGATGCCTAATTTACAGGATGGGGATCGCATTATTTTAAGTAAGATAAGTGAAATAGAGCGATTTGACGAAATAGCTTTCGAAGCCCCGGACTCTGAAGATAATTATGTTAAAAGAGTAATTGGTATTCCAGGTGATAGTATCGAAATGAAAAATGACCATTTATTCATAAACGGCAAGGAATATAAAGAAGATTACTTGACAGCATACAAAGAAACGCTACCTGAAGGGGAAAGCTTAACGAATGATTTTACCCTCTATAATTTGACAGGTGAAGAAACAGTTCCTGATGGGAAATTCTTTGTGCTTGGAGATAATCGTCGTGTGAGCAAGGATAGTCGCTCCTTTGGATTCATTGATGAGGAATCCATTATTGGAGATGTGAAAATGAGAATCTGGCCACTCGATTCGATTGGGTGGATCAACTAGACATATATATCGCTTTCTTGACAGAATGGAACTCACATGTTTTATTAGAATTAATTGAATACAAAAATTCCACTAGGGGTGCCATCGGAATGGCTGAGATAAGAATAGTTCTTCTTGATCCCTTTGAACCTGAACTAGTTAAAGCTGGCGGAGGGAAGTGGAGTCGGTCAAAAGTGATAGATTGATGTAATAAATAACCGCTCCATTTATATAAGGGGCGGTTTTTTTATTTCCCTTCATTTCGTAAAAAGAGAGGAGAAAGGTTTATGTCCAATCAAATAGTAAGTGCAGTAACGATAGCCGGTACAGATCCTTCTGGTGGTGCAGGGATCCAAGCAGATCTAAAAACATTTCAGGAAAGAGAAGTCTATGGAATGAGTGTCATTACATCGGTTGTCGCACAAAACACTAAGGGGGTAAAGGCAGTAGAGCATCTCCCCATTGATTTTATAGAAAAACAGTTTGATGCGGTATGGGAGGACATTACCCCACATGCCGTCAAGACTGGAATGATTGCTACCATTGAGATGATGGAGCTCATTGCAAAAAAACTTACAAACAGTAAAATCCCATTTGTTATTGATCCAGTGATGATTGCTAAAAGTGGTGATCCATTAATGGAAGAGAAGTCTCGCGAGGTTATTCGGGATATACTCCTACCACTTGCAACGGTTGTTACGCCAAACGTACCAGAAGCAGAGTTTCTAGTAGGTTTTTCCATCAACTCACAAAAGGACACTGAAAAAGCAGCCAAAGTGTTGGTCCATCAATTAGGGGCAAAAGCGGCTGTAGTGAAAGGTGGACATCTTGATGGCGATGCGAAGGATGTATTATATGATGGGGCTCAATTTGATTATTTCAGTACGAAAAGAATCGATACACCTCACACCCACGGAACAGGCTGTACGTTCTCAGCAGCCATTACGGCCGAGCTAGCTAAAGGTAAATCAATTAATGAAGCGGTGGGGCTTGGAAAAGAATTTATTACAGATGCTATTCAACATTCTCTGTTACTGGGCAAAGGGAATGGCCCAACTAATCATTGGGGATATCGACTAAAAGGATTACCAAATAGAGGAGAAATGGAATAATGAAGCTAACACAGATTCAACTATTACAGGAAAAGCAACCATTAATTCATAATATTACCAACCAAGTAGTGATGAACTTTACAGCAAATGGCTTATATGCAATAGGTGCATCACCTGTTATGGCGCATGCTAAAGAAGAAGTAGAGGAAATGGCTCAAATAGCGGATGCGGTCGTTTTAAATATTGGTACATTGACGCAAGATCAGGTGGATGCCATGATCCTTGCAGGTAAATCAGCTAATAAAGCGGGAGTGCCCGTCGTTTTAGATCCAGTAGGTGTAGGAGCAACTACATTTCGCACATCCTCTGCTTTAAGAATATTAGACGAAGTAGATGTAACGATTATAAGAGGAAATGCTGGTGAGGTTGCTAATTTAGCCGGTATGGAGGTAAAAGTGAAGGGGGTTGATGTGACGGGTGACCTTCAGAACGAAAATCTTGCAACACTTGCTGCTAAAAAATTTAATACAAATATTGCGATAACAGGGGAAGTGGATGTAGTGACAAATGGGCTATCAAGATATAGGATCACTAATGGTCATCCATTGCTAACAAAAGTCACAGGTACAGGCTGTCTATTATCCGCTGTGATTGGGGCATTTTTAGCAGTAGAGAAGGATGTCTTAACCGCAGCTACTACAGCCATCAGCTATTATGGGGTTGCTGCTGAAGAAGCTGCCCAACAGTCCAATTTGCCAGGCAGTTTTCAAATCAACTTCTTGGATCAACTGAATCATTTAAACATGGAGGCTTTTGAGAGAAAATCACGTATTTCAATGGGAACATTCGGGAGTGAACATTTTTGATGAAGCCGTCTATTTTGCAGGTTTATTTTATTTTAGGAACGAATAATACAGAACAAGATCCATTAGAGGTATTGGAGGAAGCCCTTCAAGGAGGAGTGAGCCTTTTCCAATTTCGAGAAAAAGGGAAAGGAGCACTCATCGGAGAGGAAAAGAAGCAGATGGCTTTGAAGATGAAAGGGCTTTGTCACCAGTACGATGTCCCATTTCTGATTAATGATGATATCGATCTCGCGCTAGAAATCGGGGCAGATGGTGTTCATGTTGGGCAGGAGGATGAACCTTTTGTACAGGTGAAAAGCAGATGCCCGGATCATTGGATTATTGGTGTTTCTGCAACGAATGAAAAGGAAGCAATTAAAGCAAAAGAGGATGGAGCAGATTACATCGGAGTTGGCCCCATATATGGGACGAATACAAAGGAGGATGCAAAGCAGCCAATAGGAGAAAATGGTTTAAGGAATATTCGTGAGCAAGTCGGAGATTTGCCAATTGTGGCGATTGGTGGAATTAAGTTGGGCCATATATTCGGACTAAGAAAAGCTGGCGCGGATGGCGTATCTATTATTACGGCCATTAGTCGTTCGAAAAAACCAAAGGAAATGGCTCACTTATTTAGAAAATTTGCTCATTATCAATCAAATTGAATTAATAGCCACTTGCTTGGGTTGTCTGATAGACTAATATATAGAGGAGGCAGATAGGATGCGTTTAAAGGATAAGAAAGTGATTGCATTATTAGAGGAAGACTTTGAAGATTTAGAATTATGGTATCCTGTATTAAGATTGCGAGAAGAAGGCGCAATCGTAGATTTAGTCGCAAAAGAAGCGAAGAAAAAGTATTTCGGAAAATACGGAGTACCGGCAGAATCGGATTATAGTTTTTCACAAATCGATGTAAATGACTATGATGCGATACTCGTACCAGGTGGTTGGGCGCCTGATAAACTTAGGCGTTATCGAGAAGTGTTAGATATGGTGAGATCTATGAATGAGCAGCAAAAGCCAATTGGTCAGATTTGCCATGCTGGCTGGGTACTTATTTCTGCTGGCATTTTGCGAGGGAAAAAAGTCACCAGTACCCCAGGAATCAAGGATGATATGACTAACGCTGGTTCCTTATGGTTTGATGAAGCTGTCGTAACGGATGGACACATTGTTTCTAGCCGCAGACCACCAGATTTACCCCCATATGTAAAAGCATTTGCTGATCTACTAGCAGCAAATTAAGGAGGAGCCGCAGAAGGCTCCTTTTTTTACACGTTAGAAAAGTATAAAATCTTTACACAGCAGAAGTTCGACGTAGCGGAGATTTTAAGGTGCCAAGTATAAGCAAAACTAGGCATTCTCCAAAAGACGAGCGAATGCGAGTTTTTCTAACATTATTTTTTGGTGAAGATGTGCTTATCTAGCATTTTTAACTTGAAATGATGAAGAGATTTGATACAATGAAGCTTATCGTTTTTGTTAAAGTACTAGCAGAGTAAATGCTGGAAAAAAAGCAGTAGATGGAATGGCAATGGGTACACTACCTACATTTTAGCCAGTAGTTAGGGGCGGAATACGAAGTGAAGCAAATCAATGTATCATCAAAGATAGTCTTAGCAATCTTTATGATTGGTACCTTTTCTGTTGGGATGACAGAGTATGTTGTAACAGGATTACTGACACAATTTGCAAACGATTTAGATGTCGATGTTTCAACAACAGGATTACTATTAAGTGTTTATGCGATAAGTGTAGCAGTGTTTGGACCAATTCTTAGAATGGTTACATTAAAATTCTCCCCCAAGCCACTCCTAGTTGGACTGATGGCTTTATTTGTTATCAGCAATATTATTGCTGCAACAGCACCAAGCTTTGAAGTATTATTACTATCTAGATTATTGTCTGCTGCTATGCATGCTCCGTTTTTTGGCCTGTGTATGGCGATAGCTGTGAATATATCTGCACCACATAAAAGAACAGGTGCGATTGCAGCTGTGCAAGGAGGACTTACCATTGCCATTATGCTAGGTGTACCTTTCGGCTCCTTTCTAGGCGGTATGTTAGATTGGAGATTGGTTTTTTGGTTTATGGTAATTCTAGGAATAATTACCTTAACGGCTCTTGTAATCGTGACACCCAATCAGGAGACAACAGATGTACCAAAATTGAAAAAAGAGCTTAAAATATTCCGTAATAAAAATGTCCTGATGGTTATATTCATTATCGTCTTTGGTTTTTCAGGTGTGTTCACTGCATATACGTTTATGGAACCAATGATTAGAGAGTTCACAGGCTTTGGAGTTACAGGTATTACAGCTACTTTATTTTGCTTTGGTGTAGGATCCGTTATTGGGAATTTTGCTTCTGGAAAAATTCAGGAAGCACGCTTAACAGAGTATCTTATGCTAGCATTAGCTAGTTTAGCAGTTGTTTTGTTGATTTTTGCGTTTACTGTTCAATTTGCTGCACTAGCACTGATTGCCAGCTTTTTATTTGGTGCAGGGACGTTTGGGACATCTCCAATCCTGAATTCTAAAATAATTTTGGCCGCAACAGAAGCTCCATTACTATCAGGAACTATTGCAGCTTCTGTTTTCAACTTAGCAAATTTTATTGGAGCAACACTCGGAACCGTATTATTAAAGAATGGCTTCTCTTATGTCATGATTACAGTAATTGCTGCAGGTATCATCGGATTGGGTTTCATTTTAGCCATTGTGACACATTTGGTGGAAGACAAGGAAGTATTTCGGGTAGTGCGGTCTGATTCATGAGTAGGAATGATGTCTTTCAGGATGTATAGTGTCAAAAATTGTTTGATAATGTTTGAAAACGGGCATAATATAGAGACTGGACGTGGAATAGGGGTTGAGTAAATGAGAAAATACAATGCTGTTTTTTGGATAGCACTTTCCATCTGTGCCCTCATTGTTTTATGGGGCATGATTGATCCAAAAAATTTGAAGGATTCAACACAAGCAATCACTACATATATTTCTGAATATTTTGGTTGGTATTATTTACTTATCATCATGGTTTTCTTAGCTTTTTGTATTTATCTTATTTTTTCTCGTATAGGGAAATTGCGGTTAGGTAAAGACAATGAAAGACCTGAATATTCAACCGCTTCATGGTTTGCCATGCTTTTTAGTGCAGGTATGGGAATGGGGTTAGTATTTTGGACTACAGCAGAGCCTATCTCACATGCTTTTAAAAGCTCACCAAATGCAGAAGTAGGATCGAATGAAGCGATTCGCGAGTCATTACAATATTCCTTCTTTCATTGGGGAATTCACGCATGGGCGGTATATGCTATTGTCGCCTTAGCACTCGCTTATTTTAAATTTAAAAAAGATTATCCAGGACTAATTAGTGCTACCCTTACACCTGTTTTTGGGGAGAGGGCAATGAAAGCGACTCCTGGTAAATTAATTGATATCTTAGCCATTTTTGCAACAGTCGTCGGTGTGGCATCCACGCTAGGCTTTGGATCTGCTCAGATTAATGGTGGTCTAGCTTATCTATTTGATACACCTAATAATTTTACGATGCAGCTTGTTATTTTAGCTGTGGCGACTGCCCTTTTTATTTTATCTGCATGGTCAGGGATTGGTAAGGGGATCAAATACTTAAGTAATATTAATATGGGGCTAGGATTTTTCTTATTACTTTTGTTATTTATTGTAGGTCCTACACTTTATATTCTGAATATGTTTACTGCTACATTAGGAAGCTATATCGCTAATTTTTTCGATATGAGTTTTCGTCTTGCCCCATTAAATGAAAAAGGACGTACTTGGATTGATAACTGGACGATCTTCTATTGGGCATGGTGGATATCATGGGCTCCATTTGTCGGTATATTTATTGCAAGAATATCTCGTGGTCGAACGATTAAACAATTTATGGTCGGTGTATTATTCGTACCAGCCCTAGTCTGCTTTATTTTTTTCGCAGTCTTTGGGGTATCTGCGCTAAATATTGAACAAAATGGAATAGAGGCAATTTCTGAATATACGTTAGAGACCACAACTTTTGGGATGCTGCAGCATTATCCATTAGGTGACTTTATGGCTTTAGTTACGGTCTTTGTGATCGCGATTTTCTTTATCACTTCTGCCGATTCTGCTACCTTTGTCTTGGGAATGCTTAGTTCTAATGGATCGATTAATCCAGCAAATTCGATCAAAATTGCTTGGGGGTTAGCAATGTCAGCGATGGCTGCCATTATTGTATACTTTGGTGGAACAGCGGGACTACAGAACATGTTAATTATTGCCGCACTCCCATTTTCGGTAATTATGATTCTGATGTTAGTATCCTTTCTTAAGATAGTAAAAAAGGATGTTAGAAAGGATAAAAAACCAAGAAAAAGAGTGAGTTAATTTATTTTGCTGATTACTGAATATTTAAGAAAAGAACCTCCGGACTATTTTATTCGGAGGTTTATGCTTTTGCTGATAAGGAATATAGTCAATATAAAGGCTTTGATTGCATAAATTCTCCTAAAATCATTTGTCTTTTGCTACAATAAATATAACAAATGGAAGAAAATTGTGGAGATTGTATCTAGATTAGATGGGAGTATGAATATGGATATTTTATGGTGGATATTAATTATTGCTTGTTTTGTGCTGGCATTTGTAGGGATTGTTTTTCCGATTATACCGGCAGTGTTAGTAATCTGGGTGGGATTTTTTCTGTATCAATTTTTATTGACAACAGACAATATTGGCTGGGTCTTTTGGATTGCAATGGCCATTTTAACGATTATATTAATCCTGTCTGATATTATTGCAAATAGCTACTTTGTCAAAAAATATGGTGGCTCCAAGTGGGGCGAGCGGATGGCGGGTTTAGGAGTGATTGTCGGTTCCTTTATCATTCCGCCGTTTGGGATTATTATCGTTCCATTTATCTTAGTCATTATCACAGAATTAATACAAAAAAGAACGAGTGGTGATGCAATGAAGGCAGCATATGGTTCCTTACTTGGTTTTTTAGGTGGGACAGTTGCTAAAATCGTCATTCAACTAATTATGATCATTTGGTTTTTCATCGCCATTTAAATACATCGAGGTGTTAGCAATGGAAAGAGTATTGACGATTGCAGGTGCTGCTGCACAAGGAAGTGCAGGAATTCAAGCAGATTTAAAGACGTTTCAGGAAAGAAACGTCTATGGAATGTCTGCAATCACAGCAACAGTAACAAATCAATCAAGAACAGAAAAGAAAATTTTTTTGCGTACGATAGAGGAAATCGAAGCACAGCTATATACAGCAGTAGAAAAGGTAGGAATCGATGCGATCAAAACTGGAATGCTTTTTTCTACTACTATTATTGAAAGGGTAGTGACATTCATAGCGCGAAACAAGTCCCCTTATTTAGTAGTAGATCCAGTCATGATTGGCAAAATGGGCTCTCAATTATTAGCAGATGATGCGATCGAAGTATTGAAAAAGCAATTAATTCCTTTGGCCACCATTATAACGCCAAACCGATTAGAAGCAGCAAGGCTTTTAAATAAAAAAATTCCCGAAACGGTAGAGGAATTAAAGGCATATGCCGTTCAATTACATGAGCTAGGCGGTTCCTATGTATTTGTAAAAGGTGGGAAAATGGAAGGGAAGGCAGTAGATGTATTGTATGACGGAGAAAGCTGTCACATATATGAGACAGAATTTGTTGATACGATACATACAAGTGGTGCTGGATGTAGCTTTGCGGCTTGCTTAACTGCTGAATTAGCAAAAGGAGTCGAGATAAGGGATGCAATCGAGATAAGCAAATCTTATGTCTATTATGCGATTAAGCATAGCTTATCCTTTGGAAAAGGGGTGGGCTCCGTTCAACCAGCAGCCTACCGCTTGTTTCATAATTCTAGTCAATAAAGGAAGTGGTGGGGTCATAATAATTATATAAGGTGAATGAGAATCCGAACAATCCTCTGATTGAGCGTAGTCAAAATACGGAGACTCCTGTGGGAACAGCACGAGCTGAAGATCCACTTTGTAAAGTGGTTTTCTTTGCAAAGTTAGCAGACCGCCATGCCCACTGTAAAGGAAACACTGCGAAAGTTTACTTGAGCAGATGTTGACTTATGCCCGATGGGTAAAAGCGGAGTATTTTGACGGAGCGGTTACAGTGCAGAAATACCAACGTTCGGATTTTCTCTATTTTATTACTCTTTTGTCCCAATCTCTTTTCTTTTTTTGTTTAAATAAACAGAAATTTGGAAAAAAGTGAAACCATGTTTATTTTTGGACGTATATATTAATAGAGGTAAAAGTATTTAATGGAGGTGTCTGCGTGCAACCAGCAATGCAGTTAAAGAATGTGAATAAAAGCATTGGTAAGAAAAAAATTATTAAAGACTTAAGCTTTGAGATTTATCCAGGTGAAGTTTTCGGATTTTTAGGACCAAATGGGGCCGGAAAAACGACAACGATTAGAATGATGGTAGGTCTAATGAAGATATCGGCAGGGGATATCCTAATTAATGGGGTAAGTGTGAGCAAAAATTATAAACAAGCAGTCCGACAAGTTGGGGCTATTGTGGAAAATCCAGAAATGTATCCATTTATGAGTGGATGGAAAAATTTAAAGCATTTTGCTCGAATGATACCTGGTATTACGGATGAACGTATCAAGGAAGTGATTGCATTAGTAGGTTTAGAGAAGGCAATTCATGAAAAAGTAGGAAAGTATTCCTTAGGTATGCGTCAGCGTATTGGAGTGGCTCAGGCATTATTACATAATCCTTCTATTCTTATTTTAGATGAACCAACCAACGGACTCGATCCTGCAGGAATAAGAGAAATAAGACAGTATATTAGAAAACTTGCAGAGGAAGAAAATGTTGCGGTCATTGTTTCTAGTCACTTATTATCAGAAATTGAGCTTATGTGTGATCGAATTGGTATTATTAAAAATGGAGAGCTTGTAACAGTGGAAAAGGTTGCAGATGAGTCAAACGAAGATCAAGATCTTCAAGTATTGATAGAGGTCTCTCCTATTGATACAGCAGTTAAAGTGATAGAAGATGCCTTTAACATATCGGCATCCATAGAAGAGAACAAATTAGCTATCAAAACAAAGAAGGAAATCATACCTCAGATCATTCAAGAACTAGTGAAACACCAGCTAGAAATCTATGAAGTAGTAACAAATAATGCTAGCCTTGAAGATAAATTCTTTGAAATGATTGGAGAGAACACGATTGCGTAACTTTTTTTCTTTAATAAATAATGAACAAATCAAGCTCTATAGTCGATTTTCGACATGGTCGATGTATATAATCCTTGCTGGTATTATCCTAGCATCAGGATTAATTACCTTCTTCTTTTCAGATGGACTTGAGGAATATGGAGATAATTGGCGAGAAGAATTACAAGCAAAAAATGAAGAATATTTAGAAATGCAAGCAGAAGATGAAGTGTTTGGTGATTTGTATGCATATGATATTGCAAAAAATGAATATTACTTAGAGAACGATATTAAGCCCTTGTCTTATGATGCATGGCAATTTGCCCTGGAGAACGCAGGCTTAACCATGTTAGTTAGTTTATTTACGATCATTGTTGCTGCAAGTATCGTATCAAGTGAGTTTAAATGGGGGACGATTAAGCTTTTATTAATTCGCCCAATTTCTCGAGGTAAGATTTTATGGACAAAATATGTGAATGTATTAATCTTTTCTATTTCGATGCTTATATTCTCCTTTTTAATTAATTTAATCATTGGAGCTATTCTATTTGGTATAAATGGATTAAGCCCTAATATAGTAATAGAAGGGGCAAATGGGTTTGAACAAGTAAGTGTTGTTTCTGAAATATTGACAAAGTACGGCTTAAATATGGTAAATTTAATCATAATGGCTACATTCGCTTTTATGATCTCCACTTTATTTAGAAATAATAGTATGGCAATTGGACTTGCGATTTTCTTGATGTTCGCAGGGGATATCATTGTGAGTTTCCTGTCTAAATACGATTGGGCGAAATTTATATTATTTGCAAACACGAATTTAAATCAATATATGGGGAATCAAAGCCCTGTAATTGATGGAATGACCTTAGGCTTTTCCATAACCGTGCTTGTTGTATACTATATTATCTTTTTACTTGTTTCATGGTTATCCTTTACAAGAAGAGATGTAGCTGGACATTAAAGAGAGGAGAATGAAAATTGAGAAGAACTGCTGAAGTAGTATTAACCTTTATTGGAGCATTTGTTTATTTAATTGGCGCTTTTTTAGGAGGTATGTTTACGATGTTCGAAGACCTCCTAAACCAACAAGAGTTTGTTGATCAAGTAGAACAAACCGACCCTAGTCTTAACCCTAAAGATATTGAAATGGTGTTAGAAAGTGCAAGTAGCTTCGGTGTATATATTCTAGTCATTTCGATTGCTGCTATCGTTCTAGGAATTGTTTCCATGTTCTTGTTTAAAGGAAATAATAAACCAAAGGCTGCAGGTATTATTCTGATCGTAGTTGGGGGATTATCCACTTTACTTACCATTGGCTTTGGTATCTTTGCAGGAATATTCTACATCATTGCAGGTATTATGGGAGTTGCCCGTAAACCAAAGCAGGAAGTATCCCTCGAACAGTATTAATAAAGATCACAACGTTCCACGATATATTTTGGAATCAAAGCCAGACATTAATTCGTGTCTGGCTTTTTCTTCTTTCTCCGTTTGAGAAGAACAATGGTGATAACGAAGATTATCAATAAAAGAACGATAATCGGTGCATTACCAATTAAAAAAACAAAAATGGTAGATACCAATGTGACTAGAAATTGAATACTTTCTTTAAATTGTTCCTTCGTTTTTTCCCAGGTACTAGCCGACTCGTTTTGTACGGATGGTAAAGAGGTATTATTTTCTTTGATAAAGAGATCAATTGTAGCAAAGTCTGATTGGTTTTCTAAATATTTAATTTTACCCGTTAGTTGTTCTATTTCTTCTTGTACTTCCGCTAAATCGGCAGATATTTTTAGTAAATCCTCTGTTTTCTCTGCCTTTTCCATAAAGGAAAGCAAGCGTTTTTCCACTACCTCTTTTGCTTCTAGTCTTGCGGTTAAATCCACATATTGCTCTGTTACATCCTCCCCGCTAACAGCTTTCTCCTGCACCTTCATATTCCCTTCATCTAAAATCGTCAAAAAGGATTGAAATTGCTTTGCCGGGATTCTTACGGTCATGCTTCCTTGTTGGGTTTTTTCTTCTTGATGCTGAGAAGCTTGAGACGAAACGATATAGCCACCTTTTTTTAAGGTTTCCTCTTCTATAAATTTAGTTGCTTCAGTGAAATTAGAAGTTTCAATGGTTAGACTGGCATTATAGATGATTTTTCGGTTAGCAACCTCTGTTTCTGTGGCATTCGAAGAATCGTTAGCATTCTTATCATTCTCTACAGCCGATTCAGTTTGTAGATTGTTTGCTCGACTATCTTCTTTATTGGCCATACTGAAATCCTGTGGAGCTTCAGCTTGCTCGTCCGCTGTACTCTCCGCTAATTCACTACTATCATTGTTCGAACAGGCTGTGAGAAATAGAATCAAAACAAAAATGAATAAGCACCATTTTTTAAACATAGGAACCCCCTTTTTTTAGATTAGACGTCCGATCTGTTGATTGGTTACAAGAAATTGAAATTAATAATTATTCATTTCCTTGTATGATTTACGGCACTGTCCTAAGCAAAACGTATTTATGTAAATAATACTTTTGTTAGTTAGCGTAATAATTCAAACGACTTTTTAAAAAAATAAATTTTTTTCAGCATAACTATTGAATTAATATACTGAATAGTGCATAATAATACATAATTACTTCAAACGAATAGGAATTAATAGATATTAGACTTAAGGAGAGATTATTAATGAGTAAAGAAAAAGTAGTATTAGCATATTCTGGGGGACTTGATACTTCTGTTGCTATTAAATGGTTACAGGATAAATATAATTATGATGTGATTGCAGTAGGCTTAGATGTAGGGGAAGGTAAGGATTTAGAATTTGTTAAAAATAAAGCGATCGATGTTGGTGCGATTAAATCTTATTCAGTTGATGCAAAGCAATTGTTTGCAGAAGATTTTGTATTACCTGCACTTCAAGCGAACGTCATGTATGAAAATAAATACCCGTTAGTTTCCGCACTTTCTCGTCCACTAATTGCAAAAGTATTAGTAGACATTGCAGAAAAAGAAGGTGCGGTTGCCGTTGCGCATGGTTGTACTGGTAAAGGTAATGACCAAGTTCGTTTTGATGTGGCATTTACAGCACTAAATCCAGAACTGAAAATTGTAGCACCAGTTCGTGAATGGAAAATGACTAGAGACGAAGAAATTAAATATGCAGAAGAAAACGGTATTCCTATTCCAATAGATTTAGATAGTCCATATAGTGTTGATCAAAACCTGTGGGGACGTGCGAACGAATGTGGTATTTTAGAGGATCCGTGGGCAGTTGCTCCGAAAGATGCCTTTGAGCTAACAGTTGATCCTATTGATGCACCTGACCAACCAGAAATTGTCGAGATTGAGTTCAAACAAGGAAAACCTGTTGCCATTAATGGTGAAGAATATCCATTACACGAATTAATCTTAAAATTAAACGATATAGCTGGTAAACATGGTGTTGGAAGAATTGATCATGTCGAAAACCGCCTTGTAGGTATTAAATCACGTGAAATTTATGAAGCACCTGCAGCGATCACTTTAATTAAAGCACATCAAGAGATCGAATCCATCACTTTGCCAAGAGAGGTGACGAAGTTTAAGCCAGTGGTAGAACAGCAATTAGAGCAGGCAATTTATGATGGTTTATGGTTTACCCAGCTAACCGATGCGTTAAAAGCATTTATTACAGAAACACAAAAATATGTAAATGGTGTAGCAAAGGTTCAACTATACAAAGGTCAAGCATTTGTTGTTGGTCGTAAATCGGATAATTCACTGTATGATTTCAATTTAGCGACATATAACAAGGGTGACGCATTTGATCATGAAGCAGCACTTGGCTTTATCAAGCTTTGGGGCTTACCAACAAAAGTGCATTCAACCGTGAATGATGTTCATGCAGACAAAGCAAAAATTATGGAAAAAACGAAAATTGATATAAAGGAATCAGTGACACAATGAAATTATGGGGCGGACGTTTTACAAAACCAACAAATGAATTAGTAGATGAGTATACAGCATCCATCAGCTTCGATCAAAAGCTTGCACAATATGATATTCAAGGTAGTCTTGCACATGTAGAAATGCTAGCAAAATGTGAGATTATACCGAAAGAAGATGCAGAGAAGATTAAACAAGGCCTACAGGTAGTTGCAGAAAAAATAGCAACAGGAAAAGCAGAGCTAACCGAAGCAAATGAAGATATTCATATGAACGTAGAAAAACTTTTAATCGATGAAATAGGTGCTGTCGGTGGTAAGCTACACACCGGGAGAAGTAGAAACGATCAGGTGGCATTAGATATGCGTCTGTATCTAAGAGAGGCACTAGTAACATTAGTGGAGCTTTTAACCAAACTACAGGATGCTTTAATTAAGCAGTCTAACGAGAACCTTGATACGATTCTTCCTGGCTATACACACCTACAACGTGCGCAGCCAGTATTGTTCGCCCATCATATGATGGCATATGTCTCCATGTTCGAGCGAGATGTAGAGCGGCTAAAAGATAGCTATAAACGTGTCAATCGTTCCCCATTAGGAGCAGGGGCGTTAGCAGGTACGACCTTTCCAATTGATCGCCATTTCGTAGCAGAGCAATTAAATTTCGATGGTGTGGTGGAGAATAGCTTAGATGCCGTGAGTGATCGGGATTTTGTTGTCGAATTTTTGTCCAATGCATCCTTAGTGATTATGCACTTATCTCGCTTAAGTGAGGAGCTCGTGCAATGGTCAAGTGCAGAATTTAATTTTATTGAATTAGATGATGCCTTTTGTACAGGAAGCAGCATGATGCCACAAAAGAAAAACCCAGACGTAGCAGAGCTTGTTCGTGGTAAGTCTGGTCGAGTTTATGGACATTTAATGGGCATGTTAACAACACTAAAGGGTTTACCAATTGCGTATAATAAAGATATGCAAGAGGACAAGGAAGGTATGTTTGATACAGTAGAAACAATCAAAGGCGCATTGGCATTATTTGCACCAATGATTGAAACAATGGAAGTGAAAAAGGATAATATGTATGCAGCAGTTGCGGAGGATTTTTCGAATGCTACAGATTTAGCAGATTATTTAGTAAACAAGGGTTTACCTTTCCGTGAGGCGCATGCAGTAGTTGGGCAAGTGGTGCTTCATTGTATCCAAGAGAACAAGTATTTGTTAGACCTTCCGCTTGAGGCGTTCAAACAGTTTTCTGACCTTATCGAAGAGGATATTTATCAAGTACTTTCGCCAAAAACGGTTGTCAATGCAAGAGACATTGTCGGAGGAACCGCGAAAAACAGAGTAGAGGATCAAATAAAGCTTGCTAGCAGTCGATTAGAAGAAAGCAAGCATTGGATAGCAGTTTTTGCAGAAAAAGTAAATGTACTAAAGAAAAACTAAGTCCCTTCCTTATAAGAGGCTTAGTTTTTCCTTTCCTTTATCGAACAAAATGAAATGAGAAGTAAAAGTTCTCATTTTTTTGTAAAAATAAATGCATAAATATAAATTTTATAGTATAATTATAAGAAATTGAAAATTCATCTTTAAATGAATAGATACAGTTTCTTGGTTTGACAAGGAGGAGATAATATTGCAGCAAACAAAAGGTTATCTTGTTTTAAATACTGGGGATGTTTTAGAAGGTAAATGGCTAGGAGCCCCGAAAAAAATGGAAGGTGAGCTCGTATTCAATACTGCAATGACAGGCTATCAGGAAGTGATGACAGATCCATCCTATGCAGGACAAATTGTTACGATGACTTATCCATTGATCGGAAATTATGGCTGGAATGAAATCGACTATGAAAGCTTAAAGCCCTCTGTCGCGGGTTTTATTGTATCAACATTAAGTGAAAACCCCGAGCATTATGAATCGAAAAATACAATGATTGAGATTCTTGAAAAATATCAGATATCTGCATTAGCTAATATTGACACACGTGCACTAACTAGGATTATTCGAGAAAAAGGGGAAGTGTATGGCAAAATTACGGACGATCCGGCTGACAAACCAATACTGAATGATGTGGATCCAGCAGTCGTATCCAGTGTATCAACGAAGGAAAAGCTTTTCTATAAAACAAGTAATCCTGCAAACCATCCAACCCCGCACGTTGTCGTGATGGATTTCGGTTATAAGCATTCGATTGCCCATTCATTACTAGAACTGGGCTGCGATGTTACAGTTGTACCATATGATACGGCTTTCCTTGAGATTCAACGAATAGCTCCAGATGGTGTATTATTATCCAATGGACCTGGAGATCCAAAAGCATTAAAAGATTTATCTGAAAATATCAAGCAAATTTCCGAGAGTTTTCCGACATTAGGAATTTGTTTAGGCCATCAGTTGATAGCTTTAGCACATGGTGCGACAACGAAGCGCCTTCCATATGGACACAGAGGAAGTAATCATCCAGTCAAAGATTTACAAACTGGTAAAGTCATGATTACCTCACAAAATCATGGCTATGTTGTAGATTATGATTCTGTTAATAATACGAATTGGTATGTATCTCATATCAATGTTAATGACAAATCGGTGGAAGGATTAAAACATAAATCACTGCCTTTAATGACCGTGCAGTTTCACCCTGAAGCACATCCAGGACCAATTGACACACACCATTTATTTGTAGATTTTATTCAGCAGTTTATTACTAAGGGAGAGAGACAGCATGCCTAAGTTGACAGATATAAAAAAAGTATTAGTAATTGGCTCCGGACCGATCGTTATCGGTCAGGCAGCCGAATTTGATTATGCGGGTACACAAGCATGTCTAGCTTTGAAAGAGGATGGAGTAGAAGTTGTTCTTGTTAATAACAACCCAGCAACCATTATGACAGATGAAAATATTGCCGATAAGGTTTATCTAGAACCATTAACGTGTGAATCGATAACGAAAATTATTGAAAAGGAACGACCTGATGGAATTTTGCCAACATTAGGTGGGCAAACCGGCTTGAATATGGCAGTACTCTTAGATGAGGCAGGAGTGCTAGAAAAATATCAAGTTACCTTATTAGGAACACCGCTTGAAACTATACAAAAAGGGGAAGACCGTGAAATATTCAAATCAATGATGAAGGAAATTAAAGAGCCAATTGCCGAAAGCTTGTCCACTTCTTCTGTTGATGAAGCACTCGATTTTGCTAGGAAGGTTGGTTATCCAATGATTGTACGTCCTGCATATACACTGGGCGGGGCTGGTGGTGGAATAGCGGATACAGAAGAAGAGCTCCGTCAAATTGTGAAAAACGGCCTTCATTATAGCCCAATTAATCAGGTATTAATTGAACAAAGTGTAAAGGGATGGAAAGAGATTGAATACGAAGTAATGCGTGATTCCAATGATACTTGCATTATTGTTTGTAACATGGAAAATTTTGATCCAGTTGGTGTGCACACAGGGGATAGTATTGTTGTAGCACCTTCTCAAACGTTAACAGATCGCCAATATCAAATGCTCCGAACTTCTTCTGTAAAAGTGATCCGTGAATTAGGTGTGATTGGGGGGTGTAATATTCAATTCGCTTTAAATCCGGAAAACGATGATTATATTATTATTGAGGTAAACCCTAGGGTTAGTCGTTCCAGTGCTCTTGCATCCAAAGCAACCGGTTATCCAATAGCTCGGATTGCTGCTAAAGTTGCTCTTGGCTACCACTTAGATGAGGTCATTAACCCAATTACTGGTGATACATATGCCAGCTTTGAACCAGCGATCGATTATATTGCAGCCAAAATTCCGCGTTGGCCATTTGACAAATTCACACAAGCAGACCGATTACTTGGTACACAAATGAAAGCAACTGGTGAGGTGATGGCTCTAGCGCGCAATTTTCCAACTGCTATCAATAAAGCGATTCGTTCATTAGAGATCGGTCTCGACTCTATTTATCTACCTGGTATAGAGAAATGGACAGACGAAAAGCTTGTGCTAGCTTTAGATAAAGCAACTGATGAGCGATTGTTTGTTGTTACGGAAGCATTAAGACGTGGAAAGACAGTGGAGGAAATCCATAACATTACCCAAATTAATAATTATTTTTTGTATGAGTTAGAAGCAATGGTTAAAAAAGAGAAGGAGCTTGCCACAAAAGAATGGGATCAAATAAAAGTAGAGGATATTAAAGAGGCGAAAAGCTATGGCATATCTGACACTGCTCTTGCCAAAATATTAAATGTTTCAATTGAACAAATACAAGAAAAAATAAAAACAGAGAAATTAGCCCCATCCTTTAAGATGGTGGATACTTGTGCGGCGGAATTCTCTGCTGAAACCCCATATTTTTATAGTTCATGGAATGAAAGAGACGAGGTAGAAGCTCTAAGTGGTGAGAAGAAAATGATCGTACTGGGGTCTGGTCCAATACGGATCGGACAAGGGGTAGAATTTGATTATTGCTCCGTTCATGCGGCTAAATCATTACAAGATCAAAAGATAGATGCCATTGTTATTAATAACAATCCAGAAACCGTCAGTACGGATTTCAATACAGCAGACCATTTGTATTTCGAGCCACTAACAGTGGAGGATGTTTTACATGTTGTTAGAAAGGAACAGGCTGAAGGAGTGTTAGTACAGTTTGGAGGCCAAACGGCGATTAATCTAGCAGACGGATTACAAAAAGCTGGTGTGAAGATTACAGGTACAGCTCTTGAAGCAATTGAAGCAGTGGAGGACCGTGACCAGTTTTATCAATTATTACAGAAATTAAACATCCCTCATATCCCAGGTGATACGGTAATGGCAGTAGAGGATGCAAAGGCAGTAGCCGAAAAAATCGGTTATCCTATCCTCCTTCGTCCATCGTATGTAATCGGTGGTCAGGGCATGGTCATCCTTTATAGTGAAACACAACTAGTCAATTATTTAGCAAATCTTGAGCAAAGCTCTCACGATAATCGCATCTTTCCACTCTTAATTGATCGTTATATTGAAGGCTACGAGGTCGAAGTGGATGCGATTTGTGATGGAGAGGATATTTTAATACCAGGTATTTTTGAACATGTAGAAAAAGCAGGAGTTCATTCAGGGGATAGTGTTGCTATTTTCCCTTCCCCTACTTTAACGGAAGCACATAAACAAACGATAGAAGCATATACACAGCAGATATCAAAGGCATTACATGTAAAAGGGATCATGAACATTCAATTTGTCCTAAGTGAAGATCGAAAAACAATTTATGTCTTGGAGGTAAACCCTCGTGCATCACGTACAGTCCCTATTGCAAGTAAGGTAACAGGAGTTCCAATGGTGGATTTAGCTACTCGTGTTCAAATGGGTGAAGCATTACAGGATCAAGCATGGAAATTAGGACTTCACCGTGAGGTCCCATACTACGCAGTAAAAATGCCAGTATTTTCCACAAATAAATTACCTGGTCTTGATCCGATCCTCGGTCCTGAGATGAAATCAACTGGGGAAGCAATCGGAATTGGAACAACCGTAGATCAAGCGATGGCTAAGGCATTTGGTTGGAAGGAAAATAGCTTAAAAGCTCTTACTGTAAATGATGTAATCTTCTTATCCTTAACAAAGGTAGATAAGGTACTAATGGAAGCATTACAACTACTCAATATACAGATTGAGGTAGATCCAAAAACAAAAGCCTTATTAGAAACGGAAGGTGTAACCATAAGTAAGGTAGTTAGTTTAGAAGTTGCGACCAACAATTGTCTTGATGAAAAATATGCCCTGATTGCTGATACGAACCGTACAGGAGAAAAAGATGAACATGTTGTTCTAAGAGAGGCAGGCTTGAAATCTGACACATTATGCTTCTCATCTAATGAGACATTAGTAGCCTATTTAAACGCAACAGAAGAGGCTTTAGAGGCACCTCAATCCATCCAGACCTATCGAAAAGACAAGAACCAAGTGAATAAGAAGGAGCGTGTGATCGGATGAGTTATAAAGAAAAGTTAAAAGGCAGAGATTTACTTACATTAGCGGACTACTCAAAAGCAGAAATCAGCTATTTATTAGAATTAGCTGACCAAATTAAGCAAAAAAGAAAAAAGGGCGAGATTTATGAACCTTTAAAAGGAAAAACATTAGGCATGATCTTTGAGAAGTCATCAACTCGTACACGCGTTTCCTTTGAGGCAGGTATTTATCAGCTTGGTGGAACTGGTCTATTTTTAAGTGCCAATGATATACAAATTGGTCGTGGGGAACCAATTTCTGATACAGCTAAGGTTTTGTCAGGTTACTTGGATGGTATAATGATTCGTACTTTTTCTCAACAGGATGTAGAGGATTTAGCCGAGAATGCTACGATTCCTGTTATTAATGGTCTTACAGATGAGTATCATCCATGCCAGGTTCTTGCTGATTTGCAGACAATGAAAGAAATAAAAGGTAAGCTTGAAGGCTTAAAACTCGCCTATATTGGAGATGGGAACAATATGGCACATTCCTTAATGATTGGCTGTGCCAAGATGGGCTTAGACGTAGCTATCGCAGCGCCAAACGGTTACCAGCCGAAAGACGAAATTACAGCAGTGGCTAAATCATTTGCTGAAGGAACGGAGGTATTAGTGACAGACGATGTTATCGAGGCTGTAAAAGATGCTGATGTCATCTATTCAGACGTATGGGCAAGCATGGGGCAGGAAGCTGAGCAGAATGAACGGGAAAAGGCATTTGCTGCTACTTATCAAGTAAACACGGAGCTTTTCTCCCATGCAAAGGAAGATGCCATATTCATGCATTGCCTTCCAGCGCACAGAGGAGAGGAAGTAACGTCAGAAATTATTGATGGGCCACAGTCTGTCGTATTCCAAGAAGCAGAAAACAGATTACATGCACAAAAAGCATTGATGGTTGCATTGATGGGTAGCTAGATTCCAATTAGGGATCTAGCTTTTTTCCTCTTCATTTGCAGTTCATATTTCATTATTGATATAATAGAATGAATTGTGAGTTATTTTCACAATAGAATAATAAAGGATTGAATCTACATGAACAAACAAACTGTTATCTCAGAATTGCAGGATATTTTGGCAAAAGACCATATTTTAATAGATGAGGAATTAAAAAATCATACTTATACAAAACTTGGTGGAAAGGCAGATTTTTTTATTACACCAGGTACGATAGAAGAAGTACAAGAAGTCATTCGTTATGCAATTAGAAAGCAAGTTCCTTTTACTCTGCTCGGTAATGGCTCGAATGTCATCGTGCGTGATGGAGGTATTCGAGGAATTGTATTAAGTCTAAAGAAATTTCGTGCGATTAGACGAGAGGGCAATAAAGTAGTTGCAGAGAGTGGTGCGAGAATTATTGATGCATCACGATTTGCTTTGCAAGAAAAATTAACAGGCCTTGAATTTGCTTGTGGCATTCCTGGAACCGTTGGTGGTGCCTTATACATGAATGCAGGTGCATATGGTGGGGAGATTAAAGATTGTCTAGAGCATGCATTAATTGTCGATCGCGGGGGCGATGTGCATCAAGTATTGGCAGAGGAGTTTGATCTAGATTATCGAACGAGTAATATCGCAGAAAAAGGATATATCGTTTTAGAAGCAACCTTTCAGTTAAAGGAAGGACATTATGAGGAGATTAAGGCTGTGATGGATGATTTGACTTTTAAGCGTGAGTCAAAGCAGCCATTAGAGTATCCATCCTGTGGTAGTGTGTTCAAACGTCCACCAGGCTATTTTGCAGGGAAACTGATTCAAGATAGCGAGTTACAAGGTAAAGGTGTTGGAGGGGCAGAAGTATCCACCAAACATGCTGGATTTATTGTGAATAAAGATAATGCAACGGCAAGTGATTATATTGCTGTGATTGAGATGGTACAGCAGACGGTGAAAGCGAAATTTGGTGTAAAATTGGAGAGAGAGGTTAGGATTTTGGGAGAGGATGAAGAGATGGCTTAGGTTGTTTTGTTAATCTGGATTTGTAACAAACTGTGTAGGTAAGAAAGGCGTAGGTACTGACCCAGTGAAAAATCTAACTTTCGTTGGTTACCATCTTACTCACTCAGCTTTTTATTTAGATAACTCTTTTATTCAAACGACTTTAATTCTCCTTTTTTAGATGAATTCAATAGATGTAGTTAAATAGTGGCTGGGACATAATTAAATAGGGTGAATGAGAATCCGAACAATCTTCTGATTGAGCGTAGTCAAAATACGGAGACTCCTGTGGGAACAGCACGAGCTGAAGATCCACTTTGCAAAGTTAGCTGAAGCCGTGCCCACGGAATGCGGAGTATTTTGACAGAGCGGTTACAGTGCAGAAATATTAATGTTCGGATTTCCTCTGTTTTATTACTCTTTTGTCCCAGTCTCATTAAGTTTTTACGTATGAAAACTTAAACGTAGTCTTACTCTATTGCCATTTTTCTCTCTATACTATTAACCCTAGTATTTTTCCATTATTTGAGCCAAATATTTTTTGAAATTATTTCTGATACTTTGAGGCTCGATAATTTCACATTTATCCCCAAACTGTAGGAGAGCATTGTATCCGTGTTCATTATCAACTATGGGATACTTTGCAATATAACCATTCTTATGTTGAGATATAACATAATCTTCTCCAAATCGTTCAATGATCTTGTCTTTGATAGATTTATCAATTTTTATAATCACTGGAACGGTTTCTTTTGTCATCCAGTTAGATCCATCCATAGGTAGGGAAACAAATTCCTTAGGTGAGAAGGATTCTACAGACATACTTACATCGTTCATTCTAGCTATCTTAAATGTGCGATAATCCTTTCTTTTAACGCAGAAGGCTTGTAAATACCAACTACTTTCTTTAAAAATGACTTTGTAAGGCTCTACTTTGCGAGAAGTATCCTCACCATTTTTATCGATATATTGGAACACCAAATATCGATGATCCTCCATAGCAGTTTCGATTAACTTCAAGCGATCTCGAAGGAATCGATTACCCTGATTCAAGGTAAGATCAACCGAGAAATGTCCATCGTTTTTCCATTGCTGTATTAAATCTGTTTCACTTTCCATACTTTGTACTTTTGCTAACGTATTTGCTATTTCATTTTTTTCCAGTAATTGATTATAGCTCTCTAAACTTGTTATTAAGCTTCGAACATCTTTTGGAGTGAATAACTTTTTGTCTACTTTATAGGACTTCATTAAGCTTACTCCACCATCCGACCCTCTAGTAGTGAAAATTGGTAGCCCAGCCATAGTTAAGGTATCAACATCCCTAAATATTGTTCTTCGGCTAACCTCTAATCTTTCAGCCAATTCGCTAGTAGTTACTACTTCTCGATCCAACAGCAGCATGATAATGGCAACAAGTCGATCAATTTTCATAGTAATCTCTCCCTTTAACTATCATTATGACATACAGGTGTCATAATTGACATTGTAAAATAAACTTGTACTCAAAAATAAAGAAATACAGGGAGGTAATTTCAATAAGTAATTACAAGATTTTAGAAAAAGACGCATTTCGGTTCATAGGTTTCAAAACAAAATTGGAAGGTTCGGTAAATATCCATGCAGAAGAATTTTCTAGCCAGAAAACCGAATTTTTCAAGGGAATCATTCATGATGGAAAGATGGCACTATTACAACCTCTTTCGGAGAGTAAATACGGGTATGGGGTCGTCACAACAGACAAAAAAACTGCCTATTACTACGCGGGTGTACGAACTACTCAAAAGGGAATAGCAGGAACAGAGGAAGTGCTATTTTCGGGAGGTAAGTACCTCGTGCTTAGTGATGAGGGTGGCTTATCCCGTTTAGCCTTTGATAAGCTAGAGAATCAAGCATTTAATCAAATTCTTACTAATGACTTTGAGTATACCTATAATGGAAAGCCAATTGCCGAAGTGCTATTAAATGGAAATCCAGCAGATGCTGAAGTGGAAGTATGGATACCTATTGAGTAACATTGTTTTAGCAGGGGATAGTATAAGCTATCTCCTGCTATTTTTTATACGATTTTTTGCTCTCAGTGCAAGGCAGACTCTCGTCTATATAGACAATCCCATCTGTAGCCCCCTCCTTTTGATTGCAAATTTTACTTTACCTGTCGTAGTAATCATGATAAAATAAAATTACTACGACAGATAAAGTACGGCAGTCGTAGTAAAATCAATCGCTGACATAGTAGAAGGGAGGATCAGCTTTTGATTAGTAGTGATGTAATTCGTGGCTATAATGACACCATCATTCTTTCTCTCTTATTAGAGCAAGAATCATATGGATATGAAATTTCCAAGAAAATTAAAGAAATATCAGAGGAAAAGTACGTTATCAAAGAAACAACCCTATATTCGGCATTTAATCGACTTATGAAAAATGGATATATCGAAGCCTTTCATAAACAACAAACCTTTGGCAAAAAAAGAACGTACTATAGAATGACAGAAGCAGGGTTGCTTTTTTATAAAGAGAAATGTCGCGAATGGGAGCTAACAAAAGAAGTGATGAATCGATTTATTAAGGAGGAGTTTCGATAATGGACACCATTATGAATTATTTAGAAAACATGTTTGCTTCAATGCCAAAATCTAAACAGATGCAGCAATTAAAAGATGATTTGCTAGTGCATATGGAGGATAAATATCAAGAATTAAAACGAGCTGGAAAATCAGAAAATGAAGCAATCGGTGTAGTGATTGGAGAGTTCGGAAACATGGAAGAAATTATGGACGAATTTGGTATTGATTTAGATGATGATAGAGCTAATGAGCCTTTTTTAATGGATGAAGAAATAGAAGAATATTTACATGTGAGTAAAAAAACAAGCATTTGGATTGGTATAGGTGTCGGTTTGTGTATAATAAGTGCTGCGATGTTTGTGTTTATAGCAGGATTACAAAACAATGGTTTTTTAAATGAAATTCCAGTAAAAACAGCTAATATTATTGGAGTTATTTGTTTAATTGTATTTGTTGCCATTGCTGTTGGTTTGTTCATTTATAATGGCATGAAGATTGAAAAATATGATTATATTCATACAGAGCATGCCTTTCAATTATCGTTTGAACAGAAAAATAGTATTCAAACCCGTAAAGAAGCTCATCAACCAAAGTATCTTGCAGCCCTAATTTGTGGGATTGCCCTTATTATTCTTTCACCAGTTGTCCTTTTCACCACTCTAGCAATAAACGAGCAATTCACTCATTTTGGTGTTGTTGGACTATTATGGATAGTAGCTATAGGAATATTCCTATTAATTTTTTTCACTACGGAGATGGACGCATATAAAAATCTGTTAAAGGAAGGGGTAGCCTCCAAGTCTAAAAAGAATGAGAAGCGAGACAGAATAACAGGAGCAGTAGCTGTAATCATTTGGTCATTAGCTACTATCATCTTCCTAATAAGTGGTTTCCTCTACAATCAATGGCATATAAATTGGCTCGTATTTGCGATTGCTGGTATTTTTATCGGAATGTTCAATGCAGCTTATTCCATTCTAACAAAAAATGAATGAAAAGGAACTGGCATTCAGAGCACGATAAGTTCTAAAATGCTGGCGATCTCTATTAGTATGGCAGTAATAATGAGGATAAGTACCAAAATGCCAGAGTCAGCATCTCAAAATGGCACTTATAACAAGGATAAATGCCAAAATGCCAGAGATCCCGCTCGAAATGGTACTTAAAATGAGAATAAGTACCAAAATGCCAGAGTCAGCATCTCAAAATGGCACTTATAACAAGGATAAATGCCAAAATGCCAGAGATCCCGCTCGAAATGGTACTTAAAATGAGAATAAGTACCAAAATGCCAGAGTCAGCGCCTCAAAATGGCACTTATCAAACGGATAAAGCCCAAAATACCGGTGATCCCGCTCAAAACGGTAGAACAAGCGATTAAAATGCTCGCACAAATGACCATGTATAAGCTAATTTTTTGCAAATCATTTCAAGATTCTATATAATAAAATCACTAACTAAATAAACGCATGTATTCCTTTGGGGCAGGGTGTAATTCCCGACCGACGGTGATAAGCTAAGGAGCTTTTAGTCCGTGACCCGGATCATTTTTCATTAAATGTGAAGGTGGATTTGGTGAAATTCCAAAGCCGACAGTGAAAGTCTGGATGGGAAAAGGAATGGTGGAGAAGTGGTTATTTTTTCTATGGAATAAGCATTGTTTATTGCTGATTCTGTCGAAAATTTCTTGATTAATTCAAGGCTTCTTTGCTATGAATGAAAGACTATCCAGCCCTAGGGTCATTATCCTAGGGCTTTTCTTATTTTAATATAGAAGGTGATGAAGTGAGAACAAAGGAAGAATGGATGGAGCTCGCTTTAACGATGGCCGAAGCTACTACTGGTCAAACTAGCCCAAATCCGTCTGTTGGGGCGGTTGTCGTCAAGGATGGTGTACTGCTTGGGGTTGGTACACATTTAAAGGCAGGAGAACCGCATGCAGAGGTCCATGCTATCGCGCAGGCTGGTGAAAAGGCAAAAGGTGCTGATATCTATGTAACGTTAGAGCCTTGTGCCCATTATGGCAAAACTCCTCCATGTGCGGAATTACTAGTAGAGAAGGGAATTAAAAAGGCTTATATCGCATCGGTTGATCCAAACCCAAAGGTAGCTGGAAAAGGGGTAGCAATTCTTGAAGCAGCAGGAATCGAAGTGGAAGTAGGATTATATGAAGAAAGAGCGCTCCAATTGAATAAGCACTTCTTTCATTTTATGAATAAAAAACGACCATTTATCACCTTAAAAGCAGCGATGACATTGGATGGGAAGACAGCGACAGTGACAGGGGATAGTAAATGGATCACATCAGCCGAAGCTAGACTAGATGTGCATAAGGAAAGACATAAGCATGATGCGATATTAGTTGGCAAGGGAACGGTCGGGGCTGATAATCCAAGCCTGACAACTCGCTTACCTCAAGGTGGAAAAAATCCAATTCGGATTATCCTTGATACTAAGCTATCATTGCAAGAGGAATTTGCGATCTATGATAAAGAAGCAACTACCTGGGTTTTTTGCGGAAATGAAGCAGATCCGATTACTTTTCAAGAAAAACATCCTCACATCAAGGTGGTTCAGTTAAAAACAGAAGATATTCAATTAGAAGATGTCATGAACGAATTAGCACAAAATAAAATTCAATCATTATATGTCGAAGGTGGCGGAACCATCCATCAAGCCTTTCTACGGGAGAACCTCGTAGATGAATGTCATTGGTATATTGCACCAAAGCTTTTAGGTGGCCAGGATGCTAGATCTGTTATAGCAGGGAATTCGCCACACTGGATGGAAGATGCAAAGGAATTAACTTTCATTGATTTTGAGAAGCTGGGACCAGATCTGAAGATTATTGCAAAACCAAAAGGGGGATTCTAATGTTTACTGGTATTGTCGAAGAAAAGGGTAAAATTGAAATGATTAAACAATCCAATCAAGCATTACAACTGAAGATTCAAGGCGAAAAAGTGACAGAGGATGTGGCGATTGGCGATAGTATTTCCGTAAATGGTGTTTGCTTAACCGTGACTAACTTCACTAAGGAGTGGTTTACAGTAGACGTCATACCTGAAACATTTCGTAGCTCCTCTTTATCCACACTAAAAGCACAGTCCATGGTTAATTTAGAGCGCGCCATGCATGCAAACGGAAGATTTGGTGGTCACTTTGTGTCAGGACATGTCGATGCAGTTGGTACAATCGAACGAACTTGGATCGAAGATAATGCAAAATATTATTACATCACTGTCCCGGAAACACATTATGTGACTCTAAAGGGATCAGTAGCCGTAGACGGCACTTCATTAACTGTATTTGGAGTAGACGATAATGGGTTCACTATCTCCTTAATTCCAGAAACACAAGCAGCGACCATTCTAGGTGATAAAAAACAAGGGGATATCGTGAATGTGGAATATGATATGTTAGCAAAATATATGGAGCGATTACTTCGTTCCTCCCATCAACAGCCACAAGGAATAACAGAAGAGAAATTGACGCAATTGGGTTTTTAGGGGGCCAATAATGAAACATTCAGTAGATGAAGCAATAGAAGCATTAAAAAAAGGTGAAATTGTGATCGTTGTAGATGATGAAGACCGTGAGAATGAAGGAGATTTTGTTGCACTAGCGGAAAAAGTAACACCTGAAATTATTAATTTTATGGCAAAAGAAGGACGTGGATTGATTTGCACACCTATGTCCCAAAATTATGCCGATCGTTTCCAATTAGGTGCAATGGTAGCACGTAATACAGATGATCATGGCACCAATTTTACAGTGAGCATTGATTATCATACCACTCATACAGGGATTAGCGCTCATGAAAGATCGTTAACGATTGAAAAGTTAGTCGATGAAACAACGACTGCTTATGACTTCAAACGTCCAGGGCATGTATTTCCTTTAATTGCAAAAAATGCAGGAGTTTTGGAACGATCTGGACATACCGAGGCAGCCATTGACTTAGCCCGTTTATCCAATTCAAAACCGGTTGCAGTTATTTGCGAAATTATGAATGAAGATGGCACTATGGCTAGACAGGATGATTTAGAAAAAATTGCTGAAATCCACAGTATGCCAATGGTCTCCATTCAAGAGTTGATTCAATACCGAAAGAGATATGATAAATTAATCACGAAAGAAACAGAAGTAAATATGCCAACAGCTTATGGTGGATTTAAGCTTGTTGCTTATACAGAAAAATATACTGGTAAGGAGCATGTCGCCTTATATAAAGGGGAATTAACACCTGATGAGCCAACCCTTGTCCGTGTCCACTCTGAATGTTTAACAGGTGATGCATTTGGTTCGCAGCGATGTGACTGTGGCCCACAGCTTAAAAAAGCGTTAGAAGAAATCGAAAAAGCAGGACGCGGTGTGTTAGTGTATATGCGCCAAGAGGGCCGAGGCATTGGGTTAATTAATAAAATGAAGGCATACAAGCTTCAAGAGGAAGGCTACGATACAGTGGAAGCAAACCATCAGCTAGGCTTTCCAGATGATCTTCGCGATTATGCCATAAGTGTTCAAATTTTAAGAGATTTAGGTGTCGGGAAAATTCATTTATTAACAAATAATCCTCGCAAGCTTTCAAGCATGAAGGAATATGGTTTAGAATTAGTAGCACGAAAAGCGATTGAAATCCCCGCTAATAAGAATAATGAAAAATATTTACAAACGAAAGTAGAAAAGCTTGATCATTTATTACACATTGAAAGTAACCGAGATGGGGGAGGAATTTAACATGGGGAAAATATATGAAGGTAATTTAGTTGGTACAGGTTTAAAGGTTGGTATCGTTGTAGGAAGATTTAATGAATTTATTACCGGGAAACTGCTAAATGGTGCAGAAGATACATTTAGAAGACACGGTGTTGCTGAAGAAGATGTAGAAGTAGCTTGGGTTCCAGGAGCATTTGAGATTCCGCTTGTCGCGAAAAAAATGGTAGAAACGGGTAAATATGATGCCGTAGTTACATTAGGAACGGTTATTCGGGGCTCTACGCCACACTTTGATTATGTGAGCAATGAAGTGTCAAAAGGGGTAGCAAGTGTTTCTATGGATGCAGGAATCCCAGTCATTTTTGGTGTTCTAACTACTGACACCATCGAGCAAGCAATCGAACGTGCAGGAACAAAAGCAGGAAACAAAGGAGCAGAAGCAGCGATATCAGCAATTGAAATGGCTAATCTGTTGAAAGATATTGAATAGAGCACAATGGCAGTGTGGCGGGTAAATCAATCTCGTCACACTTTTTTATACGTTTGAAAAAACGCACATTTTGGATATCGGAGAAAATGGAGGTATCGCATCTAGAGGTGTCGAATATAATCGGATATCAGACAAAATGCGTGGTGCTGCATCTAGAGGTGTCGAATATAATCGGATATCGAACAAAATGCGTGGTGCTGCATCTAGAAGTGTCCAATAAAATCAGATAAAGGACAGAATAAATGGTGACGAACCCATATCTGTCCAATATATAATTGGTTCACCCCAATCACTTTACATCTGCTTTCACTTTCGATATGAAATTTACAGCGCCAAAGAGGAATCACCAATTCCCCTTTGACAAAAACTCATACAACTCACTTATTAAGTAATGTTTTAATATCATCTTCTATCTTCTCTGGTTCTGTTTTTGGAGCATATCGTTTTACTACATTGCCATCTTGATCGATGAGAAATTTTGTGAAATTCCATTTGATTTGGTCAGACACGATGCCTGGAGCCTCTTTCGTTAAATACTTATATAATGGATGTGCATCTTTGCCGCGAACATTAATTTTGGCAAACATCGGGAAGGAAACTCCAAAGTTTAATCGACAGAATTCCTCTGCCTCTTCACTCGAACCAGGCTCTTGATTCATGAATTGATTGCAAGGAAAGCCTAGTATCTCTAATCCTTCTTCCTTATACTTCTGATATAGCTTTTCTAGACCATCGAACTGAGGGGTGAAGCCACACTTACTTGCTGTATTGACGATAAGTACTGCCTTCGCTTGAAACTCAGCTAATTCCTTTTCTTTTCCCTTTACTGTTTCAACCTTGAAATCATATATAGACATAAAAAAAGCCTCCTTACTATAAGATTAGCATAAGGAAGCAAAAATTGTTTAATCAGAAGTTCTAAACAGATAGTAATTCGTTAAAACGAGAGAAAGTAGCAATATTGCTTCACCTATATTCGTCATTGCCTTTGTGGGGATAGGTAATTGAACAATGCTGGTAACACTAATAATCAAGCAACCAACAAAGAAAAGATAGAATCCAGTTTTTCGCCAAACAATAATAGAGGTTAAAAGTAGGATGATACTAATTGCAATAACCATAATCGGCAATCGATCCTCTGTCTCTTGATAACTGAGAATGCCATATTCCCATACTGGCTCTAAATCAATCGTTAGTATACCAATTATTTCCGCTAAAATTAAACAAGCTGTGATCAGAAAAGTCGCTAATTTGGCAAGGGAATGTTGAGCAAAATGAACGTTTATCCTTTTTAAAACGGCATATGAATATAACACAAGAAGTGGTGTAAAGAATGCATGGAGCCAATATCTTAATTCATTCCATTTCTCCAACCAACTACTTTCTCCAATGAAACGCCCTACTGTTAGTATTCCATTGTCATAGATTAAACCAACAATAACTAGAAGAATAACATTTAGCAGCGATCCCCATCCAATCCATTGCGCTTGACGTATCACAACAATCCATAACACTACATAAAAAAACGTTAGTAATGCATATAAATAGAGCTCCATCATATCACCACTTTTCTTATTTCGTTACTGTCATTATTATAACCAAATAAGAAAAAAGATGCTTCCTTTCATTAAAAAGGAAACATCTTTCAGACTATTATTCTTGTGTAACCCCATCTTCTTCGGCAATACGATCAAGGCGTGCTTGGATTTCTTCCTCTGTTAGGTTATGTTCCGCGATATATAAATTACGAGGATGGGTACGGCATTCATGAGAACAGCCGCGCATATATTTGTGTTCATTTTCTTCTGAGCATAGCATTTGTCGATTACATTCAGGATTTGCGCAATTCACATAGCGTTCACAAGGTTCCCCGTCAAAATAATCCTTTCCAACAACGACATGTTCTTTGCGATTTACTGGTACAGAAATACGTTCATCAAATACGTAAAGCTGTCCATCCCAAAGCTCCCCTTGAACTTCTGGATCTTTACCATACGTTACGATACCGCCATGTAATTGTCCGACATCCTCAAATCCTTGTTTTACAAGCCAACCAGAGAACTTTTCACAACGGATTCCACCAGTACAATAGGTTAGAACCTTTTTACCTTCTAATTTATCTTTGTTTTCCTCCACCCATTTAGGAAGCTCTCGAAATGTTTCGATATCAGGTCTAATCGCTCCACGGAAATGACCTAGCTCATATTCATAATCGTTACGAGCATCTAAGACTACTGTATTCTCATCACGCATAGCTTCATAAAATTCTTGTGGTGACAAATATTTTCCAGTTGTCTCTCTTGGATTAATATCCTCTTCAAGACGTAGGGTAACTAACTCTGGGCGAGGTCTAACGTGCATTTTTTTGAAGGCATGTCCATCTGCTTCATCTACTTTAAACACCATGTCCTTAAATCGAGGATCATTATGCATTGTCTCCATATACGTATTCGTTTGCTCGACGGTACCGGAAACTGTTCCATTAATACCTTCATGTGCAATGAGAATACGGCCTTTAAGTCCTAATTCTTTACAGAACTTTAAGTGCTCATTTGCATAGCCTTCTGGATCCTCCAAATCTACATAGTGATAGTACAATAATACTTGGTACTTTTCCTTTTTTTCCATTCTTTCTACCACCTATCAATTCATATTTGCAAGATATAAATGTGTTTAGGTTGGTTTATACTTTTATTATCTTGCAACACTTTATTCTATCATGTTTTTTCTCTCTTCACAATGCTAGTAGGAGGAGTCATACTCCACATTATCCTTGCTCAAACCACTTCATCAATGCTTGCGTTCCTTTGTCGCCTTCTCCAGCTTGCTCTAGCTCTGTATACAGCTTTAACGATAATTCAAGTCCTGGAGTGGTTAAATCCATTTCCTTAGCAGACTCAAGCGCAATTTTCATATCTTTAATAAAATGCTTGATGTAAAATCCTGGTTGATCATCCCCGTTAATCATTCGAGGTGCTAGGTTGGATAACGACCAGCTCCCTGCTGCCCCTGTTGAAATACTTTCTAATACTCGAGTAGGATCTAGTCCAGCTTTTTTCGCGTACATTATCGCTTCTGTTACACCAATCATGTTGGAAGCAATTGTGATTTGATTAGCCATTTTCGTATGCTGGCCAGCACCTGCTGGACCTTGAAGAACAATGTTTTCTCCCATTATTTCAAAAATAGGTAGCATGGCATCAAAGTCTTTCTGTTTCCCACCTACCATAATCGCTAGTGAGCCATTCCTTGCGCCGATATCACCACCAGAGACAGGTGCATCTAGAGCGTGTAACCCTTTTTCCTCTGCAGCTTCCGCAATCCTTTTGGCAAGCTTTGGATTAGAAGTTGTCATATCAATTATATAGGTGTCGGTGCTTGCATTTTGGATAATCCCATTTTCTCCGAAGTAAATTTCTTCTACATCAGAAGGGTAGCCAACAATGGAAATAATGATATCTGATGATGTAGATAATGCTGTTACACTGTTCTTCCAGATCGCTCCTTGTTCTACTAGATCACTGGCTTTTTCTTTTGTTCTTGTGAAAATCTGTACATGGTAGCCTTCCTGCATTAAATTCCTCGCCATACTTTTTCCCATCACACCAATACCAATAAAACCAATCGTTTTGTTCATTGAGCATTCCATCTCCTTTTTCTTCTACTTTATCATGGTGGGATGGCCGCTACAATAATGTTTTTTATGATAGCGAAAGTGGAATATATGCAATAGGAGGAGATAAATCATGACACAAGATATTTGGAAGGAATGTAAAAGCATGCTGGAAAAAAGGAAGAAGGAGCTACTTGAAAATAAAGATGATGGCCTCGAGCAATCATTAGAGGATACTGTTGGAGAATTGTCCACCTTCGACAACCATCCAGCAGATATGGGAACAGAATTGTTTGAAAGAGAAAAAGAAATTACGTTAAATGAACGGAAGAAGCAAGAATTAGAGGAAATTGACCAAGCGCTACAAGCTATGAAAGACGGGACATATGACCTTTGTCAGGAATGCGGGAGAAAGATCAAGGAAGAAAGACTTCTTGCAGCACCAACTACTCGTTATTGCTTTGAGCATGGAAAATAAAAAATCCGAGCACTGCTCGGATTTTTCTTTGATTACTGTTGCTCTTCTTGTTCGGCTAGCTTCAGTGTAGTCGTATCCTCTTTACCATCACGATAGTACGTTATGTTAATTTCTTCACCAATGTTTGTATTGTTATACAAATAGGTTTTTAATTCAAGCATGGACGTAATTTCTTTATCATTAATTTTCGTAATGACATCATATTTTTGTAAGCCTGCTTCTTCTGCTGGCGATCCAACTTGAACCTTTGCTAAGACTACTCCATTTTCGACATCTTCATCTAAATTCAATGTTCCCTGTTTATGTTGTTCTGGCACGGTATTTAAATCAACGGCACTAATACCGATGAATGGGCGAGTAACCTCTCCATCTGTTTCTAATTGCTCGATTACTGGCTTAGCATCATCAATTGGGATCGCAAATCCAATCCCTTCCACAGCATCTAAGGCGATTTTCATTGAATTAATACCAATCACTTCACCATCGGAATTAATCAAAGCACCACCACTGTTTCCTGGATTGATGGCAGCATCTGTTTGAATAACCTGAGTTGTCCAATCTGGAGAACCATCCTGGTTTAAGTCAACATCAACGGCACGTTCTAGTCCACTAATGATACCCCTTGTTACAGAGCCCGCGAATTCTGTTCCTAATGGGTTACCGATTGCAATAGCTGTTTCCCCAACTGTTAGTTCTCCTGATGAGCCGAGTGGGGCAACAGTTTCTACTTGCTCACTGGATATTCGTAGTACCGCCAAATCTGTTAGAGAGTCTTTACCGAGAACATCTGCTGGAACCTTCTCCCCATTAGTAAGAATAACCTCTACTTCTTGAGCTCCTTCGACAACATGATTATTGGTAACGACGTATGCATATTCTCCTTCTTTTTTATAGACTACTCCAGAACCAGTACCAGCTGCATCCGTTTCTTCCCACAAACTCGTTTGTTGTATATTAGATACCCCTACGACAGCATCTGATACTCGATTAATTGCTTCACTCAAGGAGTCGATGTTTTCATTTGATACATTGGATGTTGGAACAGATTCTTTATTCTCGTTCGTTTCCTGTTGTGTTTCTTCACTTATATCTTGTTCTGTTTGTGCAGATTGTGCTTGGTTATCCTCATCATTTAGTATAGATAGGAAGATACCACCACTAAAAAGGGCAACAATTAATCCCCCTGCAATACCACTGAGTAGCATGCCGCCAAAATTTTTATCCTTCGATTTATGATTGCTATTTTCGGTTTTTACTTCATTTATTTCTTGCTTTTCGTTTTCATCCATTGTGTTCCCACCTTTCTGTTCAGTTGATTATTTTTGGATTGTAACCTTATTATAAAAGAGAGTTACGGAACAATCATGTGACAAATGTAGAAAATCTGTGTAAGAATAGCAGAAAACCGTCACTTAATTTTTTTTAGAGAATGTGCGAAAATAAGTTAATGATATATTCCTTTATAGGGGCTCTATGTACTTTATACCCCAAAACCAAAAAATTAATCTGTTATTAGAAAGGTGGTTGCATCTTGAACCAGCATATATATATCGTGGAGGATGATCCTAATATTCGGGATATCGTAAAAGCGTATTTAATAAAAGAAGGCTATCAAGTAACCATGATGGAAACAGCAGAGGACGCATGGGAAAATGCGAAAAAGCAACAGCCTAACATGTGGATATTGGATATTATGCTACCAGGGATGGATGGTTATGAATTATGTAAGAAAATTCGTGCAAGAAGTGAAGTACCTATTATCATTATTTCAGCAAAAGATGAAGAGGTTGATAAGATTCTTGGATTGGAGCTAGGAAGTGATGATTATCTCACGAAACCATTTAGTCCAAGGGAATTAGTTGCTCGAGTAAAGCGATTATTTAAACGCTTAGAGAATAGTCCTATGGTTCAGAAAAAAACGAATACTGTGGAGATCGATGATTTGAAGATGGACCAAGCTGCAAGACAGGTGTTCTGGAGGGATCAAGAAATAGATGTAACCACAAAGGAATTTGATATGCTTGAAATCTTTGCTAAAAGGCCTAATCGTGCTTTTGCACGAGAAGAGCTGCTCTCCTTAGTTTGGGGAGAGGATTATTTTGGCAGTGATAGAGCCGTCGATGATCTTGTAAAAAGGCTTAGAAAAAAATTAGAAGGGCTACCAGTGGAAACCGTCTGGGGCTATGGTTATCGATTGCATATTGATGAGGAGCAATCATGAAGCTTCAATACCAATTAACGATAGCATTTACAACTCTTTTAATTGTCATCATGACGGTAACGGGAATCACCCTCTATTCTCAAATGCTTCAAATGTTAATTCAGGATGAACAACGCCAATTAGAGGATAAAGGGGAATTAATCGTAAATTTTTTACTATATGAAGATTTAAACAGTACGTATAATGTACAGCGTTTAGCAGAAATGTTAGATAAATATAGCCTGCAGGTTTTTGCGTATGACGAAGGTTCAGACCAAATCATTTTTACTTCAATAGCAGATCTTCAAGTGATTGAAAAATGGGTGGACCGCTATGATATGGACAAGGCGGAACAACCATTATGGCAAAACGGTAACGAAAAATACGTTGTATCGATCATCCCCTTTTATGGTGCTGTATCTACTCAGCACTTGGTATTATTAACACCATTGGATGACCTACAAGAAGTTAGACAAATTATAATGGAAAGGCTGCTCTTAATCTTTTTCATTGGAATCGCGGTCGCTGTGCTTCTTAGTCACTATTTAACAACGAAGTTAGTCACACCATTGACAAAGTTAAGGCATCAGTTAAAGAAAATCGAAAAGAGAAATTTTAGTGAGATGGAAGAAATCAAAGCCACTGGAGAAATTAAAGAAGTAGAGCAGAGCCTCAGAGATATGGCGAATGAATTGAATAGCTTTATACAGACACAACGACACTTTTTCCAGAATGCTAGTCATGAGCTGAAAACCCCTTTAATGACCATCCAAGGATATGCTGAAGGGATTAAGGACGGCATATTTGAAGGAGAGGAAGCAAAGCGCGGTTTAAATGTCATGATTGAAGAAATAAACCGTTTGAAAAAAATTATTAATGAAATTATATTGCTAGCAAAGCTCGATAGTGAGGCCAATATTTATGAGGAAGAGCAAGTTAACTTACAGGAATTCATTGAGCAAGTCATGGCCCGAGCAGTTCCGATTGCCAATGAAAAAAATATATCAATAGAACTAAAGAATTCTGTTCCATATATGGTCTATTTTGATTATGATAAAATGCTGCAAGCAGTAATGAATATTGTAGCAAATGGAATTAGGCATGCGACTCATAAAGTAGAAGTTAGTGTTTATGCTAAGAATAAACAGGTTATTATGGAAGTAAGAGATGACGGAGAGGGTATTGAAGAGGAACTGTTAACCAAACTATTTCATCGCTTTGTAAAAGGAGAAGATGGAGAAACAGGGCTTGGTTTAGCGATTGCTAGAGCAATTGTAGAACGCTCTGGTGGAAGTATTCGAGCAACTAATCATGAGGAAGGTGGAGCTGTATTCCAAATTCGGTTCGTAAATTTTCAAAAAAATACCGATTAAATTGTAGTATTTACTTCCTTTTATGTTATAATCATTAAGTTGTTAAACTATTGAACGCATCATTAAGAGGAGAGAATGAGATGACGCAGGTAAGAGAAGATCTTCGCAATATTGCAATCATTGCCCACGTAGACCATGGAAAAACAACTTTGGTAGACCAATTGCTCCATTATTCTGGAACCTTCCGTGAAAATGAGCAAGTAGCGGAGCGAGCAATGGATTCGAATGATATTGAAAAAGAACGCGGAATTACAATCTTAGCTAAAAATACAGCCATTAATTATAAGGATACACATATAAATATTTTAGATACGCCTGGACATGCGGATTTTGGTGGTGAAGTGGAACGAATCATGAAAATGGTGGATGGGGTGTTGTTAGTTGTCGATGCCTTTGAAGGCTGTATGCCCCAAACCCGTTTTGTTTTAAAGAAAGCACTTGAACAAAAGCTACGTCCAGTTGTTGTATTAAACAAGATTGATCGACCAAATGCACGACCTAGTGAAGTAGTAGATGAGGTGTTAGATTTATTCATTGAGCTTGGTGCAGACGATGATCAGCTAGAGTTTCCTGTTGTCTATGCCTCTGCATTGAACGGAACATCCAGCTATGAACCTGATGCTCAAGAGGAAACAATGCAGCCGATTTTTGATACGATACTAGAGCATATTCCTGCACCGATAGATAATCAAAATGACCCACTACAGTTTCAAGTAACCTTACTCGACTATAACGATTATTTAGGACGTATCGGTATTGGCCGTGTATTCCGAGGAACGATTCAAGTGGGGCAACAGGTAGCTTTAATGAAAACAGATGGAACGGTCAAAAACTTCCGTGTGTCAAAACTGTTTGGCTTTATTGGTCTAAAGCGCGTAGAGATAGAAGAAGCAAAGGCGGGAGATATTATAGCAGTTGCCGGGATGGAGGACATTAACGTCGGGGAAACGGTTTGTCCAATAGAGAACCAGGAAGCACTACCAACCCTTCGTATTGACGAACCGACCCTGCAAATGACGTTTGTTGTAAACAATAGTCCTTTCGCTGGAAGAGAAGGTAAGCATATTACTTCAAGAAAAATCGAAGAGCGTTTAATGTCCCAATTAGAAACAGATGTAAGCTTAAGAGTAGATCCAACCGCTTCTCCTGATGCATGGATAGTTTCTGGACGTGGCGAGCTTCACTTATCTATTTTGGTAGAAAATATGCGTAGAGAAGGCTATGAGATTCAGCTATCCAAGCCAGAGGTCATTATTAAAGAAATAGATGGAGTAAAATGTGAGCCGATTGAACGCGTTCAGATTGATGTTCCTGAGGATTATACTGGCCCTGTCATGGAATCTCTTGGTACTCGTAAAGGAGAAATGGTTGATATGATCAACCATGGGAATGGACAAGTTCGAATGGAATTTCGAGTACCATCTCGTGGGCTGATTGGATATGCAACAGAGTTTATGACCCAAACTAGAGGATATGGAATTATCAACCATACCTTTGAAGAATATGCGCCATTTGTAAAAGGTCAGGTTGGCGGAAGACGTGAAGGTGTTCTGGTCGCATTAGAAAATGGTAAAGCATCCACTTATGGAATTATGAACTTAGAGGATCGCGGCATTATCTTCGTCGATCCTGGGACAGAAGTGTATGCAGGTATGATTGTTGGGGAGCATAATCGCGAGAATGATCTTACGGTTAATATTACAAAAGAGAAGCATTTAACGAATGTTCGATCCGCAACAAAGGATCAAACGGCAACGATACGAAAAACACGCACGTTATCATTAGAAGAGGCTATCCAGTACTTAAATGATGATGAGTATTGTGAAGTAACACCTGAATCTATTCGTCTCCGTAAGAAAATTTTAAATAAGAGTGAACGGGAAAAGGCAGCAAAAAGAAAAACTAATTAAACAAAAACCAGCGGATTGTTAAGATCTCCGCTGGTTTTTTCGCTAGAGTAGATAGATACCAATAAATTAAGCTATCATTTATAATACAAGAAGGAGGAGGAAATATCATGCGTTTTTGGCGTCGTTTAATGTTTATATTTAAGTTTCATCGGTCCATTCCATTTTTTAAGGATTTTTTCATTTCAAATGAGATTACAATAGGAAAGAAGCTGATTTCTATTCTATTGATCGTAGGTTATATTATATTTCCATTTGATGCAATCCCTGATTTTCTACTCTTTTTTGGCGTGCTCGATGATGTAATGGTAGCTACGCTAATTTTACAGCAAATCGTCAAAATGGCCCCAGCTTCTTTAAAGGAAAAATATAAAGTGAATCTTCCATAAATAGAGATCACAGGTGATCATTTTAAATCTCGCGGCGCATAGCTTTTAATACATCTATCTTTGTTGCTCGTTTTGCTGGTTTTAAGCCAGAAACAATGGTAACTAACAAACAAATAGCAACAGATATGGCAATCAGACTCCAAGGGATTGCTGAGAACTGAAAGCCTTCTGGTAGTTGTTCATCAAAGGCGTTCTCTACAATCACAGGAAGGAATAGATTCACTAAGAAGCTAATTAGATAAGCTACAGCTATTCCTACAACGGCACCAAGAATACCGATATACCCACTTTCTAATAAGAAAATTTGTTTAATTTTCTTTGGATGTGCACCAAGAGCCTTCATGATACCTATGTCAGGGGTTCTTTCCGTAACGGCCATTGTCATCGTATTATAAATACCAATGGAAGCAATAATAATGGCAATTGTACCAATAAAAATGAGTCCTGCCTTGGCAATAGTGAAAACAACATCCATACTTTTTAGTTCATCCGCTGCTGAATAGACTAAATAACCTTGATCCTTTAATTGCTCGGAAATATCGCTCACCTCTTCCATATTATGAGCATATCCCCTTACCTCGTCATAGCCTTCTGGTTCTTCTATCCCTTGCATGTCAGGTTGAGTAATCATACCTCTAGCGGTTTTAGTAAATGCTTCGACCTCTTTTAATATAGAATCAGATATAAAGACGGTTTGATCCATCATCCAATCACGTGCAGGCTTCTCGGTAATACCAGTGATGATTAAAGGGATCGTATGCTCCTTCTGTTCTCCATCAACGGTTTGCATGACCGTCATCTTAAGTTCTTTGCCAATCACTTCTCCATCATATTGAAATTCCTTTTTTAACATTCCATCTTCACCATACATATCCTCTGTTTCTTGTTGCTCACTAGAGACGAGGGTTTTCACAAAGTCATGGCCAACTATAATTTCATTTTCTTTTTCTGGTAAACGTCCTTCTGAAAGCTCAAGACCCGCATCTATCTCTGAGGGGAAATGGGCCATCACTGTTTGAACACTTCCTTCATATTGATCCAATTGAAATAAAGGAGTTTGTTGCAGGTTGATTCTTCTTGTCACTGCCTTCATACCATCTTTTTTTTCTAATTCTTCTATCTCTTTATCTGTTATTGGTTGGTATTTTCCGTCTACTTCCATCCCGCCAATCTGTAGCTGGGTAACAGAACGAGATTCTAGAATATCCTTTGCAAGAGATTTATGTAGTCCAAATCCTACCGATGCTAATACAATAAGGAATGTAACCCCCATAGCAGTAGCTAAAACAGTCATAAAAATCCTTGATTTACTTCGTTTCATATTGCGGCGGACGAAACGCCATCTATCCTTCATATTCATATTGCAATATCTCCTTTCAATACTTCACCATCATGTAAGTGGATCTGTTGATGACCAATACTGGCAACCTCATTGTCATGTGTAATAATGACGAATGTAATGCCATATTTTTGATTCAATGATTGAATGAAATCTAATATTTCCTTTTCCGTTTCACTGTCTAAACTACCAGTAGGTTCATCTGCTAGAATAATGGGTGGTTCAATAACTAATGCTCTTGCAATACTTACTCTCTGTTGTTGTCCACCTGATAACTCGCTTGGATAATGATTTTTATAATCGATTAAACCAACACGCCCAAGAGTTTGATTGGTTAATTCTTCTCTTTTCTTTTCAGCTACCCCTTTTAAAACTAAAGGAAGTTCAATGTTCTCATATGCTGTCATTGTAGGAATTAACTGAAAGTTTTGAAAGATAAATCCGATGTGCTGTAATCGAAAATCTGCAAATTCTCCTTCACTAAAGCTTGTAACCTCTGTACCATCGATGAATATCCTACCGTGTGTAGGTTTCATAAAGCCACCGATAAGGTTGAGCAAGGTCGATTTCCCTGACCCACTCCTACCTGTGATAACAGCAATATCTCCTTTTTTAACCTCAAAGGAAATATCCTTAAGTACATTAAGCTCTGTTTGATTATTTTTCTTTCCTAATAAAAATGTTTGGTGTAATGATTGTACTTTGATCATATAGATCCCCCTTCTTTTTGCTTTTCAATAATATGGACGAATTGTATTCGAAAAGTATTACATTTTTTTTAAAAAAGATTTTATTGTCTATGAAAAGGTGGAGACCAATTAGCTGGCATTACGAAAAAAATTTAGGAATATGGTAAAATAGTAAAGAATTGAACAAAAAAGGAGATTTACAGCATGAGAAAGCGACTTATACCCATTATTGTGGTACTTATTTTACTGGTTGGCTGTATGGGAATATCCCAATCTGAAAGTGCTTCTCATTCCAAACATAAAAGCTTATTAACAGAAAAAAATCAAAACGGAGAGCTATTCACCTCGTTAGCACCTGTATTGACAGAAATTGATATTACTGCAATTGGTGATTTGTTAATTCACTCACGGGTTTATGAAGATGCAGAAGTGGATGGGGGCTATGATTTTAGGCCAATGCTTCAATCCGTCGAGAGCTACTTGAAAAGTTCGACCATTACGATCGCCAATCAAGAAACTATTACAGGTGGTGCTGAAATAGGTTTGTCCACTTATCCTTCTTTTAACAGCCCTTATGAATTAGCGGATAATCTGAAGGAAGTCGGTGTGGATTTAGTAACAATGGCAAATAACCATACACTTGATCGTGGGGAAGAAGCGATTCAAAATGCTATTACGCACTATGAGGAAATTGGAATGAAGTACACAGGAAGCTTCAAAGATAAAGAAGACAGAGAGAAAATTCGTGTAATCGAGACTGATGAGAATATATCTGTTGCATTTCTGAGCTATACATATGGCACAAATGGCATCCCTGTTCCAGAAGGGAAGGATTATTTAGTCAATCTTATCGACGAACAACGAATCAAAGCAGATGTGAAAAAGGCAGAAAAGCTAGCCGACGTAACCGTGTTAAGCTATCACTTTGGTAATGAATATGAACGGATGCCTAACGGTTATCAAAAAGAGCTAGCACAATTTGCTTCAGATTTAGGGGTCGAGGTGGTTATAGGACATCATCCACATGTACTGCAGCCAATTGATTGGATCGAAGGCAAAAATGGTAACCACACATTAGTAGCCTATTCTTTGGGAAATTTCCTTTCTGGACAGGATAAGCTCTACCGACGTATTGGTGGAATATTCCAGTTCAAGGTGGAAAAGAAAGTAGATCAAAAGTCTGAATCGATCCGAATACATACTCCTGCCTTTTTACCAACCTTCGTACAGTATGAGATGAATGGTGGTAGAATGACAAACTTCGCTGTGTTACCATTTCATGAAGTGACAGAGGAACAATTACCTGATCATCAAGTGAAATGGGATGAAATAAAAGCCCATATGTCCCAATGGGTTCCTGACTTAACCATATTAAAATAATGAGATTACGAGGATAGGTAAAATTTTAAGATAGAGGAGAATAGTTGAATGGAATGGAAGAATATTTATAGAGGATTGTTAATGGGTGCAAGTGATGTAATTCCTGGAGTTAGTGGTGGTACAATAGCTGTATTGCTCGGGATTTATGATCGTTTGATTGAGGCGATTAACGGTTTTTTTAGTAAGGATTTAAAAAAGCATTTGATGTTTTTAATCCCGCTTGGAATAGGGATCTTAACAGCCATTTTTCTATTAGCGGGCGTGATTGAATGGCTTTTTGAACATTATCCAAAACAGACACAATTTGCTTTTCTTGGGCTCATTATAGGGGTTTTACCTTTCTTATTCCAAAAATCAAATGCAAAGGTAAATTTTAAAGTTCCCCATTATTTATTTATTATAGTTGGGGTAATAGTGGTCGCTTCGATGGCTTTTTTTAATACTGGTGAGCCTGAAGCAGTAACTCATTTTACTACATCTACCTATCTCTGGCTTTTTGCATCTGGCTTCATAGCGAGCTCTGCCATGATTCTACCAGGTATAAGTGGTTCCTTTATGCTCTATGTAATTGGTTCCTATACAACGATTATAAGTGCGATCAAGAACCTAGATATAGTAGTCATTGGCGTAGTTGGTGTGGCCATTCTATTAGGAATAATAGTGATGAGTAAGATTATTCATTATTTCTTAGACCATTTTCCATTTGCCACCTATGCGGTTGTTATTGGCATGGTAATCGGCTCTATCTTCGTCATGTTCCCAGGTTGGCCAGTGAATACGGGTGAGATGATTTTCTGTATCCTCACTTTTGCAGGAGGTTTACTTTTTGCTTATTTATTAGGCAGAGTAGAATATAAGTAAAACAAATGATTTGCGAAAATAATATAAACATGCTAGATTTCACATATAGAGCAAAAAAGGAGACTTTCATATGGAAGCAATTCAAACAGTGGAACAATTTAATGAAGTGATCCAATCAGATAAGCCAGTCATCATTAAATTCTATGCAGACTGGTGTCCTGATTGTAAACGAATGGATATGTTTATCGGAGATATTATGGAACAATATAATCAATATGATTGGTATCAAGTTAATAGTGATGAAGTAGAAGGATTAGCGCAAAAGTATGAAGTGATGGGGATTCCGAGTTTATTAATTTTTGAAAATGGTGAAAAAACCGCCCACCGCCACAGTGCTTATACTAAAACACCAGATGATGTCATAGAATTTCTCCAGCAGGAATTAGATTAATTCAAACGCCAAGGCCTAAAAGCTTTGGCGTTTTTTACTTTTCTTTAAAATAAGAAACCTATTTAACTGCTCAATCGTACTTCTTTTAGGGGTGATCTCACATGAGTCAATTAGTTGTTGAAAATGTTACGGTAGCCATTGGACAAGAATCGATTTTGAAGAATATTCACTTTACGGTTGAAACTGGCCAATTAATTGCGTTAATTGGCCATAATGGTGCAGGGAAATCTACGTTGATGAAAACGATTATGGGGTGGCAAGAAAAACAAGAGGGTAATATTTCTGTACAGGGTATCGACCAAGATCAGGAATTTCTACACTATAAGAGGCAAATAGCTTACATACCTGAAGAACCTTTTTTGCTTTCTGAGTTAACTGCGATGCAGCATTTTCAATTATACGGAAAAAGCTACCAACTATCCGAAGAGAAGCTTAATCAAAAGGTAGAGGAACTTACTAATCTTTTTGAAATTAAAGATAAATTAAACGTATATCCTGAATCACTTTCCAAAGGAATGCGACAAAAGGTACAAACGATTTGCGCTTTATTGCCAGAGGTAGATTTACTACTTATTGATGAACCATTTATGGGCCTAGATATTCATGCAGCAGCAGCTTTACAGCAATTATTATTAGAAAAGACACAGGGTGGTACTAGTATTTTACTAACTTCCCACCAGCTTGATAGGATAAATCAAGTTGCGGACAAGTATATTTTACTCGATAAAGGCGAAATCAGGGAATATGATGAAATGGCCAATTTTGATACGATTACGAGGAGAACATCTCAATGAGTCAAGCGTGGAGTGTATTTCTATTTTTGCGGAAAAACCGTATAAAGAAAAAGCAAAAGCTTTATAACCTTGCCCTCGGTGTTGCCTTTGATTGGACAATAAGTATTTATGTAGGTTTTTATATCGTTGTCTTAATGGCAATGGTCTATGATGCAGTTAGCCAATTCGAGAATTGGTTTTACTCTATAGAACAGTTAGCCGATCAATGGATACCGTTAATGGTGGTAGCACTTATGGTTCGTACTATTATACTTTCCTTTCACTCTCCTGGTATATCCTTTTCAAGTGCAGATTGGAAGGCAGCAACATTACCTATATTACGCCAATATGTTTGGCTTTTTACCTATTTCGAAGCGATCCTAAAGACGGTTATATGGAGTTTCGGTTTATTCTTGCTAGCATTTATTTTAACACCTTTATCAACCGGATTCTTATTAAAATGTTTGATGATCTTGATTCTAACAAACTGTTTACTCCTTTTACCTCAATGGTATTTATATCAAATAGAAGGAAAGAAAAAAGTCATTATCTTTCTACTTGTTACGGTTATGCTTGCTATTATTCGTTTTGTCTATTTATTTGTCTTACCATTTGAAGGCTTTTTATATAGCTTGCTTGCTATTATCTTTTCCTTTAATTTGGTAATTTGGAATAAAAGGTTGGAAAAGATAAACTGGCAAAGCGTTATCGAAGTCGTTGATACAAAAATTTGGAGTATGTTTTTTATTCAAAAAATGAGTAAGACAGAAACGAAACCAGTACAAAAACCTATTCTTCCAGCTCTTTTTCGGTCCGCAAAAGAGAAATTACCATTTCCGTATCATCATGAGACAATGATTTATCGTAAGCTATGGAAGATTAATTTTCGTCAGGAGAAGGCATATTTTGTTCAAACATTAGGTGTTAGCATCATTTGCTTAGTGCTCTTGAGCTTTAGAGGAGACTTGGTCCAAGGCGTTTCAGTAGCGATCGCTATATTTTTGTTCAATAAAATGTCTACAAGTTATTTTCAAGCAGGATTTAAAGATCGTCTACTGCACGCTATACCATGGGATATGAAAGCTATAAAAAAAGCCTACCTACAACGCATGACAGTGTTCATGGGCTTGATCATGGTAGTACTTGCGACCCTGTTAGTTATAACCGAGCACTTAAGTATTTGGGTGTTTTTACAGCTGTTACTTTATGGTACTTCATTATATGTATTGTTGGAGTTGAAGCTTCATATAACTGTGAAAAAAATGAATGATAAATGGTATACTCCGACCATATTAGAGCAACTAATCAGTCCCATTATTTATATCTTGCTTATTAGTAGTTTTGCCTACAATTTAGTAAGCATATTTGTTATAATTCTTTTGTTATATTTCTTTCTACCTAAGAAAGCGATATAAGTGATGTCTTTTCGTTATACAAAAATGGGGATTATTTCCTTTTGTGTTGACGAATGTGAAATCTTTCCATATAATACGTGCATATACATAAAGAGGAGAGGATGAAAGGGATGGATGATCGAACACGATATTTAGAAAAAAAACAAGACCCTTCCCTAAAGCTGTTTGTTGTCTTATCAAAAGCTTATCGAGCCTTGATGGATCAAGTAGCCGAAGATATTAGAGGTCATGGCTTGAATATAACAGATTTTGGTGTAATGGAATTACTATACCACCAAGGAGAACAGCCCTTACAAAAAATAGGAGATAAAATTCTCTTAGCTAGTGGAAGTATTACATATGTTGTTGATAAACTAGAGAAAAAAAATTACGTAAAGCGCATACCGAGTCCGACTGACCGAAGGATAACATATGCATCTCTAACGGAAGCTGGTGAACAGCTACTCAACGATATTTTTCCAGAGCATTGGAAACAAATTGAGGCTGTTACAGCAGGCTTATCGAAAGAAGAAAAATTAGAGGCAATAGATTTATTAAAAAAATTAGGTCTTTATGCGAATGCTCTTTCATCCTAATATTGACTAGTATCTCCTTATCATATTTTATTTCGTTTATCCAAACCGAAAAAAGGGTATAAATGACTAGGAAATGATTTTTGAAGTTTGGAGGAGCAACTATGAGGAAGCAGCATGTGATAGTCTATATTAGTGATGATTGTGAAGCCTGCGATCATCTCGTGGAGTTTTTAAGAAACCACAAGGTAAATTTCACATTGAAAAATACTTCAGAGGATAAAGTTTTTTTAAAAGAACTCCAGCAGAAAAATATTTATGTTACACCTGCAGTATTAATTGGTGACAGCCATAAGATATTGGGGTTTGATAAAGAAAAACTAAGAAGGATACTCGGGTTCTGATTTGAACCGATTTCCCCCTATTTGCATAGCCTATATTAGAAAACATAGATGGAGAAATGGGGGAATAGTATGTATAATTGGCAGAATCAACAGCATTCCACGTATTATCCTAATTATTATGGTGCCACACCGTTCCAATCAGTACCTAATACTTCTCAAAATTCTTATACACCATATCAATTTTATCAAAAACCATTATTGCCTGTGCCGCAGCAAAATAATTCACAAATGCCACCATTTTCTTTTGGCAAACAAACAAACCCAATGTTGAGCTATTTCCAGGATAAAAACGGTGAGATGGATTTTGATAAAATTTTCAAAACCGTTAATCAGTTAGCGAATACTTATCAGCAGGTTTCACCATTAGTTAAAAATGTTGGAAGCATTGTGAAATCATTTAAGGGGTTATAATATCCGTCAAACCGAAATCCTTGTCATTCGCTTGACAGGGATGTTTCATTTTAACAACATACTGTCGGTTTGAAGGCTTGATTAATTTTTGCGAATCATAAGCGGGATGAGGCCTGTTGTTGGAAGTCTCCTTAGTGATAGTGGATAATAGTGTAAAAGGAGTAAAGATCCTTCATATGGGTAAACTAACGGCATATTAATAGAAGGAGGATTCACGATGAGTGGCTGTCTTATCATTCATGGCTTTACAGGAGGGCCATATGAGGTGGAGCCATTAGCAGATCACTTACATCAAGTGACAGATTGGGAAATTGTTTCTCCAAGATTACCTGGTCATGGTTTAGGTGAAAACGGGAAGGAATTAGAATTGACAAAAGTCACCTACCAAGAGTGGATTCAAACATGTGAACAAGCCTATTTAGATTTAAAGAAAAGACATGAGAAAATTTATTTAATTGGGTTTTCCATGGGAGGGATGATCTCTGCTTTTTTAGCTGGAAAGTATTCTTGCGAGAAGCTTGTACTTTTGTCGACTTCAAGGAAGTACATAAGCATCCCGCGAATGGCGTTAGATATCATTGGCTTTGGACAGAAAGCTTTACAAAGAAAGCTAAAAACAGACCCACTATTCGTTCACTATATGGGAAAGTATGGTTCTGTACCAATTAGGGCAACTCTTGAATTTTTGAAGTGTATGAGGTTTACGAAGCCATACTTGAAGAAGGTTCATTGCCCAGTCTTTATCGCACAAGGAATGCAGGACGGTTTAGTTCCATATAAAACGGTTCATTATTTAGATAAGGAAATTCCGGGTGAAACAGAGATCATCTATTATTACGACTCCAAGCATCTTATCTGCCTAGGGGAGGATAAAGAAGTGGTAATTGATGGAGTCCACCGTTTTTTAATGCGTCCTACTACTACCAAAAACGCCTTAGCAATGAGCTAAGGCGTTATTGTCATTTTCATTTTGCGTTTTCTCCTTGTACTAGCAATAAAAAGTAGTAAGCCAAAAATAATAATCGTACCACCTAACCATTGAGACCATGTGATAGTCTCCTCTAGAAGGAAATAGGCTAGAATAGCTGCACCTACAGGTTCAAACACAATTCCCATAGAAATGACAGAGGAGCTCACCCATTTTAGTGACCAGTTCAGCAGATTCAACCCAAAAATGGTTGGAATGATAGCAATGAAAACAAATATACTCCATTCAAAGCTAGTATAGTGAAAAAACGAATTTTTTAGAATCATATTATACATAATAAGCATAATCGCCCCGATAGAGTATGCGATACAGGTATAAGTCATCATTGATACTTTTTTTCTGACCCTTTGTCCAAATAAGAAATATGCTGTGATAAATATAGCGCCTAATATTGCTAAAAGATCACCATACAATGCTTTACCAGCTATTTGAACGTCTCCCCATGCGATAATAATACTGCCAAATATCGCGATAAACATACTAATAATGGTACCTGATGAGAAACGCTCATGAAAGAAAAAGTAAGTGCCAATAAAGGCGAAAATCGGTTGTAAGGTTACTAAAACGACCGAACTGGCAACAGAGGTATACTGTAATGATTCAAACCAGACAATGAAATGGATCGCAAGGCTGATTCCTGCTAAAATCGTTAGAATCCATTCCTTCTTTTTTAGCATTTTTATTTCCTGTCTTTTTTTAACCACAACATAGGGGAGCATTAAGAACGCCGCCAATAGTAGGCGGTAGTTGGCGATAATGGAAGGTGGTACATCCCCAGCTAACTTAACAAATACTGCAGCAGTTGATAGAGATATGACGCCAATCACAATTGCAATATATGGATAAATTTGATTGTCTCCCATTCTGACACCTTCCGATATACAGATTTTTTATAGATAATCATAGTATAACAATATTTATGGAAAATAAAAAAAGAATCCATGTATTATTGTTATGTTTTTGTTATCCGAAACAGCAATGTTTGAAACAAAAGGAAAATTTTTATAGAATAAAAAAGAAGAGTGTGTTATGATATAATAATCCATTGAATGGTCATTATAAGCCTCTTCCAAATGTGGAGGAAGGCTTTTTTCATTGTTATTTATTACAGCTCTAAAGTCGTTCGTGCATCTACTTGAAGATTGAATAAATCAAGAAGCTAAATGCAATTGGCGGACGAATATCCTAAGATGTTCCGTTATCCATCTTTATACTGAGGAGACTTTTATAGGCATAGCACAATAATCAAAAGCGGTTATTGGGAAATGTAGTATGATTGAATCCTTATCGGGCAATTTAAGAATAGATAGCTACCTCTTAATAATCGAAATGCGTCCTAATTTAATTTATATAAAAGTTCCCTAAGAACGATTTTACTACCACTTTTACTATAAGTGGGATTCGTTTCTATTTGTGAATTATAGGGTACACTGTAGATAACGAAGAAAAATGATAATTGATGAGATTTTTAAAAGAAAAAAGGAGTAGAAAAAAATAGTGACAAATTTTAGTGAACTAGGTATTTCAGAATCAATCATGAAAGCATTAGAAAAAATGGGATTTGAAGAGGCTACACCAATTCAAGCACAAACGATCCCATTAGGAATTACAGGGAAGGATGTAATCGGTCAAGCACAGACTGGTACAGGTAAAACGGCAGCATTTGGTATTCCAATGATCGAAAAGATAGATCCAGGTCTTCGCAAAATACAAGGATTAGTAGTAGCTCCGACGAGAGAGCTTGCTATTCAAGTCTCAGAGGAGCTTCACAAATTAGCGAAGTTTAAAGGTGTGCGTACACTGCCTGTCTATGGTGGACAGCATATGGAGCGCCAAATTCGTGCATTAAAGGATCGCCCACATATCGTGGTTGCAACTCCAGGTCGTTTATTAGATCACCTTCGTCGCCGTACGATTCGTGTCGGAGATGTGCATACAGCAGTACTGGACGAAGCAGATGAAATGTTAAATATGGGCTTTATTGATGACATTAGAGATATATTAAAGGCGATTCCAGAAGACAGACAAACCCTACTATTCTCCGCTACCATGCCAAAGGAAATTCGTAATATTGCCGCAACCTTAATGAAAGAACCTGCAGAGGTTAAGGTAAAAGCGAAGGAGATGACAGTTTCCAACATTGATCAATTTTTTGTGGAAGTACATGAGAAGCAGAAATTTGATACATTAACTAATTTGTTAGATGTTCATGTTCCTGAGCTTGCGATTATATTTGGTCGTACGAAAAAACGTGTCGACGAATTAACGGATGGACTACAAGCAAGGGGATTCCGTGCAGAAGGCATACACGGTGATTTAACGCAAGGAAAACGAACCTCTGTCTTAAACAAGTTTAAGTTTGGTCGGATTGAGATTCTAGTAGCGACAGACGTTGCGGCACGTGGGCTCGATATTTCAGGTGTAACCCATGTTTATAATTTTGATATTCCTCAAGATCCGGAAAGCTATGTTCACCGCATAGGTCGTACAGGACGTGCTGGAAAAACTGGTGAGGCAGTCTCCTTTATCACACCAAGAGAATTGCCACATTTGAACTTGATTGAAAAAGTAACAAAAAGCAAAATGAAGCGCATGACACCACCTAGCTATGATGAAGCAAAGCGTGGTCAACAACAGGTAACAGTACAGAAGCTTACATCTACCATTAAGAATAAGGATTTAAAGGATTACAGAGAAACAGCGACAGAACTATTAGATGAATATGATTCTGTAACGATTGTTTCGGCTGCTTTGAAGCTTTTGACGAAAGAACGTCGTCAAACACCAGTTACATTGTCCTCTGTTCAGCCAGTTAGTGTAAAACAAGCAAATAAAGGTAAGAATAGTAACAAAAAGTTTAGAAATGATAATAAACGAGGATATGGTGGACGAAAAGGAAAGCCGAGCGGAAGAAACCGTAAATTCCAAAATAAACGTTCGAATACTAAGCAAGGTCGTCGATAGACATAAAAAAACTGCGTTCCCTATATTAGGGATGCAGTTTTTTCTAATTGATCAAGAGGATAATTCCGACAATGGAAATAACGGGGATACATAATATCGTGGAAAAACCGATTAACACAATTGTATTGATGTAGCTTTTCTCTGACTTTCCAATATCAGGATGAGACAATACTTCTTGTTTCGATGACCAAATCTGACTGATACAAATCAAAATAATTCCAAGTATCACAATCAATGGAATGCTTAAAGAAACGAGGCTTGCTTCATTATCCTCCATAAACATAAACCCGAGCACGAGTAAGAAAATCGGTATTGCTTCAAATAGTGCCACTTGGATAAAGTATCTTGTTTGATCCTTTTGTAATCCTTGTTGATTAAATTCCTTCCGCTCCATTCGATAAGATAACCCTCTTAGTAATTGTTTGAATGCAAATAAAATACCAAGACCTGCAATAATTGCTGCAGAAGTAAATAGCCATGCTGCTGTCATTTTCCCACTCCCTTTTCTCTATCTTTTTCACAGCGATGAAGGGCATTTTATAAGATGGAAGATAGTAAACCTAATAGAACAAGTATAATCAAAATTGCTGTAATAATAGGTTTTAGGTATGGCTTCCATTTATATCTCTTTTTATTCCATCGATTAGGATCGAAGCCGATATCATCATTTCCGTGACTCACTCTTCTTGTATTTTTCCATGGTGAAAAAGGCTGAACATTTTTTAAGATGATTGGACCTAAAGCAAACCCAGCAATAAAGCCGAATATATGTGCCTCGACATTTATATTTGCTCTTATCAACGTCATGATTAGTCCAAGTATAGAAACAATTAATATTAACCTTGCATTATTAGGATCAATTAATCTTTTTTCAAAAAACACCATGAATAAATAGAGTCCTAATAATCCATAAATCGCACCAGATGCTCCAAGATGGGTATAACCAAGACTAGGTTCTACGACAAATGTTAGAATATTTGCCACAATACCAGCAAAAAAATAGGTGAAGATAAATTTCCCTTTACCGAGCATTTGTTCAAGTGCTGGAGCAAAGATAACAAGTGCAAAGGAATTAAATAAAATGTGTCCGACACCACCGTGTAAGAAAATTGGTGTAACGAAACGCCAATACTCTCCCATACTGATAGCATAATGAAAACCAATGCCAAAATCAATGATCATTTGACCGAGAGGTGGGATGATCCAGTTGAGGAGCCAAATACCAATTTGCAGTCCAACAATACAAGCGGTCACGGGGTAAAAAGAAAGAAAATCTTTAAAGCTTTCTGTTCGTAAAAACATCTCACACTTCCTCTGAAAAATTGATGCCTATATTTTAGCATAAATCCCTTACTATATATAGTTAGATATATGACCATTAGCTTCTTCTTTAAAAATAGGGTAGTAGTAGGCTATACTAAAAAAAAGACTAAAAAGAGGTTGAAGACGAAGATGATAAAAGGGATTGGTATCGATATAGTGGAACTAGACCGTATTAGAGAAATGGCAACAAAGCAACCGAGATTCATTAGTAGAATTTTAACAAAGAAGGAACGGGACCTATACGAAAATCTAAGCTCTGATAAAAGGAAAATAGAATTTTTAGCAGGTAGATTTGCAGCAAAGGAGGCATTCTCCAAAGCAATTGGAACAGGGATAGGAAAGGTAAGTTTTCAAGACATAGAAATATTAACAAATTTAGAAGGTGCGCCTATTTTCTATTCTAATATTACTGAAAAAGATAAAATCTTTGTTTCGATCTCTCATAGTAAGGCTTATGCAACTGCACAGGTAATAATTGAAGCAGATTCGGCATATTAAGAGAGGTTGTCTCATACTATTTTAATGCGGGTAGGAGGGAACAAGATGTACATCGTAACCGCGGAGGACATGTACGAAATCGATCGATTTGCTATCGACCAGGGGGGAATAGATGGAACGATTTTAATGGAGAACGCAGGTCAGGCAATTGCTAAGGAAATGATGATCGCTGAAGAAAAGAGTTGTCATATGGCTATTTTAGTAGGCAGTGGAAACAATGGTGGAGATGGCTTCGTTATAGCTAGATATTTAAAAAATGAAGGCTATCCAGTGAAGGTTTTGCAATTAGTCCCAAATGAAAAAATAAAAGGTGATGCCGCATACCATAAACAGCTATTGATTCACCAAAAAGTTCCTATCCAAGAGGTGTTAACTACCGATAAGTTACTGGAATGCTTAGTGAATGTCGATATCGTGATTGATGCGATCTTAGGTATTGGTGTAACCGGAGAGATTCGTGAACCATTAAGAGGGATGATTTCTATTATAAATGAACAAAATGCACGTATCTACTCTGTTGACATTCCAAGCGGATTACCTGCCAATGAGAATCATACCATCGATATCGCGATAAAAGCAGATAGAACCTATATTGTAGAAGCACCAAAGCAATCCTTATTCTTGGAGAATACAGCTCCTTACTACGGAGAATGGAAGGTAATCCCTATCGGAATTCCGATTGAGGCGTATGGGATGATACCAAAAGTGAGAAGCTGGAATTTAAAGGATGTTAAAGTATCCTTTCCAAAGAGAGCAACTTTCTCTCATAAAGGATCTCATGGAAAAGGACTAGTTATTGGTGGACAGGAGCTAATGCCAGGCTCCGTTGCACTTAGTTCACGGGCTGCCCTAAAAGCAGGTGCAGGTTTAGTAACGGTTGCTACAATGGAACGGAATATTCCAGTTATCGCTAATTACTGCATGGAAGCTATGTACCAGAACCTAAGCAATTTCGGTCATATAGATTTAGCTGGTTTTGATGGTGTAGCAATAGGGATGGGAATGGGTAGGAATCGTACTGCCAAAACCTTCGTAGAAGATGTGTTGGCACAGGAAGATGTACCAGTCATTATCGATGCCGATGGATTATACCATCTGAAAGAGCTTCTGGGTATGCTACAAGAGCGAAGATCTCCTACCATCTTAACACCACATTATGGTGAAATGGCAATGCTGACAAATCAAGAGATAGAGACAATTAAAAAAGCCCCATTTACTATGGCAAAAGAGTTTGCACAGGAGCATCAAGTTTATCTAATTCTAAAAGGCAAATATACGATTATAACAGCTCCAGATGGCACGCAAATGGTAAATGCCACGGGCAATGCCGGTCTTGCCAAAGGGGGAACTGGAGATGTTTTATCCGGAATCCTTTTAGCCTTCATTATGCAGCATGAATCTGTGTTAGAGGCGATGAATAATGCTTGTTTTATTCATGGTATGTCGGCTGATTTGCGTATAGAAAGTGGACAAAATACGGTAATTGACCTGCTTGCTTCTGATGTGATTGATGGTCTTACAAATGTTTTTCGTACAATGTCCTAGCGCGTAATCGTGTTCCCTTTGTCCTCTTATTTGAGACAAAGGAGAGTTGTCGCGATGAAGAAATATATCATCTTTTTTATGAGTGTTTTGTTTGTTGTGTTTTTAGCTGCATGTGGGGAAAAGTCAAAGGACGATGTTTTAGAAAAGCTTGAAAGCACTGCTGATAAGATGAATGCTTATCAAACACAAGCATTAATGACATTACAAACCGGTAACGAGGACCAGGCTTATCGTATTGAAGTAACACATAAGAAAAAGGACTTTTACCGTGTTTTGTTGAAAAATGAGCAAGACGAGGAGAGTAGTCAAATTATTCTTCGAAATAAAGAAGGAGTATTTGTACTCACACCAGCATTAAATAAAAGCTTTAAGTTCCAAAGTGAGTGGCCAGATAATAAGAGCCAGCCATACTTATACCAGTCATTAATCCAAGACATTAAGGATGACAGTGAAGCAACCTTTACCTCAACGGATGATTATTTTGTTTTTGAAACACGGACAAACTATGAAAGTAATAGTAACTTACCATACCAAACGATTTATTTCGATAAAAAGACTTATGCACCAGTCCTTGTTAAAGTACTAGATAATGATAAAAAATCAATGGTGGAAGTAGAATTTACCTCCTTTGAATTCGATCCAGAGCTACCTGAAGATACTTTTAACATGGAAAAAAATATGACAAGCAGTATTTTTGGTGTGCCAACAATGGCACAAGAGGACTTACCTAGTGAGTTACAGATTTTTTATCCAGCGGAACAGTTAGGTGCAGAGCTAGTCGAAGAGAATAGGATGGAAACAGAGAATGGTGATCGAGTGATGCTGTCCTATGAAGGAGAGAGAAATTTCACGATTATTCAGGAAATGGTGACAAGCTATCCAACTAGTGCCCAATCTCCAGAGCTAGTGAACGGTGATCCAGTTGATCTAGGCTTTACGATGGGAGCCATGTCTGAAACAACGTTAGAATGGCAATATAATGGAATTAATTATTATTTGGCAAGTGAAGATTTAACGAAGCAAGAAATGATTGATGTCGCAACTTCGATACACCAAACAGCAGAAAAATAATAGAGAAAAAGCTTTAGCTAATAGGCTAGGGCTTTTTTGTTTGTTCTCAAGAAATACACAGTCTTTGTTCCACCAATGTTTATAAGTTATAATGAAGTGTAGTCATTCAAAAGATAAGTAGTTCACTGAGGAGATTAAGGACATAATGAAAGAATTTTATCGGGATTCATGGGTAGAAATAAAATTAGCGCATATTGATTATAATATAAAGCAGTTGACGAAAAGACTGCGAAAAGAAACCAATATATATGCAGTGGTCAAGGCAAATGGTTATGGACATGGTGATATCGAAGTAGCGAGAACAGCGATCGATGCTGGCGCAAAACGACTTGCGGTAGCTTTGTTAGATGAGGCTATTAAGCTAAGGGAGGCAGGAATCCATGTTCCGATTTTAGTAATGGGAAGGGTTCGCCCAGCCGATGTCCCTGTTGCAGTAAAGTATGAGATTACCTTGACGTGTTATCAAAAAGAATGGTTAGAGGAGGTCCGGCAGCTTGAGCTCGAAAAGCCGGTTACCGTCCATTTGAAATGGGATACAGGCATGGGGAGAATTGGGATAAGAAGTACAACCGAGCTTTTAGACAATTTGAAATTATTAAAACATAAAGCTTTTTATTTAGAAGGAATTTTCACTCACTTTGCCACTGCAGACGAAGAAAACCTCGGACATTTTGAATCACAGTTAGTCCATTTTCAAAGGCTTCGAGAGGTTTTTGAGAAAAACTGGCAGGAAAAAGTATTATTCCATACGGGTAACAGTGCTGCTAGTATGCGATTTCCAGATAAAATGTTTGATTTCGTTCGATTTGGAATTAGTATGTACGGACTTTACCCTTCGCCAACCGTTAAGTTAGAACAACCAATAGACTTAAAGCCAGCCCTATCATTGCAGAGTAGATTGATCCATGTTAAAAAGGTGGAGCCTGGTACAACGATTAGCTATGGAGCGACCTATACCGCGCAGACCGAGGAATGGATTGGTACTGTCCCATTAGGATATGCAGATGGGATCAGGAGAGGATTGCAAGGCTCAGAAGTATTAGTCAATGGCAAGAGATGTGAAATAGTTGGTCGAATTTGTATGGATCAATTTATGTTAAGATTAACAGAACAAGCGAAAGTAGGAGATTTAGTTACCGTAATAGGTAAGCAAGATCAAGAAGAAATTGAAATGGATGAGCTTGCAGAAAAGCTAGAAACCATTAATTATGAGATTGCTTGCATGATTAGTTCAAGGGTTCCCCGTATATATGTTGACTAATTGTGACATAATTTATAAGGACAGGAAAAATTCAAAAAATCGTTAAAACCCCTTTGCAAGCATGTTAGAGAATGGTATGATATTAGTGGATAATTATTTTAGGCTTGTCAATGTTGGTGGAGGTGTATGGTTTTGTCTGAAGACTTACAAGAAGTTGCGGTGAGATTACCAAAAAACCTACTGAATGAGGTGGATGGCTTGATGAAGAATGAGGATAGTAATTTAAGTGATTTTATTTGTCAAGCAACAAAAACATATTTGCGTGAGAAGAAGAAACGTCATATTCAGGAATCCATGCAAAGAGGATATCTCGAAATGGCAAATATCAACTTAAACATTGCTTCAGAAGCTTTTCAAGCTGAAGAGGAGGCTGAAAATACCCTTGGTCGCTTAGTGAGCGGGGTGTAGGTTTTGATTGTAAAAAGGGGCGATGTTTACTTCGCCGATCTTTCTCCTGTAGTTGGCTCTGAGCAGGGAGGGGTTAGACCAGTACTTGTTCTCCAAAATGATATTGGGAACCGCTTTAGCCCCACCGTTATTGTAGCGGCGATCACTGCACAAATTCAAAAAGCTAAGTTGCCAACACATGTCGAAATTGATGCCAAAAAATATGGATTTGAACGGAACTCTGTTATTTTATTAGAGCAGATTCGCACAATAGACAAACAAAGATTAACAGACAAGATTACTCATCTAGATGGCTATATGATGGAGCGAATTAATAAAGGATTAGAAATTAGTTTAGGCTTAACTGATTTTTAGCGCCTTTACTCCAATTTAATGACAGATATTTAATGGGAGAAACCCAAGAATAGATCCTCAAGGAAAAAGCACCCTGTCTAATGTGGAGGCAATGGGTGTTTTTATATCTCATGACCTATTGTCATATTGCAAATTTTGTCAAATAAGTCATAAACAATAGAAAATAATCGTAAAAATAAGTATTATCATGTAGAATTATGATAATACTTATTTTTTACATGTTAGGAAAATATAAAATTTTCACATGGATTAGTGAAAATTTTGAAGTCCTAAGTACATAAGAAGAGCTAATGCGAGTTTTTCTAAAAATAATATCGGAGGGGTAAGTATGCCTGAAACCATGCGCAGAATTGTGATTGAAAATAGTGATGAAATCTCAAAGAAATGGCTAGAGGAAGTGGCGAAAAAAAAGAATGAGGATTATACCTCTACTATATCCGAAGAACTCTATGAATCGACAAACCGAGAATTTGTCAATGTTATTTTTGCGAGTATTAATAAGCAGCAAAACCTTAAGGTATTAACAGAATTCTCTGATCGATTAATTAATTTAGGGTGGCCACTTAGCTATATAACAGATGGTTTACAGACATTTCGCCGTGTAACTATTGATTTCATTCTGAATCAGTCTGAAAAAGTTGATTCTGACTATTTGTCAAGAATATTAAATGTTGTCGATGATTGGGTAGAGCCAATTATCAAACAACTAGTTCGTGAATACTCTGGTAGCTGGGAACATACTGTTTCTCTTCAACGATTAGCTTTACAAGAATTATCAGCACCATTAATTCCTGTAATGGAAAATATAACGATCATGCCACTTATCGGTACGATTGATACTGAAAGAGCCAAGCTCATCATGGAAAACTTATTAGATGGTGTGATTAAAAATAATGCAGAAGTGGTACTTATTGATATAACCGGTGTACCAGTAGTAGATACAATGGTAGCACACCACATCATACAAGCAGCTGAAGCTGTTCGTTTAATCGGAGCAACTTGTATATTAGTTGGTATTCGACCAGAAATTGCACAAACGATTGTCAATTTAGGTATTGATTTAAGCAAATTCCCTACAAAAAGTTCCTTGCGTAAAGGATTTAACACAGCATTGAAGTTGACTAATCGTGATATTGTTAGCTTGTCTGATGATAAGGATCAAGATATTAGTAATCTACTAGATTCGTTAAAATAAGGGGGTGCTAGGAATGAGAATACCAATTCTAAAACTTCACAATTACTTGTTGGTATCCATTCAAGTAGATTTAGACGATCAAACAGCAATTGAGTTTCAGGAAGATTTATTGAGCAAAATCCACAAAAGTGGTGCAACAGGAGTTGTTATCGATCTTACTTCTGTAGATATTATTGATTCCTTTATAGCAAAGGTACTCGGTGATGTCGTATCTATGTCAGATTTAATGGGGGCAAAAGTCGTCTTAACAGGAATTCAGCCTGCTGTTGCGATGACATTAATTGATTTAGGAATTCATCTACAAAATGTACCAACAGCACTTGATTTAGAGCAAGGGTTGATTAAACTTCGCCAGGAATTGGAGGAGTGATTATGAAGGCTCAATCCTCTGTGCAAATTAATAAAGAATGGGATATTGTCGGGGCAAGACAAATGGGACGTGAAAAAGCGAAAGAATTGGGATTTGGTAGCGTCGATCAAGCACGGATTGCCACTGCGATTTCAGAACTAGCACGAAACATCTATCTATACGCTCAAAGAGGTAGAATTCATGTTGAAGTGATCAATGATTTAAATAAAAAAGGCCTAAAGATTATCGCGCAAGATGAAGGACCCGGAATAGCAGATATTAGTAAAGTGATGGAGGATGGTTACTCAACATCAGGTGGTCTGGGAGCTGGTTTGCCAGGTGTGAAAAGATTAATGGATGAATTTGATATCCTTTCTGACAAAGAAAAAGGAACGACAATTAGTGCGATCAAATGGGTAAGATCATAATGGAAGGCTGCTTTAAATAGATTTCGATTTCAAAATAGGAGAACAGCCTTGTTTATACATATTGCTTCCTAAAATTAATCGCCTGAATTATATGATGTATGGAAATGTTAAAGTCATAATTAGGAGGTAATTCAGTGGAGCTAAATAAATTCGATTTTAATAATTACCGTGATTTATTAGATCGTTATATTCTTAAACAAGATGAAAGTGCGTTATACCAAGCAGAGCAATTTACCAAATTATCAATGCAGAATAACATTTTGCCAGAAGAGTTTATTAACATCCACATCCAAGCATTGAAGGAATTGTATCCGGATCTTCCCAAAGAAATATGTGCATCTCTAAACTTCTTATTAGAGACAATGATTTCGTATGGTTTAGCATACCAAGAATTTCAAACATTAAGAGAAAAGCAAGGAGAATTAGAGTCAGAAATTTCTGTTGCTGCAAGTATGCAACAAACATTACTATCGACAACAAAGCCAGAAATTTCTGGTTTAGATATAGGAGCAATTAGTGTCCCGGCTAACAGAATGAATGGGGATTATCATCACTTTGTGAAGGATGAATCAAATAATCTTGGGATTGCCATAGCTGATGTGATTGGGAAAGGCATTCCAGCAGCGTTAGCGATGTCCATGATTAAATATGCGTTAGATAGCTTTCCTGAATCCCAGCTTAGCCCGAGCGTAATCTTAGAGAACTTAAACAGGGTAGTAGAAAGAAATGTCGATACCAATATGTTTATTACGATGTTTTATGGATTTTTCGATTCGAAAAACAGTGTGTTACAATATGCCTCAGCAGGTCATGAACCTGGCTTCTATTACTGTGCGAAAGAAGACAAATTTATTGAAATAAAAGCAAAAGGCTTAGTATTAGGAGTAACACCTGACGCTATTTATGAACAATTCGAGCTAAAGCTAGAAAAAGATGATATTGTTATTCTTCTAACAGATGGAGTTACAGAGTGTAGAATTGGAGAACGTTTTATTGAAAGTGAAGAAGTGCTCCATGTTATTCGTCAATATATCCACCTACCTGCACAAGAGGCTGTCGAAAAAGTGTTCAAGTATTTTGAGAGAATCCAGGATTTTCACCTAAGGGATGACTTCACCTTAATATTTTTGAAAAAAGAGGTTTAACGATAAGTGAATGAGGGTAAATCTGTAGCATACCCCCTGTATTCATATAGATCGTTTTCATTCACTTTATTTACACTTACTTATATTCGTTTATTACTGGTATTAGCAAAGGGCTGATGCCAGTATAATTTCCATAACAGGGATAGGTTTTTTAAGGAGGAATAGCACGGTGGATTTAAATATTAACATTCTGGGAAATGTCGAAGGTACGAAGCAGATTTTGAAATTAACTGGTGAGATTGATGCATACACAGCACCTAAACTGAAAGAAGCTTTACTACCGTTAGTGAAAAAAGATGGGGAGCTTGTCATCGTTGATTTAGAAAATGTGTCTTATATGGATAGTACTGGATTAGGTGTTTTTATTAGTGCGCTAAAAGCAACAAAGGAACATAACAGTGAATTACGACTCGTATCGCTACAAGACCGTGTCGAACGATTGTTTGAAATAACAGGTTTAAATAGTATCATTAATATCGATTCAACTGTACAAGGTGGGAATTAAAAATGGAATCCTTTGACTTCATTGAAATGAAAGTGCCAGCAAAAGCAGAATATGTAGGTGTCGTCAGACTAAGTACATCTGGAATAGCAAATCGTATGGGATTTAGCTATGAGGAAATAGAAGACTTAAAAGTAGCCATTTCGGAGGCTATGTCTAATGCTACGACTCATGCCTATGATGAAAAAGATGGTGGAGAGGTTACTGTTGGCTTCGGATTATATCCAGATCGTCTCGAGGTCATGGTCGCAGATCGAGGTGGAAGCTTTGATTTAAATAAAATCAAGGCAGATATAGGTCCATATCAGAATAATCAATCGATAGAAGATTTGCGAGAAGGAGGGTTTGGACTTTTTCTGATCGAAGCATTAATGGATAAAGTCGAAATTAAGAATGATTATGGCGTAATCGTCCTAATGACAAAATACCTCCGCGAAAATGAGGTGGATATCAATGACGACCAAATCTCAACCACACAGTAATCGTGAGGATGAGATTTACCAGTGGATAAGAACTTTTCAACAAAATCCTGATGATAAAGATACCCAGGAAAAAATCGTTATGACCTATCAAAAACTTGTAAAATCCTTAGCAAGGAAATATGCTAAAAACAGTATGATATACGAGGATCTAGAACAGGTAGGCATGCTCGGTTTGCTAGCAGCGATCAGAAGATATGATCCTGACATTGGTAAATCCTTTGAATCTTTTGCTATTCCCACGATCATTGGTGAAATCAAACGATTTATTCGTGATAAAACATGGAGTGTTCATGTTCCTCGAAGAATTAAAGAACTTGGACCTAAAATCAAAAATGCCATAGATCGGTTAACACAAGAGAATCAAAAATCTCCATCTATTAAAGAAATTGCCAATTATCTAGAAGTTTCCGAAGAAGAAATCCTAGAAACCATGGAGATGGGGCAAAGCTATAATGCCCTTTCTGTTGATAGAAAAATTGAAGCAGATTCAGATGGTAGTGAGGTTTCAATACTAGATATCATCGGAAAAAGTGATAAAGGCTATGAGGACATTGATCGAGAACTATTACTGGAAAAGATTTTGCCAATACTGAGTGAAAGAGAGCAACAAATATTACGGCATACCTATTTCGAGAACAGAAGTCAAAAAGAAACTGGTGAATTATTAGGTATTTCCCAAATGCATGTATCAAGAATCCAAAGAAATGCGCTTAAGAAACTAAGAGAAGCGTTGCATGCAGAGAATCTGGAGGCCATTCGCTAATGCAAAAAAGTCAACAAGTAGAAGTTTCGGTTTTTCAAAAAGCAAAAGATGATAACTATTATTGTGGTGATAGTTATTTCTATAAAGAAGTAGATGGAACCTTTATTTGTGCATTGGCGGATGGGCTTGGAAGTGGTAAATATGCTAATGAATCTTCCCAGCTTGTAGTAGATATTATTAGAGAGTATAGTACCCTTCCTTTAAAATTAATAATGAAAAAGTGTAACGAAAGCTTATTTGGGAAGCGTGGTGTAGTGTTAGGAATTCTACAAATTGATTTAGAAACACAGGAGTATGCCTACACCTCGATTGGGAATATAGGTTTGATGACAATTACTGCTGATTCGATCAAAAAAAGAACCATTCCACAAGCAGGATATTTAAGCGGATATGAACGTCCGGTTAAGATAGTCAAGGATCGAGTGGAGGATGGAATGATTTTTGTGATGTTCTCAGATGGAGTAACGTCTAAAGAAATTTCCAATTCCTACTTTTTACATAAAGAAGTAAACCACATCACAGATACTTTTGCCTATTTATACCAGAATAAATTAAATGATGATACAACCTTAATAGCAATGAAATTTGTAGCTGGGACCTCTTGATTCAATTCAAGGGGTTCTTTTTACGAATGCGCATTGTTTTGATAAAATGATAAGGATGAGTACGAAGGAGGAAATAGTGTGTCGGATAAAGAGTCGAAACAATTATTAGTTCAAACGGTAGCGGATAAGACGAAGCTTGGAACGAAGTCGATTACCAGTGTTATTGCATTATTAGAAGAAGGTAATACAGTTCCTTTCATCGCAAGATATCGAAAGGAGCAAACAGGTTCATTAGATGAAGTTCAAATAAAGGATATACAAGAGGCATGGAATTACGCAAAGGCCCTATCTGATAGAAAGCAAGAAGTCATACGCCTTATTGAAGAGCAAGGAAAAATGACCACAGAACTAAAAGCGGATATTGAGAAGGCTACGCAATTACAAAAAGTAGAGGATTTATATAGACCTTATAAGCAAAAGAGAAGAACAAGAGCTACAATTGCAAAAGAGAAAGGATTAGAGCCACTAGCAAAAGAAATCTATCAACAGCAGAATATCTCTTCTATAGAAACAATAGCAGGAGACTATCTATCAGAGGAACATGAATTACATACAACGGAGGATGTCCTATCAGGAGTGAAGGACATTATTGCTGAGTGGATAGCAGATGAGCCTACCTATCGAGAAATGATTAGACAGCAAATTTCTCAAAAAGGATTAATTCAATCATCTGTGAAAAAAGCAGAATTAGATGAGAAGAAAGTATATGAAATGTACTATGAGTACAGTGAAGCAATTCGATCGATTGTTTCTCACCGGATTCTAGCATTAAACCGTGGTGAAAAGGAGAAAATACTTAAGATATCAGTGGAAACACCAATCGAAGCAATTATTTCATATTTAGAGAACCAAGTAATTAAGAAAAATGCCACCTCGCTTGTAAAAGAGCTTTTGCAGCAGACCATCGAAGATAGTTATAGTCGGCTGATTCAACCATCTGTTGAGAGAGAGATTCGATCAACTCTTACAGAAAAAGCGGAAGCTCAGGCAATTGAGATATTTTCTAAAAATCTTAAAAATTTACTGCTACAGCCGCCACTTAAAGGGAAATATGTTTTAGGAGTGGATCCAGCATTTCGAACGGGCTGTAAGCTTGCTGTTATTGATGAAACGGGCCAAGTGAAAGCAATAGATGTGATGTACCCAACAGCTCCTAGAAATGATGTAATAGGTGCGGAGAAAAAGGTGCGAAAGCTGTTAGCGGAATTTCCTGTTGAGCTCATTGCTATTGGGAATGGTACGGCATCAAGAGAAACAGAACAATTCATTGCTGATACGATTAAAAAGAATGAATTAAATATTGCTTATATAATCGTTAATGAAGCAGGAGCGAGTGTTTACTCTGCTTCGAAGCTAGCAAGAGAGGAGTTTCCTGATTTACAAGTAGAGGAACGAAGTGCTGTTTCGATTGCTAGAAGGGTTCAAGATCCATTAGCAGAGCTCGTAAAAATCGATCCGAAATCGATCGGTGTTGGGCAGTATCAACATGATGTTAGTCAGAAACAATTAAATGAATCCTTGGTATTTGTTGTAGAAACGGCAGTGAACCAGGTTGGAGTGAATGTTAATACTGCTTCCTCCTCCTTATTGCAACATGTATCGGGATTAAATAAGACCGTTGCGAACAATATCGTAAAATATCGCAATGAGAATGGTAAGTTTAAGAACCGAAAAACATTGAAGGATATACCAAGACTTGGTAATAAAACCTATGAGCAAAGTATTGGGTTTTTGCGTGTGATAGAAGGGGATGAACCATTAGATAGAACACCAATTCACCCCGAGAGTTACCTGGCAGCTAAGCAGTTGTTAACAGAATTAAATTTATCTACTGAAGACCTTGGAACTGCTCCGTTAAAGACAGAGTTGAATCATATAGATAAGAAGCGAATGGCAGAAAAGCTAGGAATAGGTTTACCTACATTAGATGACATGGTAAAAGCTTTAATTAGTCCTAATCGAGATCCACGTGATGATTTGCCACAACCACTATTGAAGAAAAGTGTATTATCCATGGAGGATCTAACAGAAGGAATGGAATTGCAAGGTACGGTGCGAAATGTAGTTGACTTTGGTGTATTTGTCGATATCGGCGTCAAACAGGACGGGCTTGTTCATATTTCAAAAATGTCTAATCAATATGTGAAGCATCCTATGGATTTAGTATCTGTCGGAGATGTGGTCACCGTATGGGTGGATAGTGTTGATCAACATAAGCAAAGAATTGCCTTGACGATGATAAAATGAAATGACCTTTAGTGGGGATTTTAACTTCCCCGCTTATGAATGACAAATAAGGCTTTTCGCTTTACAAAATATGTAGTGAAAAGCCTTAATCATTTTCTCGTGTACAATAGAAAAACCAACATTGATTAAGCAAGCGTATTTGATATTTATCCTTTTGTAAAAAGGCACCTGTCAATTGTTTTTTTAGCCATGTAGGCATCGGATCTCCCTCCAGGTTTATTTTATACTATACTATGTTTATCCATTGAAGGTGTGAATGTTTGTTAGTTGCAGATACATAATCGTGAAAAGGTGAGGACAGATGGATCTTTTAAATGAACAGGAGCTAGTAACCATGGTGGAACAGTTATCCAAAAAGTATTTCAACAAACCTTTTGTAGATACTGTTACTTATAATCCCAGATTAAGGACTACTGGCGGAAGGTATATACCGAGCAAAAGAAGAATTGAGTTAAATCCGAAATATGCGCTTGAATTTGAAAAAGAAGAGCTTATCGGTATAATAAAACATGAATTGTGTCATTATCACCTTCATATAGAAGGTAAAGGTTATAAGCATCGTGACAAGGACTTTAGGGAATTATTGAAGAAAACAGGTTCCCCTAGACATTGTCGACCACTGCCATCTTTAGAAAGTACTTATCGATATCATTACGAATGTAAAGATTGTCAGCAATCTTTTCCGAGAAAAAGAAAAATCAATCTTTCACGTTATCGTTGCGGTAAATGTCATGGTAAGCTACAATTAATAGAATAGAAGAAATATGCTGCATTCTATTGACGAATATGCTTTTTCTATGTTAAATTATATAAGCCTTATACAGCGAAGTGATTTTTCGTGTATACATATTAAAAAAGTTGCGAAATCTATTGACAAACATTCTTGTTTGTAGTAATATTTTTAACGTCGCTGATAAAAAGATTATTCCACAGTAGCTCAGTGGTAGAGCAATCGGCTGTTAACCGATCGGTCGTAGGTTCGAATCCTACCTGTGGAGCCATGGAGAAGTACTCAAGTGGCTGAAGAGGCGCCCCTGCTAAGGGTGTAGGTCGTGTAAGCGGCGCGAGGGTTCAAATCCCTCCTTCTCCGCCATTTTTTAATTGGCCCGTTGGTCAAGTGGTTAAGACACCGCCCTTTCACGGCGGTAACACGGGTTCGAATCCCGTACGGGTCATTTCTTTAGTTGATTAGATACTTGGCGCTATGCCAAGTTTTTCTATCACATTTAAAAGAGAATATGTAGATGAGTTGGTCCGGTAGTTCAGTTGGTTAGAATGCCTGCCTGTCACGCAGGAGGTCGCGGGTTCGAGTCCCGTCCGGACCGCCATTGTTGGGCTATAGCCAAGCGGTAAGGCAACGGTTTTTGGTACCGTCATGCGCTGGTTCGAATCCAGCTAGCCCAGCCATTTTGTTTTTTGTTTTCTATTCGTTTATTAGAATATTACTGCACGACAAAGTTTGATCGTCTTTTCACAAGCTATTCTATTATTTAATGTTTAGTTCAGATGCGATCAGAAGAGCCATTAGCTCAGTTGGTAGAGCATCTGACTTTTAATCAGAGGGTCGGAGGTTCGAATCCTCCATGGCTCACCATTTCATATACTGTGTGTTTATGCGGTCGTGGCGGAATGGCAGACGCGCTAGGTTGAGGGCCTAGTGGGAGGTAATCCCGTGGAGGTTCAAGTCCTCTCGACCGCATTTAAAATAAATATCTCATTGACAGAGTCATTCGCTTTATGATATAATGATAGATGTCGCTTTTGTTGAGCGCCCGTAGCTCAATTGGATAGAGCGTTTGACTACGGATCAAAAGGTTAGGGGTTCGACTCCTCTCGGGCGCGCCATTTCCGGGAAGTAGCTCAGCTTGGTAGAGCACTTGGTTTGGGACCAAGGGGTCGCAGGTTCAAATCCTGTCTTCCCGACCAGTCGATATTTATTACTAGATTGTGAAGAACACATTTTATAAACTTTCATATATTATTTGCGGGTGTAGTTTAGTGGTAAAACCTCAGCCACGAGCGAAACATCTTCCGATTAAACATCGAGTTGTTCCGAAGCATCCATCATCTTTGAATTAACAAGGAGATGCAGGAACATGTCTTGCGTCAGAGGTTATTTTATAAAATTTATATTTCACATGCGGGTGTAGTTTAGTGGTAAAACCTCAGCCTTCCAAGCTGATGTCGAGGGTTCGATTCCCTTCACCCGCTCCAT
>NZ_QGTD01000018.1:0-11093 GCF_003176895.1 Gracilibacillus dipsosauri
AAGCGGCTAAAGCCCAAAATGGAAGAGTCTGTCCTCAAAATGGCACTTATCAAGCGGCTAAAGCCCAAAATAGAAGAGTCTGTCCTCAAAATGGCACTTATCAAGCGGCTAAAGCCCAAAATGGAAGAGTCTGTCCTCAAAATGGTACTTATAAATCGAATAAAGCCCATTTTGGAAACAGCAGGGTTAATCATCCACATCATACGGTTTTCAAGAATTAGCTGAAGAATAAGGCATTACCACAAGCGTGTCCGGGAAAAACACTTGCTTTTTATTTATGTTATTCTTATTACAATCAACGGTATAATCTATCATAAGTTGTTTCCGCATGTAGAAAATTAGTGTAATTGGAATGTTTACAATAGTACCCTGAATCCAATCACTCGAAAACTCGACGGTTGCTGTTTCTCCAGTTATTACATTAGTAAAAACAGCTTTTTTACCGTTGTCAAACGTATCTAAGGCATAGTCTCCAACAGTAAGTATTTGATTTAGCAAATATAGCGTTTGTCGGTAAAATAGTAATATGCACATGCAGATGGAAATGTACATAATTGTTGGATTATCAATGTTTGTAAAATATAGAAAAAGTAAACATACAAAATGTGAATAAAACAATTTCAAGCGCTATAAAGAATATGTGTTGGATAATCGGTGGATATTGGTTGGGCTGCCTGTTCAGATTTACTTTCAAAAATGAATCATGCTGCAGATCTCCTATCCCATAATACCACCACTCATCATTCACCACATACCCACATTACCGATAATCCGTCGGACTGGCAAAATATTGTCATAATGCTCGATCTCGTCTAATACAATGGTACAAATCATTATCTCTTGTCTAAGGTGAGAATCTAGGACGTCTCTGTCTAGACATCCTATTATCCTCAGAACGTTTATTCGCTGAATGATTATTGGCTTATGAATAAAATAGATACCAAAAAATTTAAAACTCATTATCATACATGTTGATCACTCCATAGCTTGTCTCTGTTCACACCTTGGACTTACAACATAGGGAGGCGAGTGTAGTGCATGATTATATTAAGGATCGCACATTGAAAATTGGAAAATACCTGGTGGAAACCAAGAAAACGGTAAGGGTCATTGCCAAGGAATTTGGTGTATCCAAGAGCACCGTACACAAAGATCTTACAGAGCGATTACCAGAATTACACCCAGAATTAGCAAATGAAGTGAAGGAAATTTTAAACCATCATAAAGCAATCCGTCACTTAAGAGGAGGCGAAGCAACGAAAATGAAATACCAATTATATGAAAAAGATAGCCCATCGCTCCACAAGCCATTAGCCAAAACAGAGGCATAATGGTTCTAAATACCTATATAATCCGCAAGCCATCAAGGAAAAGGAAATTCTGACTGAGGATCCTCTCTAACCTATACATACCTTCCATTAGAGCCTGAATACGATGATGAAAATAGCAACTTCCATTTCTCGACACCAACCAAAACTCATAAAAGCAAATCTTGTATTTTTTCAACAAAAATAGTAACAATTTCTCAATTTTTGTGCTATTATATATAATCAGAGGCATTGTGTTCGACTATTGAAAAAGATATAGATACATATATAACAGTACGGATACGAAGCAATTAGAATCTTAGGGAGGATCGAGATTTCATGTTTTCAAGAGATATTGGAATAGATTTAGGAACGGCGAATGTCTTAATTCATGTGAAGGGTAAAGGCATTGTTTTAGACGAGCCATCTGTTGTGGCAATGGACCGTAATACCGGAAAAGTATTAGAAGTTGGAGAAGAAGCTAGACGCATGGTAGGGCGTACACCAGGAAATATTGAAGCGATTCGTCCATTAAAAGATGGCGTTATTGCTGATTTTGATGTAACCGAATCAATGCTTAAATATTTTATCAATAAAATCGATGTCAAAGGCTTTTTATCAAAGCCAAGAATGTTAATTTGCTGCCCAACAAACATCACAAAAGTCGAACAGAAAGCAATTAGAGAAGCGGCAGAAAAATCAGGTGGAAAAAAGGTTTACTTAGAAGAAGAGCCAAAAATTGCAGCAATCGGAGCAGGGATGGAAATCTTCCAACCGAGCGGTAATATGGTAGTGGATATTGGTGGTGGAACGACCGATATTGCGGTGCTATCAATGGGAGACATTGTAACAGCACAATCTGTAAAGATGGCTGGCGATAAATTTGATTCCGAAATCTTACAATATGTAAAAAGAAAATATAAATTACTTATCGGTGAGCGTACGGCAGAGGATATTAAAATCAATGTTGCGACAGTTTTTGAAGGGTCCCGAAATGAAGAAATTGACATTCGAGGACGCGATATGGTGACAGGCCTTCCGAGAACGATCACCATCTATTCAGGTGAAGTGGAAGAAGCACTTCGAGAATCTATTGCGCTTATTGTGCAAAGTGCGAAAACCGTACTGGAAAAAACACCTCCAGAATTATCAGCAGATATCATCGATCGCGGTGTCATTCTTACAGGTGGAGGCGCATTATTACACGGCTTAGACCAACTGTTAGCAGAGGAGCTTAAAGTACCTGTTTTGCTTGCAGAGGATCCAATGACATGTGTAGCAAAAGGAACAGGCATTATGTTAGACAATATCGATAAATTGGAACGTTCCATCGTCTAAAGGCAAAGAGGTGAGCGGAAATGTTAAGAGGTTTTTATACAGCGGCAACAGGTATGATGGCACAGCAACGGAAGCAGGAAGTTTTGTCCAATAATATGACGAATGCTCTTACCCCAGGGTATAAACAGGATCAAGCATCATTAAAAGCTTTTCCAGAGCTACTGATTCATCGTATGGAAAATCAGCAAATACCGACAAGATCGCAAAGTCAAGTTCGAACAATGTTGGAGATCGGTGCAATTAATACAGGAGTGTATGTTCATGAAACGATTCCTGATTTCACACAGGGATCCCTTCAACAGACAGACATGACAACAGATATGGCATTAGTTCAAACAGAAACTCCTGATGAAAATGGCTCGATTTTTTTTACGATCCAAAATGGTGATGGAGATGTCCGCTATACGAGAAACGGTAACTTTACCGTTGATGGTGAAGGGAACCTAACTACGAATGCAGGATATTATGTGTTAGATAATGCAGGGAATCCGATCAATACAGATGGACTAGAATTTGAAGTAACGCCTGAGGGATTTGTTCAAATTGGAGAACAAAATATACCGCTCGGAGTCGTCTATAGCAATGACCCCAATCAATTAGTAAAAAATGAAGAGGATTTATTTGAATTAGCGGAAGATGCAGAGGCATTGGTTGATGCTAGAGAAACAGCAGGTTTACAATTTAATGTTCAACAAGGTTATCTAGAAGGCTCGAATGTAGACCAAGCGGAAACGATGACAGAGATGATGCAGGCATACCGTGCTTTTGAAGCAAACCAAAAAGTTGTACAAGCATATGATCGAAGTCTAGACAAGGCAGTGAATGAGATAGCACGACTCGGATAATAGAAAAAGGAGAATAAATCCATGACGAGAATGACATTTCAAGCTGCAGCAATGATGACACAGCTTCAGCACAAACTCGATACGATTGGAAATAACTTAGCTAATTTAAATACAACCGGTTTTAAAAGTCGAGAGACTAATTTTTCTGCATTACTAACTCAACAGATTAATACAGAAGATGCGACAGATAATGGAGCAAGATTAACTCCTGAAGGTATTCGTGTTGGAGCAGGTGCTAAGCTAGGTCATACAAATCTTAATCTGCAAGAAGGATCTCTTCAGACAACAGAACGGGCATTGGATGTAGCTTTATTAGAAGCTAACCATCTATTTCAAGTAAACGTGGTGGAAAATGGCACCGAAGAAATTCGTTACACAAGAGCCGGGAATTTTTACTTAAGTCCTATTAATAATGAGCAAGTGATGCTTGTTACATCTGACGGTTATCCAGTGCTAGGAGAAGCTGGCCCGATTATTTTAGCAAATGATATGGATAATGTAGCCATAGATGAAAATGGACGAATCAATGTAACAAGAAACGGGATGGAGCAAGTCGAAGGACAGCTTAATATTGTAGAGGCAGTACGTCCACGATTATTAGAAGGAACGGGTGATAGTTTATTTCGTCTTTCAGAAGAAACGTTAGCCAATTACAATCTGAATGAAATCATCAACGATGTAGAAGGGAATAATGTCCGCCTTCAAAGTGGCGCATTGGAGAGCTCCAATGTCAATATGTCCATTCAAATGACCGACATGATAGAAACACAGCGGGCCTATCAGTTTAATGCAAGAACGATTTCGGTGCATGATCAAATGAAAGGTCTGATTAACCAACTACGTTAAAATAAAGATCAGATAAAGCGCAAGTTTTTCGAGTAAGGAGCCATTTCTTATGTCTAAGGAACAAAAAGCTGAACAACAAAAGAAGAATAACAACAACCAAGCTAAAGCTAAGCAAACAAAATCAACTAAGCCAGCAGCTAAAAAACAAAAAAATAGCAAAAAGCAGGATCCGTCAAAACAGAATCAATCTAAGCAAACACAAGAGCAAAAAAAAGCCAAAGCACGACGTGCCGAGAAGAAGCAAAATAAGCGCTACGTACGCCGTCTTATTCCTGTCTGGCTAAAATTGCTCATTACGATTGTTCTGAGCTTGTTTGCATTAATTATTGGTTTGATTGTAGGCTTTAGTATGGTCGGAGATGGAGAGGCATTAGATGTTCTGCGATTAGAAACATGGCAGCATATTTTAGATTTTGTCCGAAAAGGAACTTAATGGCACAGACAATGAGCTGTGCTTCTTTTTTTGGTATACTAAGGAAAGAAACCAGTTATGGGAAGGAGTATCTCTATGGATATAGAAGAAATTAAAGCAACTATTCCTCATCGCTATCCTTTTTTATTAGTAGATGCGATTACAGAACAAACAGAAAGCAAAATCAAAGGAATAAAAAATGTAACGATTAATGAACCCTTTTTCCAAGGGCATTTTCCTGATTACCCAGTAATGCCTGGTGTTTTAATTGTTGAGGCACTCGCGCAAGTGGGAGGAGCTGCCATTTTAAGTAAGGAAGAGAACAAAGGGAAGATCGGTTTCTTAGCTGGAATTGATAAATGTCGTTTTAAACGACAAGTGAAGCCTGGTGATCAGCTTTCACTAGAAGTAGAAATTATTCGTATTAAAGGACCAATTGGAAAAGGAAAGGCTATAGCAAGGGTTGGAGATGAATTAGCTTGTGAAGCAGAAATAACCTTTGCTGTAAAATAAACAAAAGGCTCTCGCAGAAAGACTTGGCGAGAGCCTTTGTATGCCATAGAATATTCCATATTTGAAAGCAATTCTTTTATCCTCTTCACCAAACCCTGCAAAAATTTTTACATAATAGCATAATATTTTAAAATTCTGGTTAAGCTACCTTTGAAAAGATTTTAAAAGGAGGAGCTTTCATGAATAAGAAATATATGAAGCTTTTAGGAACTTTAGCATTATCCACTGCACTTCTTTTCGGCTGTGCAGGAAATGATGAAGAGCAGCCAACAGAAGAACAACCAGACCAAGGTAACCAGCCAACAGAAGAAGAGCCTGATATGAACCAAGATCAAGATGCACCAAATCAAGATCAAGGTGAAGATAACATGGGTAATGGTAATGGTGACGAAAATCTTGGTGACAATGTCGAAGAAGATTTGGATCAAGCAGAGGAAGATATGCAAGACGCTATGGATAATGGCAACAACCAAGAAGAAAATAAGCAAAATCAAGATGATCAACAATAACGACGAGAAAAAGCCATTCACGAATGGCTTTTTCTATTGCCATAACCGGGCCAAACCCTCAAGCTTTATGCATTGCGATGTCTCGACAAATTATGGTATGATCAACCAGTGACTGACTGGTCATTCCTATAAAAAAATGAAACCTTTATTTTTTTTGATTCGTACTATATGAGGGGGTTACCTATCCTTGCAAGAAGATAAGCGAAATAAATTGATTGAAGAAAGCATGAAGTTATTTTCAGAAAAAGGATTTCACGAAACATCGATACAAGAAATTGTCCAGAATAGTGGTGTATCGAAGGGGGCGTTCTATCTATATTTTGACTCGAAGGATGATTTATTGGTAGCGATATTCGATTATTATACCGCTGTCATTATCGAAAAGCTCCAACATGTAAATAGAGGTACAAATGATCCTTTTCAGAGGATGCAGGATCAAGTGGCGGAGATTTTTAAGCTATTTCGTGATCACAAGGAATATTTACTTGTACATTTTCGCGATAAGATTCACTTAGGAAATAAATTAGATGATGTTATCATTCGTGTACATAAGCAGAGCTATGAATGGGTGAGAGAAAGCCTGCTATCGATCTATGGAGAAGAATTGGTTCCTTATATGGCAGATATCGCCATCAACTTTGATGGAATCATGGCAGGCTATTTTAAATGGATTGCGATTTATGATTTTGTTTTTGATCCTGATCAATTAGCCGAAGCTACCGTAAGAAAAATCGATACGATAGTGAAGCAGCTTTTGGTAGAAAAGCCAGAACCAATATTTGATCCTAGTACAATAGAGGGATTGAACCTAACGAGTGAGTCATCCAATGTAGAGAATATTTTAGCAAAACTAAAACAGTATTTACAAAAAATGAAGCTTCCAAAAGGAAAGAAAGAACACCTATCAGAGGTTATCTCCGTAATGAAGGAAGAATTTCAAAAAGAAGAGCCTAAAGCCATTATTATAAATAGCATGCTTGAGCAAATTCAGCCGTATTCTGAGCTGGATTTTTGGAGAAAACAGCTCGAAAACATTTTACAAAAATAAAACCTTAGGGAGGGGACAAATGTAATGAAACGAATATTATTCATGCTCATCCTTGTCATGGGGGTACTCGTCGCATGTTCAGAGGATGATAAGGAAGAGAAAGAAACAGAAAGGGTAACACCAGTTGAATTAGGAGAGGTAACACAAGGTAATCTGACAATGGATCGAACCTTTTACGGTCGTACCACCCCAAATCAAACGACTCCAATTGTTCCAACAGTTGCAGGTAAGTTAGAAGAGCTAGAAGTGGAAAATGGAGACCAAGTAGAAGAAGGGGATAGGCTTGCGCTTGTAACAAGTCCACAAGGGAATATCGCAATAGATGCACCAATGGATGGAACGATCACAGGTCTTCAAACACAAGAAGGTGGATTAGTATCCAATCAAGAACCATTTGCCTCGATCGTTGATTTAGAGCAATTAACGGTACAATTACAAGTACCAGATGTGCAGCTTGATCTTTTTGAAGAAGGAAATCCGGTGCATGTGACCTTAAAGGCAGCAGAAAAGGAAGAGCATGAAGCAACGATTGAATATGTAGCATCTACTGCAAATGAGGCAGGACTTTTTCCGATTGATCTTTCCTTTGATAATGCAACCACTCATTACAATGCCGGAGTAACAGCGATAGTAAGCCTCGAAGAAACCGTGGTAGAAAATGCGCTTTTAATACCAACAGCAGCACTAGTTGAGGCAGATGATGAAACCTTTGTCTATACCGTTAACGATAATACAGCTAAAAAAGTAGCTGTTACTGTACAAGCCACACAATCCGATTTAACAGCAGTGAAGGCGGAGTTAAATAAAGGAGATAAGGTGATCACAAGCGGGCAATTAACATTAGCAGATGGTAGTAAAATTAGTATCATAGGGGAGGAATAATCATGAAATTAGTGAAAACATCAGTAAAACGCCCAGTAGGGGTAATCATGATTGTTCTTGCTATCATTGCGCTCGGTGTGATCTCTGTTCGAAACTTGGCAATCGATTTATTTCCAGAAATAGATTTACCTGTTGCGGTTGTAGCGACAAACTATCAAGATGCAGCACCACAAGAAGTAGAACAGCTTGTCTCAGAGCCTTTAGAAGGCGCGCTCAGTTCGATCGAAGGAGTCAATACGATTCAATCACAATCACAGTCAGGTGCATCCCTTGTGATCATCATGTTTGAAAATGGAACCAATCTGGATAATGCGATGCTTGATGTTCGAGAAAGCGTCGATCAAGTAAAAAGCGCTCTTCCAGAAGGGGCAAATGACCCGAGTGTATTACGATTTAATCCGAATCAACTTCCAATTATGTGGGTTGGCTTAACAGGAAGTGATACAGCTAAATTACAAGAACTTGCTGAGGATAAGATTCAACCATATTTCGAACGTCAAGGTGGCGTGGCATCAGTAGAAATTGAAGGAGGACAAGAACGAAAGATTGACCTTGTTCTAGACCGAGCAGCAATGAATCAATATGGTGTCAGCTCACAATTGATTCAACAAGCACTAGCCGGAGCTAATCAATCCACCTCCGCGGGATCGATACAAAAAGGCGATAAAGACCTTCAGCTAAGAGTAGAAGGAAGCTTTGAGTCCGTAGATGATATCGCCAATACAATTATACAAACACCTCAAGGGACGAAGATTCGCGTACAGGATGTAGCGGATGTTCAGGATACCTTTAAGAAAAATGGCACAACATTAGTAAACAATGAAGAAGCAGTTGTTTTAAGCATTCTAAAACAATCAGATGGAAATTCAGTCGACGTATCCAACAATATTATCGATGCAGTCGCCGACTTAAAAGAAGATTTACCAAATGATGTCGAATTAGAAGTCGTTGTCGATACATCAGAGTTCATCAAACAATCGATTAATTCGGTTATCCAAAATATGATCTTTGGTGGAATCTTCGCATTATTTGTGTTATTACTGTTTTTGCGAAGTGTTCGTGCAACAATCGTCATCGGTGTATCGATTCCAATTGCTATTGTCTCTACCTTTGTCTTACTTTATTTTACTGGAGAAACGTTAAACATCCTGACAATGGGTGGTTTGGCATTAGGTATTGGGATGATGGTCGATAGCTCGATTGTTATACTGGAAAATATTTATTCCTACAGGCAGCAGGGGTATTCCTTGAAAGAGTCTGCGATTAAAGGGGCATCCGAGCTAGCACCAGCCGTTATCGCGTCAACTACCACAACATTGGTCGTATTCTTACCAATCGTGTTCGTTGAAGGAATCGCATCGGAATTGTTTACACCATTAGCAATCACGATCTCCTTTTCTTTACTCGCGTCCTTAGTGGTTGCCGTTACCTTAGTACCAATGCTATCTTCTAAACTTTTATCCAAAGCGATGAAGGATCATGGTAGAAGATACTGGTTTGATCGCATCCTTAACCGTGTAACGAATGGTTATGCGAAGGTACTGGCAAAAGCGTTGAAGCTTCGAAAGACGACCATTGCTGTCACGATTGTAGCAATTATTGGAAGCATCGCGTTAATTCCTTTTATCGGCACAGCGTTTATACCAGAAGGGGATCAAGGGCAAATCAGCATTACGGTAGAAACACCAACTGGTACTTCAGAGGATAAAACACTAGAAGTTGTCGGTAAAGTGAATGACAAATTAGAAGATTATAAGGATATCATCGATGTCAGCTATGTAACCGTTGGAAGCGGGGATGCAAGCTCTGCTGTTATGTCAGGAGGTTCTGAAGGCTCCTTCACGATCCAACTCGTGCCACAAGAAGAAAGATCGACAACAACAACAGCGGTTGTACAAGAGCTAGACGAAGAGCTTTCGTCAATAGCAGGTGCGGAGATCACGGTTGGTGAGATGAGCTCAGGTGGTTTAAGCTCTTCTGATCCTATTCAAATCCAGCTTTCAGGTCCAGAAAATGATGTGCTAATGGAGCTGTCCGATCAGGTAATAACAGCTATAGAAGATGTGGAAGGTGTGTACATCCCATCATCCTCTATTGCCGATACACAACCAGAAATGAATATCCATATTGATCGAGAGCTAGCAGCGGAATATGGCCTTACCTATCAAGAGGTAATGAACCAGATTCAGGTTGGCTTCACTGGTCAAACGGTGATGCAATACCGGGAGGGTGGAGACGAAATGAATGTTAGTCTCATTTTCCCAGAAGATGAACGTTCCACCATCAATGATTTGGAAAATTTATATATCCAAAACCAACAAGGCACACAAATACCGTTACTAACGATTGCTGATTTTGAACAAGTACAAAGTGCCGCAACCATTACAAGACAAAATCAGCAACGCCAGGTAAACATTTCCTCCGATATTGTAGATAGGGATTTAGGTAGTGTCATGCAGGATATTGAGGAAGTACTAGATAGCTTCCATTTCCCGAGTGATGAATATTCCTACTCCATTGGAGGCCAAGCAGAGGATATGGTCGAAGCATTTAGCGATTTAGCCGTTGCGTTAATTTTATCGATCTTCCTTGTATATGCCGTAATGGCCGTGCAATTCGAGAACTTTCTATATCCATTAATTATCATGTTCTCGATGCCAGCAACCGTTGTCGGTGTCCTCGGTGGACTATTTATTACCGGACAGCCACTATCGATCACCGCCTTTATTGGGATCATCATGCTAGCAGGTATCGTCGTCAACAATGCGATCGTGCTAGTAGATTACATCAATATCCTACGCAGTCGAGGAGTCGACCGTCACGAAGCGATTATGGAAGCAGGAAAATCAAGGCTAAGACCAATTTTAATGACAACCCTAACGACCGTACTAGCCATGGTCCCACTAGCCTTAGGTTACGGAGAAGGCGCCGAAACGCAACAGCCAATGGCTATTACCGTCATCTTTGGTCTATCCGTATCCAGTTTATTTACCCTTGTGCTCATACCAGTCATCTACACTTATTTTGATAACCTATCAGAGCGAATCAAAGGTTGGTTTAAAAAAGAAGCATAAAGGAAGCGAGATCTCCCATTTTTGATGAGAGATCTCGTTTTTATGTGGAAATGAACGTTATATAAAAGTGATTTCATCATGGATTCTCGCTTGAAATGAGGTTTATAATGGTAATAACAGTCATTTCGGTGTGAACTGCTGGTTGAACTGCAGTTTACAGAGGCGATGAAGGTTATTTTTACTTGAGATCTCGTTTGAAATGAAGTTTATAAGGTAGATAACAGTCATTTCGGTGTGAACTGCTGGTTGAACTGCAGTTTACAGAGGCGATAAAGGTTATTTTTACTTGAGATCTCGTTTGAAATGAAGTTTATAAGGT
>NZ_QGTD01000018.1:11191-256382 GCF_003176895.1 Gracilibacillus dipsosauri
TGCTGGTTGAACTGCAGTTTACAGAGGCGATAAAGGTTATTTTTACTTGAGATCTCGTTTGAAATGAAGTTTATAAGAGTGATAACAGTCATTTCGGTGTGAACTGCTGATTGAGCTGCAGTTTATAAAGGTGATAAAGATTATTTTTGCTTGAGATCTCGTTTGAAATGAAGTTTATAAGAGCGATAACAGTCATTTCGAAGAGAACTACTAGTTGAACTGCAGTTTATAAAGGCACAAAGGTCACTTTAGCGCGAAAGCCTCCTGTTAAAATACTTAAGATCGAAAAAAACCTTTTCAGTGTGAAGTGCCATTTAAATGAAAAGCATACCAAAAGCAACCCAACCCCTAACCATCATTTCAATCCAGTTACAATTCTCTACTAAACAGCTAAAATGCTATCATTTTCAAACATTCTATGATCAAATTATTTCAAATTATGTAACATTATATTTGTCAATTGCCAATACCGTAAATTTATCGTAAAATGTAATATTGTGATAGATAAAATTGTGTCCTAATGTAGGAGATTGACAGATGCCAAAAAAAGTATTAATTTTAACACAAAACTTCTATCCTGCTATTGGTAGTGCTGGTAATAGAATGAAGAATATTTTTCAATTACTATCAAAGGCAGATGTGCAAGTAGAGGTGTTAACAATAGAACCATCCTACCCCAATAAAAACATGTACAAGGATCGAACATTTTGGGACGATGAGGATGTAAATAAGCAAACAGATAAAATCACACGATTACCGATAAAGAGCAGGAAATTTACGAACAAACTAATTAGTAGGCTCTTTTTTTATTTAGAGATTATGTATCGTTTTATTTTCGAGCTATGGAGAAGAAGAAAGGATGGATATGACTATCTATATGTATCCACACCTCCAATTTTTATCGTGTTCTCTGCATGGCTGTTAAGAAGACCGATGAAAGCAAAAATAATCTTAGAGGTAAGAGATTTATGGCCTGATAGCTTAACAGGTGTTAAATCATTTGACCAAAAATGGATCATTCGATTTTTTCAGTTTGTTGAGAAAAAAATGTATCACATGGCAGATTTAATCGTTATTAATAGTAAGGGGTTTGCCTCCCATATACAAGAAAAGCTAAAAAAGCAAAAGAAAATTGTCTTTCTACCAAATGGACCTCGTCAAAAAGAATTAATTGAAAAAAGCCCTTTAGATGAAGAATTCCGTGTCGTCTATGCTGGAAATCTTGGACTCGCACAGGATATTGATCGTCTAAAGCAAGTAGCACAACAGCTACACGAGCATGGCATTCACTTTGATGTATTAGGATATGGAATGAAAACAAAAGAATTCAAGCAATTTTTGACGGATAAACAATTAACCAATGTCCAAGTACACAAGCCAACCACGAGAAGAAAGAGCTTAGAGCTCATACGAAAAAGCCATGTCAGCATTGCCTTTTTAAATGATGTCGAGGTTTTTTCGACCGTATTACCAGGTAAGGTCTTAGACTATATGACCTGTCAAACACCGATAGTTGCAGGCGTTAAAGGAATCGCAGCAGATCTGATTAGGGAAAATCAGACAGGCTATGCCTTTTCGTCAAATGATACAACACTTATGCTAGAAAAAGTGTTAGAGTTAAAGGAAGATCAAGAGCTTTTAGCTAGAATGCAGGCAAACTGTTTAACAACAGTTACAAAACATTTCCTGTGGGAGCATAATATAGAACGATTGGTAGATATTATAGAATAAAGAGGGTTAAATAGATGAAAAGAGTAGGTATGTTTGTTTGGAATCACTTTACAAACGATGCTCGAGTTATGAGAGAATGCACATCCTTATCACAAAATGGCTATGATGTAGAGCTTATTTGTATAGATGATCCGAGTGATCCGAATGTAAAGAAATATGAAGAAATTAATGAGCATTTTCGTGTCTATCGTATGAAACGATATCCAAGTACATTATTAGCACTACAAAAGCTTTATCGATTTACAGTTGGCAAAAAGTGGCCTATCCTGCCAATGGCTATCATTTGGGCTTTTCTAGTCTATTTGCTGCCATGGGTGATTATCCCTTTAACCATTCTCGCAGGTGTATTATTAAAGACAAAGGCAAGAATCGTTTGGGTTCGAGGAGCACTCATCTTACGAATGATGTGGAAAGGTCATAGAGGAAACTATGATATTTATCATTCCAATGATTTAAATACAATGCCTCAAGGCTATGTTAGTGCGAAATGGCGTTTGAAGAAAAAACCACTAATCTATGATTCCCACGAGGTTCAGACAAGCCGTACAGGCTATGACAGCCCGTGGTATAAGAAATTTGAACAATTTTTCATTAATCGCATGGATTCGATGATGGTGGAGAATGACACAAGGGCGAAGTACAATGAAGATTTATATGGCTTCTATCCTTATGTATTGCACAACTATCCAACTGAACAAAATAGTGAAGAAACAGAAAAAGTAGATCTGCATAAAATATTAGGTCTGCCAGAAGATGAGAAGATTCTACTTTACCAGGGTGGTATCCAAACAGGACGAGGTCTAGAAAAATTAGTGGAAGCATACCCACAATTTGATGAAGGAACGCTCGTTTTTATTGGAGATGGTAGAATCAAGGAAAAGCTACAAGCAATGGTGAAAGAACGGAATTTAGAGGATGGTATTAAATTCTTGCCAAAAGTACCATTGAAAGAACTTCCAAAATATACGAAAAATGGCTACTTAGGATTCCAGGTGCTGAATAACGTATGCTTTAATCACTACTCTGCTTCCTCTAATAAGCTTTTTGAATATATGATGGCTCGCGTGCCTGTTGTGGCATGTGATTTTCCTGAAATCAAAAAAGTAGTAGAGGATAATAAGATTGGTGTGACCGTTGACTCTCATAATCCAGATGATATTGCAAGAGGAGTTAACTATATCTTAAATAATCCTGAAAAACGGGAATTGTTTAGCCAGAATTGTATTCCTGCGAGAAAGCAGTATAATTGGGAGAAGGAACAAGCTAATTTATTAGAGGTTTATCGACAGTTTTAATTATCGGAAAAAAGAAAGGAAGTACTATAAATGAATTTATGTACAGTAGGGTTAGGATATATCGGCTTACCAACATCTATCATGTTTGCAAAGCATGGCGTGAATGTTGTCGGAGTTGACGTTAGTGAGAATGTTATTGAATCATTAAATAATGGAAAAATTCATATAGAAGAGCCAGGTTTACAAGAAGCATTAGAAGAAGTAATCGATAAAGGTACATTTAAAGCACAGCTTAAACCAGAAAAAGCAGATACTTTTATCATTGCTGTACCAACACCAAACAATGATGACGAGCATAAATCATGTGATCTAACGTATGTATTATCTGCAATAGAAAGCATTCTTCCTGTACTAGAAAAAGGAAATACGGTAATCGTAGAATCAACGATTGCACCGAGAACAATGGATGATAGTGTAAAGCCACGTCTAGAAGAAGCTGGTTACACCATTGGCGAGGATATTTTCTTAGTACACTGTCCAGAACGCGTTCTTCCAGGTCAAATTATGCATGAATTAATTTACAACAATCGTATTGTCGGTGGAATCACTGACGCATGTACAGAAAAAGGTGCAGAAGTTTATGAAACTTTTGTTCAAGGAGAAATTATTAAGACACAAGCCAAAACAGCAGAAATGTCGAAATTAATGGAAAATACTTTCCGTGATGTGAACATTGCTTTAGCAAATGAATTAGCAAAGGTTTCAACAGAATTAGGGATTAACGCGCTAGAAGTAATTGAAATGGCTAATAAACACCCACGTGTTAACTTGCACACACCTGGACCAGGTGTTGGGGGACACTGTCTTGCAGTCGATCCATATTTCATTATCGCAAAAGCACCAGAATCAGCTAAATTAATTAACTTGTCACGTCAAATCAACAATTCTATGCCAGAATACGTGATGGACGTAGCAGAAAAATTATTGGCGAAAAATAATGGAAAGAAAATTACCGTTTTCGGTTTAACTTATAAAGGTAACGTAGATGACATTCGTGAAAGTCCGGCGATGGATATCTATGAAGCATTACATGCAAAACCTGAATTAGACGTAGTAGCATATGACCCACATGTGCAGCTAAGCTTTGTAGAGAAAGATCTGGCAAAAGCGTTAGATGGATCGGACCTTGTGCTTGTCTTATCAGATCATAACGAGTTTAAATCACTAACAAGTGAGCATTATGCCAAGATGAATACGAAACAGGTATTTGATACGAAAAATGTCGTGAAAGAGTGGACAGATGAGATAAATTATATGAATTATGGGAACTTGTATAAGTTTTTGTAAAATAAGTTGAAGGAAGCATGTTAAATGAAGAATCCAGTAGTTCAAGTGTTAAAAGAACAAATAGATAATTGGGATCTAATTTACCGAATGGCTTTATTTGAAATTAAAGGAATGTACCAAATTCATTATTTAGGTACATTCTGGCAATTTCTAAACCCTGCAATACAGATAGCCATTTATTGGTTTGTGTTTGGTACTATAAGAGCAGGAAGTGACGTTGACGGTACACCATACTTTTTATGGTTGATAATTGGACTAATTCCTTGGTTTTTTATTAGTCCATCCATTGTTCAGAGTTCGAACAGTGTCCATCAAAAAATTGGCCTTGTTTCAAAAATGAATTTTCCGGTCAGTCTACTTCCTACTATTAGAATATTTAGTAATTCATTTCAATACATGATTATGACTGGTATATTAGCTTTAATAGCTATTCTATATGGTGTAGAGCCTTCAATAAAGATGTTTCAGTTTATTTATTATCTCATCTGTTTATACATTTTTTTATTTGCTTTTTCATTACTGAGCTCAACTATTTCAACATTAGTTAGGGATTTTCAAATGTTTCTTCAATCTATGATGCGGATGTTGTTATATTTAACTCCAATATTATGGGATACAAGTTTAGTAACGGACAAATTTGGGCCAGTAGTCGAAAATATTCTGAAACTTAATCCATTTTTTTACATTATAGATGGTTTTAGAAACTCTATATTAGGTGGGGAATGGTTTTTTGAAGATGTCGTTTATGGATTATATTTTTGGTCTCTGACCCTTGCTTTATTATATTTTGGATCGAAAATACATTTGAAATTCAGAAAAGATTTCGTAGATTACTTATAATTAAGGAGATTTTTAAGTGAATAAAAAAGTAGTGTTCGAAAATGTTGTTAAAGTCTTTGAATTATACTCAAAGAGGTCAGACAAAATCGCCAGTCTCATAATGCCTAAGAAGAGAGAAAATAAAAAATTTGTAGCATTAAATCAAGTTTCATTTGAAGTGAATCCTGGTGAAACCATTGGTATTGTTGGACTAAATGGTTCAGGGAAGTCAACTGTATCTAATATTCTTGGTGGGGTAATTCAACCAACAGAAGGTAAAGTGATAATGAATGGAGAACCTTCATTAATTGCGATTTCAGCTGGATTAAATGGAAGTTTGACTGGTTTGGAAAATGTGGAATTGAAATGTATGATGCATGGACTAACTAAAAAGCAAATAGAAGAAAGATTGCCAGACATATTAGATTTTGCTGATATTGGAGATTATATTTACCAACCTGTAAAAAATTATTCAAGTGGGATGAAATCTAGATTAGGATTTGCGATATCAGTACATACTGATCCAGACATCCTAATAATTGATGAGGCACTTTCTGTAGGTGATTCTACATTTACCGAAAAATGTTTGAATAAGATGAATGAATTCAAAGAACAAGGAAAAACAATATTTTTTATTAGTCACTCAGCTGGTCAAATGAGAAAGTTCTGTGACCGAGTAATATGGCTACATTATGGTACTATAAAAATGATGGGAGAATCTGATAAAATTATTGACCAATACGTTCGTTTTACTAAGTGGTTTAATAAATTATCAAAAGAAGAGAAGAAGAAGCATAAAAATGAAATGCTAGCTAAGCAAATTCAAGAAAATAAAGTACCTGTTAAAAATAAGCAAGAAAAATTAAGCTTTTTGGAGTTAATAAAAAATATTCTAATATTGATTCCACCAGTTGTTATGGCTATATTATTAATTCTGGGGGTGTAGTTTATGGGATTATTCGAACAATTGAATATCGAATATGAGGTACAACTTCATTCGAATCACAATGAAGATCAACCTAAACAGCTTTTAAGTTTAGAAGAGATTAATGATGGTTACAAAACAAACTTTATAATAGAACAAAGAAGTTATGTAGAAATTAGATTTACAATAGACGAAAAGGATTTTGATTATATTCATACTAGAGGGGATATAATAGAACTTTATAAAGATGATAGCAAGAAATTGGAAATCCATGTAAATAGTAAAGAAATAGTTAATATAGAATCGACGGTAAATTCGTTTACCGTCATATTATTTGGAGACAAAATTCATACCGAAATTACCTTTAGGAATAGAGATTTTTTGAATAGTAGACTTAAAAGTCCTAGTGAATTAGAAAGCGTATTTCAATCTAACCAAGATATTAGGTATCATTTTGTTCAGGCAAAAGAGGCACAGCATGCAAATCATTTGGTAGTAGTTTTCTCTGCTTTTTCTAAGGAATACGTGTATAACTATAATTATATTGACACCCTTAAAGATATTCCGATAAATAAGTTATTTATATTAGATGATTTTGGTGCTAAAGGATCCTATTATTTAGGTAGGAATAAGGACTTCTCTATCGAGAATTCGGTTATATCTCTTATACTTAATATATGTGCTAAGTATAATATACCAATGAAAAATATTATCTCAATGGGTTCGTCAAAAGGCGGGTACTCAGCTTTATATTTTGGAGCTAAATATTCATTTGGTCATATTATAACTCTGGCACCTTCTTTGTATTTAGGGACATTTCTAAAGAGATTTCATCCAGATATGTTAGATTATATTTTAGGAAATAACCTAGATGCCGATGAAACTTATCTTAATAATACTATTTATAAATTGTTTAATAATAGAAATGGTTTTAAAGGTAATATCAAGATAATGGTTGGGACAAAAGATTCACGTAAGGATTCTCATATTAAGCCTTTTATTAGTTACCTAGATAAGATAGATTATCCATACGATTTCGATTTAGTAGATGGTGTAGATCATTCACAATTGAAGTATTTTGCACCGGAATATTTCAAAGTTCAGTTATCTAAAGTATTAGATATACCGCAGGTCCCAGAAATGTATTTAACAGACATAGATTTTAAAATTGACAATAATAAAGCAAAGATAAAAGTAGACTCTATAGGTGAAAATTTGGAGTATGCTTTCTATTGGTATTGTGATAATATAGTAATAAAGAAAGTGCTCTATAGTAATAACGACTGCTCCGAATTACCTATTGAAAAGGCAGGCGCTTATCGAGTTAGAGTCTTTCTCCGTAATACCTCAAAGGAGATAGTAACAAAAACTAGCCACACTATTAACATTTAAAAGGAGGAGATTAAGCAGGTGTTAAAGAAAATTATTACTTGTTCTTTAATACTTTTTCTAGTCTTGAGTACGATAACTCCATCGTTTGCTACCACCGAATCAACACAGAATGAATCGGAAGAAGAGTATCAGCTTTATAGACTACTAGAAGAAGTATCGATTGATGATCTATTTGTTTTACCTAAAGATACGCTAATATTTGCCCAAGAAGAGGAAGGGCATTTACTCATTGAAACTAATGGTAACACCTTCCGTATTGATGCAAATGAGGTAACTAAACTGAACGATTCAAAAGAACTGGGTATAGACAAGGAATTCATTAATCAACTATTAGATACTGAACCTCTTGAGAAAAATGTTGAAAGCAAATCGACATTGCATTTTAATGAAACAGAATTTACGTTAAAAGAACAAGTAGATTTTGAGGTCTTTAGTTTAGAAGACTCTGAATATGTATTTATTGCTGGTATTCCTTATAAAATTAGTCAACCAAATGAAAAGGTATCGAATAGTGAAGGGGAATTGGTTGAAGAAGAGTCGAAGGTATCAGAGGAAGATCAAAAACAGCAACAAGAAAATAATACGTCAAATGAACTAGAGGATCCGTCATCAGATGATCACACTCAGAATAAAAACCAAGAGACTAACTCTGTTGAAGATGATTCTAATCAAGACTCAATAGAGGATGGACAAATTACTAAGGAAGATAAATCAAGTTCCACTACTTCCGAAAAAAAGGAAGCGGATAGTAGTACCTTCTCTGTTAAAAGTGTTGATATTTGGACACAATCTACTACAAATTACTTTAAAGTAAATGTCTATAGTTTACCTGTATATATTAATAAGAATGGTAATTTGATTAAACAGGCAGAATTAAGAGAAGGTCAAGTGTACAAAAGAACTGGTTCTTTAAGTAATTGGCACATTATAGATTTTGGTGGTCAATCAGGTTATGTTTGGAAGGATTCTACTTCACCATTTAGTGGTAATCTCCCAAAGAATTTTACTAACAGTAATTATTATGGTGATCGAACCATAACAACGACTAATAATGCGGTTATTTATGACAACACTAGCGGTTCTCTAGTACCCTATGGAATGTTAGTTAAGAACATCAATTTTCCAGTTATTAGTGAGGCTGGAAACTGGTATAAAGTAAATTATGCTAATAGAGTGGGCTATATCCATAAGAACGGTGTAAAACCAAATTTTGTATCATCAGATAACTACTTTGAGGTTACGGTTCATAGTTTACCAATTTATGAGAGCAAAAATGGTAGTTTAGTTAAAGTTGGTGAATTGAGAAAAAACGAGGTATATAAAAGAATAGGAACTGCAGGTAATTGGCATGCAATTCAATTTGGGAATAAGCAAGGCTATGTCTGGTCCGATGATACCATTCCTGCAAATGAAAATGAAATGGCATCTATAGCTAACCCAAATAACACTAGTGGGACTTTTACAACTAAAGACCATACCGTAGTATATGATAATACTTCAGGTGAGATGATTCCAATTGGCCAAATAAGTAAAGGTAATTCTTATCCGTATGAGCTAATTGCAGGAAACTGGATAAAAGTTTCTTTCGGTAATAGATATGGGTATGTATACAAAGAATGGGTGAATTTTAATTTTACTTCTAGCCAAAATTATTTTAGAGTAAACGAAGACTATCTTCCTGTATATCATAATGTAGGAGGATCACTTGAAAAAGTAGGTCACCTAGTAGAAAATCAAGTTTATAAAAGAACTGGTTCAAAAGGTGATTGGCATGAAATAAAATTCGGTAATAAAGTAGGATATGTGTGGAGTAAATCTACACAGCCTTCCTCGAGCAATGCAGCTTCAAATTGGAATACGAATTTGTCGGATTCTAATACACAATTAATTGCCAGAAATGGTTTGAAAATTTATGATAATACTAGCGGTATGGTACTTTTTGCAAGGGTAGAAGAAGGTACAACCATTCCAATTATTGATAAGGTTGGTAATTGGTACCGAGTATTAATTGGAAACAGAATTGGATATTTTTATGAGACTGGTGTTTCTGATCATGTTTATAACTATACCAATTATAACATCTCGCTTAATGATATGGTGAATAGACAGTTAACTTATAATCCACAAACAGATGATCACACCTATGCATATGTTCATAAGGATTACATTAGGAGATCTGGAAGTGGATATCCTTTTACAGGAACTGTTAATGCAACAAGCCTACATGTTAGAGATATTCCTAATGGGAATTCATACGGGACTATCCAATCAGGAGCAAAGGTAACGGTAGTTGGAATAAGTTCAATGAACAGTAGTTGGTATAAAATAAAAAATCCATATAATAATTATGGTGGCTGGATGAAAGCTGATAAAGATCAACTGAATTATTATATGAATCCAAAAAACTTTGTTAATAATCCAGTACAAAGGTTACAATTTTTGAGATTGGATTTATTTTCCAACACAAGCACATCTCAATTAGCTAAATTATTAGTCAATAAAGGTATTCTAACTGGTAAACAATCAGTTTTTTATAATGCAGCAAAAGATGCAGGCATCAATGAAGTGTACTTAATTGCTCATTCATTATTAGAAACTGGTAACGGAACTAGTGAGCTTGCTACAGGTATCCCAGTAATGATTGAAAGAAATAGCTCAGGCAAACCAATTGTAGAGGATGGCGTTACTCAAGTAAGGTTAGCTACTACAGCAGAAAAGCCAGATAGTGTAGTTTACAATGTTTATGGCATAGGGGCATACGATGGGTGTGCAAAACGATGTGGAGCAGAATATGCCTTTAATGCTGGTTGGACTAATGTAGATAAAGCAATTTATGGTGGTGCAAAGTTTATAAGTACTGACTTTATTAAAAGTAGTGTCTATAAACAAAACACCCTCTATAAGATGAAATGGAATCCTGGTTTCTTTGTTGGTGAAAGCAATTCACCACATCAATATGCAACTGATATCGGATGGGCTTACAAGCAGGTTAATAGGATAAGTAAAACATTTGACCTATTAGATAATTACAATATGCATTTAGATATCCCGTCTTTTAAGTAATACTACTTACTCATTAATATCGAATCTTTTTAAAGATTCGATATTAATTTTTATGTACAGAAGTTAATAAAATAGTGTAAAACTATTTTTAATATGATATAATTTCGAGTGATTATAGTTTGAACTAACTTGGAGGTAAACATGAGTTCGTTAATAGAAAATGATCAGGACAACAAAGATAAGAACAATAAATATTTAATTATAACTAATGCGTATCCTCATGAGGATCAATTATATAGAAATGGTTTTATTCATAGAAGAGTAAAAGCATACCAAGCAAAAGGTCTCGATGTAGAAGTTTTTGTATTACATGGAGCCTTTCAAACTTTTGAAGAATACACTTTTGATGGTGTACACGTATCCAGAGGTCTAAAAAGTGACTTATATGCAACACTTTCAGAGACAAAATATAGTAAGATTCTTATACACTTCGTTTCTCAAGATATGATTGATGCTATAATGGATTCTGCACAAGATGTGCCTATTATTATCTGGGTGCACGGATTTGAAGCAGAAGCTTGGCACCGCCGATGGTTTAATTTTATGAGTAGTAAAGATGATTTGAAAAGAATACTTCAAATGAAGGATTCTTTTTATGAGAATCAACTAAAATTAATGAATTGGCTATATCAAACCAAGGAATTGAACCTTCAATTTGTTCATGTGTCTAAATGGTTCAAAGAACATATTGCAGAGTGTGATGCAAGAGCAGTGAGTCAAAATGCGTCCATTATCCCAAATATAGTTGACTCTGACTTGTTCAATTATCAAGAGAAATCAGAAAAACAAAGATTTAAGGTGCTTTCTATTAGACCTTACGCTTCTCATAAGTATGCTAATGATCAATCCGTAGATGCCGTCTTAGAATTGTCTAAGAGACCGTATTTTGATCGTCTTGAGTTTGCCTTTTATGGTGAAGGTAAACTTTTTGAAAAGACTTTACTACCTTTAAGAAATTTCGAAAATGTCACACTCCATAAATCTTTCTTAAACCAGAATGAAATTTCTGAATTACACAAAGAATATGGAATATTCTTATGTCCAACAAGATTAGACTCACAAGGTGTTTCGATGTGTGAGGCAATGTCGAGTGGACTAGTTCCAATTTCATCTGATATTACCGCTATACCTGAGTTTGTAACGCACAATTATTCGGGTTTATTAGCCAAACCAGAAGATCCAGTAGATTTAGCGGATATGATCGAGAGATTATTTTTTAATAGCTCCTTATTTAAAAAATTATCAAAAAATGCATCTGACAGCATAGAGAAAAAATGTAGTCAAGAGGTAGTAATAAATAAAGAATTGGAGTTGATTTTGTCTTGACTATTCAAAAAGAAGAGCAAAAGAATGAATTCCATCAATCGGTACAGGATGCAGAGTATTGGAGATTGATGTATGACGAATTAGAAGATCAAATGTATAAAATGATGAAACTAACTGTGGATTTATTGGAAAAAGAAGCACCAATGGATGAGAGAACATACAAACGAATAAAAGAATTGGAATTGGATTTAAGAAAATACAAATTATTTGAACATCGGGTAAAGGTAACATGGTTAGGAAAGCTCACGTTGAAATATATAAACTTTAAGAAGAAACTCAAAAGCATAATAAAGTGAGTCGGGGGAAGTTTAAATGACAACTATTAAAAAAAAAAATAACCGTATAAATATTCTATTATTTGGCTATATAAACATGAATGTTATGGATGGATCGGCTGTATTTATATCAAGTTTTGCAACAATGCTATCCAAAAATCCAAACATTAATGTTGACCTTGTACTTGCAAATCCAATCAGAAGAGATCTTTTACTACAACCACTCTACGAATTGGATAATGTTAATATAATTTGTCCTTATGATGATAGTGACCTTTCGGAGAGCGAATATTCATGGAAGAATAAAAATAGAATGAGCTATTTGGAAGCTAGTGAGGTAATTAATTATTATTGGGCTAAGAAGGATTATGATTGGTTTATTATTAGAGGTATAGAAGTAGCAATAAAATTAATTGATGTAAATCCAAATATTATAAGTAAATCCATGGTTTATATGACGGGGATTACGGACTCTACACAAGAAGTAACAAGTAGTAAGTTAACTGAATTTCAACGCTTAAGGGAATTAGATGCATACATCCTTTGTCAAACAGAAGAAATGAAAGAATTCCTTTTAACAAAAATGGATAAGGAACTTTTTGAGGATAAAATCATCCCACTTAATCCTATGGTTCCAGATACAGTGGATGAATTTGAGGATATATTTAATAAAAAAAGTAAGTATTATAAATTGTGTTATACTGGGAAGTTTGATAAAGGCTGGAACTCTATCCCGATGGTAGTGGGTTTTAAAGAATTAAAAGAGGATATCCCAGAAGCAACATTAGAAGTTGCTGGAGATAAATTTAATGTTGATAAGAATAATCCAAACTATGTTAAAGATTTAAAATATTTATTAAAATCGACCAAAAATTTAACTTGGTATGGAGCTGTTTCTAGAGATGAAGCAAGACAATTAATTATGGCAAGTGACATCGGAATTACTTGGCGAGACACTTCCATGGATACAAGCTTGGAATTGTCGACAAAACTTCTTGAATATGGAACATTAGGGAAGGCCGTGGTGTTAAATCCTACGCCAATGCATAAAAAAATATTCGGTGAAGAATATCCTTTATATGCAGAAACCTTAGATGATTATATCCATGTTGTGAAACAAGCGATGGAAGATCCAAGTGTATACGAAAAAGCGGCAAGAATTATGTTTGAAGGAAGTAAAAAGTTTACTTTTTCAGAGATATTGAATAATTTATTACCATATCTAATTAAGGACAAAGTTAAGGAAGTCTTAAAAGAAAAAGGTTTAGAAATTAGCGATACGGACACGGAAAATATTATAACGACTATTCAACTAGATCAAATATATAAATACGATTTGGATAACGGTAAACACTTATATATTTCAAACACTAAAGAGCATAAGAATATATTTAAGGTTTTAGAAGGAATCAGTGAACAAGGTGAAATTTTTGATATAGAACAAATAGGTGGTATATTGTTTCTCTTTGTGAATGATAATGATAAAAGTTTTTATGAAAATTACTATAAAAACTTTAATATTGATGTAATTAATAATATTGCCATTCGTGTGAACGATCAGAATGCAACAAGTAAGAATAATTACTTTAAACCAACATCTCTGAAGACACAACTATCGATTGCAGATAATGTGCAATCAGAACAGAGTAGAAGTGATTCTTCACAATTAAACAAAAAATATATGACACTTCAAAGTAAATATAATGCTTTAGCAAAATCCAAATTAGGAAGAATTCAATTAAAATATTGGAAAATAAAAAATAAATAAGCAATCTTTCACATCAACCTAAGCCGAATAAAATGGACTTAGGTTTTTTAATAAGAAATAATGTGTTGTTTCTGAAAAATAGGATAAATTAACAATTAGTGCTGATGATAAACATATAACACTCTTCGAAGCTGATAAATGTCAAGGATTGTAAACAAATTATCTAATTGATATACTTAGTATGTTGATTATAATTAATTTGAATAATTATACAAGGGTGACTAAATTGGAAAAAATTTTAGATAGAATTGCTGAAGCTTATAAAGGAAATTTAGGGGAAGATTTCGGTGTTAAAACAAGAAATAGAATTAACTGGATCGTTAATAGAGTAAGCGGAAACAAAGTTTTAGATATCGGAACATCGCAAGGAATAGTACCTATTATTCTTGGACGTGAAGGTAAAAAAGTAGATGCTATCGATATAGAACAAGACTCTATAAATTATGCAAACGAGCAATTAGAAAAAGAACATAATTCTGTAAAGGATCTAATCAATTTTAAAGTGGCTAATTTTATGACAGATGATCAATTAGATAAAGATTATCATACAATCTTGCTCACTGAAGTGCTAGAACATATTGCAGATCCACACAGTTTTATGAACAAAATCTGTAATCATTTATCCACTGACGGCAAACTCATAGTAACCGTACCATTTGGAATAAATGACTTCATAGATCATAAAAGAACGTACTATTTAGTGCAATTAAATAATCATTTGGGTGAATTTTTTTCGATCAATGAAGTTGAATTTCTTGGAAAATGGACAGGGGTTATATGTTCAAAGAAAAACTCGGATATTTCTGAACATCATTCTTTCAGTGAAGAATTAATTACAAAACTTGAAGATGCTTTTTACTTTGTAGAGAGAGAATACATTAACAGAATCAAAAATATGCAAAACCATATAAGTAAGGAAACCTCTCAAAAGAGTCAGCAACAACAAAAAGAATCGGATAATACCATGGAATATTATAAAAAACAGTTACAAGAAGAAAGAATGATAAATGAAGGGTTATTAAAGGTTATTAATAAAGAACTAAAAACACTTGTTACGGCAAATAAGAATGCTGATGCAAGATATTTAAATGATATTAAATTTGAAGAAAAAGAAATAAACGATCCAACAATATATAAATTAATACAAAATACGGAAAGTTTAAGTAAAGAATTGCAGGAAAGTTTGAAAAGAGAAGAGAATATTCTCTCTGATTTGCTGACAGTAACAAATGAAAAAAATAGGCTGAAACAACAAATAAAGAGGCTTGAAAATAGATATTCTGCACTTAGAAATTCAAAATTGGGCAAATTAACAATTAATTATTGGAAGTTTAAGAATAAAAGTAAATAACTGTTTTGCTGGGGAGTAATAAAAATGATGGATAAATTAAAAATTGTAAATCTACAACAAGAAAATATAAAAAGACAGCAGCAGAATAAAGAGATACTGGACTATCTCTCAAGCTTAAAAAAAGAATATAAAAGAGACGATAACAGTATATTAAGGAAAAATTTTAGTAACTACGAGAAATATAAAAAAGGTATAACTGTAATTGTACCTTCTTATCAAGGCCAAAATGTGATAATTAATTGTTTAAAGTCCTTAGAGAATCAAACAATGGATAAAGATTTATTTGATATAATAATTGTACTCAATGGTGAATCTAGTTTAACACTTGAGGTTATCAACCAATTTAAAGAAAATCACGAAATGAATAATATATATGTTTATGAATCATCAATTGCCAACGCTTCCATCGCAAGAAATATTGCACTAGACAATGCAAATAGAGAATTTATTTTGTTCTTAGATGATGACGATTATCTATCTGAAAATTATTTAGAAAAAATGTATCAATATGCAGATTATGATACAGTAGTAATTTCACAAATAGTAGATGTCGATCAAAATAACAATAAAAATTATGATAATCCTATTAACAATCAAATTAAAAGTGTGTTGGAAAAAGAGATAAATGCTTTTTCAGACTTAAATATGGTTCTTACGATAAATGCATGCAAATTAATCCCCACCATTAAATTAAATAATCTTCGATATAATGAAGCTCTAAAAAATGGTGAGGATATAGTTTTTTTTACCGAATTTTTTGTTAAGAACTACATGAATGTTTATGTGATACCTGCTAGAGAGCAAGTATACTATTACAGATTAATAAGAGATAATTCTGTCTCTAGAAAACAAATGAGCTTTGAATTTAATGTAAATGATAGGCTTCGTGTGATTAAGCTTTTAAATGATCTGCTTAGGGAGATGAAATCGTATCAAAATGAAGAGTTCGATTTTATAATAAGTAAGATTAATGCACAATCATCTTTTATTAAAAGTTATTTAGAAATAAATTCAAACGAAAGAAAGAAAGTGTTTGATACTATAAGAGAAAAACAGCTGTCTTACTTCCCTTATCATATTATTAATCGTGGTCAGGCGAATAAATTGATTATTTCTTATTGTTTTCCACCGTATATAGACACTAGTGCAAATGTAATGGCAAAACGCATTAGAAATTCAGGAGAAGTGGTTGATGTTGTTTATAATGAAATGGATAGAGTGAGAGTAAAAGATGACAATACTAATATACTAGTGGAGGATTTGATTGAAGAAAGAATAGAGATATCATCCTACTCTAGTTTTTCCTCATGGAAACCAATAAATGATTTTTGTGAAGAAGGCTTGAGGAAAATTAGCAGTGAAAAACAATATAATGAGGTATATAGTAGAGCTTTATGGCCAGGCTCACACTTTTTAGCATATTTATTTAAAAGGCTTCATCCTAACATTAAATGGATTGCGGAATTCTCTGATCCAATACTATATGATATACATGGTAAAGAAAGATATGCTTCCATTGATTCAAAAAAATTTTTGCGGAATGTGCAAAAAATAACAAAGAAAAGATTTAAATTACCGAAAGTCAAAAATGATAACTTATTTTTCTGGTGTGAATATTTACCATATTTATTTGCAGATGAATTAGTTTTCACCAATGAGAATCAATTAAATTATATGATGGATAAATTTCCTGTAAAAAAAATTAAAAATATTATTTTAGAGAAAGTAAAAATAGATAGACACCCGACATTACCAGAAGATTTTTATACAATGTATAAGAGTAACTATTCATTAGATGAATCGAAAATAAACATTGCATATTTTGGTAATTTTTATAAGACTAGGAATTTGAATGAGTTATTCGAAGGCTTGGACAGGCTTGAGGGCAATGTTCGCAACAACTTTAAACTGCATATATTTACATCTAAACCGGATGAACTACAAGAGAACATTCAAAAATATGATTCTCGCTATAATATAGCTGTGAATAGTTATGTCAATTTTCTCGAATTCTTAAATCTTACAACTAAATTTGACTGTTTAGTTGTTAATGATGCAGTAACGAAAGATGAATTACCTATAAATCCATTCTTACCATCTAAATTAAGTGACTATTTAGGTAGCGATAAAAAAATATGGGCAATTTACGAGAGAGGTAGCGTATTAAGTAGTATGGCTTTACATTATATGTCTGAATTAGGGGATGTCAATCAAGTAGTAAGAGTTTATAAAGAAATGATTACGGATGCTAAGTAAGTGCCAATACTTTCCGCCTATTGAGAAAGCTATAGTTAGGCACGGAGATAACTTTATTATATAAGTCGCAGAAAAATTATAAATGACATTGGAGCAAGGACCTTACTAAAATTCAATCTCCACACATATTGAAAAGAACCGAAGGAAAACTACACCATTTGATTAAATACTAAGTCCCTAGCCTCTTTCTCGTGCTATGGACTTATTTAATGAAAATGTTAAAAACTTATTTCCCTTCAACCCTCAAATACAATAAGTAAGTGACAAATACTATAAATGTGATAAAATAAGATATTGACGGAACTTTTTAGGAATACTTATTTTAGAATCGATTATAGTAGTAATAACTTATAAATGGAAAGTCAGTACATTTTAACCAAGTAGGTGTATAGAATGTTTAATATAACGGAGTTAATTATAGCTTTCTTGATTTCGGCTATTGTAGCATTTGGAATAACTCCACTTATTAGAAGGCTCGCAATAAAAATAAATGCAATAGATGCACCAGAAGGTCGTAAACAACATGAAGGTACTAAGGCAAGAATAGGCGGTCTAGCGATTATACTTGGTGTAGTGGCGGGTTTAATCTATCTTCAGCCTCAGCATCCTCATATGCTGGAAATTATTATTGGTGGGTTAATTATTGCGATAACAGGATTATTGGATGATTTGATTTGTTTAAAGCCTTACCAGAAGCTAATTGGACAGCTTGCTGCGGCAATCGTTGTCGTGTCTTCTGGATTAGTGATAGATAAATTAACGATACCCTTTATGGGAACTGTAGAACTTACGCAATTTGGTTTTATTTTAACGATTTTGTGGATTGTCGGAGTGACGAATGCCATTAACCTTATCGACGGGTTGGATGGTTTAGCGGCAGGTGTATCTGCGATAGGACTAACGAGCATACTTATTATCGCGATTATGGATTATAGTATTATTGTCGTCTATTTAAGTATTATTGTAGTAGGAAGCTGTTTAGGCTTCCTTTATCATAATTTTTATCCCGCAAAAATCTTTATGGGAGATACAGGGGCATTGTTTCTTGGTTACTCGATATCTGTTATCTCGATGCTCGGGCTATTTAAAAATGTTGCCTTGTTCAGTTTTATTATCCCGATTATCATTATAGCGGTTCCGATTTTTGATACGATTTTTGCGATTATTCGAAGGCTCATTAATAAGCAAAGCATCGGACAAGCAGATCGCAAGCACATTCATTATCGTTTAATTGAGATGGGATATAGCCACCAAACAGCGGTGTTAATCATTTATGCTTTTAGCGGATTTTTTGGGGTAATGGCTATTGTATTTAGTAGTGCAACCATGCTTACATCACTTATCATTATTGCTTTGATAACTCTTGGCATACAGATTATCGCTGAACTGTCTGGAATCGTATTAAACGGTCAACAGCCAATACTCAATGGCTTAAGGAAGCTAGCGGGTAAAAAAGAGAATATATAATAGAGAGAGCCAGCAACTAGTAGGTTGCTGGCTCTTCTTGATATCCTGAATTTTCGTTCGGATACTCATTTGTCTGCTGTTCGTTCATATCTGAAGTAGTAGAATCGGTTGTCGTTGGTTCTTCTAGCCCTAAATGGACTCTAAGTTCGTGTTGTACCTCTGCTAAAGATTGTTCATCAATGAAGTAGTAAGAGATTTTACCAAGATAATCACTGGCACCTTCTAGTTTCAATTGATCAATATTAGATGTATCGAAGTTTTTATATTTTTTCAGGAAGTTCAATGCATCACTGAATTTCATATTGGTTTCAATGTTTGTGCCAAGGTCTTCTGCAAGATCATCCACCTTTGTTAAGGTTGATGGAGAAGCTAATTCCTTAATAATCGCTTGGACTACTTCCTTTTGACGTTCATTACGACCGATATCCCCTCGAGGATCCTCGTAACGCATACGTGCATATGCTAAAGCATAGCGACCGTCAAGTTCCATTTCCCCTTCGTAAAATTGTAGCTTTTCTGCTACGCGATCATCACTGTTTTGTTCGAAGTCAAATGGAACATCTACGGTAATACCACCTAAAGTATCGACAATGTTTTTGAACCCTTCAAAGTTGACTGTTGCATAGTAATCAATTGGAATATTTAGAAGGTCCTCCACTGTCTGAATGGTCAATTCCTTTCCACCAAATGCAAAGGAATGATTGATTTTGTCCTGTCCATTTTCAGGTATGTCAACATAACTATCACGAGGGATACTTAAAAGCTTGAGCTTCTCATCCTCGGGATTAAAGGTGGCAACCATCATCGTATCTGATCTGCCGTGTTCTCCACCTGTGGAATAATCCTCTACACCCATTAAAAGAATAGAGATTGGATCCTTACTCACTGTAACAGCTTCCTCTCGAAGCTTTGATTTCTCTCCTCTTTCCAAAGGCTCATAGGTTTTATCAGCTGCCTGATAAGCCTGTGTCAACACATATGCTCCTAAACCGATTCCAACTACAAGGATAGCTAAAATTGTTGTGACTATAAATTTTATTCTCTTTTTTCTTTTCTTTTTAACACGCAATTGCTTGCGTTTCATAAGCAATTCCCCTTAATTAAAATAAAAGTCAAAATTTCACTAACTTTGTCTATTATAAAGAAAGATAGAGTAATTGGCAATGCATGATAAACTATTTTTCTATTAATGTAATTATATTGTAATAATTTACAACATAATTACACACTTCTACTATTGATTATATGCTATAATGCATAATTATGAATAGAAATATCTCAGGAGGATATTCAATTGAACCAAATAGATAAAGAGCGTCAATTGTTGCAAAAAATTATGCAAAAAGCATACGAAAAAGGGACAAACGGTGCTTCATTAGAAGAAGTACTGAACCAATTAAAAGGTGAATTACCTCAATTGATGAACTTGAATAAATAGAAGGAAGGCATCCACTTAGGTGGGTGCTTTTTCATTTTACCGACAAGCATGTGTTCACTATAACGAATATAAACTCACCATAAATGAAGATGATCTAACAATTAATTGGGATGAACTCACAATATGTAGACGTGAAATTACAATAAATTAAGTTGAACTCACTATCGGAAATAGGGACGCACAATAAGCTAAGTTGAATCCACAAATAGAGACGAGAATGTTTGAATATATTGTGGACTTATCTCCCGATAATGTGTCGTGATGGTAGCTATTGTGCCCTGAACACCTCGTAATGTGAGTTCAACCTTAAATATGTGTCGTGGCAATCGCTATTGTGATTTCATCGATTAATTATGTGTGCTCCTTCTCGGTATTGTGTCTTCATCTTCGTGTTTGTAAGTTAGGATAATACACTCTTCCCCGTGTTTCTCCACTACTTTCCAAATTCATATTTTTCAAAATCGCATGTGTGGTAAATCGATTATCGAGCTGAAGCCACCAACGGGCTTCCTTATTTGTGATGCTAGGCTTGAAAAAGGAGAAAAAATCTCTAAAGGCATCATGATGTGCATTCTTACTAATATGGTGACAGCTGTTACAGTACCAGCTGTACCTTTTTCTCTGCATGCCGATTCGAAAACAATTAGGGCAAATTACACCGGGCTGAATATCTTTAGTGTTTACTTCAAAATATTCGCACCAATTATATCTTGGGGGACAGTGGGCATTTGCTAGTGCATGAGCTAATCTTTTCAAATGGGGTATACTTACCTTTGATTTAGGGTCTTCTGTTTGAATAATTTTCATTCGTTTCTTCAAATAAGGAAAATGCATAATTTTTTGATGGATTTGTTCAGGGTTTGATTTAGCTATAACAGTAGATCTTGGATTGGCTAATGCGGCAATTCCGTAGATGGGATAATGATTGATCCCATATTCAGCTATCCACCATCTTAGCTGATCGACTTGTTCTTCTACTTGAGCAATTGGATCATTACCTGACACAAGATTACCAGCATTGTTCTCTAGTCGAAATTGATTGGCAGCTGGATTAAAGATAAAGTAATGTGGCTGACTTTTGACCTCTAGTATAAAAGCACACAGAGGGGTAAGAAGGAGGAAGTCGATTTGAAAAAAAGTGGATCCGTTCGCAGGAAGGCGTAGATCATGAAGGAGGAAGACGTCCTCTTTAAATACACGAGCTCGTTCTAAGTAATAGAGCAACTCTCTTTCAGCTCGGAATCCTTGATTTAGACCTTTTAGCATTGCTTCCAATCTGGGGGGAGGTTGTTTTAGACGATAAATCAGTGCTTCTAACAAGGCTATCGTAATCGGTTTTTCTACATTTTTTATGAACATCATGATCACCCCAAAAAAATTTTTCAAAAAACGATACCTCACACCTCCCAATTCGGATTATAGAAGTGAAGGGAGGTGAGAGCATGGCAGCAACAGAAAGAATAGATTCTAGATTGCAGCTTGTTTTTGAAGATGGCATTGATCCTGTGAGTGGAGAAACCACTTACAAAACGCGTTCCTTCAACAATGTGAAGCTTGACGCTACTGCAGATCAATTGCTAGCAATAACGGAAGCTTTAGTTCCACTTCAGCAGCTTACGTTATTTTCCATCAAACGTAATGACACGGAACTGATTACAGCTGAGTAATCCATTAAAAAAAATAAAGACAGGGAGGTGAAGGCCTTGAAAACAATCGAATTAAAATTTGAAAATGAAGAGGGAAAAACAGTAACCATCTCGCTGGATGCGCCTGTTGAACCAGTTGATCCTGCAGCAGTCAATACAGCAATGGATGCTGTAATTGCACAGAATGCATTTTTCTCCTCTGGCGGAGATTTAGTAGGGAAGAAAAGCGCACGAGTGGTTGAGCGTAATGTAACCGAAATTGAACTCTAAAGAAGGAAAAGGGGAGTCGCTAATAAGGAGGCTCTCCTTTTATGATAGCATGGAAAGGAGCGAATAAAGTGGACCAAACATGGATGTCATTAATCACAGACGTGGGGTTTCCTGTTGCGGTAACATTTTATCTGTTACATCGAATTGAAACAAAGCTGAATACATTAATCGAGTCCATTGTCACATTACCTGAAAAGATGAAATAACGGTGAACCACAGCTAACCACCATGGTTAGCTGTGGTCATTAAAGAAGGTCTGCTTAGACGGTTGGTTCGAAGGTTTGGCAGTCGGTTTCTTTCTCATTCTTCGCCTGCTTTCCAGTATGACTAACGACATAGATCATATTAGCATGACATCTGTTACCTTCTGCCCAGTACTTACAGTTGTTAACCTCGCATTTTACATCTTTCGCCATGACACACACCTCCTACAATATCATTATTCGTTGAGATAAAGGAAAAAATGTGTGGTGATAATTGGTAAAGTGCAGAGCAAATGAAGCGGGACTAATCATCTCGTATCTTATACATTTCACATATTTCTGCAAGTTGAAAATCTTTAACAGCAGACTTTAGATGATCATACGATTTTTTATAGGATCGGTTCTCATAGGAAATACCTGCAAGCATTTTGTGACAATTGTCTATTTCTGGATGATCTGCGCGTAATTCAAAATGTGGTAGTAATTCCTCTTTTATTTTGTTTTCAAACGGTTCATGATGAAACTTATTTAAGATCATGGATTCTAGTGTGAACAGCTTATACTGGAATTTTTGATTGATATCAAGCTTCTGTCCAATCTTGATATAAACCAGGGCTTCTTGCTCACGCTTCAGTTTAGCATAAATATAAGCCATATAATAAGTATAGATAACTTTAAGAGAGTCAACAGATTCCAAACGAATGGCATCTTTCAAATAGGAAATCGCCTTGTTGTGTTCATGTAATCCTGTATAAGCTTTGGCAAGTAAGTATAAAATAGTGGCATGGTAATGTGCGTTTATTTGTTGAGAGGATTGATCTAGGAGGTTATTTAACTTTTTAATCGCTAAAGTGTGGTCATCAGCCTCGACTTCATTGTTGCATATTACCATGCGACAAAGGATAATATTGCGATAATTTGCATCAGCTTCAAATAGTTTGAGGGCAGTTTGAGCATGCTCAGTGGATTTCTTTAGTTCGTGGAGTTGACTGAAAGCAATGGCAAAATATAGGTTGATTTCTGGATCTAGACGAGCTTGATTTGGATGATTTTTCATGGCTAAATCCAAATAATTTAGCCCATTGGCAAAATGGTAAGAATAGATATAGTAAAGCCCAAGAAGCTTATGACATCGAAAGTCCAGTTTTTGGTCAAGTGCTTCTGAAAGCCCGAGAATATTTGGAAGCATACTTGCTGCCTCCCTTAAATTATGTTGTAGTACAAATAGCTGGAATCTAGATAGGTCATATACCACTTTGTCATTAATGTGTGTAGTCACCGGTGCTAGTTGCTTCATTTCTAAAAAAATTTGTTCTGCTTCTGTGAGATTGCCATTCGCTATGGCATAATTCCATGAGGTTAATTGGATAGAGATTCCTTGACTGGAGGTGTGGAGATTTAGGAGTTCTTGAATGTCTAGGATAGTGGCAATTCTGGTACATAACTCTGGTGAAGGCTGGATAATGCCATTCTCTATTTTACTGATAAAGGTATGACAGCAGTCGAGTAATTTTGCTAATGTTACCTGTGTCATTTGTCGTTTTTTGCGATAGGACTTAATTAATTTTCCTGTATCGATATACAACATCCTATAAATACCCTCTTTCTACAATATAATCAATTTTTTCCAATATTTAATTAATTCGCCATAATAGGACTATTTCCTTCTTTTTATTTGAAAAATTTTAATATATAGTAATGACCATTAGACTATTATTTGAGTCCATTTGGCTTATCTGCGGAAGATTGATTCTACAAGAAACCCTAGAATTAGCAAGAGGACGACAATGACAAAATTCCGCAATCCTATTAATGGTACCACATATATCAGAAATGGAATGAATATTAGAAAACCTATTACCATTACAAAAATAAAATAAAAATAAGTCCTCATACAGCTTCCTCCAGTGTAGAAAATTGGGCTTTACTTTAATGTATGAAGGTAGCCTATTTTCGTGTGTAATCCAGATTTTTGAATTCGGTTCATGCTTCTTTTATAATAAAACTCTGAAGGGAGAGATAAAAATGAGTGATGTAAAAATAGATGAAGTACGTAAAGCAGATTACCCAATTGATGAAATGTTCTTAAATCGCTGGTCACCTCGCGCGTTTCAGGAAAAAGAAGTAGATGAGGAGACCTTGATGACCGTTTTAGAGGCAGCAAAATGGGCTCCATCTGGTGCGAATAAGCAGCCTTGGCGCTTCATTCTAGCAAATACAGAAGAGGATCTAGAAATATTTCATTCCTTCATTATGGAAGGGAACTTAGAGTGGGCAAAAAAAGCTCCTGCATATGTATTGATTATTTCCGATTCGAATGAGAGTGTTTCCCATGCGTTCGATGCGGGAACAGCCTGGGGCTATCTAGCATTGCAAGCAATGAAAAGCGGCTTAATTTCACATGCGATGGGTGGCATCCATAAAGACCAGGCACGGGAATTATTAGATATTCCAGACCATTTTGACATTCATGCACTTATAGCGATCGGATATCAGGATGATGTTAGTGTGTTAGAGGAAAGATATCAAGAACGTGAAATACCTTCGGAAAGAAAGCCATTAACAGAAACTGTAATGAAAGGGAAATTTGTGAGAGCCTGATGGAGATCAGGTTCTTTTTTATTCCATCCATTTAAAAACACCCCTCTGATGAGATGTCTCCTCCACAGGAATACCTTCTTTTATACTTTTAATTTCAAATAAATAGTCTTGTTATCCTATAAATAAGCTTCTAATCCTTTGTCACTTTCCTATAATATTTGCGTAAAATCAGTTCAGATATTTAAGCGCTTTATAATAAAAATGATTCGGTTACGAACTGACTATTCTTCATACATTAAGCAGGAACTTTTACTTTTTTTTATTTATGTCTAACTTATATAGACAAATGATGCTGTAACACTATCGTCCTAAAAAAATCCATATAACTTTATTACCAAAATTACCAAATTATATGTAAAAAATGAGAATATCGTGCTATTATGTCAATAATATTTTTGCCTTTTGTGATTATTTGTCACAATTTGAAGGGGGAGATGTAGCATAAAGTTGAAATTTGAGGTTAAGCGTTTACTTATAAATTCATTATAGGGGAGGTATATTCTTTAAGGTAAATTTTAACAATTTTTTAGTAATTCACCTTTAGAGGGGATTAATGTAAGAGTAAAGTCAGTAAATTATGTATTATTATTCAAAAAATAATTTTCTGGAGGTAAGGAAACTGAAAAAGAAAATTCGACTGAATAAGAGAATAAAATTAAAAATACAAAAATCGTTTATTCTATTCATGGCAATGTTAGTGATCTTAAGTGGTGCTTTACCTTATTCAACTCCTCTTATTTTAGCAGAAGGGGAAACTGGTATTCAGGAACCAATTGTGACCAAAGATGTTGATGGGGAAGAGAGTAGAGAGGTTATCAAAGGGGAGGAATACCAATATAATATAAATGTTAAATTGCCAGAGAATCTATCAAATTATGAATCTTTGACGATCTCTGATACGCTCGATACACGAGTAGATGTTCAAGGGACAACTGTCCTTCTCAACGGGCAGGTTATTGATAGCTTTCAAGCAGTGGTAGATGGTCAAAATGTTTCCTTAGCATTGACAGCAGAGCAACTACGTGAGCTTGCGGAAAAGGAAGTGAGACTGCAGATTACATCAACAATAAAAGAAGATGCTACATCTGGAGAAAAAATTGATAATATTGCTCAAGTTGTGATTAATGGTAGTACTCTCTTAAAAACAAATTCTGCTGTTGTCATACCAGTTGATTCGGAGGAAAAGGATGTAATAAAGCCAAATGAATCAAAAGAGGAAGACGGTGAGACTGGAGATGACAATTATCCAGCTAGGGAGACCAGTAGCCAACTCGTTAATGAAAACGATAGTTCCGCTTCTAGTGAAAACTCGGATGTATCAATAGATCAAGTTGAAATATTCGCAGAGTCAATTACCCTTAACGAAGTTGATTCATATGGTAGTGCTAGCGATGGAAAGATATACCAAATAGATGGAAACGATCCAACTGTTGTCAAAGGAACCGTTACAATTACAGGTATAACAAACACATCTCTTAATGGATTAGCTATATCAGAGAATGAAGATTTTTTGTATGCAGCTAGAGCTAATAATCTTTACAGAATTAGTCCTGATGGATCGGCTCAATTTGTGGATACGCTAGCTGGAGGCGCTACAAATGCGGTGATTTACAACGGTAAATACCTCCATTCATATTTAAATGCCGATGACGGGAAATACTACCTAGGTACTTATGATTTAACCACAGGGGAAAAATCATCTAAAGAAATTATTGGTTATGATCCTGGTGATGGTGTAGGAGGGGATCTGGTAGTTGATAGTGATGGTTATTTATGGTTTGCTGCAAATCAAGCTAATGCTCAAGGTACCTATATTGCTCAGATGAACCCGGAAACTGCTGAAGTTATACGTGTTATTCCTATAACACCGACAGATGGTAGACAACTAGAGGGGGGAGTCAGAGGAATCAGCTTCTTACCTAGTGGTGAGATGCTACTTAATTCCGGTCCTACTAATACCCATTTCACATTATTTATACTTGATCCAGAAACTCTTAGTACTACTTACTTGACGACTGTAAATGAGGGTGGTCTATCTGTCGACTTAGCTTCACGAGTTAGTCCAGAATTCGATCCATTTCCACCCGTACTAGAATCAGAGAAGCAAGTAGAAATATTCGAAAAAGCTCTGGGTAATACGGATGTTGAGAATCCAGAAGCTGGAGATACACTTTTATATACGATTCAAACTCGTAACACGGTGGAGGAATACAGTCTAATAAAGGAACTCGTTATTTCCGACACCATACCAGAGGGATTGGAATATGTAGCAGGGACATTATTGGTAGATGGAGAAGCTGTCACAGATGAAGCAGATGAAGATAAAGGACAAGTGGTCAATAATGAAATTATTGGAGAATTTGGTGACGTGCTTGATAACGACTGGCATACTGTTGAGTTTCAAGTAACTGTCCAGTCAGGTCAAGAAGGGAGAACCATTGAAAACATTGCAACGGTAGATGCGTTGAACACGGAACCAGATAATCCACAGGCGGAAGTCGATATCTATCCACGCCTTCCTGTTCCTGATGCATGTGCAGCACCAGTTGCGTTGATTAATGGTAGTTTTGAAGAAGGACCAGAAAGAGGTTCTTATCAAGCTTCAGGAATTTTCTTTTATGAATCCGAAGTTCCTGGCTGGTTTACAACAGATGATTCTCAAGGAGTAAAGCTTATCGAGCAATGGAATTATAAGCTAGGGCTTCCAGCAGGTGTAACTAATTTTTCACCACCAGTCGATGGTGACAGGTGGGCAGAATTAAATGCATTTGATAATGGGTTACTATATCAAGATGTAGAGACGACACCAGGTCAAACCATTTATTGGCGTTTATCTCATATGGGACGTCAAGGTGATGACACGATGCAAGTTCGAATCGGCCCAGCGACAGACAATCCATATGATACAACGGTGCAAACACAGATGACGACAGGAAATACGGCATGGGAAACATATACTGGATCCTATACGGTGCCTGCAGGGCAAACTACGACACGATTTGGATTTGAAGCGGTAAGTACTGGTGGTGGGAGCTTAGGCGCTGGTAACTTCTTGGATGACATTTTTCTAGGGACCGAACCATGTGTCGTGGCAGAAAAATCCGTTTCGCCCGAAGGAGAGGTCTTTGCCGGACAAGAATTAACGTATGAAGTAAATATTAAAAACAACGGTGGAGATATTGCTGCAGACACTACCTTTGAAGATGCGATTCCAGCAGGTACCGAATATGTTCCTGGTTCCTTAAAAATTATCGATGGTCCAGGTACAGGCGACTTAACCGATGAAGCAGGCGATGACGCTGGCCATTTTGATGGGGAAAAAGTCATCGTGGAGTTAGGCAATCTACCGAACACAAATGACTTACCTAATGGTATCACGGTGCAATTTAAAGTGAAAACATTGGACACGGATACAGAGAAACAAGTGACAAATAAAGCACAAATATCCTATGATAATCTGTTAGAAAATACAGAAGAACAAGTGGAAACCAATGAAGTAACAAACACTGTCCTACCAAAAGAGGAAATTGACGCTTGTGCAGCACCAATAGCATTGGTGAATGGTGAATTTGAAAAGCCGGAGGGACCGGGTACCTATGATAACTCGATAGCCGGAGGTGGTTATTACTATGCAGACACTGTCCCAGGGTGGGAAACGACTGATGTCAACCGCACACCAAGAGGAATTATTCAAATAATGGACCCTGCTCGACCGAGTACTATACCTTCAAATACTCCGAATAAGGACAATCTTACGAGTAGATTTGCAGAATTAAATGCTGATACAAATAGTATGTTATATCAAGAATTACCCACCATACCAGGACAGACCATTTATTGGCGTTTAAATCATAGAGGTTACAATGGTGTTGATACGATGAGTGTTAATATTGGATCAGTTACAGCCGATCCATTCAATACCACGCCAGAAATAGAGAGAATTTCAACAGGGACTACATGGGAAACTTATACAGGAACTTATACTGTTCCAGCTGGACAAACAATGACGCGTTTTGGCTTTAAAGCAATTAGTACATCTACCGGAGCATTGGCATTCGGTAATTACCTTGATGACGTCTTCCTAGGAACAGAACCATGTGTCGTGGCAGAAAAATCCGTTAGTCCAGAAGGAGAAGTGCTCGCCGGCGATGAATTAACGTATGAAGTAACCGTTAAGAACAATGGTGGCGACATTGCTGCCAATACAATATTTGAGGATGCGATTCCAGCAGGTACCGAATATGTTCCTGGTTCCTTAAAAATTATCGATGGTCCAGGTACAGGCGACTTAACCGATGAAGCAGGCGATGACGCCGGTCATTTTGACGGAGAAAAAGTCATCGTGGAGTTGGGTGACTTGCCGAATATTAACGAATTACCTGACGGGATCACCGTTCAATTTAAGGTAAAAGCCTTAGTAAATGATGAAATCAATGAAATTGTCAATCAAGCTCAAGTAGGCTATGACAATCTATTAACCAATGAAAGAAAAGAAACAGAGTCGAATGAAGTGAATAATCCACTTACCTATCAGCAACCAGATCTTGAATCGGAGAAAACATCGGAGATCCATGAAAAAGCTGAAGGTAACACGGATGCCGACCATCCAGAGGTAGGCGACATTTTAACGTATAGAATTCAAACCCGTAATACGGTAGAAAATAGTCTCGTAACCAACCTTACGATCAGTGACATCATTCCAGAAGGATTGGAATATGTGGCCGGAACCCTAAATGTAGATGGCGAAGGCGTTACGGATGAAGCAGGAGACGATGCAGGACATAACGTAGATGGCAACATCTTCGGAGAATTTGGAGATGTCACGGATACCGAATGGCATACGTTGACGTTCCAAGTAGTCGTAGGAGAAGGACAAGCAAGTCAAGATATTATCAACATTGCAACCGTGGATGGTGATAATATTGATGATCCGGATAAACCAGAACATGAAGTGAACATTTATCCTCGAGAACCAAACCTGGAATCCGAAAAAAATGCCGTGAACTTAGAAATAGGGAAAGAAAAGCTTGAAGTAGGCGATACCGTCGTTTACACGATTCAAAGTCGCAATACCGTAACCGAAAGTGTAGTCGAAAACTTTGTCATTTCCGATGTATTACCAGAAGGTCTTACGTATGTGGAAGGAAGCATGAAGGTAAGCAATGATGGGGAAGGTACGTTTGAAAATGGAACGATTACGGCAACATTTGGTGACGTTGCGGATACCGAATGGCGTACCGTGAGCTTCTTAGTAACAGTTGATTCCGGTCAATCCGGCAAGACGATTGAAAATACAGCGACAGTAAATGGAGACAATGTAGAGGAGCCAGATGAGCCGAGCACCGACATTACGATCGATCCAAAGACACCAATACTGGAATCAGAAAAAGCAGCTAGTATTGCCGAAAAAGCTGATGGAAACACGGATGCGGAGCACCCAGAAGTAGGTGATACCTTAACGTATACGATCCAAACACGTAATACAGTGGAAGATAGTCTCGTGTCCAACCTTACGATCAGTGACGTCCTTCCAGAAGGTTTGAAATATGTGGAAGGTACGCTAATCGTCGATGGCCAAGCTGTTACCGATACAGAAGGGGACGACGCTGGCCATGTCGTAGACAGAGATATCTTTGGTCAATTTGGCAATGTGACAGATACCGAATGGCACACCCTAACCTTCCAGGTAGTAGTCGGAGCAGGTCAAGCTGGACAGGATATTGAAAACATCGCAACCGTAGATGGAGACAATATTGACGATCCAGATAAGCCAAGGGAAGAAGTGTTAGTTTATCCACGTGAACCAAGATTAGAATCAGAAAAAACATCTAGCATCGTAGAAAAAGGCGAAGGAAATACCGATACAGATAAATACCAAGTTGGGGATACGATTGAATATACCATCCAATCCCGTAACACCGTAAGAGAAAGTGTTGTCGAAAACTTCGTGATTTCCGATCAATTACCAGAAGGGCTTACATTCGTAGAGGAAAGCCTAGAAGTAAGTCATGAAGGAACAGGCAATATCGAAAATGGAACGATTACGGCAAGCTTTGGGGATGTCACCGATACGGAATGGAGAACTATAACGTTCCAAGCAGTTATCGAGTCGGGACAATCCGGCAAGACGATTGAAAATACAGCCACCGTAGATGGCGATAATGTGGATGACCCAGATACTCCAGAAAATGAAATTATCGTGGATCCGAAAGAGCCAGTTCTAGAATCAGAGAAAGCGTCGAGTATTGCCGAAAAAGCCGAAGGAAACACGGATGCGGAGCACCCAGAAGTGGGCGATACCTTAACGTATACGATTCAAACCCGTAATACAATCGAAGATAGTTTGGTGTCCAACCTCACCATCAGCGACGTCCTTCCAGAAGGTTTGGAATATGTGGCAGGTACGCTAACTGTAGATGGACAAGCTGTTACCGATGCTGAAGGGGACGATGCTGGCCATGTTGTAAATAAAGATATCTTTGGTCAATTTGGCAATGTGACAGACACCGAATGGCACACCCTAACCTTCCAAGTAGTTGTAGGAGCAGGTCAAGCTGGACAAGATATTGAAAACATCGCAACGGTAGATGGAGACAATATTGACGATCCAGATAAGCCAAGGGAAGAAGTGTTAGTTTATCCGCGTGAACCAAAATTTGAATCCGAAAAAACTTCTAGCATCGTAGAAAAAGGCGAAGGAAATACAAACACGGAAAAATACCAAGTTGGGGATACGATTGAATATACCATCCAATCCCGTAACACAGTAACAGAAAGTATCGTAGAAAACTTCGTCATTTCTGACGAATTACCAGAAGGACTAACATTCGTAGAGGGAAGCCTAGAAGTAAGTCATGAAGGAACAGGCAATATCGAAAATGAAACGATTACGGCAAGCTTTGGGGATGTTACCGATACAGAATGGCGTACTGTAACGTTCCAAGCAACGATTGATGCTGGCCAATCTGGTAAGACGATTGAAAATACGGCAACAGTAGATGGCGATAATGTGGATGACCCGGATACCCCAGAGAATGAAATTATTGTGGATCCGAAAGAACCGAAGTTAGAATCGGAGAAAGCATCGGAAATCCATGAAAAAGCAGAAGGAAACACAGATGCCGAGCACCCAGAAGTGGGCGACACGTTAACGTATACGATTCAAACACGTAATACAATCGAAGATAGTCTCGTGTCTAACCTTGCGATCAGTGACGTCCTTCCAGAAGGCTTGGAATATGTGGCAGGTACGCTAATCGTCGATGGGGAATCCGTCACGGATGCTGAAGGGGACGACACAGGACATAGTGTAGATGGCAACATTTTCGGAAAATTTGGTGATGTCACGGATACCGAATGGCATACATTAACTTTCCAAGTAGTCGTCGGAGAAGGACAAGCAAGTCAAGATATTACCAACATCGCAACCGTCGATGGAGATAATATCGATGATCCAGACAAACCAGAACATGAAGTGAATATTTACCCAAGAGAACCGAATCTGGAATCCGAAAAAACAGCAGTAAATTTAGAGATAGGCAAAGAAAGATTTGAAGTAGGCGATACCGTCGTTTACACGATTCAAAGTCGCAATACCGTAACAGATAGTGTCGTCGAAAACTTTGTCCTTTCCGATGTATTACCAGAAGGTCTTACGTATGTGGAAGGAAGCATAAAGGTGAGTCATGATGGAGAAGGTATGTTTGAAAATGGAACGATTACGGCAACCTTTGGTGACGTGACGGATACCGAATGGCGCACCGTGAGCTTCCTAGCAACGATTGATTCAGGACTAGTAGGCAACACGATTGAGAATGTGGCGACTGCTGATGGGGATAATGTGGACGATCCTGACAAGCCGAGCACCGACATTACGATCGATCCAAAGGAACCAAAACTCGAATCCACTAAAACATCAAGTATTGCGAAAAAAGCAGATGGAAACACAGATGCCGAGCACCCAGAAGTAGGTGATACCTTAACGTATACGATTCAAACACGCAATACGATCGAAGATAGTCTTGTGTCAAATCTTTCGATCAGCGATGTACTACCAAAGGGATTGGAGTATGTGGCAGGAACGCTAACCGTTGATGGCCAAGCCGTTACCGATACAGAAGGTGACGATGCTGGACATTCTGTTGATGGAGAAATCATAGGTAAGTTTGGTGATGTAACAGATACGGGATGGCATACGTTGACGTTCCAAGTTGTAGTAAAAGAAGGCCAAGCTGGACAGGATATTGAAAACATCGCAACGGTAGATGGCGACAATATTGATGATCCAGATAAGCCAAATGAAGAAGTGTTAGTTTATCCACGTGAACCGAAGCTAGAATCGGAAAAAACTGCTGTGAACTTAGAGGAAGAAAAAGAAGAATTCCAAGTAGGGGACACTGTTGTTTATACGATTCAGGCCCGAAATACAGTAAAAGATAGTATTATAGAAAATCTTGAGATTACCGATGTGTTGCCAGAAGGACTTGTCTATGTAGAAGGAAGCCTTGAAGTGAGTGAAGGCGGAACTGGAGACATAGAAGATGGAACGATTACTGCAGTGTTCGGTGACGTAACAAATACCGAATGGCATACGGTAACATTCCGCGCAAAAATAGAATCTGGTCAATCTGGTAAATCAATTGAGAATGTGGCAACAGTAAATGGTAAAAACATAGATGAACCAGACCAACCAAGTGAAGAAATTACTGTTAATCCACATGCACCAAAATTAGAATCGGAAAAAACTGCTGTGAATCTAGCGGAAGAGAAAGAAGAATTCCAAGTAGGAGACACTGTTGTTTATACGATTCAGGCCCGAAATACAGTAAAAGATAGTATCATAGAAAATCTAGAAATTACAGATGTATTACCAGAAGGACTTGCTTATCTAGAGGGAAGCCTAGAAGTGAGTCATGAAGGAACAGCTGATATCGATGGTGGAACGATTACGGCAAGCTTTGGAGATGTCACGGATACGGAATGGCGTACAGTGACCTTCCATGCAACCATTGAAACAGGCTATGAAGGAACATCGATTGAAAATGTTGCAACTGTAGAAGCGACTAACATCGAGGTTCCAGGGCAACCAACAGAAGAAATTGTGGTCGAGGAAGAAGTGACTTCTCCACCAGATCCTAGTGAAGAAGATCCACAAGAAAAACCTGAAGTTACAGAACCTAAGCAACCTGAGCAATTACAACCAATTGATGATGAAGTAGATAAAGAAGAAGAGCTACCAAATACAGCAACAAACAACATGAATTTAATTCTAGTGGGCTTGTTATTACTTCTTTCTGGTGCAACCATATTGTACCGCAAAAAGAAAAAAGGTAAGTTCGAATAATAGCTACTTTTTGCTAACTATTAAACAAAAGAGCTCTTTCCCTAAATTTCAAGGGAAAGGGTTCTTTGTTTTTTCCTTCTATCTCTTATCTCAATTCTTCTGTGGGGGTTTGGTATTATTCCTATCTGGTACCCCTTCTCTAATTATTAGAGGGAGTTCAGTTTAATATAAATATAGGTCAATTTTGTTATGAAAATTCAAAGAAATAATGATGTTATTAATCTATAAGGTGATTTGTCTATAATAAATACTATTGTTCCGGCAATACAAGAGATATTCGAAATAAGCAACTAAAAGTGAGGTATTCTATTATCAATTTTTAGTTGCTTATTTATTTTATCTTTATTTTTATTTTCGATCAGATTAAATTATAACAAACTTTACAAGATATAATGAGTGTGATAATAATAAAAATACAATCAATCGACAATAAACAAAAGTAATTAATAATAAAAATCAATATATCATAATTTATAAGAATGGAGTGGAAATATGCTAGTACCTAGCCGAAGGAAAAAAATTATCCAGATCTTAAATGAAAGAAAACAATTAATTATTAGTCATATTTCGAAAGAGCTTGGCGTATCAGAGGGCACTTTACGGAATGATTTGAAGATTTTAGAGGAGGAAGGTTTTCTTGTTAAAACACATGGTGGTGCCGTGCTGCCAGCAAGATATGATTCCAGCTTAAAATTTAGTTCTCGATTAGAGCAGAATCAGTCCGAAAAAAATAAACTTAGTAATGCCGCATTGACATTAATTAAAGAGAAGACCTGTATTACGATTGATGCCAGTTCTACCTGTTTAGAATTAGCAAAGAAAGTAGCGGAAACGAGGAACAATTTAACGGTCATTACTAATGGACTAGTCACAGCTCAAATACTAGCAGAGAATCCAAAATTAAGCGTCATAATGGTGGGAGGATTAACGAGACCAGGCAGTACAGAAATAGAAGGTTCTTTGGGCAAGTCTATTCTATCAGAAATCAACTCGGATATATTTTTTACTTCTGCTCATGGTTGTACAGTGGAAAATGGTTTAAATGACTTTAGTATACACGAAGCACAATTGAAAAGGATGATGAGAGAAAGGGCAGATCAATGTATAGCCTTAATAGATCATACGAAGATAAATCGCAAGTCAGTCATTACTTCACTTGAGTTAGGACAAATTGATGTATTCATTACAAATGATAATACGCCAGACGATTTCTTAGCGCGAATGAAGGAGAATTACTCATCGATAAAAATAATAAAAGCAAAATAAGTTATAATGAATCATTAAAATAACATGAATAAATGAAAATAAACGAAATATATTGACATTAAAAGATAATAATGTAAAATAAAACGAAAGAAATAATAAAAACAAGTAAGGAGGCATGAAGGCAATCACCGATCAGTCAAAAGGAATTAGGTAATAAAACAAGGCTATTGTTGGGAGGAAATTTAAAATGAAAAAAACGCTATTTGCTTTAGTAGGTTTATTACTTTTAATGTTATTATTTGCATGCTCGAATGAAAGCGCTACAAAAGATGGTGGTGAAGATAGTGGGGCAGAATCAGCAAATAGAGAACCGTTTGATGAATTTGATTGGAAGCGCTTTGATGGTGAAGAAATTGAAGTTATGTTGAACCAGCATCCATATGCAGATGCGATGATTGAAAGAATCCCAGAATTTGAAGAGAAAACAGGAATTACTGTCAACCATTCTTTAACCCCGGAGGAGAATTATTTCGACAAGCTTACGACATCATTAAATGCACAGAACGGAAACCCTGATGTTTTTATGACGGGTGCATATCAGGTATGGGAATATGCAACTGCTGAGTATATCCAAGAATTAGATTCCTTTATCGAGGATGAAACTAGAACTTCTCCAGAGTATGATGTAGATGATTTCTATGAAGGCATTCTAGGTGCAGGACGTTGGGATGGTGTACCAGGACATCCTGTAGGGGAAGGAGATCTCTATACAGTCCCATTAGCATATGAATTTAATTTATTACATTATAATAAACGGGCGTTAGAATCGATTGGATTAGAGGCACCACCTCAAACTATGGAAGAAGTAATAGAAGTAGGTGCTCAATTAGAGGGATGGAATGGGGAAGGTAGCTATGGTGTTGGTACTCGTGGAACTAGATCATGGGCAACCATCCACCCAGGATACATGACTTCATTCACCAACCATGGAGCCGTAGATTTTACAGTAGAAGACGGTTCTTTAGTCCCTCACCTTAATAGTGAAGAATCGATTGAGATTACTAATATGTTTGCAGAGTTAGTTAATGAAGCAGGACCTTCTGACTGGTCAAGTTATACATGGTATCAAGTCTCTAATGACTTAGCACAAGGTAAAGCAGCGATGACATATGACGCAAGTAACTGGGCGATCTTCCATAACGTACCAGGTGAAGCGCCTGAAGCTGGCAATATTGGTGTGACAACACCACCTAGAACGAAAGAAGGAGATCTTGGTACGAATATGTGGGTCTGGTCTATAGCCATGAATAAATCATCAGAGAAAAAAGACGCTGCATGGCTCTTCATGCAATACTTTACTGGTAAAGAGCATATGCAATGGGGTGCCATTGAAGCAAATGTGGTAGACCCTGTACGAAAATCTGTCTTTGAAAGTGAAGAATACCAACAAAGAATTGGTGACATTGAAGGTTATGTAGAGACATTTAATGAACTAATTGACGAATCAACCATTAAGTTTACACCTCAGCCAGAATTTTTTAATACGACAACAGAATGGGCTGCGGCATTACAAGATATTGTGAATGGAGCAGATGCGGAGGAACGCATGAACCAATTAAATGATGATATTGAAAAGAGAGTTTCTAGAATAAGGGCGGAATAAGCAATTACATAGGGCGGGTAGGCTATCCGCCCTGTTATACAAGGAGTGAAAGCACATGGCAACAGAGGCATATGAGAAACAAGCAATGAAAGAAAGGCAGTTAACAAATAAAGTACCTTGGAAAATCAAAATGAGACCTTTTCTTATCCTTAGTCCAGCATTTTTACTAACCATTGGCATTTTAATTCCATTTGGGATGGCTATATATTTTTCATTAACGAACTATTCCTTTAAATATGCTGAATATATGTTTGTTGGTTTGGAAAATTGGATAGCGATGTTTTCATCGCCAAGTTTTTGGCATAGTGTTGGCGTCACCTTATCCTATGCGGGTTTAGCAACTTTGATCGAAACATTACTAGGCATTGGAATTGCTCTCCTCTTGAATCGAGAGAATATGCTAGCAAGGTCTTTGCGTATTGTTTTAATCTTTCCATTAGTAATCGCTCCAGTAATTGCCACTATTATTTGGCAACTAATGACCAATAACTCAGTTGGTATTTATAGTGATTGGTTAAGACAATTAGGAATTACAAACTTTAATTGGGGAGCGGATCCTTCTACTGCGTTGATCACTGTATTAATTATTGATGCTTGGGTTTTTACACCTTTTGTAACCATTTTGGTTCTAGCAGGCTTACGTTCCTTACCGAAGGCGCCATTTGAATCGGCAATGATAGATGGAGGATCTGCTTGGTTTACCTTTAAGAATCTAACTTTACCTATGATTATGCCAATGTTAATCATTGCGGTATTATTCCGACTAATGTTGTCACTTCAAATGTTTGACATTATTTTTGCTTTAACAAGAGGTGGACCTGGAGATACCTTAATGACATTACCACTGACTGCTTATACAGAAGCATTTACCTATAAAGAATTAGGTGTATCCTTACCATTCATGTTGATTTTATATCTATTTGTCTATTTCTTAAGTCATTTCATCGTTAAATATTGGACATATACTCAAAATAAAGCGTCAGGAAAGTAGGATGAATATGAAAAAGAAAATCATAGCTTTTTTACAAAATGCAGCACTCGTCTTATATGCAATGTTTGCCATATTTCCACTACTATGGTTAGTAATTTTATCTTTTAAACACGATCGAGACATGTTTAACACTACTTTTATTTTCACACCAACATTAGAAAACTATCGAATGTTATTTTCGGATGGAGAATATATAGGATACTTTTTAGATAATATCATTGTTAGTTTTGGAGCCATTGCTTTATCGATTATAGTTGGTGTACCAGCAGCTTATGCACTTGCCCGTTTTGACTTTAAAGGAAGGGATGGGATTGCATTCACCTTCTTGTCCTTCCGTTTTGCTCCAGAAATATTAGTAGTTTTACCACTATTCCTACTCTATCAAGAATTAGGCCTCTATGACACTTATGTAGGATTAATTTGGGTATTTCAAGTATTGTCTTTACCCTTGTTGATTTGGATTTTACGGGGATATTTTGAAGATATTTCTGTGGAGGTGGAAAATGCAGCACGACTTGATGGATACTCCTGGTGGCAAGTTTTTATCAAAATTGTCATGCCTCTTATTCGTCCTGGTTTAGTTGCTTCTGCTTTATTATCATTAATTTTTGTTTGGAATAACTTTACGTTTTCGTTATTGTTAGCAGGTCAAGACGTCACCACGACAACAGTTGCCATGCTACAGTATGTAGCGTCAGATACTGTGCATTATGGACAAATGGCTGGAGCGGTTTTAATTGCTTCATTGCCAATTATTATATTAGCATTATCGATCCAAAAACACCTTGTAAGAGGGTTGAGTATGGGTTCGGTAAAAGGATAATCGAAAGGAGGCAGAGCATTGGCAGATGTAACTTTACAATCCGTTTCTAAGAAATTTAAAAAAGATATTGCGCTAGACAATATAAATTTGAAAATCAAAGATAAAGAGTTTTTTGTTATATTTGGCCCTGCTGGTGCAGGTAAAACCACCTTGTTAAATGTAATTGCAGGCTTGTATTTACCCGATTATGGTGATGTGTATCTAGATGGAGAGCATTATAACTATGTAGAACCCGAAGATAGAAACATAGCGATGGTTTTTGAAAATTATGCCTTATATCCGCACTTTACTGTTTTTGATAACATTGCTTCTCCATTAAGAAGCCCAAGATATAAAGAACCAAAAGCAGTAGTAGAAAAAGAAGTTAGTAGAGTAGCTAACATTTTAAAGATTGATCACCTATTAGAACGAGATATATCAGAATTATCGAATGGCCAAAGACAACGAGTAGGTTTAGGTAGAGCACTCGTAAGAAATCCGAATGTATTTTTAATGGATGAGCCAATCACCCATCTCGATGCTAAGCTTCGGCATCAAATGAGAGCAGAACTAAAGGAAATGCAGAAAAATTTAGACACTACCACTATTTATGTTACGCATGATTATCTAGAGGCGTTGAGCCTAGGAGACAAAATTGCCATTCTAAATGAAGGGAAAATAGAGCAGATAGGAACACCTGATGAAATTTATTATTACCCCCATAATGAATTTGTTGCGAGTTCATTTGGTGAACCAGAGATCAATTTTTTCCGCGCTAGTGTAACGAAGGATAACCAACTATCTATCTTTGAGGAAGCAAAAAATCAACCTCTACCGGAAACTATAAAAGGTTATGTAAAAGAGAATGTTACTTCAGTCAAGTTAGGTATACGACCTAAAAATATTCAGTATAGCTTTACAAAAGAAAATGAGAATTGTGTGGAGTGTATCCCTTATAGTTTTGAACCGTTGGGAGCAAAAGCGGTGTTGACGGTTGAAAAAGATGGCAATCAAATAAGGCTTACCGTACCATCTACCCTTCAAGTAGCTATGGATAAACCTGTTTATGTTCAATTAGATGTTAACAAAGCAATCTTTTTTGGTCCTAATAAAATGAACCTTCTTTCCAAATATAGAGAAGATGCGAAGGGAGAGGTAGTATGGCAAAACTAACATTAAAAAATTTAAATAAATCATTCTATAAGAATAGAGAAGCGATACATGCAGTTAGTGATTTAAGTATAGAAACCAAAGATGGAGAGTTTGTTGCATTATTGGGTCCTTCGGGTTGTGGTAAATCGACCACTTTGCGAATGATAGCGGGTTTGGAAGATATCACAAGTGGAGAAGTATTGATTGGAGAACGGAAACTAAATGATCTACATCCAAAGGACCGAAATATCGGCTTAGCATTTGAAAACTATGCGATGTATCCACCTTTATCTGTGTATGACAACATTAGTTTTAACATGAGGGCAAAAAATGTACCAAAAGAAACGATAAAAAAAGAAATAGATAAAATGGCTAGTTTATTAGATCTAAAGGATTTATTAGCGATGAATCCTAGTGCTTTATCTGGTGGTCAGAAGCAAAGGGTAAATATTGCAAGGGCCCTAATTAGGAGACCAGAGGTTTTATTACTGGATGAACCACTTTCACATTTAGACGGAAAAGTTAGACAGAAAATGAGAACAGAAATTAAACATCTTCATAATGAAATAAATTGTACAACAATTATTGTTACACATGATCAGCTGGAAGCAATGGCCTTAGCTGATAGGATTGCCATTATAAAAGACGGTGTTCTTCAGCAATTTGGAACACCACTAGAGGTATTTAACCATCCTCAAAATGAGTTCGTGGCTGGTTTTATTGGGGAACCCCCTATGAATATATTTACTGTTTTCGCTACCTTTAAAGAAGGATCTGTTTATTTAGTATCGAAAAATGGGAAATTGCGGTTTAATGTTCCTGACAAATATAAAGATTATTTGGAAGAGGGCAAGGAGTACCGCTTTGGTATTCGACCAACCGATATTTCTGTTGTAACAGATGACCAACCGTATTCTACGGAATTAAATGTCACTGTATTTGAAAATGTAGGGGAAGAATGTAGAATTCATATAAAAATTGAAGAAGATAACATTTTAAGTATTGTGTCGGAGGAAATTTATAAGCTTGATACGGGTGATGGTATCAAAATTAAATTCGATTCCGATCGTATTCATATCTTTGATGTGAATACAGGCGAACGTGTTGAAAAACAAAAAGTACTTATCTAATTTTTTAAGGAGGTATAGCAAATGACAAAAACAATGAAAGCCCTACCAGAGGAAATGAGAGCAGTTGTAGCTTATGCACCAGGTGATTATCGCTTAGAAGTAGTGGAAACACCTAAACTCGAGAATGATCAAGAGATTATTGTGGAAGTAGAAGCTTGCGGAATTTGCGCTGGAGATGCCAAAGCACATGCTGGAGCCGTTTCTTTTTGGGGAGATGACTATCAGCCAGCATATATTAAGGCGCCTGTCATTCCTGGACATGAATTTATTGGAAAAATCGTAGAATTAGGAGCGGCTGTTAAGGATTTTAAAGTGGGAGATAGAATTATCTCGGAACAAATTGTGCCTTGTTGGGAATGTCGTTTTTGTAAGAGTGGAAACTATTGGATGTGTGAAAAACACGACTTATATGGATTCCAATATAATGTCCATGGTGGAATGGCAGAATATATGAAGTTCACAAAAGAAGCTATTAACTATAAAGTGCCAGAAGACCTACCAATAGAAAAGGCCATTCTAATTGAACCATATGCCTGCTCTTTACATGCAGTCCAAAGAGCGCAAATCCAAATCGGTGACACGGTGGTGATCGCAGGTGCAGGAACGTTAGGGCTTGGAATGGTTGGAGCTGCTAAAAAAGCAGGTGCAGGTAAATTAATTGTCTTAGATTTATTAGAGGATAGGTTGAAGTTTGCTGAAAAATTCGGCGCTGATTTAACGATTAATCCTGCTAAGGAAGATGCAGTGAAAATAATTAAAGATCTGACGGATGGATATGGATGTGATATATATATTGAAGCAACAGGACATCCAAAATCGGTAGAACAAGGATTATCTGCCATAAGAAAACTAGGGAGATTTGTTGAGTTTAGTGTCTTTAAAGACCCTGTAACGATTGATTGGAGTATTATCGGGGATCGTAAAGAGTTAGATGTATTAGGCTCACACCTTGGGCCATATTGTTATCCGATTGTTATCGATGGTATTGCTAAGGGAGATTTTCCGACAGAAGGTGTCGTAACCCATCAATTACCATTAGAAGATTTCGAGCAAGGATTTGAAATGGTTAAGAGCGGAAAAGATTCTCTCAAAGTAGTTTTAGTGCCTTAAATAGAATAGCAGATTCTACTGCAGGATCTGCTATTCCTACATAGCCCGTAATCAGAGGAGGAAATAATAATGAAAAAATTAATAAATAATCCAAATGATGTGGTGGATGAAATGATAGAAGGCTATATAAAAGCACATCCCAACCAAGTAAGAAGGTTGGAGGAAAATAAACGTTCTATTGTGATCGCAAGTGAAACGAAGGAGAATAAAGTAGGTGTTCTAATCGGTGGAGGCTCAGGTCATGAACCTGCTTTTATGGGGTATGTCGGTCGAGGTATGGCAGATGGTGTAGCGGTTGGAAACATTTTTGCTTCTCCACCACCTGAGCCAATTGTCGAAGCAACAAAAGCCATCGACAAAGGCAATGGGGTTGTTTATATCTACGGAAATTATGCCGGTGACATCATGAATTTCGGGATGGCCGCAGAGCTTGCTGAAATGGAAGAAGATATCGATGTAGAGCTAGTAGTCGTGAATGATGATGTTGCTTCTGCCTCAAGTGAGGAAAAAGAAAAGAGAAGAGGAATTGCTGGGGAGTTCTTTGTCACGAAAGCAGCTGGAGCTGCCGCTGAGAAGGGGTACAGCTTAAAAGAAGTAGCGGATGTTGCGCGGAGGACAAATGAACGGACACGTACAATGGGAGTAGGCTTAACTCCGTGTTATTTACCACAAACGAATGAGCCGAGTTTCTCTCTGAAGGAAAATGAAATGGAAATTGGATTGGGTCATCATGGCGAGCCTGGTGTAGAGAAAGGCGAATTGCAGCAAGCAGATCAAGTTGCGGATCGATTAGTGCAAGATATTTTAAATGATATGGCTATGTCAAATGGAGATAAGGTTGCTGTACTTGTCAATGGTTTAGGGTCTACGACAAGAATGGAGCTTTATATTGTCTTCAGAAGAGTGGAACAAATATTGGCAAAACAAGGGATAGAAATATACCGATCCTATGTTGGCAACTATAGCACTTCCTTAGAAATGGGAGGATGTTCCGTTACGCTGACGAATTTAGATGAGGAGTTAATTAGCTTAATAGACGCTGAAGCAGATTGTCCGATGTATGCACAATTATAAGAGACGGGGGGAATATTTCGTGACTTACACAATCGAAAACTATAAGCAATTTTTATATGCTGTGATTGAGATGATTGAAAAGGAAAAAGATTACCTCTCAGAATTGGATCGAAAACTAGGAGATGGTGATCATGGTGTCACGATGTCTATTGGATGGCAAGCAGTAAAGGAGAAATTAGATAATGAACTACAAAATGAAAGAGATGGGGGAGAGATCAGTAAGGTAGTCGCTAAAACCTTCCTTAATGCTGTTGGATCGTCAGTTGGCCCGTTGTATGCCACGGGTTTTTTAAGAGGGAGTAAGGTTTTGAAAGGAAAAACAGAATTTAATCACTCAGAATTATTAGATTTCTGGATTGCTTTCGGTGATGGGATTAAAGAACGTGGGCAGGCAGAGGTTGGCGATAAAACGATGATTGATACGATTCAACCCTTTATCCAGTCCTTAAGGGAAAAAAGGGAGGATCAATCATTTTCTGAAATATTTGATCAAGCATTAGTATCTGCCGAAAATGGAATGCTATCGACTAAAGAAATGATCTCTAAAAAGGGGAGATCCAGCAGATTAGGAGAGCGCTCCAAAGGATTTTTGGATCCAGGTGCCACATCCATCTATTTCATACTGGAATGCTTTCAAAAAAGCTTATTTTCCGTAACTTAATCATTGCATTACTATTCTAATGAGTAAATAAAAAAACGAATTGGACAAAAGATGTTTCGTCCTTTTCGTTTTTTATGACTTCATAAATTGAACGTGATTTTTTTCAAAGACTTTTTTGAGATCTTGATTAATATCTTCATCAGAAATGAATAAATCAATATCCTCCACACTTGCAAAAGAAGCAATAGAGTTATCACCGATTTTCGTATGATCAACGATGGCTACCACTTTTTCTACCTTATTGACAATAACTTTTTTTAATTCCACCTCATAGACACTAAAATCCGTTAAACCTTCTTCCACCGTAAAGCCTCTTGCAGAGGTAAATAGGATATCTACATGGATTTGATTAAGAATACTTGTTCCAAATGGGCCTTCTAATGCCATGGACCCATTCCTTAACATTCCCCCTAGAAGAATAACGGTAATAGCGGGGTTATCTCGTAATTCGATGGCAGTAGAAATACCATTCGTTAAGACGGTTAGACGAATATTTTCTTCTTTTAATAAGCGTGCAATTTCCAAAGCGGTTGTACTAGCATCTAAGAAGATACAGTTCTTGTCATGTATTAGACTCATTGCTTTTTTTGCAATAGCTATCTTGCTTTCTTTATTTTTCTTTTCTCTTGCGGAAAATGTATTTTCTGCTTTGATAGGAGAATCAAGTACTGCTCCACCATGTGTTCTCGTTAATAATCCTTTTTTCTCCATCTGGGACAAATCACTTCTTAAAGTTGCCTCAGAAACATTTAACATTTGAGATAGCTCTTTCACTGTTATCCTTTTTTTGTCTTTTAATATTTCTAAAATGACGTTCCTGCGTTCCGCTGCAAACATTTTACTCAATATAATCACCCTTATACCAGTCTAATATCTCTGCATTTCTAATAAGTGTATCACATTATGATAACAAACGTAATCAAAATATATTGAAATATTTTCTTTTCTTAACATTATACGCTTAAAAACATTTCGCTTTTTATTGATTAAATTAAAAATGCAAATATTTATTCATAAATATAACTACATCACCGGGTGTAAATACGAAATTGAATAACAAAAACGAAAATAAACGAAAATAAATATTGAAATAAAACAAAAATTATAATAAAATGAAAACGAAAACAAATAATAATGAAAGGATGGTAAAATGAAAATTGCCATTGGTAGCGATCATAACGGCTTTAACATGAAAGAAGTGATAAAAGCTTACTTACAGGATGAAAATTATCAATTTGTCGATTATGGATGTTATACGTGTGATGCCATTGATTATCCTGATGTTGCTTTCCAGGTAGCTTCAGATATAAGGAAAGGAAAAGTAGATCGAGGGATATTGATATGCGGAACAGGTATTGGGGTTGCGATAGCTGCTTGCAAATATCCAGGGATTCGTGCTGCACTATGTCATGACACCTATTCGGCTGAAAGAGCCCAACTCAGTAATAATGCTCAAATCATTACAATGGGTGGACAGATTATTGGAACAGAATTAGCTAAGAAAGTAATAGCAACTTATTTAAATTCCTCTTGGGCAGGTGGCTCTGAAAGAAAAGTAAACAAAATTACAGCAAAAGAAAAGGAGTTTATCGAAAAATCTACGAACTAGCCTTCCATCTGAAAATGCGGAGAAGGGAGTAATAAGATGCGAGACCTCACATTTGATTTTTTGCGAGTTACCGAACAGGCAGCTTTAGCAGCTTATCCATGGGTAGGCAGTGGAAATAAATTAAAGGCAGATGGTGCTGCAACGAATGCCATGCGAGATACACTAAATAAAATAGATTTTGATGGAAAGATCGTAATTGGTGAAGGAGAAATCGATAATGCTCCAATGCTATATATAGGGGAAGAAGTAGGGGCAGGTGTCAATCCGAAGGTAGATATTGCGGTAGATCCTATCGAAGGAACAACTTCTACCGTAAATGGACAAGAAAATGCTTTTACCGTTATTGCTGCAGCACCAAGAAACACACTACTCCATGCGCCAGATATGTATATGGAAAAAATCGTTGTAGGAACAGAAGCCAAGGGAGAAATTGATCTTAATGCTTCATTAGTAGAAAATGTGCATGTCGTTGCAAAAGCAAATGAAAAAAATATAAAAGACATGAGAATTCTTATTCAAAATAGAGAACGCCATACCCAATTAATTGATGAGGTACGAAATATTGGGGCAAAAGTGTATCTATTTGATGAAGGAGACATAACTTATGCAGCTGCAACTTGTATGAAGAAACAAGGAATAGATTTATTTTATGGAATAGGGGGAGCCCCTGAAGGTGTTTTAGCTGCAGTTGCTGTTAAATGTCTTGGAGGAGACATGCAGGCAAAGCTACTCCCAAAAAATAAAACGGAGTATGAAAGATGTGTAGAAATGGGTTTATACAATCCTAATAAGATATTGAAGCTTCATAATTTAATCAGCTCGGATAAATGTTTGTTTGTAGCTACGGGAATTACGGAAAATATTTTGTTAAAAGGTATCGTATTAGATACTGATTCCAATTATGTTACTCATTCTCTACTATTAAATGGTCAAAATAAGCATATAAGATATATCGAGTGTAAACATTTTAATTATCAGGAGCTCGTTAAATGAGGTAAAAGCATATTTAATAGAATAGTAATTTTAGAGGAGGGCAAGGATGAAGTTTTTTCTTGATACTGCAGACATAAATGAAATTAAACGGATAAACCAATTAGGTCTTGTTGATGGGATTACGACTAATCCATCCATTATTGCTAAGGAAGGAAAGAATTTTGAAGAAGTCATTAAAGAAATTTGTAGTGTGGTGAAAGGACCAGTAAGTGCTGAAGTCATCGGAATGGAAACAGAAGAGATGTTGCAGGAAGCAAGAGAAATAGCTAAATGGGCCACCAATGTAGTAGTGAAAATTCCTATGACAGAAGCGGGATTACGGGCTGTTCATATTTTATCAAGAGAGGGCATCAAAACAAATGTAACACTAATTTTCTCGGTTGCCCAAGGCTTAATGGCTACAAAAGCGGGTGCGAATTATATCAGTCCATTTGTAGGGAGAATAGATGATACCGGAACAGATGGAGTAAATCTAGTAAAAGATTTGAAACAAATCCTAAATGAATATCAATTCGATACAGAGATCATAACGGCGAGTATACGAAATATCAGTCATTTACAAAATGCAGCGATTGCAGGGGCGGATATTGCTACCATTCCAGGATCATTATTTCCAAAATTATGGAGCCATCCATTAACCGATATCGGTATTGAAAAATTTTTAGCGGATTGGGAAAAGGTACCGAAATAAGAGAGGAGGAGTTATTTTGTCAGCTACGAGGGAAATAGACCAGTTAGCCATTGATACAATAAGAATGCTTTCTATTGATATGGTAGAAAAAGCAAATTCGGGACATCCTGGTCTACCGATGGGAGCTGCGCCAATGGCACATGTTTTGTGGACAAAGCATTTAAAGCATAGCCCAGCAAATCCTCATTGGTTTAATCGGGATCGATTCATTTTATCAGCAGGTCATGGATCTGCTTTATTATATAGTCTGTTATATTTGCATGGCTATGATATTCCATTAGAAGAATTAAGAAATTTTAGACAATGGGGAAGTAAGACACCTGGTCATCCGGAATATGGTCATACAGTAGGCGTAGAAGCTACAACAGGACCTCTCGGTCAAGGAATCTCAATGGCTGTTGGTATAGCGATGGCCGAACGTTTCCTTGCCTCCAAATACAATCAAAGAAGTCATTCCATTATCGATCATTTTACGTATAGTTTATGTAGTGATGGAGATTTAATGGAGGGGATTTCACATGAATCAGCTTCATTGGCGGGTCATTTAAGGCTGGGGAAGTTAATGGTTTTGTATGATTCCAATGATATTTCATTGGATGGTGAATTAGGTCGTTCCTTCTCAGAAGATGTCGCAAAGAGGTTTAAAGCTTACGGATGGCAAGTGTTAAAGGTGGAGGATGGTAATGATTTGAATGAAATAGATGAAGCCATTCTACTAGCGAAACAAAATAGGCAAAAACCTACCTTGATCGAAGTGAAAACCATCATTGGCTTTGGAGCTCCGAATAAAGCTGGTACGGCAGCTGCACATGGTACAGCCTTAGGGAAAGAGGAAAGAGAATTAGTAAAGAAGTATTACAACTGGACATTTGATCAACCATTTACCATTCCTGAATCAGTCAAGAATTTTTATCAAAGATTAAAAAAAGAAGCGCAAATAAAAGAGGAAAAGTGGAAGCGACAATGGGAAGCTTATCAAGTGGCTTATAATGAAAAGGCTTACGAATTAAAAGCAATTATGCAAGGCAAGCTACCTGATAATTGGCAACCAATATTACCAAACTACTCCTTTACAGAACCTGTATCGACTAGAGATGCTTCTGGCAAAGTTTTAAATGAAATTGCTAAGAAGATCCCATTCTTTATAGGTGGTTCTGCAGATTTATCAGGGTCAACGAAAACAATGATTGAGCAAGAGCGAGACTTTCACCCAAATAGTTATGATGGACGAAATATTTGGTTTGGTGTGAGGGAATTTGCGATGGGTGCAGCATTAAATGGAATGGCATCGCATAGTGGAATGAAAGTATTCGGTGGTACCTTTTTTGTATTTTCGGACTATTTGCGTTCTGCTATTCGGACAGCGGCTTTAATGAAGGTTCCTGTCACCTATATACTGACACATGATAGTATCGCGGTTGGGGAGGATGGTCCAACCCATCAGCCTATTGAACACTTAGCATCATTAAGAGCAATGCCTAACCTATGTGTGATAAGACCAGCGGATGGAAATGAAGTAGCCACAGCTTGGCAATTAGCCATAGAAAGTAAAAACATTCCACACGTATTAGTACTAACTCGTCAAAAACTTCCTCCAGCAACTGTATCACGCGAGCAAGCGGAACAAGGGGTAAAAAGAGGTGCCTATATCATCTCTGAAGCACCTCACGCTCCTGCAGGACAACTATTAGCAACAGGCTCGGAAGTACACTTAGCTATCGAAGCACAAAAGGCATTACAAAAGGAAGGTATCTATGTATCGGTTGTCAGTATGCCGTCCTGGGATCGATTCGAAAAACAATCGCTAGAATATAAGCATAAAATCTTACCTAGATCTATCCAAGCAAAATTAGCGATTGAAATGGCTTCCTCTTTAGGTTGGCACAAATATGTGGGAGATTTCGGTGATGTAATAAGTATGGAAACATTTGGTGCATCAGCAAAAGGGGAAGTGTTAGTAAAGGAATATGGCTTTACCGTGGAAAATATAGTCAAGCGAATGAAAGCAATCTTACAGAGTTAACAACGTCCTTGTATTCCTTATGTCATAAAAGGAGTGGATAAAGTGAAGATACAAAACTATGAGAAAGTCAATCATGAAATCAAAAGCAAATTCGAAGAGCTTAAAGAGAAACATCCAAATCGACTAAAGAAAAAATTAAATGTATCATGGAGCAATTGGGGATTTGGTTTAGAGGATCTAGAAGATTCACTCACACGACTAAAGCAAGCAGGAGTTAATTATATCGAACTACATGGGAATCATTACGGGGATGACTTAGGATATAATATAGAAGAAACACAAAAACTATTGAAAAAATATGATATCAAAGTCTCCGGTGTTTGTGGAATGTTCTCCGCAGAAAATGATTTATCTAGTAATTCGCACATTAGTAGGCAAGTAGCAATAGATTATATAAGAAGAGAAGTAGAATTCACTTCTAAAATCGGTGGGCATTATTTATTAGTAGTTCCTGGTGCAGTAGGTCGTCCAAATAAATATGATGATGCTGAATTTTACCGTAGTGTACAAACCCTAAAGCTACTTGCCCCTCTTTTTAAAAAGCATCATGTTAAAGCAGCGATTGAACCAATCCGGTCTGCAGAAGTCAGCTTTATTCATACTTTTGAAGATGCTAAAAGATTTATTCGTGCAGTAGGCCATGAAGGTGTCATGCATATCAATGGAGATCTTTATCATATGCAAAGTGAAGAAGCACATATTAGTCAAGCGATTTTGGATGCGAGAAATCAATTAATAAATTTGCATTTAGCGGATAGTAACAGAAGGGCATTGGGAGAAGGCTTCCTAGATATCGATACAGTGATCATGGCTTTATACTTAATTGGCTTCAATCAAGATGGGAAATTTGTTACTCCAGAGCCTCTTGGACCAGGAGGAGATCCTTACCCCGCTATGAATTCCATCCCTAATAAGGATGAACTCAATAAATTAGTAAGGCAAACGATCGATTATTTCAGAGGAAGAGAAGCGGAATTATTGAAGTGACAGCCCTTTTAAAAGATTGAGCTCTTTCCCTTTCTATAGAAGGGAAAGAGTTTTTTGTTTTAGGTGTCAATAGATGTTAAACTAAAATATCGGAATCTATAATTTCGAATATTAAAACTTTACTTCGGAAGCTATTACTAGACTATGATCTTATTCGACAAAATATGACATAAAAAATTCCAAAATTTTTATGTCAAATTCTACAAGATTATGATATAATTCGCTTTATGGTGTGTCTACATCTTAATGAAAAGGACATGAATTTGGAGGTTTATACGTAATGGAGGAAACAATTTCGCTTAAGGAAATATTTAGCGTCTTAAAGAAGAGGTTAATGCTTATTGTATTGTTAGTGGTAGGAGCCATCTTAGTTAGTGCCATCGTAAGTTATTTTATCATCACGCCAACCTATCAAGCCAGTACGCAATTTATCGTTAATCAAGATACAAATGAAAATAATGCAGTAGATATTAATCAAATACGTTCCAATGTCGAGATTATTAATACATATAACGACATTATTAGTAGTAAAAGAATATTAGATCAAGTAGTAGAAGAATTAGATTTAACTATTTCTGCCGGTGCATTAGGTGAGAAAATCAGTATATCAAGCGCAGAGAGTTCACAAGTGGTAACATTATCCGCAACAGATGCTGATCCTGAGGTTGCAGCAGAAATCGCCAATACAACCGTACAAATATTTCAAACAGATCTTCCAGAATTGATGAATGTCAATAATGTTAACGTATTAACGGAAGCGACCGTAGCGGCTGATCCAAGCCCCGTAAGTCCAAAGCCATTGCTAAATATTGCAATAGCAGTAGTTTTAGCACTTATGGTTGGTGTCGGATTAGCATTCTTGCTTGAGTATTTAGATAATACGATCAAAACAGAAGAAGATGTCGAGAATAAATTAGAATTACCTATATTAGGGGTCATCTCCCATGTTACAGAAGATGATATTAAAGTCACGACCGTACCGCGTTCTAGTAATGTAAGAAGAGAAAGGGGGGCTATAAGTGGTCAGAGGAAGAAAACCGTTTAAGCAAACCAATATCCGTCATCTTATTACAAAGATTAATCCACGTTCACCTATTTCAGAGCAATATAAAACGGTAAGGACGAATTTGCAATTTTCTGCTGTGGATGGAGATTTAAACAGTATGCTGATCACATCATCTGCCCCTTCAGAAGGGAAATCCTCTGTTACAGCGAACCTTGCTGTTGTTTTCGCACAGCAAGGGAAAAAGGTATTATTAATTGATGCGGATATGCGTAAACCAACCTTACATTATACGTTTAGACTGGATAATCGAAAAGGTCTTAGTAGTGTACTGGTAGGTGGCACCACATTTGAAGAATCCATTACGAAAAGTGATATACAAGGATTAGATTTACTACCTTGTGGCCCAGTGCCACCTAATCCGTCTGAACTACTCGGATCAAAATCAATGGAAAGATTACTATCTGAAGCTTCTTTACAATATGATTTAGTCATTTTCGACACCCCACCAGTATTAGCGGTAACGGACGCACAAATATTAGCTAATATTTGTGACGGAGTCGTCATGGTCGTAAGAAGTAAACAAACAGAATATGAATCCGCCCAAAAAGCGAAAGCCCTTCTAGAGGTTGGAAAAGCCAAATTACTAGGCGTCGTCTTAAACGACAAAGTAATGAAAAAGGGAAGCTACTATTATTATGGTGCGAATTAAGAGACTTGAGCCTATCAAGTCTCTTTTTATTGGTTTCATAATTCCTCCCAATCACCAAACTGAGCACACAAAAAAAGACCTCACCTCACAAAAGAGCGAATCGAACACACAATCAAATATACTGAGCTCACAAAGAAAAAGATCACCCCACAAACCAAAGAGCTGAATCAACAAAAGCAAAGAAGGCAGCTCGACTTAGAAATATTGAACCCACCACCACTACTAAACAAAAAATACGCCTAACAACCTGATCGCACGCAAACAATGATTACCCTATCCACGGAATGTTTCGACCATTTATTACATATGATTTGCAAAATGGAATGATTCTGGTATTCTTTATTAAGAACAATAAATGATAGAAAGGAGATAATATGTAAGGGACAATCAGTAGAAAACTTTGAAATAAAGATAAATTTAATAGGAAGAAATAAAGAACAAAATATAAAAACGAGTCATTTACAGAGTCATATATAAGTCATGGGATAGGAAATAGGAATTACTAATGTTATAAAATTGTAATATAATTAGTGTATTTCTAATAGGCACAAAGTATAGTATTTATCAAAGCAAAGCATGTAAATACAAGCGTTGAAGAGTATTCGACAGTAACTACCAAAAATAAGTAGGAAATGCTATTTTTTTTTATGGTGTTTACTGCTATACTTTAGAAATGGATGGTTGATAAGTATTCTAATAGAATGATTGATTAAATAGGAAAGGGCGATGAATAACATGATTGATATTCATTGTCATATCCTGCCAGGTGTCGATGATGGTGCAAAGCATATGACAGAAAGCATAGAAATGGCGAAATCTGCTGTTTCTCAAGGAATTACCACGATTATTGCGACACCACATCACTTGAATGGCAGTTATGATAATTATAAGATTGATATAATTGAGGCTGTGAAGCAATTAAATGAACAATTACAAGCAGAAGATATTCCTCTTACTATACTACCCGGACAAGAAACACGAATAAATGGAGATATGTTAGCTGATTTAGAAGATGGTCACCTACTACCACTAAATGAAACAAGTGGTTATTTATTCGTGGAACTACCTTCCAACCATGTTCCACGCTATACGAACCAACTATTGTTTGATCTTCAAGTCCAAGGGGTCAAACCAATCATTGTGCACCCAGAACGCAACAAAGAATTAATGGAAAATCCCGATATCTTATATGAGCTCGTCCGTGATGGGACATTAACTCAAATAACAGCAGCAAGTGTTGCCGGAAAATTTGGTAAGAAGATTAAGAAGTTTAGCCTGCAATTAATTGAATCCAATTTAACGCACTTTATTGCATCAGATGCTCACAATGTCACGACAAGAGGCTTTGCGATGCAGGAAGCACACTCCGTTATAAAAAGTGCATATGGAACTTCACTACTTTATTGGTTTATGGAGAATTCTCAGCTTCTAGCTGAAGGAGAATTAGTAGTAGGAGAAAGCCCAGTGAGAATTAAGAAAAAGAAAATCTTAGGCTTATTTTAGTCTTAAAGGGCTAACAAGCTTAATATACTGTTTAATGTGTGAAAATTTTGAAAATGATTCTGGAGGATTAGCCATGAAAAAAGTTAGAAAAGCGATCATACCTGCAGCAGGATTAGGCACACGATTTCTGCCAGCAACCAAGGCAATGCCAAAGGAGATGCTGCCTATTGTAGATAAGCCAACAATCCAATACATTGTAGAAGAAGCTATCGATTCTGGAATTGAGGATATCATCATCGTGACAGGTAAAGGGAAACGGGCAATAGAAGATCACTTTGATAACAATTTCGAGCTAGAGGATAATCTTTTAAAAAAAGGAAAACTCGAATTATTAGAAAAAGCAAAACAGCCAGCAAAAGTGGATATTCATTACATAAGACAAAAAGAACCATTAGGCTTAGGTCATGCTGTATGGTGTGCTCGTAAGTTTATTGGTGATGAGCCATTTGCGGTGCTACTCGGTGATGATATTGTGCAAGCAGACACGCCATGCTTGAAGCAATTAATCACACAATATGAACAAACAGGTGGATCGATTATCGGTGTTCAACAAGTAGCGGATCAGGAAACGCACCGTTATGGGATTGTTGACCCTCGTGAAAAGGCGGGTAGAAATTATTCCGTCAACCGTTTTGTGGAAAAACCAGCACAAGGAACGGCACCTTCTAATCTAGCTATTATGGGTCGATATGTCCTGTCACCGAAAATATTTAAATACTTAGATCAACAAGAACTCGGTACAGGTGGAGAAATCCAATTAACAGATGCTATTCAACAGTTAAATGAAACACAAAGCGTTTTTGCTTATGATTTTGTAGGCAAGCGTTACGATGTCGGAGAAAAATTCGGTTTTGTGAAAACAACCTTAGAATTTGCTCTGCAAAATGAAGAAATTGGTGACGACGTTAGAAACTTGTTAGAAGAACTTGTAGAGCAAGTGAAAGTAAATTAATGAAGAGAGGAAGACCCAAATGGGTTATAAACTTAGAATTGCATTATTAGCAATATTAGATTCTGTCATTGTCAGTACAGCCATCTTTATTGCGGCATGGATCGTTTATCCATCAACAGAATTTGAAAGTCTTGATGCGCTTTGGATAAGTTCGATTGCGCTACTTGCCTTTCATCATCTATTTGCAGCCATTTATAAGCTATACAATAAGGTCTGGTCCTATGCAAGTGTGGGAGAATTAATGGCAATTGTAAAAGCTATTACCTTCTCTATTCTCGCTACAGGAGTTGTTCAATACCTAGCCAATGATTTTAATCTTTATCGACGAGCACTTATTGTGACATGGCTCTTACATATAATTCTCATTGGTGGTTCAAGATTTATCTGGAGAATCTTCCGTGATCGGTATATCGTGGAGAAGAAAAATAAGAAACGTACCTTAATCGTAGGCGCGGGCTCTGCTGGTGCCATGATTGCACGACAATTAAAAAATGAACAACATCATACGGACTTATGTCCAGTGGCATTTGTTGATGATGATTTGAACAAACATAAAATGCAACTATATGATATTCCAGTTGTAGGGAGTTCGAAGGATATACAGCAAATTGCAAAAGATTTGGAGATCGAACATATTGTTATTGCAATACCATCTTTAACAAACGGCGCATTAACAGAAATTATTGCACAATGTAATGCGACTAACGCAAAAGTCCAAATGGTGCCAAAGATAGAAGATATTGTTTCAGGTAAAATCTCAGTAAGTAACCTCAAAAACGTCGATGTAGAAGATGTTCTTGGGCGTGATCCGGTCGAGCTTGATATTAACTCGATCTCAGAATATGTCACAAACAACACCGTGATGGTAACAGGTGCAGGTGGGTCCATTGGTTCAGAGATCTGTCGACAGTTAATGCGATTTACACCTGAGCGTATTCTATTGGTTGGCCATGGAGAATTTAGTATCTACTCGATAGATATGGAATTGCGTCAAAAATATGGAGAGAAAAATATTGAGATACTCCCCATTATCGCAGATGTACAAGATCGCAAAAGGATATTTGAAATTGTAGAGCAGTATAAGCCTGAGATTATCTATCATGCGGCTGCACACAAGCATGTACCATTAATGGAATATAATCCTCACGAAGCTGTCAAGAATAATGTGATCGGAACTAAAAATGTAGCGGACGCGGCTGATACTTATGGCATTCATACTTTCGTTTTAATTTCTACTGATAAAGCCGTGAACCCTACAAATGTGATGGGTGCGACAAAGCGCATCGCAGAGATGATTGTGCAAGATTTGGCAAAACATAGTAAGACGAAGTTTGTAGCTGTTCGCTTTGGAAATGTATTAGGAAGCCGTGGAAGTGTTATTCCATTATTTAAGAAGCAAATTGAACAAGGCGGTCCAGTAACCGTTACGCATCCTGATATGACAAGATATTTTATGACAATACCTGAAGCTTCAAGACTTGTTATTCAAGCTGGTACAGTAGCTCGTGGTGGAGAAATTTTTGTTCTAGATATGGGGGAACCAGTAAAAATAGTAGATTTAGCGAAGAATCTAATTAAACTATCAGGCTATAGTGAAGAGGAAATACCGATTAAGTTTTCTGGTATTAGACCTGGTGAGAAAATGTATGAGGAATTGCTTGGAGAAGATGAAGTGCATCCAGAGGCAGTCTATGAAAAAATATATGTTGGGAAAACTGTAGAAGTTTATGCGGATGAACTTAATGAACTAATACACCATTTTAATAACTTTAAAAATAAAGAGTTAAAGAATAAATTAATGAATATTGTATTTGAAGAATCTGAAAAAAAGCAAATTGAATCCATAAACTAGGGTTTATAAATAGGGAAGGACGTCTACTAATGAAAGATAGAATTTTCCTCTCTTCACCACATATGAGTGAGGAAGGATATGAACAACGATATGTTCAGGAGGCTTTTGAGACAAATTGGATTGCACCTTTAGGTACTAATGTTAATGAGTTTGAAAAAGAATTGGCTTGTAAAGTAGGTTCTAAATCTGCTGCAGCACTTTCTTCAGGAACAGCAGCAATACACCTTGCCTTGAAAGCAGCAGGTGTTGGTCAAGGCGATATAGTATTCTGCTCAACACTTACTTTTTCAGCGACAGCTAATCCAATTATATATCAAAATGCTATTCCAGTTTTTATTGATAGCGATGAAAAAACGTGGAATATGGACCCAGATGCTCTACAGGAAGCATTCGAAAAATATCCACAAGTAAAAGCGATAATTATTGTCCATTTATACGGTTTATCTGCAGATATGGACAAAATTATGGATATTTGTAAGAAACACAATGTAGTTGTTATTGAAGATGCTGCTGAGTCCTTAGGGGGCTATTATAAGGGGAAGCATACAGGAACATTTGGGGACTATGGAATCTATTCATTTAATGGAAATAAGATTATTACTACCTCCGGTGGTGGAATGCTTGTTTCGAATAATGAAAAGAAAATTGCTAAAGCTCGCTTTTGGGCTACCCAATCACGTGACCAAGCACGACATTACCAACATAGTGAATTAGGTTTTAATTACCGTATGAGTAATGTAGTAGCAGGAATTGGACGGGGTCAACTAAAAGTATTAGAAAAACGAGTGGAGAAAAAGAAGTATATCTTTGAGTTTTATAAAAAGGAACTTGGACATTTAGAGGGAGTATCTTTTATGCCCATTAATACTTGGGATCAGCCCAATTACTGGTTGAGTTCCATAATTTTAAACGGTGACATAAAACCAATTGACATATTCAAAGCACTTGAAAAAGAAAACATTGAGTCAAGGCCCATTTGGAAACCAATGCATTTACAACCATATTTTGAAAATTATGAATTTATTGGAAAAGGTATATCGGAGAAACTATTTGAACAAGGGGTTTGTCTACCTTCTGATACGAAAATGACTGATCAAGATCTTAAAAGAGTAACTACAATTATTAAAGAACTGTGGTGATAGAATGGAATTTCAAAAAAAATTTTCTGAAGTTGACCTCGAGAGTGATTATAACTCATTGGCTTCTATAAATAGATACGTACAAATGAAAAGAATAGTAGATTTCGTTTTAGCACTTTTAATGTTTGTTATTTTATTACCTATTTCTATTATCATTAGTATTTTTATAGTTATTGACAGTGGTTTGCCTGTTTTCTTCAAACAAGAACGCATGGGGTATAAAGGTCAAACTTTTAAAATAGTTAAGTTTAGAACAATGAGACCAAATACATCTACACTTGACGGAATTACTCATAAAGAAGATATGAGAATAACAAGAATTGGTAAGATTTTACGAAAGTTTAGACTCGACGAAATACCACAACTAATCAATGTATTAAAAGGTGAAATGAGTTTTGTTGGTCCACGTCCTGATATGCCACACCTTTACCAAAATAAAGACAAATACTATCAATATGTACTATTAGTACCTCCAGGAATCACAGGTAAAGCAACATTAGAATTTAAAGATGAGGATGCACTACTAAGTGAAAGCAAAAATCCAGAACAATATTATAGAGAAAGAATTTTTCCGGAAAAAGTGAGAATTAATGTAGAATATATAAAAGTCGCGACATTAATTAAAGATTTTAAAATTATGTTTGAAACCGTGGTGAGGGTATTTAAATGAATGTTTTATTTCTAATGTTAAATTATCCATTTGACAAAAAAAGAGAACATATGTACAAAGATTTAAGCAGGAAGTTTGCCGAAGAAGGTCACAATGTATATGTTGCTGCTCTTCTAGAAAACAAAAATGGTAATGAAACCTTTGTTCAAAGAGAAAAGAATCATCAGATTCTTTGGATAAAAGCAGGTAATTATTTTGAAGTAAATAAATTTAGAAAGGGTCTTACAGCATTTTTTTTACCTTTCTATTTCAATAATGCGATAGATCAACATTTTAAAGATATATACTTCGACCTTGTTATCTATCCAACTCCTGCAATTACTTTATATTACACTGTGAAAAAACTTAAAAAGAAACATGATAATGCTAAGTATCTACTAGTCGTAAAAGATATTTTTCCTCAAAATGCTCTAGATATCAACATGTTAAATAAAGGGCTCATTTATAGCTTTTTCAGAAACATTGAGAAGAAGATTTATAACATATCCGATTATTTAGGCTGTATGTCAAATAAGAATATTGAATATTTAAAACTTCATAATCAAATTGATGAAGACAGATTTTTTAAATTAGAAAACTGGTCATCTGTTTATAAAGTGGATAAACCAACAGACGATGAGTACCAAGCACTGATTGAAAAATATGATTTAAAAGATAAATTTGTTTGTACATTTGGAGGAAATATAAGCCCTGCAAATGAATTGGAATTTTTAATTGATCTAGCAGCAAAATTAGAAGAAAATAATATCAAGGATGTTCAATTTTTAATTATAGGAAAAGGAATTGCGAAAAACAGAATAAAGAACCTAATTGATAAGAAAGAATTGAAGAACATAAAAATGTATGATTTTGTACCTACTGAAGAATATGATCAATTATTGGCACTTAGTGATGTTGGTTTAGTGAATTTGAATAGGAATTATACGATACCAAATATCCCTTCCAAAACGTTAAATTTAATGCGTATAGGTAAGCCAGTATTAGCCGCTACAGATGTAAACACTGATTACAGTACACTAATCATGGAAGAGGCAAAATGCGGTTTGTGGTGTAAGACAGGAGATTTAGATACTTATTATCAAAATTTCATGTCTTTAAAGAATTCAAAAGAATTACGAGAGATATTTGCTGAGAATGCAAGAAATTATTTTGAACAATTCCTTACAACAGATTCAGCATATCAAAATATTATCAAAAAAATAGGTGAGTAGATGAATATTGTGATAATTGGTGCGGCAAGGTCGGGAACGAATATGTTAAGAGATTTATTATGTAACCTAGACGACTTTGCTACATGGCCGTGCGATGAAATTAATTATATATGGAGATATGGACAAAAGACAATAGAACATGATCAATTCACTTCAAAAGATGCAAATAAACGAAATAAAACTTACATAAATAAACAATTTGAATGGGTAAGAAAAAAATATAATGTAAATAATGTCATCGAAAAAACATGTGCCAATTCATTAAGAGTTGATTTTGTAAATGAAATAGTTCCAGATGCAAAGTATATTTTTTTATTTAGAGACCCTATGGATGTAGTGGCAAGTGCTGAATTAAGATGGAAAGCTGAACTAGACATTAAATACCTTATGGCAAAAGCAAGATTTATTCCAAAAGCGGATATACCGTACTATGGATCTAAGTACTTATTAAATCGAATAAACAAGATCTTAGATAAAGAGAAGCGACTAAGTTATTGGGGACCAAAATATATTGGGTTTGAAGAAGATGCAAAAAGATTGTCTGCTATTGAAATATCGGCACAACAATGGTTGAAATCAGTTGAAGCATCAGCTGACGCTTTTTGCAATATGAAAAAAGATCAATACCTAGCATTAGATTATAATGCATTTGTGAATAATCCTACATATGAATTGAAAAAGATATTGGAGTTTCTAAAGTATTCTATTGATGAGCAAAAGTTAGAAGAAATAAGTGCTAATGTCTCGAATAAGAGTATTGGAAAAGGATATCGGACAATTAAGGATTCAGATATGTGTCTAGTAAAAAATATTGTAGGAGACAAATATTCTGAGCTTAAAAGTGAATTTTTATAGGATGTGAAAATATGTTTGAAGGAAAAACGTTATTAATTACTGGTGGTACAGGTTCATTTGGCAATGCAGTTATGGAGAAGTTTTTAGATACAAATGTAAAGGAAGTACGCATTTTTTCTCGAGATGAAAAAAAGCAAGATGACATGCGTAAAAAATACAAAAATGATAAATTGAAATTCCATATTGGTGATGTAAGAGATATAGCTAGTGTGAAAAATGCAATGTTTGGAGTAGATTATATCTTTCATGCAGCAGCATTAAAACAGGTGCCTTCTTGTGAATTTTTTCCGATGGAAGCTGTAAAAACAAATGTTCTAGGAACTGAAAATGTACTAACTGCTGCAATTGAATATGGCGTTAAAAAGGTCATTTGCCTATCTACCGACAAAGCTGCCTATCCTATAAATGCAATGGGGATTTCCAAGGCAATGATGGAAAAAGTTTTTGTCGCAAAGTCTAAGACGGTAGATCCAGAGAGAACATTAATTTGTGGAACAAGATATGGAAATGTGATGGCTTCAAGAGGTTCAGTTATACCATTGTTTATAGAGCAAATTAAAAGTGGTCAAACATTAACCGTCACAGACCCTACTATGACTAGATTCTTAATGAGTTTGGAAGAAGCCGTGGAATTAGTCGCTTTTGCCTTCGAGAATGCGGAGGCGGGTGATATTATGGTCCAAAAATCACCTGCATCTACGATAGGTGATCTTGCACAAGCATTAAAGGAACTATTTAATGTTGATAATGAGATAAAGATTATAGGTACTCGACACGGAGAAAAATTGTATGAAACATTATTAACAAAAGAAGAACATGTAGTTGCTGAAGATCTAGGTGGTTTTTATCGAGTACCAGCTGATAAAAGGGATTTAAATTATGACAAATACTTTGTCGAAGGAGATCACAAGCTCTCAACTGAAGAAGAGTACAATTCACATAATACTTATCGATTAAATATCGAAGAAATCAAAAGGAAATTATTAGAATTACAACTTGTTAGTGATGAACTGAAAGGTTGGAGATCGTTATGAAAATCCTTATAACCGGATCAAATGGTTTTATCGCAAAAAACCTAATTGCTGAACTTCGCAATCGTCAGTATAATGATTTATTATTATTCAATAGAGACAATAATTTAGATGATTTATTTGACTATTGTAATGAAGCAGATTTCATTTTTCACTTAGCAGGAGTCAATAGACCTAAAGAGGAATCCGAATTTTTAGAAGGTAATTTTGGGTTAACCTCTTTATTGTTAGACCGACTTATAGAAAATCAAAATTACTGTCCAGTTCTTATTACATCTTCTATTCAAGCAGAGCTTGATAATCCTTACGGGAGAAGTAAAAAAGCCGGAGAAGATTTAATATTTGACTATGGAAAAAAACATGATGTTGATACATATGTATATAGATTACCCAACGTATTTGGGAAATGGTGCAGGCCTAATTACAATAGCGCTGTAGCCACTTTCTGTCATAATATTGCAAATAATTTACCCATAAATGTAAATGACCCTAATGTAATAATGAATCTTGTTTACATAGACGATGTGATAAATGAGTTGATAAATGCATTAGAAGGTAAAGCAAATAAAATAGATAAGTTTTGTGAAATACCTACTGCCCACAAAATTAAACTAGGAAAAATAGTAGAATTAATAGAATCTTTTAAAAATAGTCGTAAGGATCGGTTAATTCCTAATATGTCGAATGAATTTACTAAAAAGCTATATAGTACATATTTAAGCTACTTGGCCACTAATGATTTTGGTTACCCTTTAGAAATGCATGTCGATGATAGAGGTTCTTTTACAGAATTTCTTAGAACAATAGATCGTGGACAAGTTTCTGTTAATGTGTCTAAACCTGGTATTACAAAAGGAGAACACTGGCATCATACAAAGAACGAAAAATTTTTAGTGGTTAGCGGAAGAGGCGTTATCCGTTTCAGAAAAATAGATTCAGATGAGATAATAGAATACTTTGTTAATGAGGAGAAATTCGAAGTAATCGATATCCCTGTCGGATATACTCATAACATCGAAAATCTAGGCGATAAAGATATGATTACCATTATGTGGGCAAATGAATTATTTGACCCCAATAGGCCTGATACATACTATCTGGAGGTTTAAGGATGAAAAAATTAGAGGTGATGACAGTAGTTGGAACAAGACCTGAGATCATAAGGTTATCTGCTGTAATAAATAAATTGAACCAGTCTGAAGCGATTGAACATACACTTGTTCATACAGGGCAAAATTATGATTATGAATTAAACGAAGTATTCTTTGATGATTTTAATTTAGATATGCCCGATTATTTCTTGAATGCTGCGACAGGTACTGCTGTTGAAACAATCGGGAATATTCTAGTTAAAATAGACCCAATTATGGAAGAAGTACAACCTGATGCTTTTCTAGTACTAGGAGATACGAATAGTTGTTTATGCGCTATCGCGGCAAAGAGGAAAAAAATCCCTATCTTCCATATGGAAGCGGGAAATCGTTGTTTTGATCAACGAGTACCAGAAGAAACGAACCGTAAAATTGTGGATCATACTGCTGATATAAATTTAACATATAGTGACATTGCAAGAGAATATTTACTCAGAGAAGGATTACCAGCAGATCAAATAATAAAAACTGGAAGTCCTATGTATGAAGTTTTAAATTGGAAAAGAGAAGAAATCGAGAATTCAAATGTGTTAGAACGGTTGGAGCTTAAAGAAAATCAATATTTTGTAGTTTCTGCGCATAGAGAAGAAAATATTAATTCAGATAAGAATTTTAATAATTTAATTGAAAGTTTAAATGCGATTGCAGAAAAATATAACCTTCCTATTATTGTTAGTACTCATCCTAGGACTAGAAAAATGATCGATTCAAGTGGGGTTCAATTACATCCATTAGTTCAAACGATGAAACCTTTAGGATTTAATGATTATAATAAATTGCAAATAAATTCTCGTGCGGTTTTAAGTGATAGTGGTACAATTAGTGAGGAATCTTCCATTCTTAAATTTAAAGCTTTAAATTTAAGAGAAGCCCATGAAAGACCAGAAGCAATGGAAGAAGGATCAGTCATGATGGTCGGACTTAAAAAGGATAGAGTATTACAAGGATTAGAAATATTGGAAATCCAGAAAAGGAATACCCTACGTCTAGTGCGTGATTATAGTATGCCGAATGTTTCTGAGAAAGTTGTACGAATTATTTTGTCCTATACAGATTATGTTAATAGAAAAGTTTGGCGCAAAGCGGGTGAGGATTGTGAATTTTAAATACTTATTTGCCAAAGTTATAAAAAAAATTCAGTTACCTGCGATAAAAGACTCTAATATTGATACAACTTCTAGAGTTTGTAGTGCCTCACAAATTGTTAATAGTAAATTAGGAAAGTATTCATATATTGGAAATTACTGTCGGCTAAATAGTGTAGTTGTAGGGAAATTTTGTTCGATAGCTGATGGCTGTGTTATAGGAGGAGCAAGTCATCCAATGGAATGGGTATCAACATCTCCTGTTTTTCATAATGGCAAGAATATACTGAGAAAAAATTTTTCTACCCACTCTTTTCAAACCAATAAAGAAACAATAATAGAAAACGATGTATGGATTGGGAGTAATTGTCTTATAAAAAGTGGTGTCAAAATCCAAAATGGTGCTGTAGTAGGTATGGGCTCTATAGTGACTAAAGACATTGGGCCATATGAGATATGGGCAGGTAATCCTGCAAAGCTAATTCGCAAAAGATTTGATGACGAAAAAATTAAACACTTGTTGCAAATAAATTGGTGGGACTGGGAAGAGGAAATGCTAACAAAAAATGCTAAATATTTCAATAACGTCAATAAATTGTTAAAAGTAAAGGAGGAACTAAAATGAAAGTTCTTCACATATGTCTTGCAGCATTTTATATAGATAATTTTTCATATCAAGAGAATCTACTTCCAAAGTACCATAAAAAAAACGGATTGAAAGTAGAAATAATTGCTTCTCTCGAGTCATTTGATGCAAATGGTAATAGGATAAAGTTGAATAAAGAATGTGAGTATATTAATGAGCATGGGATAAAAGTAAAGAGATTAAATTATAAAGGTACAAAAATAGCAAGGAAATTACGAATCTATAAAGGTACATACGAAGCAATCTGTGAAGCTGATCCAAATATAATTTTTATTCACGGATGTCAATTTATGGATATAAAAGAGGTTGTTAGGTATGTAAAAAGCAAACCTAATATAAAAATCTATGTGGATAATCATGCGGATTTCTCAAATAGCGCTACTAATTATTTTTCACGAACGTTTTTACATGGTTTTATATGGAAGAAGTGTGCGCAATTAATTGAACCATATACAAAAAAGTTTTATGGTGTTTTACCTGCTCGAGTCGACTTTCTGAAAGATGTCTATAAACTTCCTAAAGAAAAAGTAGACTTGTTATTAATGGGAGCTGATGATGAGAAAGTAAAGCTAGCTAACGATACTACTCTGAAAAATAATTTAAGGGAAAAGTATAGAATAAATAAGGATGATTTCTTAATAGTAACAGGTGGGAAAATAGATAATGCAAAAAAGCAAACTTTTTTGCTCATGAAAGCTGTACAAAAATTAAATAACCCAAAAGTAAAATTATTAGTATTTGGCTCAGTAATCGAGGAATTACAAAGTGAACTTAATAGCTTAACTGATAATGAAAAGATTATATTTATAGGTTGGTTAGATTCTGATGAAACTTATAAACATTTTGCAATAGCAGATTTAGTTGTCTTTCCAGGAAGACATTCAGTATTTTGGGAACAAGTTGCGGGAATTGGGGTTCCAATGTTAGTAAAATATTGGGAGGGAACTACACATATTAATATTGGCGGTAATTGTGAATTCCTATACGAAGATACAACAAGTGAATTATTGAATAAGTTAAATGAGTTAGTGTCTCAACCCGAAAAAATTGAATATATGAAAAACATTGCTAGAGAATTAGGAGATAATGAATTTTCATATAATATGATTGCTAAAAAAAGTGTTCAATACTTAGGTATGCACTAAAAGCTTGAAGACAGTGGTGAATTGAATGATTTTATTATTATTATTATTTCTTTTTATAGATGAGTTATATCCGGTTGTAAACAATTTATTGGGTCTATCCTACAGTAGTTTTATATATAGAACTCTTTCCGTATTGTCATTTATAATAGTTATAGTTACATTTCTGTTAACCTTCTATAAATCAAGAAGGATTTCAAAAAAAATGATTTTGATTATTTTATTTTCTATAACTATTGCTGTGTTATTGTGTACTAGTTATCTTATTTATCCAGATAAAGATACTTTTGTAAAAACTAATATTTTGATAGCAATTTTTAAAACTGTTCCTTCAATACTAGTAGCATATATTATAACAAAAACGAAAAAAGTAAATATTTATAATGCAATTTTTGCTATTAACATCTTTATGACTATATCATTATTGAAATATTTATTATTAAATGCGAGCGGTATATTAGTAAATTTATCGATCAATTTTGGCGGAGTTAATTATAATGACTATTCATACATATCTGCACTCAATATCGCATTAGGTTTTTACCTTATTTATTATCAAATGGCCAATAGTAAATCTTTAAGGTTAGTATTTTTAACTATAACTACCTTAATGATATCTTATTTATCAGTTATATTGTCTGGTGGTAGGGGGGCTTTATTAGTAAGTATTATTTTACTAATTGTTTTTCTTCTAACTATATTTAAAAAATATTCTGTTAATTTTAATCTAAAAAAATTATTAGTGATAAGTATAACTTTTATCGGTGTATCTATAATTGGTAGCTTATTCCTAAATAATAATGATTCAATAATTCAGGGTCTACAAAGAGGGTTTAGTTTTTTAAATGGTGACGATGGTTTAATAGACTGGGATAATACTTCTGGTCGATTAAATATATACAAACATTCCTGGCAATTGATTACTGAGAGGCCAATTTTAGGTTATGGAATAGGTGCAGTATTTTTTATTCATCCGGTCGCTAGATTTTCACACAATATTTTTTTAGACATTTTATTAGATGGAGGAATTATATTTTTATTAATATCATTATTAATAATTATTAGTGTAAGCACAAAAGCATTAAAAAGAGTATTAAAGCCAAATTATTATTTATTCTTTAACCTTTTTCTTTTTTCTTTCCTAAATTTATTAACTGGGAGTAATTATTTTTTAGAACCAATTTTTTGGTTTTCGATAACAGCTATTTTTTTATTAAATGACGATAAAAGTTATATTGAAGGAGCCAAATAATGAAAAAAATAGTATTTTTTATATCTTCAGCAGCTACTGGAGGAGGAATACAAAGATCTGCTTCTATGATAACAAGTGAATTGGATAAGGAAGAGAAATATTCGATCACGGTAGTTTCTTTGTATAATTATGATAAAAGAAAATATGACTATGGAAAGAATACAAAACATTTAAAAGGATCAATAGAAAGTACTAACAATGCAAAAAAAATAATATATAAAGCAAAACAAGAATGTCGAAATTTATTTTTAAATCTAGAATTTGATTCAATTATTATTGAAGGGTTAGGTTTAATACCTTTTATTCCTAAAAAAATCCTGAGAAATAAAGCTATTAATAAGATAGTTCGGGATCATACTGGATATAGCAATTTCAAGAAATATGGCCTGACATGGTTTGGGCTAAAAATGTCACTGAAATATATGGACCGAATAATAGTTCTAACAAAAGAGAATTTACTAGAATATTCACAATTATTCTCAAAATATAGAGATAAATTTATGGTAATACCTAATACTGTTTCATCTAACATTAAACGCTTCTCATACAATAGTAACAATAAGAAAATCTGTTTTATTGGAAGATTAAGTAATGAAAAAGGTCCCGACATGGCAATAGAGGCTTTTTCAAAGGTGCTAAATGTCAATGAATATAGTGAATGGAAATTAGATTTATATGGAACAGGACCTATGTTAAATTATCTAAAGTCTATAGTCCATGATAAAAAGCTTGAAAGAAACGTATTTTTCAAAGGTTACGAGAGTAATATTAAAGATATTTATAATAAATATGCTTTTCTATTAGTATCTTCAAAGTTTGAGTCCTTTGGCCTTGTTATATTAGAAGCATTAAAGGCAGGGATACCTGTTGTATCTTTTGACTGTAATTACGGACCGAGATCGCTAATAAAGGATGGAGAAAACGGTTTATTGGTGACGAACGGAGATAAAGAAGAATTATCAAAGGCGATATATAGTTTGATTTCGAATGAAAATTTAAGAAATCAACTTGCAAAAAATACTGATCAAATAGATTCAGAATTTGACTATTTCAAAGTTATAACAAAATGGGAAAATGTTATTTAGGAAAGTTGGATAAATGATGAAAATTACCTTTATAAGTAGATATGGAAGCAAAAATTTAGGTGATGAATTAATTGTAAGGGAATTAGAAGAACTTCTTTTAAGATTTACCAACGACTTAGATAGGTATAGCTTTAACTTAGTACATTATAGTAGTTTAGAAGCTTCATTTAAGTATAATCATAAAAACAGTGTTTCATTGCAAAATAAAACTCGTAAAAAAGGATTTTATAAAAAATACTTAAGAGAATTTTACTTCGTAGCAATTCTTAGAAACTATCTTAATAAAAAAAGAGCAAGGTCTAATATAAATATAAGTCAATATAAAGAAAAATTAGTTAATGCTGATGCCCTTATTATAGGTGGTGGAAATGCGATATTCGATACTGAAAAATACTCTTCGTCATACTATTATTTTGACTTAATTATCAATGAAGCAAGAAAACTAAATATACCAATCTTTGTTTTGAATGTTGGTATTGGCCCTTTTCAAACCAAGCGACAACATAAAAAAGCTATTGAAACATTAGCTAAGGCAGATTATATTACAGTTAGAGACGAACATTCATATAAATTACTTGAATCTATAAACCAAAAAGAAAAAAAATTATATAAAACTGTTGATCCAGTTTTATTTCTCAAAAACGATGCAAAGAAAATTGTTACTAACGGTTTTCATGTTGGAATAACCGTCATGGATATAAGACTAGCTAATTATACAGAGACGCAATATATAAACTATATTAAAAATATAAAATTTCTAATAACGTATCTGTTAGAAAATACTGATTATAAGATTACTGTATTTTGCACTGAATTAAAAGATAGTATTGCTACTATTGATTTGGAATATATGCTGAATAAATTTGATAAAAATAAGTTAACAATTCATAATGATAATGATTTAAATAGTATTTTAACAATCTACAAAAATATAGATACATTATTTGGTACTAGAATGCATTCTGTTATAATTGCTTTTTCAAAAGGAATCCCATTTATAGGTTTAAATTGGCAACAAAAAGTAGATGGTTTTTTTAAAGTGGTAAATTATCAAGAAAATTTATATGAATTTAATGATTTTATAAATAGTTTTAATATTATTGTAGACAAGTTAGAAAAGATAAAAACTAATTATAGTATTGAAAGAGAATTAATCTTTAAAAAGAAGGAAGAATTACAACCATTGTATGAATTAAACAAAGTATTACTAGAGGAAATGTTAATGAATGTGGATTAAAAACAGTTTTGAAAGGGTAAGACATGAAAAATTTATTTTTTAATTTAGGGGCGTCGTTTGTAACTTTTTTTATTACTGCTTTAATAAGTTTTTGGATGACCCCTTTTATAATTACTAATATTGGAACAGAAGCTTATGGCTTTATACCTCTAACTCAAAATATAATAAGTATTCTAACTATTTTGACCTTATCGTTAAGCTCGGTAATTGCACGCTTTATCACAATTGAAATTACAAAAGATAATATAAGGGGTGCACAAGAATATTTTAATACATATTTGATAGCTTCTTTCTTTGGTTCAATTTTTATTATGTTAATAGTGGTTACTTTAATAATTAATTTAGAGAAATTAATTAATATCCCTACCAATTTTATAATTGAAGTGAAATTAGCTGTATTTTTAAGTGGAATAATGATAATTTTGTCATTATTTAAATCACTATTTTTTTCTGCTGCTTTTTCACAGAATAGAATTTATTTAAATAAATCTATTGATGTCCTAAATGCTGTTATAAAAGGTTTAATGACTTATTTACTATTAGTTATTTTCACTCCTAAAATTTGGTATGTTAACTTAAGTGCAATGGTTTCAACATTAATTACTCTAGTTTTAAGTATATATATTTTTAAAAAACTAATGCCTATTATAAAAATAAAATTAGAACAATTTAGTTTTACTAGATTAAAAGAACTTCTCAACGCTGGTATGTGGATAGCTGTAGGACAAATTGGAGTAGTTTTATTTTTAGCAGTTGAAATTTTGATTGCTAATATCACACTAGGTCCACTAGAGGCAGGTATATATGCTGCAATGATTCAATTTCCTCTATTATTACGTAATATAGCTAACTCTATATCTGTAGTTTTTGCCCCAGTCATAATTAACAGATATGCAAATAATAATCAAAAGGGATTACTTAATTATTCCAATAAATCTGTTAAAATTAATGGTCTCCTTATTGTACTTCCAGCGACTATTCTTTGTGGTTTTGCAGAACCTATATTAAATTTATGGCTTGGAAAAGAATTTTTAGATTACAAATGGATACTTATTATTAGCTCAAGTTATTTAATATTTACATTATCACCGTTGCCACTTGTGCATGTTTTCACTGCAGTTAATAAATTGAAAATTCCCGGAATTACGACTATAATTTTTGGTTTGATAAATTTCTCGATTGCATATAGCTTATCTGCTTTCACTTCGTTAGGTCTTTATGGAATTGTAATAGGTGGCGCAGTTGGATTAATACTCAAAAATACTATTTTTACCCCAATTTATTGCTCTAGAATAACGAACCAATCCTATTTAGTCTATTTTAAAGGAATGATAGAGCCTATTGTTGGTGGAGTATTTATAATATTTATTTGCATTATTTTACAGAAATTAGTTAATATAAATAATTGGATTATACTAATATTAATGATAATAACTATTTCGATAACTTATATAATTTTTGTTTTTGTTTTACTATTATCTAAAAATGAAAAAAACATAATTATTACTACTTGTAAAAGATTTTTAAAAATAAAATGAATATTATAGGAGGATTTATCATTGACACAATTATCACACCTCGACCAACTCGAGGCAGAAGCAATCTACATAATACGCGAAGTAGCCGCAGAGTGTGAAAAACCAGTAATGCTTTACTCTATTGGTAAAGATAGCTCTGTTATGCTACATCTAGCCATGAAGGCTTTTTATCCGGAGAAACCACCATTTCCGTTTTTACATGTTAATACAACATGGAAATTCAAAGAAATGATTGAATTTCGTGATCGAAAAGCGAAGGAACTTGGTATTGAAATGATTGAACATATTAACCAAGAAGGGGTAGAGCAAGGAATCAACCCATTTGATCATGGTTCATCCTATACAGATATCATGAAAACACAAGCATTGAAGCAAGCGCTAGACATGCATCAATTCGATGCTGCCTTTGGTGGGGGACGACGTGATGAGGAAAAATCTCGTGCGAAAGAGCGTATCTTCTCCTTCCGTAATAAAAATCATGCATGGGATCCGAAAAATCAAAAACCGGAAATGTGGAAGCTATATAATACCAAAATTAATAAAGGCGAAAGTATGCGTGTTTTCCCACTCTCTAACTGGACAGAGAAGGATATTTGGCAGTATATTCGCCAGGAAAATATCGATATCGTTCCACTTTATTTCGCAAAGGAAAGACCAGTCGTCTACCGAGATGGAAATATCGTGATGGTAGATGATGATCGATTGAAATTAGAACCGGGGGAGAAGATTGAACAGAAAAAGGTTCGCTTCCGTACACTAGGCTGTTACCCTCTTACTGGTGGTATTGAATCAGAGGCGGATACGTTAGATGAAATCATCGACGAGACATTAGGTGCTGTTTCATCAGAACGTACGAGTCGGGTTATTGATCAAGAAGCTGCTGGTAGCATGGAACGTCGTAAGAGAGAGGGGTATTTCTAGAATGAAAGGTTTACTAAAATTTATTACATGTGGAAGTGTCGATGATGGTAAGTCAACTTTAATTGGACATATGCTGTATGATGCAAAGCTATTATTTGCAGATCAAGAAAAAGCTTTAGAACTAGATTCTAAGGTTGGTAGTCGAGGGGGAGAGATTGATTATTCACTCCTATTAGATGGGTTAATGGCAGAGCGTGAGCAAGGGATCACGATAGATGTCGCCTATCGCTACTTCACGACAGACAACCGTTCCTTTATTGTGGCCGATACTCCAGGTCATGAGGAATATACAAGAAATATGGCAGTAGGGGCATCCTTTGCTGATTTAGCAGTTATACTCGTAGATGCAACGAAAGGTGTGATTTCTCAAACAAAACGTCATGCCCGAATTTGTTCCTTAATGGGAATTAAGCATATCGTATTAGCTGTAAATAAAATGGATTTAATTGGCTATGATCAAAAACGTTTTGAAGAAATTAAACATGATTTTCATCAATTAACCTACGGATTTCATTTAGAAAGTATTCAAGTTATCCCAGTCTCTGCAACAGAAGGGGATAATATTACTAAAAAGTCAGACAATACGCCATGGTATGATGGCAAAGCCTTATTACCTCATTTAGAGGATATCAATGTTACAGATGATGCAGACCAAGAAGAATTTCTCTTACCTGTTCAACGTGTTAGCCGTCCAAACCATACCTTTAGAGGGTTCCAAGGGCAAATTGAAGCAGGAAAGATTAAAGTCGGTGACGAAATTGTTGCTCTCCCGAGTAGAGAAAAAGCTAAGGTGAAAAGCATCCTCGTAACAGATCAAGAAGTAGAGGAAGCTGTCTATGGTCAGCCTGTTACGGTTCAATTAGATCGAGAAGTGGATGTCTCTCGTGGCTGTGTCTTGACTACCTCGGATCAGATTCAAGTTGCCGATATGTTCACCGCAACGATACTATGGATGGATGATACAGAACTAGTGGAAGGGCGTAATTACTTAGTGAAGGTAGGAACGAAATTACTACCTGGAACGGTTATGTCGATTAAGCATAAAATAGATATTAATTCAGGAAAAGAAGTGCCTGCCGATCGTATCTTTAAAAATGAATTAGTAGCGTGCGATATTTCCCTTTCCGAAAATATGATATTTGATACCTTTGAAAATAATGAGTCATTAGGTGGTTTAATTCTGATTGATCGAGTGACCAATATGACCTCTGCCTGTGGTGTTATTAAGCATTCATTACGTCGTTCTACCAATGTAGTATGGCAAGAAACGGATATCACCCGAGAGATTAGAGCACAGCAAAAAGGTCAAAAGCCTCTTACCCTTTGGTTTACTGGCTTATCAGGCTCTGGTAAATCGACACTTGCTAATGAGGTAGAGAAACGTTTAGTTTCAACAGGACATCATACGATGCTTTTAGATGGAGATAATGTTCGCCATGGTTTAAACAAAAACTTGGGCTTCAAGGAACAGGATCGTGTCGAGAATATTCGTCGAATTTCAGAGGTAGCGAAGCTAATGAATGATGCGGGGCTGATCACCTTGACCTCGTTTATTTCTCCATATGAAAGTGATCGTCGTAATGCGAGAGAAATCATTGGAGAAGAATATATCGAAATCTATGTGAGTACACCTTTAGAGGAATGTGAAAAACGAGATGTCAAAGGATTATATAAGAAGGCAAGGGCAGGAGAGATCCCTAACTTTACTGGCATTTCTAGTCCATATGAAGCACCGAAGAACCCTGAGGTAGAAATTGATACAAGTAAGTATTCCCTAGAGGAAGCAACCGATTATGTGGTAAAAGAGATCATGAAATATTTAGATTAGACATTAGAGAAAGCTACTATCAAAAGTAAAATGGTAGTAGCTTTCCTAGGATATACATAACTTTTTTGATAAAACATATGCCCGAAAGGGGTGATCTCCTTCGATGACTCTAGAAATGGTTTTTGTATTATCTATGATTATATTGATGTTTGCGGCACTTTTACTAGAATTGGCAAGGCCTGATATCATTGTTTTCTCGGCATTAGTCATTTTTGTGCTAACAGGCTTATTAACGCCAGAAGAAGCCTTTAATGGTTTTTCCAATCAAGGTATGCTGACGATTGCCCTTCTATTTATCGTAGCAGGGGCTGTACAGAAGCACGGAATCATTGACCGAATAATGAAAAAGTGGTTGAACAAAGGAAAGCATGTAAAAGGATCGATGATTCGTTTTTTTATCCCGTTATCTCTATCTTCTGCTTTTCTCAATAATACACCTATTGTCGTCACCTTTACGCCTATGATCAAAAAATGGTGTGAGGAGAAGGGGATTGCTCCTTCTAAATTTCTAATCCCCTTATCTTATTTTACGATATTAGGTGGAACGATTACATTGATGGGTACCTCTACGAATCTAGTTGTTCACGGGATGTTATTAGATTTTGATCTAGAAGGTTTTAGTCTCTTTCAATTAGCTATCGTCGGAATTCCGATTACGATCGTTGGCTTTCTTTATCTATTCACGGTCGGCTACCAGTTGCTGCCATCTAATCGTGGTTTTCGTGATCAAATTCAGTCCGATACGAAGGAATATATGGCCGAAATGACGGTGAAAAAAGAGTTCCCTCATGTGAATAAATCGGTACAGGAAGCTGGATTGCGTGAATTAAAGGGCTTATATTTAGTAGAGATCATCCGAGAAAATGAACGTATCTCTCCAGTTAAATCGACAACGATTATCAAGGCTGGGGATCGATTAATCTTTACCGGACTTATTTCCACGATTGCAGAGCTACAACATATGAGAGGACTTCAGCTAGAGACAGGCTCCCATTTAGAATTAGATGATTTAGAAAATAGCCATGTAGAATTGGTGGAGGCCGTGGTCTCTCATCAATCATCCTTACTATCAAAATCGATTAAGCAATCCCAATTCCGCTCCAAATTCGATGCAGGTGTCATAGCCGTCCATCGAAATAATGAGCGAATTAAAAGTAAAATAGGCGATATTATTTTACGCCCTGGGGATGTGCTACTTTTGCTAGCGGGTTCTGATTTTATTAGGACTTATCAGCAATCGTCCGACTTTTATGTCGTATCCTCTTTAGATACTCCTTCTAATCTGCAGGGAAATCAAAAGAAAGGTCTGTTTTCCATAGGTGTTTTACTCTTGATGATTTTTATGGTGACGGTCGGTTGGTTAAGTATGTTCAAGGCAATGCTACTTGCCGTCCTCGTCCTGCTCGTTACGAAAACCATTACCGCAGAAGAAGCCAAAAAGAACATTCAATTTCATGTTTTGCTATTAATTGCTAGTGCTTTTGGGATTGGGATGGCGATGACAAAATCTGGTCTCGCAAAATGGATTGCCGATGGTATGCTATCTATAGGCGAGCCTTATGGTATAGTGGTACTTATTTTACTCGTATACTTGCTAACCAATATTTTTACAGAATTAATCACCAATAGTGCTGCGGCTGTCTTGATGCTTCCGATTGGAATTGAAATGGCATCTAGCCTTGGGGTAGATTATATGGGATTTGCTGTCACGATTGCGATAGCAGCATCGGCAAGTTTTATTACCCCAATTGGTTATCAGACGAATTTAATTGTATATGGACCTGGAGGCTATCGGTTCATCGATTATATCAAAGTCGGTACACCTTTGAGCTTGTTAGTAATGATTGTAACGGTAAGTATTGTCAATGTTGTTTGGTTTTAATCACATAATAAAGGTGGGCATAAAAATGAAAAATCATATGTTCGATTTGTTTCAAGTGTGTCTAGACGCAGGAAAAGAAATATTAGATGTTTATGCACAGGATTTTGATGTGGAATTTAAAGAAGATGACTCCCCGTTAACGCTAGCGGATAAGCGAGCACATCAAGCAATAGAAAGTGGATTGGCTAGAATCGATTCATCCATCCCTGTATTAAGTGAAGAAGGAAGAGCTATTCCTTATGAAGAGCGAAAGGGGTGGAAGCAATTTTGGCTAGTGGATCCGCTCGATGGGACGAAGGAGTTTGTGAAGAAGAATGGGGAATTTACCGTTAATATTGCATTAATAGATGATAAGTACCCTGTATTAGGAGTGATTTATGCTCCTGCTTTAGATACCTTCTACTTTGGAGAGCAAGGACAAGGTGCTTATAAGCTAGAAAAGGCATCAGAGCAAGAGATTACTAAGCTTGATGATTTACTAGAAAAAAGCATTCTATTGCCGAGTGTAAAAGATAAGGATGCCATTCATGTAGTGGCAAGTCGCTCCCATATGTCTAAGGAAACAGAGGATTTTATTAATGAATTAGATGGTAACGTGGACGTTGTATCATCTGGAAGCTCACTAAAATTTTGCTTAGTAGCGGAAGGAAAAGCGGATTACTATCCACGATATGCTCCAACCATGGAATGGGATACAGGAGCAGGTCAAGCGATTGTAGAAGCTTCTGGTGGAAGTGTTACAAGACATGAAGATGGAGAGCGATTCTACTATAATCGAGAAGAATTGTTGAATGGTTGGTTTTTAGCTAAAAGATAAAAAGGGTGAAGGTGATAATGATGAAAATAACAGTAGCGGGGACAGGCTATGTCGGATTATCGAATGCGGTTTTATTAGCACAGCATAATGAAGTAATCGCACTAGATATTGTGCAGGATAAAGTAGATATGATTAACAGCAAGAAATCGCCGATTGTAGATGAAGAGATTCAGCAATTTTTAGAGACAAAACCTCTCCATCTCGTAGCAACGACTGATGCTCAAAAAGCTTACCAGGATGCGGAGTTTGTCATTATATCGACACCGACGAACTATGATCCAGACCGCAATTACTTCGATACGTCATCTGTTGAAAATGTAATAGAAACAGTGCTCGACATTAACCGAGATGTAGTAATGGTGATTAAATCTACCATTCCTGTTGGCTATACACTAGAATTACGCAAAAAATATAAGACGAATAATATTATTTTCTCCCCAGAGTTTTTACGCGAAGGACAGGCGTTATATGATAATCTATATCCGTCACGAATCGTTGTCGGAGAACAATCTAATCGAGCAAAGGTTTTTGCCAATCTATTGGCTGATGCAGCGATTAAGGAAAAGATTGATATCCTATTTACAGATTCCACCGAAGCGGAAGCTATTAAACTATTTGCGAATACGTATTTGGCCATGCGCGTTGCATTTTTTAATGAGTTAGATACCTATGCAGAGGTCCGTGGCTTAAATACGAAGCAGATCATTGAAGGAGTGGGCCTAGATCCACGTATTGGGACCCATTATAATAACCCTTCGTTTGGATATGGTGGCTACTGTCTGCCAAAGGATACGAAGCAGCTCCTAGCTAATTACGAGGATGTTCCTAACAATATTATGCAGGCCATCGTAGATGCCAATCGAACACGAAAGGACCATGTAGCAGACAGCATTATCGCCAAAAAGCCTAACATTGTTGGTATTTACCGTCTCACGATGAAAACGAACTCTGATAACTTTAGACAATCTGCTATTCAGGGTGTGATGAAGCGAATAAAAGCAGAGGGGATTGAAGTGGTTGTGTACGAACCTGTATTGCAGGAAGAAAAATTCTATGGATCGAGAGTAATCAAGAATTTTAAAGAATTTAAGGAAATATCGGATGTTATCGTGGCAAACCGACTAACAGATGATATAAAGGATGTTTCGGAGAAGGTTTATACTCGGGATTTGTTTAGTAGAGATTAATGCTGAATGAACTAGATACGCTTAATTAACCAATTGCTCATTCCTTTGAGTAATTGGTTAATTTACATTAACAGACATCTGTAGTGACAGCAACGGATGTAATTCGTAAAAGAATCTACGTTGTGCAAGAAAGGGGGATTTTAATGAGGATTTTTGATGCGCATTTTCATATTATTGATTTTGATTTTCCGATTATCGAAAACCAGGGATACACACCACCTAGCTATGTTGTAACAGATTATCAAAAAGAAACTATGGATTTAAATGTATTAGGTGGAGCCATTGTGTCTGGATCTTTCCAAGGATTTGATCAAAACTACTTATTAAAAGCACTTAAGCAAATGGGAGAGGCATTTTGTGGCGTTACACAATTGCCAGTTACTGTAACTGATGAGGAAATTATTAGCCTACATAACCATGGTGTAAGGGCCTTACGATTTAATATCAAACGAGGTGGTTCAGAAGATTTATCGAAGCTCGATTACTTTGCTAAAAGAGTTTATGATTTGGTTGGGTGGCATAGTGAACTTTACATTGATGCGAAGGATTTATCCGATATTTCGTCAACTATTGAAAAAATGCCTGCTATATCAATTGATCATTTAGGATTATCTGAAGATGGATTACCATATTTATTAAAACTCGTGGATAAAGGTATTAGAGTGAAAGCCACTGGTTTTGGTCGTGTAGAATTGAATATTGAAAATGCCTTAAAAACAATTTATGATATTAATCCTGATGCCCTTATGTTTGGAACCGATTTGCCTTCTACAAGAGCGAAAAGACCCTTTGAGTACAAAGACATTGAATTGATTCAAAATTTATTTGATGAAAAAGCTGCCGATAAGATATTGTATAGGAATGCTTTAGAATGGTACTCGAATTAATTCGAGTACCATCATCTGGGAATATATTTAGATAATAGGCTAAATAGAAAAGATTTATATTACATAATGAAAGGTGTGATCTCTTATGGCATATAAACTAAATGACGGAAATAAAGTAGGTTTTGTTTTACGGAAAAAGTCTATGCAGAGGAGATGTCACATTGAAGTCGGAGAAAGAAAAATTTGAGAAGAAAGCTGACTACAAAATTGGCTAAATGAATTTGAAAACCGTTATCCATCTCAGCATCGCCATGACAAAGGAAAAATAGGTATGAGCGAACGTACGCGGGAGCGGTTTGATAGTCTAGTAGATAAACACCAAGAGTTAGCACTTACAGATACTGCCCACGTTTTTGGAGTGTTTAGAAGGGAAGATGGTGTACACTTAGGTATGGTCGATTTTTCAACTTTAGCTAGAGATGATTTTCAATGGGGAAGAATAGGATATACCATCCATAATCAGTATTGGAGAATAGGTTACGGTAAAGAAGCAGTAGAAGCAGCTGATTACTGCCTTACCAGCCTTGCCATGTTTTTTACCACTGAATGACAAGGAATTTATCACTCATTGCCATTGTGTTTACCAATAAATTTGTAAAGCCCTACAGACATCGTTTCTAATGAGCTGTTGTAGCTTTAAAATAAAATTGCGACGTTTGTAAAAAAGATGCGATGTTTTACCCTTTAGATTTGAGTTGTCCAAAGGGATTTTTACGGTTACTATAAAATCAAGAATTATTCCATTATCGGGTCATATTGTGGAATAGGGAAGGCATGCACTTTCTTGGAGAACTATGGAAATAGGCTTAGGCTACATTTCAGAAGAATAGCCTAAGCCTTTTTGTTTTGATTTTATATAACCATTTCAAACAATAAATCAGTTCAACTAGAACCGGCTCCCAGAGGCTGCTCCCTTCGGTGATATACGTTCAATTTCTGTCAACTCTTCATTTGTAAGGGAAATTTGGGTGGCCTCGAGGTTTTCTTTGACTCGTTCCAACCGTTTGGTTCCTGGAATTGGGACGATTTGATCTCCCTGTGCCAAGAGCCATGCCAATGCAAGCTGGGCAGTCGTATACCCTTTTTGCATAGCCATTTTTTCAATGCGGGAGGCTAATTCTACATTTTTAGTGAAATTTTCACCTTGAAAACGAGAATAATGCTCCTGTGGGTAATCTTCTGATAAATCCTCCAATTTTTTAATCTGACCTGTCAAGAATCCCCTCCCTAGTGGACTGTATGGGACGAGACCAATCCCTAGTTCTTTGAGAAGCGGCAAAACTTCATCTTCCACGTCTCTACTCCATAAAGAATACTCGGTCTCCACTGCGGTTATCGGGTGTACCGCATGTGCGCGTCGAATAATTTCAGCTGGAGTCTCAGAAAGACCAACATAACGAATTTTGCCTTGTTTGACTAGGTCATCTAAAGCACCCATAGTCTCTTCAATAGGAATATTCGGATCGTAGCGGTGCTGATAGTACAAGTCAATGTAATCGACTCCGAGACTATACAGGCTGGCGTCAACCGATTTTTTAACATAAGCCGGATCTCCCTTATAACCTTGATTATGAGTGATCCCAAATTTTGTTGCAATCACAGCTTCATCACGCCTACCCTTTAATGCCTGGCCCAACAGCTTTTCATTATCTCCAAACCTTGCCTGAAGATAACCATCATTTCCGTAAAGGTCTGCGGTGTCAAACAAAGTGACACCATTATCCAAAGCTCCACGAATTGTATCAACAGAAGATTGGTTGTCGGGCATGGTCATCGTACCATGTCCGATAGCGGAAACTTCCAACCCTTCGTTCCCTAGCTTTCGTTTTGGAACGTCTTGATTATTAATCATTAGAATGTCCTCCTTTGATTCGTGATATGCTTTTATCTTAACGAATAAACTTGGCTATAACCACTGCATGTTTATACTATTAATGTTATTAACAGGATTTAAAAATTGCCCATATTAAAACACCTGTATCAACCAGTTAAGTTGAACAAATCATTTTATCTTAAGCAAATTGAAAGCTATACTGGTAATGCAATGAGAAAGGAATGAATCAAGTATTATGCAAAAAAGTGTACATTCTAAGGTATTTGGCCAATTTTTAAAGTCCAGGCGAGAACGGGTTCGGCCTGAAGAAGCCGGTATTCACATGACCTCGGGAAGACGAAGAACTCCGGGTCTGCGCCGGGAAGAGGTTGCTTATCTTAGCCACGTTAGTGTGACGTATTATACATGGTTAGAACAGGGAAAAGACATTCACCCTTCACGGGAGGTTTTAATGAATATTGGCCAGGCGTTACAGCTTAGTCCTGACGAGAAAGAACATCTTTTCAATTTAGCGTATAATGAAGCATTATCATTGCCGAATGAAGAACAATATAATGATTCATTACAAGTCACAATCGACGATTTACCATTTCCATCCTTCATTACAGATCAGCGTTCCAAGGTTATTTTTTGGAATCGAGGGGCCGAAACAATGCTTTTTCCGTTTTCTTCTTGTGCTTCCGAAGAACGGTATTTACTACAACTCCTATTTTTGGAGGAAAGTATTCGGGATCGTATTCAAAATTGGGACGAGTTTTCAACCTATTCGGTTGCAGTCTTTCGGGGCATTTATGACCGCTTTCCGGAGGACCCCATTCTTAATCAACTCGTTGTAAATCTAAAACAGCAAAGCAAGTTGTTTCAAAATCTATGGGAACAGCATCACATTGAGCAGAAGAAGGTTAGTTTTATTTCGATAAATAACGAGCAAGGCCAAACCAATCATTTCCGCATTCATTCCGCTACTCACGTGGATGGAAACGAAGATCTTTTTTGGTGTATGTATGTTCCTGTCTCTTAAAGTACTGTCCACAGCAAATTTTAACGTGTGGTTAAATTCACCCTTGAGCTTCCTCAACGGGCGCGATTGTTGAAGATCAAAGGTAGAAAATAATCAAACTTTATTTTAAACTAACAGCTGTAGGGCTTTAATATTGCTTTCAAATTCTTGATAATTCTTTTTCCATCAAATTAGCAGAGAGTGTCGGTATGGAGTATGAATGTAAAAGAAAAAGGTTTATATTCGAGTTTGGAGAATGGACAGATAATCTAATTTATTATAAAAATTCTAATGAATAAGATTTCATTAGAAAAAGCGATTGTTCAAGGAACAGTCGCTTTTTTACTAACTTGTGGCTTAGTGGAAAATTAAGTCTCAAGCAGTAGGAATGTTGTCCAACAGATGTAATAAATGAAGGATATAAGTGATAACGGACAAAAAGAGTGGAATCGCACCTCAAATTGCCCAATATAAAAAGGTATCGGACAAAAAGAGTGGGCCCGCATTTCAAACTGTCCAATATAATCGGATATTGGCCAAAAGGAGAGGAATCGCATCTCGAGCTGTCTAATATAATCAGATATCAGACAAAGTGAGTGGAGCCGCATCTCAAACTATTTTCGTTCCGTGAATAGTTATTACAATGTTGCTTTTTTGCAACAGACAAAAATCTAAATCAAATAATAAATGATTATAAAAATCCCTATAGCCCCAACAAATAAATAACAATATCCTAAAATCAAACCAGTTTTATTTTTATTTTTTTTCATTATTAAGAAGTACAGACCAGAAATAATATGTAATAATGTGTTTACTATTATTAAAGCTATAAATAGATACAGTTACAATCACTCCTTTATTTAGAACGAAATAATTGCAACCTTCTGTGTCCTTGATACCATTTAAAGTAATTAGCTATCTGGCTGTAATTTCTTTTTGTTTATTCAATGGTAACTCCCGATCTTCAAGGTATAGATTACCCTAGGATGACAAAATCTCCCTCAATCCCGCGATTTCTCCATCTGCATTTCATTCTGTAAAAATTTCCATAATCGTTGCATGCGTTGTAAGTCTGCTTCTGAAGCGCGAGATAATTCTTTTAATAGCCCAATTTGTTTCATAAGATAAACTGTGTCTAGTTCTTCATAGGTTAATTGTAAATCACTGATGGACTGGATATTAGATCTTTTATTATCTTTTAGACCGAGTAAATAATCAGTAGATACATGGAATGTTTCTGCTATCGCTTGAATCGTCTCCAAAGAGGGTTCATTTCTTCCCTGCTCATAATAACCATATGCACTAGTAGATATATTTAATTTTTTTGCCATTTCTTCTTGTTTAATATTATTTTGCTCTCTTAATTCTTTTAATCGTTCTTGAAAAACTAACATTCTAATCTCCTTTTTTGGTGCATTATACAACTTTATCTTGGATGAAAATAAAAATACAACAAAAAGGTGCTGGATTTATTTACAAACAACATTTTGTTGTATATAATGTATATGGCGATTGAAGTCATCTCAGTAAGGGAGATTACCACTTCTTAACAGCAAAGCAGTGAGTTATTAGTAAAAATAAAGATTTTTATAACTGTACTATTTTAGGAGTGAATCATGATAAATGAGTAAGGAGAGTAATGTTGACGATATAGGGGTTTTATTAGAAAAAATAGAAATAATGCGCAGAGAATTATTAGATATTGGCTTTCGAGATGGGTTAACCGCACCTTCTACTTTAGAATATAGCGAATTATTAGATGAAGAAATAAGAATTTATCAAAAGATAATCAAGGATATATAGCTTGCTACATACAGTAAAGCTGGAGTTGTATAGGATTGAATGAATACGGTGTTATGCTTTGCGGTAAAAGGAATAAACCTTGTTCTTTTTCAGTAAACTCTCTCAAATAAAACATTTCCCCTTTTACATATTTTGGGATAAGTGATCCTTTTTTCACTTTGACATCATAGATTAGTGTATATGTCTTTGATTGCTTCAAGAAACTAAAGTAAAAGATTTAGTAGAGGTTGCCTATAACGATGAGGTAATTGATACAGAAGTTCAAAATCTACCCAAATTTGTCAGAATAGAAAATAGGATTTTGATAAAAAAGTTAGGCTTGTACTAAATACTGTCGATCATGTTGCTATTACCTTGCTGCTTGTAGAGATAATCGTAATAATGTTACAACGAAAAAAGATTAATAAAAAGTAGGAAGCAAAAATGAAAACACGTTGATTGGATTAACTCCCCGATCAACGTGTTTTTTTGTAATGTAGGCTTCAGATAGCGAGAACAGGCTGTCTATTTCACCCGACGATATGCTTTGATTACTCTCTAGTTGCATACTCGAGTTCTAGTCAAATTAGTGATAGGCCCTTCGAATAACTATGATTAATATATTAATGTAATGAAACAAATCCTCATTAGCACGTGTAAGGACTTTTAATGGTTGTTTTACTAAAAAAAGCAATTTCCATCTATTGAAAGCAATTTCAGACAAGAAGCAAACAATTTTAAAACAGCACAAGGAGAAAGTGAATGTTATCTTTAATGCACAGATATAATCCCCTGCTTCGAAAATTGACTGACTATATTAAGCAATGAAGCAAGAATAAGGGTTTGACAGATATTGCCTTAGCTGTCTGATCAGGGAGCTTTTATGAAAGTGTTATTACCAATGCTACAAGTGAAAGGATCGATAAATGATGAGGGAGGTAGATTTTTAAAAATAATCGTGGTCTAGCCTAGGTATAATATAATTACGAAAAGTAACTTTTTCAAACAACTTATACGAGGGGTGTGTCTATGGATAAATTTGAAAATTTTCATTTCTTTTATCGAAGAATGGGCGCTAATTTGAATGAAAAAGACTATTTATTTCACTCACAAGATTTTTATGTCCACTCTCATGATTATTTTGAAATTTATATGTTTCATCGTGGTGATTGTAAGTATTTATTAAACAATCAAATTATTCAACTACACGAAAATGATATTATCGTGATGAATGGATCTGCTTTACACGGGCCTGCCCCTAACCATAACGTTCCCTATGAGCGGTCGGTAATCAACTTTTCGCCTGAATGGATAAGGGCCATTATTAATAGATTAAATGTTCCAGAAATATTGACCCCCTTTAACCAGTTAGAAAATATCTTACTACGTGATATTTGTCCCAAAAAGTTTGAGGAGATTCAGGGATTACTAAAAAAGATTCATGAAAAACAATTAACTATGATGAGCCATACCGAGCTAACCATTGAAAGGCGCATGCTAGAAGGTGTCACAACTACTTTGTTAATTGAACTCTTGTTTATTATTTATGAATTAACGAAGACTCAAGTAGTACCCGTTCCTACAGGGAAGAACCACAAGATTATGCAGGTAAATGAGATAATGACTTGGATTGATTATCACTACCATGAAAATCTCTCACTTGATCAAATTTCTGAGCAGCTTCATATCAGCAAATACTATATGTCAAGGATATTCAAAAGTGTCACTGGTATTACCATTATGCAATATATGATGCGACGCAAATTATTGCGTGCCAAATATTTATTGGATATATATCCGGAAAAATCAGTATTAGACGTTGCATTAGAATCTGGCTTTGTTAGTGCTGCCCATTTTAGTCGTAAATTTCGAAAATTTTATTATGTTACACCGTCAGAATATCGTAGTCGAGAAAATAAAGGAGATATGTCTAGTATGCTCAGAAACTATTATGAGCTCTAAGATTTCTTTGTAATAAATTTTTCAAGTATTGTAAGCGGTGCCAAGCGGTAATGTTGCCATGTAATTCAAAAGGAGGGAAAAAATTGGCGAAAGACAAGGTAAGTATGAACCATTCAATGTCGTCAAGTGTCCATGTTCAATCATTGAAAGCTAAGAAAAAGAACAATAGGTGGATTTGGTATGTCTTTTTACTACCGAGCTTTTTAGGTATTTTGTTATTTATGGTCTATCCTATCGTAGAATCATTTCGTTTAAGTTTCTATCAATCTAATGGAACGATCGAGAATTTTATCGGACTTAAGAACTTTCAACAAGTATTAACCTCTACTTCATTTTGGAACTCGGTGTGGAATACTTTTTATATCGCCTTTTTCCAAATTATTATTACGATCCCTTTAGGTTTTATTTTTGCTTCATTAATTAACTCCGTTAAGTTTGGACAAAATTTATTAAAAACTGTTTACTTTTTACCACACGTTACTTCTATCGTTGCAGCAGCTATGATTTTCCAATTCGTTTTACATCCTGATTTAGGGGTGGCAAATTACGCTTTAGAAGCCCTGGGGTTACCTGCTTCTTCATGGTTTTCCGATCCAGCTACCTCAAAATGGGGGGTTATTCTCTTAGCGATTTGGCATTGGATTGGCTTCGTCATTATTATCTGTCTAGCAAACTTGCAGGCTATCTCCCCAGAAATGTATGAAGCTTCTCGCATTGATGGAGCAAACAAATTTCAACAGTGGCTATTTATTACATTGCCTAACATGTCTGGAACATTTGCGTTTCTATTAATTACAGGCTGGATCGGTGGGTTACAACGCTTTAATGAAGTCTATGTGTTAGGTGGCCCGAGTGGTAGTCCGGCAAGGTCCATTCAAACAATGGGAGCCTTTATTTATGAGCGAGGCTTTACTGGTTTTGAGTTTGGTATTGCTTCAGCAGCCACCTACATTATGTTTATCATCATTCTTGTCTTTACCTTTATTAATTTAAAGGTATCAAAAATGAAGCTATAACGAGCGAAAGGGAGGTATTTCTATGAATCCAAAAATGAATGAAAAAGTAACAAATATTGCCCAGTTTGTCGTCTTACTTATTTTCGGTATATTACTTATGATTCCATTTCTTTGGATGGTAAGTGTTGGCTTTGATCGAACCGCTAATATTACTCTGCCTTTTCCACCAAGGTTGATTCCAGAAGAGGTAGCAAGCTTTAACTATAAAATTGTCTTTGAGAATGGCAGACTTGTCCAATCCTATCTTAATTCTGCTATTGTCACCATCAGTTCGGTTCTCTTACAGGTTTTTGCCTCATTGTTGGCAGGCTACGCCTTTTCCAAGGGTACCTTTAAGTATAAAAAATTACTTTTTTTACTTGTGCTATGTACATTGATGATCCCAATGGAGCCTCGATTGATTCCATTATATACACTATTTAACAAAGTGGATCTGCTTAACACCTTTTGGCCACTCATTCTACCGACCGTGATTAATGGGATGCTAATTTTTCTTTGTAAACAGTTCTTTGATCAGCTACCATCAACACTTCGGGAGGCAGCACAAATTGACGGAGCCGGAGAATTTCGGATATTTTTCACTGTTTATTTACCTTTAGCAGGTCCAATTGCAGCGACAATGGTTATTTTATCCTTCATTTGGAGCTGGAATGACTTTATGTGGCCTCTTGTCGTTTTAAGTGATCAAGATTTGCATACGGTTCCTTTATATCTTTCAAGCTTCGCCTTAGAAAATGGAACCAGTCTAGCAGGGCTTACGATGGCTTTAGCTACGGTAAGTATCCTACCAATTATTGTCCTGTATCTCTTTTTACAGCGTTACATTATTCAAAGTATTGCTCTAAGTGGTGTAAAGGGTGAATAAATGATGAGAAAGAAGGAGGTTGGCGTCATGCAAGTACAAAAAAAGTGGCTAGTTGTTTGGTTCATAGTAATGTTAGGCATAATGGCTGGGTGTTCCTCAAGTGAAAGTGGAACAGAGAGTACATCGAAAAAAGAAGGAAAGTGGGCAGGGCAAACGTTGACCGTGCATTTAATAGGTGATTTTTCCATGGAGGATGCAACAGATCCTATTACAGGAAAAACAAATGAGGGTCTTAACTCAATAAAACAGGAATTTGAAAAGCAGCATCCTGGTGCAACAGTTGAATTTATTTTAATGCCATGGGAAGGGTATACGGAAAAAACACAAGCGATGATTACTTCCAATGAGGCTGATGTTTATCAGATGCCAGGCTTAGCAGATTTCGCTGCCCAAGGAGTGCTTGAACCGCTCCAATCATATATCGAAGAGGATCCCGAATTTAGCCTAGACGTATTTATTGAAAATCAAGTCAGTGGCTGGAAGGTGTTAGGACCTGACAGTGACGAGCTATCCATTTACGGACTCCCCTTAATCGGAGATGCGCGTTTTATTAATTACGATAAAAAACTGTTTGATCAATGGGGGGTAGAATATCTCTCGGATAATCCAACAATGGAGGAGATAGCTAGAAAAGCTAAACAAATGACAGGGACCAATCCTGTAACCGGTGAGGAGAACTACGGCATTTGGTTTCGAGGTGACTGGTCGTCTGCCTTCACCTTAGTAAACTTGGCAGAGGGTCAGAACGGACGCTGGGGCACAGGTTTTGCCTGGGATGAGATTCAATTTGAATATAACAGTCCAGAAATGGTCAATGGCCTAGAGTGGCTATTAGAGATGCAAGAATATGCTCCAGATGGCTTAATTAGTAATCAAGGGGCAGAAAGGTGGTTAACAGATCGTAACAATATTGCCATTATGCTGAATCAAGGACCAGGTGATTTAATTCTCCCAGTGTATGCACAAGGACTTGAAGATCGAATTGGAATAGCCCAAGAATTTAACAATGATGATGGTATTGGTGGCATGTTTGCGGGAAGCCCTGTGGCAATGGCAAAGGAAAGTGATAATAAGGAGTTAGCTTGGGAATGGATTAAATTTTCTGTTAGTGAAGATTTTCAAAGATATCTATTTGAAGAAGCAAATGCTATGCCTGTTATTAAAGCAGCTGAAGACTGGGAGAGCTATAAGGAAGTAGAAAAAATGATGAATCCAACCATCGAAGCAATGCGAACACCATGGACACCGCGCTATCCTTGGGCATCCTCTCAGCCTCGTTTTATCTTAACCTCGGAAATTGAAGCAGCATTAGCTGGAAAAAGATCTGCCAAAGAAGCCTTAGATAAAGCACAGGAGGAAAGTAAGGCATGGCTAGACAATAGATAAAGGGAAGTATCTATTATCTAAGATCCTTCACAAGCGAAGGCAAGAAAAAGTGGCTACTATAGCAACAGCCCATGCATTTAGGGAGTTCAGATGATAGTTTTAGAGAGCACTACATTCTTGCCCTTCGTTTTGTGCTTAGTGAAATTTTAGTTGCATATCAGTGATATAAGACAAAAGGAGCGAAATTGCAACTGAACTTGTCCAATAAAATAGGATATGGGACAAAATGAGAGAACCTGCAACTAAACTGTCCAATATATCCTTTACCCTGGAAGGCACCTTGCAACTACGTTAAAAAAGGCTTGCCAATCGAAAAAACGAGAGACGATACCGTTCTTTCATCGACTGAATCGGTCACGTCCTCTGACCAATGTTGATCCACCTGTGATGCACAGGCGCAGTTATGTTTCTAGCTTTTGTAAAAATGTTTAAGAGAATGGGAGGAGAAGCTTCATGTACAATGGGGGAATCATATATACTTCAGCCACTTGGATTTCACGACTAGCGTTTCTTAATTTATTGTGGATTTGTTTTAGTATCTTTGGCCTTGTAGTCTTTGGCTTTTTCCCAGCAGTAGTTGCCATGCTTGCCATTGAACGAAAATGGATAAGAGGGGAAAAGGATGTTACTATCTTGAAAACATTCTGGCTAGAATTCAAGCAAAATTTTATCACAGCTAATATTATCGGCTATAGTTTAGTAGTAGCATGTTTTTTAATCTATTTGAATATGACGCTTGTCAGCTCACTTAATAATTGGATGGAGCCTCTTTTGCTTTTTATCTTATATGGTTTCGCTTTTTTGTTCGCTATTCTTGCCATTTATATTTTTCCAGCCTTTGTTCATTATCAAGCGAGATTGATAGATTATTTTCTTCATGGAGTAATGATCGCGCTCATCTCTCCGGTCCATTCGCTTTTCATTCTAATTAATGTCATCGCCTTTTTCTTTATTGGTTATTTTTTTCCGGGAATAATCTGTGTATACTTAGGTAGTGGAATTACTTTTATTGTTATGTGGTTTGCCTATCAATCGATTCAAAAAATCGAGAACAAAATTGCTGTAGAAAAAAGGAGGAACATAGTCCATGACAGATGATCGATCTTATTGGTTGAATAATATGTTAGCGATTGCGGAGCCATTAATCACAGAGCTTGAACGTGAAACCCTAAAAGAAAACATGCCAGTAGAGCAAATTCCTGGTAGTAATCGTGAGGCTTTTAGCCATTTAGAGGGTTTTGCTAGATTATTAAATGGGATGGCACCATGGTTAGAGCGGCAGGCAGAGGATCCAGCTGAGGAAAAACTTAGATTAACATATATTGCTCGGATCCAAAAGTGTTTGGAACATGCGACAGATCCTGCCTCAAAGGATTATATGAATTTCGGTGAAAGTGGTCAGCCTCTTGTTGACAGTGCCTTTTTAGCACAGGCGATCCATCGTGCACCAGAAGTGTTGTGGAAGCAGTTGGATGCAAGTGTCCAAAAAAATATCCTGCAGGCGTTAAAAGCCACGAGGAATACTAAACCGGTTTTTTCAAATTGGCTATTATTTTCTGCCATCATTGAAGCTGTTTTATATGAATTAGGCGAAGTGGATTGGGATGCCATGCGTATTGATTATGCGATCAAGCAATTTGAGCAGTGGTATGTTGGTGATGGTATGTATAGTGATGGGGCATCCTTTCATTTTGATTATTATAACAGCTATGTTATTCACCCGATGCTATTAGATATTGTCGATATAGTAGGTAAGCATGATCAAGGTTGGTCGGATAGTAAGAAAAAAATAAAGGAAAGAGCGCTTCAATATACACGTATTTTAGAACGTATGATTTCACCAGAAGGAACATTTCCTGTTATTGGTCGATCGATTGCTTATCGATTTGGTGCCTTCCATCATCTGGCTAATCAAGTCCTGCGTGAAGAGCTTCCAGAAGAATTGGCTTTCGGCCAATTAAGAGCTGGCTTAACAGCAGTGTTGCGCACTACTTTTCGTAACTCCGATTTGTTTGATGAAAAAAGCTGGTTACAGATTGGATTAGCAGGACATCAACCTGAGTTAGGGGAATTTTACATATCAACAGGCAGCTTGTATTTGTGTAGCTTTCTTTTCCTTCCATTAGGTTTGTCACAAAGACATCCATTTTGGCAAGAGGAAGCTGACATGTGGACGAATAAGAAAGCATGGAGCTCCCAACGTGTAGCTATTTATCATTCATTAGATTAATTGGAATGAAGGCTTATGATTATTCTAGACAAAGTAAAATTCTAGTTGCAAAATACTGACAGTAATTGGTGAATTATTTCGTCCGGGAGGTTAGCATTCGATAGTAAAATATTTTCTAGTAAGAAATAAAAGCAATGGACGTGGTTGTCTATGCAATGTTATTATTATTTCATTGTATCGATAAACAATGCGGTGAGTGCTTGAAGGTCTGCCTAGCATTTTTGGGGTATCTTCTATAAGTTAATACCAATATACAATAAATCGACCTTCCAATAGCAGGGCATATACGGAATAGGATATATGCCTGCTACTATCGGATAAGTCAAAGACAAGATAATCATACTCGAGATTACTCAAATATAGGCAATTTTTCCAAAAAGATTAAATCATCCCGATCAGCAGCATCGCCTTCCGCTAGAATCGCTGCTTTAGCCACAACCATGGCTCCAGCCTGTTGTACAAGCTCCTCCAGCGCACGAATTGATTCCCCAGTACTGATCACATCATCAACGATAGCCACTTTCTTTCCTTTTAGTAATGCTGCATCTTTTCCATCTAAGCAAAGTAGTTGCTCATCCTTTGTCGTAATTGAATTTACTCGGTTGATAACTGGATTCTTCATATATGCTTTAACACTTTTACGTGCAATAATGTATTCTTTTTTATTCATGATTCTTGTTAATTCATGGATAAGTGGTATTCCTTTTGCTTCAGCTGTTACGATATAATCGACAGATGGTAGTTTTTCTGCTAGTAATGGAGCGACATGGCAAACAAGCTCTGTATCTCCTAAAATCACGAAGCTCGCAATACTTAGCTGATTATTGATCTCAATGATCGGTAATTCTCGTTCTAATCCGTTAATCATAAGTTTATATGTTTCTGACATGGTTCTCCTCCTCGATTAAAATCCAAGTATTTTCATCAAAAATTCGATAACTACTCCTGACAACATGCCAAGAAACGGATCAGTTATAGCGGTGACAACCATCGTAATTGCCCCAACGATACTTTGTGATCCCTCTCCAGCAGTTAATGCTGCTGCTGCGTTTCCAGGAAGTGTCACAATAGCACCTAATACGAACAAAAAACCAGCAATAGAGGCTGTTGGTATATATTTACCAATTTTAGGTAAAAGCTTCAATAACAGAATAACGGCCATAATCGCCATCATGACGACACCAGACCAGACGGGATGGGGAGCGCTTGCGGTAGCGGAAATCACCACCTCGACTGGACCACCACCAAAGAAGGAGGATGCCATATCTGCTAAACTACTAATCATCGCAAGGATATCTACATTTACATCTCGTCCTGCAATATCACTATTAATATTTCCGAAGGCGATGTTTGCACCGATATTTAAACAAACCATTGCTAGAGCTCCACGAATAACCATTGGATTCATCACAAATTGTAATCGCTGAAAACGATCATTAACAAATGGTTTCTTTTCCTTCGTCTCTTTATCTCTACTAGTAAAAAAAGCAACAATACTAGATAAAATAACAGAAATGGTTATCGTGTATACTAAGTCTTGTGTCGCTAAATAGGTGATTAAACCTGTAGCGAAAGAAACGATTCCAGGGATTTTATCACCTTTCGCCATATCCCATGCAACTTTTGTTAGCATAATACCAACACCTGCCATCATGCCATTACTGATGACTGGGCCAATCCAATCAATGATCATTTCTAAAGCGCCAAAAGCGCCAATGACAAACATGATCAAGGCACCAAAAAAGATCATAGACAATCGTTCGCGCATATTTTTCCCCATCGAGCCTGCTACCGTAATGGTTTCTGCTTGGAAAGAGATAACCGCAACAGATCCAGTTAGACTATTCCCTAATGCACCTACAATAAAGGCCATTGCTGTTGGAACGGAGGCAAATCCAAATGCGAGTGCAAGTAGTCCTTGAGGCAAACCGTTTAGCACACCACTAAGGGCAGCTAAAATGTCTTTTAGTATTTCCATCGTACTCCTACCTTTCTGTTCTCTACGGAGCGAACCTCTATTACACTGCTACAGAAAATAGGAGAGAAAAACAATAAAACGCCTATGGTATCCATAGACGTTTGTATATAAAAATTTATACAGAACTAAAGAATGATAGCTTTTACAAGAATGAAGCATTCTAACATTCAACGTCCATAGTAGAGCAATTATCGGTTGCTCCGTAGAAACTCCCAGACCATATTACCAGGATTATATGATAAAGTTTTGTTTACTTTTGTAATTTATCATATTATGTCGAATGAGACAAGGTATTCTTTGAAGTTAAAATATGGAGTTTAAAATGGAGAGCACCTATAAGGCAGTTTCTCTTTCTTTAATATTGAGAGTAAAGATGTATATAAAAGGGTAGAGGAGATGTAAGAAAAAAAATAAGTCTATCATGAGCACTGAAATCAATAGAAATAATGCGCAAAGGATTATAAGATATCGTTTCTCGAGATTGATTCACTGTATCTTTTACGATAAGATACAGTGAATCATTAGACGAACATGCCCTAATCTTTACTTTCACATAATATATGTCATAAGGGGTATATTGTTGGAAATCAGAATGCGGACGCAGGGTACACGAGTCGTTAGGTCACGAATCAGAAAAAGGCTATATACTGATGAACGGGTAGAAACCAAGGAACTCCTTTGCTTGTAATTGAAGAGTTCCTTTTTATAAGCTTTAATTAAAAAATAATTTAAGGATCTTGAAAGCCAAAGATAGCTACAAATACGTAGGCTGAATTCAATATAAGGAAACTCACACCAAAGACAAGTAACAATGTCTTAACAGTCCCTTTTCTTGACACGAAACCGAACATTATACTAATTAATCCATAAATGATAGGGAGTAGCATCCCAATGAGTCCCTTTTGATCAAATGTCACTAATTTAACCCATTCGTAATCATACTGGACTATTAGTGGTACCATACTTAAAATCACAAATACTAAAGAAACTACAGAATAAAAATTTCGCATATACAGATCCTCCTTTTGCTCGAGTCCTTAGCTTATATATATGAAAATAAGGTAGGATTAAACACTTTATACTATTATATATATTTCCACATCGGGTCCTATCATTCCTTCTATTACTAATCTCTCAGATAGTTTAATTTCAAATTTTTAATTTTTTTTGAGGAATACTTTTACATACAAAAAACAGATATTATGGTAAGAGTTCCACGATTATCAGAAAATGAGCCAGAACTTTGAGGACAGTTCTATCTATTCAAATTAGGACGATTTTATTCATAATCTGCATACGAAAAATTTTAACTGTTGACATCGTTTTCTTTTGTTGATACTATTTTAGATACAACTTAGATCTAAGTTAGATTTTATGGTGGTGAGAGATTTGAATAGACATATTTTAGGATTTTATGGTGATGACTTCACTGGTTCCACGGATGCAATGGAAGCGCTCGACCAATATGGTTTGAAAACGATACTATTTCTTAAGCTACCTGATCAGGAAAAGCTGAATCAATTTCAGGATGTGGATTGTATCGGGGTTGCAGGAACTGCGAGAGCAAAGGGATTGAAAGGCATGGAGGAAGAGATTTCTCCAGTGTTTGAATTTCTCAAGGAAATGAATCCATTCTTTGTTCATTATAAGGTTTGTTCGACTTTTGACTCTTCACCAGAGGTAGGGAGTATCGGTTTCGCGAGCGACTTGGCGAGAAAATACTTTCCAGATGGGAGCTACCCACTATTGGTAGCTGCACCTAATTTAGGTAGATATACAGTGTTTGGGAATCACTTTGCCAAATTTAAAGAGGAAATTTATCGATTGGACAGGCACCCAGTCATGGCAAAGCATCCTGTAACTCCTATGGATGAGGCAAACCTAGTAAAGCATCTAGCGAGACAAACGACTCAAAAAGTAGTAAATGTAAATATTATGGATTTGGAAACAAAGTCTGTATCTGAAATTAATCAACAAGAGAATAAGGAAGCTGATATTGTACTATATGATGCATTGAATAATTCACATATGGAGAAGGTTTCCGAGGTATTATGGGAAAAACGCGATGAAGAAATTCAATTTATCGTGGGCTCTTCAGGAGTAGAATATGCACTTGGAGATGCGATGCAGCGTCATGGGGACGTCCAGAGAAAGGAACGCGATACCAAGCCGACTAAAGTGAAGAAGATTTTTGCTGTTTCCGGTAGTGTATCTGAGGTTACAAAGCAACAATTAGATAAAGCAGAAAAGGCTGGCTTTCATCTTTTAAGAATACCATATGAATTATTTTCAGATGACTCAAAGGTACATTCATTTTTATTAAAAGTTGCAAAAAGAATAGAAGAAGATAAAAAAGTAATAATCTACACAGCTAGGGGTGCAGATGATCCTCATATTTCGAAAACGCGAGAGCATTTAATGAACCATGGTGTTAAAAGAGAGGATATAGGTATTTTTATTGGGGAGAAGCTAGGAAAATGGATCAAGCAATTGCTTGATATAGTTGAACTTCAAAGAGTAATTATTTCTGGTGGGGATACATCTGGCTTTGTTACATCGAATTTGGATATTTATGCTTTAGAAGTAATCGATTCTATTGCGCCAGGAGCTCCTTTATGTTTAGCATATTCAGAGAGAGCAAAATTTGATAGATTAGAAATATCATTAAAAAGTGGTCAGCTAGGTGGTCCAGAGTATTTTGAAAAAGTCTATCAATCTGGCTCCAAATAAAAATCTAAAGGATGGAAAAGAATATGTTATTAAAAGACGTTGCCTACCAAAAAATAAAAGAGAGAATTTTAGAAGAACATTATGAAGCAGGACAATTCTTATCAGAACGAACCTTAATTGATGAATTAGGGATGAGTAAGACACCAATTAAAAATGCACTTGTTCGATTAGAATCGGAAGGTTTTGTTACCGTTTCATCTAAGCAAGGAATCATCGTAAATGATATTTCGATTGAGAAAATTAATGATATTTATAGCTTGCGAATTGCTTTGGAAACATTTAATTGTCAAGAAATCTATCAGCGCATTACAGATGAACAATTAAAAGAATTGCAGGAAAATATAGAAGCGACGAAAAAGGCGGCTGCAGATAAAGATGTACGATTGTTTGCCACTTTAGATCATGAGTTTCACTTAGCAATAAGTGAGTTTAGTGGAAATAATGAAATCACGAGAGTGTTATTAAACTATCAAGATCATTTGCGACGTATTACGTTACGTCATTTAAAAAAGGAACCTGCAAGGGTACAGAAATTTTACTCTGAGCATTTAGAAATTCTACAAGCATTAAAAGATAGAGATGAAAGATGCTCTGAGTTAATGAAAAGGCATCTTTTGGAATCCAAAATGATGTACTTTCAATAACATCGATAGTATATAAGGGAGAGATCATATATGAAAGCGGTATTTGTAGAGGCAGCAGAGCAAATTAGCATCAAAGATATTGAGGTACCGGTATTAAAAGAAGATGAAGTGCTTATTAAAGTGGCAGTTGCAGGAATTTGTGGATCGGACATCCATACGTATAAAGGATTACATCCATTCCGTAAACCACCAGTTGTTATTGGACATGAGGTTGCGGGTGAGGTAGTACAAATTGGAGAGTCTGTGACGAATTTTAAAGTGGGAGACCGTGTTACAGTGGAGCCACAAATCGGTACTGGTGAGAGTGAAGGAATCATGACAGGAAATGTGAATTATTCCGATGAGCGCTTGGCTCCTGGAATGGGTGATTGGTTAGGGACAATGGCAGAATTTTTTGTCTCACCAGAAGCTCAGGCGGTTAAATTACCTGACTCTGTTAGTTATGATCAGGGAGTTTTGGTAGAGCCATTAGCAGTTGGGGTCCATGCTGCTTATAAGGCAGATATTAAGTCAACGGATCGTGTAGCCATTTTAGGTGCAGGCCCAATTGGTTTACTTACACTTATCGCGGTGAAAGCAAAAGGGGTAACAGATATTGTAGTTACAGATGTTTTAGACTACTCTTTAGATGTAGCAAAAGAGATGGGGGCATCTAATGTTATAAATATCAAGGATAATGCGAACTGGATTCAGGAAGCAAAACTGACGTTAGACAAGGGGTCTTTCGACAAAGTATTCATCACTGCTGGTGTTCCTGGCATTATTAATGATTCCTTGAATTTATTGAGAAAAGGAGGCCGTGTGGTTACTGTAGCTATGTTCCATGGCCAACAGTCTGTTGATATTGAACAACTACAACAAAATGAAAAAGAAATAGTTGGATGCATGACATATAATCGTCCAGATACAGAGGAAGCCTTGGAGATTATTGCAAAGGGAGAATTAGATGTTGAGAAAGTGATTTCTCATAAATTACCTTATCAACAAGCCGACAAAGGCTTCACCATCGTAAACAAAAAGCAAGATAATTCTGTGAAAGTACTTGTTTCATTCGAGTAGGTGAATAAACATGAAAACCAAAATCATTTTATTACTATTAACACTAGTTGCTTTGTTAGTAACAGCATGTGATCAAGGAACAGCGAGTGCGCAAGATCCGAAGGTTTTGCGATTAGGGCATATTCAAAGTGAATCAAACGCTTGGCATAAAGGTTCGGTTAAATTTGCTGAACTAGTAGAAGAGAAAACGAATGGTACAGTCAAAGTAGAGGTTTATCCAAGCTCTACTTTGGGTGCGGACCGTGATCTCATAGAAGGAATGCAAATTGGCTCAGTTGATTTTGCGCTTGTTGCTGGTGTAATGTCGAACTTTTATCAACCTTATTCTATTTTAGAATTACCGTATTTATTTGAAGATTTAGATCACTTGGAAGAGTTTGTATACGGTGCCAAAGGCGAGCAATTGCAGGAGGATATGTTAGAAGCGACGGGAGTACGAGGATTAGAATTCTGGTTGCGTGGTCCTAGAGAATTAACGACAAATAAACGAGTAGAATCTCCAGAAGATTTAAAAGGTGTGAAAATTCGTGTTCCAAATATAGAAGCTTCTGTAGAGGGATGGACAGCAATGGGCGCTAGCCCAACTCCAATGAACTTTGGAGAAGTATATTCCTCATTACAAACAGGGGTAATTGATGCCCAAGAGAATCCCATTGCATTTACGGCAAGTGCGAGAATTCATGAAGTGCAGGATTATCTGGTGAAAACCGATCATGTATTCGGTTATGTACAATTGTTAATGAGTGAAAAGACATTTCAAGGATTAACAGAGGAAGAAAAAGAAGCTGTAATAGAAGCTGCTAAAGAAGCTCGAGAATACCAAAATGAACTCGTTTTCTCGGAAGAGGAAGCGGCACTTCAAGAAATGTTGGATCAAGGAGTAGAGGTTATTGAAGTAGATCAAGAACCTTTTAGAAAAGCTGTACAAGAAGTTAATGAAAAATTAGCAAATAAGTATGGTAGAGAACTTTATGACACTATTCAGGAAATGAGGGAGTGAAGCCAATGAATACGTATGTGAAAATCATGGACAATATCAATCAGTGGGTAAAATATTTGGTTTCATTCTTGTTAGTTGTATTAGCAATATTAGTTGTCTTACAAGTCACTACTCGATTTGTTATCAATATACCGCTTAGCTGGACAGAAGAGTTAGCAAAGTATTTGATGATTTATATTGTCTTTTTAGGCTCGGGCCTAGCAATGAGACATAATCAGCATATCGCAATCGACTTTTTGTGGGAGATTGTTAATGCAAAAAATAAGCAAAGATTGCAAAAAATTGTTTTATGGATTAGCGCAATCTTCTGCCTTGTATTATCTTATTATGGTGCACATTTAACGTATATTGTAATCGGGCAAACAACACCAACATTACAATATTCGATGGCTTTTGCTTATGCTGCCATCCCACTTGGCTCATTTTTCATGCTTTGCAATATTGTTGCTGCATTGTTGAGTCCAAACAATGATGATACAGACGAAATGGCAGGTGAGCTTCGATGATATTTGTATTACTTATATCGTTAGTCATATTATTTCTAATAGGGGTTCCTGTAGCGATTTCCTTAGGGTTATCTTCAAGCCTAGCACTATTAGTTGCAGGTGATATTCCTTTGCTTACATTAGCGCAACGTGCCTTTGTTTCACTTGATTCGTTTCCTTTATTGGCTATCCCGTTATTTATTCTTGCAGGAGCATTAATGGAATATGGGGGGATCTCGCAACGTTTGATAAATTTAGCGAATGCGATTACAGGACATGTCCCTGGTGGACTAGCTATTGTAACCGTTGTAACTACGATGTTTTTTGCTGCTATATCAGGCTCAAGTGTTGCCGCTACAGCTGCACTAGGGGCGATTTTAATACCAGCTATGACTAAACGTGGTTATGATAAAGAGCTTGCCTCCGGTGTTCAAGCGGTCTCTGGTACGTTAGGAATCATTATTCCACCGAGTATTCCGTTAATTTTATATGGTACAGCGGTTGGTGCTTCCATTGGAGATTTATTCATTGCTGGTATGGTACCTGGAGTTATTATTGGAATTGGACTCGTCATCACCGTATATATTCTCGCGAAAAAACGAAATTATTTAAAAGAACCAAAAAAATCAGGAAAAGAAATATGGAAGGCGTTTGTAGAAGCAATACCAGCAATCATTATGCCTGTTATCATATTAGGTGGTATCTACAGTGGTATTTTTACTGCAACAGAAGCAGCAGGTGTAGCTGTAGCGTATGCATTTGTAATTAGTGTATTTTTCTATAAAGCGATTACTAGAGAAAACATTAAGGAAATTTTGACACAAGCTTCCGTAACGACATCTACTATTATGTTTATTCTTGCTACAGCAGGATTGTTTAGTTGGATTTTAACTATCGAGAATATACCACAACAGGTTGCTGGTATTATCACTTCTATTTCAGACAGTCCGATGATATTCTTAGGAATTGTCGTGATCCTACTACTATTAGTCGGAATGTTTATGGAGACGAATGCTTCTATTATTATTTTAGCACCAATCCTAGTACCTGTAGCAGTAGAGCTAGGGCTTGATCCGGTCCACTTTGGTATCGTAATGATTGTAACGTTAGCTATCGGTATGGTCACTCCACCACTTGGACTAAATCTTTTTGTAGTATCTAAAATCGGTAATGTGAGAATTGATCATTTAACGAAAGGATTAATCCCATTCTATATGGCCATACTCATTTGTTTAATTATTATTACCTTTATTCCTTCTGTGACAATGAGTCTTGTGGAATGGCTGAAATAAATAAACTAACGAGGAGTGGGAAAATGGATAATCAACTATTAAAGGAACTTCAACGAACAGGGAAATTCATGATGGATAAGGATTTGGCCTGGGGAACTGCAGGCAATATTAGTGGAAGAAGCGACGATGGTTATATAATATCTGCGACAGGAACATATTTAGGGGAACTAGAGATGGAAGACTTTTCTTACTGTAAAGAAGGAGAGCATATGGAGGGGAAAAAGCCATCCAAAGAATTTTTGATGCATGAAGGAATTTATCAAGAACGGCCAGAGATTAATTCCGTTTTGCATGCTTCACCATTTTACAGTACATTAATCGCTAATTCGAACTTAGAGCTTCCTTCCAATTACTTTGTGGAATCTATGTATTATTTAGAACGTGTTACGAGAGTGCCTTTTTATAATCCTGGCAGTAAGGAACTTGCGAATGCGGTAAAAGATAGAGCAAAAGAGGCGAATATATTTTTACTAGAAAATCATGGGATCATCGTTTGTGATGTGAACCTTAAAGAAGCTCGTACTGCATTACAGACGTTAGAGTATTCTGCCAAAATGCATATAACTGCATTAGAGAAAGGGATACCGATGAATGGCCTTAGTGAAGAAACTGTACATGATTTTATCCATCATTCAGGTTACAAACCAGTTCGAAACTGGGAAAAATAAAGTGTGTGCTTGTGCTTTAAAAACTAATTTCATTGATGTGCTAACGTAATCATTGGCATAATTAAGCTTTAAAAAAGTCTCCATCTAATGATAGGTGGGGATTTTTTTGGATATATGTTAGATCTAACATAAATTTTTTTCTCAAGAATAAGAAGGTTTATGCCGATATTAATAGAAAGAAGAACTTTTATATAGAAAAAGTTTCTTTTTTATATCATATATTATTGGGGGCAATTAAATTGAAAAAAAAGAAAAAGATGAAGCTTAATTTAAGTTTAAGAAACAAACTTATCGCATCTTTTGTACTAATTTTATTAGTGCCAAGCTTGTGTATTAGTTTGTTCTCCTATCAAAGTGCAAAGGACAAAACTGAGAAAACATTAATGGCTTCTGCACAGAAAAATGTAAGTATTGTTGAGGATACGATTAGTGAATTTATATCAGCCCAAATGGAAAGTGTTGAATATTTATCAAACACGATTCAACCTGAGAATATTGAACAAGACAAAGATGCACAAACAAGAAATATTCTAGATACGATTCAATCAGCTAAGGAGGATGTAGCAGAACAACACTATGTTGGTACCGTAACAGGGGAATTTATGAATGCACCGACATCATTTCAAAATCCGCCAGGTTATGACCCACGTGAACGACCATGGTACAAGCAAGCAATGGAAAATAAAGACCAGATTATTATTACCGATCCATATATATCTAATTCATCAGGTGAAGTGGTTGTAACAATAGCAAAAACAACTCCAAACAATCAAGGTGTTGTTGCAATGAACTTAGAGCTAGAAAGCTTAGCGAAGATTATTAGTAGTGTGACAGTCGGGAACGAAGGATACCTTTTTCTTTTGGATGGAACAAGTCATGTGATCAGTCACCCGACATTAGACGCTGGAGCGGAGGCTGAGGGAGATTTTTATCAGAATTTATATACATCCGATTCTGGTCAGTTTGATTATGTGATGGACGGAGATAAAAAGAAAATGGCTTTTGCAACAAATGAACTTACTGGCTGGAAAATTAGTGGAACGATGTTATATAGTGAAGTTGACCAAGAAGTGCGCCCGATTTTCAATACAACGATTACGGTAATCACAATTTCTATTGTTATAAGTGGATTCATCGTTTTCTTTATTATCCGTTCCATTATCATGCCTATAAACAGGCTAGTTAAAGCAAGTGATCAAATAAGTCAAGGAGACTTAAGTGTTGAAATTAGTATGGAAGGCAATAGTGAGCTAGGTCAGTTAGCACAATCCTTTAATCGCATGAGAAAACATTTAAATCAACTCATTAAAGATATACGGGATAAAGCTAATAATTTGTCGAATTCTAGTGACGAATTAAATGCCAGCACAGAACAAAATACCACCGCAACAGAACAAATTTCAACCTCTATTCAGGATATTGTTGTTGGTATGGATAATCAGTCTAGCGGAATATCCACGAGTGAAAAAACGGCTGAAGAAATGGTTGTTTCGATTCAAGATATTGCAACTAGCTCGAATGAAGTCTCTACTACATCTAATCGTACAATGGATGCGGTCAAAGAAGGCAACAAGGCAATCGAGACAACTTTAACTCAAATGGAATCTATTAAGAAAAATACGCTTCAGCTATCAAATAGGATTGAAGGATTAGGGAATCTTTCTCAACAAATAAGTAATATTATTGATGTTATTACGAATATCTCTGAACAAACGAATTTACTTGCATTAAATGCAGCAATAGAGGCTGCTCGAGCTGGAGAGCATGGAAAGGGATTTGCCGTAGTTGCGGATGAGGTGAGAAATTTAGCAGAAGAATCCTCTCATTCTGCCGAGCAAATTAAAGAAATGATTGGAAAAATCCAAAATGAGACGACTCAAACCGTCGAATCGATGAATACAACTAACAAACAGGTGGAAAAAGGGATGGAAGTTGCTAACAATGCAGGGGAGTCCTTTACAGATATTACTGGTTATGTAGATACTATTACAGCTCAAATTAAAAATGTTGTATCAAAGGTAGAAGCTATCTCAGATGGCGCAGAAGAGTTCACTCAAGCGTTTAAGAAAATAAGTGATATTGCTGAAAATACTACAGCGGAAACCCAGAATGTCTCTGCTGCGACAGAACAACAGCTAGCATCCATGGAAGAAATATCAAACTTCGCTACATCACTTACCGAAATTGCTAGGGAATTAGAACAAACGGTGGAACAATTTAAATTATCATGATAGACGGAAGTGCTTTATTTCCTTCGTTCTATAAAGTGATCGCACAAAACGGTAATATGAGTAAAGGCCAGTCTTAATAGAAAGCTGGCCTTTGTTCTTTTAATGGTTGTCTCCTTGATTATGTATTTTTTCCTTTTCCTAATTTAGCTTTATTAAGAAGCAATATTTCTTAATTAAATAATTGTTCAAATAACCTTGATGTATATAGTTTTCAATAGTAATATAAAAGTGTAAATCATTTTCAATATATATGAAGGAATGAGGTGAAATGATGAAAAAAAAATAATTCTTTCTTTGAAAAAGCACAAAGATTTGGTAAATCATTTATGTTGCCGATTGCAGTATTACCTGCAGCAGGTTTGTTATTAGGAATTGGTGGGGCTTTCAGTAATGCTGCCACAATAGAGGCATATCCTTTTCTAAATGTAGGTTGGCTACAAGCAATCTACCATTATGAGTTCAGCGGGAAATATAGTGTTTGCTAATAAGTAGTGTACGGGCCAGAAGTTTCTGGAATAAAAAATGAAGTGGAAGAAGCGTTAGGAGATAGTTAATATGAGAGTATTCGAACAGTTGAAAAATAAACTAGTTGTATCATGTCAAGCATTAGAGGAGGAGCCACTCCATTCACCCATGATAATGGGTAGAATGGCTGTTGCTGCCCAGCAAGGCGGTGCATCAGGTATTCGTGCAAACTCCGTTGTAGATATACAAGAAATAAAAAGGAATGTGGACTTGCCAATTATCGGAATTATTAAACAGGACTATCCAGATAGCGAAGTGTTTATTACTCCGACCTTGAAAGAAGTAAAAGCACTAATTGAGGTGGGGGTAGAAATGATCGCAATGGATGCAACCGACCATGAAAGACCTCATGGAGAGAGCTTAAATGATATTGTTCAATATGCTAAACTCCATGCAAAGGATATTGCATTAATGGCAGATATATCAACAGTGGAAGAAGCCATTATGGCGGAGCAACTAGGATTTGATTGTGTATCCACCACTTTGGTAGGGTACACAAAGGAGACAAAAGGTCAAAATATTGCAGATGACGATTTTGCTATGATAAAACAAATCAGAGAGAGTGTCTCTATCCCCGTAGTAGCGGAGGGGAAAGTGGATAATCCTAATAAGGCTAGACATGTATTGGAAGCGGGTGCTGATTTCACAGTGGTAGGTAGTGCTATTACCCGTCCGCAATTGATAACAGAAAAATTTGCAAATGCAATCAAGGAATTAGAGTAAAGAAAAAATGGCAGTTCGCTTATGAATTGCCATTTTTTTATATTTTCTTGTATTCATCAAGAGCGTGAAGGGTATGTTGATAGGTTTTCATCGTGTCTTGGTGATTGGTGAGTAGTATGCTTAAAACATCTAGTACGTAAAGAATGGAAAGCTGACTATTCAAAAAGCCTTGTGCTAGATAAGGTTTAATACTTGCCGTGTACAACATGAGATCAGACAAATTCGCTAGGGGTGTTTCTGAATAGTTGGAGATAGAGATTACTTTGGCATTTTTTCTTTTGGCTAGCTCACTTGCATCAATAATTTCCTTTGTTTGCCCTGAACTAGAGATGGCAATCACAAGATCTTCTTCTGTTAAAAAGGATGAGGCAATAATCATCGCATGGGAGTCTTTATGTGTATCTATCGTTAGTCCCATTCTTGATAATCTTAACTTTAATTCTTCAGCCGACAATCCTGAGCTCCCCAGTCCATATGCATGAATACGTTTTGCCTTTAAAATCCATTGACAAGCTTTTTGAAAAGTGGAAAGGTTAGATAAGGAGTTAGTAGAGTTAATGACAGATTCATAAAATTGATGAACACTGTTAATAACATCTTCTGTTACTTCCTGAACTTTTACAGCATCCCGTAATAAAATTTTAAATTCAACAAAACTAGATGCCCCGATTTTCCTACAAAAACGTGTAATCGTAGCAACAGACACATCTATTTGATGGGCAAGCTCTTTAATATGTATATTCAATAATTCCTCATTGTACGTTAAAACATAATCAGCTACTTTTTTTTCTGTTTTACTAAGTGTTTGATAATTGAGTTGGATTTGATCCAAGATTGAACTCATGTGATGCTTCCCCCAATACCATAGTTATCTTGATTATAACATAGATTTCAATGGCAACTTTTCTACGTAATTCTTTTGCTGATAGGAAAACAGGTTGGTGCAATTCAGCAATCAAATAGGATGATTATTATGGAATGAGGGATAGCTATATTAAATTAGTCCCAAGATATATAAAATTTCATCCTGGGACTTATATTCTAAAAATTACAATATTCAAGCGCATTCATTTTAATGTTTTTAAGAAATATTCTGTTTAACATCTGACTTAATAAAATCATCATTTTTTGTATAAATCGTAAGTCCGGTAGTGTTTTTGTTGTAAGCTGGGAAAAAGAAGCTTGCAACATATCCAAAAATGTACGATGAAAAGAAAGCCATCACACTAACTGCAAATGGTGAAAAACTAGTCTGTTGAATAAAGTAGGAGGTAATGGCACTTAATATTAAACCAATCAGTACTCCAGGAGCATTCGCTCTCTTCGTGAAAATACCAAGAGCAAATATTCCTGCAATTGGAACTCCAAATAGCCCAGTCATAGCCAAAAAGAGATTCCAAGTTTCCGCTTGATTTGTAGAAACAAGATATAGTGCGGCAATCATACCCAGAGTTCCTGTAACGATAATAACTAGTCTCGCTATGATCACATCATTGAGCCTAAATGCTTTGTCAAAAAATCGTTGTTTAAAGTCGACCGTAATACAAGCAGAGATACTATTTAGACTAGACGATATCGTTGACTGACAGGCAGCAAAAATGGCAGCAATCAATAAACCAGCTACACCAACTGGTAAGGTTGTTACAATGAAGTAAGGAACGATAGCAGACGTATTAAATCCTTCCGGAAGCGTCTCCATATTTGAATAATAACTGAAAAGAACGGTACCCATTCCATAGAATATCGGTATGGTGATTAATGCTAGAATACCATTTGTCCATAAGGATCGATTCGTTTCTTTTATTGATTTTGTTGTTTGATAACGCTGAACAACATCTTGACTAGCAGTATATTGATGTAAATTATTGAAGATGGATCCAATAAATATAATAGGTATGGCAGCAGCTGCTGTTCCAAGTTTAAAATTATCGGCTGTGATTAATTTATCATTTGCTAATGCATCGTTTATGACAGTTGACCATCCACCATTTATCGTTAATATACCTAGAACGAGCACTAAAATTGCTCCTCCAATTAATAAAATGCCTTGGATGACATCACTCCAAATAACACCTTCCATCCCCCCTAAGAAGGTATAGATAATACATAGCCCACCAACTACAGAAGCGATTATAATTGGGTTTATACTAGAAACCGATGTAATGGCCAGAGTAGGTAAATAAATAACAATCGCTACCCTACCTATATGATATAGCACAAATAATAGGCTACCAACTACTCTTAATGAAGGACCAAAACGCTCTTCTAAATATTCATAGGCCGTAGTTACGTTGAGTTTTCTAAAAAAGGGGATATAAAAATAAATGAGTATTGGGATAATGGCAAAAATGGCTAGATTACCAGCAGCATAAGACCAATCACTTAAAAAAGCCTGTTCAGGTGTGGACATAAACGTGATGGCACTTAAGGTGGTAGCGTAAATACTAAACCCTGCTGCCCAGGCAGGAATTTTCCCACTTGCTGTAAAAAAAGCATCCGTATTTTTTGACGAACGTTTGGTAAAATATACTCCTACACCCAGCATAGATACTAGATAAACAATTAAAACAATCCAGTTTATTGCTCCCAAACCTACCTTATCCATGAATAATTCCTCCTTATTTATATTTTACGGTGCTGATGCATGAAACCAACAGCACCGTTTCCATCCATTTTATAGATCAAACGTACTTACTAATTTTCTCACTTTTTCTAGTTTGTCGGGGTTAAATGCTTCAAAAGGTTCTTTACAGACTCCAGCATCTATACCAGTCATTTTTAAAATTTCTTTCAGTGTTTGATATAAACCCAAGTCTAAAATTTCCTCTATTAAATCATTGGTTACATGTTGGATATCATACGCTTTTGAAACGTTACCTTCCTGACAAAGTGAAAGTATTTGTTTGGCACGTTTTCCGTTAATGTTAAATGTGCTTCCTATTGCGCCATCCACACCTGAAATAGCACCATATATTAACATCTCATCAAATCCGGAGTAAATTAGCTTATTCGAATACTTTTTTCTTAGACGCTCTAATAAATAAAAGTTCCCATCCGTAAATTTTACCCCGATTACTTTCTCATTTTGAAAAAGATCATCAAATTGATGTAATGACATCGATACACCCGTTAAAGCAGGAATGGCATAAATAATCATTTTATTATTCGTTTCATTAATAATCGTTTCATAGTAATATTTAATTTCCTCAAATGAAAAAGGGTAATAAAATGGGGTAACGGCAGATAAGCTGTCATAGCCTAATTCTGTCGCATATTTCCCTAAATCCACTGCCTCATGTAAATTAATCGAGCCTACTTGAGCAATCAGCTTTACTTGCCCGTTATTTTCCTCACTCGCTATTCGAAATACATCTTTTTTTTGCTCAGTAGTCATCATAAAATTTTCCCCAGAGCTACCATTTACGTATAATCCGTCTACCTTTTGCTTATCGATATTTTGCCTAATCATCTCTCGTAATCCCTGTTCTTTTATGGTTCCGTTTTCATCAAATGGTACAAGTAATGCAGAAAATATTCCTTTCATGTTGTCCCCTCCAGTAATGTATTGATTTATAAATTCATTCAGGTTATAATATGGTCAGACCAATTTTTGAAGTAACTTCATCATAATTTCCTTATGTGTAAAAGTCAACCCTTTTTTGTAAGGGCTTTTTTATTGCAGTATGATATGATATGAATAACAATCATCACAAACCTCATTGTATCAATGGTTTAGTGAATGGATGGGGAGATTAGCATGAAAGTAAAAAAACAATCATTAGTGGACGTAGTTATCGAAAAAATTAAAAAATCTATTATTGACAATAACCTTAAACCAAATGATAAATTTTTGTCTGAAGGGGAACTAGTAGAACAATTGCAGGTAAGTAGGACAGTTATTAGAGAAGCATTAATTTCTCTTCAAGCATTGGGGATTCTCAAGGTTATGGCTGGTGGGGGTGTTTTTGTTGCAGATACAAAACTCCATGCCATTACTTCTATTCTAAAACATCACTATGAAACCTATGGTGTGAAAATTAAAGAGCTTGTGGAAATACGTAAAGTGATTGAGCTTGGAGCACTTCGTTTAATCATAGAAAAAAATATAGATTTTCGTCTAGGAGAATTTTACGACATTAATTATTCCTATTACCAGTCAATCATGAACAATAAGGATACAAACCAATATGATAATGATTTCCATCAGTTACTTATCAAAACAACTCAAAACGAAACGTTTTATCATTTTAGTGAAATTATTCATGAATATTTCTTACTTGCAAAAATGGACCTTATTCAAAATAAGGAAGACCTCATGAAATCTTATCATGAACATGAGCAGATCATAAAAGCAGTTGCTGAAAAAAATTTGAGTAAAGCACAACAAACGATGACACAGCACTTCAAGCCTATATTCACATTTATGAAGCAAATGGAGGAAGAATCGTGAAGATAGAACCAATTCAAAGTACGGAGAGATTCTCGCTTAAGAAAATGGTGATCCAAGAAATTAAAAACTATATTATCGAGAACGAATTATCGTCTGGGGACAAACTTCCAGCAGAGCGAAGGCTAACGGAAATGTTTCAAGTCAGCAGATCTGTTGTAAGAGAGGCATTAAGCTATTTAGAAAACACGGGAGTAATAACGACTACTCAAGGAAAGGGAGCCTACTTAAATGAATCTAATATTGATACACTTCTAGACAGCTTCTTTTTTCTTTGGCAAATAAACGGAGGCAAGATTGAAGATATTATGAGTCTCCGTATTATGTTTGAGTCAAGTGCTATAGAAGAGATTGTAAAACAAGTCGATATGGAAGAGATGGAAACAATTCAAACACTTTTAATCGAGAGTAAAACTGCTCATACCATGGAGGAATACAGAAAATTTGATATGTTGTTTCACAAACAACTACTCAAAGCAACCAAAAACCCACTATTTATTCAAATGACGAATATGATTAACAGCTACTTTTTTGAAACGGAGTACATCCAGCTTAGTCCCGAAGAATATCAGCAGGTTATTCGTGAGCATCAATCCATCATAGAAGCCATTCAAAACAAAGACCCGGAACTAGCAAAGAAGTTATTGAATAATCATATAAAACGAGCAAAACTATAGGGGGGGTATGATGAAATATTTATCGATCGATATAGGTGGAACGTATATTAAGTACGCCATTTTAAATGAGAACCTAGTGTTAACAGATCACCGGAAGAAGCAAACCAAAACAACTAGTAAACGAGCTTTATTTCAACAAATAGAACAAATTATTAAAGAGATAAGGGAAAAATACAACATATCTGGAATTGGAATTAGTACTGCTGGTATTGTGGATAGAGCCCTTGGAAAGATTGTTTATGCAGGACCAACATTACCCTTCTATAAAGGGATGGAATGGAAGCAACCTTTAATCGAGAAATTCAGCGTACCAGTAGTTGTTGAGAATGACGTGAATGCCGCATTATTGGGGGAAAAATGGAAAGGCTCCATGATAGATAAAAATAATATTTTTTGCATCACTATTGGCACTGGAATTGGTGGAGCTTACTATAATCATCAATTGATAGATGGTGCATTTCAACAAGCGAATTCTGTTGGCTATTTATTATATGATCCAGCTACAAGCACAAACTATGAGTCCAGAGCTTCTACCAATGCATTAATCTCAAAAATAAAGGAATCTCTTGATGATACAGTTACACCAGAAACGTTATTTGAACGTGCAAAATTGGGGTGTCATGAATGCTTAACTATCATTCATAACTGGGCAAAGGAAATAGCGAATGGACTAGCGCAAATTATATTGCTTTATGATCCAAAATATATCGTAATTGGTGGGGGAATTTCTCAGCAAGGTGATTATCTCTTAGATTTTATTCAGAAAGAAATACCCTACTATTTACCAGAGAATTTCCTGAAAACAAAAGTAAGGATGGCTACTTTACACAATCATGCGGCATTGTATGGTGCGATTTATCCTTTTTTAAAAGAATCGCAAGCACCCAAGGATGCTATATGAAGGTCGGTTGGTGGACTACCCTCCTTACTTTTGGAGGGTAGTTTTTATGATATCTAAGTCGGGTTCCATAATGGAGAGATGCATTCTCGCAGGAAGTATCTTTTTGGATATTGAACAAAATGAATGAATCTCTGGCTTGAGTTGTCCGATATAATAAGATATTGGACAAAATGAATGAATCCCTAGCGTGAGTTGTCGGATATAATAGGATATTGGAACAAAATGAGCGAATCTTTAGCTCAAGCACTCTATTAATTTATTATTATTTAAACACCTATACAATGTTGCTCGATTAATATCCTGTGTGATAAAGATTCATCACCTTTTTATATTACTTTTTTTACCATTGGTCTTCCGCCTTTCCTTCCAAGTGCTCTAGCACTTTTAAGACCTTCCTTCGTCCTTACTACCATTAAATCTCTTTCAAACTGAAAAAACGTCTTATAAAACAACGGGCCAAATAGTGGAGAAAAAAGATTTTGAGCAATCGAGAAGAAATCTTTTGGAGTCGTATGTGTTAAATTATAATGGAATTATAAAGAGGAGGTTTATTAATGAATGAAGATCAAAATAACCCCCAACCTGGTACGATTATTTCTGCTGATGTAACTGTTAACCAATCAGAGGAGGTACGCGATTTCTACAAGAAAGTTATCGGATGGGAACATAGTGAATACAAAAGAGGAGACTCTACCGACTATTTTATGACAACTTCCGATGGGCAACCAGTGGCGGGTATTTGTCAAAGAGCTGGAAGCCTTGCTGAACTTCCCTCAGTCTGGCTTGTTTATTTTGGAGTCAATGATTTAGCAGCAAGTCTTGAAGAGTGTAGAAATCTTGGGGGCAAAGTACTCACTGAGCCTCAAAGTGTAGGGAGAGGCAGTTATGCTGTCATAGAATATCCAGTTGGTTCTATCTGTGCACTTAGCCAAATATAAGGTTTCCTTGTTTACTAGTGTACTTTATTGTTTTCTCTATTGAAGGGCGTAAGAACCGAATAAGTATTGGATAAAAATATATCGTTTGTTTTTCAAAATGAAGTAAACGACAGAGGGGGAGTGTAATGAGCAATTTAGTGCTTCGGAATGTGATAGAGGATGACCTTCCTATTTTTTTTAAACATCAGCAGGACAGTGAGGCAAACCAAATGGCCGCCTTTACAAGTAAGGACCCTAATGATTGGAATAGCTTTACTGAACACTGGAACAAAATACTTACGAATAAGAATATTATTAAGCAAACGATTCTCGTTGAGAACACCGTTGTTGGCCATCTTGTACACTTTGAGCAGTTTGGAGAACCAGAAGTAACCTATTGGATTGGAAAGGAATACTGGGGAAAGGGAATCGCAACCAAAGCTTTACGGGAATTTCTAAAAAAAATAACCATTCGTCCACTTTATGCTCGTGCAGCAAAAGACAATACTGGATCCATAAAGGTTTTAAAACGATGTGGTTTCATGATTTCGGGTGAAGATAGCGGATATGCAAACGCGCGTGGCAAGGATATTGAAGAGTTTATTCTCACCCTCAACTAAAAAACTAGAATTCAAAAATTAAGGGGTACCCAGACGAATATCTCTGGACACCCCTTACCACTTAAACCTGTAATGAATCTAATTTATACTCATTCGAATATGCCTTTTCCTTTATCTCAGGTGCTTTTCCGGCACAACCTACTAAGATCATTTTACTTTTTGCGAGTTCTTTCGCAACATCTTTGGCTTTTGCTAGATACTTTCTAGGATCCAATGAATCTGGTGCTTCTAGAAAGTGTTCTTTAATCGCTTCTGAGTAGGCATTTTTTAATTCTGTTGAGACATTCATTTTTGCCATCCCTAATGCTATACATTGCTTTACATCATCTTCAGGTATAGCAGATCCACCATGTAGAACAAGTGGTTCATCGACAAGGCTGGCGATTTCCGCTATACGGTCAAAGTCGATATCGGGATCACCACTGTAAATTCCGTGTGCTGTTCCAATGGCTGGTGCTAAGGTTGGTACACTGGTCCGTTCTATAAATTCTTTACATTCAGCTGGTACCGCCTTTTCAGCATCTTTATCGGAGACAACGATATTATCTTCTACACCACCAACTTTCCCTAGTTCTGCCTCAACATTCACATCGATATATTTGGCAATATCCATTACTTGATTGGTAAGTCGGATATTTTCTTCAAATGGATGCATCGAAGCATCAATCATGACAGAGGTGTAGCCTGCGCGAATACATTGGATGATAACATCTAAATCCGTGCAATGGTCCAAATGAAGTGCCATTGGAACATGAAATTTTTCTGCAGCAGCACGTGCTGTTTTTACAATACTATCTGGTCCTAGATTTTGCACAGTGCCAACAGTTGTTTGAATAATGACTGGTGCATCAAGCTCTGCTGCTGCTTCTGCGACCGAGTAAAGCATATCGAATGAGTGGATATTAAAAGCGACGATTCCATAACCAGATTTTCTCGCTTCTTTTAGCATTGGTGTGGATGATACGAGTGTCATTTGAATCTCTCCTTAAGTGAAATTTTATGCGAACGCCCCTGCGAGCTCTTCCATTACGGTTGTCGTGTTTTCGGCACTTGCGAGCACTTCACGTTTTTCTTTGTGAATCAACATTCTCGAAATAGAGGCAAGTGCTTGAAGATGAGTAGTACCTGCTTCCTTTTTGGGAACTAATAGCGAGATGAAAAAGGATGCAGGCTTTCCATCTAGTGCGTTCCATTCTACTCCAGAATTCGAAGATACGATGATGATAGCTGGGCGTTTAATCGCATCTACCTGTACATGAGGAATCGCAAATCCGTCTTGAAAGCCCGTTGTACCTTCTTGCTCACGCTTCAATAATCCATCAATAACTTCATCAGGGTCAGATGTGATTCCTTGATCTACAGCGATTGCTGCAATCTGTTGGAATACTTCCTTCTGTGTCGTAAGCGGTTGTTTTATTTTGATTTGATCTTTATTAAGCAATTTGCTGTCCATCGTTTTCACTTCCTTTCGATTGTTGATCTTTTGAATAACTACGTTTCTTATAGAAGCCGTAGAGGAATGCTCCAACTAGTGAGCCGATTAATATAGCGATTATCCATTGTATTGCACCCGTCACAACAGGTAATACGAGGAATCCACCATGTGGTGCTGGCACTTGGATTTTCATCATATAGGTCAAAATAGCTGATACAGAAGAGCCAATCATTAAGATGGGAATGACCACAATTGGATTCTTTGCTGCAAATGGAATCGCTCCTTCTGTAATGTGAGTGGATCCAAGGATAAAGTTGACTCCACCGGCATTGCGCTCTGCTTGGTTAAAGTATTTTTTGAAAAATAATGTGGCAAATGCTGTAATCAGCGGTGGCGTAATACACGCAGCAGAAACGCCTGCCATAAAGTAATAATTTCCTTCGCCTAGTAAAGCAGTGCCTGTTACATAAGCAGCTTTATTAACTGGTCCACCCATATCGAAGGCACTCATGGAGCCCACAATGATACCGAGTAGAATAGGGTTGGCATTCTGGAAATTACTTAAGAAAGAGATCATACCTTCATTAATTGCGGTCATTGGCTCTACTAACAATGTCATGATCACACCGACGAACAGGATACCAATTAAAGGATATAAAAAGATCGATTTTAATCCATTGAGTGATTTCGGCATTTTTTCAAGTAGTTTACCGAGTAATACGATAATGAAGCCACCGATGAAACCAGCTGCAATACCGCCTAAAAATCCGGCTCCCCCATTACTTGCTATTAGCCCACCGATAAAACCAACGACCATCCCTGGTCTTTTGGCAATCGATTCCGCGATAAAGGCAGCCAAGATCGGTACCATCATTTGAAAGCCAAGACTTCCAATATCATTTAACATGGCTGCGATCGGATGATAGCTTTCATGATCTGGATTAGCGGAATGGATTCCAAATAAAAAGGATATGGCAATTAGGACCCCGCCTCCAACCACAAATGGAAGCATATGAGAGACACCGTTCATGAGGTGCTTGTAAATAGAATGAGCAAAATTATTATTACCTTTTTCTGATGCTTCTTTCTCTTCCTCATCAGAAGTGTCACTTTTCTTCGCTTTATATACTGTTGCTTTTCCATCAATGATGGTTTGAATGAGCTCTTCTGCTTCATGTATTCCTTTTGCGACAGATACTTCTACGGTTGGCTTTCCATGGAAACGGTAGGCATACACATCTTTGTCCGCTGCAAGAATAACGCCATCCGCTTCAGCAATATCTTTTTTGGTAAGTTCATTTTCTACCCCAACTTGTCCATGTGTTTCTACCTTAATTTCTACTCCAAGCTTGCTTGCGGCTTTCTTCAATGCTTCTTCTGCCATAAAGGTATGTGCTATACCTGTGGGACAACCTGTTGCTGCAACAATTTTAATAGGTGCCATCAAAACTCTCCTCCTTTATTTTCTCTAATTGAATAGCTGGAATAAGTGCTTGAATATGTGAAAGGCTACAAAGTCCTTTACTAAAAGCTGTAGCTGCTCCTGCAGCAGAGGAATAGATTAACGCGTCTTCCAGTGAGTGATTTTGTTCTAATTTTCCAATGAAAGTACTTAGCATAGCATCCCCAGCACAAGCCGTATTTACTACTTGTCCGTTTGCGGAACTCACTTTTAACGTGTGGTGAGGAGAAGTATAGATCGCTCCTTTTTCCCCTCGTGAAACGAGTACTTGCTGAGCTCCCCTGTCTAAAAGTTCTTGACTTAGCTCGATGATTTTTTCTGAGTAAAGATCAGCTGTTGATAATTGAAAGAAAGATGCTAGCTCGTCCTCATTCGGTTTGATTAGAAATGGTTTGTATTTCAAGCATTCTAGTAAAGCATGGGAACTAATATCTAAAATCAACTTAATTTTTTTGTGGTGACATATTTTTGCGAGATGAATGTAAAACTCATCCTGGATTCCTCTCGGTAAGCTACCTGAGACGAATAGTGTGCTATTTGCTGGTATTTGTTCAATTTTTTCAGTCATCTCTGCCTTTTTTTCTTTGGATATTAGTGGTCCTTTATTCACAATTTTGTATTCTCGATCTGCATTAGCGAATACATTTATTCTCGTAATGCCCTCGACATCGACCATGGATGTGTGAATCGACAATTTCTTTAATTCTTGTTCAATAAATTTTCCAGAGAATCCACCGATAAAGCCCATGGCCGTATTGGTAATTCCTAGCTTGCTCAGCATAATCGATACATTAATCGCTTTCCCATTTGGCTGATAATCTTCTTCATATGTCCGATTCACAACTTCAGGGGTTAATTGGTCTAATCCTACATAGAGATCTATGGCTGGGTTTGGTGTTAGTGTATATATCATGTGCTCACCTACCTTGTTGTCTTGTTAATTTCATTATGGCACAGGATATGTTGTAAATGTTTTCAGGATATGTAAAGGTTTTCGCTTGTTGTAAAAGAAAAAAACTTGGCGTATTTGCCAAGCTTTATAGCATTCGTATTGCATATGCGTCTAATAATATTCTGGAAATAACACTCAAAGGTAGACGAGAACGGACTTCATAATCTGGAAAATAGGACTGGGTTCCTTTATAGCCAACAAACGTCATTTCTGACATCTGTCCGAGACTTGATTCCATTCTTGTCGTGAGGGTGATGGTGGTAATTTGTCTAATATTTAAGTTTTTACAAGCCTCTACTAGTTCCTCTGTTTCGCCATTTAGAGAAACAAAGATAGCTATTTCATTGGCTTGGATGCTTCTTGATTTAATTCGAATGATATTCGGGTCAGTATGTTCCTCACAATTTTTCCCCATCAGCTGTAGTTTGATCGTCATTTCCTTTGCAATCATTTCAGAGAACCCACGACCAAATACGAAAATTTTCTCCGCATCATGGATCTTTTGAACGGCATCTTCAATTTGTCCAATACTTTGTAATTGTATCGTCTTGCTTACTTCATGCTCATTTTTTTGGATGGCTTGTTTAATTTTTTGATCGATATTTTCCATTTCATTATTCTCATCAGAAAGTTTTACTTTTTCTTTCAGGCTATATTTAAAGGAAGTGTAGCCATCATACCCAATTTTTTTCATTAATCGAACAATCGTGGCAGTGGATACATTCGCATGTTCGCTAAGCTTGACGATCGACATAGAAGAGATCTCATCTAGATGATTGTGAATATATTCTAGTAAATATTTTTCTGTTTCGCTCAATGTTTTATAGGTATTGGCTGGAATATCGAATAGTATATTGCTCATCCGTTTGCCCCCTTTAGTTGTAAATGGGATGTTCTATCTCTTATTGAATCATGTTAGACGGGAGAATGGAAGCAAATAGGCAAAATTTATTTATCGTAGAGACTAAGCGTCTGTAAGACCTTCACTCAAGATTCTAGAGGTCCAAAGAAAGTGTCTTCAAGAAATACAGATGTTAAACATCCTGATAGGTTTCTCTAACAAATCAGGAGGGGATAAAGAAAACACCCCATTGATGGTAGCTTACTTTGTAAAAATAATGCACAAAATATTTTTGGGGATGCTATACAATAAAATCGTTCAAATTATCTTTATCGTCCATAATAAAAAGTATAGGAATAAATAATAGAAGTTGTTTATTTGCAATCTAAAATAGAAAGTAATTGTACCTAATTCTGGTATCTCAAAAAAATTATCTTGGAAGCGTTGACAAAGCAAAAAAGATATAGTAAATTGATAGACAGAAAGAATGCTATAACGATTTAGCAAGAAATCTAAAATATTTTTGGGAGATACGTAAGATGGCTACAATACGAGAAATAGCTGAAAAAGCTAAAGTTTCACCAGGTACCGTTTCCTTTGTTCTGAATGGAAAAGGTGATCAAATGAGGATATCGATAAAAACGCAGGAAAAAATACTTAAAATCGCAAAAGATTTAGGTTATCTCCCCAGTATATCAGCAAGGCGTTTAAGAAATAGTGAAGCAATTAATATCCCTTTTATCACGATTTTATGGACATTGGACACAAGAGCATCATTAATAAGTAGGTTCCTTCAAGGTCTTCAACATAAGACATTATTTAAAAGCAACCAGTTTGAAATATTAATACAGCCTTATGAAAATGGAAAACTGAGTGAGCTAGAAAGCTTACGAACAGGAAATAAATATAATGGTGCTATTATTGCAAATGCATCAGACAAGGATTTGCAATATTTAGATAATGCGAATCTTAAGGTTCCAATTGTTTTATACCAAAGGCATTCTGACAAGTATAGTACTGTAAATGTTGATAGTAAAAAAACAGGTTTAGATGTTGCCAGCTTTCTACACATAAAAGGCATAAAGAAAGTAGGAATGGTTATACCGAACCTATCGTCACAGGCTGTTGCACGAAGAAGCCAAGGATTTATAGAAGGCATAGAGACGTTAGGGATGGATAATACGATAATTAAAAATGGTGACTTCAGTGAAAAAGGCGGCTATGAAGCTATGGAAGCATTAATAAAAGCTTCATACCCACTACCTGAAGCACTTTTTTTCCTAAGTGATCCAATGGCGGTAGGTGCAATCAGTGCATGTCATGAGTATGGTGTACGTATACCAGACGACTTGAAGATCATTGGCCATGATAATGATGAGCAAACACCATTTACGACACCAGCACTAACGACCGTACATTTACCTGTAGAAGAAATGGCAAATGCTTGCGTAAAACAGTTAATGGGACAAATTAATCAAACAATTTCGACACCAAGCAATGAAAGATTTGAAACAAAAATAATCGAAAGAAAAAGTTGCTAATTGCGACAAACTAGCAAGTTGCTAGTTTTTTGTCTTAAAAGCTATAACGTTTTAGCTAAACTTTAAGGTATGAATGTAAACATATTCTTATTAAGGAGGTGATTTACCCTACTAGACGAGCAGGAATAAGTTATCAAGACAGAAAATTGACAAACAATAGAGGGAGAATTTGAATGAAAAAACTATATGGTGTAACAACTGCGATGGTAACCCCATTTAACAAAGATGGAAGCGTTAACCTTGAGAAATTGGCAAATTTAACAGAGTTTCTAATTGAAAAAGGAGTGCATTGTTTATATCCTCTTGGAACAACAGGAGAAATGCTGAAACTAACTGTCGAAGAACGAAAGGCAATCGCAGAAACAGTAGTCAAAACAGCGAAAAATAGAGTAACCGTATATATTCACGTTGGTGATATTCATTTCGAAAATATTTTGGAATTAGCACAACATGCACATAATATTGGTGCAGATGGGATAGGTGTTGTCACTCCAATTTATTTCAGTGTAAATAACCGAGAAACAGAGGAGTTCTATGTCAAAATTTCAAAAAGTTTACCAGAAGATTTTCCAATTTATTTGTATAGTATTCCACAATGTGCAGCTAATGAATTAAATATTGAAATAGTTAAGAAAATCGTGGCACAGTGTAAAAACATTATTGGAATTAAATATAGTTATCCTGATTTTACTCTGACAAGTAAGTATTTAGAAGTAAATAATGGTGACTTTGATGTTGTCTTTGGACCAGATCATCTGTTTTTACCTGCTTTAGCATTAGGTTGTGAAGGTACAGTATCAGGAATTTCAGGAGTGTATCCTGAACCGTTTGTGGCACTCTATGATGCTTTTAAGAATGGAGAACTCGAAAAGGCGAAAAAAATACAGCGAGTCGCAACTAAATATTGTGATGCATTGAAAAATGGTAGTAACATGTCTTACTTCAAAAAAGCGTTGCAATTACGAGGCATAGATGCTGGTGTGATGAAGGCTCCTCATCTTGATATCGAGGACAAAGATTTTACACAATTAAAGAAAGAATTAGAACAAATTGATAATGAGTTCCTAACATTAAACTAGTTAAAAAGAAAGAGGGGTAAAAATGAAAAAAATATTGCAAGGTTTGTTATTAATGGGCTTAGTGTTGATGATTGTTGGATGTGGCGCTAATAAATCTAGTGGAGATAGTGACAAAGAGCAATATACAGTTAGAATAGCTGGTGGAGCTGTAGGGCCAGAACATTCTTTAACTAAAACCTTTAACTTTATAAAAGAAGAACTTGAGGAAAAATCGGATGGAAGATTTAAGGTAGATTTGAATGTAGCTGGTGAACTTGGAGAAGATAGAGAAATTATTGAAGCAATGCAAATGGGGGAAGTGCATTTAGCATCACCTTCACCTGCAGCACTTGGAGGATTTAACGAGTCTGTAGCCATTTTGGACATGCCATTTTTATTCACTAATCGTGAAATAGCATATGAAGTGTTAGACGGGGAACCTGGTCAAATGATATTAGATGGTTTAGAGAGTTCAGGTTTTAAAGGGCTTGGTTATTTCGAAAACGGATTCAGAAATGTTACTAATAATGTTCAGCCAATTGAATCTGTTGAGGATTTTGAAGGATTATCGATTCGAACAATGCAAAACCAAACACATATAAGAGCATGGGAATTGCTTGGGGCTAATCCAACTCCTATGGCTTTTGGCGAATTATATTCCGCATTACAACAAGGTACAGTGGATGGACAAGAAAATCCATTTGGACTTATTCTTGCTAATAAATTTTTTGAAGTACAAGACTACTTGACCGTAACGAACCATGTATATGCACCTAATGTTATTATTACCAACAAAGAATTCTATGATAGTCTTCCAGATGACCTACGAACTATTTTCGATAATGCTATTCAAGCAGCTATTGAACATAACCGTGAATTAGCACAAGAGGAAGAAGTAACAGCTAGACAAGAATTAGAAGAGCAGGGTATGGAAGTGTATGAGTTTTCACAGGAGCAATTGGAAGAGATGCAAGAAATCACATTACCTGTTTATGAAGAATTCAAAGATCAGATCGGTGCCGAAGTAGTGGATACATTCTTAGGCGCTTCTCGTAATAAATAGTAAGTCAGGGAGGGAGGATTGTAACATCTTCCTATCCCTTAGTAAAAAATAGTGTGTATGAGGATAGAAAATAACAAATGATATCATGCAAGTCTAAGTAGGAGGTCTAAACATGACCATAATGAAGAAATTAAACCAACACATTGAAGAATGGATGCTAGTTCTGTTACTTGTAGTGTCCTTGTCTTCTATTACATTGCAAATTTGTATGCGTTTTATCTTTGATAATTCTTTGGCATGGTCTGAAGAATTAGCAAGATATTGCTTTATTTGGCTTATTTATATTGGCATTGCTTATGGTGTAAAAAGGTCAAGACATATATGCTTAGATGTTGTTTATGACATTGTACCAATTCCAGTTAAGAAAGTAATGCTTGTTGCTTCTTATATATTAGTTGGAATTTTTGCAATCGTAGTCATTTATTATAGTTATTTCATGATTGAACAAATTGTGAGTTTTGGACAAAAAAGTGCAGCGATGAGAATCAATATGGCTTATGTTTATCTATCTGTTCCAGTTGGGATGGCTTTGACTATCCTAAGAGTGATTCAAAACATGGTATATGTATTCAAGAATGGAGATGTTACAGAACTGCAAGAGGATTTGTTCTAAAAGGGGGGATAAGAAATGACTGCTTTACTTTTATTTGTTTCGTTTATTTTTTTTATGATTGTAAGAGTTCCAATCGGATTTTCACTTGGATTAGCTTGTCTAGTTACCATTTTTTACAGTGGTTCGGTATCGCCCCAATATTTAGTGCAAGGGTTAGTGACATCAGCCGATTCCTTTCCCTTAATGGCAATACCCTTTTATATACTAGCAGGTGAAGTAATGGGACAAGGTGGTATTTCAAAGAGACTATTTGATTTTGCGAAAATATTTGTTGGCAATATTACTGGAGGATTAGCTATTGCAACAGTTATTACATGTATCTTCTTTGCAGCGATTTCGGGATCAGGTCCTGCTACTGTTGCAGCTATTGGTGGAATGGTTATCCCACTGATGGTTAAACAAGGTTATGATAAGAAATTTGCAACAGCTATAATAGTAGCAGCTGGTACAATCGGTGTAATCATTCCTCCAAGTATTCCTATGGTGATTTATGGTGTCTCAGCTTCGGCTTCTATTGGAGATATGTTTATGGCAGGAATTATTCCTGGATTAATTGTTGGGTTATTGCTCATTTTGTATAGTTACTTCTATGCAAAATTCCATAACTATGAAAAGGATATTCAATCATTTTCTTTCCAGAGATTATGGAATGAATTCAAAGAGGCTGCTTGGTCATTAGCTATGCCTGTAATTATCCTTGGTGGTATTTACGGTGGGGTGTTTACTCCAACTGAAGCAGCTGTTGTTGCAACAGTTTACGGTTTGATTATTGGTGTGTTTGTGTATCGGGAGTTGGATCTAAAGAAATTATACAATGTCTTTAGAAATTCAGCATTAACAACAGCTGTTATTTTAATTATTACAGGTACGGCAACATTTTTTGGGAGAATTCTATCTATTGAAAATATACCTGAAATAGTAGCGTCTGCGATAACAAGCATTTCAGATAATCCAATTATATTATTAATTTTAATCAATCTTTTCCTCTTATTTGTTGGTACTTTCATGGATGTCATTGCTTCTATTATTATTCTTACTCCAATATTATTACCTGTTGCATTGGAGATCGGTGTCGATCCAATTCATTTTGGTATTATTCTTGTTGTAAATCTAGCAATTGCCTTGATCACACCACCAATAGGAGGGAGTTTATTTGTAGGGATTGGTATTTCGCGGTTATCTATATGGGATTTAAGTAAAGCGATTGTTCCGATGTTTTTCTTAATGGTATTAGCACTTATGATCGTAACCTTTTTACCGCAAATCAATCTATTATTACCTTAATCAAGGAGGATAAGAGAATGAAAGTACTAGTGACAGCAACAAATTACTCAATATTATGCGAAGAAGCAAAGCAATTACTTGAGAATAATGGATTCGAAGTAATGGAAAATCCCCATGATCGCCCGATGACATTCGATGAATTAAAGGAAATTGTAACAGATATAGAAGCTGTTGTAGCAGGAGTAGATACATGGAATGAAGCTGTGTTTGCCATTGCACCAAAACTAAAGATTATTTCAAGATTTGGTGTAGGAGTAGATAATATTGATCTCGATAAAGCAAAAGAGCATGGAATTAGAGTAACTAATGCACCAAGGTTAAATTCAAATGCTGTAGCAGAGCTTACGATTAATTTTATTTTAAATGCATTACGAAATACGCCAAATCTACATGAGTCTACGAGAAAAGGTAATTGGGAACGGTTCGTAGGAAATGAGCTCCAAAACAGAAGTGTTGGTTTATTAGGATTTGGTAATATCGCTCAAAGTGTAGCAAGAAAATTACAAGGCTTTGATGTGGATATCTATGCATATGACAAATATCCAAATGAACAAATTGCCAGAGAATTAAATGTTCAAATCGTTCCATATGAAGAGATACTTGAAAAATGTGATATAGTCAGCATGCATTTACCATTATTAGAAGAAACGCACCATTTTATGGATGATAATAAATTTACCAAAATGAAACAAGGTTCTTATTTTGTTAACACATCAAGAGGGTCTTTAGTAGATGAGAAAGCATTATATCGAGCGTTAAAATCGGGTAGCTTGACCGCAGCTGCTATTGATGTATATGAGGAAGAGCCTACGAATAAGGAGAATCCACTATTTGAGCTAGATAATGTAATAACCACACCACATACAGCTGCAGAGACATTTGAGGTGTATCATAATGTAAGTTTATTGACGGCAAAAGCGATTATTGATGTGAAGAATGGGGCACAACCGGAAAATTTATTGAATTAATTTTATCAAGACACGGAAGGTTGAGAACTATGAATAGAGAGCCTGTTATAACGGTCCTTGGAAGTATTAATATGGATATTTCCATTGAATTGGAACGTCGTCCTGATAAAGGGGAAACCATTAAGGGTAGTTCCTATCATCATTTTTCAGGTGGAAAAGGTGCCAATCAGGCAATTGCAATGGCGCGTCTAGGTGCAAAAGTAAATTTTATTGGAAAAATTGGTGATGATGAATATGGGAAAATATTAATAGAATATCTCAGGAATGAAAAGATAGATGTAAAGGGAATTAAAGTGGAACCATCCATGGCTACTGGTGTTGCATTTATTACACTAGCTGATGGAGACAATAGCATTATTTTTATACCAGGGGCTAATCATAGCGTGAATGGTGCTTATGTTGAACAACATAAGCACCTATTGAAAGAGAGTGATCTGGTAGTTTCACAATTGGAGATTCCGATGGCAGCTGTAGAGAAAACAGCCACAATATGTAAAGGGTATGACATTCCTTTTATCTTAAACCCTGCTCCAGCAGCAGATCTTTCTAGTAATCTATTAGAAAAGGTTACTTATTTAACACCAAACTCAATTGAAGAAAAATCGATTAAAGTACAACATGTAGCCGGATTGGAAAACAAGTTGATTGTAACAGCAGGTAAGGATGGGGTATATGTAGTTGAAAATGGTGAGAAAGTTCGCATTCCAGCATATCAAATACAACCAGTTGATACAACAGGTGCTGGTGATACTTTTAACGGTGCTTTTGCCTATTTTATTGCAAAACAGCATCCATTGGTTGAGGCTTGTCATTTTGCCAACGCTGCAGCTGCACTTTCCACATTGAAAAAAGGTGCCCAAAACGGTATGCCGATCAAAGAAGAGTTATTTCAATTTATTCATTAACAACAAATGAGCTTTTATGGAGTATATGCATAGAAACGATATACAAGCTTGAGAGGAGTATTTAGGTGAATAATATTTACGAATGGAAACCAAAAATCGGGATTAGGCCGATACTCGATGGGAGAAGAAGAGGGATTAGGGAATCGTTAGAAGCAAAAACAATGAAGATGGCTCATTCGCTAGTCGACTTTTTAAAAGAGCATATTCACTATCCAGACGGAGAGACTGTAGAGTGTGTGATAGCAGATACGACAATAGGTGGTGTGGCAGAGGCGAATAAGTGTGAGGAAAAGTTTAAGAAAAATAACGTAACTTTAACGATCAGTGTAACACCATCTTGGGCTTATGGGTCTGAAACGATTGATATGGATCCGACACGGCCAAAAGCGATTTGGGGATTTAATGGTACTGAAAGACCAGGCAGTGTTTATTTAGCTGCAGCTTTAGCAGCACATAATCAACTCGGAATACCAGCATTTGGTATATATGGGGAAGAAGTACAAGATGTTGATGATCATTCGATCCCTGTAGATGTACAAAAGAAGTTATTGCTTTTTGCAAGGGCTGGATTGGCAGTAGGTATGATGAAAGATAAGTCCTATCTTGCAATGGGAACAGTATCAATGGGAATATTAGGATCTCATGTCCAAACAGATTTTTTTCAAAAATATTTAGGGATGAGAAATGAATTTATTGATATGACTGAATTCATAAGAAGAATTGAACAAGGAATTTATGATAAGAATGAATTTGAAAAAGCGAGAAAATGGGTTGCAGAGAATTGCGCCCAAGGTGAAGATAAAAATAACCCTAAAAATCAAAGATCAGAAGAACAAAAACAGAGTGACTGGAATTTTGTTATTAAGATGACTTTGATTGCTAGAGATTTAATGAGGGGAAATCCTCTATTAAAGGAAATGGGATATGAGGAAGAAGCGGAAGGACATCATGCACTGATTGCTGGATTTCAGGGACAAAGACAATGGACGGATCATTTCCCAAATGGCGATTTCATGGAGGCTATCTTAAATTCTTCTTTCGATTGGAATGGATTAAGGCCACCGATAGTGTTTGCAACAGAGAATGATAATTTAAATGCTGTCTCGATGATGTTTGGTCATTTGTTAACCAACACTCCTCAGTTATTTGCAGATGTTAGAAGTTATTGGAGCCCAGAAGCTGTTCAGCGTGTTTGTGATGGATATCAATTGCAGGGTTTAGCAAAAAAAGGAATTATCCATCTGAAAAATTCCGGATCTGCTGCGATCGATTTTGCAGGTGAAATGTACAGTGGAAAAGATCCAGCTATTAAATCTTATTGGGAAATAACAGAGAAGGAAATATCTAATACACTTGCTGATATTACATGGTATCCTGCCAATACAGAATATTTCCGTGGAGGAGGGTTTTCTTCACAATTTTATACAGATGTTGAAATGCCTGTCACCATGTTTCGGGTAAACCTAGTGGATGGATTAGGACCTGTATTACAAATTGCAGAAGGATACACCGTCTGCTTGCCGAATGAAATTAGTAAAACATTAGATGATAGGACAGACCCTACATGGCCAACAACATGGTTTGTTCCAAACTTAACTGGAAAAGGTGTTTTTAAAGATGTGTACAATGTGATGAATCATTGGGGATCCAATCATGCATCAATTAGTTATGGACATATAGGGGCGGACTTAATTACACTCGCGTCTATGTTAAGAATACCCGTAAATATGCACAATGTTAGTAGTGATAACATATTCCGCCCATCTGCATGGAATGCCTTTGGCACAGCAAATTTAGAATTTGCAGACTATCAGGCATGTAGTAACTTTGGACCATTATATGGATAAAAAATAAGGGACATCTATAATATATATAACATTAACGTCTCAGCTAGGGATAGGTGGGGCGTTAATCATGTATATGTTTTGCTCGAAAATGGTTCTAAATTCTATAGATTTGAACATGAAAGGAGAAACTGTATCATCAGTCCAATAATCATATATTTGAAATTAAGATGCAACTCTATAATGTCGTTAAAACGATAATGTATGAATCGTTAGAAATAGGGGAGTTTCGAAAGGTGTTTTAGTTTATAAAAGGGATTTATGATATTTCTTTACTCCATTATAAAATAGTGATGAAACTTATAATGTCTTGGGATATTTCGGATTATTATGTATATATAAGTAAACTCCCTGTTTATGTTAATAGCTTCTATTAGTCCTGTTTCTATTTAGAAGATGCGTTATTTTTCCGTATGGAGGGGTCAGATGAATAAATGTGATGTATCTCTACTTTTGCACAGTATGGAATTAAAAAGAAAGGAAATGTACGATATTGCTAGTGTAGAAGGGATAGATTCTCCTAATGTTATCAAAGCTTCCAAAGAATTAGATCGTTTAATTAGTGATTTTCAATATAAGGGGTATCCTACTTTGGATTGCCAAAAGTATATTCAAAAGCTTCGATGATTCTCTAAGGTTGTATCATTAAGCATGCTTAAATCTTATACCCACATGTCTTTATGGCAAGTAGGTTTTTACTTAAATCTATACTAAGATAATTTTAAATTATTGAGTAATCTTATATCGGCTTCTCAATGTACATTGTACAATTTCCTTAAGAAAGGAGGGTTTAAAATGGAAAATCTACCTAATTTACCTATTGATTCATCTTTGTTGGAATTATTGCTTCAATTACTTGGTTCTATACTTCCTTTATAATTAGAATTTCCATCTATAATGTCTTGGTCACTAACCCATCCAAAATCAGGATGGGTTAGAAATGCTTCAATGATAAGTCAATCAGTAAGACCATTTTTCCTCGAATAGGATTAGTGGGGTTTACCCAATTATGTTCTGCAGTTGGACTTCTGTGTAAAGTCGAACAAGTTCGTTATAGGTTTGGTTGACGGATCAGCTTATCTGGAAACCAAACACCGTACTCAGCAACATTAATTTCTTGGCTAATTGTACAGCTTCTAAGAATAGACTTCATTTTTTGGATTATAAATCGATATGACTGAATTACTACATAGTCAAAGCCCTTTTTGCAAGCATCATATCATGATTCAGAAGTTTATTTAAGTCATAAGAAGGATATAAACCGTTATTGTACATATAATTATAAATTCGCTCATGACAATTAATCGCTAGATTTAGTTGCTTCTTAAACACCGCCCTCAATGCAGGGGTCGATGTTTCAGTGATTGCAATCCCATAGTTCCTAACTGATGTTTTTGCGAAGGCTAATAAATCTCCTGCTAAGAAGCTGTCTGTTACACGGTATTCACTTGATGGCCCTGGGTGAGGCGCAAAAGGATAAAATTGGAGTAACTCCTTTAAGTTCACTTCAAGTTCTTGAATGGTCTGTAAATAGATATTATACAGATTATGGTCCTGGATATTGTTTAATCCATTTTTTAGTTTCATTAAACCGATGGATTGAAATGCAACCAGCTCATGAAGCTCAAGTGTTTCATGCCAGGCAAGTGTTTGATGATGAGTATGATTCATTTTCTTTCTCCTTTTTAGTTTATTCAGTCTAGCGTATGAACAGGAGAAGAAATAGGTGCTTACCCTATAAACGATGAATTGTAATTAAGGACTTTTTAAAAAGCTTAGTAAAGCTATTGTTAAAAATCAACAGTTGATTAATAGTTCGGTTATTTTTTGAATGAGATCAAAACGTAGTTATTTGGATCCCTTGCTGTCCAAAAATCAATTTTTAAGAAATGGAGTTAATTTTTGTATCGAATTTTCCAACTTTTTAACATTATTTATATAAAGACTTTTGGCTTTCTTAGAATCAGTTGCCAAGGCAAAGAGCTCTAAGTCGGCTTGACATTTCTTTAAATGAGCAAGTATAAGTGGTCTCTCTTGATCTTCTGGAACCTGTATTTTATCATCAAATAAATCGACAGTTAGGGCTCCATAAGAATTTACTTGTCCCAGAAATACATTTTCGAGCATAACATTCTTCTTAGCTAACTCTGTTTGTAACCACCTACGATTTTTTCCGATGGCTGTTAGAGCTTCATCTAAAATTTCTCCGTCCATGATGACCGATTGCGTTTCTTTTTCATTCACACTGTCTAGACCGATATCCTTGCGTGTAACGGGACGAAAATCTTTTTTAGGGAGAACACTTAACGACCCCTTTGCTTCAAGAACAGCATATTCTACCTCTGACAGATCAAATATATCTTTACCTCGTAGTAATTGTAACAGCTCATCTGTCGTATATTTTTCTTTTTTTAAGTTTTCTTCAAGTATTTTTCCGTCTTTAATGATTACCGTTCCAGATCCTTCTACAAAATCACGGAATTTTTTGCTGTGAACGGAAATAAATTCTACGAGATAGATTAGTAAAGAAAGAACACATATCCCTATAATGCCATGCCAGACTTTATTGTCTGTATTAATAATAACCTCGGCAGTTATACTACCAATCGTAATTCCTGATACATATTCGAAAAAGCTAAGTTCCGATAACTGCTTTTTACCTAATAGTCTAGTCAAAAGAAATAAAGCGACTAAAAAGAGAATGACTCTGACGACTATAACTAACCATTCTGGCATCAAGATCCCTCCTTTGGTTAAAATCCTTTATATTGCTCTTCCTCTCGCTCCAATTCACCAATTCGTTTCATGATGTCTTGTTTAATTTCTTCCATTACAAGCATTTGTTCATGAAAGAGGCGTTTTGCCTCTTCATCACTTGAGTTAATCGCAAGTGATGAAAGCCCGGATTCTATTGATTTTAATGTGGCAAGACATTGCTTTACATTAGAACTCACTGTCATTGATTGTTACTCCTTTGTTTAAAGAGTTATTTTTTCATATTTTGATGTTCAATCGAAACGGCGTGTGCAATGCAAGGTATTGTTTCGTTTTGCTGAATAGTCAAAGGGGAAAGTAATGCACCTGTAGCGACTACAAGCATTCGTTTTATTTCTCCTTTTTTCATTCGATTCAACAAATGCCCATAAACCACTACAGCTGAACATCCTGCACCACTAGCTCCTGCTAATACAGGCTGGTCTTCCCGGTAAATCATTAATCCACAATCTTGAAACTGTTTTTCTTTTATAGGAGTGTGATGTTTTTTGAAAAGATCAAGTGCACATTCCCTCCCAATATGTCCAAGATCCCCTGTCACGATTAAGTCATAGTAAGAAGGATCAATATTTCGTTCTTTCATGTGCGTTTCGATGGTATCGACAGCTGCAGGGGCCATTGCGCCTCCCATATTGAACGGATCGGTTAATCCCATATCAATTACTTTTCCAATTGTCGCAGAAGTAACAACAGGACCTTCTCCTTTATTCATGACTAACGATACACCTGCACCTGTAACCGTCCATTGGGATGTTGGTGGTTTTTGTGCTCCATATTCCGTTGGATAACGAAATTGTTTTTCAACTGCTGCGTTGTGGCTAGATGAGCCGGTCAATATACAGTTGGCACCACCATGATTTACAATGAAAGAGGCTAATGCTAGTCCTTCCATTGATGTAGAACAGGCACCAAATAAACCTAAGTAAGCTGCACCAATCGTTTTCGCTGAGAAACTTGTTGGTGTAATCTGGTTAATTAAATCACCTGCAAGGAAATACTCGACTTTTTCTTTAGTAATACCCGCTTTTTCTGTCGCTCGTAAGGATGCTTCTTCCAATAGGACCTTATGAGCCTTCTCATACGAATCTTCCTTTAACCAGAGATCCTCATGTAACAAATCATAATCTTCGGCTATTTTTCCTTTCGCCTCAAATGGACCACCAACTGTACCTGTTGAGACGATTACGGGGTTGTTGTCGAAAATCCATGTGCGCATTTTATAGGCCACCCCACTGAATCAAAATTGTTTTTATTAGGGTGATTACAAAAGCAGAAAATACCCCAAATAAAATAACAGACCCTGCAAGCTTAAACATGTTTCCACCTACTCCGAGAACAAATCCTTCCGTGCGATGTTCAATTGCTGCCGATATAACAGCATTTCCGAATCCTGTAACGGGTACAGCCGTCCCTGCGCCTGCGAATTGAGCAAATCTATCGTAGACACCAAATCCTGTTAAAAACATCGTAATAAAGATCAATACGGCTACAGTTGGATTACCAGCTGTTTGTTCCGTAAAATCGAAATAATACATGAAAAAAGTTTGGATGCACTGACCAATCAAGCAAATAAATCCGCCGACTAAGAAAGCTTTTATACAATTCTTAAGGATAGGCCTTTTTACTTCACGTTCACTTTGAAATTGTTGATATTCTTGTTGAACAGGGGTCAAGTTCTTTTTTTGATTATTGGACATGAACACACCTACTTTTATGTTTTTTCTTTTAGAGTGTTTTATTTTTTATCTTCATCTAAGCTGGATGAAGAAGGAAAAGTTAGCTCTAATTAGCAAAACTTTTCCTTTAATCATTACTGTTGCTTGTATTGCGGTTCCTCTTGTTCCATTTCATGAACACGACTTTCCAAGTTATTTATTATAGATTGTGTGTCTTGCGCTGATTGCTCGTATAGTTGTTTAGCTTGTTGATTGTCCGTGCTGAGTGCGAAGGTTTCAAAACTTGCTTGTGCCGTTTTTAAACCTGCTAAGGTCGTTTTTACATCATTTATAACTGTCACTATTGTTCACTCCTTTTTTACATTTTTATTACAAAATCTATTTTTTGCAATTCTTCCATATATATAAATAACTGTTTATTCCAATTCACACCATAACAAAAACTGGATGGCTTTTAGAGTGGTTGAAAATTTTCCCGGAATAATCGCAAGTCGATTTGGCAAAATAGTAATGGAATTATTTAAGAGAGGAAAAGAAAATTGAAGATTAAGTTATATGTAATTACATTATGGTCAATGATAGATCCGATTTACTTTATGTTTACTCGTCTCCGCTATATAGATAATAAAAAAGGGGACGACCGTAATATTTTTCGGGTGCGTTTAACACGATATAAAGGAAAAGAATCAATGCTATCGGACGGTACTATCATACAAAGAAATGATATATTAGTTAAAATCCATCTACATAATGCTCTATTAATAAAAAATGTAAGAAATATAAAAAGTGATGTTAGAAAGGCTATGGTCATTCATCAAAGTGTGGAAAAATCGTTACCTCAACTTGCTGAATATGTAAAAAACCATTCTAATTTCAGTGAGATAAAAGGCGTTATAGGTATCACTATGTTGAATCGAGGAAGCTCTAAATTAGGCTTTGACTCTGTAGAAATTAGCAGTTTATTGTATAAATCCTTTAAATATTCTGCTTTACTCCCTATATATTGGCTTTCCGTTCGTTCACTTTCCATACATCATTTAAAGAAGCATTCGCCATGTTATCTATTCATGTCGAAGGAAACCTTGCTAAACAAATATATACACAACAAGTAATATAAAAAAGAAAGAACTCCTGCTGCTACTCAGAAGTTCTATTGCTTCATACAATTCTGGAAGGAATGTATATTCTTACTCATCTAATGAATAATAAGCCTATTGAGCCATAACAGGATACCCCTAAATAGCCGAAAGTAAACTCGTATTTCTCTTTGCCATGGATAGTTGATGAATCGTGATTTCTGGTAGACTTCCAATCCTAATGTTTACCCCGGTTTGGCCTAATCCCTCGCTTATATAGTAAGGACGTCCATCCTGTGATTGAAGTCCTTTGATAATATTCATTCTAGCAAGCTTCCCCATTTTCGCAAGATGGTATGCTTTTGGGTAACAAATTTGACCACCATGGAAATGGCCAGCTAACAAATAATCAAAGTGGTACTTTTTCATTTCAAGTACAATATTAGGGTCGTGTGTTAATACTAAGTTCATTCCATTTTGGATATCTTTATAAGAAATTTCTAAATCACTACGTTTTGTACTGAAATCATCGATTCCAATAATGTTTAATGCTTGATTGTCAATATAAATCGTCTCATTTCTGTTTTGCATCACGTTACAATTATATTTCTTAAGTGTATCTATCAAATATTGTAGGCTTTCTCCTTTTAAAACATAATCATGATTACCTAAAACAGCATAAATACCATACTTAGGGTTTAATCGATTTAAAGCATTCAAATAGGGGACAAGCTTTGGAATTGTCCGTTTTCGATCAAGAAAATCTCCTGTAAGGGCAATTAAATCAATGCTTTCATTTTTTAGCTCTTCATACAATCTATCAGCAGATATAGAAATATTCTCTAGATGCAAATCGGAAAGGTGTAAAATATTTAAGCTCGAAGTAAATGTACTTTGATTTTTGTTATCTATTTTAATTTTTTTAACAACAATATTTTGTGTGTTTTTATAAGCTTTGAAAATAAAAAAGGTAATTACAATAAATAAACAAACAAATATTAACATATGGATATCACTCCTCTAGTACTAATTATACAGAATAAATTCCTTTATTTGTAAGGTAATAAATGGATAAGCTACCAACATAGATTTTGATTTATAAAGAGGTGCATCATGAAAATCCATTCAAAAAAGATATTAGTTCTCCCATTTTTAAAAATTCCTTCAGGTCACCAACAAGTTGCCGATTCATTAATTCAGGATATTCAATCAAATGAAGCACGAATGGAATGTGAAAAAGCAGAAATACTGTCATATAGTTATGGAAAAATGGAATCTTTTGTGTCAGCTTTCTATCTTAAATGGATCCATTTATTTCCTAATCTATACAATTGGGTATATCAACAAAGTGTTTATCGAAATATAGAACAAAACAAAAAATTTAGGATGTATGAACTACTCTTTCTAGCTCGAATGAAACAATTAGTAGAAGAGATGCAACCAGATTGTATAATTTGTACCCATGCACTGCCTTCTTATATGCTAAATGCCTTGAAAGAAAAAAATACGATCAAAACCCCTGTGATTAATGTTTATACTGATTTTTTTATACACAGCTTTTGGGGGACAACGTATATCGATTTTCATTTAGTTTCTACTCCTTATATGAAGGAATTGTTAATAAAAAAAGGAATTCAAGCACAACGTATTTGGTATACAGGGATACCTGTTCATCATGAGATCAGGCCAAATACCAATCCAGCTATGAAACATCATTCCCCATTTTTATCCATTTTAGTGACTGGTGGAAATTTAGGGGTAGGGGCGTTGGAGGATTTATTAAAAAGCATAGAAACTACTGGTAAAATAAAATATTTCGTCTTATGTGGGAAAAATAACCGGCTGTATCAAAGGCTGAAAAGCTTAAATAATCCATTCTTTATTCCCTTAACCTATATTTCATGTAGAAAGGAAATGAATGAACTTTATGATTCGATAGACGGTATTTTAACAAAACCTGGTGGAGTGACAATAAGTGAAGGCTTAAGGAAAAGAAAGCCTATTTTTATTTATCATGCACTTCCGGGACAAGAGGTTATCAATCTTCACCAATTACAAAAGCTAGGAGTGGTTTTCTATCTAAACAGCTGGGACCATATGGAGAGTCAGCTACTCACTTTTTTTAAAAGTAAAGAACATCTTGAAAAAATGAAATCAAATATAGAGAACTACCACCATCAACTAATGGATAAAACAATATCAGAGCTTGTATGTCAAATCCTACCACGCTGACTATCTGTAGGCTTGATGGAAGTTACCCCTTTATAAATATCCTAAAGTCCTGTAGAAGGGGGAGTTGGTAAATTGTTGTTTAAGCATAAGGGATGTTTATGGTTGGCTATGTTGTCTATGAAGATACAAATATTGATAACATATCTAATTTTTAAAAGGTAAGAATAGAATGGGGAGATTTTATCACATTTTAATATACTAGGAAGTGGTTTTTATGGATTTTTTAGGTGGTCAGGAATCGCTTACTGCTTTGGAATGGGCTCTAAGAGCAATTGTCAGTTTCTTATTTTTATTATTCGTAGCTAAGATAATGGGACAGAGATCAATTTCACAGCTAAGATTTTTGGATTTTGTCATCGCATTGCTAATAGGAAACATTATTGCACACCCTTTGTCTGATGAACAGCTAGGGTTAAAAGGGTCTACTATTACTATAAGTGTGCTCGTAATTTTGTACCTTACTGGCGTTTTACTGAGCTTGAAGTGGCAAGGGATTAGAAAGGTATTTGAACCTTCTCCACTACCACTAGTAGAATATGGGAAAATTAATTATTATAATTTAAATAAGGCTAAAATATCGATTGATTTTCTTTTATCCGAACTACGAAGGGAAAAAGCAGAAGATATTCAAAAGGTTGCACTTGCATTATGGGAGCCTGGAGGATTTATATCTGTATTCTTATATCCTCAATACCAGCCAATTACTCAGTCTAATTTAACTACAGCCATGGAACCATTTCGTTTCACTAAAGTCATTATTAAAGAACAAATGATAGATTACCATGAATTAAAAAAGCTTGGAAAAGATGAACAATGGTTGTTAATGAAAATAAAGGAAATATATAATGTAGAGTTGAACGATATATTATTGGCTACGATTGATAATAATGAGAATCTTCAAATATTTTTGTATGATTAAATTCATTCTTTTTTCTTATCAATATACAATATGGTACTTTATATAATTAAAGCCAGAAGGCAATAGCTGTGATAATTATTCAGTTTTTTCCCAATGGTAGATAACATAATACAATTGAAACAATATCCCTTTTCTTAGGTTAACGAACATAAATTTCTGAGTCTTCGCAGTCTCTCCTTTAGAAGCTTTAAAAATTAACCTCATTTGACAAGTATAAAAGAATATTGTATTATCATATTGATTAAACGTTTTATCAATATGAATAAAAGGTTGAGAATAATGGCGAATATAAAAGACATAGCAGATTTAGCTAAAGTTTCAGTGGCTACTGTGTCCAATGTATTAAATAACAGAGGACGTGTAGGAGAAGAAACTAGAAAAAAAATATTAAAAATTGTAGAAGAGATGGAGTACAAACCTAACAGAGTAGCTAAAAGTCTTAAAATGAATAAAACACATACGATTGGTGTCATTGTAGAAGATCTTTCTGTATTTAATGCTCCAGAAATAATTGATGGCATAAATGAATTTGCAGAGGAGAATGATTACTCCATATTATTAACAAATTTGCGATTGTTTAAGAAATTCGGCAATCAATTTCCCGATGTAGATACCTACAAGGAAATGGTAATGCCATTATTTCATCAATTATTATCCAACCAAGTAGAGGGGATTATTTATATTGGGATTCATCGTCGTAATGTGAGCGGAATATTACCTGAGAGCAATACACCAGTAGTCTATACTTATTGTGACACTTCTAATGATACAGATATCTCGATTAATTATGATGATTATAAAGCGTCATTCGATGCAACGAACTATTTGATTAAAAAAGGTTATCGAGAAGTTGCACTTATTAGTGGTCTTATTAATTCAGAATCTGCACTTGAGCGTTTTAACGGTTATTGTAAAGCATTGATGGATAGTAGTATTCAATTCAATCCTAATTATGTAAAAACAGGTGATTGGGAATTTGAATCAGGCTATATGATGGCGATGGATCTACTAAAGGAAGAAAAAAGGCCTTCTGCAATCTTAGCTATGAACGACTTAATGGCTGGTGGTGTGCTAAAAGCAGCAAAGGAGTTAAACTTAGATGTTCCGGGTGAACTTGCTATTTTTGGATTTGATAATCGTGAGATCAGCAGTTATTACACACCGAAGCTTTCCACTGTCTCACTGCCTCTTCATGATATGGGGGAAAGGTCTATTAAAACATTGATTGATGTGATCAACGGTAACAATATTAAAACTAACAAAATAAAATTGTTATGTGAATTAATAGAGAGGGATTCTTCATAATCCCATTTTAACGAAAGATTAATCGTTTAACTATTATTGGAGGAATGTAAATGTATGCCCTATCAAATAAAAACTTTTCCTTATTAACAGATGAAAAGGGAATTTTAGATAAACTTCATATTGTTCATGATGCAGTCAACACGAATTGGGTCATTGATAAAGATTATTTAGAGGAACACAACTACCCTGATAATGACAAACTTTTTGGAAATTTTGAACTGATTGTAAATCATAAAATCTACACAAATAAGACGATGATTCCTGCAGTTAATGTAAATGATAATGAGATAGTGTTTGTATATGACTTCTCAGATTTTTTATTGTTTCTCTCATACAGGACTGAGAGTGACAGAGCACTCCAATATCAAATAGCCCTAGAAAGTACTATAGATGAAGATTTAATCATTAATAAGTTTGCTATATGGACTTCTTTAGCATATTTGATGTTTAGAGATGTAAATGTAGCACGAAATATGAGTCATTCGTGTGCTGTTTTTCCACATATCTCCGAGAATTTTACAAAACTAATAGCGAAGAAAAGAGATAATAAGGGACCTGACCTTGGAATGTATTGTATAAAAGGGTCTGTTAAGAATGTAGGAACATTTTGTCGGTATACAAACCGATTTCGAGAGCAAGTATCACCTTCCCTAGACGGAGCATTGTTTCATCAAATAATCCTTATTGATAAAGAATTCTCGAATGGTGATTGGATATATGATCAGATAAAGACCAATAATGTTCTAGAATCAAGATCGGTTAGAGAATGGACATTTGAGTTTATGGTGGAATCGGCAGACAGGAATAAATATCAATTACACCCTACAATTGATTATTCTCCTGTTGTCATTTCAAAACATGAATTTCAGGCAGTAATAGAGTTACCAGAAAAAATGGAAATTAAAGATATAATACTTGTAAAGAAAGATAGCAGGAGTTCAATCCATTCATTTTTGAAAAAGATTTCTGTTAATAAGTATTCCATACGTTTTCCTGTAGAACAGCTTGGTGAGAAGAAATTAGAAGTGATTTTTTCTAACAACAGAACAGATTTTGTAGTGTTTAATGTAATGCCTCCGGTGGAAGAAATAATTAATTCTAGAGCGGAATATCTGATTACTCAGTCATTTATAGAGGATAGTAATCAATCAAATAAATATGGTTTTCAACCCATTTCTAATCAAGGAGAGTCACTTGGTAAGTTGTGTTTTCTCTTAAAAAAGAATCTGTTATCTGAAATAAACGAGGAAGAAGTTCAAAAAGTAGAAAAAAGTGCTGTTTATTATATAAAAAATAAATGGTTTATGAATGGAAACTTCCAACAACCTATTAATATTCATGGTGATTTTTATAGAATCATAGACTTTGATTATGTTGCACATGTTTTTTATTTATTGTCCTGCTATGGTAATGATACATTGCAATTAAATGACAGAGAAACATATTTGCAATGGGCGGCAGAAGTGATGCTTTTACGATTTGATGAAACCATGCATTCCCAAAAACGTGAAAAAGAAGAAACAAAAATGAATGGTGTCTTTAATTTATTTATTAAAGACCTATTAAAGGATTTAAAATTTTTTTCATCACATTTATATCAACCACTACAAGACTTGTGGAATAGATTTTGTCTAAATATTATTAACCAAAAAGAACAATTTACTGCTGCTATTACAGAGCATTATTATGATAATGCAGGATTTGGGCCAACGGCTGAATCTTTGTCTTTATATGGAGATGTGGAAGCTGCAAAAAGATATGGTGAATTAATTCTAGCAAATATCGGTACAAGCAATGATTTTCGTCATCAAAATCCTGATCGTTGGTGGGAGGCATTAAGTTATATGATTCATTCCCTATGGGGAGGACTTGTTTCTCACTCTGCCCTAGTAGTTTTTGAACTTACAGGCGACAAAAGGTATTTACATGCTGCTTATAATTCAATGATGTCAGTACTGTATTGTTATGATTGGAATGCGACTGCCACAAATAATCGAATAATAAAAGGAGAAGCAGCCTCTACTTATAGTGTTGCTTATCCTAACTTAAACAAACGAAGATTATCCCATAATCGTTTCGGACAATCAGTATTTATGGAAGATGAGCCTGAGTTGTTTGCTGGTAATGCGACAGGTGATGACTGGGATATGGGGGAAGAGCTAGTCGCCTATTTAGATGGATTTGGCACAAAGACTTATGTTTATTGTGAAAACGACAAGCTGATATGTGTAAATGGGGAATTGAAAGAAGAAGATGGAGTATATACAATTACTAGTTTTGCAGCATTTCCAAAAGAGATAAAGTTCTATCATATGGAAATGGATGACATCGAAGTGCAAAAAGGCATGAATAAAGTTAGTATAAAGAAATGGAATAATACTTGGCAACAAGTGATGAATACTTAAATTCTTAAGAGGAAGGAGAGTGTAGGCTTCTTCCTTATCTAAAAAAATCTTGACGACTTTTAAAACCTGTGATAGTCTAAAGAAAAAAATGATTAAACGTTTTATCAAAAGGTGATTAACTTGTGAAAAGAACGGTTATTACATATGTTATTAGCGGTTAAATCAAGTTATAAACATAAATATATCATTTGTGATTAAACGATTAACATATTAGCGAAGCCGTTTGAAAGCGTATTCTAAAATTGAGGAGGTGGTTTGTTCTACTCACAGTTGAATCTTAATGGAAAATAGCAAAGATTATGAAAAATAGGAGGTCAATAAATGAAAAGTAGAATGAAAAAATTACTTGTATTTTTATTATTGGTGGGTACTGGTTTTGTAATATCTGCATGCAGTAATAATAACGATAATTCTTCAGGTAATGAAGGTGAGGATGGAGCTGTAACTATCCATATGGCTGTATTTGAGAATGATCCAGGAGGACAAATGGAAGCTGCAAGACAGCGTTTTAATGAGGAACATGACAATATTCAACTAGAATTTACCCCAATGTCAAATGATGCTTCACAAATGCATGATCAGACGGTTACACAATTATCGGCTGGTTCAGACAATCTTGATATCGTAAACATGGACGTAGTTTGGACAGCGGAATTTGCAGAATCGGGTTGGCTCCTTCCACTTGATGAAATGTTTACGGAGGATATGCAATCTAATTATATAGCTCGTCAGGTTGATTCGGTGAAATACAATGACCAAACATGGGCAGTACCTTGGTTTAATGATCTTCACCCACTTTGGTACCGCTCTGATCTTTTAGAGAAATATGGTTACGATGTTCCAGAAACATATGAAGAAGCAGTAGAAATTGCTCAGCACATTCAGGAAGAAGAGGGGATTCAAGGATTCACCATGCACTGGGGCAGATCAGAACAATTAATTGTAAGCTTTACTGAATTTTTACACGCAAACAATGGTGATTTCTTTGATGAAGATGGCAATGTAACGGTTAATAGTCCAGAGGCAGTGGAAGCATTGCAATTTATGGTGGATATGATGAATGAATATGAAGTGGTGTCTCCTTCGGCAGTTGGGAATTCCACACCAGAAGATTCAAGAATTCCATTTACACAAGGACAAGCATTATTTAATCCAAACTGGGGATATGTCTATTCTATTAATCAAGCAGACGACTCTGCTGTAAAAGATAAAACATGGGTAGCAAGTAATTTTATGTTTGAAGGCGGACAAAAAGCTAACTCTGTAGGTGGATGGAATTTTGCTATTTCTAGTAGTTCAAACCATCCGGAGGAAGCCTGGGAAGTTATCAAATGGTTTACTTCTGTTGAAAATCAAAAAGAAATGCTAATAAATGGTGGGTATGCAGGTACACAGCTAGAAATTTACTCTGATGAAGAAGTAATTAAAGCTGCACCATATTTGGAAGAGTATACAAAAGTATTTGAGGATGCATCTGTACGTCCAAGTCACCCACAATACTCTAAACTATCTGATATTGCTCAATCTCACATACACCAGGCTCTATCAGGAGACTTAAGTCCTCAGGAGGCATTGGACGGATTAGCTGAAGAGTTGGAAAACCTAGAATAAAATTGATGTGCGGTTGGGGTTTAACATCACTTCAACCGCAAGTAAGGGAGTTTTAACATTGAAATACAAATATTTACCTTACCTGTTATTAGTGCCTGTATTTACAATGATCATTGTGGTGGTATTTATCCCTCTGGTAACAACAATTATATATAGTTTTCAATCATATCGTCTAACTAATACAGAAGAAAAAGCAAACTTTATTGGATTGGATAACTATGTAGCACTTTTTCAGGATGATCGGTTTATTTCATCACTGCTTACCAGTTTAATATATATTGCTGGAAGTGTTATTGGGATGCTTATTTTAGCCTTAATTACTGCACAGCTTGCCAATCAAGCATTTAAAGGAAGGTCATTGTTTCGGGCAACTATCTTATTACCATGGGCTGTTGCACCGGTAGTAGCTGCTCAGGCATGGAAATTCATGTTTGAAACCGACTTCGGAATTATCAACCATATATTGAAAAGCTTAGGATTGATCGAAAAAAATATTCCCTGGTTAGTTTCTTCTGATCATGCGATGATGAGCGTTATTTTAACGAACGTATGGAAGACTACTCCACTTCTGACTTTAATTATTATCTCTGGTCTTCAAACGATATCAAAGGAATTATATGAATCAGCAGATATCGATGGTGCCAGTCCATGGAAAAAGTATTATCATATAACCCTTCCATTAATACGTCCATTCATTGCAATGGGGTTGATTTTTACAACTCTCCAAACAATCAATGTCATCGATATAATTTATGTAATGACTGGTGGTGGTCCTGGAGAAGCAACAGAAATATTCACACTTTACAACTATAAGGTGTTCTTCCAATATCTCGATTTTGGTTTAGGTGGTGCGATGGCAGTAATTGGAGTAACGGTTATTGGTATATTAATATACCTCTATAGCCGAAACATGAACAAACAAATGGATACCTAAACGAAAAAAATGGAGGAGTCAAACATGAAAAAGAAAAAAAGTTTGTTGTTTTGGATTGGTTTAGTGTTAATTATTCTTATTAATATTATTCCATATTTGTGGACAGTCCTTACCTCTCTGAAACAGCAAGGAGAAATTTACGATGTTAAAATTTTACCAGAGACATTCTTTTTAGATAATTATGTAGCGGTAATCACCCAAAGTGGATTTTTGACCAATATCTTTAACAGTATCTTCGTGTCTGGTGTAACGGCATTGGTGTGTATTTTGATTGGAGTACCAGCTGCATATGCCTTCGCTCGTATGCAATTTAAGCTAAAAAATATATTATTTATGTTAGTTCTATTTATTACGATATTTCCAGGGATATTTATTATAAGTCCGCTTTTCAGCTTTTTAAGAAGTATTGGAGCAATTGATACTTATTTTGCGTTAATTATCCCTTATGTAGCGTACTTTACACCACTTGTCGTTTGGATTCTCACTGGATTCTTTAGAACGATACCTCCAGCAATTGAAGAGGTAGCGATTATGGATGGTTGTAGTGTGTTTAAACTTATCACTCGAATTGTTCTGCCATTGTCATTACCAGGAATTTTAACAGTAGGAATTATTGCCTTTACCTTATCATGGAATGAATTCTTATTTGCTTTAATTTTTACCTCTTCTGACAATGCTAGAACAGTTCCAGTTGCCATATCTCAATTTCAGGGTATTCATTCCTTAAATTGGGGGCAAATGACTGCAGCGGCAGTGACTGCAACTATACCAATTGTTCTTATTTCCATTGCCTTGCAAAAATATATCATTAGTGGTTTAACAGCAGGGGCAATTAAAGAGTAGAATATATAAGTTTACTTTAAGGAGGTGATAGATTTTCTTCATTATGTTGACAGTGATAAAACAAGTTCTGTGTGATAAATGATTAAATGAGAGGTGAAATAATGAGGAAATGGTTTAAGGGAGTTTTTACAGCAGTAGCAATATGGATTCTCTTACTAGGTAATGCCAACTCTGTCTTGGCAGCTTATACGCATGATATTCCAGAAGCTGTTGATCCTGGTACACCTGAATATCAAGGAGATGAAAATCCGATTCCTAGCGAGAGGGTATCCTATGATCCTTCCCGATCCATGTTAAAGGACATCTATAAAATTGACATCGAAGAAGGTGGTGACACTTTTTGGATAGATAGAATACTAGAAAGGAAAGGGTCTGAAGGCGGTTCAGACTTGTTTACAAAAGGAAGAGCACTTTATATGTTTGTCCATAACCCAAACGAGCTTGGCTTTGGAGGTGGATATGCATACCGTGAAATGCCAACAGGAAATGAACAAGATATGTATACTATTCAACTAACCGATTTTAATACATCAGAAGAATCCTCTACTCGAAAACAGTATCCAAGTCATTGGATCAGTTCTCACATCGATGAAACCAACACTCTAAACATCCAACAGAGAAAATTTATTACGTACAACAATGTTGCTGTAACAATATTAGATATTACAAACAATTCTGAAAGCGTTGTCAACACAGAGGCTATAGTATCCTCTCCGATTGCAAGGACGGCAAGTGAGAATGGAACAGAATTAACTGGGGTGCAAGAAGCAAGATATGAATTAACAACCATGTACCCACGTTTAAGTGGGGAAGGTTTTACTGTAAAGGATGGAGTGTTAACTAAAACAATTGATCTAGACCCAGGTGAACAAACTACTATCAAAGTGCAGATGGGGGTAACTACAAAGGAAATTCCTGAATCAACCACTGACTACGAGCGTTATAAGAAGTATGATGCAAAGACCGCTTACTTAACGCAATTGGATGAATATAACGAGTGGTGGCATGAAAACGTTCCTTATATTGATATTCCTGATCAAAATATAAAAAAAATGTCCTATTACCGGACATTCCTGAATCGTTATAATTACGTTGATGCCAACATTCCAGGAAATGATTTTCAATTTCCGGTATCGATTGAGGGGATTCTCGGTTATAATAATGCGATTCAGTTGACGCAGCCTATGCATATGCAAGATTTGAAATATTTCAGAGACCCTATTTATTCTTATGGTAATTGGTTGTCTTCTGGAGAAAGTTCTAAATATTCTGCGTTTCAGGACAATCCTGGTGATCCTGCTCATTGGAATAATACATACGAGCAATGGATTGCTGATGAAGCGTGGGAATCTTACAAAGTGCATGGTGGAGATGAAAAAATCCTAAAAAATCTTGCGCGTTATGCAGAAGGCGATGTAAAAGGACAGTTGGATAAATATGATACAAACACTAATTACCTTGTCCAATATGACTGGGGCTCGCTTACAGGAAATGATGCAGATGCCGTTGCATTAAATTGGAGAGATCGGGATCAAGAAAGAACTGATCAAAGTGCATTTAATTATTCTGGTGCTTTAGCAGCTGCGGAAATCTATTCTATTTTAGGTGAAAAAGAGAAAGCCCAGGAGATGAATGAATTAGCTGATAATATTAAACAATCATTGCTCGATGTGTTATGGGATGATTCTGAAGGAGAGAATGGCAAAGTATTTAAGCAAAGAGATATTGAATCTAATGAATTGGTACCATGGAAAGACCAGCAAAACTTTTCACCGTTTACACATGAATTAGTACCAAATACGGACGAGTACAAGCAAGCACTACGCTTTTATGCGGATAGAGAGCAATTTCCAATCATGCCATTCTTTACTGCTAATCAATATGACAAACAGCAAGCTATTGATGCAGGTGTAGGAGGTACTAATAATTTCTCCAATATAAACGCTACTTTGCAGGCGAGGTTGTTTGCAACAGCAATTAGAAAATATCCTTCTGAGTATATTACACCAACAATGTACCGTAAATTAATCGAATGGTTAACATGGACACAATATAAGAATGGAGACAACCGATATCCAGATAACAATGAGTTTTGGAATAGTTATAATGAAGAAACAGGTCAGATAGAATATCGCTCTTGGATACATCACAATATTTTAGGTGCTTATAATTTCTCCATTATCGAAGATATAGCAGGGATGAAACCTAGAGAAGATGACGTGGTGGAGCTATGGCCTATTGATATGGGCTACGATTACTTCACGGTGAATAATTTAAAATATCATGGTAGTGATCTAACGATTGTCTGGGATCGAGTAGATGATGACAAACACTATGAAAATGCTCCTGAAGGGTATTCGCTCTATCTGGATGGACAGCGTGTATTCACGATTGATGATCTAGTTCATGTAAGCTATGATCCCGCAACAGGTGATGTTACAATTTTGGACGAAAAAAGCCAAGCATCGATTTTACACAGTGAAGCGAAGCAAGATGAATTTAAGAAAGCAACTTCTGTCACATTATCATCCAATGAAAAAGCCGTAGATATGTTCCAAAAAGCGGGTGTAGATCTTTCAGTGGAAACGTATAACGCAGAAAACCTTGCAAAAGGGAAGCCGGTACAAGCTTCTTATACCTCACAAGGTACATCACCAGAGGAAGTAACAAAAGCAGAGAATGCTGTGGATGGTTTTACGGTCAGTGGATTACCGACGACTCGTGGCAATCATTATGCAGCGCCAAATCCAATTTGGGGAACAAAAGGTTCGGATAATGACCAAGAATGGTTTGAAGTAGATTTCGGTAAATCAACTACATTTGATAACGTGAAATTATACTTCTACAGTGATAAACATTTAGGTAATTATCGTGAACCATTGTATTACAATATCCAGTACCTAAATGGTGAAGAATGGGTAAATATACCATATCAAAAGAAAAGTCGGCTTCAGGCGAATTATAATGAAGTACAATTTAATGCAGTAACTTCACAAAAAGTAAGGGTTTCGATGACACCGTTCCCTGGTTTTGCGGTTGGTCTAAAAGAAATCCAAGCTTTTGAAACAGGAATAGAAGTTCCTGCTGAGCCAAATAAAGCTCCAAAAGTAAGTGTATTCATTGATAAAGATTTCAATCAACCGATGAAAAAGCGGTTCATTGCTTCCGTTGAAGACGATGGACAACCTAAAGCATTTCCGGAAATATCGTGGTCAAAAACATCTGGACCAGGGGAAGTTATTTTTGATAACCCAAACTCTATAAGAACTGTTGCGAGTTTCAGTGAAGAAGGTAAGTATGTGTTAACAGTAACAGCGGATGATGGGGAGTATACAACTACTGAAGATATTGAACTCGATGTGGTACAGGAAAACATGAACCTTGCACAGAGTGCGACGCCATCTACTTCCTTTGTTTCATCTTGGGAAGACTTGAATGCGATTAATAACGGCATTGATCCAGAGAATTCTGGAGACAAAAACGGTGGAGCCTATGGTAACTGGGGCAACGATTCTGAAACAGAATGGGTCCAGTACACTTGGGAGGATCCTGTTGTCATTAATCAATCAGATGTATACTGGTGGACAGATGGTGGCGGAATACTGATGCCAGAATCTTACACATTGGAGTATATGACCGAAGAAGGCAAATGGGAACATGTTAAGGTTATAGAAGGTATGGGCACAGAACCAGATAAGTACAATACGACAACATTTGATCCAGTAGTAACGACAGGATTACGAATGACGATTACAAGGGGGGCTCAGTGGACGGGAATCCTAGAATGGAAAGTTTTTGAACCACCTGTACTTGGACTGTATCCAGAAGAAGTAAAAGTACGTGTTCAGACTGGTGAACAACCCAATTTGCCGGAAACTGTACAAAAGGTGTTTGACGGTCTTCGTCAAGATACGAAGGTAACGTGGAATGAGATTAGTAAAGAGAAATTGGAGCAGTCGGATACGCAATTTACTATTTGGGGGTCACTTGCGTCATCCTCTCAAATGATCCCAGCAACTATTTATGTAAGAGAGGAATCGAGTGTTACCATCAATACAATTGCAGATCAACAGATTGTAACAAAAGCAGGAATAGAACCATTTTTACCACCAACTGTAGAAGTACAGTACAATGATGGCTCTATGGATAATGTCAATGTTGGAGTAACGTGGGAAGAAATAGACCCTTCTCTTTATGCAGAAGAAGGTGAATTCACTGTTAGTGGTGATGTAGAAGGGACAGATAAAGAAGCGTTGTTACATGTGACAGTGGAACAAACTGAAAACGAAGAGCCGCAACCACAGCCAGAGGATCCTGAGCTCATCTCAATAGAGCCAGTTGAAGTAACAACGGAAGCTGGTGTGGAACCAATATTACCGGATACTGTGATGGGGTTATTCGATGATGATAGTACAGAATTAGTTGAGGTGACTTGGGATGCATTAGCTCCAGCTCAATACGAGAAACCAGGAAGCTTTGAAGTGAAGGGTAAGGTAAACGGTACAGATATTTCAGCTATCGCTTTCGTCACGGTAAAGGAACCTGAAACAGAACCCCAAAAAGAATTGGTATTAAGGTATACGTTTGATGAGGGTAAAGGAACCATTATTACGGATTCTTCTCCCAAAGGTAATGAGGGTGAACTTAATGGGGAACCAAATTGGATCGAAGGTGTGAATGGTAGCGCCCTTCAATTTAACGGTGAAACAAATTTTATTGATGTTGGCAATAGCCAGGAACTGCAGCCATCCAATATTACCGTGTCCTATTGGATGAAGCGAACAGGAGAAATGGGTAAAAATAATATTTTCTGGGCGAAACCTGACGGTGGATGGAACCAAGAAGGCTGGTATTTAACATATGATTCTGGCTACTCCTCATTTATGGTAGTAGATGGATTCAATCGCTTTTATGTTGACGAGCCTGCAGACGAATTTCTACCTTTGAATGAATGGACACATGTGGTCGCAACGTTTGATTCTGATACAAAGGAAGCGGCGATTTACAAGAATGGGGAACCTCAGGAAGTAACGATTGCTGAAGAAGATGGACTGGAGAGTATTACAGCAACGGATGATCCCAAATATTTAGGCTACACGAATCCACAATTCAATGATGGTTTCATTCAGACTGGACTCGATGATTTTCGGATTTATAACTACGCCATGACAGCTGAAGAAGTTAATGCAATTTATAAAGAGGGTGGAGAAGCTCCGGTAATAGAAGACATAGAAGAAGTACTTGTTGAAACGGAAACAGGAATTATGCCAGAAATGCCCACATCTATCGAGGTAACATATGAAGATGGATCGAGACAACAGCTTGAAGTGACATGGAATCCTATTGATCCCTCTCAACTGGAGAAACCCGGAAGCTTTGAGGTGAGAGGTAGCATCAATGGTACAGATGTCAAAGTTGTAGCAAAAATAACAGTAATAGCTAAACCTGTTCTAGAAAAAATTCAATTATCTGCTGATAAGTTATCTCTGGAACCCGGAGAAAATACTATGCTTCATGTGGAAGGCTGGATGAGTGATGATTCAAAAGCTAATCTGAGCAATGCAACGATTAAATTTAACAGCAATAACAGTGATTTTGTAGTATTTGATAACGACAAGCTTACGTTATCCAAAGATACAGACGAGCTGGATTTCATTGAAGTGATGGCTGAAGTTACAATGAATGGAACAGAAGTGAACTCCAATAAGTTAAAGATTGAAGTAGAGTATCCATCTGTAGATACTAGTGATTTATCGGCAGAGATTGAAAAAGCGGAGGACTTGTTGGAAGATGCAGAAGTTGGAACAGAGCCAGGCCAGTATCCGAAATCTGCAAATGAGAAGCTTATTCGTGCAATTGGCAAAGCGAAAGAAGCATTGGAATCCAACACCCAAAGTAGAGTCGATCAAGCGGTATCTAAGTTGCAGAAGGCTGTAACAACTTTCAAGGAATCTATTAATCTTCCTAAAGAACCAGTTGTGGTGGATATTGAACTTAATTACCAGGATATCTCCCTTTCCAAAAAAGAGAAGGCAACTGTAGAAGTCACTGCTCGATTAAGTGATGGATCGTCTCAAGACGTTACGAAAGATGCTGAATTCCATATAGAGGACTCAAGTATCGCGACTGTGACAAAGCAAGGGAAAATATCTGCGAAACAAGCAGGTGTTACTAACCTAAATGTTTCCTTTGCTAGCTTTAACAAGCAAATTAAAATTACCATTTACACTTCATCTATCAAGATCGGAGAAGAAACACCAGTATTTGCTGGAGCAACGCTTGAGGTGGAAGGTACAAACGCATCCATTACGTTGCCAGATGATCTTCCGGTAGGAACTACCGTAATGATTAATAGACTAGAAACAAAAGACATCCAGCATCCTGGTTATGTGATTGCAGGCGATGTTATAGATGTCCATTTTAAATATCCTGACAATAAAAATTCTGAAGGACCATTTAAGTTAACGTTAGGTTATGATCAGAAGAAATATAATGAAAAAGAAGTAAGCATTTATTACTTTAACGAAGGGAAGAAAGTATGGGAAAAGCGAGATGGTGAAGTGGAGAATGGTTTTATTACATTATCTGTACCTCATTTTTCCGTATATGGAGTTTTTGCACAAGTAGAAACAGATTCAGGATCTAAGAATAATGACAATTCATCAAGTGACAATCAGTCTATTGAGGAAAGTAATGATAAACTACCTGAAACAGCAACATCTATGTTTACCTATATGTTAGTAGGTATAATTTTACTTACAATAGCCACTATTATTTTATTTGTGCATAGAAGAAAAAATAAATCATTATAGTAGAAAGGTGAGGAATATAATTTCCTCGCCTTTCACTTTATTATTAAACTATTTGGAACCAGCCAGTTGTCTATATTTGTTGGCATTAACGCCTGTATATGTTTTGAATTTTTTGTAAAACCAATCTAGTTCAACATATCCAACCTCTTGAGCAACCTCATAAATCTTCATATCTGTTTTTTCTAATAATAATTTTGCTTTTTCCATTCTTTGTTTTAATAAAAATTCATTGAAGGTCATGTTCTCTCGACATTTAAATTTATGGCTTAAATAGGAGCAATTATAGTTTAATTGATCGGCTATTTCTTTTAAGGTGATTTTTTTACTTAACGACTCATTTAATGATCGATTCACATAATTTTTTACCTTCTCAATAATATCACTTGTTTGGTTTGAAATCGGCTTGGCAAGATGGAGTAGAGTATTAGATTTATAATGAGCAGAGGAAAGTGTTTCTTTTATTAATAGTAAGGATGATTTCAATTCAGTAGGATTCACTGGATCAGGAATATAATCATTGACCTGGAGATTCAAGGCTTTTCTTATGATTTGAAAATCTTTGTTCCCACCAATTAACAAAATAGGTATGGAGCTTATTTTTCGTAGGGCTTCACAAAGCTGGAGACCTTTATCCTTTAAATCTGTCATATTGATGATTATGAAGGAAAACCTATCCTTATTGAATAACTCCATTACAGAATTTGGTGTTTCTAAGCACACCGTAAGACAGAATCCTAATTGGTTCCAATCAACCATATGTCGAAATGCCTCTGTTGAATGCTTGTTTGAGCCAATAAGTAAAATTTTATACATATTATACCCCCTATTTTGGAATTCTCTTAAGGAACAGACAGTAACAACTAATGTATGCGATTTCATTATATGTAATATTTGAAAACAATAAAATGTGCATTTCTTTATATAATACCCAAATGTTTGTAACATTTCTTTATGTCCTGTACTGATCATATGAAAGTTTGTCCTTCTAAGGTCAGTATTGCTAGGAAACTAGCTGATGGTAATTAATAACATCCATAATTTCACAGGTGGAAATACTAGTATGCAACAGGTTGTGAACAAATTTGCCCGATGCTAAATTTAAAATTATAAGAAATAAACTTTATAAGGAGGGCTTTAGTTATGGACAGAAGGAAATTGTTATTATCACTTTTTTTGTGTTTTTTATTTGTTTTCCTAGTAGCTTGTAACAATAATGATGAAAGCGTTAACAACGACACAGGAAATACTAATGAGGAGAACGATCAAGATACGGAAAATGACGCACCAGAAGAATCGGAAGCTGACTATTATCAGACACCTGAGATGGACTTTGATTTAGGTGGTAAAACAATAAAGATTGTTTCTTGGTGGGATATGACTATACCTGATGATAATCCAGACAATATCCAACGTCGTGAGAATTTAGAAGCATTGATGGAAAAACATAATTTTAAAGTGGAATATATTGCGATTGATTATGGCGAGTACCAAGAAAAAGTTACCGCATCTCTAATTGCTGGTGAACCAATTGGTGATATCGTAAGACTCGGTAAAACCTATACAGTACCGGCATTAGTGAAACAAGATTTATTATGGCCCATCGATGAATATACAAAGAATCCAAATGCTTTTAATCAGAATATGACAAGTAATCTATATACGTATGAAGGAAAAGGTTATGGCTTTACAGAGGATCACAAAAACTTAGCACAAGGAATTTTCTACAATCGAACGTTAATGAATGAATTAGGGCTTAAACCACTTCAAGAATATGTGGATGAAGACAATTGGAATTGGGATACTTTTCTTGAAGTAGCGAAGGCAGCGAATAAGGATACAAATAATGATGGAAAATTGGATACATGGGGACTAGCCAATGCATCCTTAATGCAATTTGCATTAATGTCCAATAACACGGATTTAGTAAAAGGCAACGAACATAATTTAGATGATCCTGCAACGATAGAAGCTCTGGAATTTGAATCACAGCTTGTAACAGAGCAAATTCCACGACCTACTGAAGGTGGAGATTGGACAGAGCCAGGGCAGTTTTTCCGTCAAGGTAATACGTTAATGTATGCTGGTGCTGATTGGGAGATTGATGGACTTTCAACGGATATGCCGGATTATGATATTGGTTTTATTCCATTTCCTAAAGGTCCAAGTGTAGATAAATATTATTCAGCTGAAGCATTACTGCAAGCATTAACGATTCCAAAAACAGTAGAAAACCCTGAACAATTAATGTATATCTGGGAGAAAATAAATGATATTGAATCGATTTATGATTATCCAGGCCAGGCAAGTTATGAAAGTCATTACACGAATGAAGAAGATATTAATAATCTACGTATGGTATCTGAAAATCTACTAGTATTGGATTATAATACTTATCCTAACTTAGGCTACTACGATTTTGTAGCTGAAATTGGAAGTGGTACATCTGTATCAACAGTTGTGGAGAAATACAAACCACTCTTCCAATCAGCAATTGATGAAGTATGGGGAAATTAAAAGGCATGTGAAATAGTATTAAAGTTTTAGGGTACTTGTCATTTATCAAGTACCTTAAAACAATTAAAAAAGTCAAAACGGATGTACCTTGCTACAGGAGGGGAAAGTGTGAAGAAAATAAAAAAGAATAAGATAAAAATTCTATCTTTCGTAGCAATTTTACTTTTCTTATTGTGGGCATTGAAGCCTTCTGATTCACCAGCTTCTAATCAAGTAAAGGCTGTGGATGATTTTGAAGCAATTACGAATAAGACTAATGAAAATAGTTATGATTCTTACTTGAAGAAGTACATTTCTGAAGCCAAACCTGAAAAAACAATAAAGATTGAGGGAGAAAATTTTATTTACGCAAGTAATGATAAGTTTTTAATCGAAGAGAATTTCGAGGGACTTAATGGTAAAGCGGTTTTGACACCAGAAGAAGGCATGATAAAATGGGAAATTCCAATAGATGAAACGGGACTATATAATGTAAGGATTCACTATTATCCAATGGAAGGAAAGAGTTCTGCCATTGAAAGAGAGCTTGCTATAAATGATCAAGTGCCTTTTGAAGGGGCAGATTTATTGTTATTTCATCGAATATGGGATAACAGATTCGATAAAATCCAAGTAGATGATAGGGGAAATGAATTACGACCTCGTCAGGTGGAAAAACCGGAATGGATTACACGGCCATTTATAGATAGTGAGGGTTATTATGAAGAGCCTTATAAATTCTATTTTCATCAAGGTGTTCAAGAGATCTCCTTGACATCTCTACGTGAACCAATGGCTATTGACTATATTGAATTATATCAAGATAAACCATCAAAGAATTATGAACAAGTAGTGGACGAATATAAAACAAAAGAATTAGAGCCTACTAAAGGTCAATCCATTGTTATACAAGCAGAGGATGCTGTACGAAAATCATCACCTACGTTGTATCCTTTATCCGACCGATCAAGCCCAACGGTAGAACCATATCATGTTTCAAAATTAAGAATGAATACAATTGGCGGATTGAATTGGAAAATGCCTGGCCAATGGATGGAATGGGAATTTGATGTAGAAGAAGATGGGTTGTATCAGATTGCATTAAAGCGTAAACAAGATCAACTTCAAGGCGTATATGCAACTAGAAGCCTAACCATTGATGGGGAAACACCTTTTAAAGAAGTAGAAAGAATTCGCTTTCATCATAATATGAACTGGCAGTTGGATCTGCTTGGAGAAGAGGAACCGTATTTATTTCATTTAACAAAAGGAACACATCGAATCCGTTTGATGGTTTCTTTAGGTGATATGGCGCCACTTCTACAAACCATTGAATCAAGTGTACTTGAATTAAATGAAATGTACCGAAAGATCTTAATGATTACCTCCAATACACCAGATCCATATCGTGATTATCAATTAGAAAAAAGGATTCCAGATATGATTGATGTGTTTACGAAACAAAGTGAAATTATTAACAGTGTCGCTGATTATTTGGAAGAATCGACAGGTGAACGAAGTGATAAGGTGGCTATTCTCCATTCGCTGGTAAGGCAGCTTAATGACATGGTGGAAAAACCAGATACGATAGCAAGAAGATTAGATGATTTTAAAGTGAACGTTGGTGGGCTAGGTACCTGGATGCTAACCGTTCGTGAGCAACCACTAACCCTTGATTATTTAGTTATATCTTCCCCAGATGTAGAGCTTCCAGAGGCAAGTGCGACAATAATGGAAACTGTTCAACATGAGACAGGTGCATTATTAGCTTCTTATACGGAAGATTATGACAGTATCGGTAATATTGCAGAAAGTGAACAGTCTATTACAGTTTGGATCACCACTGGACGAGATCAAGCTCAAGTTCTGAAATCACTTATTGATGACATGTTTACCCCACAAACTAATATTTCTGTGAGATTAAGATTGGTGCCACCAAATATTCTCCTCCCAGCAACATTAGCAAAAGAAGGACCTGATGTTGCCATGCAAATTGGAGAAGAAGTACCAGTTAATTATGCGATGAGAAACGCAGCTGCAGATTTATCCCAGTTCGATGATTTTGAAAAAGTGGTAGGTCGCTTTAGGGAAAGTGGACTAACACCATATCAATTTGATGGTGGGGTATATGCATTGCCGGAACAACAAATTTTCCCAATGCTTTTTTATAGAAAAGATATTTTGAATGAACTTGGATTAACCCCACCTGAAACATGGGAGGATGTCTATAATATGATTTCTGTCCTACAAAAGCATAATTTAGAATTCTTTTTACCAATCGATGATCCCCAAGCACAAGAGCAAACAAACATGGTACCGAATGCTACTTTTTCGATGTTGCTTTATCAAAATGGGGGACAGTTCTATGCGAACGATCAGAAGTCAAGTGCTTTAGACTCAGAGGTTTCGATGAAACAATTCAAAAAATGGACTCAGTTCTACACTAATTACAAGTTCCCATTGATGGCAGATTTCCCTAATCGGTTCCGTGTTGGTGAAATGCCAATTGGGATTGCTGATTACACCACTTATAATATGTTAACAGTGCTTGCACCAGAAATAAAAGGCTTATGGGACTTTACCGTTGTTCCTGGCACTAAAGCGAACGATGACACCATTAACCATGAAGTTGCAAGCCACACGACAGCAGTAATGATGTTAGAAAACGCTTCTGATAAAAAGTCTTCGTGGGAGTTTATGAAGTGGTGGACAGATAAAGAAACTCAAATTGCCTTCGGACGGGAAATGGAAGGATTAATGGGAGAAGCGGCACGTTATCCAACAGCAAATATAGAAGCTCTGAAGGAATTGCCATGGCCTGTGGATGACTATAATAACCTCGAAAGTCAGTGGAAGTGGGTTAGAGGTATCCCGCAAGTCCCAGGAGGATACTTTACAGGCCGTCATTTAGATAATGCGTTTAGAAAAGTGGTAAATGCAAATGAAAATCCAAGGGAAGCTTTATCTGATTATATTTTGTATATGAATGATGAAATTGAAATGAAAAGAGATGAATTTAATTTACCGAATTAGGAAGGGAGGAAGGAAATGCAATCGAAAATTATCGAGCAATCATTAGAAGAATCTCGCTATCCGAAAAAGAAATCTCGTATAGCAAACTTAATGAAAGAAATAAGTAAAAACAAGCATTACTATGTTTTAATGGCACCATATTTAACTATTTTTCTTCTGTTTACAGTTATCCCTGTAATCATCTCTTTTGGACTTAGCTTTACGTATTTTAACATGCTAGAGTTTCCTAGATTTATCGGATGGTCTAACTATACACGGTTGTTCTTAAACGATGATATTTTCAGTATTGCTTTAAAAAATACGTTTATGTTTGCTATTATAACAGGCCCGATTAGTTATATAGCCTGCTTTATATTTGCGTGGATTATTAATGAGTTATCTCCCAAAATTCGTGCATTTATGACTGTCGTATTCTATGCGCCATCTATTTCAGGAAATGTATTCTTTATATGGCTCATTATATTTTCAGGTGACAGTTATGGTTATCTTAATGGATTTCTTATGAATTTAGGGATTATTCTGGAGCCCATTCAATGGTTAAAGGATGAACAATACATCTTAGCAGTAGTTATTATTGTTCAATTATGGCTTAGCTTAGGTACTGGTTTCCTTGCATTTATTGCAGGTCTTCAAACAATTGATCGCTCATTAATAGAAGCAGGAGCAATTGATGGCATCAAAAACAGGTGGCAAGAGCTTTGGTTTATTACACTTCCATCTATGCGTCCGATGCTTATGTTTGGTGCTGTCATGCAAATTACTCAGTCATTTGCTGTTGCGGAAATTTCTATTGCTTTAGCTGGCTTTCCAAGTGTCAATTATGCTGCACATACTGTAGTGACTCATTTGATCGATTATGGAACGATTCGATTTGAAATGGGTTATGCATCCGCAATTGCAACCGTACTATTTACCATCATGGTTGGTACAAATATAATTGTGCAGAAATTACTTAAAAAGGTAGGTGCATAGCATTGTCTGTAACAACATTGAGAATTTTTCGAGCTAATAAGAAATTAAATCGATCATTTATCGTTACTTTTATCATGTTTGCCTTATTAGCTTTATTTGGTGCATTTATGGCATTGCCATTGGTGTATGCGATAAACAATGCCTTTAAACCATTAGATGAATTATTTATTTTTCCGCCGAGATTTTTTGTCCGAAATCCAACTCTTGATAATTTCTTTGACCTCGTTTCATTAATGGGGAATTCGTGGGTCCCATTGTCTCGTTATATCACGAACACATTACTAATTACCATCATCGGAACTGCAGGACATATCTTATTGGCATCTGCAGCTGCATATCCACTAGCAAAATACCGATTCATCGGATCTAAAACCATCTTCTCTATCGTTGTATTATCCTTGATGTTTTCACCACATGTCACTGCGATTCCAAACTATATGGTGATGTCTTGGCTAGGGTGGATCAATACGCAAGCTTCGATTATCGTACCTTCCTTGGCATTTCCTTTAGGTTTATTTCTAATGAAACAATTTATGGAGCAGATTCCGAATCCATTATTAGAAGCAGCGAAGATAGATGGGGCAAGTGAGTATCGGATTTTCTGGAGCATTGTAATGCCGAATGTGAAGCCAGCGTGGTTAACCTTGATGATATTACAATTTCCTATGTTATGGGGAACAGATGGTGGTAACTTCATTTATAGTGAAAATCTGAAAACCCTTCATTATGCATTAGGACAAATTATACAGGGTGGGATAGCAAGAGCTGGAGTGGGTGCAGCTGTTGCTTTATTCCTAATGATTGTGCCAATAACCCTATTCATTTTTTCACAGAGTAGTGTCATGCAAACAATGGCGAATTCAGGAATTAAAGATTAGGAAAGGAGCTGAAAAGATTTTGGGTAAGACGGAGAGATCGTTTAAATTACTTGTCGCTTCCATCGTGATTTTTACTGGTATAAGTATGGGAGCTTTCCACGTTCAGGCAAATGGGCAAGCACCTTCCTATAATTATTCCTATTGGGGTGATTCGATTTCAGCTCCTGATGCATATAAACCTACGACACTAGTAAATGGGGAAGACTTAGGGATTGGCCCTTTTATAGAACCTAGTGATATACACGTCACTGAAGATCAGATGATCTATGTAGTAGATTCAGGTAACAATCGAGTAGTTATGCTGAACCATCGATTCCAGTTAATCGATACGGTTGCTTCTTTTGATAATAATGGGAAAAAGGATCAGTTATCTAATCCACAGGGTATTTTTGTTACAAAAGAAAAGCAAATTTTTATCGCAGATACGGGAAATAATCGAATTGTTCAATTGGATCAGAATTATCAACTAGTAACAATTATTGAACAACCAAGCTCGGATCTATTAAAGGATGATTTTGTGTTCCAGCCATTAAGGGTGGTTGTCGATAATGCTGGAAGAGTTTATACAATGGCAGAAGGTGTATTTGATGGATTTATGGAGTTCAATGTGAACGGGGAGTTTAATACCTTTATCGGAGCAAATCGTGTCCAAGTAGATCCTATTGAATTGTTATGGAAGCGATTATCGACACAAGCTCAACGTAGTCAAATGGTGATGTTTATTCCAACAGAATTTACCAATCTAGATATAAATGAAGAAGGCTTTATTTATGCAACAAATGGAGATAACAGTAGTGATAAAATCAAAAAATTAAATGCAAGAGGGACGGATATTCTGAGAAGAGAGGGTTATTTTGATCCGATCGGAGATATTCGTTATCCGATAGATATTGGTCCATCTAGATTAATTGATATCGATGTATCAGACAGTGAAATGTATTCCGTTCTTGATAGTAAACGTGGTCGAATTTTTACTTACAATAATGATGGTCATTTAATGTATGTTTTTGGCGGAATAGGAAATAGACGTGGATTGTTTCATACGCCTGTAGCTATTGAAAGAGTTAGCGAGCAATTTTTAGTATTAGACAAAGCTCTAGGTGAAATTACGGTTTTTAAGGCAACAAATTATGGACATATGATTAATCAAGCGGTTCGTAGTTACTATGAAGGTGATGAGGAGTCAGCATATCATTTTTTTAAAGAAGTAATTGAGATGAATGCTAATTTAGAGTTTGCTTATGCAGGTATTGGAAAAGCATTGCTAAGACAAGGTGACTACAAAGGGGCAATGGAAAATTTTAAAAAAAGCTTAGATCAAAAAAATTATTCGAAAGCGTTTCTGCTGTATCGTAAAGAAGTGTTAAAGGATTATTTTCCAACCATTTTAACAACGATATTGGTAGCTGTAATCGGATTGTTTGTATGGAGGTTTTATAGAAAATTAATAAAGAGAAGGAAGGAGATAACTATTGAATAAGGAGATAATGAAATTCCCATTCTATTTAATTGTTCACCCATTTAATGGATACTGGGACTTGAAATATGAAATGAATAAACGAATTAATTTAATTATTTCATTTCTCGTTATATTTTTAATGGTATTAACCAATATTTTGCGCACACAATACAGTGGCTTTTTAGTGAATATTTATAACCCAAATCATATGAATAGCTTCCTAGAGATCTTATATGTCATCGTTCCATTGTTATTTTGGTGTATAGCTAATTGGTCACTTACGACATTAATGGATGGTGAAGGAAAATTTGTAGAGATTTTCACTTCCACTTGCTTTGCACTAATTCCATTAATTCTCTTAAATTTTCCTTGGATCTGGATCAGCAATTTAATTTCTATGGAAGAAACAGCTTTTTACTATTTCACCAATAGCTTTGCATTAATTTGGTTTCTCTTCTTGTTATTTATCGGGAATATGACCGTACATCAATTTACCCCATTGAAATCGATAACCATCATGATACTTACTGTAATTGCTATGGGATTTATGGCATTTTTGTGTTTATTGTTTTTTAGTTTGATTCAACAAATCATTGCATTTATTTCCGCCATTTATCAAGAAATTGTCATTAGATATTGAGAAAGGAGGGGGAAGAGTGAACAAATTAATTCCATTGCTAGCTACCATAGCCTTTACCTTGTTTCTATTAATAGGCTGCTCTACTTCGGCATCAAAGGAACAAAAGGGAAGTGAAGCAGAGAGTATTGAACCATTCGAACAAGGGCAGGTATTTCCGTCTAAATTTACAGATGAGAAAGTCGCAGGGATGAAAGGTGTTATAGAAAATGAGAATTTACAGTTATTTATAGATGATAAGAATGGTAATATAGCTATTCATCATAAAAAGACAGGAAAGGTTTGGTACAGTAATCCGCCTGAAAGAGCGAATGATGCAATTGCGACGGGCGTAAATAAATCCTTACTATCAGCACAGATGCAAATAGATTTTTATAACAGATTTAATCAGCTTAATTCTGTGAATACATTTTCAGATAGTGTAGCTAATGAACAGATAAGAGTAGAAGAAGTGAATGATGGAATTCGAGTCACTTATCGTTTTGGAAAAACCGAAAAATCTGTAGAGGATTTACCATTAATGCTTAGTAAGGATAGGTATGAAGAATTAAATAATAAATTAGACAAGAATGGGCAACGATCGTTAATGATTGCTTATAAAGAGAACAAGGAGACGAATGTCTATGAACGAAATGATAGTGCATTAAACGGTATGCAATTGGAAAAGGCATTACAAGCGTTTGAAGATGCTGGTTATACAGAGGAGCATCTACAGGAGGATATGGCCGAATTAAATTTTACTCAGGAAAATGCATCTTCGAGTGTCTTTGAAGCAGCAATAGAATATACACTTGAAGAGAACAGTTTAGTAGTGAATGTGCCGATAGAGAGAATTCATTATCCAGAGAATTATCCAATTAACAGGATTTCCTTATTGAATTTTTTTGGTGCTGCGGGAACCGAAGATGAAGGTTCGTTATTGGTGCCAGATGGGTCTGGTGCGCTAATTCATTTTAACAATGGGAAAACAGAGTATCCTTCTTATCAACAGCCAGTTTACGGAGAGGATTTAGCACTGAATGTTCGAGAAAACCAATCGATGGAACAAGAGGTGAGGTTACCGGTATTCGGTATTTTGTATGATACAAGTGCTGTACTAGGAATCATTGAAAGAGGGGCACCTGTAGCAAATATTCATGCAGATATAAGTGGAAGACTAAATAGTTATAATTATATTTATCCAAGTTTTTCCGTTATCAATAAGGATGAAGTGACACTCCAAGCGAATGAACAAGAACGCACCTTACCAAAATTTCAGGAAAAACCAATGAAAACAGATTATACAGTTAGATATATATTTTTAAATGGAGATAAAGCAACTTATAGTGGAATGGCAAAGTCTTATCAAGAATATTTGGCAAGGCGAGATGGATTGCCTCAGTTTAAGAGTAAAAACAATAAAAAAGATGTACCTTTCTTTTTAGATCTTGTAGGGGCAATTAATAAACAAAAGCATTTTGTAGGTATCCCTTATCATGCACTTGAATCATTGACAAGCTTTGAAGAAGCAAAAGTAATCTTAGCTAAGTTAAAGTCAAAAAATATCAATCATATTCAATTAAAGTATTCAGGATGGTTTAATGGTGGCGTTAATCACAAGGTACCTACGAAAATAAAGGTAGATGATGTAATAGGTGGTAGTAAAGGATTGAAACGATTGATGGAGTATACAAACGAGAATGATATTCCTTTGTTCCCAGATGTCGCGCTTCTATCGATATATAATGGTGGTGGTTTCGATGCGGAATCTGAAGCCTCAAGAACTTTAAAAGGTGTGTCAGCAGCAGTCTATCCCATTGATATAACACTTAATCGTAGAGACAGAGATAAGTCGCCTTCGTATGTTGTTTCACCTAAACAAATAGAAAAGTACACAGTAGATATGCTTCAAAATATAGAAGAAATCGGTTTGAGAGGCTTGTCTTTACGAGATTTAGCGGATCAATTAAATAGTGATTTTAGAAAGAATAAACAAATTTATCGGAACGAATCGAAAGAAATGGTGAGTAAGGCATTTCAAGCAATACGAGCCCAGGAGCTTGATTTATTGGCGAACGGTGGAAATGCTTATACATTACCATATATAACAAGTCTGACCAATGCTCCAATGAGTAATAGTGGATACAAGCTAGAAGATGAAGAGATTCCATTTTACCAAATGGTTATCCGTGGGTTTATTAATTATACTGGGAATCCCTATAACCTTTCCGAGTTTACCGATACAAGGGAATATATTTTAAAAAGTATAGAGTACGGTTCAGGTGTCCATTTTAAATGGGGTTATGCACCGAACCATGAGGTAAAGGATACGGAATTTGATTATTTATATTCTATTAATTATGCTGCATGGATGAAGGAAGCAGTAGAAATTTACCAAGAAATAAATCAAGTGTTGAGCCAGGTAGTTAATGAACAAATACAAACACATGAAAAATTACAAGATGGAGTTTTCAAAACAGTATACGGAAATGGTGTAGCTATTATCGTGAACTATAATCAGACAGAAGTAACGGTAGATGGGAAAAAAATTGAAGCAATGAATTATGTAACAGTAACTGGGGGTGATGAGAAATGAAAGCGATGCAAAAACTAACAATAATGCCAAAGTCTTATGAAGGACAAAAGGCCTTTTGGGGTTTTCTATTTGTTCTACCCTGGTTACTTGGGTTTATCTTTTTCTTGTTAATTCCTTTACTTACTTCCTTACGATTTAGCTTTAGCAAGATACAAGCAAGCTCGGAAGGAATGAAAATTACCTTCATTGGTTTGAAAAATTATATCGAAGCCCTTACTGTAAACACAAATTTTAACAGGACACTAATAGAATCTATTATTAACATGGTTGTAAACATCCCATTAATCATTATATTCAGTTTGTTTTTAGCGGTGCTATTAAACCAAAAGTTCCTTGGTAGATCGTTTGCGAGAGGTGTTTTCTTTCTCCCAGTTATTCTTGCCTCAGGTGTCATTTTAAACTTGGAATCAACTAGCTTGGTGCAAGCCATTAATGAGCAAAATGCGAACTCAGGTGGCGTTACTAGCGGTTTTGGGGCATTTGAATTAGAGAGAATTATGCTTCGTTCTGGAGTAAATGAAACGATTGTAGCTTATCTTACAGGTGCAGTTGACAGAATTTATCAGATTGTGAGCCAGTCAGGTGTCCAAATATTAATTTTTTTAGCCGGTATTCAAACTGTCCCTCCTGCACTCTATGAAGCTGCCAAGATGGAAGGCGCAACAGGCTATGAAGCATTTTGGAAAATCACTTTTCCACTGGTTACACCACTGATTTTAGTTAATATAATTTATACGATTATTGATTCTTTTTCGCGTAGCTCGATCACAGAATTGATCCTATCAACAGGGTTTGATAACAGTAATTTCGGATTAAGCTCAGCAATGGCTTGGCTCTATTTTGTTACGATAATGATCATTCTAATGGTAAGTACGTATGTTATATCTAAAAAAGTATTCTATCAGGAATAGAGGGGGGAAGGATAATGATAGTAAAATTATTATCGTTGGAAAATTGGAAGCGGTGGCTATGGGCAATGGTTCGATTTGTTTTAATTGTCGGTTTATCTTTTGTGATTTTGTATCCAATTCTACAAAAAATAGCGACTGCCATTAAACATAAAAGTGATTTATACTCCCCTGTTGTTGTTTGGATTCCAGAACATTTCACATTAGAGAATTTTAAGAATGCTATAAAGATTATGGATTATTGGGACACTCTATTGAATACTTTTTTGTTAGCGAGCATTACAACCATTCTAACAACTGCTTCTTGTGCCCTAGCAGGCTATGCTTTTGCTAGACTTAGCTTTAAAGGAAGTAAACTGTTATTTGCTGGTGTCATACTAACTATTTTAGTACCACCAACGACTATTTTAATTCCAATTTATATGAATTTAAAAGATTTCACACTGATGGGAATTATTCCGTTATTGACAGGTGATTCTGCAAATTTATTAAATTCATATTGGCCCTTTATTTTAACATCTGTTACGGCAAATTCGCTAAAAGCCGGATTGTATATTTTTATCTTCCGGCAATTTTTTAGAGGGATTCCAAAGGTAATTGAAGAAGCTGCTTATATTGATGGAGCTGGTGTGGGAAAGACTTTTTTACGTATTATGCTACCTAATGCCTTTCCGGCAATTGTTACAGTAATGCTTTTTTCATTTGTTTGGCAGTGGAATGATAGCTTCTTTACAACAACCTATTTAACATCAAGTAATGTAATGGCTACACAATTGTCCTCATTACCTTATAATTTGTCAATTCAGCTTGAAGGTGGAGTTGCGACAAATAAAGATCCATTTTATATGAGTATGGTACAAGATACGGGGATATTGCTTGCTATCTTACCACTTATTATTATTTACTTATTCGTTCAACGTTATTTTGTTGAAAGTATCGAACGATCTGGGATTGTAGGGTAATCATGGTCTGAATAGTATCTTGCGAATGAGTCGCAAAACTTCTTTCGTAAGGACATTCATTTTTATCGAAAAATTACTAACTATATAAGAGGAGGAATTACATTGGGTAATTCAAAGGATAATCAAATGCAACTTTATAAAGTGATGAAGGACTATTTTAAAATCGGAGCTGCAGTGAACCCGATGACTATAAAAAGTCAAGAAAGTTTAATCAAGAAGCATTTTAATAGTTTAACAGCAGAAAATGAAATGAAGTTTAGTCATATCCAACCATCCGAGACGAATTTTACATTCGATTCCGCAGACCAAGTGGTTACTTTTGCTGAACAAAATAAAAAGGTAGTAAGAGGACATACTTTGGTTTGGCATAATCAAACTCCTGATTGGGTATTTCATGATAAAGACGGTGGCTTAATTGATCGTGATACATTGTTTAATAGAATGAAGAATCATATTGATACGGTGATAAATCGATATAAAGATAACATTTACGCATGGGATGTTGTGAATGAAGCGGTATCAGATAAGGATGGTGAATTTATACGGCCTTCCAAATGGCTTGATATCGCTGGTGAAAAATTTATCGAAAAAGCATTTCAGTTTGCTCATGAAGCTGATCCAAAGGCAAAGTTATTTTATAATGATTATAATGAATCTGTACCTAGCAAGAGAGAGAAGATAGTTAGGTTAGTTAAATCTTTAAAAGAAAAAGATGTACCCATTCACGGAATCGGCCTGCAAGCTCATTGGAATTTACACTCACCTTCCTTAGAGCATATTAAGCGAGCAATAGAATCATATGCAAGTTTAGATGTGCAATTGCATATTACAGAGCTTGATCTATCCGTCTTCGATCATCATGATAGCCGAACAGATTTAAAGCAACCAACAGAACAGATGATGCAGCTTCAGGCAGAAAGGTACTATCAAATCTTTCAACTATTCAAAGAGTATAAGGATTATATCGATTCTGTGACTTTTTGGGGAGTAGCTGATGATTATACGTGGTTAGATAATTTTCCAGTAAGAGGAAGAAAAAACTGGCCGTTTCTATTCGATACTAACCATCAACCTAAACAAGCATTTTGGCGGGTTATGGAAAAGAATTAATTTGCTTGTTAATATTGTATAAACAATGGAGGTATAGAAATGAAAGAATCCTTTGTCACCAATCCAATCCTTTGGGCAGATGTACCTGATCCAAGTGTAATTAGGGTAGATGATATTTATTATATGGTTAGTACTAGCATGCATTCCATGCCAGGGTGTCCCATAATGAAGTCAAAAAATTTGAAGGATTGGGAAATCATCAATTATGTTTTTCAAACATTAGAAGATAACGATGCTCACAATTTAATGAATGGTCAACACATTTATGGAAAAGGTTCCTGGGCGGTAAGCCTAAGGTATCATCAGAAAACTTTCTATGTATGTTTTTCCAGTAATGATATGCAACAATTTTATATTTACACAACAAAAAACCTTGAAGCTGGTGATTGGAATCGGGTTGTTTTTGATGGTCTTTATCATGATCCAAGCTTGTTGTTTGATAATGATCGTTTATTTGTTATATACGGTAATGGAGATATTCGAATTACAGAACTAACACCAGAAGCAACAAAAGTCAAAGAGAACGGTATTCATCGATTATTATTGTCAACTGCCTCCAAAAATATAAGGCTAAGGTGTGAAGGGTGTCATGCCTATAAAAGAAATGGCTATTATTATTTGTTCTTTATTGAATGGCCTGCAGATGGTAACCAAAGACGTAGACAAATTTGTTACCGATCAAAGGATCTACTTGGTCCATATGAGATGCGTGTTGTATTAGATGATGATATGGGCTATCACAATAAAGGAATAGCACAAGGGGGTATTGTAGATACAAAAGAAGGAAGGTGGTTTGCTTTATTGTTTCAAGATCATGATGCGGTTGGGCGTATTCCTCATCTAGTCCCAGTTAGTTGGGAGGATGATTGGCCTATATTTGGGACCTGTGGAAAGGTACCAAGTGAATTTATTTCTCCTTTGCCTGAAACTCAACAAGCGCCATTGGTTATTAGTGATGAGTTCCAATATGAAACGAATAAACTGGCCTTAAATTGGCAATGGAACCATAACCCGAACAACGAGTTATGGTCATTAACGGAACGAAAAGGGTATTTACGTCTTAGAACAGGACACATTACAAAAAGTGTAGAATTTGCTAGAAATACTTTAACTCAAAGAACGGAAGGACCACGTTGCACTGCAATTACAAAGCTTGACTTTAAACAAATGAAGCCTGGTGATCGAGCAGGGTTAGTTGCTCTACAATCACATTATGCTTGGATCGGTGTACTAGCAGGTAATGAGCAGGATTTTTATATTGGGATCGGTGAAAAAGGAGATTTGGGAGAAGAGGATATTACAGCATCAACCTTGTATACTTCGGATACTGTTTATTTGAAGGCTTCTTTTGACTTTGAAAATAGTAAAGATTTTGTTGAATTTTCTTATTCTAATGATGGAATCACTTGGGAAATGATTGGTCAAAAAATTAAATTACATTATACATTAGATCACTTTATGGGATGTAGGGTTGGTTTATTCAACTATGCAACACAAAATATAAATGGAATGGTTGATTTTGATTTCTTTCATTATAAAAAGAGATAGATTTATAGTGCATTTGTTCCCTCTGTAAGGGCTTTATTAACGGAGGTTGATAAATAAGTAATCAAATAGGATAATGAATTATAAATTAATGGATTAATTATGAAATGGAGGAAACAGTTTGCATAAGCGGAATATATCCATTTATATCATTCTATTTCTATTTATCGTTGCCTCAGTTACTTTAATGTCATGTGATGATGATTCAATTGATACAAAGGAAGACTCTCTTATACAGGTACAACCCCAAGAAAGTAAATTTTACGCACATAAAGGATTGGCGAAGTATGAACCAGAGATTGAACTTCATTTTGTAAGAGAAACAGGACAAGGCTTGAACGAACTAATCAATCATTTACCTGGAGAAACCCTAGAAAAAAATAGATGGACTGAACTCTATAAACAAATGCTAGGCATTAACATTATATATGATTGGAAAGCGGAAGGAGATGTATTTTCTCGTAAATTAGGAAGTGTTATTACTTCTGGAAATATACCTGATGTAGTGTGGGTTAATGATCAACAATTAAGACAACTGTATCGTGCTGGACTGATAGAGGATTTAACAGCAGTGTACGAGGAATATGCAACATCATTCACAAAAGAAGTGTACACAATGGAAGGGTCTAGATTAATAGAAAGTGCAACAATAGATGGTAAAATGATAGGAATTCCCCAAATCGATTCCCCCATTGAAAAAGCGCAGTATATTTGGATACGAACGGATTGGCTTGAATATTTAGAACTAGCTGAGCCTAAAACGATGAATGATCTGATTGAGATTTCGAAAGCGTTTACTTTTGAAGATCCTGATCAAAACAATATTGACGACACGTTAGGCTTAGCTATTACTAAACATTTATGGGATCCAGTAATGGGAATAACTAATTTTATGGCTGGGTTTGGTGCTTATCCAGGTATTTGGATAGAAAATGAATATGGTGAGCTTGTGCATGGAGGAGTTCAAGAGGAGGTGAAAGAAGCTCTATCTGTTTTACAAAACATGTATAAAGCAGGTATTTTAGATGATGAATTTTTTCTAAAAGATGGGAACAAGGTGAAGAAACAAATTGCAGCAGGTAAAATTGGAATATTATATGGAGAACAGTGGGGATCATTTGTAGCAGGTGTTAGTCGAGAACAGAATCCTGATGCACAATGGAAACCCCTCCCTATTGTCTCCGTAACGGGTAAAGAAGTGAAAGTTCCCTTAAAGTATAATTCGAATAGTTACCTAGTTGTGAAAAAAGGTACCACTCACCCTGAGGCAATAATGAAGATGATTAATCTTTATTTAGAGAAAAATTGGGGAGAAACCTCAGAGTACGAATTGTTTTATAGCACTCCTTATCCAGTCTGGCAGTTGTCGCCAATAAACCCTTATCCCGCTTCCAAAAATTTAGATGCCTTTCGCCAATTGGAAGCTGTAAGAGCAAGTGGTAATTTTGCAGAGCTTGAGCAAGAGGCAAAATCAATCTATGAAAATATCATTCATTATTTTACAGAGAATAACGAAGCGGGCTGGGGCTGGGAAAAAACTTACGGAGTAAATGGGGCCTTTTCCATACTAGAACAATATATTAAAAATGATAGCTTGTTATATGATCGTTTTTATGGGCCACCTACTACCACAATGGTTGAGATGAAAACCATTTTAGATAATTATATACATGATTCCTATGTGGAATTTATTTTAGGTCGTTCGATGAATGAATTTGATTTATTTGTAGAAAAGTGGAAGGAAATGGGGGGGAGGGAAATGACAGAAGAGGTAAACGAATGGTATCAAAATCAAAGTGAAAATACTGTTCAAGTAAATCAATAGAGTATGGTTTAATCGTACTATTGGAGGGCAGGAATGCTAAAAATTCCAGTTAATTCATTGCGTAAAACTATCTTTGCAAGACTACTTATTATGTTTTTTATATTAATCTTACCTATTATCGTTTTCGGTATTTATTTGTACAATTGGACCTATCAAAATACAAGCCAGGAAATTTCAAAGAATACAGTAGTACAATTAACATCATATCTAGGGAACCTAAATCGTGAAATCGAATGGATTGAAATTCAGCAATTTGATATTTTACAAGAAACGGAACTAAGAAAGATTGCGTATACGTGGGATATGATGGACAATATCGAACGAAAAGATAGTGTGAACTATATCATACATCGACTTACCTCCATAAAAAACACAAATATATATATTAAAGATATCTCGATCCATTTACCATCCATTGACAAAACCATTTCTGTGATGAATGCAGCACAAGATTTTAATAAATTAGAGTATGAGAAAATACGCACTAGCAAATCACAAACAGGATTACGATTAATACAAACTGAGGATACGTTAAGTTTAAGTGCTTCAATAATCGGGAATGATCTGCAGGAACATCCCCAAATCGTAGTACACATCGAATTAGATAAACAAAAGATGAGTGAGGATTTAAACACATTAAATATGTATCCAAATAGTTCTACATTTCTAGTGTCTGATGACAAGGAATTACTGTTAGAAAGTGGCGAAAAAACAAGTAATGCTTTTAACATTTATTATCACACCATGAGGTCAAAAGAAAATAATGACAATGTAACTTTTTTTGAGGATAAAAGATTTCATATAAATAGTGCTTATTCTAAGGATTTAAAGCTTTCTGTTGTAACCTTTATTCCTGAAGACATAGTTAAACTCCCATTAAAAAAGTTTAGTAGGTGGGCTTGGGGATTTGCCATTACCTCTTTAGTGGTCATCATCCTTTACTCTTACTTGATATATAGAATGGTCCATAAACCCTTAGTCTTATTAGTTGATGGCTTTCGACGAATGGAAGATGGGGAACTAAATAATCCCATTGAGCATGAACAGGAGGATGAGTTTGGCTTTCTATATAATCGTTATAATATTATGCTATATAAACTTAGACGACTTATTGAGCAGGATTATAAACAAAAGCTAATGATGCAAAAAGCGGAATTAAAACAATTACAATCTCAAATAAATCCGCACTTTTTATATAATAGTTTTTTTATATTAAATTCCTTAGCAAAGACAGAGGACACGGAACGTATGGAACAATTTACTAGTATGCTAGGAGAGTATTTTAAATTTATTACCCGGAATGAGGAAGAGCACGTAACATTATCCGAAGAAATGAAGCATGCTAGAATGTACACAGAAATTCAACAGCTTCGATTTTCAAGAAGAATCAAGGTTCAGTTTGATGAATTACCAGAAGAAATGGAACACATAAAGGTACCTAAACTAATTGTCCAACCTATTATCGAAAATGCATTCGAACATAGTCTAGAAAAGAAAGTCGACGAAGGACTTTTGTGGGTTCATTTTAAAAAAGAGCATCACACGATTTATATAGTTGTAGAAGATAATGGTGATGGAATTAGTACCTCGAAAATAGAGGATATGCGTTCTCTTTTAAATGAAGCAAGAGATTATCAAGAACAAACAGGAATGACAAATATTCATAGAAGGATTTTATTAACTTATGGTGCTAATAGTGGTCTATATCTGTCGCGAAGTGAAACAAATGGTTTAAAGGTAGAAATTCGAATAAATCTAGAGGAGGATGATTCGAATGTATAGACTATTAATTGTGGATGATGAGGAAATTATTACAGATGGACTGTATGAGGTATTCAGTAGTTATAATCCTGAACAACTAGATGTATATAAAGCATACTCGGCTACGGAAGCTTTAGAATGGCTCGCACGCAGTAGAATTGATATTATTCTTACAGATATTGCTATGCCAGGGATGAATGGATTAGAATTAATCGAGAAGGTACAAAACTTTTGGCCTAAATGTAAAGTAGTTTTTTTAACTGGTCATAATAATTTTGAGTATACCTATAGAGCGATACAGATGACAAATGTTAGATATCTATTAAAAACGGAAGGTTATGATAAGATAATTGACACAGTTGAAGTTGTGATGAATGAAATTTATCAAGAGAAATTTACAAGTAAATGGATAGAACGATCTAGAGAGCAACTATATGCCTATCAGTTCATGGCACAAGGTGAATATATGAGGCATTTATTACAAGATAGTAAGTATTTGGGGAAGGATATGGAAATATTACGTAATGAGTTTAATGAGCTCGAAATAAGCTTAGATCTAAACAAAGGTGTCTGGTTAGTATTAGGACGTTTAACATATCCTAAAGGGAAAACATATCTAGAAAAATCAAATATTCTATCTGCAGTTAGAGATATGTGGGAATATCACCTTTCTGAAAAATTACAAAGTATGGATATTATAGATAAGTATGGTGATATTCTGTGGTTTATTCAACCATGCCTTGACACGAATGATGATTTAGATGGCCGATTTTCAAAATATTTGGAAGGCTCTTTAGAATTGGTCCAACAAGAAAGTATACATTTGTTAGAGTTGCCCATCATATTTACTGTAAGTAGTCATTCATGTCAATGGAATAGAATTACGGAAAAATATGAGCAGTTGCGACAGTTACAGCAATTTAAAGTTGGAAGGAATATTCCAATGATTATATGGGATACTCATAATGAACAAAATCAAAAATCTCCAGCTGATAAAACGACGCAAAAATATAGAATGGAGAGTATGGTTGCAAATTTAGATTCCAATAAAATTGAAGAATTTTTTATCCATCTTCAGACATTTATAACTTCTGAGATAGCAACAGATGATGTTCATCAATTGATGGAAGCTTATTATGCTATTGCGTTGAGTTTATATTCCTATATTAATCGCTTAGAATTAAATACACACATTTTTAACTATGATAAATTGTTGCGCATAGATGACCATCGATCTATAATGGATGGATTTCATTTTTTAAAAGATACTACAGAGAAAATCCTTCATATACATAAAATAAGAGAACGAGATAAAGCTTCTTGCATAATAGAAAATATTTGCAAATACATAGAAGATCACTTAAATGAGGATTTATCACTTGTTAAATTAGCCGAGATTCACTTCTTTAATCCTTCCTATTTATCTTATTTTTTCAAGCAAGAGTATGGAATGAATTTATCAGAGTATATTGAAAAATGTAGAATTCTTAAGGCAAAGGAACTTCTAGAAAATCGAAAACTAAAAATTCGAGATGTAGGTGTTGCAGTTGGTTATGCCTCTGCACATTCCTTTACTCGTTTTTTTAAGAAAGTAACAGGTATGACACCCAAAGAATATCGAGGAAATTTAATAAGGAAATGATTCATAGCAGTGGGAACAACTTACAAGTTCCTACTGTTTTTTATAGGAGTTAAGTATAAATACTCTTTGTCTTTGTCATTTTACTCACTTTATCGAAATTTCTTTTGCATATTTTGAAAATTAAAAATGCCATTGGACTAAGTATAATACAGCTGACGATAGGAATAATGGCCACAATGAAAATAGCAACACTAACAATAATTAAACACAGTAAAGTGGATGGGAAATACAGCATTGAGAATAAAATGGAGTTTCTCATTAAATTTTTGAAAGAAAGATCGTAACTAACCATAAGCGGAAAAATATACATACTAATAAACAAAGTAAATATGGTGACAAGGAATAATAATGCAGTTATTAATGAGATCATGATTGGTGAGTTTAATTCATTAAGTATGGCATAATCTAAAACTAAAATAACAATAAAAATCAAAAATAATACTTTAAAGAATATACTATGCTTAAAATGATTTTTAAGGTTGATTAAAAACTGTTTGAAAATCCCTACGTTTTCGTTATTTTCCCAATCTCGAATCACCCCAAACATTGCAGCAGTAGCAGGGAATAAAGTAATGATGGGAAGAGAACAGAGCAACCATAATATGTTTAATAGTATGAAATTAGTGATCGTTTCTAAAACAGCATACCATTTTGAATGAATCAAGTTCTTTCGTCTCCTTCATTTGTAATCGTTTACAAAGATTATAGCATATTGCGAGGGGTAGCAGTATACTATTTACGGATTTCATTTCTTGTTACTATTAGAAAAAAAGTTCAGCTACACCCCTTAAGGGATAGCTGAACCATGGATGGTAATAACCTTTAAACATTCGCCGATTCTAACTGCATCAGCTCATCTCGATTTTTGATCTCCAGTTTCTTATAAATAATAGAAACATAATTCTTAACGGTACCTTCTTTTAAATTAATCTCATTTGCAATCATTTTATTAGACCAGCCTTTTCTAAGCAAACGGAAAATCTGAAATTCCCTGTCTGTAAAGATGGACTTTTGTAACACGATTTCTTCGATATCTATGTTTAATTCTACATCTTCAAGCATTAGTAAATGCTTTAATTGATCTCTATCCTCATGGGTAGCTATATAATGTAATTTGCTTACATACTGTTGGATCATTGTTTGTGGTGCAACAAACATGCCATCCATAACCAAACGAATAATAGATTGAAAATCACTTAATCCCATATCTGCTACTAAATAACCGTCTAAATTTGTACTTGGAAAAGCCTCAATCGCATCATCATCTTTATCAGACGCTACTAATACTACCTTCATAAGTGGCTGCATAGCTTTCAATTGCTTAGCAAAGGCAATTCGATCCTCTTTTGATAAATAGGTACCTATAATACATAACGAAGGGATATTTGAAATTTCTAGAAACTGTATTGCCTTTGCTTCATTGTCAAAAGCTTCGAGAACGTGAAAGTTCTCCATATCATTAATCATATTCGAAATCATTTCTCGAAACAAAGTACTATGTTCTACTATTACAACATTTTGCAAAATTATCACCTCCAGTGATCAGTAGAGAGCTATATAAATAATAAAGAAATTATTTAAATCAAATAAGAGCATATTGTTATTATCGGCAGAAAACGATTCGTTATTAAGAATAATGTCGAAAAAAATTTGAAAATTTAGTGGTAATATATTCTAATTAGAATGAGAGAGGGTTAGTAATGAATATATGTTGGGAATAATCGAAGTACTAAGGGAGAAAGCCCAAGGCAAGAGGTGATATCTTGGTCATCCTGTCTGTGCTAAGCGAGATAGCCAAGATAAAAGCATATATCTTGGCCAATATGCATATGTCAAGAGAAGTAGCCAAGATAAAAAATGCATGGATGCAAGTTTAATAAACTAGCTCCATGCAAAAATCTCAGCTATGCTAACGCGTAATAACGATATCTGCTACTATTGGTAGATGATCGGAAGCTTCTGTATAAATTACCTGACTATCCAGGTGGTAAACGGACGGAGAGGTGAGGATGTAATCAATTCGTTTCGTTGGGTTTATTACTGGAAAGGTGTTTGATTCATCCTCATTTGCAAAGACATCTACTAAGTTACCTTCTTGTAATAATGATTGAAGCTCTTTACTATCTGGCTCTGCGTTTAAATCACCAACTAGAACACTAGGACCTGAAAAGGACGACTTCACCTCATTGATTTCTGCTATTTGGGCAAGTCTTTCGGCTACATTTAAACCTAGATGTGTGTTATAGAAATGGACGTGAATTCCTTTTACGTTAATTTTGGTACGCAGAAGACCTCGTTGTTCATTGCCAAAACTACTTAAATGAATATTCTCTGAATCGATGATGGGATACTTGCTGAGAACGGCAGTACCATATTGTCTATTTTTATTGCTGGTTTCTGGTTCTAGATTTAGATTGGCGCCAAATACATAATGGTAGCCTAATAAATTTGCAAGTTTCCTTGCTTGATCTTGAAAATCACTTCTGTCACCATAAAATCGGTCCACCTCTTGAATGCCAATGATTTCTGCGCCTGTATCCTTCATAACTTTGGCAGTACGCTTAATATCCAATTCTCCATCTAAGCCTTCACCATGATGGATATTGAATGACATTACCTTGAGGTTTACTTCTTTTCCTTTACCTGTAGCAGCTACACTGCTGGAAAAAACAATTACCAAAAACATACTTAACAGCAAACATACAACACCTTTTTTCAATATCAATCTCTCCTTTCAGTGGTCTGGAGAATAATCTCTATTGAATTCAATGTAATCTTTTTTTTACTATCGATCAATCCTTTTTCATAGAATTTACAATTCTTTAAGAAAGTATCAAATCAATGTGCCATCATCTCATGCGCAATATCATGTCCATCCATTTCAGAGGGGTAATAGGTTGGCCAATTCGTTACTTCCTCTAATAGAGCTTCGCGATCATCGCCCCAATAAAGGTGGTAGTGGCTAGCTTTCGTTGGATAGATGCTATGGTCACTGAATTGGATATACTGTGGGAGGTTTTCTGCTTCCTCTGCTAATTTAAATATGTATCTAACTCCTCTATTACCAGCATCATAGGTGAGTATCTCATATCCATCTGAGATATATTGGGCTGTGTTTTCCTCCCCATTCTCAACAAAGGTTACCATCTCTCCATCAATCACAATGCGTTCCACTTCTGTCTGATATCCTGTATCATAATAAGCCTTATATTCTTCCGCTGTTTTGTCCCCTTCATGCTCTGCTTTGTGAGTGAATACCTCGTCAAGCGTACCGTCCTGTAAATAAGGATAGACTGATTGCCAATCTCCTTCCCAATCAGAAAGTGTGCGGTCTTGAACTTGACTATCCTCGAAATAACCATTGTAAATTTCTTCTGTTTCTTCGTCATGTGCATGATGATGTTCATGCTCGTGCTCGTCGTGGTCGTGATCATGATCGTGATCATGTTCGTCCTTATCTTTTGTTTCTTGTTCTGCTTCCGTTGTTTCTGTTTGAGATTCGCTTGATGCATCAGTATCTTCTGTGGACGAGTCTTCCGATTGACAGCCTACTAAAATTACTAACACACCAACCATGATGAAACCAAATCTTTTTAATAATGAAACCAAAATAAACACTCCTTATCAAATCGTAATAATTACGATTTAAATTATAACCATATATTGGTTCGGTCGTCAAGGAAAAAGTTATAAATAAAAGAAGACTAAACCAAATTCGGCTTAGCCTTCTGAAAAAGTGGGGTACTAGATATTCTCAATGGATGTTTTAACAGAATCCATAATCTTTAAAAAAGCGTCAGATGCTTTATTAGGGTTCTGCTCTTTTATTGCTTGAAGTAATTCCTCATGAAAGGGATAGCTTTTATCAAATATGTCCTCAATCCCAAATGGTTCATTCCAAAATTGGTTAAAAGTATCCCCGACAGAGTCAATAATACTAGTTAATAAATCATTGTCAGCAGCTTCATAAATAGTTTGATGAAACAATGAATCAGACTCGTTTGCTTTATCCCGCTCTTTATTGTTGATATACATCACATATTCTTTTAGATAACTTTCCATTTTTTTAATATCATCCTGTGTGGCTTTTTTTGCTGCTAGATCCACTGCTTTTCCTTCTAAAGCAATTCTAACTTCTAGAGCATCTAATAAAAATTTCCGTTCATTTTCAATATCAAAAGAAGTTTGAATATGAAAAGCTTTATTGTTTTTTACGAAAGTCCCTTTTCCGTTTAAAATTTCAACATATCCCTGTGTTTCTAACAACTGGAGAGCTTCTCTAAGGGAGGATCTTCCGATCCCCAGGGTTTCGATGAGTGTGGATATAGATGGAAGACGATCTCCTTCTTTCAGTTTTTCTTTTTTAATATATCTCTTTATTTCATCTGCAACAATTTCTGATAATCGTTTCTTCTTTAACGTTTTCATACGGTTCACCTCGAAATGATTATGCTCTAAGTTTATTATATTATCAACGATTAATCCAATAATAGATGTGTACTTACATTTCAAAATAATATAACCTTTCATACAGGTTGATAGTATGATAGAATGAAAAAGAAATGAAGTTCATCATGAGAAAGAAGGGATTAATTATGCAATATACGGATGAAGAAATTTGTACACAATTTTGGGATGATCCCTCCCAATATCATGGATCGGTTTCTCCTCCTATCTATCAAACTAGTCTTTTTGCCTTCAAGAGCTTTAAAGAGTTTACGGAAGCACAGAAGCTAGAAAGAGAAAATTATGTATATTCAAGAGGGGTTAATCCTACCGTACAAATTCTAGAGCAAAAATTAGCAGCATTAGAGAGAGGAGAAAAATGTAAGTGCTTTAGCTCAGGGATGGGCGCAATTAGTGCGGTGTTTCATACACTTTTGCGAAGTGGAGATCATGTTGTTGTAATCAATAATATTTATGGTCCTACAACCGAGTTAATTCATTATTTATCGAAGTTCCATATATCATATAGTGTGGTAGATCACCAATTAACCAATATTTATGAAGCGATACAAGAAAATACTAAATTGATTTATGTAGAAAGCCCGGGAACGATGCTAATGAAAGTAGTTGATCTGCAGGCAGTAACAAAAATAGCAAAAGAGCAGGGGATCGTCACTGCGATAGATAACACATGGTCCACTCCGATTTTTCAGAAACCGTTAACATTAGGGTTTGATTTGTCGATCCATTCCTTGACAAAATATATTGGTGGTCATAGTGATGTTATTGGTGGAGCAGTGATCGGTGATCAGGATCTAGTGGACGAAATTTTTCAATATGGGTATCAGTTGAATGGAGCAGTTTTAGGGGCACATGACGCCTATCTGATAAATCGTGGTTTGCGTACATTACCTATCCGTCTGAAGCAACATCAGGAAAATGCTTTGAATGTTATTGAGTATTTACAAACAAAAGATGAGGTTGCAAGTATTTATCACCCCAGCCTAGTAAAGAAGGATTCTCCTTATCTAGATAAACAGATGAAAGGATTCACAGGACTGCTGAGTTTTGAGCTTAAAGAAGCGAATTTTTTGAGTGTTTCTCGTTTCATTGATGCCTTATCTTTATTTAAAATTGGCGTCAGCTGGGGAGGATATGAAAGCTTAGTAAACTCTCCTGTAAAAGATAATAATGAACAACAACTAAATGAGCAAGGAATTTCACCAGGCTTAATTCGTTTATCTATTGGGCTGGAAGGCTCTGAATTGCAAATTGATGATTTAGAAAAGGCATTTCAACAATTATGATAAAAATCCTTGAAAGGGAGAGTTAAACGATGAATACAGATAATTTGAAACGTCCCTCCTTGGGTATGGCTTTAATTCCGATCGTTATTTCATTAGCTATTTTTATTTTGGGTATTGGAATAATGAAATATCCCGCAGAGTTAATGCTATTATTTGCAGGAATAGTTTTTGCGATTTTTGCTATATTTCATGGAAATCGGTGGGAGACAATAATAGAGGTGATGGGGTCCAAAATAAAAAAGGCACTTCCAGCCATTCTCATCTTGTTTTGTATTGGGTTACTAATCGGGACATGGATGATATCCGGAACGATCCCTTTATTTGTATATTATGGTCTTAAAATTATTGATCCAAACTATTTATATTTACTCGCATTCTTAGTTACTGCGATTGTATCAACCTGTGTAGGAACCTCATGGGGTGCAGCGGGAACCATCGGGGTAGCAATAATGAGTATTGCTCAAACAATGGATTTATCATTAGCGATAACAGCTGGAGCTGTCGTATCTGGTGCTTATTTTGGTGATAAGTTATCTCCTTTATCGGATACGACCAATATGAGTTCGATTGCCGCTGGTTCCAATTTATATGAGCACATAAAACACATGCTTTATACAGCCATTCCATCCTCTATACTTGCTATTATCATCTTTTCCATAGTTGGTTTAGGGATTGAAACCGATTCTGCCCAATTATCGAATATTCAAGAAATGGTTGCAAATCTTGATCAGTTATTTCAGTTGAATCTCTGGCTATTAATACCTGCTGTGGTGGTCATTGTGGGATCCTTAATGAAAAAACCACCACTTATTGTGCTATTTACTTCATCTGTTACTGCCATGATTATAGCAATTTTATTCCAAGGTGCGTCATTAGCTAATTTATTCGCTTCTGCCGTATCTGGATTTAATGTGGATATGCTGGTAGGAGTCGACATCGGCGATGATTTACAAGAGTTGTTAAATCGAGGTGGACTATATTCGATGTATAATGCCACATTCTTTGTCTTTGTAGCGTTTTTCTTCGCATCGGCATTAGAAGTATCACAGGCATTAAATACAATCCTAGAGAGTATTATTAAGCATTTAAAAACAGTCGGAAGTATAACATTTTCAGCACTTGTAACAGGTTTCGCTGTAATTAACTGTACTTCCAACGCCTTAGTATCTTATTTCTTAATTCAGGATATCTATGGAAGGGTATACAAGAAAAATAATTTGCACCCAGTCAATTTGTCTCGTAATATGGAGGACTCTATTACCATTACCGAAGTGTTAATGCCTTGGACTGTTTCGGGGGTATTTATGGCAACCACTTTAGGAGTTGACAATTTTGAATTTTTACCTTGGGCGATTTTTAATCTTGGAGGCTTTGTATTTTCAGCACTGTATGGATTTTTGGCACCGATTACAGGAGGTTTTGGAGTTCGTAAATTGGAGGGGCCAGTTGGAGATGACAATCGTTAACGTGAGGAAAAGCTAGTGGATTGTAGCACATATTAAGGCTCACCTATGTATGGTTGAATTAACCATACATAGGTGATTTGATCTTTTAGAATATCTCCTCGCTTAGTTCAATACTTCTTCCATTGCTTTCAGCATTTCATTCCAAGCATTTTCTGTTTGAGGGATATATTGTGCCCAATTAGGATCTATTTCATGTGTTAACGTAGCAATGGCACCGCTTTTTGATGGTTGAATTTCCACAGTAACCATATCTATATCAGGCAGGTCATCCACTGTTGCCCACGTGAATTTAATTAGATTTGGTTTATCCAGTTCTAAATATTGCCCAATATGCTCAATATCATCACCTTCTCGTCTGTCTACAAAAATGAAATAACCTCCTACTTTAGGATTGTTTTCACACCTTACTATATTTCCATTAGGGAACATCCACTTCTTTATTTTTTCAGGATTTATCCATGCATCATAAACTTTTTCTGGTAAAGCGTTAAATTGGTAGGTAACAACTGCCTTTGATTTTGTCATACTAATCAACTCCTATTATAATTATTTGGGTTTAATTCGTGCCATTCGATAAATTAATCTTCTGCTTCCTCCTTTTCAAGAAATTCATCCAATGAAGCAAGATTGTCCTTCCAAAAATTTCGATAAGGCTCTAACCATTTATCCACCTCAGATAAGGGAAGAGGACATAAATAATAAACACGTTTTTGAGCCTCGCTCTGTACCTCTACTAATCCTGCTTCTTTCAATATACGAAGATGTTTGGAAACTCCTGGTTGGCTCATTCCTGTTAATTGAACTAGCTCATTCACTGAATTTGCTTTTTTTCTTAACAAATCTAATATCAATCGGCGGTTAGGTTCTGAAATGATATCAAAAATACTCCTAGTTGTTTTCATGAGTTTATATTACCATACAGTTATATAACTGTAAAGGGATATTAGTATAACCTTTTATTGTAAAAAATATTTGTGGTGAATTTGTAATTGGGTAGTAGAAATGATGTTTTTGTTAGGTAATTTATAAAAATTCAAGCATGAAAATCGCATTTTCTCTACTTTTCAGCTAAATAAGGGAAGATGAAGCTCAATCTAAGCAACGTTATGCTTGTCTTACCGCGGAATACAAGTAAGGGCGCCTTTACATATGGGGCTTTGAATAATGGAAGATTTCGATAAGGTATTGAAGCATCATGAACGCATTATTTTTCATTTAATTCATAAATATGGGATTCGAGATGAAGACGGGGAGTTTTATCAATTGGGGTTAATCGCACTATGGCAGGCCTGGCGGGAATATGATAGTAGCAAATCCAAGTTTTCGAGCTATGCTTATCTATGTGTTAGGAGGGAGTTATTGCACTTAATCGATCACAACAGACGCGTACAGGAAAAGCATGAAAAATGGCTAAACACTGTTCGTATAGAAGATTTAATGGTAGAGGATTTAGCCCACGAACTAGACCCACAGTTACTTCATAAAATTCAGAATGCTTTAACGATGAAACAATGGAAATGGTTCGAGCATTGTTTGTTACATGGATATCCATTAAAAGAATTTGCACAGAAGGAAGCCGAGACATACGGAGCAGTAAAAAATTGTGGCAAGCGAGCGAGAGCAAAGCTTCGAATGCTTTTAACAGAGGAGGGATATGCTTTGTAATGCAGAGAAAAGTTCAAAAATTCCCTACCTATTTAGTTATTTTCGCAAGTTTTTTTATTTTTACTCTTTTATCCATTGCGATTTATACGTTCTTTTATCTTAAGCTTGGTATTGGTGAAAGAGTGGGGAGGGGGATCTTCTATTTGAAAGGACATTATCTGGTAGGGGATGTTTCGGATGGGGAAATTCGTAGAAAGGAATTTGGTATGGGTCTAGTGACAATCCCATTGTTTTCAAGTATTGCCTTCCTCTCTCTCTATTGGATAGTGGACAAAATCCTGTATAAGAAATAAAAAACTGCTTCCAAAAGGGTATCTACCTAATGGAAGCAGTTTTTCCTATATTATTCTACGCCCTCTGTCCATTTATCTACTTTATCTTGGTTTTCTTCTACCCAAGCTTCAGCAGCATCCTTTGGATCTTCTCCGTTTACAATGATTTCAACCATTACGGAGTTCATGTCATCTTGTGTCCATTCGAACTGATCAAGTACTTTGTAGGCATTTGGCAGGTCTTCTTCAAGCCCTTCGCGAACCATTGTTTCAATCGTTTCCGCTTCACCAAATCCACCATTTGGATCCTCTAAATATTTAAGATCATATTCTGAGAACATCCAGTGTGGAGACCAGCCTGTAATTACAATCTCTTCTTCATTATCAATCGCATCACCAAGTGCAGTAGTCATGGCGCCACTAGAAGAAGTTTGTAATGTCCAGTCACTAAGGTTGTCATATTCTTTAATTGCCTTTTCTGTTGCTGCAGTTACACCAGCACCTGGTTCAATACCAGTAATCGTTTTTTCTGCTTGATCTTTTAAGTCGGCAATAGAATTAACATCCATATAAGAAGGTACAACGAGTCCAGTTTTTGCTCCTTCTAGATTTGGTCCTAATTGCACTACTTTATCGCCAAACTCTTCATATTGTGATGCATGTGTCAATGGTAACCAAGCTGCTACCATACCATCAGCTTCCCCATTTGCTACAGCTTCCCACATTGCCGCATTTTCTAGAGAAGTTAATTTAACATCATAGCCTAAATTTTCTAAAACCTGACCAATCACGTGAGTAGATGCAATTTCTGTATCCCAGTTAACATAGACTAGTTCGATTTCTTTGCCTTGACCAACAGTGTCTTCACCTGAAGCATCGCCATTATCATTGCCACCACATGCAGCAAGGACTAATGCTAAAGATATTAGTACAGCCATCAATCCAAAAGTTTTACGTGTTTTAAACATACTAAATGATCTCCCCTTTTTTATAAATTTTATTGAAACTTCCCGGAGGAAACCGGGAAAGTTTTTAGCCTTTGTTTAAATTTTGAGAAATTCGGTCAATAATAATTGCTAGAATAACAATACCTAAACCTGCAACAAAACCAGGGCCTTCCTGTGAGCGTTGTAGGGCAGTTAAAACATCATTTCCAAGACCAGGTGCACCGATCATTGATGCGATAACAACCATGGATAATGAAAGCATAATGGTTTGGTTTACCCCAGCCATGATCGTTTTTCGTGCCATTGGCAGTTCAACCTTAAATAGTTTCTGTGATCCAGTTGTACCAAATGCATCCGCAGCTTCCACGAGTTCCTGTGACACTTGACGAATACCAAGGTTCGTAAACCGGACAACAGGTGGTGTTGCGAAGACTACAGAAGCAAAAACACCTGGCACCATTCCTATCCCAAAGAATAAAATTGCCGGAATAAGGTAGACGAATGCAGGCATTGTCTGCATAAAGTCTAAGATTGGTGTAATAATGGTTTGTGCCCATTTACTTTTAGACATCCAAATACCAGTAGGAATTCCGATAATGACCGATATAATACTTGCAAATAATACAAGAGAAAATGTATACATCAAATGCTCCCACAAGCCTTGGTTGTAAATGAACCAAAGTCCAACGATAGAAAAAACAGCTAAGCCAAACTTCTTCCCTGTAATAAAGAAGGCGAGTATGGCCACAATTAAAATCACTACAATTGGTGGAATAGTGCTTAATGAAGCGGATGTCCATTCAATGAATTCACCAAAATCTTCTTTAATTGGGTCGAATATAAATTCAAATGTATTTTGCACCCATTCTACAAATAAAGTAATCCAATCAGCTACTGGAATCTCAGGTACGAAATCAAGCATTCTCTAGCACCTCACTTCCATTTCCATTCGCTAATGCCGCGATAACAGCACCTCTTACAATAATTCCTTTTAATTTTCCATCTTCTACAACAGCAACTGGCACTGGTGCATCATGAATAATTTCAAATATTTCATGAATTGGTGATTCTAGTTCTGCTGTTCGCATATCTGTACGAAGAATGCCTTGTAAGTCTTTCTCACCGTTTTCGCGAGCTTGCTTGACATCATCCGCTGTTACATATCCTCTTAATTTTCTAGAGCGATCTACAACGTAAATACTGGATAATCCTTGCTCACGTATCCGTTCTAGGGCAACCCTTGGACCGTGTTTTTCAATATCTACCGTTTCTGGACGCTTCATAATATGGCTTGCCGTTAAAATCTTCGAACGGTCTACATCTTCCACAAAGCGCTCCACATAATCATTCGCTGGGTTTACGAGAATTTCTTCAGGAGTACCGATTTGAACAATGGCACCATCCTTCATAAGAGCGATTCGATCGCCAATTCTTAATGCTTCATCTAAATCGTGGGTAATAAAAATGATGGTTTTCTTCATTTTTTGCTGAAGGTCTAAGAGTTCGTCTTGCATTTCTTTACGAATTAATGGGTCTAACGCGGAAAAGGCTTCGTCCATTAACAGGACCTCTGGATCGTTAGCAAGTGCACGCGCTAAACCAACACGCTGCTGCATACCACCTGATAATTGATCCGGATATTGGTGAATAAAATTTCCTAATCCTACTAATTCTAATGCTTCCTGTGCTTTCTTTGTTCGTTCTTCCTTACCGATGCCTTGAATTTCAAGACCGAATGCAGCATTATCTAAAACCGTACGGAATGGAAAGAGACCAAATTTTTGGAATACCATACTAATTTTTTTGCGTCGGACTTTGCGTAGAGCATCTTTACCAACTTTGGCAAGATTTTCCCCGCTGATTTCGACATCGCCTTCTGTAGGCTCAATCAAACGATTCATCAAGCGAACGAGGGTGGATTTCCCACTACCAGAAAGTCCCATGATCACAAAGACTTCTCCTTCTTCTACCTCGAAGCTTGCTTGATTGACACCGACTGTACAGCCAGTTTTCTTCAAGATTTCTTCTTTTGAGTGTCCCTCTCTGAGTAAGGAGAGAGCACTTTTTGTTTTCTTACCAAAGATCTTCGATAAGTTTGTAACCTTAATTAAAGACATGAATTTATATCTCCTCATTTTCTTCGATTTTTTCTAGGAAATTATACTCACTTTTATAATGCTACAGATTTTGTCGAAACATTTCAAGTGATATGATTAGATTTTTCAGAATGTTTTGTTTGTAAAGTTAAAACTTTACAAACTTTATTTTGATCCTATACGATAGTTTTAATGTTCCCATTGATTTTGAAGCTATGTAGTGTAAATTAGATAGTAGGAGAATTTAAGGAGGATTACTTTCACTTATGACAAATGAAAATGAGCGATTAGAGCTTGAAAAAATTAATAATCAGATTATTTCTGAATTTTCCAAAACATTAGAGATGTTTTCTTTAAATAAAACAGAGGCGCAATTATTCGTCACCTTATATCTAAATGGAGCACCCATGACTCTAAATGAGATGAGGGACGCGTTAGGGAAGAGTAAGACTGCAATGAGTTACTCGATTAGAAGATTATTGGAGTTCAATTTAGTCGAACGTGTTTTTCAGAAGGGAGTTCGTCAAGATTTATATGAGGCTCGTCAAGATTTATATAAAAAATTTATGAAAACGTACGTCAATCGCTGGCTGGATTCTCTTAATCTACAAATTGATAATTTAGCGGATATTCAAGATACTATGGGGAATTGTCCAAATGATGAGAAGAAATTACTTGAGCACAAAATCGAGGAGGCCATTTCGTTTCATCGATCGTTGGAGACCGTTTTTTCGAAAATTAAGAAGAATGATTTTTTGTGAAATTTTATGGTGGAGCCTTCTGGCAATAGCAACAAGAAAACCGTTACTGTGAGGTGACGGTTTTCTTATTTGATCAATAGACTACTGTGGATCAGATATATTATTTTCGATAAAATATTCGGCCTGACTCTTAAACATGTCTAAGTAAGATTCTTGATCCATTGAAATATTTTGTAATTCGTCAACACTACCTTTGATTTCCACTGTATCCTTTTTTAAATCGATATGAACCGTCATATAGACCTTCCCTTTGTATGTAACAGTTCCGGTTACGCGTTTATTTTGTAAATCAATTAGAGGAAAAGCATGTGTTACACCTGTTGGTTTGAACAGTGTAATCCCCATGTTTGAAAAATGATTATTGGTTTTCAATTTTGAACCACCTTTCTAATGTTTTTTTAACACCCAAATTCCTTTCTTTAAGAAAATGCACGGTGTACTTATTCAGAGGAATTACTAATTTTTTATACTTTTATACGATTTGCACGAAGGAAATCCGTTTTGTTTACACTTTTTTACAGAATCGATTCCACTTTTTATCATAACATATAATTTTAGGGAGGATATTTAATCAACAACCATACCTGTCTCTTCCTCATCTTTGATTCGTATTGACCAATGTGGTCATTTGTGTTATATTAGAAATGACCACATTGGTCAATGTAGTCGTAGCAGAAAAGAGGTAATCACTATCAATTCCAAATTTAACAGTCTAAAATCAGAAAAACAACAGCATATTATCAATGCTGCAATAAAAGAATTTGTAAAAAGTGGTTTTGAAAAAGCATCTACAAATGAAATTGTCAAAGAGGCGAACATCTCTAAAGGTTCATTATTTAACTATTTTAATAGCAAGAAGGATCTTTATTATTATTTAATCGACCACAGTATTCAAGTTATCGAAAAGATTTATGAACAGATTGACTATAATGAAACAGATCTTTTTAAAAGAATCCAAAATATTGGATTACAGAAATTTCATATCCAACAAAAGTTCCCACATGTATTTGATTTCCTGGCCTCTTCCATTCAAGAAGAATCGGCTGAGGTAAAGGATATTATTAAGCAAAAAGTTGATCCAATCTATGACGAGGGCAAGGAGAAAATATATAAAGATATTGATTACTCTAAATTCCGGGAAGGGATTGATATTGAAAAGGCGATGGAAATCTTGAATTGGACGATGTTTGGATTTGTAGAGAAAGCGCTCCAACAAATAGATTCCTTTGAAAACATTGGTGAATTTGGAGAGCAATATCTCAAAGCATGGAAGAATTATTCTGAAATACTGAAGTACAGCTTTTATAAATAAGGATTAAATATCAGTGCATAAGAAGTAAGATATTTAACGAAGAAGGAGTTTTTATCTAGAATTTTAAACTTCTCTTGTAACAAACACTCTTTTCGTGTTACTAATCATATGAACAGATAAAAACGGGCTTAACTGTTAGGATCTAAGAGAAGGGGAAGTGTAAAAATAATGAGTCTCATTTGGTACTTAAACCTCGCCTAAGTACCAAAAATAAAAATAATGAGTCTCATTTGGTACTTAAACCTCGCCTAAGTACCAAAAATAAAAATAATGAGTCTCATTTGGTACTTAAACCTCGCCTAAGTACCAAAAATAAAAATAATGAGTCTCAACCAAAAATAAAAATAATGAGTCTCATTTGGTACTTAAACCTCGCCTAAGTACCAAAAATAAAAATAATGAGTCTCAATTGGCACTTAAACCTCGCCTAAGTACCGAAAATAAAAATAATGAGTCTCATTTGGTACTTAAACCCCGGCCCCAAAGCGCCAAGATGAACTCTCATGCCCTTCATTTCGCACTTATTCTTATCTCAGCTAATTTATGTTAAATATAAAAGTGTGCTATCAAATTTTTCAAAAAGAAGGAGTGGCAGTGTCGTGACAAAAATTATAGAGGTGCAAGGTTTGCAAAAAAAATTTGGTAAGTTTCAAGCATTAAGTGACGTGACCTTCACGGTAGATGCTGGAGAAGTTGTTGGTTTTATTGGTCCAAATGGTGCTGGTAAATCGACAACTATCCGTACTTTATTGGGAATTATCAAGCGAGATGCTGGCAATGTGGAAATATTCGGTAAGGACGTTTGGAAAGACAGTCTTGAAATTCATAAGCGTATTTCTTATGTCCCTGGGGATGTCTCTCTGTGGGGAAGTCTAACAGGTGGTGAAATTATTGATTTGTTTATTAAATTGCATGGTGGGGGAGATAAGCAAAAACGCGATTATTTAATTAGACGCTTTGAATTGGATCCTAAGAAAAAAGCCAAAGGATATTCGAAAGGAAATCGTCAAAAGGTTGGTTTGATTGCGGCATTATCTGTTGATTCGGATTTATATATATTTGATGAACCAACCTCTGGTCTTGACCCTTTGATGGAGGCTGTCTTCCAAGAAGAAGTAGAAAAAATCAAAAAATCAGGTAAAGCGATCCTGCTATCCTCTCACATATTGAGTGAGGTAGAACGTTTAGCAGATAAGGTTGTCATCATTCGCCAAGGTGAAATTGTGGAAACTGGTACTCTTGATGAATTGCGTCACTTAACCCGTTCTACTGTAACTATAGCAACAGAAGGTGATGTAGCTAAAATGGCCACCGTAAATGGAGTTTTTGATTTCAAACAAAAGGATAATCAAGCAACCTTCTCTGCGGATAATCAATATCTCAACGATATTTTAATGGAAGCAAGCAAATTAGGTGTCAGAAAATTTGAATCTATACCGCCAACTCTTGAAGATTTGTTTATGCGTCATTATGAAGGTTAAGTGCCAGAAAGGAGGATGGAATACGATGAAGGAAAAATTCGCTCGTTGGGATATACTGTTTCTACAATATCTTAAACGAGATTGGAAAAAAATTATTGTGTGGGTTTTAGGACTTGGCTTGTTTTCAGCTGCTTATGTTCCAGCTTTTGAAGAAATAGCAAAAGGGAATGGTTTGCTCGGAATGTATGAAACTATGCAAAATCCTGCTATGATATCTATGGTGGGCACAACTCCAGTAGATACTGCAAGTGATTATACTTTAGGAGCAATGTATGCGCAAGAAATGTTACTGTTCTGTGGTTTATTTGCGATGGTAATAGCTGTTTTACACATGGTAGGTCACACACGTAAAGAAGAAGATCTTGGTCTTATGGAGCTTGTGCGGTCATTTCAAATAGGTCGTCAAGCAAACTCTCTTGCTGCAACTATAGAGATAGTTTTCATTAATGTCTTATTAGCACTTTTTATTGCTGGGATTATGATGAGTTTCGGTACCGATACCATTTCTGCTGAAGGTTCCTTTTTATTTGGTGCATCAGTCGGAATGTCTGGTATTATTGGTGCTGGAATTGCTCTGTTTATGGCACAAATTATGTCAACTTCATCTGGGGCAACAGGTTCAGCACTTGGAATTATAGGATTACTTTATATTGTTCGTGCGGGAACAGATGTATCTAACGTTGACTTATCCATGATCAATCCCCTTGGTTGGACATATTTAACTTATCCCTTTACGGAAAATAACTGGTTTCTACTTATCCTTGCAACAATTTTTAGTGTAATTGTTGTGATTATTGCTTTCGCCCTTGAAGAGGCTCGTGATATGGGAGCTGGTTATCTTCCAGAAAGAGAAGGTCGAGAAAGCGCCAAAAAATCCTTGTTGTCTGTCCGTGGTTTACTTATCAAGATTAATAAAGGCGTAATAATTGGTTGGTTGATTGCTTTTGTTATTATGGGGGCAGCTTATGGTTCGATATATGGAGACATGCAGACCTTCTTGGAAAGTAACGAAATGATGCAACAGATGTTTACTCAATCAGGCGTTTCCATTGAAGAATCATTTACTAGCACGATTATGATGGTAATGATTGGTTTGGTTTCGATTTTACCAATTGCCATTGTCAATAAATTGTTTTCTGAAGAAAGAAGCTTGCATTTAAGTCAGCTTTATGCAACAAAAGTGTCTCGCAGCCAATTGTATTGGACCAGTATTATTTTAGCGACCTTTGCGGGTGTAATAGGAGTATTATTAGCTGCAGTAGGACTCGGTGGGACAGCTATCTCAGTCATGGGGGATAGTAGGTCGATGGATATATTTGATTTTCTGGCTGCTGGCTACAACTTTTTACCATCCGTATTATTTTTTACAAGTCTTGCAGCTTTAGCACTTGGTTGGGCACCGAAGCTAGGAAAAGTGGTTTATGTTTACCTCGCCTACTCCTTTTTGCTTAACTACTTTGGTGGTATTTTAGATTTACCAGAATGGTTTTCGAAAACAGCCATTCAAAGCTGGATTCCACAAATGCCAATGGAAGAATTTGATGCACCAATTTTTATTACTATAACTGTGATAAGTATTTCGCTGATGGTAATAGGCTACCTTGGTTATAATAGACGGGATATGAATGAAGGAGCTTAATATTGATCTAGAAGTATTTGAAATTAGTCAATGACCTAAAAGCTTGGACCTATAAGTATGAAGTGCTGATGTTAAGAACTTTTTTAAATGCTGCATTTTTCAACGAAAGAATGCGGCTTTATTAGCTTATTTGGGAGTCATCTTATAATCATATAAAAAGGAAGAGTATTATGCCGGTTAACTCTTTTGAAAATTATCCGATGAGCTGGAAGCCGTTGATTGATAGAACGAAGAAACCAATTTACAAATCACTTGCAAAGCAATTAAGAGAAGATATTGCTCATGGTGTTTTATTACCTGGTACCAAACTTCCTCCACAGCGAGAATTGGCTGATTATTTAGATTTAAATGTGAGTACCATTTCCAAAGCATTTAAAGTATGTGAATCAAAAGGATTGTTAAGTGCAACTGTGGGTAACGGCACATTTATATCGTATGATGCATTAGCAAATGCTTACTTACTAGAAGACATGAAACCAAATCATTTAATCGAAATGGGTGCAACATTACCTGATAATGATTCTTATCACCCGTTAATGGAAGAACTTAAAGGTATGCTGAAAGAGCCAAATTACGAAAAATGGTTTAGTTATGGTCGACAAGGTGAGAATCTTTGGCAAAAGGACGCTGCTGTAAAATTAATCCAAAGAGGGGGGTATGAAACAACAGTAGATCATATCTTATTTGCTAATGGTGGTCAAAATGCAATTGCTGCTACGTTAGCTGGAATTTGCCAGCCTGGAGATCGGATTGGTGTTGATGATCACACATATCCAGGCTTAAAAACGGCCGCATCCATGCTTAATATTCGATTAGTGCCGATAAAATCGGAGAATGGTGAGATGAGCGCTACTGCTTTGGAACTAGCATGTAAAAAGGAAAACCTAAAAGGAATTTATGTGATACCAGATTACCATAATCCAACCGCGAGCCGAATGTCCATTGAAAATCGAAGAAAGATTGCTGGAATCGCCAAAAGATGTAATCTGTTCATTATCGAAGATGCAGCATATCATCTTTATAACGAAAAACCACTTCCAGCTCTTGCATCATTTGTACCAGAGAAGACCATCTACATTGCAAGCTTATCTAAATCAATTGCGCCGGGGTTACGAATGGCGTATGTTGCAGTGCCTAATAAGTTTAAGGAGCAAATTTCAAAGGCACTGTATAATTTAAATGTTTCTGTTTCGCCTTTATTAGCAGAATTAGCAGCAAGAACGATTGTCTCGAAACAATTTGAGGTATTAATCGAGAAACATCAAGAACAAACGCTTTGTAGAAATAAAATAGTCCATCAATATTTAGCAGATTATCCGTGTTTGGGGTATGAAACAGGTATCTTTCGTTGGCTATTATTACCTGGAAAAATTACCGGGAATGAATTTGAATCTTTAGCTGCACGGAGAGGAGTGCAAGTGTATGCAGCAGAACGCTTTGTAGTTGGCAATAGCTGTCCAGAGCGAGCTGTAAGGATAGCAGTTTGTGCACCTAAAACCATGGAGGATTTGGAGCAAGGGTTGAACATTCTGAAACATTTACTAGACGAATTAAATTAAATTGTTTGCCATACAATTATCATATTGTATGGTTTATTTGTGCATGTTATGGTTAATATCAAACTCATTGTATTTAATTACATAACTGTAGCAATCAGATTTCTGCTTCTTTTTATGGAATCAAAAGAAAAAATACTATAAAAAGACTATATAATTTATCATTTTAAGGCTGTATGGACTTGTTGTAATACTAAGGAGTTAGATAATACATAGAATAACAGTATTTCACTTGTTAAATAGAGAGGTAGGTAGAATTATGGTAGATGGTAGAGGTGAAAAATTAGATGCTCAATCTGACAGTTTACAAGGTTATATTCATTCTAAAGAACAACAACAGTTATATAAGAAAACATTAATTGTTGTCATTATATCTCAAATTTTTGGAGGAGCGGGACTTGCGGCGGGTATAACAGTTGGAGCTTTATTAGCACAGGATATGTTGGGAACAGATAGTGTAACTGGACTTCCTACGGCTGTATTTACCTTTGGATCGGCAGGGGCTGCGTTACTTGTTGGGCGAATATCCCAGCGATTTGGACGTCGTTCTGGCCTCGCATCAGGCTTCTTAGCAGGAGGGATTGGTGCAATAGGTGTTGTTATTTCAGCAATAATGAATAATGTATTCCTTTTATTTATTTCCCTACTTATTTACGGATCTGGATCGGCAACCAATTTACAAGCACGCTACGCTGGAACGGACCTAGCCACTTCTACTCAACGAGCAAAAGCGATTAGTATGGCTTTGTTTTCCACCACTTTTGGTGCTATTGCGGGACCGAATTTGGTCGATGTTATGGGAAAATTTGCGATGGCAGTCGGTATTCCTGCATTAGCTGGTCCGTTTATATTAGCGGCGGTAGCGTATATACTGGCAGGTATTGTTTTGTTTATTTTTCTTCGTCCTGATCCTTTTATCGTTGCAAAAGCAATATCTGACAATCAAAGAGAAAAAAATCAACATGTCGAAGAAAATAGTCCGAATTTGGTTTCGACAGACAGACGAGGTGTTTTAGCTGGAGCTACTGTGATGGTGTTAACACAATTCGTTATGATAGCAATTATGACAATGACACCAATCTATATGGGCAACAACGGTTATTCTTTAAATGCTGTAGGGGTCGTGATTGGATTACACATTGCTGGAATGTATTTCCCTTCTTTTATCACTGGTGTACTTGTAGATAAAATTGGACGTACTACTATGGCTTTCGCATCCATCGTTACATTACTTGCTGCAGGTGTATTAGCTGCCATTGGACCGACAGATTCACTCATTTCTATCACTATCGCACTCGTGCTACTCGGTGTTGGCTGGAATTTTGGTTTGATTAGTGGTACGACCATCATAGTCGATTCTACCACTCCTTTTACTCGTGCTAAGACACAGGGTTCAGTAGATGTCTGGATTGCTTTCTCAGGAGCATTAGGAGGGGGGCTATCTGGGATAGTAGTAGCATATTCTAGTTACGCAACTCTCTCGATTATTGGCTCAATGCTTTCATTATTCATTATTCCGGTCATTGTTTGGTCTGGCACTCATAAACAACGTCCAGAGAAGTCATCAACATAGAACTTGAACTTTTAGCCAAAAATCATCACTCAAGCCTTCATTCATGAATTCTCTGATGAAGGCTTTCTATTCTTCTGAAATTCAAGCAAAACGATCACCATATACATCTGATTTTCTTAAATATCTTTCCATTCTATTCTAAAATATCTTCTAATCTAGTTTTTACAGCTCTCCATTCACTGTCAATAATGCTGTAATAAACAGAATTACGGTAGGTTCCATTGGCACGGACCATATGATTTCTTAGGATGCCTTCTTTCACTGCACCTAATTTTTCAATAGCCTTTTGTGATCGAATATTTTGTTCATCTGTTTTAAATTGTATTCGAATCAGATTCATGGTTTCAAAACAGTGCTTTAATAATAAATATTTACATTCGGTATTTGTATTTGTTCCCCAAACAGCGGGACTATACCAGGTCCAACCGATTTCCAGGCTTTTATTTGTATTTGATATATTAAGAAAACGTGTAGATCCAATAATTTGTTTGTTATGGCTTAAGACAACAAAGGGAAATTCCTTTTTACTTTCTTTACCTTCTAATGCTTTTTCCACGAAGGACTGCATATCATTTATTGTTTGTACGTTTTTAGGTAAATGATTCCAAACGTCTTGTTCTACTGCAATTTCATATAAACCTTGTACATGTTTTTTTTCCATTGGAACAATTTTTACTTTCTCACCAATTAGTTGATCAAACATTTAATAGCTCCTATCTGTTTAACCATTTTACTTTCTGAGATTAAGTTAGTTTAATTAGGCTCGATCATTACTCATTGACAAAAATCTTTTCCGCAGGCTCTTTGTCTTTTTCTTGAACCCAAACTTTAACATTGTCTCCTTTTGCTAACTCATCAAGATTATTTTTATAGCCCACTATCTGTGTCATTTCATCCACATATATTTCGTACACAGGATATGAGGCTTCTGGATCTGTTGCAGGTGGAGTAATGAAAAGAGACGTCTCTTTCACATCTTCGATAATAAAATTTTGATAATCTGGATTGGATTCTACTTGATGGTGAGTTTGTAGATTTAGAGTGGTATAGTTATTTTTATTTTCACTATTCTGATTGCAGCCAACTAGAGATATCAATAAGATTGAAAATAGAACAATTTTACTCAAGGAAACCCCTCCTGTCTTCCGTCCCCACCTTATTTTAATTTATTATTACTACTTCAAATTTTAAATTATTCAAATCCAAGCTATCTCCATCATCATTTTTGGTAGCATTAACTTTCACGCGTTGTCCTATCTCATAATCTTCTGGATTGGATACGCTTATCACATGTGATATAGAATTTTGTACAATTTCAAAGGACTCTGATGGGGACACAGCTTCTTTGATTATCATTTCCCCATACACTTCCATATCCCCACTGTTCTCATCAATAAGAGTTATTGTCCCATTAATAACCATTTCTTCTTTGTTTTGGGAGCAACCGATCAATAGGAATGTTAAGAGTGCGAAAAGAAAGATTACTTTATTTGTTGTCATCTAAATTCTCCTTTGATCTCAACCTAAAATTCGCTATAATCTTATAAAGATATCAAATATTATTTTAACATAAAATTCCATTATCATTCTCAAATAATAAGAATTCACCTATCACCGGCACCCAAATAGAAAGATATTAATATTACTCACCAATCTGTAACAAATATCTATTTTCCATTCCATCATATTCAACAATTAAGATGTCTCCTCTTTCTTCTGTTGTGTAGATTGTTGCACCATCTGGTAGCTTAGTTGCCGACCATTTCGATATTTCTCCAACTCTTTCCCCTTTTGTTAATTCCTTTTTTTCTATCCAACCTATACCTGTACGATAAACTTTTCCATTAAATTCAAAGAGATCAGCCTCTGGGTCTCGTTTTAACACTTGCTCCTTGCTTAAGATACCACCTTCCTTTTCCCCTGGACTTTGTATACAGCCTAATAAAGTGATGGGCACCATAAATAAAAGAAGAAAAGTCAAAAACAATCTCATGTAGAACCTCCAGTAGTGTTAATTCTTGATTAAACTTCGCTTTCTTTTTTTTCTACATGTCTTTCGTAAGATTTTTCCCAAAGATTCTTTCTAGGTAATGCATCTGATATTCTCTTATGAATATCATTCAGAATATAAAGTGCCCGAAATAGAGAACCAATAACAATTCCAAAGCTAAGGATGATTCCTATATAGGGTGGAATGAAAAATAACGAAATTCCCAATATTGTGCACAAAAAAATTGATAGTAATAAATACATAATAGTTCCTCCAATAAAAGTAAAGTTACACCAAAAATCTCTAGTCGAATGGGCTGTTAAGCTACATCACTTTGAATGTTAAGCATATAACATTTTTGGTAATTTTTAAATAATTTCTGGGGAACGCTAAGAATGAATTTGATTAAAAGGAGGCAATATCTGTGGACAGTCAAATGAATTACGGTAGTGATTATAAGTACATTCCCGTTACTTCGGTTGGAAGTGGTATGGGGATGGAGGTTTTACCTGATATTTTTCATTACACGATACAAATAGTGAATATTTTCTTAGTAGGGAAGCCGGACACTAATGATTTTGTGCTCGTTGATGCGGGGATGCCAGGTTCAGCAGAAAAGATTATCTCTGTAACAGAAGAACGGTTTGGTGCAAATAGTAGACCAAAGGCTATTATATTAACCCATGGTCATTTTGATCATGTTGGTGCCATTATAGAGTTAGTCGAACATTGGAAGGTTCCAGTCTATGCACACGAGAATGAGATTCCTTATTTAATTGGCCAAAAGAGTTATCCAGAACCAGACCCAACTGTTGAAGGGGGAATGGTTGCTAAAATGTCTCCATTCTTTCCTAATGAAGCCATTAACTTAGGGAAGAATGTAATGCCATTACCTACTGATGGATCTATACCATCTATGCCAGAATTCAAATGGATCCATACTCCTGGTCATTCACCTGGTCATGTTTCCTTTTTTAGGGAAAGTGATAGGGTCTTGATTGCAGGAGATGCATTTATTACGGTAAAACAAGAAAATCTTTTTAAGGTCTTAACACAAGATAAAGAAATTAGTGGTCCACCAAGATATTTAACAACAGATTGGAAAGCAGCCAAGGAATCTGTTCACAAATTAGCTTCTCTAAAACCAACGATAGCCCTTACTGGTCATGGATCAGCACTTTCCGGCGAATTACTAACAGAGAGTTTAGATAAATTGGATAAGAACTTTGATAAAATTGCGAAACCAGATTATGGAAAGTATATTAACTAAGAGATATCTTTTTTAGATTAGAGGGAATTACTGCAACAGGTATTAATTAAGCAATTTGGCACCACTCTCTAATTGTGAATAGATTAGAGAGTGGTGGTTCCTTTAATCTACTTGTCAATTGCTTTCGTCGTTATCCCTTTTATTAAAGTAGCGTCTATATAGTCATTTTCAATTTTCCTATTTCTATTAACCATATCGATCAGTCGTTTAGTTGTCATCTTGCCTAATTTTTGTTCATTTTGTTTTAAATGAGTGAAGTTGCTTTCCATGTCACTGAATGGCGTACTGTCAAAGCAGATAATCGATATGTCATTTGGGACTTGCAAATACAACTCCTCCACAGCTTTCTTAGCAAGTAAAGCAATATTATATTCTAGAGCGAAAATGGCAGTAATTTTTGGATGGCTTTGAATGTGATGTTTTATTCTTTCCACATCTTCGGATTTCGCTGAAAGTGGATAGGGGAGAGTGCTGTGGATTTCCGAGTACCATAATTGTCTGTCCACAATCAGATTATTTTCTGCGTAAGCTTGAACAATTCCGGTTATTCGGTCTTCAATAGAAGTAGTCTTATAATTAGAGGGCATGAGAATCGCAATGTGTTCATGCCCTAGTTGAAATAGGTAATTAACTCCCATTTGAGCTGCTGCTTCGTTATCTGTTGAGACAGTTGTGACACCGATCCCTTTAATAGACCTGTCAATAAGAACAAGTGGAAATTTATTGACAACCATCTTTAATATTTCGGAATTGTAATGCTCAGAATGTGCAGGTGCTATGGCAATGCCATCAACACCTAGCTCTCTTAATTCTTGAATTATTCTTTTTTCGTTTTCAGGAATACCTAAAGAAACTCTAAGAATAAAGTTGTGTGATTCCTCAGGTCCTTGCAATAGGGAGGTAACTAATTCATTACCAAAACTTGCATCAAGACTTGTCATAATTAGTCCAAACAAAGGTTTTTTGCTTGGTTTTTTATGATCAGGAGAATGTTTGTCTTTATCTGAAACAAAGGTACCTTTCCCACGTTGTCGATAAACTAAACCCTCTATCATCAGTTTTTCAATTGCTTTTTTACTTGTAATTCTGCTTACTTGAAACTGCTCTGCTAGATCTTTTTCAGATGGAATTCGGTCTCCTGGTTTGAATTTTCCATTTATTATATCATGTTTTATGGAACGATATACTTGCTGATAAAGTGCAGTCATACTTCAACTCCTTGATTATGTTTTTCGCTAAAATACATTTCATTCTCTCCAATAACTTTATCCTTTCGTTGCACCGCCGAAACTAAAACCTTGTGACATGAATTTTTGTGAAAATAAATAAAGAATAACAGCTGGCATCGTATAAACTAATGAAAATGCAGCTAGCTTTCCATATTCGACCATTCCATAAGTTCCGAAGAATTGATAAATGGTAACAGATGCTGGAAACTTATCGGGTGATTGAATTAAAATATAAGGTACAAAAAAGTTTCCCCAGCTCATCGAAAAGGTGAAAATTCCAACAGTACAAATTCCTGGAATCATTAAAGGGGCTACTACTTTTCTAAGACAGGTCCAAATAGAAGCTCCATCGACCCAAGCTGATTCCTCCAATTCTAGAGGGACAGCATCCATAAAGTTCTTTAGCATCCATATTCCATAGGGCAATCCAGAAGCTGTTAAAAACAACGTAGTAGCGACCAAGGAATCTTGTAAATTTAAGAACATAAATAATTGATAAACTGGCACCATAACAGCGGTAATAGGTAATGAAGTCATGAATAAAATCGTCAGCATAAAAGGCTTTTTATATTTAAGTGCATATCGTGAAAGTGGGTATGCTGCGAGGCCCCCCACTGCAACTACAAGAATAGATTGGCCTAGAGATATAAATAATCCAATAATAAAGGAACGAATAGTTGCTGGATCAGATAAAATAGCCGTAAAGTTATCTAGCGTAAATTCAGAAGGTATCGTTAACGCCTGTTTTGCATTTGCATCAATGGAAGCAAGGATTACCCACAAAAGTGGTAAAATAAACAAAAAACCAATAAACGTCAATACAATATAGGAGAGTTTTTTTTCTAATTTAAATCGATTCACAATTGACCTCCTTCCTATATTTGAACCTTCATTGAACGAATATAAAAAAGGCTAGCTATTACTCCAATAAGTAACAGGACGAGTGATATGGCAGTACCATACCCAAGCTGGTAATTAACAAATGCCTGATTGTACATAAAGATTGGCAATGTCTGAGTTGACGTTCCTGGTCCGCCTCCAGTCATTGCATAAATTAGAGTAAATACACCAAGTGTTTGCAAAGTAACTAGAATCATATTCGTTACAATCGAACCCTTCACTGTTGGTAAAATAATTCGGATTAGTATTTGTAATTTGGATGCTCCATCAATCATAGCTGCCTCTTCAATGGTTTTAGGTACATCGTCAAGCGATGCTTGGAAAACTAACATAGAAAAAGCAGTTCCATGCCAAATATTTGCTACACATACACTTATAAGAGGGAAGGTGTACAACCAAGTGATCGTCTCAAGGCCAAAGGATTGCAGGATGGCATTCAGTGTACCGCTATCGTTTAGAAAAGCAACCCAGCAGAATGCAACGACAATCTCTGGTGTTACCCATCCCGCAATGACGACAATTCCAATAATTCTTCGGAATGTCGTGTTTTTTTCTTTCATTAAATATGCCAGCAAAAATCCTAGAACCTGCTGTCCAATTATGGCAGAGATAAACAAAAATAGAATGGTCTTCGTTACACTGATTCGAAAATTAGGATCCTGAAACATTTCGATGAAGTTATCAAAGCCGACGAATGCCATTTGTTGTGCTTGTGCCCCTGTTAGGGCTAGGTCAGTGAATGAAAAATAGAAGGTTAATAATATTGGTCCGATAAAGAATATTAATAGAAGTATCCATGATGGTAATAAAAAAAATATCGATCTTAATGTAATCGCCCTTGACGCAGTATTCACAAGATCACCTCACATATAGAATTGTCTAGAAAGGCACTACCATGATGTATTCTTGCAATAGCTTACCACCTGACAACTACAAGTGAACAAAGAGTAGAAACAATCAGCCATAAGGGCAATCTATCGCGGATCACATTTTGTTTATTTTTAGAAGAGTAGTAGTATAGTAAAAAATGTAAGCAAAGACTTGGAAGCTTACGATTATCCAAGCTAGTTGAAATCATTTAGAGGCAAATGGAAAATTATATCTGATCTTAGGAATGAATTATTTTTCCATAATCTTATCAGCACCAACGATTTCAGTAACTTGAACTTTATACTGTTCTGCTGCTTCTTCAGGAGAAATGGCATCTGTCACTACTTGTTCTACCAATGATTGAATGACAGTAGAAACATTTGGATATTTATCAACAGCAGGTCGAAAGTTGGTATTTTCTAGGAAAGAGGTTGCTTCTTCAAAAAACGGTAATTCTTGATATTTAGGATTTTCGGCTACCTCTTTGTATGGTGAAATATTACGATCATTTAGCTGTAATTCCAAATTCATTTCTGGAGTAGATGCCATTTTAATAAACTCCCATGCCAAATCCTTATTGTCTGATTTTGCCGGAATAGATAACGCCCAGCCACCAGACATCGAAGTAGTTCCAGGATCATTCCCGTCTTGAGTAGGCATCGCGGCAAAACCTAATTTATCTTCAAATTCTGGCCATGGTGCAGAACCATTTTCGTGCCAGTTACCTGTTTGCCACATACCGTCCAGGCCAATTGCCAGTTTTCCCTCTGGCATTAGTTGCTGGTAGGCAATACTACTACCTTGGCCATTAAGAACTTGTGATAAATTAGGTCCAAGCCCCTCTTCATAAATGGTATCTATAAATTTAAAGGCATCGACTAATCCATCACTCTTGACAATCCATTTTTCCTCTTCATAATCATATAGCGGATCATCTGTTCCGTATAAAAGCATCTCAAATGTCTGCATCGAGGTGGCTTCTCCAGTAGCTTTACCAGAATTCATCCACATCGGTACAACATCATCCCCGAATGTTTCTTTGACAGCCTTTGCCGCGTTAATAATGTCATCCCAGTTTTTTGGTTCCCATGGAACGGACACGCCAGCGTCTGCTAATAATTCCTTGTTATACCAGAGTCCTCTAGTGTCTGTATTATAGGGGACACCATAAATATTTCCATCCTCCGCTATAACACCTTTTTTGACTGTGTCGGTAACTTTATCCCAGCCATCCCATGACTCAATGCGATCATCAAGTGCTTCAAGATAGCCAGCACTGGCATCGGAATTGACCATAAAAGTGTCTTCGGTAACAATATCTGGAGCTGTATCCTCTGACTGAAGCAATAATGCAACCTTAGCAAAATAATCGCCTTCACTAACTTCTAAAGGAGATAATTGAACATTTACCTCTGGATTTTCTTCATTGAATTTAGGGATAACCATATCATTTAACCAATTTATTAAACCTTGGTTGGTACTTCCACCAGATCGGAAGGTTATAGTGAGTTCATTATTTTTCGCTTTTTTGGGATCATTTTCCTTATCAGTAGAACCAGCATCGGAATCACTATTTGAACAAGCTGCTGTAAAAAGAATAAGCAGAATAAGTAATCCTGCTAACAACACTTTTTTTCCAATGTTTCTATCCATAATAACTCTCCTTTAATTGTCATTTTGTGTGAAATCAACACATGCACCATAAACTGTAAGCGCTTAGATATGATGTTATACCTCCTCTTTTCTGAGAAACTGTATTCCTTAATAAAATTATGTCAATATATATTGTCATATTCTATTTAATTGAAATTCTTAAGATTTTAATAGGGAATTAAAATTAGTCATTGCCATTCTTTTAAGGATATCGTGGAATATTAAACCAAAGACAGAAAAAGTAGTTTAAAGGCAAAGAGGTATGAGATGAAGATTCTTTACATATATGATATAACATGATATAACAACAAGTAAGGTTTTACTGGTAGGAAAGTAGGTGTTTCGGTTGTCGAAGCCATTGTATAAGGTTTTGTATGAAAATATTAAAAAAGATATTGTTTCAGGAGTTTACAAAGAAGGGGATCGAGTGCCGTCAGAGAAGGAATTATCACAGCAATATGGTGTTAGTCGCATTACAACTAAAAAAGCACTTGAATTATTAGCTGGAGATGATTTGATTACAAGACAGCCTGGTAGAGGTTCTTTTGTCAAACGGGCTTCAGGATTTAATCATAAAATGAAGGTGAATAACCAAAAAGGTGAACAGACTGCTTTACTGTTCGGTTTAGTGATAACCGATTTTGATGATAGCTATGGTACCGAATTAATTTCGTCACTGGAGAAATGCTCAACAAAGCATTCGAGTTTTTTAATCCTTAGAAGGTCCTTCGGAAAACCAGAATTGGAAGAAAGAGCAATCAAAGAATTAGTGGAATTAGGAGTCGATGGACTTATTGTTTTCCCATCTCAAGCTGAGTATTTTAGTGAGGAAATATTAAAATTAGTAATTAAAAAATTTCCACTTGTTCTGGTTGATCGCCATTTGAAAGGTATTTCCACTGCATCCGTTAGTACTGACAATGTTGCAGCAGCAAAAAAAGGGACTGAGCACCTTTTGGAACTGGGGCATAAGCATATAGCTCTCCTCACTCCACCGCCAACAGATACAACAGCATTAGAGGATCGAATTGAGGGTTTTGTCCAGGCACATGCGGAGAAAGGGGTTATGGTTGACCGTAACTTATGGTTGAATAATATAACTTCCACACTGCCCAATGCATTTAGACCGCCTAATTTTACTCAAGATATTAAAAAGATAAAAGACCATTTGGTGAAATTTCCTTATATTACAGCCTTATTTGCGGCAGAATATTATATTGCTCTGATGGCAAAGAAAGCGGTAAAGGAATTAGGAATGAGAGTACCTGAGGACATTTCTATTATTTGTTTTGATAGTCCTCCGCGTCGAATAGGGGATTTTCATTTAACTTATTTATCTCAGGACCAGGAAAAAATGGGCCAAAAAGTATTTGATCTTTTATTGAAGCTGAAAAGTAAAGAGGAGCAAGAAGAAACTCCAAAGCGTTTGTTACTGGATGCCAGTCTGGTAGTTGGAGATTCTACAGCAGAGGTTTCATCGAAAAAGCAGAATAAGCTATCATGAAAGGTAACAGATAGGAGCTACCCTTAATTAATAGGTGGCTCTATTTTTTTATTTTTCTTCAAATGATATATACATGTAATATTAAATTTCTATTGACATATCATTAGTATATCAATTATATTATTTGTAAGCGCTTTTACAAAGGGAGGGGGGTGAATGAAAGGATGAATCAATCTCAAATAACCATTCCAGAATCCATGATTAAGAAGATGGATCAAGTAAGAGCATATTTTAGAAATCGCCCTAAGCTAGGAGAGATATTTTGCAACTGTTTTAAAAATACTTTATTAACAACGGTCGAACAGCTTGAAGACAATTCTGTTTTTATTATCACTGGAGATATACCTGCAATGTGGCTAAGAGATTCTACCGCACAAATCAAACCGTATTTAACGCTTGCCAAAAAGGATCCACTGCTCGCCTCTATCATCGAGGGAGTGATTAGAAGGCAGATTGATTATATTAATCTTGATCCTTATGCGAATGCATTCAATAAAGAAGCTTCAGGCGCTGGGCAACACAGTGATATAACTGATATGTCAGATTGGGTCTGGGAACGGAAATATGAAATTGATTCACTATGCTACCCTATCCAGTTATCCTATTTATTTTGGAAAGAAACTGGTAGTGTTTATCACTTTGATAAGAGCTTTCTTGAAGCAATGCAAAAAATTATCAATGTATGGCAAACAGAACAGTATCACGAGGAAAAATCTTCTTATCGCTTTCAACGACCAGACTGTCCCCCATCGGATACTCTAATTAGAGAAGGTCTTGGACATCCAGTTCAATATACGGGAATGACCTGGTCTGGATTTCGTCCAAGTGATGATGCATGTATTTATGGATATTTAATACCTTCTAATATGTTCGCAAGTGTGGTTCTAGGATATATGGAAGAGATTCTGAGTAAAGTCTATCATGAGCACCAATTAATCGAACGTGTCCATAAACTTAAGCAAGAAATACAAGCTGGGATAGAAAAATATGGGATCGTAGAACATCCAGTATATGGAACGATATATGCATACGAAACGGATGGGTATGGCAATTATAATCTAATGGATGATGCAAATGTCCCAAGTTTATTGTCCATCCCTTATCTGGGCTATGGCAATAGAGAAGACGAAATTTACCAAAATACGAGGGCCTTTATTTTAAGTGAAGATAATCCTTACTATTACCACGGGAAATATGCCAAAGGAATCGGCAGTCCGCATACACCCGACCAATATGTTTGGCATATAGCACTAGCTATACAAGGTCTTACTGCTAAATCTATGGAAGAAAAAAATGAAATCTTGACACTCTTTGAAAATACGGATGCTAATACTGGCTATATGCATGAAGGCTTCCATGCAGATGATCCAACAAAGTTTACGCGCAAGTGGTTTTCATGGGCGAATTCCATGTACTGTGAATTTATATTGGACTATATTGAAAAATCTCTAAAAAATGATTGATTAAAAAAGAGGTGCTGAGATGAATAAGAGCCGTTTTATTTGTATGTTGCTGTTAGGTTTGCTGATCATTCTAGTAATGGTGGGATGTAGTAGTGATAACGATGCGAGCTCTGATGGAAATAGTGGTTCAGATGAAGAAGTAAAGCTTACCTTTTGGGGAGATTGGACAGGGGATGGTGAAGAACAAATCAATCACATGGTGGAAATGTTTAACGAATCACAAGATCGCATCGAAGTAGAGTACGTTATTCAGGAGGATTTAATCACTAAATTTATGACAGGTATCACTTCAGGTCAAGTTCCTGACGTCATGATCTGGGATCGATGGAGAACAGCTCTTTATGCACCAAAGGGTGTACTACATCCAATTAATGATTTTATGGACGAAGACAGTGTTTCAGATGGTGACTTTTACAACGAAGCTTTAAAGGAACTGAGTTATGGTGATAAGTTATATGGCCTTCCCCTTACAGTTGATGCAAGAGCACTTTTCTATAATAAAGATCATTTTGAAGAGGCTGGTTTAGAGCCTCCTACCAATTGGGATGAATTACGGGAAGTTGCAAAAAAGTTAACGATAAAAGATGGAAATGATCTTGAACGGGCAGGTTTTTCTTTAATGGATTTAGGCTTGTTCAGTATGTGGTTACAACAAGCGGGCGGACAGATGATGACAGAAGATTTATCAGCTACTGCCTACAATAGTGAAGATGGTCTAGAAGTATTAAATTTTTGGAATCAATTAATCTATGAAGATGGAGTATATAAGCCAGGATTTGATAAAGGGCTAGAAGGTGCACAGCACCCATTTATTACAGGAAAAGTTTCGATGCATTATACCGGGCCGTGGGATGTGCAAACTTACAATCAATATTCTGATCAATTAAATTACGGGGTTGTTCCACCACCTGCTGGACCGGATGGCGACAAAGGTGCGGTAATGGGTGGTTACGGTCTAGCGATAACGGAAGCCTCAGAGAAGAAAGAGGCTGCATGGGAGTTTATCAAATGGTGGTTAGCAGATCCTGAGATTGCGTTAGAATGGGGAAAAACAAGTTTGAACCTCCCTGGTAATAAAGTTGCGCTGGAAGACCCGTTTTTCCAAGACGATCCGTTCTGGAAGCCATTTGTTGATACGTTAGAATTTGCAACGATTCGTCCTCAGCACCCCGGTTATCCTGTTGCAGAGGTGGATGCCTTAATTCCGAATTTAGAGAAATTCGTTTTAAAGGAGCAATCCGCAGAAGAAACTTTGGAAAAAGCCCAAGAAGCGGGAGATAGGATGCTAGAAGAAAATGAAGCTGAATAAGCAATATAGAGTCCATGAAAATGTACTCTCCATTGACTCTATTCCTAGAAAAAGCTCCTTTAACCGCTATCAGTCTCGAGCTGCGTATATTCTAATTGCTCCTGCTTTGATCCTTTTTATCATTTTTATGGTGATACCAATCGGGATGGCGATAGTTCTAAGCTTTATGGAATACGATATTATCAGTCAAATGAATTGGGTAGGCATTGAAAATTTTAAAAGATTAATAGATGACAGTATTCTTTGGCAGACATTTCGTAATGTCGGTCTACTAGCTTTTTTTTATGTACCGTTGATGGTTATTATTTCTTTATTGTTAGCGGTTTTAGTAACACAGCCCTATCGTGGAGTGACTTTTTTCAGACTTGCCTTCTATATGCCGACTGTAACTTCTGCTGTTGCAGCATCGATCGTTTGGTTGTGGCTCTTGAATTCTGAGTTTGGTTTAATTAATCAAATTCTAAGTTATGTCGGTATTTCGGGACCAGCATGGCTATCTGAGTCAGGACCGGCAATGGCATCCGTTATAGGGGTAACTCTCTGGCTAGGGGTAGGTGGAAACATGATTATTTATATGGCTGGGATTAAAGGAATCCCTGCACAGCTGTATGAAGCGGCCAAAATTGATGGTGCATCAGCATTTAAGCAATTGATTTATATCACTATCCCCATGTTGAGGCCAACGACATTGCTGATAAGTACGATGACGATTATCGGTGCTTTACAAATATTTGATCAGGCATATGTATTAACTCAAGGTGGGCCGGCAAATTCAACCAAGACAATTGTTTATCACATATATACCACTGGATTTGAGCAATTGCAGATGGGTTATGCTTCGGCTCAGGCGCTAGTACTTACATTGGCAATATTAATCTTTACTGCTATTAACTTTAAAATTAATCAAAGTAATGATTTCTAGAAGGAGGGGAAAGAATTGAGAAGAAGAGAAAATATTAAGAAGCTACTGTTTTATATCCTAGGTTCAGCCATTACCGTCATTATGGTAATGCCATTTATTTGGAGCTTATTAACATCCATTAAACCCAATGATGAAATATTCCGCATTCCTTTGCAGTGGCTCCCTTCGATCATCACCTTTGATCATTATATCGAAGCATTCGAAGCAGTTCCATTTGGGCGTTATCTGATTAATTCCCTTTATCTTGCTGTCATGGGGGTGTTTTTTAATCTATTATTTGGTTCGATGAGTGGCTATGCTTTTGCAAAGTTAAAATTTAAAGGGAGAAAGGTAATATTTGCTATTCTGCTCGCAGCAATGATGATACCAGGAGTTGTTGTGATGATCCCACAGTATATCGTATTAAATCACATACCCTTAATGGGTGGAAACAATATTCTTGGTCAAGGTGGACACGGCTTATTAAATAACTTTTGGGCGGTTATCCTCCCAGGTGCAGCGGGTTCATTTGCCGTCTTTTTTATGAGGCAGTTTTTTAAAACATTGCCAGATGAATATATGGAGTCTGCTAGAATTGATGGTTGCAGTGAATTCAGGATCTACTGGAATCTATATCTACCGTTAACAAAGCCAGCTCTTGCTACACTTGGAATTTTTACCTTCCAGGCAGGCTGGAATAGTTTCCTTTGGCCTTTAATTGTTTTAAATGATCGATCGCTTTATACCGTACAAATCGGATTGCAGGCATTTACCTTCGACAAACAAACTGCTTATGGACCTATGATGGCGGCAACTATTGTGATCATTCTACCAATTATCCTTATTTTCATGTATTTACAAAAATACTTCATTGAAGGTGCAAATTTTTCTGGAATCAAAAGTTAAGATTAATTCCTCTGTAATGAAAGTAGGTGTATGTGGTGTATAAGTTAATGGAGTGGACTGCTAAAATCTCCTTGATGAATATCATGTGGATTCTACTAACATTGGCTGGGTTTATCTTATTCGGTTTTTTCCCTGCGACAGTTGCTTTACTAATGGTTTGTAGAGATTTAACACAGAACAATAACAAGGTTGTATGGTCCTCCTTCCTAACCTATTTTGTGGAGAATTTCATAAAAGCTAATGGTTACGGATATTTTGTAACAACGCTCAATGTCTGTTTTATCTCATTAGCCATTCATTCCCTCAATAATTTGTCTATGGTAATTAGAGTGCCTGTATTGGTAATTGCCGTATTGACATTTATTGTCTCATTATATGTCCTGCCCGTCTTTTCTTACTTTAAAGGAACTTTTATTAACCATTTAAAGCTTTCCGTATTTATTGCTTTAGGGCATCCGGTAGTATCATTTGTTCTATTTTCCTTATTTGTCTTAAATTTCAGTGTTATTTTTTATTCCAACATTCTCATCGTTTTTCCCGCTTTATTCTTATTTTTTATGGTTAGTGTTTCAGCTTATTTGACCATGATCGTTTTAAAGCCGGTGTTTAATAAATTTAGTTATTCCAAAGATAAGAGCATATTTCCAGTTAAAAAGGTGTCGGGTAGTAATGGTTAATACATTATCTAAAGCTTTAAGAATAAACGATAAAAGGGAGTGTTAGTCTTGTTTTTGAAGTCAAATCAATTGATTGTTGCCACGATCTTAGTACCTCTAAGTACATTGTTTTTAGTAAATATTTCTAATCCTTTGGAGGTAAAAGCAGCAACGGAATGGAGTGAAGAGTATGATGCAACAGAAGGTAAACTGCATAATGTTGCAGTCGAAAACTCCGAAGCTGGTTACTTTGGCAATGGATACATTGCGAGTTGGAATGGTAATGGGCAGTTTGTACAACTTGAAGTGAGTGTCCCTAGTGCAGGTGCTTACACTTTCGTATTTAACTATTCAGCTGCTGCAGGATCAGCTACCCGCTACTTATCTGTTAATAGTGAGGTTGTGATCGAAGAGGTGCGTTTCTCTGGAACAGGTAGCTGGGGGGACTGGCAAACAACTTATGTAAAGGATGTTTATCTAACCTCGGGGGTGAATACCATTACTCTTGGTTTTGATTCCGCAAAAGGTAGTACCAATTGGCTGAATTACGACAGTTTAATTGTAAAAGAACCTAGTGAAAAACAGTCTGTAGAATGGGATTTAAAAGAGGAAGCAGAGCTAGCCCAACAATCACTCGAGGATAACTTTTGGGATAATGAAACGAGTATGTTTCGCAACCAATATCCAGATGATGAGGAGAATAACCGCTTTCATTATTGGTGGCTGGCACATGGTATAGACACACTAATGGATGGCTATGAGCGAACTGGTAATAGTCAATATATTGACAAGGCGACTGCTTTATATGCAGCAGTAAAAGAGAGAAATGGGAGAGATATCCGCAACGATTTTTATGATGACATGCTTTGGATGGCTCTTGCTTTACAACGCCTCCATCAATTCACGAATGATCCTGAACATGAACAAGCTGTTTTTACATTGTGGGAGGATATAAAGACAGGATGGAGTAATGAATATGGTGGCGGAATTGCCTGGAATAAATCTCAGTTAGACTATAAAAACACACCTTCGAACGCACCTGCAGTAATACTAGCGACTAGACTTTATCAAAACTACGGAAATGATGAAGATTTACAATGGGCTAAGAAAATTTACAACTGGCTCACTGATACACTAGTGGATCCGACAAATGGATTTGTTTGGGATGGAATTAACAGAACTGGTGATGGGAAGATCGATAAAGAATGGGAATTCACTTATAACCAAGGAGTTTATATTGGGGCATCTGTAGAGCTCTATCAAGTAACAGGTGAGGAAAAGTATTTAAATTCAGCTGTCAGAACTGCCAATACAGCCAAAAATATATTTTCCAATCACAACCATATTATTTACGAAGGAGGTTCCGGTGATGGTGGACTATTTAAAGGAATCCTTGTCCGCTATGTAACCGATTTAGTCAAGGTTGATCCGTCACAGGAACAGTTAGCACAATGGATAGTAGATAATGCAAAAAACGTCTGGAAAAAGGTTAAATTAGTTCCTGAAATCTTATTTGGGTCCTCTTGGGAAGGAAAAAATAGATTACCAATTGAGCTAAGCCAACAACTAAGTGGTGTAATGCTGATGGAGCATGCTGCACAATTAGAACCAATTATTTTAAAACAAACTACCTCGTCATTAGAGGAACATATTGCCAATTATCAGGAAAATAATCAGCTTGATAAAGTACTAGCTAAAAAGCTTAGCAATCAAGTAAAGCAAGCGAACGATCACCTTGATAAAGGTCGCCTTAAACAAGCAGTAAATCACTTAGAATTATTTAAGAAGCATTTAGAAAAAGGGTTAGACAAAGGAGCAATAACGAACAAAGTATATAAAGCAATACAAGAAATCTTAAATAAATCCCTTTAACATAGAATAAAGTGTTCTTAAGACCTTCATTTGCTAAATGTTAAGTTTCGCTAACCATCAGTGAACAACTGATGGAGATCACCCTAAAATAAGGATCGTTGAGGAGTGAAAACTGTGAGAGAAATTCGTATTGGTTTTATTGGTACAGGGGGAATGGCTCAAGTACATGCCGAACAACTTTTAGAGTTAGAAAATGTAGAGATTAAATCAATTGCTGACATTAGTGAAACAGCACGAAATCAATTTATAGTAAGGAATGATTTACAAAGGGTCGAGCAATTTACTGATTATCAAGACATGCTTGAACAGGTTGAATTAGATGGTGTAGTGATCTGTTCGCCACATACCCTTCATTTTGAACAAGCAACCGCTGTATTAGAAAAAGGTTTACATGTGTTAATCGAAAAGCCGATGACTTGCTCTTCAAAAGAGGCAAGACAATTAATGGAAACAGCAAATCGGACGGGTAAAATGATGCAAGTTTCGTACCAACGTCACTTTCAACCAGAATTTATTTATATCCATGATATCATTCAAAGTGGAAAACTTGGTAAAGTAACATCTATAACGGCATCTCTGTACCAACAGTGGTGGAGGGGAAGACAGGATAAGTACGTATGGAGGCAAGACCCGAAATTATCAGGTGGAGGATTTTTGATGGATTCTGGCAGTCATATCATCGATGTTCTCCTCTGGACAACTGGTTTAACACCAATAGAAATATCTACAAAGCTCTCTCAACAGGGTGCGCCAGTAGAAATTGATACTTTTACCTCGATTCGTTTTAAAGAAGGAGCCATTGCTGGACTAAATCTTGTTGGTTATGCTCCTATATGGCATGAAACATATGTTTTTTGTGGAGAGAAAGGTGCTCTTTTTTACGATAATGATCAAATAAAGGTGTACTTATCCAATGGGGAAATGATTATCCCAGAACTTCCTAAGCAAACTACTAATCAAGACAAGAGCTTTATTGATGCAATCCTAGGTAAACATGAGGTAAAGGTACCTGGAGATTTTGCATTAAAAGTAGTCGAATTTTCGGAAATGGTTTATAAATCTGCAGGCTACAAGCCTTATGAAATGGATGAAGAATAGGAGAGAGGCTAAACATATGAATTTTCAAATTGGAATGCGTATTCCAGGGCAGATTGGTCAACAAGGTATGGAAAAGGTGGCTAATTGGGCGGCAGAGGTTGGCTTAGATTCCCTTGATGTCCCAGAACTAACCCCAGACGTAATAAAAGCATGTGATCATGCAGGTATTACTGTCGGAACAGTTGATGTAAAAAATGTAGGACAATTGCTTAGTATAAATGAAGAAAGTCGAGCTAATGCTGTAAACAGCTTAAAACAGCAAATGGATCACATATCATCGTTAGGAGCACGAACAATATTTATATGTCTCGTGCCAGAGGATCCTCAATTATCTCGAAAAAAGGGCTTTGCTATTTGGAAGGAGACATTTCCCGAAATAGTAAAACATGCTGAACAAACAGGTCTTTATATTGCAATCGAAGGATGGCCAGGACCAGCTCCGTATTATCCTACGCTTGGCTGTACACCTGAAATGTTACGAGCAATGTTTGAGACCATTCCATCTCAACACTTTGGAATGACTTATGATCCATCACATTTAGTACGACTAGGTATTGATTATATTCGAGTATTAAATGAATTTGGTGAGAGAGTCAACCATTGTCACGGTAAAGATACGGAGATTCTACATGATGAGCTTTATGAATGTGGTGTCCTGCCATCAACTTTTGGCGAAAAATATCTGTTTTCTGAAGGTTCATGGCGCTATACCATTCCTGGAGATGGTGAAATTAATTGGGGGAAGATTGCTCTTCGTCTGGAACGAATAGGATATAAAGGACCTATCAGTATTGAATTAGAAGATCATCGTTATAGTGAATCCCTTGAGGCAGAACAACAGGGAATTATTAAGGCGGTTAAACATTTACGACATTATTTTAAACGATAGCAAGGGATTAAAATATAGCCATCATGCTCGAGTAACAGTGAGGAGTGGACACAAATACTTGATAAAGGATGAAACAAATGCGGCATGTTAAGTTTGCGCTAAATTCCTCGACCTTGTTCCCATTTAATTTGAACATTCTAGAACAAATCAGAATTGCTACAGAAGCAGGTTATGACGGAATAGAACTTTGGATGAAGGATATAGTAACTTTCTTGGAAAGTGGAGGCTCATTACGAGAATTAAGAGATTGTATTACGGATCATGGAATTTCCTTAGTGAATACGATTACCTTTTTCAACTGGTCAGATGAGGATGAACAAAGAATGAAAGAAGGATTGAAGGAAGCAAAAGAAGAGATGAGAATACTGAAAGAAATAGGAAGTAGAGCTGTCGCAGCGCCTCCTTGTGAGAATATGGAGAATCTAAGCTTAGCTGAAATTGCAGACCATTTTGTAACATTAACTACTTTATCAGAACAAATTGGTTTGGATGTCTATTTAGAATTTTGGGGGCATGCTAAGAAATTAGCAACATTAAGCGAGGCAATGTTTATCGCATTGGAAAGCGGACTTCCCAATGTTAAATTTTTATTAGACACTTTTCATATGTATAAAGGTGGAAGTTCATTTGATAATTTAGCCTACTTAAAACGGGAAAACATCGGTATCTTTCATGTCAATGATTATCCAAAATATCTAACAAGAAATCAAATTACAGATAGAGAGCGTCTGTTTCCAGGTGACGGGGTGATAACAACAGAAAAAGTTGTCAGCTATTTAGAAAACATAAATTATCAGGGGTATTTATCACTTGAGCTTTTTATGGAAAGCTTTGAAAATCAAACGCCAACAGCTGTTGCTGCATATGGATTAAAAAAAATGAAACAGGCATATCTAGGAAAATCAGTGGGAGGATAAATCCTCCCACTGATTGATGTTTTAATAGTTTTATTAGTCCTATTACGACTTTGTTAAGGAATTGTTAAACAATGTTAAATTTGGAAAATAACCTTGATTGCTTATTTTTAGGTTGTTATAATCACTTTAGAAAATTCCTTCAGATTAAATCCTCCATGAATGAAACAGGAGACTTTCGAATGACTATTTTTAACTCTTGCCTAAGGAGGTAAATGTCATGCTAGAAATTCAACAACTTCACTTCTCTTATGATAAAAAAACACCGGTACTGAATGGCCTTAACCTAACTGTCCAACAAGGTGACTTTCTAGCATTAATTGGTCCGAATGGCTGTGGAAAAACAACCTTAATCAAGTTGATTTGTGACCTTTTAGAAAAACAAAAAGGTTCGATTAAGCTTGACGGACTTGATCATAATGATTTTAAAGTTAAGAATGCTGTATTGTATTTACCGAGTGATGATGTCCTTCCAGAGTTTCTAACTGGAAAAGAATACATAAATCTTATGCTAAAAATGTATAATGCCTCTATGGATGAAGAACGTTTTCACCGTTTAGTCAAATATTATTCCTTTGATTCAGCATTAGATGTCCTCATAGAGGAATATTCCAATGGGATGAAAAAGAAGGTTCAGCTCATTGCTGCGATGTTGATTGATCCTGAAATATTAATTATTGATGAAACATTGAATGGAATGGATGTCGAATCAAGAGAAATTACGAAACTACTATTAATGAATTTTTCTGGGCCGAATAAGATCGTGATTATGTGCTCACATGATCTGCATCTATTAGAAGAAATGTGTAATAAGGTCGTTATTCTCTACCAAGGAAAAATTCATACCGAAAAGAAGATTGACGATGTCCGCCAAACTACGAGCTTGCTCTCTATTTTTAGAGGGATAATGAATCATGAAGATTTAAAAAATGAGATTATCTCGAGCTAAGTAAATAAAAATCTAAAAGCTATTAGTGAGGGCAAAAATGAGAGTATATCCAATTAAGCATCTAGTTCATTTATATAGCACCTTTTTTATGCGAAAAGTACTAAACTTTGGCATATTAAAAAATCCACTTATTCGTATTTTGTTACTTGTTGCCTTTCTTATTTTAATGACAGTCATTGCAGTGTCTGTATTTATATTTTTCTCTGAAGCATTACAGACAGAAGAAATCGTTTTATTTCTGTTGAATACATACTCTAGTACAATCATACTTTGGACGATTGTTGTCACGATTTTTCTCAAAGTGATCTTCTCCAAAGTGGATGGATTTTTACGGATGACGATTAATTTTCCGATTAGTAGTAAGGAGCGGAATTTCTCTGTTTTTCTTTATGAGACATTGATTTCCTTTGTAGTAATATTTCTACTTTCCTTTTCCGTTGTCCTGTCTATGGTATTGATCCATCAATTCGCATTTATCGATGTATTAATGGTGAATTTGTTATATGTCAGTACTTTTGCTTATCTCTCGTTACAGGTGATTTCCAAGCTAGTTTCCTTTGCTTGCACCTTTTTCAAAATAGAAAAGCTCTTCCACATTATTAATCTATCTATTCTTGTTTTTATTTTTGCGGTTTTCTTGAGAAAAGCACAAACATTGGTACAGGAGCTTGCTAATGATTTGATTCAAGAAACCAATACAACGGAGAGTATACTCTTATTCTTTCAACAATTTCATGAGAATTATGGTTTTTGGTTAACGACTCTCTTGTATGTCGGTCTTGTCGTTATAATGACTGGACTCATTATTGTGATCCCTGACCAATCTCATATGTCGAACTCCAAGCATCTTCTTGCCTTTCAAGCAAAAAACGTTTCTGTTATGAAAGCATATGTATTAAGCACTTTTCGAAATATGAATACATTGAATACGATAGCACTTGTGTATTTAGCAGCAATTATACTTATTCTTTTTAATTTAAGTGAATATATCCTTTATACGATGATTTTACTTAGTTTTAATGGTATCTATAGCTTTATCCATTCACAAAATCTGAGACAAATGATGTATAAATTTGATTATGTGGCATGGAAGGATTATTTATATTTATTAGTCTCACAGCTAATTATTATTTATCTTGTTTCGATCCCCTTATTATTATCTGGATTTATCATGATTACAACGGTTATTCATTTCATCATTCCATATGTTGTCGTTACATTCGGTGTGCTAATCTTCGTGTTAGCAGGGATATTATTTCCCCCCTATAATGACAATCCATTTTCCGTTATCACGAGTATTGCTGTTGTGATGATTCCGATACTTGTGATAGGAATTTCGCTAACCTTCATGAATTTGGGCCTTTGGATGAATATAGCTATTCTGATTTTTTTCTACTTGGTCATGATATTATTCAGTATTCAGGGCTTAATCAATCTGAGAAGGAGTTTTCGAAATGAAAAATTTGTTGACATACATTAATAGTTTAATAGCAGCTATTATCACGACATTATTTATTTTAACGGCTAGTTTCCTAATCATGCTTTTTAGTAGCGGGGAGGAAGGTTATCGAACTACCTATTTTGGTAGTCTCTTCTTTAACAGTACCCCAACATCGGAGGATACATTGGAAATGCAATTTGGTGTTGCTAATGGTATTCCAATTTTTATAACGATAGCTATTTTGTTTGTCCTATTTATTTTTATCCTATCATTGTTTAAGCGAAAGTCGGCAGCTTCATGAAGGTTGTCTATTCGCTAGATCGTGTGAGCTTTTGGCTTTTTGTCCAACTATTCCTTGGACATTACAAAAAATTACTTGTGGCAATGGTAGTATTCAGTCTACTTCCATTAGTAATACATACAAGCTGGACAATGGCTCGATACATCCTTCAATTTTATGTTATTTTTTTTGGTGGCTTATTTCTTTCCTTTATTATTCATGAATACTTGCATGCAATCTTATTGAAAAAGAGTAGGGAGGAAGGAGAGTTGGAGGTAGAATTCACCTTTGCCAAAATTACTATCTATCCGAAATTCACTTTAACATCGAAGGAAATGATGAAGGTAGCAGCGATGCCACTTTTTATTCTACTAGTTATCGGACTTGTTCTGATTATTTTTGCGAAATGGACAAACCAGAATGTCCTCATGTTTACCGGTTTTTTGTATGTGTTCCATGTTATTAACATCATTCCACCACTTGGTGATGGAATGATGATAATAAAAGCAATATTTCATAAAGGCTCTACACTTGAAAGGAGGTGAAAAAAATGGCATTAGTTAATCGTTTATCTTTATTAGTTGTACTTACTCTTGCATCTTTGAAAAGCAATCTTACTGCAATGGTTGAAAATCGTAAAGTGCAATTCGATGGTTGGTTTATCGTGTTATTAGCAGTACTTTTAACACTTGCATTCACTATCTTTGCTGGTTTAACTATCTGGTGTCTTGTATACCAAGGTGGTTCTTTCAGTGGTAACTGGAGCTGGCACAAGTGGGGTGTTAGTGTAAAAGCTGAATGTGTGTAATGGGGGGCCTTCTAAAGCTATTAGCTTTAGAAGGCTTATTATACTATCAGTAAGATAAAATTCTTATTTGTTGATAGTATAAGAAAAACTTCGGCACTCGGTATTGGACATGGCGAATGCCGAGTTTTTCTAATATGCAAATAGGATGTACTCCTATAATGCAACAATCTAACATTTGATAGTATATATGCTTCTTTGTAGGATTTTATTTCATAAAATCCCAAATCACTTTATAATAAAGGAAATAATGAATCGTCAAAATACTTAAGAGAACATATACTACCATATTTGCACTTAATTCAAAGGAAATCATGTGCAAATAAAACGCAATCAATGTAAGAATCGGAATCACGGTTGTATAAAACATATAGATTCGTTTCGTAGCGATCGTATAAATATGTTGGGTTCCTTCATCTTCTTCATTGATTTCTGGTGGTTTAAGTGACAAAGGATTCCCTTTATTCCACTTTTGATAATAGTACGTATAGACAATTAAAAAGCTAGAAAAACCAATGAATCCAATGATTAGTATGACCATAAATAAGTGGATTCTAAACCCATTTATGGTTAAGATGGCTTGGTCGGGATTATTCATAATGAAATCAACATATCCGAAGAATAGTAATAAGGCAAAGTAGAAACATGCCATAATTAGTGGGTGATAGAGCTTAAATTTATTCACAAGTCCTCATCTCCCTCTTCTAGCAAAAATAACTCCTCCACTTTACATTGGAAAACCTTTGCTAGCTTTATTGCTAGTAATACGGATGGGAGCATCTTTTGTTTTTCAATAAATCCAATCGTTTGCCGCGTTACACCAATAAGAGTTGCCAGCTTTTCCTGTGAATAGCCATAACGCGCTCGATACTCCTTAAGCCGATTCTTCATTATGATCTCTCCTTATATACCATTGTAAAGGATCGTTTGCATTTTGTAAAGTATACTTACGTATAGAAGGATGCTTTTTTTCGTGATAGAAATAGGAGATTATTCTCCTTAGAAAAAACCTCTGATTTTTCAACAAGTTTCACTGATTTTTTAATGGTGTAACCAAGCTATGTTGGTATAATCGAAAACAGGAAGGGAGGTAAATTTTTCTTAATCTAAAATTTGTAAGCGATTTCAAAAAGGAGTGATTATTTGTTAAAGCAATCATGGGCAAAAAAGACACTAGTTTCCATTAGTACGTTAGTATTACTATTTTCGGGTGTGATTAATATTTCAGCAGTAGAGAAAAAAGGTACAATGAACAGTATCCAGCTAGAAAAATTAGATCGAGGCTTAGTAGCTGCATCTACTTCGGAAGGTATCTTCTTGAGCTGGCGTTTACTAGCTAATGAAGTCACTGGCTATTCTGAAACAGGGCTAACAGGTGTGAATTTCCATGTGTATCGAGATGGTGAAAAGATGGCAACAGTCGAGGAAAGCACGAACTATTTGGATAAAGCAGGCTCTAGCAATCATGAATATGCGGTTCATGCCGTAATAAATGGAAAAGAGGTAGAAGAAAGTAAAACGATTCTCCCGTGGGACAAAGCGTATTATGATTTACCATTACAAAAGCCTGCAGATGGAATAACACTAGCAGGGGAATCTTTTACTTACCACGCGAATGATATGATTGTTGGGGACATGAACGGAGATGGTCAATACGAGTATGTTGTCAAATGGGAGCCGTCTAATGCTAAGGATGTATCTCAGGTTGGCTATACTGGAAAAACCTATCTTGATACGTACACTCTTGATGGAAAACTTCTTTACCGAATCGATTTAGGTGTCAATATCCGCTCAGGAGCACATTATACACAGTTTTTAGTATATGATTTTGACGGCAATGGTAAGTCAGAAATAATGTTAAAGACAGCTCCTGGTACGAAGGTACTCAGATATGATGAAAACGGTGAAGTAATATCGGAAGAATTTATCACGATGCCAGAAGAGGATAAGGAACAGGGGTACAGTCATCATGATGATTATCGCATGAGTAGTGAGGATTATTATGCACATATCGTAGACTTATTTAGAAACTGGCATGAGCAAGAAGAGGTTATTAGTGGAGAGTGGCCTGCTACATTAGAGGAATGCTTTGGAATAGAACCGAAATATGCTTATCCTTTATCACAGGAGGACGCAGAAAATCTAGCTGATTATTTTATCGATGTCTATGCTCCAGAAAGAAGTAGTCGTAACGATTTACGCAATTTTGAAGGCTTTATCCTAGAAGGACCAGAGTATGTGACGGTTTTTGATGGAGAAACTGGTGGAGAGTTAGAGACAATTCATTACAAGCCTGGGCGTCGAGATGATGGATTAAGATGGGGAGATTATGCTATGTCCCGTATCGAGCCTGGTAATCGTGTCGATCGTTTTCTAGCAGGTGTTGCGTATTTAGATGGGCAACGGCCTTCTGCCGTTTTTGCTAGAGGTTATTATACAAGAGCTACGATTGTCACTTACAACTGGGATGGGGAGCATCTTCGTGAAAATTGGTATGTAGACAGTGGTTGGACACCGATGAGCAACCCATTTAATGATGGTCCACACGGTGTGGATGGAACGGACAAGGAATTTGGAAGTATTACCACTCAAGGCTTTCATTCCTTAAGTGCAGCAGACGTTGATGGAGATGGAAAACAAGAAATTGTTTATGGCTCGGCTACGATTGATCATGATGGCTCTTTATTGTATAGCTCGATGGATGAGATGCCGGAGGAAGCAGCTGGAGAAGGAATCGCTCGTTTAGGCCATGGAGATGCCATGCATGTTGCCGATATTGATCCGAACAGACCTGGTTTGGAAATGTATATGGTTTTTGAAGGCGGTGCTTGGGCTCCTTATGGTTATGCACTAAGAGATGCTGCGACTGGTGAGGTTCTTTATGGTGATTACACAGGAAAAGATACTGGCCGCGGAATGATCGGTGATATAGATCCAACGAAACCAGGCTTAGAAACATGGGCTGTTAAATTACAAACGGCTGAGGGGGAAGACATTACTGAATCCAAGGGGCTTCCTGGAACCAACATGAGCATTAAATGGTCTGCTGATATGACGACTCAACTTATTAATGGATCTAGAGACCAAACTCCAACCATTGATGATTGGCAGAAGGGTACTGTGTTAACGGCAGAAGGTACGAGAACCAATAACTGGACGAAAGGAAATCCAAGCCTTGTTGCAGATATATTTGGTGACTGGCGTGAGGAGTTACTAGTAAGAACAGAGGATAGCTCAGCTATTCGTATTTACTTGAGTACAGAAGTAACAGATCACAAGCTTTATACGTTAATGCATGATCCACAGTATCGTGCAGAGGTGGCGAGACAAAATACGTCCTATAATCAACCATCCTATACGAGCTTTTATTTTGGTTCGGATATGGATTGGTCAACAGTTCTCGTTCCCACTGTTGAATTTCCTGTTCAGCTGTCTAGCCTACAAGATTTAATGGATGGATACATCGAGTCGGGAGACCTGCGAGGTCCATTGGCAAAACAATTGACCAATACGTATAGGCAAATGATCCACCATTATGAAAAAGACTCCATTAAACAAGCGCGTAAGTTCCTTGCCAAGTTCGAAAGACAAGTAGAGAAACGGTCGATGGAACGCTTTATTTCGGCAAGTGCAAAGGAACAATTAACGAAAAGAGTAAAGCAATTAATAGAACAGCTAAGCTAAGTTTGAAACCTACCACCTCTGGTTAAGAAGTGGTAGGTTTTTTGATGGTTTTAAGAGATGTTTTTCCTGAAATTAATTCTGTTTTGAATATTTTGCAAATTTTGAAAGGGCTTTCTTTTTTGAGCGCTTTTTTGATATGATAGAGAAAATAACAAGTTAGGGGGAAATACAGTGGTATTCGTTAACGGATTTTTTAAATATCTATATACGTTTGGCTTTTGGTTAGCTAGAATGATGATTTTAAATATTTGTTGGATTATCTTAACCTTGTTAGGTGTCGGGGTATTTGGGATTGCTCCTGCTACAGTAGCAATGGCATCTATTATACATAAGTGGTTTTCAGAGAATAAGGAAGTTCCAATTGTAAAAGAGTTTTGGAATACATACAAGAAAAGTTTTATAAAAACAAATGTTTTATTTTTAGGTTGGTTATTGATTGGTCTATTCTTATATGTCGATTATTTTGTATCTAAAACATATATCCAATCTTTTTATTTTCATTTAGTATTAATGTTTTTCATAATCGTTGGCTTGGCGAGTTTTTGTCACTTTCTTATTGTCTATGTACGTTATGATCTAACCTTATTACAGTATTATAAACAATCCATCCTTATAGCCTTAGCTAGACCCTTTGAAGCGATCGCTATGTTTATCTCCCTTATTATTTTGTATTATTTATATTGGTATCTTCCGGTATTAACGGCTTTTGTAGGCGTGCCTTTAACCTTGTACCCCATTCTTTGGTTTTCGTATAGGGCGTGTGTAGGTGTGGAAGAAAATCAGCAAAAAATAAAACAAAAAAGTAAAACCCCCTCCTATGGAAGGAGTTAATTGCTTGTATAGGGAGAAGGTGGTATTTTGATTAAATCTAAATTGTTTATTAATTATATTGTTTCCTATCTAATCGTTTTCTTTGTCCCTTTTGTAATTATGAGTTCCATTATTTATTTAAATTCTGTAAGTAATTTAAAGGAAGAAATCGAACAATCCAATTTAGCCAAATTGGAACAGGTTGCAGCTATTACAAATGAGAGAATGAGTGAATTAGAATCCATTTCGAACAGGATTGCACATGATCCACGATTGACTCCATATATGATTCATCACCCGTATTATGGGCTCGAGGCAGTAGCTGAGTTGAAAAAGTATAAAGCAAATAGTTCGATATTAGAAGAATTGTTAATTTTTTATCATCAAAGTAACACGATTTATTCATCAGAAGGGTCATTTAGTCTCCCTGCATTTTTGAATAAATACCAATTTTATTACATCGAATTAAATGATTTCGATGAGCTTCTTCACACGAATATTCCAAACAATGTCCTTTTTGAGAAACAAAATAACTATGGAAGTAAGGATAAATTTGTTGCCTACTTTACTCCAATTACGTTAGATAGTAATAGTACGTATGGTTCTGTATTATATTTAATTAAGGAGAAAAGCTTAAATGAACTGATCGAGAATGTAATGGGTGATTTTAAAGGCAATGCCTACATAGTATCAGGTAATAATGAAATTCTCGCTTCAACGATTAAAGATAAGACCATCAACATCAATGAAGTAAAACTGGATAAAAGTGAATTTAGAAAAATTAATACAATAGAGTTGAATAATGAAGATTATTCGTTAGCTGCAGTTGAGTCAACGATATCTCAATGGAAGTTTGTCACGATAATGGAAACAGATCAATTTTTTGAACGATTAGCCAATACGAGGTTACTTATTATCTTATTATGTATTGGAGTTTTTATATTAGGGGGAGTACTAGCCGTTATCCTTGCGAGAAGACAATATCATCCTATTCGTTCCTTGTTTAACTCCGTAAGTCGTAATAAAACAGTAAATGCTACCATTAATGAACTGGAGACCATTAAACGAACGGTCACGTCCGTTTTTGAAGACCACGAAAAATTGAGCGAAACCGTTTATAAGCATCAATCATTTGCACGTGATCAATTTATTACTAAAATATTAAAAGGGGATTTTAATAAGGAAGAAGAGATAACAAACTACAATAATACGTTACATTTAGATATAGCTGGTGACTATTATGCTTCTCTTATTCTTTCATTAGAAAGTGGTCGCTCGTCCTCCAAGAAATTAATCGAAAAAGAAACGATCTATGAGCTAGTAAATAGCTTTCGATTAGATGATGTAAAAGCATTTGGCGTAGATTTGTTGTATGTAGATGCAGTTGCTTTAATTATTAAAATGGATGGTGATTTAGCAACTGTCACCCAAAAGCGTCAAAACTTTGTAAAAAGATTACGAACAGAGTCAAAGGAAAAATTAAGGGTAAAGCCAATTATTAGTGCTGGCTCTATTGTTGATCATATTACCCTCATTAACAGGTCCTATATCGAGGCATTAGCCGCTTTAGAATATAAATATTACTATGCACAAGGTAGTTGTATTTATTTTGAAGAGATTGAGAAAGAGCCAACTGCTTCATTAGGCTATCCGAAAGAAGAATTATTAAAGATTGTGCAAAGCATTAAACATGGTGATACGCAAGTTGCTCAAGAATCACTAACTACAATATTCGATACAATGAAGCATAAAGAACTATCTCCTTCTTTTTTAAGAGCGATTAGTTTTGAAATCATTAATACAGTGATTAAAACGATAACAGAGGTTGGGATTACCCCTAAGCATGGTCAATTAGAGTCCGTTTTTGATTTTCAGTCAATTGAAGGACTTTACAATGAGCTTTATAGCATCATTGATCTAGCTTGTGATCAGGTGAATAGTAGTAAGAAAAGTCATAATGATCAATTAAGAAATAATATCATCACATACTTAGATGAACATTATCACCTGTATGATTTATCTTTAGAAAAAATAGCATTAGAATTTCAACTATCAGCTTCTTATGTAAGTCGATTTATCAAAGAACAAACCGGGTATAACTTCAAACAATATGTGCAAAATTTACGCATCGAAAAAGTGAAGGAGGAGTTAATAGCAACAGATGCTCCCATAAAGAATATTGTCGTAGATGTAGGTTATAAAGATGTAGCTAATTTTACAAGGAAATTTAAAGGTATTGTTGGAATGACACCAGGAAAATATCGGCAACTATATAGTAAGCAGATAAGTGAAGAAATGTAAAAGTAAGGAAAAGAAGTGGATTTCTAATTGTAGAAGTTCATTTCTTTTTTTGTACGTTAGAAAGTATAAAATTATTGCAAGTAGTAAAGCGACGAAGCGGAAATTTTAAAGTCCAAAGTATAAGAAAAGCTAACGCATCCGCTAAAAGGACGAGCGAATGCGAGTTTTTCTAGTATGTTTGGAAGTATAAAATTTCTACACAGTAGAAGTTTCGACATAGTCGAAGTTTTAAGGTGCAGCAAAAATGGGATAGGAGATTGTTAGATTGTAGATCTGACAAATGACAAGAAAGACATATATCAAAATCCACATATAGATCAATTTCTACATATTGACTTTCTTTGAAAGCGTTATCTACCAACTTATTAGCATCTAGATAAAGCAATAATGACAAGTCAAAGCAAAAACGACATATTGATAACGCTTACTTTTAGTCATTATGATGATATCAGATAGCGAATGGAAAAGTTGGAAAAGGAGGAAAGCAATTTATGGGCAGTGTAAATTCAGCTGTAACTAATAAACAAAAAGTAAAACTAAAGACGAAGAAGAATAGAAAAATAATTCAGAATTGGCAATTGTACATTTTTATTTTGCCAGCACTCCTTTACTTTATTATTTTTCATTATGTACCAATGTACGGTATTCAAATAGCGTTTAAAGATTATGTTCCCTCATTAGGGTTTTTGGGAAGTGAATGGGTTGGTCTCAAACACTTTGAACGATTTTTTGATTCTTATTATTTCTGGGATTTATTAAAGAACACGCTTGGGATTAGTATATATGAGTTAATTGTAGGTTTTCCATTACCTATTCTATTAGCACTGTTACTAAACGAAGCGAAAGATGGTATTTATAAACGAACGGTTCAAACGGTTACATATGCACCACATTTTATTTCTGTTGTTGTTATTTCAGGGATGATCATTGCCTTCTTATCTCCTACAACAGGGATTATCAATCATATTATTCAATTTTTTGGATTGGAACCAATTGCATTTATGAGTGATCCGGCTTGGTTTAAAACAGTGTATGTTTTATCAGGTGTTTGGCAGAGTACGGGGTGGGGTACGATTATTTATTTAGCAGCATTATCTGGTGTCGATCCCCAGCAGCATGAAGCAGCAATTGTAGATGGTGCTTCAAGGTTCCAAAGAATTATTTATATTAATATTCCAACATTAGTTCCGACGATGATTATTTTACTCATTATGAACCTAGGGAACATTATGGCATTAGGTTTTGAGAAGATTTTATTATTACAAAATCCATTAAACATGGAATCTTCTAATGTTATTGCTACATTTGTTTATCAAGCAGGTTTATTAGACGCACAATACAGTTTTGCTGCAGCGGTAGGTTTATTTAATGCAGTAATTAATGCCATTTTATTAATCGCAGTCAATCAAATTGCACGGAAAACAAGTGAAACAAGCTTATGGTAAAGGGGTGGAGAAATGGATTCAACAACATTGTATGAAACGAAAACAGATAAGTTTTTTAAGTTGATTGTATATTTCTGCTTAACGGTCGCCTTGGTGGTAGTGCTTTATCCATTGATTTATATCATTAGTGCATCGATTAGTGATCCTACAGCTGTAAATACAGGAGAAATGTGGTTACTTCCAAAAGACGTTACCTTTGAAGGGTATCGACTGATTTTTGGAAATGATTCGATATGGCAAGGGTACTTAATGACACTTGTTTATACGGCATTAGGTACATTTATCAATTTATTAGTAACGATTCCAGCAGCGTATGCGTTAGCGAGAAAAGATTTTTATGGGAGAGGATTTTTCACCGCCATATTCGTTTTAACTATGTTCTTTTCAGGTGGTCTTATCCCCACTTACTTAGTTGTAAGAGATTTAGGCTTAATCGATACAATCTGGGCAATGGTATTACCAAATGCTGCAGCAGTCTGGAACATTGTTATTGCGCGAGTGTTTTTTCAATCAACGATTCCAAAAGGACTTGAAGAAGCGGCAATTATTGATGGTGCCTCTAACCTTAAATTGTTTTTTAAAATAATCTTACCACTATCTGCACCAATTATAGCGGTCATGGCATTGTTTTATGGTGTGGGACATTGGAATGGTTACTTTAATGCCTTAATTTATATCTCGGATCGTGATTTATTCCCATTACAGTTAGTCTTAAGAGAGATATTAGTGTTACAAGATATGTCTTCTAATAATACCAATATTACTGGTGAAACGGCCCAGTTAATCAATAGTAATCAACAGTTGGCAGCCATTATTAAATATGGAGTAATGATCGTGTCCTCGTTACCTGTCATTATTGTTTATCCTTTCTTACAAAGGTACTTTGTAAAAGGTGTCATGATTGGTTCATTAAAAGGATAAATCGATAAATCGGAAGCTTATTTAAGGAGGTGATGTGGAAGGATTGTTACCTGTAAGAACAATATACCATGCATTTAATAAGGAGAGGGGTTAAGTAATGAAGAGAAAATTATGGTTATCCGTAGTGTTTACAGTACTTTTCATTTTTTTAATAGCGTGTAGTAATGATGACACAACGAATCAAGCTGATAATAATGACGATAATCAGTCTGAGGATGTTGCTGTAAATAAAGAAGGCTATCCGATTGTAGAGGAAGAAATAACCTTATCATTAATGGCTCCAGGTACTGGTCTTGCAGAGTGGGAAGACATGCCGACATTACAACAATACTCGGAGAAAACAAACATAAATTTTGAATACGATACACCACCATTAAGTGATTTTCAAACAAAATTAAACCTAGCATTTGCAAGTGGTGATATCGCAGATATTATTTTTGGTGCAGGAACGGCGGACTTAACACCAGGTATGGAAGTTGATTACGGTGAACAAGGTGTTTTAATCCCATTAGAGGATTTAATCGATGAGTATGCCCCAAATTTCAAAGCACTTATGGAGGAAAATCCAGAAATAGAAAGATCGATAACCACAACAGATGGGCATATCTATGCTTTGCCAGCAATCAATCAACATCCCACAGCAGCTTGGCCAGCAGGCCCCATGTGGTATAACGGGGCATGGTTAGATGCATTAGGTGTAGAGGAATTACCGAAAACAACGGATGAGTTATACGATTTATTAGTACGTTTTCGTGATGAAGATCCTAATGGTAACGGCAAAGCCGACGAGATTCCTTTAGTCGATGTCAAAATGAATAGTACAAGAAGATGGCTTCTAGCCGCATTTGGAATGAAGGAGTGGGGCATTGAAGAAGTCGAAGGAAAAGTTCGATATGCTCCTGTTACGGAAAATTACAAAGAATATTTGACCTATATGAATAAATTATATGCAGAGAAATTACTTGATCCGGAGACCTTCTCCCAAGCGGATGAACAGAAAAAGGCAAAGGGTCAACAAAATAGATTAGGACTATTTCCTGACTGGTTCTCTTTCTTTACAACTGGACAAACAGAAGAAGAAGCGATGAATAATCCAATGTTCCATCCTTTGACGAGTGAGGTGTCACCTGAGATTGTTTTACCAGGAAATCCGGGAATAAGTAGAGGAGCTTTTGCGATTACTTCAAATAATGATCATCCAGAAGCTTCGATGAGATGGATTGACTATTTATATTCTCAAGAAGGACGAGATTTCTTTGATCAAGGTCCAGAAGGTTATTTATGGGAAGAAGGCGAGGATGGACAAAGGGTATTTAAAGAAGTGCCGGAAGAATTTGAAAGTAGTGAAGATTATCGTGGTACATTAACACCAGCATATGGGATTACTACACCAATGTTAGTAGATTTAGTAGAAAATGCACCAAGATCTGAATTTGACTTATTTATTGAAGAAGAAACAAAAGCCAAAGTAGATCCATATGCAGAGACTGCGTATCCATTAGTTTACTTAACAGAAGAAGAGCAAGAAGAAATTAACACAATTGAAGTGGATTTGGAATCATATGTGGAACAAATGGAAGCAAAATTTATTACGGGTGTAGAGCCTTTAACCAATTGGGATAAATATATCGAAACAATTGAAAACATGAATATTGATCGTTATGTAGAGATCTATCAGGATGCATATGATCGCTGGGCGAAAAACTAATCTATTCCAAATCAATGGCTCGTTATTGACATCTATTACTGAAGTAGGATGACGAGCCATTGCTCCATCTCTTATAGATACATAATTAGAAAGATAAGATGGATGAGGAAGGAAAATATCCAACACAAATTGGAGGAGTTTTACGTGAGTCAACAAAAGAAAACCATTCATATTATTTCCCATACACACTGGGACCGGGAATGGTATTTACCATATGAAAAGCATCATTATCTATTAATTGAATTTATGGATCAATTAATAGAGATATTGGAGGCTGATACGGATTTTAAAAGCTTTCATTTAGATGGGCAGACTATTATTTTAGACGATTATTTGGAAGTGAGACCAGAAAAAAAGAAGAAAATAAAGCGTTTAATAGAAGATGGTCGTATTCATGTTGGACCTTGGTATGTATTACAGGATGAATTTTTAACAAGTAGTGAAGCAAATATTCGTAATTTGCAGTATGGTTTTAAAGATGCAAGGAAGTGGGGAAGTCTATCAAAAATTGGCTATTTTCCTGATTCATTTGGCAATATGGGGCAAGCACCACAAATCCTACATCAAGCAGGGATAAAACATGCGGCATTTGGTCGTGGTGTGAAGCCCACTGGATTTAACAATTTAGTAGGTGAATCAGATATGTATGAATCACCATATTCAGAAATGAGATGGCAAGCGCCAGATGGTTCTGAAGTGACAGGTATTTTATTCGCGAATTGGTACTGTAATGGGAATGAGATACCTGTCGAGAGAGACCTTGCGAAGAAATATTGGGATGGTCATCTCGAAGCGATGGAAAAATATGCTGCTTCTGATCACTTCTTAATGCTTAATGGTTGTGATCACCAGCCAGTACAAGTTGATTTATCTGCAGCAATTCGTACAGCAAAAGAATTATATCCAGATTATGAATTTATTCATTCTAATTTTAATGATTACGTAAATGCAATAGACCGACAATTATCGAAGCCAAAACTAAAAGAAGTAAAAGGTGAATTAAGAAGTCAACATACTGACGGCTGGGGAACCCTTGTAAATACCGCCTCCTCTCGTCTGTATTTAAAAAGAATGAATCATGAAGTACAGACATTTCTAGAAAAGGAAGTAGAGCCATTAGCAACCTTTGCTTATTTACTTGGTGAAGACTATGATCACGATATTTTAGAGTATGCATGGAAAACATTAATGCAAAATCATCCACATGACAGTATTTGCGGTTGTAGTGTAGATGAGGTCCATCGTGAAATGGTTACACGCTTTGAGAAAAGTAAACATATGGCTGAGAGTCTGAAGCAAGCAACATTAAAAAAAATTGGTGCGAAAATAGATACTTCTAGTTTCATACAATATAGTAATCAGTCAGTACCGTTTGTGCTTTTCAATTCAACAGGCCTTCCGAAAACTGGGGTGGCTACTGTTGAAATAGATTTTATACGATCTTATTTTGCTGATGGTGTTAATCGCAAATCCATCGAGGAATTTGATTTAGACGGCTATACTTTAGTTGATCTGGATGGTAAGGAATACGCCTATCATATAGATGATGTAAAGATTGTTTTTGATTATGATTTACCAAAGCATCAATTCCGTCAACCATACCTAGCAAAAAGAGCAACGGTTTCGTTTGAAGCGAAAGATGTTCCTTCCTTCAGCCATCGTACATTTGCCTTTGTTCAAATAGCTAAAAGTACTAAAGCAGACGAAAGAAGCATCGCACAAGAAGCAAATACGTTAGAAAATAACTTTTTAAAGGTAGAAATAAATCCAAATGGCTCGCTTACCATATTTGATAAACAAACAAAAGAAGTGTTTCCTAATCTTTTAATCTATGAAAATTCTGGTGATATCGGTAATGAGTATATGTATAAACAAGCTTCAGAAGATTTGCCGATTACAACAGAAGATAGCGAGGCATCGGTTGAACTGATTGAGAATACATCTATTCGAGCAACATATGAAATTATCCACCAATGGGAAATACCAGAAAGTGCAGAAGCAATGCTACAACAAGAGCAGCAACAACTAGTAGGATTTAACACCCGGAAATCGAAGCGTAGTAATAAAAAAATTCTATTGACGATTACAACAAAGGTGAGCCTAGAGAAGAATGGCACAGGGGTTAATGTCGAAGTTACTTATGATAATAATGCGAAAGACCATCGTTTACGAGTCTTATTTCCAACAACGATAGAATCGAGTCATCATTATGCAGATAGTATTTTTGAAGTAGCCAAACGGAATAATGTACCGTCAGAGGAATGGACAAATCCAGATTACTCTCAGCACCAGCAAGCCTTTGTTAGCATGCATGATGATGTGAAAGGAATAACGATTGCAAATAAAGGACTTAATGAATATGAAATTCTAAGAGATAAAGCAAACACGATTGCTATTACCTTGCTTCGGGCCGTTGGTGAATTAGGAGATTGGGGGTATTTTCCTACACCTGAAGCGCAATGCTTGGGTGCACATAAAGCGTCCTTTAAAATCTTCCCTCATATTGGTAATCGGAATCGAGAAATAGTCTATCATGATGCCTATCAATATGCTGTGCCATGGTCTACCTTACAACTTCCTGTACAAACTGGTGAGCTTTCAGGTAATTATCAATATTTTTCCTATAAGTCAGATCATCCTATTGCTCAAACGTCACTTAAAGTAGCTACCAATAAAAAGGATGTCATGATTCGTTTTTTCAATATGATGGATCAACCAGGATCACTTGAAATAAAGGCAAATCCGCTTATTGACACAAAATATGAGAGTAATGTAATAGAAGAAAAAGTAAACGAATGGATAGATAAACATCAAATAAATCTGAAACCATATGAAATAAAAACGATTGGTATGATTCCTAATAGAAAGAAGTGAGATGCAATGACACAGGTGCTTACACCAGCTATTAAAGAGTTTATCGAAGATGTTGTCGATCAATTCCCTCATGATAAAAAAATAAGGGAAATGTTCAAAAAAACTTTTGTGAATACGTATGAAACGACGATTCGACCACAAACAGATGGATCGACGTTTGTCATTACTGGGGATATTCCAGCAATGTGGCTACGTGATTCAGCTGCACAAGTCAGACCATATTTATTACTTGCAGATCAGGATGAAACGATTGCAAAAATGATTAAAGGAGTCATTCAAAAACAGTTCTTTTTTATCCAACATGACCCATATGCGAATGCATTCAATGAGTCCGCAAATGGAAAGAGGTTTCATGATGACCAAACAAAAATGACAGATTGGATATGGGAAAGGAAATACGAAATTGACTCATTATGCTACCCTATACAACTAGCCTATCTTTACTGGAAATCAACTGGTGACACGTCACACTTCGATGAGACATTCAGTAAAGCAGTTAAAAAAATCTTACAAGTATGGACAATCGAACAGAATCATGAACAATCTGACTATCATTTTGTTCGCGATCATTGTCCACCACAAGACACCTTATCTCATGATGGCTTTGGGGCACCTGTAGGCTATACAGGAATGACTTGGAGTGGGTTTAGACCAAGTGATGATGCCTGTCAATATGGTTACTTAATTCCGGCGAATATGTTTGCCGTTGTCTCTTTACAACAACTGATAGAAATTGCAGAAGCAGTATTACAGGATATAACCATTGCAAAAGGTGCAAAGAAATTAAAAGAAGAAATAGAAAATGGAATCAACACATATGGAACCATTGAACACCCAGACTATGGAGAAATATATGTATACGAAACAGATGGATTAGGGAATTATGTGTTGATGGATGATGCCAATGTACCGAGTCTATTGTCGTTGCCATATCTAGGTTACTGTGCATTGGATGATCCGATTTATTTAAATACGAGGAGATTTATTTTAAGTGAGGAAAATCCTTACTATTTTGAAGGGAAGATTGCTAAGGGAATTGGAAGTCCACATACGCCTGATCATTATATCTGGCATATTGCACTGGCAATACAAGGGCTAACATCGATTAACGAACAAGAAATACAAGAAATGATGGAATTATTTAAGCAAACAGATGCAGAAACAAATTTCATGCATGAAGGCTTCCATGTTGATGATCCTACACAATTCACAAGACCATGGTTTTCATGGGCAAATTCGATGTTTAGTGAGTTTGTCTTAAGCAGGATTGGTTGGTATGTTCCAGGTAGTCCTTTATCGAAATACAGAAGGGGATGAATAGTATGAACGAAGAACAAGAACAAGGTGTCCATCATTATTCATCCGAAAAAAATTGGATCGAACCTGAAAGTGCCATCTTAAAAGAAAGGTTAGAGTGGTTTAAAGATCAAAAATTGGCACTTATGATGCATTGGGGTCCATATTCACAAATAGGCTTAGTAGAATCTTGGGCATTAAGTGATGAGGATGGAGATTGGTCACGGGATGATGTTGACTGGACGGATGATATGGAGGAATTTAAGAGGCAATATTTTGATTTAAATAAAACCTTTAATCCGATACGATTTCAACCAGAGAAATGGGCACAACTAGCAGCTGAAGCTGGATTTAAATATCTAATCTTTACTACAAAGCACCATGATGGCTTTTCGATGTGGGATACGCACGAGACAGACTATAAAATTACCGGCAAGGACTGCCCTTTTCATAAACATAAATATGCGGATATTACCCGCAATGTTTTTGATGCATTTCGTGATAAAGGAATCGCGATTGCCGCTTATTTTTCTAAGGCAGATTGGCATACACCGTATTATTGGGCGCCTGGCATGGACAGAAAACAACATATGTGGCGAGGCCCCTCCTATGATCCAGATCAATATCCTTGGATGTGGGAAAGGTTTATCTCCTTCACACATCATCAAATAATGGAATTAATCACGAAGTACGGGAGAATTGATATATTGTGGCTAGATGCCGGCTGGGTAGGCAAGAGGAATCAAGATATTCGCTTAGGTGAAGTAGTAGAAGAAGCCCGCAGGCATCAGCCATGGTTATTAACCGCTGATCGAACAGTTGGTGGAATATATGAAAACTACATAACACCAGAACAAACGGTACCAACACATCCCATTAATGTACCTTGGGAAAGCTGTATAACGATTGCGACTTCCTTTTCTTACAAATTTGAGGATAAGTATAAAACGTTAAGAGAAATTATTCATACACTGATCGAAATCGTTGCGAAGGGTGGAAACTTAGCATTAAATGTTCCGCCACAGCCTGATGGCAGATTACCGAGAAAGGCAATCGAACGATTAAAAAAAATGGGTGCTTGGTTAAAGGTTCATGGTGAGGCGATATATGGGACGCGTATGATCGCACCGTATTTTGAAGATAACCTTGCCTATACGACAAAAAATAATCACGTGTATTGCTTTCGTCTGTATCATGAGAATGATGATGCGTACCGTCAGAATACGATTTCCATCCCATTTGATCATGAGATTTTACAGGTTGAATGGCTTGGAAGAGATACGCTTCTTGACTTTGAGCAGAAGGGAGCATCTATTCAAATAAATATGCCAACATTAAAGGAGACATCCACGCCGATTGCACATGTTTTTAAATTCACACTTGGTCAGAGGTGGAAACTTTGATAGAACAACAAGTCGATCAATTACTAGAGCAAATGACTTTAAAAGAGAAAGTCGGACAACTAAACCAAAAGCTTTATGGCTGGCAAGTATATAAAAAAGAGGGGGGTAAATATGAATTAACAGATCTCTTTAAACAACATGTGGAAACATTTCAAGGAATAGGAGCATTGTATGGCTTGTTTCGAGCAGATCCATGGTCTGGTATTCATTTTGATAATGGCATCCCTTTAAAGGATTGTCTGCATGTAACAACGATGATTCAACAATATTTAAAAAAGCATACAAGATTAGGTATTCCCGTATTATTCTCAGAGGAATGTCCTCATGGCCACCAAGCATTAGACAGTACCGTCTTCCCAACACATATTGGTTCTGGAGCAACATGGAATCCAAAACTTCAACAGAGAGTATCAAACTATGTTGCCAAAGAGCTACAGGAAAAAGGGGTTCATCTTGGACTTGTATCCACATTAGATATAGCAAGGGACCCGAGGTGGGGTAGAACGGAAGAGTGTTTCGCTGAAGACCCATATCTTTCTTCCAGAATGACAGAAGCAGTCGTAAAGGGGATGCAAGGAGAAAAGAGGGAAGTTCTTGCTGTTTTAAAACATTTTGCTGCACAAGGTTCTGCGGTAGGTGGACATAACGCAGGACCAGCCTTAATCGGTGAACGTGAATTGAGAGAAATACATATTCCACCAATGAAAGCAGGTATTGAGGCCGGTGCATTAGCATGTATGGCGGCATACAACGAAATCGATGGTATTCCTTGCCATTCCAATCGATATTTATTAACAAATATTTTAAGAAATGAACTTGGATTTAAAGGCTTTGTAATGGCTGATGGAGTTGCTTTAGAGAGATTACTTCATCTTAGCGGTGATAAAGAATTAGCAGCGAAATATGCCATGGAAGCAGGAGTAGATTTAAGCTTATGGGATGATATCTATACCCAATTGGAATACGCGGTGGAAAATGGCAAAATGACAGAAGCAACTATCGATATGGCAGTAAAGAGAGTTCTCTATGTGAAATTTCTATTAGGCTTATTTTCCGAAGCCCCTCTAGAAGAGAAGATTGTTGATCGAGAAGAAGGGAAAAGGTTAAATCTAGAAATGGCTAGAGAATCTATTACCCTTCTTAAAAATAAGCAAAATCTCCTACCATTAAATAAAGATAAGCCAACTATTGCGATTATTGGACCAAACGCAGATCATGTGTATAACATGCTTGGAGATTACACACCTCCTCAACGAAGAGATTCAGTTGTGACAATAAGAGATGGGATTACTTCTATCGCCAAAGACCAAGATACCGTGTTGTATACAAAAGGGTGTGATATTCGTTCAGAGGATAAGTCAGATTTTGAACATGCCAAAAAATTGGCCCGTCAATCCGATGTAATAATTTTAGCTTTAGGTGGCTCAAGTGCTAGAGAATTTGGTATGTCCTTTCATACAAATGGGGCAGTAATAAATCCAGATCAGTCTCAAATGGATAGTGGCGAAAATGTGGATGTGGCAAATCTCCGATTAGGTGGAGTCCAAGAAGAGCTAGTGAAAGAGCTAGCGCAACTAAACATTCCAATGATCGGTGTACTTGTCCAGGGACGCCCGCATAGTATCGAACATATTGAACCATATTTGGATGCTATTTTAATTGCTTGGTATCCTGGTCAACAAGGTGGGAGAGCTATAGCTGAGGTTATCTTTGGAGAAGTAAACCCTAGTGGGAGATTACCAATTTCTATTCCATTTTCTTCAGGCCAACTACCCGTTTACTATAACTATAAAGATAGTGGTGGAAAAAGAGATTACTATGATGAATCAGGAGAGGCAATGTATAGTTTTGGGGATGGGCTATCTTATTCTTCTTTTAGTTATCAATTCTGTTCAAAGCAAAAGCTATTCATTGATCGCCAGTTATTAAGCGAAGGTAAGATGGTAGAACTGCCAGTTGACGTTACAAATGATGGACCTTATGACGGATATGTTGTGATGCAGTTATACATAAGAGATATCGAATCCTCTGTTACCCAAAGAATTAGAGAATTAAAAGATTTTCAAAAGATATGGCTTCGAGTGAATGAAACAAAGACGGTGACGTTAGCTTTAACAGAGGAAGATCTATCCATATGGGATTTGCACATGAAGCAAAAAGTAGAGCAAGGTACAGTATTACTTATGGTAGGCGATTCTCCTAAACGTTTCATAGAGAAAGAACTAATTATTCAATAATGAGGGATATTTATGCAAAGAATTTATCGTTTAATAAAACAGTTGAGAGAGCTACAATATATCGATTTAATCACGATTAAAAATTGGCATACCGAAATATATATCTATGAAGATGCGGAAACCTACGAGTTTGTAAGAGAAAAAAAAGTGACGCTTGGGGATCATCTCATTCAATCTGGGGAAACCGCATTTTTAAAAACAGCTGTTCATCTTCCATCTAATTTGGAGGGGGATCATGTTGGCATTGCTTTTCAAGCTGCAGGACCAGGTGGGCAGCCTTCACACTATGAGGCGTTACTTTCTATCAATGGAACACCCCTACAAGGCTTTGATCGCAATCGATCCTTTTATAAATTACCGACATGTTTATTAAATGAACCATCATTACAGATTGAACTAGAATTGTTTAATCCTATAGGTATCCCAGAGGACCATTTAAGGGGTTTTAATCAAGTAGCCAGTGCAGAAACGAGCCCACCGCCAATATATTTAAAGAATAGTAATGTAGTAAAGGTTAGAAAAGAAGTACAGGATTTATTGTTTACGATTGAGACTGCTTGTTCCACATTAGGTTTATTGAAGGAAGAGACTTCTCGTTTTCATGTATTGTACCAAACCTTATCAGAAGTTGCTGATACATTTCGACTTATTACCGATATAGAAGCGATCGAGCGCTCTTTGTTCCACATACAGGATAAGAAAGTACGCGATGTATTGAAAGCACTATCTGGTTATCGAGAAGGTACCGTTAAAGCAATTGGCCAATCACATATTGATGTTGCCTGGTTATGGCCCTTAAAAGAAACGATTCGTAAAGCATCCCGTACTTTTTCTACAGCCAGTACTCTCTTAGAGGAATACAAGGATTTTGAATATGCACAAAGTCAACCACAATTATTTGAATTGGTGAAGAAACACTACCCGAAGGTATTTGAACGTGTAAAAAAACAAGTAGCCGCCGGCAGGATGGAGATTATCGGTGGGATGTGGGTCGAACCAGATTTAAATATACCATCAGGGGAATCATTAGTAAGGCAGCTACTCATTGGTAAAAAATACTTTCAAGAGGAATTTGGTGTTGCTCCGCGAGTAGAATGGTTACCTGATACATTCGGTTATTGTGCTTCCTTACCCCAACTATTAAAAAAAGCAGAGATCGACTATTTTATGACAACTAAACTAAATTGGAATGATACCAATCGCTTTCCCTACGACTTATTCTATTGGGAAGGGATCGACGGTACAAGCATCCTATCCTATTTACACACGATCCTAGGACAACAAACGACTCCGAAGGATATTCAAGAAACATGGAATGATTTTAACCAGAAGAAAGAATATGATGAGCGAATGCTCGTGTATGGATACGGTGATGGTGGTGGTGGCGTTACGCGTGAAATGATTGAAGCACTAACTCGTTCGGAGTCACTGCCAGGATTACCTGATGTGAAATTTAGTAAAGTGCATGATTTTTTTGATCGTGTGATAGAGAGGAATCCAGACTTACCTAAATGGTACGGTGATTTATATCTGGAATTACATCGTGGTACTTACACAACCCATGCGAGAACGAAAAAATATAACAGACAAGTAGAGCATTTATTCCGTAACCTTGAGATTTGGCATTCTTTCTGCTATATGTATTTCGATCAAGCCTATCCTAAAGAACAAATAAATACATTGTGGAAATTAATTATGCTCAATCAATTTCATGATATTGTACCTGGTACTTCTATTGAACCCGTTTATCAATTATCGCAAAAACAATATGAAAAAGTATTATATGAAGGTCAACAATTACAACAACAAGCAATTAAACAGATTGTCTCTTCTGTTTATATAGAAGGACCTGGAACACCTTATGTTCTATTTAATAGCCTTGGTTGGAGTCGAGATCGTATTTTTACATTAAGAGGTGGGAAAGAGTTATTAAATAAGGCGATAGTGAGTCAAAATGGAGAGCCTTATCAAGCAGATTACATAAAGTTAAATGATACAGAAATAGAAATCCAAGCAGTGATTCCTAATGTTCCACCATTTGGCTATCAAACCGTCTGGCTCACAGAGTCTAATACAAATTCACTAGTAGAATCAAAAGGGTTTATGAAAGAATGGGAAACGATCCATTATAAGATTCTATTTAATGATCAAGGTTTTATTACCAGTTTATACGACAAGGAAGCTAGAAGAGAAGTAATAGAATCAGGTCAACTTGCAAATGAATTCCAGCTCTTTGACGATTTACCAACAGATTGGGATGCATGGGATGTGGATCCTAACTTTGCATCACAGAAGTTAGATGCAATCGAATTAATCGATGCAAAAATAATTTATTCAGGTACAGTGGCTGATGAGCTTTCCTTTCAATGGAAAGCGAACCTTTCGCTCATTACACAAAGGGTAGTCTTCCATCATACATCGAAGTTGATTGACTTCCATACGGAAGTGGATTGGAAAGAGGAGCATAAATTATTAAAGGTTGCCTTTCCTGTAAATATATTATCCGCTCACGCCACATATGAAATTCCGTTCGGGACCATACAACGCCCGACACATAATAATACATCTTGGGAGCAAGCACAATTTGAAGTATGTGGACAGAAATGGGCGGATTTATCGGAAGGTAATTATGGTGTAAGCTTATTGAATGACAGTAAGTATGGCTATGACATAAAAGGGAGAAATATTCGTTTATCATTATTACGTGCACCTAAATGGCCAGATGAAAATGCTGATATAGAGAAACATGAGTTTGTTTACACATTGTATCCACATATCGGTGATTGGAGAAGTGCCTATACAGTACGTAAGGGTCATGAGCTTAATACAAAGGACCCTATCATTCAGGCAGAAAAGCAGAAAGGGAAATACCCACCCGCTCATTCCTTTATCAGCATGGACAGCAAGAGTATGATCTTAGATACAATAAAATTAGCCGAAAATGAAAAGGGTATCATTATGAGATTATATGAAGCGGAAGGAAATGAAACAATGATGGCACTTAAGCTACAGGATGAAGCTATTTATTCTGAGACCAATTTACTGGAAAAACCTATCAAAGAAGCTAAAAGGAGTGATTGCTTAAATATTAGAGCCAAACCTTACGAAGTTATTACTTTGCATATTACGAAATAGTGAAGGTGAATATGAGTTTTCTTCACTTGCTAAGAAAATCTTAACAGGTTTTTATGATTCAAGGGGAGAAAAAGAAATACACTTAAGGGGATAGGATAATGTCAAACAGTAAAAAGATAGCATTACAAAATTGGCACTTTAAAGAAGCAAAGGATGGGGATTGGAAGAAAGCAACGGTTCCAGGCTGTGTGCATACAGATTTATTCGCACACCGATTAATTCCTGATCCCTTTTATGGCAAAAATGAGTTAGATGTGCAATGGGTAGATAAAAAAGATTGGGAGTATCGTACAACGATCCAGCTTTCTAAACGAGATCTGATAGAGGATAAGATGGAACTTGTATTCGAAGGTCTGGATACTTATGCAGATGTATTTATTAATGATAGAAAAATATTATCTGCTGATAACATGTTTCGTATATGGAAGGCTGATATAAAACCATATGTTATGGAAGGGGAAAATACGATACTTGTTTATTTCCATTCCCCTATCATGCATGATTTTGATAAGCCTGATCAGCTAGGATATAACTTACCTGCTGATAATGATCATTCCGAAGATGGTGAAGTAGAGGAGAAAAAGTTAAGTGTTTTTGCTCGAAAAGCACCATATCATTATGGTTGGGACTGGGGACCTCGGTTTGTAACAAGTGGTATTTGGAAAGCGGTGTATATAGAAAAATGGTCAAAAACTAGAATCAGAGATGTCTTTATTCAACAATCTCAAGTTACAAAGGAAGTAGCTGAATTAAAGGCAGTTGTAGAAGTAGAGTCAACAAATAAGCGAGATATAAAGCTTACTATTTTTGATCAACATGGATTCACTCGTTCCGAAAAGTTTTCACTAGAGAAAGGGCTACAAGCTGTTGAATTACCATTCTCTATCATGGAGCCCCATTTGTGGTGGAGTAATGGATTAGGGGAACCATACTTGTATCAATTCACCTTAGAGCTTTCTGAAGAAGGAACCACATATGGTTCTAAGCAAGTAAAAACAGGTTTACGTTCGATTCATTTGGTTCAAGAGCAGGACCAAAATGGTAATAGTTTTTATTTTGAATTAAACGGTGTACCTGTTTTTATGAAAGGTGCTAACCACATCCCGAATGATAGTTTTTTAACGAGAGTGGATAAGGATGCCTATGAACATGAAATTGCCACAGCTGCCGCTTCCAATATGAATATGTTACGTGTCTGGGGAGGTGGGATTTACGAACCAGATGTATTTTATGAGTTATGTGATGCATATGGTATTCTTGTTTGGCAGGATTTTATGTTCGCATGTAGTATGTATCCAGGAGATGAAGCATTCTTAAACAACGTGAGACAAGAAGCCATTGATAATGTGAAACGATTGCGTAATTATGCCTGTATCGCCCTTTGGTGTGGAAACAATGAAATGGATGCAGCGTGGGCAGAGTATATCGAGGATGCTGGTTGGGGCTGGAAGCAACGATACAACGATCAACAACGTAAAGAAATATGGCAAGCATATGACCAAATTTTTCATTATTTATTACCTGATGTGGTCAACAAATATGATGAATTAACCGCATATTGGCCTAGCTCACCAATGCAGGCATTAACAGCGGACGAAGCACAGCATGCTTCATTTGAAACAATTAAAAGCGGTGATATCCATTACTGGGATGTGTGGCATGGTCAAAAACCATTACAGGCATATAAAGATAATGTTGGTCGTTTTATGAGCGAGTATGGCTTTCAATCATTTCCAGAAGAGAAAACGGTTCTTACCTACGCAGAGGAAAAGGATTTTGCATTAGATTCAAGTGTAATGTTACATCATCAAAAAAATGGAGCGGGAAATCATCTGATTAAAACCTATATGGATATGTATTATAAAGAACCCAAAGATTTCACTTCCTTCTTATCTTTAAGTCATGCTTTACAAGCCAAAGCGATTAGATCAGCTATTGAAGCACATCGTTTACACAAGCCTTATTGTATGGGGACATTGTATTGGCAAATGAATGATTGTTGGCCAGTTGCTTCATGGTCAAGCATGGATTATTACGGAAGATGGAAAGCATTACAATATGATGTGAGGGATCGGTTTAAACAAACGATTCTGATTGTTGATCAAGGTGATCATCAATTATCATTCTATGCTGTTTCAGATGAATTATTAGACCAAGCAGCTGAACTTACCATCCAAGCATTAGATTTCAATGGCAACATGGTCATGGAAAAAAGCTTGAATGTTACGATACAAAAAAATACATCAATAAAAATTCATCAAGAGAAGCTTACTTTTTTACAAGGGAGACTGGAGGATTTCGTTATCTTTGCCCAATTAAAAGTAGGTGAAAAAGTAATAGACTCTGTAGAACATCTATTAGTGAAACCAAAGGATGTAGCATGCATTGATCCACAAATCGAAGTGGAATATGTTGAAAATGGAATCGAATTGTCTTGTAGTCATTTAGCTATTAATGTATGGCTAGAGGCAGATCAAGATGGCTTTTTTAGTACAAACAATTTTTGTTTAATTCCGGGCAAGAAAAAACGTGTCCTTTTTACGAAGTCGATCATTGGTAATGACGATTTCGCCAAATATAGTTTACCAGATAAGGTAGTAGTAAAATCAATGTACAATTTTATATAAATGGTAGGAATAAAGGATGCATAGATGGATTCTATGCATTCTTTATTTACAGCAGAGGAAAGAGGTTTTAAAAATATGGAATATCCTATTATTGCTCAAGAATTTCGAAATAAGTCGGTAGAAAATATTCACCATGGTTCCATATGTGTCATTGATCAATATAAACAAATTATTTATAAAAAAGGTGATATAGAGAACCCTACCTTTTATCGTTCTGCAATGAAGCCATTACAAGCAATACCTATATTTGAGAGTAAGTTAATAGAGCGATATCAGTTAGCGGAAGAAGAGGCTGCATTGTTTACAGCTTCACAAAGAGGGGAGCTTTATCATGAACGAGCCTTATTAAGTTTAGCAAAAAAGCTTAAGATCTCAGAAGAGCAGCTGATATGTAAGGAGAGTTATCCCTTGAATGAAGCTCCTAAGTTGGATTACATAAAAGCAAATAAGCCGAAGCGGGCTTTTCTACATAACTGTGCTGGAAAACATTTAGGCTTTATAGCATATGCAAGAGAACATCAATTAGATAATAGTTATGAGGATATAGCCCATCCTTTACAGCAGGAAATATTAGCAACCGTTGCTAGCTTATCAGAAACATCTATCAACAATGTTGTGACAGGAATAGACGGATGTGGTGTTCCTGTTTTTGCTGTGCCATTATATAACATGGCAATTTCTTATTTGAAATTTGCCCAGCCTGACAGTCTTAAAACGAAAAATAGACAATTGGCTGTTAAAAAAATAGTTACGGTTATGAATCATTGTCCACATATCGTCGCCTCCCATCATTTTATATGTAGTGCTTTATTAGAAGATGAGAATATTGTGGCAAAAGGCGGAGCGCAAGGTGTATATTGTCTCGCGCTAAAAAAAGAAAAGATTAGTATTGCTTTGAAGGTGCATAGTGGCACAGAAATGTTATGGTCATTAATTGTGGCAGAACTATTAAAGAAATTAAACTATGACAATGAAGAAACTATCGAGCGTTTAGATAGATTGAAATCAAGTTGTATCACCAACGATAATGGTAGAAACGTTGGACATATTGAATTGTATTTATAAACAATGAAAAAATTTCTCGATGAAGATGGAGGTGGGGAAAAGTTGAAAACATCCGTTCATTTTATTCATTCAGATAAAGAAGTTAGAAATATTTTTATTAACGGATTAAAGGATGATCCGGTTCAGCCCATTCATCAAGATGATCAGTTAATATTTTATGTTTTTGTTCCCTTATCCACATCAGAGATTGAATATATTAAATATATAGCAGGCGAATTAAGGAAAAAAGCAGAAAAATTTTCGATTACTTCATTAAAAGTTCTGTTCGATGGCTTTTATGAATTAAAGTATTTAAAACGAAAGCAGTGTATTTATGCATTTTTTGAAGGCTGGTATTTAGCAAGCTATCGCTTTTTAAAATATAAGTCAACTGCGCAAGAACGCAAGATTAGGATCACATATGATCCAATATATAATGCATTAGAAGCGGAGGCACTATTAGTAGCTAATGCTGTATGTGTAGCAAGAGACCTATGTAATGAGCCTGCAAATAAATTAACCCCCATAAGTTATGCCCGAAAAATAGACGCACTCTTTAAGGATACGAAGGTTAAAGTAACTATTCTAGATAAGCAAGCATTGTTAGATCATGGATTTCATGCAACATATGAAGTAGGAAAGGGAAGTAACCATTCTCCAAAAGTTGCCTTATTGAATTATGAGAATGGTGGAAAGAAAAAGATGGCGTTAGTTGGTAAAGGTGTCACCTTCGATACTGGCGGAATGAATTTAAAGCAGGTTAGTGATATTGTTGATATGAAAATGGATATGGGTGGTTCTGCTTCAGTCATTGGCGCAATGAAATTAGTGGAGAGTCTACAAGTACCAGTAAATTTACAAGCAATCATACCATTAGTAGAAAACATACCTAGTTTTAATTCCTACCTACCATCTGATGTTATCAGATATGCAAATGGTAAAACTGTCGAAGTAGGGAATACCGATGCGGAAGGACGACTAATCTTAGCAGATGCTCTATTATATGCCCAGAAAGTGGGCGCTACTTGGATAACGGATATCGCTACATTGACTGGTACCATTGGACAAGCATTAGGCTTAAATAGAGCTGGCATTTATAGCAACCAACTAGAATCCATTTCTTATTATGAAGAAATAAGTGCACAAACAGGTGATTTTATTTGGCCAATGCCACTGGTCGAAGAGTACAATGATTTATTAGAAAGTGAATGTGCAGATATTAAAAATATTTCTTCCTCTCCATTTGGTGGTTCGATTACAGCAGCTATGTTTCTTCATTCATTTATTACAGATAATAGTAAGTGGATTCATATAGATATGGCGAATGTTGTCAAGCCTTTTAAGGTGAAAGGCTACTATGTAGATGGGGCAAGTGGCTTTGGGGTAAGATTATTGACCGAATTGATCAGAAGGGAAGTGAACGGTAACCGATGTTAGAAGCAATCGTCCAGAATCTAGAAGATGCCATAGAAGCCGAGCGAGTAGGTATTGACAGATTAGAGTTAGTCTCATGTATTGAACGAGATGGATTAACTCCATCCTTAAAGACAACAAAGGAAATAATAGAACATGTAAAGATCCCCGTTCAGGTGATGATTCGTTCACATGCTCAAGGCTTTTGTTATAGTGAATCGGATGTAAAGGATATGATGCAGTCGATTGAACAATTAAAGTCTGTCGGTGCAAATCGCTTTGTAATAGGTGGACTAACAGCAGAAAGAACGATTGATGTGCAGTTGTTGGACAAAATTATCACAGAATATCCAACAATAGAAATAACTTTTCATCGGGCATTCGACCATGCTATTGATGTAAAACAGGCTTACTTAACCCTAATTCCATATAAAAAACATATTAAAAGAATTCTAACATCAGGTGGAGCGCCCAATTGTCTAGCTGGAGTTAACATGCTTCTGGAATTAGTCCTATTATCGGAGCGGAAGAATGGTCCTTTAATTATGCCAGGAGCAGGAATTACATCGGATAATTTTGCAAGCATACATAAAAAAGTTCAAGCTACTGAATATCATTTTGGTAAAGGTGTCCGACTAATGGAGTCCTTTGATAATATTTTGGATAGAGAGAGGATTACTAGAATAAAATCGTTATTTAATATTTACAGGAGTTAAATTATGGTGTGTAAGCTATTCATGGATACATTTGGTAAATCATTAGTAATAGTTAACCATTTCATAAGAAATAAAGTGAAGAGCCAAACTATAGATTTTATATAATTTGGCTCTTCACTACTTATTTGATAAAGAAATTTAGTTAGTGTAATATTTATTAATATATTGATAGTTTAACAGACATTATTCTGGTATATTGATTTTGGTCGTATGAGCATGAAAGATTTTTTCATTATTGCTATTGCAGAATAGTATCATTTCAGTTATTTACTTCATATTTACATTTCTATTCGACTAGGTTAGTTCAATTTTCCTAAATTTTTTTCACTTTACTCCTTTATAACAAGTGCTTTCGTCCGATATTATAAATAGGTTAAAAGGATATCATTTTCTTGGTTAATTTTACTAGTTTTATTCATACTAGCACCTTGCTATAATGATGTTAGAATAGACTGTGAGTTCGTTATTCTAAAGGGCCTAATCTATTAAAAGAATATGACACTAATCCTTCATGTTTAGTGATTAGAACATGTATTCTTAATCCTTATTTAAACTCATTTCGGTATTCTTGAGGAGTACATCCCACTTTATTCTTAAACTGATGAGTAAAGTAACTTTGACTTTCGAAACCACATAAGTGTGCAATGTCAACTAACAGATGTGAAGAGTTTTGAATTAAATATTTTGCTTTTTTTATTCGTTCTGAAATGATAAATTGTTGAATCGTCATCCCTTTCTCTCGTTTAAATAATGAAGAAATATAATTTGGGTGACGATCACAGTGTTCAGCCAACTGTTTTAGTGTGATAGATTCAGATAAATGATTCTGAATATAGTTTACGATCATTTTTGTGCTTTTCGTAAGTCCTTCCGATTGATGCTGTTGTATCTTTTTTAAAAAAAGTTTTAATATTTTTATTTCTTTTTCAACAAAACGTTTATGACTTGCAGGAGACTCAATGTCTTTTATTATTGCTTCACGAAGAGCAATCATCTCTTGAGGATTACATCCAACTTCAATAGCAGCTCTTGCAAGAGTCGTCGCCAAGACTATTAAATTATTCTTTTTATTTCTAATATCCGTAGTATGAGGCATCGATTTATTACGGAAGTCATAATAGGCTTCAATTGCTTTAACATTTCCATTTTTTAATAACATTAAGAACTTATTTTCTTTTTGAATAGAATAACTTTCGTATTCTTCTGATGTTTCATTAATCTGTTGATATGGTGGCTGTTCACCGATGGGTTCTAATGTGGTGTTATAGAAATGGTCACCAAGTTGAATAATTTCTTTGTACTTCTCAATTTGTGCATTCGTCAGTTCGCGATATTCTAATGCTGGATCAACTATCCATTTTAAATGGCTAAAATCAGCTGTATTAGTAGTGTTAATAGCTCTTTTATATGGTCCGATTCCAATCATACCTTTAAAAAATGGTAATAATACTAAGAAATAGTAGTCACCAAATTTTAATTCTATAACCTTAAGGTCTGTATTGTTTTTCCTTAGTTTTTTTTCTATAGAATTAAAAATAGATCCATAATCATTATTACTGTTCAAATAGTTGGTACTAAAAAGAACTTCGTTTTGATAAGAGTAAAATGATGGTAAATCTGTAATGAGATGCATCAGATTCACCAATTTTATAGAGAATTTCTTTGAAGCGTAATTCGGGTACTTTATATCACTTTTATTCTTCATAGTACTCATCTCCTTGTGATGCTGATATTTTATTGTGACAATAGATAGTGTTTTCTATGAATATACTTTCTTTGGTTGAGAAATCTTTTGGTAGTAGTGATAGTAACTTGATACATAATCTCTTATTTCATCTATTCTAGATCTAAAGGAGTTCTCACGATTAAAAAATGTTCCATTAACTAGTTTTGGGAATTTCATATACATGGATACCTCAGGAAAAAAATATTCATTTAGTTGATGCTTTATATGATATTGAATCGTTTTGTTTAACTCATACAATGGGTAATTCACCAATAAGTAACTCTTTTGTAAATATTGAATGTTTTCAATAATGTTAGTTGTTACTAAAAGTGCTTCTAAAACAGCTGGTGAACTGACGTGTAGTTTTTGAATAAAATCAAGTTGGAATTCTGCATTTCTTAATCCAAACTTAAAATATTTGTCTTCAGGCTTATATTTCGTTAGCTGATTGACTGTGTGAATTAACCAATTATCGATGTTCTTCCAATCACCATTTTCAATACTATAATCTAAAGCAATGGTGACTGAGTTTAACCATTTTATGTCGTTATCTAATTCATATAGATAAAGCAAGCTAAGTAGGGCTTCCCAATTATAGTAGGAATGTATTCCATCACTATAGCTTGATTGATTTTGTAAGGATAACAAAGTGTCCCCAATTGATTTAGCTATAGGTAGGTATCTATCGTCTTGAAAAGCTTTTGTATATTTTATGATTACGATGATAGTTGCTCCCATAGCCCCTAGATTTACGCTTGGTTTGTTCTTTTTACCAGCGATGTATTGTACAACTACTTTATGTGCAGGGTGATTTATCAGGCTTATAGACTTTTGGAAATAGAAAGCTAATCCCCTTTTTATGGGTAATTCCAATTCTTTTCTTTTTGTTAGACAAAATGCATCGATCATCGAGTAAATCGTTCTTGCATGATGATGAATACTATAGACCTCGATCTTTTCATGAAAATGACTATAGTAACCATAAACAAATTTTCCGTTTGGCTTAATTTGTTTAGCCAGATAAGAAGATGATTGATCAATAATGTCATAAATAAGAGCTTTATTTACATCATTGATTACTCGTCGTCCATGATCAAAACTATTAGAATGTAATGGATAATAGTTTTGTTCATCACAGAAATAACTAACTGTATCAAATAAAACAATTTCTCTTATGTAAGATTCAATTATTGGAAATCGTGCATTACGGTACATTTTTAGATAAATATTTATATTTCGCATTGAGAATGAACCGTTCTGTATTAGATCATTTGCTTCAAATTCTTGTTCTAAAAAAGCTAGATTAAAATGTGAATCCAATGCGACACCCTTACGTAAAGGAGTTTGACTAGAATAAAGGCGCATAAATTCGCGTTTTGATAATAATTCCATATTTATAGCCAAATCTACTTTTGCCCACTTTGGATGTAAATCATTCTTATTAATATATAAAAGACATTTTCTTTCAGCATTTTTATATGCATATTCAATAGAAGTACTTATACCTGTGAAAACGCGTGCCCTAGAATCTGTATCGGTAACAGAAAGAAAAATGACATATTTCATGTAGGGTGTAAATAATCTTGTATTGGAATTGTCTGCTTGATTTTTATAACAAAATAAAGAATTCTTAGCATGCTTTATTGTTGGAATAAATTTTTCTAATGTCACTATCCTTATTCCTCCCTATTTATGGAGTATAGTTAGGAATAACGTAGTCCTTCTTAACAGAAGAACTACGTTAATGTTACTTTGATTATTCGGTTTTATTACGACGTGCAAATAGACTAGTAGCGATACCTAGTAATATAGCACCTAATCCCGTAAGGATTAGATTAAAAATATTAGTGGATGTATTCGGAAGTTCTGTATGATTGTCATTGTTTTCACCTGCTTCAGAATAACCACTGTCTTGATCTGATGGATTTGGATCTGGATTCACTTGTTCTTCAGTATCATTAGCTGGGTCGTTAGGATCAAGAGGATCCGTTCCATTATCTACCTCGTCTCCATCATTGATGCCATCGCCATCGGTATCTGGGTTGTTAGGATCGGTTCCAGCTTGTTCTTCCTCTTCGTCAGTTAAGCCGTCGCCATCGGAGTCAGTTTCAGTACCATCAGCCGGATCATTAGGATCAAGAGGATCCGTTCCATTATCTACCTCGTCTCCATCATTGATGCCATCGCCATCGGAATCCGGGTTGTTAGGATCGGTCCCAGCTTGTTCTTCCTCTTCGTCAGTTAGGCCGTCGCTGTCCGAGTCAGTATTATCAGCCGGATCATTAGGATCAAGAGGATCTGTTTCATTGTCTACCTCGTCTCCATCATTGATGCCATCGCCATCGGTATCTGGGTTGTTAGGATCGGTTCCAGCTTGTTGTTCTTCTTCGTCAGTTAAGCCGTCGCCGTCCGAGTCAGTAGCATCAGCCGGATCATTAGGATCAAGAGGATCCGTTCCATTATCTACCTCGTCCCCGTCGTTAATACCATCGCCATCGGAGTCTGGATTGTTAGGATCGGTCCCAGCTTGTTGTTCTTCTTCATCAGTTAGGCCATCGCCATCCGAGTCGGTAGCATCAGCAGGATCGTTAGGATCAAGAGGATCCGTTCCATTATCTACCTCGTCTCCATCATTGATGCCATCGCCATCGGAATCCGGGTTGTTAGGATCGGTCCCAGCTTGTTCTTCCTCTTCGTCAGTTAAGCCATCGCCATCTGAGTCGGTAGCATCAGCAGGGTCGTTAGGATCAAGAGGATCCGTTCCATTATCTACCTCGTCTCCATCATTGATGCCATCGCCATCGGTATCTGGGTTGTTAGGATCGGTCCCAGCTTGTTGTTCTTCTTCGTCAGTTAAGCCATCGCCATCCGAGTCGGTAGCATCAGCCGGATCATTAGGATCAAGAGGATCCGTTCCATTATCTACCTCGTCTCCATCATTGATGCCATCGCCATCGGTATCTGGGTTGTT
>NZ_QGTD01000021.1 GCF_003176895.1 Gracilibacillus dipsosauri
GGTGGAGCAGTCTGGTAGCTCGTCGGGCTCATAACCCGAAGGTCGTAGGTTCAAATCCTGCCCCCGCAACCAAAATAATTTACTCACTACTAAGCTTTTTGCTAAGTAAATAAAAGTAGTGTTAAAAGTCAATTTATAATACATAAAATAACGGTCCGGTAGTTCAGTTGGTTAGAATGCCTGCCTGTCACGCAGGAGGTCGCGGGTTCGAGTCCCGTCCGGACCGCCAGATATGAATAGCAAACCTTAAGTTAACAAACTTAAGGTTTTTTAGTGGATTTTTTTAAGGGCCTTTTGGTAAAAGTTTCCGTAGAAAAAGGGTTCATAAGTGTGATGAGGGATATTTCACCAAAGAATAAATAAAAGTTCGTCATGAGCGTAATGAAAGCCGTTTTGCTAAGAATTTTAGTAAGAAATGAGCATCATTAAACTTAACCTTAATTGATATGCAAACATTTAAAAATAATGGAAGTTTTGCTATGATAGTTGGAGGACATAATAGATCTATAAGGAGATCACAATGGATGAATTTCAGTTTATTCAATCAGTGACACCAAAATTTTATCGACAACCAAATGTTATGAAAGGCATCGGTGATGATGCTGCGATTATTCGGAACCAACACGAGGATACAATATTGACTGTTGATACGATGGTTGATATGATTCATTTTTCATTAAAAACGACAAAACCATACCATGTCGGCTATCGAGCGTTAGCTGCTAATATAAGTGACATTGCTGCTATGGGAGGCAAACCAACCTCATTTCTTGTGTCAATCGTCATACCTGATGACTGGCAAGACCAGCAGTTGAATGAAATTTATCAAGGGATGAAAGACCTCGCTAAAAACTTTCAAATGGACCTAATTGGAGGAGACACGGTTTCAGGAAAGCAACTGACACTTACGATAACCGTAATAGGTAGTGTTCCCCAAGGGAGAGCTCGATACAGAAGTCAAGCAAAGCAAGGAGATATCGTATTTGTAACTGGTACATTAGGAGATTCAGCATGTGGATTACATATCTTACTCCATGGTAATGAGAATGAGCACGATAACTATGAATATTTTATTAAACGTCATCAAATGCCCATGCCTAGGGTTGATTTTGTCCAAGCATGCCAAGGGATAACACGAATGGCTTTAAATGATATAAGTGATGGAATCGCCAATGAAGCGAATGAAATTGCGTTAGCATCTAATCAATTAATTGAGTTGGACTATAACAAAATTCCTTGCCAATCTGATTTGTATCATTTTTCAGAAGCAGATAGGAGTAAGTGGATTCTTTCTGGTGGAGAAGATTTTGAACTTATCGGTACCATTCCTGCTAATGAATGGGATATACTAAGGAAAGTGGCAAAAGAGACAAATACAAAAATCTCACAAATTGGTGTAGTGAAAAACAATCCAGAAAAGAATGGATCCGTTTGGATATATCAGCACGATAGATATGCTAAGTTGAATAAATCTGGATACACACATCTAAGTAGGTGAATAAAGATTGAATGAATATATAATGGAAACAAAAACAGAAGAGGAAACGAAACGACTAGCTGAGAAATTAGCACTTTTAATCCGACCTGGCGATGTTCTTACACTTGAAGGTGATCTAGGTGCAGGTAAAACTACTTTTACAAAAGGATTAGGTACTGGTCTTGGAGTAAGAAGGACGATAAATAGCCCAACTTTCACCATTGTGAAGGAATATATGGGGGAAATACCATTATATCATATGGATGTTTACAGGCTAGAAAACAGTGAAGAAGATATCGGATTTGACGAGTATTTTCACGGTGATGGAGTCACTGTGATTGAATGGGCCTCCTTTATTAAAGACTTCTTACCTGCTGAACGATTAGATATTTGGATTAAAAGAGTAGATGATCACACAAGAAAAATACACTTTTTTCCTAGGGGTGATCATTATGAGTTTGTTTGTAAGGAGTTATATCGATGAATATATTAGCGATAGATACCTCAAATCAAGTGATGGGGGTTGCAATTTGGAAGGATTCAGTGCTTAAGGCTGAACATACGACGAACATAAAACGAAACCACTCGATTGGTCTTATGCCAGCAATTGATCATATTATGAAGGAAGCAGATATTTTCCCAAAGGAATTGGATCGGATTGTTGTAGCAAAAGGACCCGGTTCTTATACAGGGGTGCGCATTGGGGTATCGATTGCCAAAACAATGGCATGGACCTTAAATATCCCAATTGTCTCCATCTCTAGTTTAGAGCTTTTAGCCTATAACGGGATGGGACATGCAGGTTATATTTGTCCCTTTTTTGATGCTAGAAGAGGGTTAGTGTATACAGGTCTGTTTGAAGGGAAAGCAAAGGAGCTACATTTAATAAAAAAAGAACAGAACATTGATTTCAAAGCATGGCTTGACCAAGTCAAAGAAGTTCAAAAGCCCATTCTTTTTTTAAGCCAGGATCTCTATATTCACCAAAAAGTGATAGAGGAAAAGCTTGGTGAGCTAGCATTGTTTCCTTCTTTATCCATCGATCATCTACCTAGACCAGGAATTCTAGCAGAGCTTGGGGAAAAGTTGCCTGTTGAGAGCACCCATGCTTTGACACCTAATTATTTACGGCTAGTGGAGGCAGAGGCAAACTGGCTAAAGGAACAAGGAAAGAAAAGCAATGAGTAAAATATTATTTCGCAAAATGACAGTAGCAGACATTGAGGCAGTATCCAAAATTGATCAAGCCTCTTTTTCCATACCTTGGCCGAAGCATATCTATTATGATGAGATGAACACGAACCAATATGCACAATATTTTGTGGCAACAGTAGACGATGAAATTGTCGGGTTTTGTGGTTCTTGGATGGTATTAGATGAAGCACAAATTACAAATATTGCGATTGATCCTACCTATCGTGGAAGAGGGTATGGGGAAGGGTTATTCCAGCATGTGATTAATTATGCGATAGCAAGTGGTATTAAACGTTTGTCATTAGAAGTGAGGGTTTCCAATTTGATCGCACAACAAATGTATAAAAAGTTCGGACTGGTCCCTGGTGGTATTAGAAAAAATTATTATACAGATAATCAGGAAGATGCATTAGTATTGTGGGTGAATTTATGAGTGAATATATATTAGGAATCGAAACTAGCTGTGATGAAACAGCGGTAGCCATAGTGAAGAACGGAAAAGAAATTGTTGCAAATGTTGTCGCCTCCCAAATAGAAAGTCATAAGCGATTTGGTGGGGTTGTACCCGAAATTGCGTCAAGACATCATGTAGAACAAATTACAATGGTATTAGAGGAAGCTTTTAAAGAGACGGAAATGACGATTGACGATATCGATGCTGTCGCGGTGACGGAAGGTCCAGGACTTGTAGGTGCCTTACTTGTTGGTGTTAATGCAGCCAAGGCCTTAGCTTTTGCTCATCAAAAGCCACTTATTGGAGTCCATCACATTGCGGGACATATCTATGCTAACCGGCTTGTGAAAGAATTTTCCTTTCCTTTATTAGCTTTAGTCGTTTCAGGAGGCCATACGGAATTAGTATTAATGAAAGATCATGGTGATTTTGAAATTATTGGGGAAACACGTGATGATGCAGCTGGTGAAGCTTATGATAAAGTGGCCAGAACGTTAAAGCTGCCATACCCTGGTGGACCAAAAATCGACCAATTAGCACAGGAGGGTAATATGGTAATCGATTTTCCGAGAGCTTGGTTGGAGGAGGGCTCCTTTGACTTTAGTTTTAGTGGATTAAAGTCTGCAGTAATCAATACCTTACACAACGCGAAGCAACGTGGAGAGGAGTTTAGACAGGAAGATATTGCAACAAGCTTTCAAGCAAGTGTGGTGGATGTCCTGGTAGAGAAGACTTATCTTGCAGCAAAGCACTATCAGGTAAAACAAGTGATTGTAGCGGGCGGTGTTGCCGCAAATAAAGGGTTGAGAGCCGCTATGGAAGCGAAATTTAAAAAATCGAAGCCGGAATTACTTTTCCCACCGATCTCATTATGTACTGACAATGCTGCAATGATTGCAGCTGCTGGTTCTGTTGCCTTCAAGCAAGGTCACCGTGCGGACTGGGATTTAAATGCGAATCCAGGTTTAAGTATGGAAAAGTATAGTCAAAGAATGATGTCCTGTGATTAATAATATCAAATAGAGGAAATAGAAACACAGAAGGAGCATGTAAAAACATGCTCTTCCGATATTCAGGACTACGGCTATGATTTTCTTACTGCTTTTAAAGCCTTGCTCCATAAAAGGATTTGACTTAACATCGTCGTGACATAATTAATATGAATGTCAGCAGGTTTAAACACTTTAAATTCTGTAAAATCAGTAAAAATAGATAAGGTTGGATGAGCACGCACTGTTGCGATTGATAATTCCCCTAAGATTCCCCGTAAATGCTCAGCTGCACGAGCTCCGCCTGTAGAACCATAACTTACGATTCCAGCTGCTTTATCATTCCATTCTTCATATGCAGAATCAAGTGCATTTTTCAATGCTCCGGTTAAACTATGATTGTACTCTTGAACAATAAAGATGAATCCATCCATGCTGGATAGTTTCTTTTTCCAAGCAATAATTCCTTCTTCTTTTTCTGTCCCCGTTCCGAAAAAAGGCAAATTATAATCTGCTATATCGAGTATTTCATAATTGGCATCTTTGTGTTGCTGACATATTTCTTTTACCCATTTTCCAACTTGTGGACTTAGCCGTCCTTGACGTGTGCTTCCAAGAATAATGCCAATGTTTAGTTTTTCCATATTACTCCTCCTTGTTTATTAAACTTTTAATTCACTATGAGAGCAATTTTACCTCGAACGTGCCGAGTCTCAACAGCTCTGTGTGCATCGGCAGCCCTGTGTAACGGAAATGTTTGTGATAGGAAAACACGTAGCAGTCCTTTTTCATACATCTGGGTGAGCTCAGATAATCTGAATACACTGCGCTTACTGCGGATGGGAATGGTTCCAAGCTCATTTGAAAGATCGAAAGCAACGATTGTACCGATCCTTTTTTTATCCTGTATAAGTTCTATAGATGCTCTAAGGGCTTCCTCACCTGCTGCGTCAAGGGCAGCATCAATTCCATTTGGCGCAAGCTTGCGTACTCGTTCTACAAGTCCCTCCCCATATGTGACTGGAATAGCACCTAAAGTGCGTAAGTAGTCATGGTTATTTGGGCTAGCGGTACCGATCACCGTTGCTCCCCAAGCGCGTGCCAATTGAACGGCGAATGTTCCAACACCTCCAGCAGCTGCGTGTACTAGCAGGGTGTCTCCTTTACCGATGCCAAGTTCCTGCAGTGCTGTATGAGCAGTCTGCCCAGAGGCGGTGAACACACCAGCCTCTTCCCAAGACATACTTTTAGGCTTTTTAACGATTTGAGATGTTGGGACGACCACATATTCTGCATAGCTAGATAGAAGTGACCACCCAATCACTTCATCGCCAACTGAAAAGTCCTCAACCCCAGCGCCAACCACATCGATGATGCCAGCAAATTCATTTCCTAATATTTGAGGGTATCGAATTTCCACGCCTGGCGGGCTAAAACCTTGCCCACGAATCGCACAGTCTACTGGCTGTACTCCAGCTGCTTTTACTTTTACTCGAACTTGATTATGCTTTGGTACAGGTGGATCAAACTCCATTATTTGCAATACGTCTGGTGTACCGGGTGAATGAAATGCTACTGCCTTCATTTTCATCAGCTCCTCTAAATTTTTAGTTTTTTGTTAACTTTAATGGTGTTCTATATCCAAACCTAGTGATGTAAATTAGGATCAAGCCTGTATAGGAAAGGGAGAACATCAAATAGAGATTGCTAAACGTGCTACCTTCTGCAAAAAAATAGAATGGATTCCAAGCAGACAGAGCTCCCTGATCTAATATTAAACTAATGACAGCTCCAGAAACGGAACTGGCTATAAAGTTCAACATGGACATTAGACCCATTCCAACACCTGTCTGTTCTTTCGTCAATGTATTTGCAATAGTATTGGACATGGCGACAACGATAAACGTCTGTCCTACTTGGCCAATTATTAATGCCATAGCGACGAATATTAAGGATCGGCCAATGAGAAAGGACAGAAGGAAAAAAGCCGATAATAGTAGAAGTGATGCGAACAAAAACAAACGTGTATTTCCCCTTTTGTCAGCAAGTTTCCCTCCTTGTTTTCCTAATAAAGCAGCTGTGAGCGAGGCAGGGATCATTACTAATCCAATAGATACTGGAGATAGGTGATACGTATCAACCAGCATGATTGGAGTTAAAAACGGAATGGAATAACCAATGGCACTCACTAAAAATGTCAATAAAATCCCCACAGAGTATCGCCCATTTTGAAACAGTCTTGGCTCTATAAAAGGCTCTGTAGTTGAGTGAATACGCGTCACAAACATCAGAAACAAAGCAATGGATGAGATGGCTAACGACCATCTTTCTCCAGTAATTGCTAATAACAATGTCGCCACTGTTCCTCCAAGTAATAAACCTCCGATCCAATCAAAAACAGAAGGAGTACGGACTTTTTCAGAAGCTAAGTAATGCCGAAATAATGGCAATGTAACCAATGTTAGCAATGGAACAACAAATAACCAGCGCCAATGTGCGAAATCGGCAACAATGGCAGAGGCAATAGGTCCAAGTACCCCTCCGAGAGCGAGTCCACTGGCCATGATCCCAAACACTTTTCCTCTCCGGTTAGTTGTTATATAGCGTGCTGGGATAATCATTGCAAGTGCAGGAATTACGGATGCTCCAGCCGCTTGAATAAATCGGCTGAATAAAACCATCCAGTAGAACTGAGCAGCAAGTCCGATTAAGGAACCAAGCGATAATAGAAGAATTCCCACTGTCAATAGTGATTTGAGCCGAAAACGGTCAGACAGCTTGCCATAGATCGCAGAACCAATGGCATAAACGAGTAAATAAGCAGATGATATCCAACTTACTTGTGTGTAGGTCAGTCCATACTCTTGGCTGATTTCAGGTAGTACAATATTAAACATCGTTGCACTCATCATCGAAATAACCATTGTAAAAACCATTGTATGAATGAAATTGTCACTAATTTCGAGTTCAACCGCTGGTTCCATCATGTTTGTAGATGACCTTCCCTGTATATTTTTCATAGCTATGCACCACCTCTCCTATATAGCTGGCTGTTGTCGGCTTGCAATAATGATTATATAATGATAAATAGATAATGAAAAATACATGTTTTGCTATATATGCATATATTTAATGTAATGAATAGGAGGGAATAACAAATGGAATTACTCCAGCTTAAATATTTTTTGACTGTGGCTAGATTAGAGCATATGACTAAAGCCGCACAAGAGCTTCATATCGCTCAGCCAGCTTTAAGTAGAACAATTCAACGATTGGAAGAGGATTTAGGAGTATCACTTTTTGATCGTAAAGCTCGGCAAATTCGTTTGAACCCTTTTGGAAAAGCATTTGAAACGAAAGCAAAGGCTGCGATCCATTTGCTAGAAGAGGGGCGTAGGGAAGTAGAGGATCTAGCTGGCTTAAAACAAGGTCGTATTCATTTAGCAATTATGAATATGGAACAGGTGAGAGAGCCCTTGCAGAATTTTTTGACTGAACATCCAGAAGTAAACCTTCAGATGATTCAATCGTCTATGAAGGATATTGAGGATATTGAAATTAACCGAGAAGTAGACTTCTATTTAACTTCATTGCCAATACAACAGGAGGGATTTAGTGAAATTCCATTGATAAAGGAAAAGCTTTATCTCGCTGTGCCACACGGACATAAATATGCAGATCGCAAAGCCATTCACCTTAGTGAAGCATCAGCTGAACCTTTTGTCGGATACAAAGAAAATTCACCTTTACGGATGATGAATGATGATTTATGTGATCAAGCGGGTTTTTGTCCAAAAATGGTGTGTGAAACGGAAGATCCAGCAAGTATCGCTGAACTTGTCCGTTCTGGATTCGGTGTCGCCATTGTCGGTGGCTGTAAAAGTGGGGAAGAGTTGGATTTAGTCAAGCTGCCAATCGAAGATCCCGCAGGAGAAAGGATTTTTCGGATAGTTTGGAGGGAAGATCGTTATTTATCACAGGCAGCGATCGCATTTCGAAGTTTTATTATCAACTATTTTAAAGATGAAAAAACAATTGGAAGCGAAACTAGGAGAGCATTGATGTTACGATAGGATTCTTTATTCACAGATCCATTTTAAAATTGTGGATAAAAATATAATCATTGCTATACCAGGGTTAAAATTATCGCTACTTCTGTGGATAATTCAAGATAGAATTGTGGATTGTGTGTATAACCCTTTGGATAACTGATAAAAGAAGAATGAATAAGTGGATAACCTTGGGGATAAAAAATGTATATTAAAAAATACAGCGAGTCCAAAAAATGACTCGCTGTACCGCTTATTCTGTTTGATTGATGGTGTCTGATGGTAATCCTAAAGCTTGTTTTAATTGCTGAGACACATTATATAATCCGTCTTCTGTTGGTACGAAATAGGAGATACCACCTAACATTTGATTCGATCCTTCAATTTCAAATGTTTCAATACTTGATGCATTCATTGATGAATAGGCTCTTTGTAAATGATAAATTTCAGTCGGGCTTAAGCTTGTCGTAACATTCTTACCTAGAATATCCGTAATTTCTCCGACTTTAAATAATGTACCAGCTGAAATAGCTTGATCAATCGATGCTTGGATAAATTGACGCTGTCTTTCTTCACGTGAATAAATAGCATTGACTTCACGTTTTCTCATTCGTACAAACGCTAACGCTTCCTCACCATTTAATTTTGCTGGACCTTGTTCAAAGTATATTCGTTCCCCCCCAGCATAAATATTTTTCTCATAGAATGGTTCTTTAATATCAACAGTAACTCCACCAAGTGCATCGACAATGTCTCGGAATCCATCGAAGTTAACCGTGACATATTCATCGATTGGTATATCGAGTAATTGTTCGACTTTTTCTACGGTTAGCTTATTCGGACCATAGTCAGTTATTGATCCATAGGTATAGGCTGCATTGATTTTGTGGGAGCCAGCATATTGCCCCGCTTCCTCCGCTGTAAATTCTACCTGTGAATCCCGTGGCACAGTAGTCATGGTCATTTGATCTGTGTCCGGGTTCAGTGTGACGACAATTTGTGTATCGGCACGACCGTTTTTTCCATCTGTTTCATAATCCTCTACCCCAATTAGTAAAATCGAGAAAGGGTCATCTCCAATGGTGACCGCTTCGTCTCTTAGCTCTGATTTCCCGTCTGGCCGATCTAATTCAACGTGTGAATCCTTGGCTGCATCAAAAATTTGGGTAAAAAAGTAGATAGCATAGGCGATAATGGCAATAAGCATCAATAATAAAATCCAAATAATTCGTTTCTTCCACTTTTTCGGCTTCTGTTTTTGTTTTCTTCTTCGTTCTGATCTAAGTTCACTCAATATTATCCATACCTCACTTATTGTCTATTATTCTAACTTTTTGTAGTATTTTGTTGAAAAGTTTCCACCTCTATATTAGACGATTAAAATGATAAAAAGTTTCACATTTTTAATAGGATTCATTCGTCCATGTGTAAGGATTCCCACTCTTCCATATGTTTTTCCATTTGTTTTTTTAATTCCTCACTTTCCGTTGTAAGCTGCAATGACTTCTCGTGATCCTGGTACACTTCTGGAAGACATAATTGTGCTTCAAGAGCTGCAAGAGCGGTTTCTAGTTCTTCCATTTCCGCTTCAATTTCCCTTATTCTTCTTTCTTTTTTCCGTTGTTCTCTTTTTAATTCTTTTTCTTTTTTAAAATCCGATTTCGTGCTTGGCTTCGTGTCTATTTCTTTGGATTGCTCCCTTTTCAGTTCTTCCAGCTCTTTTTCCTCTTGTTTTTTCTCTACATAATAATCATAATCACCTAAATATACCGTCGTGTGCTGTGGTTGCATTTCTAGTACCTGTGTCGCCAGCTTATTAATAAAGTAGCGATCATGGGAAACGAACAATATCGTGCCAGGATAATCGATAAGGGCAGATTCCAATATTTCTTTACTATCTAAGTCTAAATGGTTGGTCGGCTCGTCTAAAATTAATAAATTGGCCTTTTCCATCATTAATTTAGCAAGCGCGAGCCGAGCCTTTTCCCCACCACTAAGAGCTGATACTGGCCGTAGTACATCATCTCCACTAAAAAGAAAGTTTCCTAGAATGGTTCGTATATCCTTTTCGTTCATAAGCGGATAATCATCCCAAAGTTCACTTAGGACATTCTTTTCATGATGCAGTTGTGTCTGTTCCTGATCATAGTAGCCAATTTTCACATTAGCACCTAGTTGTATGGTACCCTTATCAGGATCTAGTTCGCCGATTATATTTTTTAATAATGTAGATTTTCCGACACCATTTGGGCCAACAAGGGCCATGCTCTCACCACGGGTTAGCTCAAGATTAAGATTTTCAAAAGTAAAGGGCTCAGCATTGTTATAACGGAATGCTAGGTCATTTACCTTGAGGACATCATTACCGCTCCTACGCTCCACGTTGAAACTAAATTTGGCAGAGCCCTCATCACCAAGTGGCTTGTCCATTACTTCCATTTTTTCTAACTGTTTGCGTCTGCTTTGTGCTCTTTTCGTCGTGGAGGCTCTCACAATATTTTTCTGTATAAAATCTTCCATTCGCTTTATTTCGGTTTGTTGTTTTTCGTAAAGCTTCCTATCACGTTCATAATTGGCTGCTTTTTGCTTTAAATATTTACTGTAATTACCGTGATACTTCTTCGATTCATGACGCGAAATTTCATAGACAATTTGAACCGTTTTATCAAGGAAGTATCGGTCATGGGATACGATCACAACGGCACCTTGATAGCTGTTTAGATAACCTTCAAGCCATGTTAAGGTTTGAATATCTAGATGATTGGTTGGCTCATCTAGTATTAGTACATTAGGTTTTGTTAGAAGAAGCTTTCCAAGGGCGAGTCTCGTCTTCTGACCACCACTTAATGTGGCAATCGATGTGTCCCACATGGATTCAGGAAAATCTAGACCGTTTAGAACGGCTTTGATTTCAGGCTCATATTCATAGCCACCAGCTTGCTTAAATGCTTCTTGTTTGCGGTCATAGCTTACTAGTAGTTGTTGATATTTTTCTGTATCTGCTAATAGATCAGAATCTCCCATTTGCTGTTCCATGCTTCTCAGTTCCTTTTCTTCCTTTAACAAATGGGAAAAGATCTTTAACATTTCATCCCAGATCGTTTCTGTAGAATCAAGTCCCGTATGTTGGGCAAGATATCCTAAGGTAACATCCTTTGGTTTATGGATCTCTCCTTCATCATAGCTAAGGTTACCTGCAATTATATTTAATAAGGTAGATTTTCCCGCACCATTTCGACCAACAATGGCAATCCGGTCATTTTGTTTAATTTCTAGTTTTATATTAGATAAGATCAGCTCAGCACCAAATCGTTTGGTTAAATTGTTCACCTGTAAATAAATCATCATCGTTCACCTCAATGATGTAAGTGTATCTAAAAGGCGAACGAACTGCAAGTAAGGGAAGTAGATAGACAAGTGAACAATTTCACGACTTTTTTCTTTTTTTCTGTTAGAATAAAGAGAGAATAATATTTAATGAAGAAATAAGGGGAATAGAGGATGCCTAATCAACATAAAATTCCACAAGCTACAGCGAAGCGATTACCTTTATATTATCGTTTTTTGAATAATTTACATATCCAAGGTAAAGACCGTGTCTCATCAAAGGAACTTAGTCTTGCAATGAAGGTCGACTCTGCTACCATTCGCAGAGATTTTTCGTATTTTGGTGCATTAGGAAAAAAAGGATATGGCTACAATGTCGATTACTTACTCGGCTTTTTCCGTAAAACCTTAGACCAGGATGAGAATACGCCTGTTGTCCTGATTGGTGTCGGGAATTTAGGAACCGCTTTTTTAAATTATAATTTTACCAAAAACAATAATACGAAGATAGAAGTGGCATTTGATGCGGATCCAATCAAGGTAGGAACAGAGATTCGAAATGTCAATGTTCATCATATAGATGAATTAGAAGAAAAAATAGGAGATATTCAGGTAGCTATTCTTACCGTACCAGTTTCTGAAGCGCAGTCTATGGCAGATCGACTGGTGAAAGCAGGAATAAAAGGTATCTTAAACTTTACCCCTGCAAGGATTACCGTTCCAGATAATGTTCGCGTCCACCATATTGACCTATCAGTAGAGCTGCAGTCACTCGTTTATTTTATGAAGCATTATCCATTAGAAATAGAGGAAAAATAAGAAGTGCTGATGAGAGGCACTTCTTATTTTTTCTTCGCCTTTTTAATTTTAAAATGTAAGCTTACTAGTCGTATTGCAACAACGAAATCAATGGTAGCAAAAAACGCTAATGCAAGTGTAATGAAATTAAATACCGTATCATCGGCAGATTTTATGCCAATATAGATAAATAATGAGCCCAAAATGAAATAGATGATGGCAGAGCCCAATGGTGAAAATCTCATGTTTTTAAAAGCCCCCAACTAAGATGAACTGTACCTGTTCTAGCATTTGTTCCATTTCTTCTGGATCAAGTGATAATTGCCCAATGACTGCAAATGTGTTCATCGCCATATGTGCAAGAATAGGTACGAGAATTCTTTTGGTTTCGACATAGATAAAGGCAAGCACAAATGCAACTGCTATATAGGTTAAGAGATGACTGAAATCGTTATGCAAGACAGCAAATAAAACCCCTGAAATAATTCCGGCAAAGAAGAAGTTCATTTTTTTATATAGGGAACCAAAAATCGCTTTACGGAATACGAGCTCCTCCAGGATTGGACCTAAAATAGAAATAAGAATAATAAATATTGGTGCTTGTCTCGCTACTTGCATCAATTGCATCGTATTTTCAGAACCAACTGGTGCACCAAATACAAAACGTTCAATGACGGTGGATGCTACCTGAGCAATTAATACTAAGAAGAAACCGAGTATTGTCCATAATACAATTTGTCCAATTCTTTTATCCCGTGATTGAAAGAAAGAATTGATTTCATCTCGTAGTAAATAGCAAGAGATAATCAAAGCAAGAACGAAGCTACCGATATTCCATCCAACCATTAATGTTAATGGATCTACGTTTGTGTACAACCGAAATGGTATAACAAGAAAAGCTGACAATTGTACCGCAACATAGGTAAGAATTATATAAATATACTTGGCAGGCAAATTCAAACGACTCCTTTTTATTTTTTTCTTACATGATACGTATTTTAACATAATTTTAGAATAAAATTGAAATAGTTCGTCTAAAGTTATTTTTAAATAAATGTGTTGTTCTTAAAATAATAGATGGTGTCCCTCTGCTTACTTCACGAAGCTCAAAACCCCTTTTATTGAAACCACACTTTATTAGGGTTCCTACAATAATAAAAACTCATACTAGTACGGCTGTTTGGAAATGCCGTAAAATTGCAAAGAGATCGATAGCATTCCCATTAACAAGAGATATTAAAAAATTTTTTAAAAAAATTATACTTTGTACTTGCAAAAAAAAATAGATTTCATTATTATAATAATTGTGTTAGCACTCAGGGTGATCGAGTGCTAAAATGATAAAAATCTAAATAAAGTCGATTTCAAGGAGGTTTTTAAACGATGCTAAAACCATTAGGTGATCGTGTCATTATTGAGCTTGTAGAGCAAGAAGAAAAAACAGCGAGTGGGATTGTTCTTCCAGATTCTGCGAAAGAAAAACCACAAGAAGGTAAGGTAGTAGCTGTTGGTTCTGGTCGTGTAACGGAAAATGGTGAGAAAGTGGCGCTTGAAGTTGAAGAAGGAAACAACATTATTTTCTCAAAATTTGCCGGTACAGAAGTGAAGTATGAAGGTAAAGAATACTTAATTCTTCGTGAAAGTGATATTTTAGCGATTATCGGCTAAGTATGTAGCGAAGTACGTTTGGATAAATATCATATCATTTAAATATTCAGGGAGGTATTTTTCATGGCTAAAGAAATTAAATTTAGTGAAGATGCACGTCGCGCAATGCTACGTGGGGTAGATACACTTGCGAATGCAGTTAAAGTAACATTAGGACCAAAAGGTCGTAACGTTGTATTAGATAAGAAGTATGGTTCTCCACTTATTACAAACGATGGGGTAACTATTGCTAAAGAAATCGAATTAGAAGATAAATTCGAAAACATGGGTGCTCAATTAGTATCAGAGGTAGCATCTCAAACAAATGATGTTGCAGGTGATGGTACAACAACTGCTACAGTACTCGCTCAAGCAATGATCCAGGAAGGCTTGAAAAACGTAGCTTCTGGTGCGAATCCAGTAGGGGTGCGCCGTGGTATTGAAAAAGCAGTAGAGGTAGCTACAGAGGAATTACGTAAAGTATCTAAACCAATCGAAAGCAAAGAATCGATCGCTCAAGTAGCGTCTATCTCTTCTGGTGATAATGAAGTTGGTCAATTAATCGCTGAAGCTATGGAGCGCGTAGGTAATGATGGTGTTATTACTATCGAAGAATCAAAAGGCTTCAATACAGAGTTAGAAGTAGTAGAAGGTATGCAATTTGACCGTGGATACTCTTCTCCATACATGGTAACAGACCAAGATAAAATGGAAGCAGTGCTTGATGATCCTTATATCTTAATTACAGATAAAAAAATCAACAATATTCAAGAAGTATTACCAGTGCTTGAGCAAGTAGTTCAGCAAGGTAAACCATTATTAATGATTGCTGAAGATGTTGAAGGGGAAGCACTTGCAACACTTGTATTAAACAAACTACGTGGTACGTTTAATGTAGTAGCAGTGAAAGCTCCTGGATTCGGTGATCGTCGTAAAGCAATGCTTGAAGATATCGCTGTATTAACAGGTTCTGAGGTTATTACAGAAGATCTTGGACTTGATCTTAAAAATACAACGATTGACCAATTAGGTCGTGCTTCTAAAGTTGTAGTAACGAAAGAAAACACTACTATTGTAGAAGGCTCTGGAGATTCCGAGCAAATTGCTTCTCGTGTTGCTCAAATCCGTGCACAAGTAGAAGAAACTACTTCTGAATTTGATAAAGAAAAATTACAAGAGCGTCTTGCAAAACTTTCTGGTGGTGTAGCAGTAGTAAAAGTTGGTGCTGCAACAGAAACAGAATTAAAAGAACGCAAGCTACGCATTGAGGATGCATTGAACTCTACTCGCGCAGCGGTAGAAGAAGGTATCGTTTCTGGTGGTGGTACTGCACTACTTAACGTTTATAAACAAGTGGCTGAAATCAGCCTAGATGGTGATGAAGCTACTGGTGTTAATATCGTACTTCGCGCACTAGAAGAACCAGTACGCCAAATCGCAGCAAATGCTGGATTAGAAGGATCTATCATCGTAGAACGCCTAAAAGGCGAAGATGTAGGCATTGGTTTCAATGCAGCATCTGGAGAATGGGTAAACATGATCGATGCAGGTATCGTTGACCCAACAAAAGTTACACGTTCTGCACTTCAAAACGCAGCATCTGTAGCGGCTATGTTCCTTACTACTGAAGCGGTAGTAGCGGACATTCCAGAAGAAGGTGGCGCAGCGCCTGATATGAGTGGAATGGGCGGCGGAATGCCTGGAATGGGCGGCATGATGTAACCAATATCTCATAAACATTGATATAACAAGGTTTTAGTCTTGAAAATCACATAAAAAAGAGAATATTCTCACAATATTCTCATAAAATATTTAAAAGTTTATTTTTTCGAGGATGTGGCCGTATTGATTTTGAATCTTTACAGCAGCATCCTTTTTCATTTTTTCGGTAACATGTGTATAAATTTTCATCGTAGTATCGACATCCTCATGACCAACTCGTTTCATGATCGTAGGAAGATCGATTCCTGCTTCTGCCATCATACTAATATGTGTATGTCTAAATATATGTGGAGTGGCTTTCTTCTCGATTTCTGTCCTATCTACAATTCGATTCATTCTTTTTAATAAGTAGGCAGGGGAATAAGGATAGCCATTCTTACGTTGGAATACAAAATCCTTATCATGGTAATCATCCATTAAAGTACGATATTCCATCTTATGCTCATCATTCTTCCTAACCAATCTTTTAAGCATATCCATAATTGGTTTTTCTACATCAATCACACGAATAGAACCAACTGTCTTGGGTGGGGTTAATTCATACTCACGCATATTGTTTGCTTCATTATAGATCGTTTTGTTTATATCTATTGTGTTATTCTTGAAATCCAAATCCTGTTTTTGTAAGGCGCATAATTCACCAGAACGCATACCAGTAAAAGCGAGTAAGTAAAAACGTTCCCTGTCTAATTCTAATCCATAATAATTTAATTTGTCGAAAAAATCATCCAACTCATGATGCTCTAAATACTTTTCGGCAATGTTATCCTTTTTTATTTCTTCTACTGACATTCTTTTCTTAGGTATCACGACATCCTCATTTGGTAGATCTTTAATCAATTTATTTCGCTTAGCAAATTTGAAGATCATCCCAGCACAATTATTCACACCCTGTACAGTGGTTCTTACTAATCCTTTTGATAACTCATTAATCACGTTCTGATAAAACATATGGGTAATGGATCCTATCGGTTTCTTAGCCATATGTTTATTGAGTAATCTTATTTCTTTCGTCCGTATGTAGACGCTGCTCTTTTTTCTCCCGGTAGATTCATACACTTTTAACCACTCTGCAGCTACTTCCTCAAAGGTTATTCTAAGTGCCTGTTTTTCATCTACTCCATATTCCTCGATGGAACGTAAATACTTCTCTAATCTCTCCTTAGCTTCTTTACGTGTTTTCCCTAACCTTGTGACTTGCTTTCGCTTACCAGTAACAGGATTAACCCCTATATCTTCTATTGCTTCCCATCGTTCGCCCGACTTTGTTTTTTTCTTCCTAAAATTCACTACAATCCCTCCTATTAAAAAAGCGCACACTAGGCACGCTAAATCATAAATTCAATAACTCCTTTTTCTTTTTATCAAATTCCTCTTGCGTTAGTATTCCCTCATCAAGTAATTTTTTGTATTTCAATATCTCGCTTGTATCATCTCTTGCATCTTCTTTATTTCGATCACATATCACTTGAAGCACAGAGAGGCATTCTTGTGCAGCATTATATACGCTTTTATATATAAGGCTCTTCTTCTTAGTTTTCGATTTAATGAAGTCAATGTACACAACTGGTTTGTTTATGTTTTTGGTTGTTATTTTCAATCTTAAATTTGTGCATATTCCTTTGTTTGACTTTTTACTTGTGACTCCACCAACTATAGCCCCTGTTCCTCCAAACAACGCCCCTCCAACTAGCGCCATGCCTAAACCGCCCTTGGTGACAGTCTCCCCATCTTCTAGTAGTTCAAATTTCAGAATATCATCAAAATCATATACCTTTTGATTTTTTATTTTCCCGAATCCACTAGGTATAATCCATTTCCCCTTGTTGTCATCAAAAAATATAAAGTTACTTATCTTTTTAGTAGGAGAGAATTCTTGAAGTAATTTTTCGTTTTTCTTATTTTCTTCCAATATATCTTTTATTTCGAGTGCTGTCATATTTCTTAGTGGTTTTGATTTAAAGTCATCAAGAGTCAAATTCGTATCTCTAAAACAATTATTACAGAGGTAATTATTATCTGCTATTTTAAATTTTGATAGGCCTAGACTTTTTTCGCAAATAACACAACTATGTTTAGCCATACTACTCACTCCCTATGCAATATTGGTAAAACTTTCATCTATTATTACAAATCGTAACATTATAAAATGTATTTATGATACACGTTTGTAGACTTGCCCGAATAGCAGAATATCATTTTAAAAGAATAAGAACGAACTGCACATATGTTCAAGTGGTAGATTATCGCATAAAATGCGAATATATATTATTTTATGCAAGGTTTAAATGCAAAAAGAGGATTACTATAAAATCGGTAAAAATACATAAAAATGGTTATCCTGTTGACTGATTTTGTCGAAATTTGAAAGAACCTCGCAATTATTTCATTTTCATGTCATTTACATATACCGTTTACATATGAAATTTGTTATACTTAAATTATGTTAATTAAGAACGCTTGTTCCCGTTTATTCATCGAGAAACTACATATTAAGTGTTCTACCATAAACAAAGGGGTTGTTATTCAAGTGGAATTTGTACTTACTAAGGAAACTGGAATTATTGAATTATCTGAAATTATTGAGCAACTTGAAACAAATGACGTTGATACGTATCCCCTGAAAGAAATTTTAGAAAAAGGCACTTAATCAGTGCTTTTTTTGTTTAATAAAATACTTAGCATTTGTTCAACTTGTTCTTTTTCTTCTTTTGATAAAGTTCTTCCTTTATATTTCAATTGGCTATCTTTTATCAAATTCATTAATTCATTTTCATTTACCATTATTTTATTGTTATCTTCTTTTTCCGTTAAATTAGGATCATCACTTCGTCCTAATAAATAATCGGTTGTAACACCGAAGAAATCGGCTAACCTTCTTAGATTATCTGTATCCGGCGTTCTATCACCATTTTCGTAACCAGAAATAGAAACCTTTGTTACATTTATTATGTTGCCTAATTCCGTTTGGGTTAGTTTCCTCTCTTTTCTTAGTCGTTTTAATCTATCACCATCCATAATTGATTTCTCCTTCATTAAAAGCATTAATTTTCACATCCTTCATTATAAGTTAACTGACGGTTAAATTAAACATTGTTAACTAAATAGAAACTTTTTTAAATTTTTTCTTTAAAACTGTTGACAAGTTAACTACAAGTTAATATAATATAGTTAACAACAAGTTAACTGAAAGGAGGGAGCGATATGGCGCTTGATAAATTGAGAATGGAACGAACTAAACGAAATTTTACTTATCAAGAGGTTGCTAACAAAGTTGGAATCACCAAAGAATACTATTGGATGATTGAAAACGGAAAGCGCCAATTAAAGAATTACGAATTAGCTGTAAAAATAGCTAGAGTTTTTGACACAAAGCCAGACGATCTTTTTTTGGATAATAAGTTAACTACAAGTGAACAAAACGAAAAACAGGAGGCTATGTAATGAATCAATTAAAAGTCGTATCAATGAACGGTCAACTTGTAACAGATAGTCGCGATGTAGCTGAAATGATTGGGAAAGATCACAAACATCTTTTAAGAAATATCAGAAGCTATATAGATGTTCTAGGTAAGTCCAAAATTGGACTGACTGATTTCTTTATTGAAGGTCATTATTTAGATTCACAAGGAAAACCAAGACCAAGATTTTTCTTAACTAAAAAAGGTTGCGACATGGTAGCTAATAAAACAACTGGTGAAAAGGGTGTTCTTTTTACAGCAGAATATGTAAGTCGCTTTGAAGAGATGGAAAAAGAACTAACCAAACCAACCAACAATACAAAACTTTTGCTTGAAACAGCTTTGAAACATGAAGAAAAAATAGAAACTATCGAATCAGATGTTCTTTACCTCAAAGAAACAATGCGAATTGATGGAGCACAAGAATACGCAATCAAAAGAAAAGCTAATCGTGTTGTTGTTGAATCTTTAGGAGGAAAAGGGTCACCTGCATATAAACAAATGGCATTCAAGGTATTCTCGCAGTTTTGGAGAGACTTTAAGAATCACTTTGAAATACCTCGTTATGGTGAATTACCTAAGAAAAGATATGAAGATGGATTGCGCTTTATCGGGATGTGGCAACCAACAACAACTATGAAAATTGATATTGATAACTTGAACCATCAACAAACCATACAGGATGTGATGTAAATGCCAACCACCACTTACTCACAAGAAGAAGTAGCCATGATGATGTCTGAACTAAAAGTGCAGCTGCTACCAACTATCATTGAACAAATGCAACTGATTAATCAACTACCACCATTGTTAACCAGACAACAGTTTATGGAACTAGCAGATGTTAGTCACACAAAAGCGAATCAACTATTTAACACAAGAGGATTCCCAGTTACAAGAAAACTAGGTAATCCAAGAGTAATTACTAGTGAATTTTTTAAGTGGCTGAATGAAGATATAGAACACAGTAAAATGGTCAACCTTCGATTTACAGCCACTTCATAAGGTTTAAAAAGGGAACGGTGATTCCCTAGGGCGCAAAACTAGTATACCAATTAAATCAATAGAGAAATAGATAGATTGCATAGCAAGCAACGATATTGCGAATTGAGCAACGGAAGGAGGGTAGACATGGAACTTACAGAAGGGAACTTAGTGAGACGTATGAGATTACTGGCAGGATACACACAGCAACAAATGGCTGACTTAATGGGATTTAGCAGTAAGTCAACCATATCAAGAATAGAGAATGACAAGATCGCTTTAACGCTAAGAGATGCGAAAAAATGGGCACTTAAAACAGATAACCAAGATATGCTTATCGCTTTTATCACAGGAACACAGCAAGTCGCAGATATGGTTACAAGCGTACCTGGTCTAGTGGGTTTTTTATCACCATTATTTAGATTATTTGTTTAGGAGTGATTAGGTGAAGAAATGCAAACAATGCAACGGTCGAGGTTGGCGGTTCATAGAGTTTTGGAATGGAAATGGATCAGAAAAAATACCATGCTCAAAATGTTTTGGTAAAGGATACAAATAGGAGGGATTAGATGGAATTTAAAGTAGGTCAAAAGTTAAAGAAGAATCGGGATAGATCAATCGTCACTATTAAAGAAGTTAATCCAGATCACATTGTACTGGATGGAGATTTTGAGCCAAATCATGTCGTTATGAAGGATAAAGTCAATAGTTACTACTCAACTATTTAGGAGGTTAACACCATGAAAGCTAACAGATTTTACATCGCAAGCAAAGTAAGGGAAATCAACGGATTAGCCATAAGCATGTTACCACTATTAAAAGTAAAAGACATTGATTGGGAAGCAGTCACAGGCTATGTAGATTGTATCGATGAAGCACTAAGGCAGTTGGATGATGAAGTTTATGCAGAGGTTGAATAGGAGGGTTAAGAGTGAAGCAAACATTCATTTTGCAAATAGAAAACGAAAACAAAGACTTACGTAGTGAATTAATGAATGCAGTTGATACTTTTGCTTGTAAGCACATGGAGAATATTACAGTCTATGAGACTAACGAAAAAGGAACAGAGTTAATTGAACAATCGATTATCAATAATTGGGAGGGAAAGTAAATGAACTTAGAGGATCATTTTGTAAGACCACATTTGGACTTAGTAGAAAGTGAAATTGAGTGTATGTACTACAACGCTTTAATAGCTAAAAAGAAAGCAGATGCAGGCGAAAAAGTAGAAGCTGAATTTTACGCTATGAACGCTTTACGATCCTTAACAGTCGTTGCTCGTGAAGCTGAATATAAACTCTGGGCAGATAAAGCGATTCATTTAGATAGAGAGTTGAAGAAAGAAGAAGCGTGGAGGGTTTTAAATGAAGGAATTACTCGTTAACTCTATATTCTTTGTCTTGTTCATAGTAGGTGTAACTGCATGTATTTATTGGTCATTAAAAGGCATATAAAAAAGCACCTGTTGCAGCAGGCGCCATTACAAGATGTAAATATAACTCTAGTATAGCACAATATTAAAAATTTTAATAGATAGGATGATTGTAATGGAAAAGAAGATTTATAACGGTTATGCGTTCACGGAAAACGAAAGAGAGAAAGGAAAGATTAATAGAGAAATTTACTCAGAATTAACCGAGAAATATAGCATTTATCAAAATGACATCTATTTTAATCCTGATCCTGAAGTTAATACGGATAATTTCGATGTAGTAATAGGCAGAAAGCCAGGTTATGCACATGCTGAATATAACATCATTAGAAATGGACCTGGACTTTCAACAGAAGAATTACTTCTTATATGTGATGGTGGCAACCTCTGCTTTGGCGGAAGAAGGTTATCTAGCAATCGACTAAGAGTATCAGAAGATTAAATAATCAGACACGGCTATCTAGCTGTGTCACAGCAGACACGAACGATTTCATCCTTACACTCCCTTATATGAACGTATTGGTCATACGACGAGCTGCCTTGACTCGGTTGGTTCAACATATACGTTCGTGTCTGCTGTGATGTTGCTAGCATCAGAAAGGGGTGATGCATTGATCTATCTCTTTACTGTATTGCTGATAGTTAGCTTTGCGATATGGTACAACATTAAATCTTATGAAGGGAGGGGAGAGCATGAAAAGTATTGATGAGATTGTGCAACGTGGGGGCAAACTGGATATTTATTTCCATGATTGCCAAACGAAAGAAGAAGCACTGAACAAACTTTCTCCATTTGAAGATTCATTAGGGGATAAAGGAGAAGTTCACGAAAAAGAAACAGATGATTGTAACTGGGTTTGTATCGACACAGGAGAAATTGTTATCACAGCATTTTATGAGAAGGAGGTTATGTAAATGGATCATCCAACAACAGAAAAGATACAACGATATGGATTTCCTACACAAAAACCAAATCCAACGGTTGCTAGAGATTCATACGATGGTGGTCCTATTAAAAAAGGAGATACGGTTCTTGAATATGAGGATTATGTATTCAGTGAGGATGCTTTAAGTTCTGGTCAAGTAAATATATTACGGTTTCTTGGTGCAGTACGTAAGCAAGCACAATAAAAAAGAGCCCGTGACAAGGCTCAGGGAACTTCTTGAGATACTAATTTCATTATATAGGAAGTTCCCTTCAATTACAAGGAGGAAATAGAATGAATAATCTAGCAAATCAATTTGAAAATGAACAAAATGGCGGAGTAATCGCACAATCATCATCTAGTAGAGAAATGGAAGAAGTCAAGGGTCAAATATTCATGGCAAAGCAGTTTCCTAGAAACGTATTCCAAGCAGAGCAGCGCATCTTAGATAACTGCAAAAGGCAATCATTGGCACAAGTTGCGGTATATCGTTATCCAAGAGGTAAGCAAATGGTAGAAGGCCCATCTATTCGTATGGCGGAAGTCCTAGCGCAAAACTGGGGTAACCTATCATTTGGAATTAAAGAGTTAGAACAAAAGCCTGGTGAATCTACCGCATTGGCTTACGCATGGGATTTAGAAACGAATGTAAGACAAGAAAAAGTATTCACTGTAAAACATAGCAGAAAAGCAAAAGGGAAAATCCAAAAATTAGATGATCCTAGAGATATTTACGAACTAGTAGCCAATAACGGGGCTAGACGAGTAAGAGCCTGCATCTTAGGGGTTATACCTGGTGACATTGTCGAAAAGGCAGTAGATGAATGCAAAAGGACAATGGAAGGCGGTAATGGCGAACCATTAAAGGATCGAATTAATAAGTCTCTCCAACTGTTTAAAGAGAAATACAAAATCACACAAGAGCAAATCGAAGAACGATTCGGATATAGTGTTTCAGCTTTCACTGGTCGAGATTTATATGATCTAGGAACCATTTACAACTCACTAAAAGATGGGATCGGAAAAGTAGAAGATTTCTTCCCTAAAGATGAAGTGCAAAATAAACCTAAATCAGACCTTTCTAGCGCTTTTCAACAAGAGGAAGGCAATAAGTCTGGCGAAGATAAAAAAGCACCACAGAAAGCGAATAAAGAGGATGTGAAGGTAGATGGCGAACAAGCTAGTCTTAACGTCTGAAAACTATTACACAAAGGAGGCTGACATGCAATATATGTCAGTTTCCCAACTGAAAAACTGGTTGGAATGTGAAGCTAGAACCTTAGCAGAATTAAAAGGCATTTACGAACGACCACCTAATAAGGCAATGATTGTTGGAAATTACGTTCATGCAGCTTTCGAGGATATGGCAAAATTCAGTCAATTCATAGACGAAAACAATCACATCATTTTTAAAAGAGATGGACAAAAGTACGCCGAATTTGCACAAGCCGATGACATGATAGACACCTTGAAGAATGACAAGTTTTCTATGTTTGCTATGGAAGGCGAAAAGGAGAAAATCTACACAGCAAATTGGCTCGGGATTGATTGGAAAATCAAGATAGATAGCATCAATCATGATCGACAATATTTCAGTGATTTAAAGACATGCAGGGATCTAAATTCACGCTATTACAGCGAGAAATACAGCGAATACGTATCATTTGTCGAGCACTGGGGCTATTTAATGCAGATGGCTGTCTATCGCAAGATTATAGAGTTATCCACTGGCCAGTTATACACACCTTACATTGTAGCTGTAACAAAAGAATCTCCACCAAATAAAGCAGTGATCCATTTTGACGAATCAAGATACGAATTTGAATATGATTTCATCGAAAATGAATTGGATCGCATTATCAGAGTGAAAAATGGTGAAGCTGAACCAGTTAAATGTGGGAAGTGTGAATATTGCAGGCAATCCAAGAAATTAGAAGGAACAATTGAAGTGGGAGAGTTGATCTATCTATGAAACACATAATAAAAACCATCCAAACATTCATAACCAAACACAAGAAAACCCTATCCAAATATAACGATCTATACTTCGGCTTCGGCATGACATTATTCGTTGTATGTGGGATATACGGAATATTTAGATGGCTAGGATATTTTTTATGAGGAGTGAAGGAGAATGGAAAAAGATAAAGAGTTTCAAAGGTTTGTAAAAACGATGCGAGAAAGAGGCTGGAAAAATCCAGAAATAGAACAAATAGCATGGTGTGCTTTCAATATTGGAAAAGTTGTTGGTGAGTACGAATATAAAGTGAAAGTGACAATGGAGAATTACGGAGATCTTTACCAAGTATATAGGAGTGAATCGAATGAGTGAGAAAGTGAAAATTTCAAGAAAAATATATAACGCTATCTCTTCTGAAATAGAAACTACTTCTGAAGAGAGTCTAATGCTAAGGCACATAAAAGTAAAGACAAGACATGATAATTCGTGGATAGGTGATTTTAGTGTTTTGAATAATTTGTCAATTGAAGATATGGCTAAAATTATTTATTCAGATGGCTATGAGGTAGAGGAAGAATGGAAAGCTGGGGATTGGGTATCATTTAACCACGCCAGATACGGGAAGGTAACAGGAAAAATCATTTCAATAGATAAAGAAAAGGAAGAAGTATTTATTGACAAATGGATTGACAACCATCGTGCGAAGACACATTTGGCATTGATTGAAAAGTCTACAGCACAAGAAATAGCACAAGAGAAAAAGCGACGATTCTGGGCAGGTATTGATCGTGAGGTGGATGAGTATAAACATGGTGATTTCATCAAAACTTGTGATGACGATTATGGATTTGTTGATACAGAAACATTGACTCCAGAAGTGGTAGAAGCTGGCGAAGAGGGAATATTAATAAGATTAATCGTACAAAAGGATCCATTAATTTTTCATGCGGATGATATAACGCTAGACACACCAGTCGAAAACCGCCTAGACCAATGAAAACATTAAAACAACCTATCCCCTATATCTACCGCCATCCTAACTGGTGTAAAGGGGATAGGAAGCTATTTATATCTTATGTGAGGGCTTATGTAGAAAAGAATTATCCAGAGTGGGAGTTTGTGACGGTGGAGGATAAGGGGCGCATCGTGGTGTTGAGGAAGAAGGGTTAAGAGTCTTCTTCTTCTATATATAGGAGATCGCTAATGTCACACTCTAAATAAATGCAAAGTTTTTCTAGCACATCAAATCGAATTTGGGTAGAAATCTCATGGTACAGCTTGCTTACTGTTCTTCTTGTTAAACCAGTAGCATCAGATACGTCTTGTATATTCTTTTTCTTAGCTGCCATGATTATTCTTAAGTTATTACGTACTACCATTTTGTATCACCTCGATAACAATTATAACCATAATGGTGTCAAAAGTCACCACTAGTTTCGTTTTTCGCAACAAAAAGATACTTAAGTATTTACAGAATGCATTTAATGTATTAAAATATATACTATAGTGTTCAGAGGAAAGGAGAATGAACATGTCAAACATCAAGATCAATTTACTTCAATTGATGTTGGATAACAACATAAGAACGGTAAAAGAAGTGTCAGAAAAGACGGGAATTTCACTTAAGAGCTTATATGGTATGGCTAACGAAAAGACAACTAGAATTGACTTCAAAACGGTTGTAAAGCTATGTGAATTCTTTGATTGCGATATTAAAGATTTGTTTGTCTACAAAAAGCAAGATAAGGCGGTGTAATTATTGGAGCGATCATTCAAAGGCGTATGGATACCTAAAGAGATTTGGCTTTCTAAAGAGTTAACACTACAAGAGAAAGTATTCCTGGTCGAAATTGAAAGTCTGGATAATGAAGATGGGTGCTTTGCTAGTAATAATTATTTCGCTGAATTCTTTGGATTATCGAAAAATAGGTGCTCAGAAGTCATTAAATCATTAGAAAAGAAGAAACTCATATCTATTGATTACATCCGCCAAGAAGGAAAAAAGAATATCCAAAAAAGAGTAATTAAGGTATTCGAAAAATCGAATGGGGGTATTCGGAATATCGAAGAGGGGTATTCGGAAAACTTGGAAGAGAATAATACATCTATTAATAATACATTATTAAATTCTATATATACCATTTTTGAATTTTGGAATTCTCAAAAAATCGTAGTTCATAGAAAACCTAACGACAAGATCAAATCAAGAATAAAGAACATGATTAATAAACATGGTTATTCTGAAAACGACTTAAAAGAAGCTATCACTAATTACAAAACCATCCTTACTGGTGATGAATACTTCTGGTCTTATAAATGGGGATTGCTAGAATTTCTTAAGCCAGAAAATGTAGATAAATTTTTAACTGAAAACAACCCTTTTGAAAATTATTTGAAAGCTAAAGGCAATAATCAGAATGGTAACAGAAAGGTGGCTAGGAACTTCTAATGCTAAACAAAAACTTATTTGCAGTAAAAATGGAAGAACTCTTAGTGCTATTTCCTAACTGGAATATTGAATTTGACGCTAAAAACATGCGAGTTTGGTATAACCAGTTTTCGGACTTAACAGACAACGAGTTTAAAAGAATGATAGATACTTATGTCAAAAACGAACAGTATCCACCGACTGTTGGGAGTTTGCGAAAATACATCGTTAAAGAGTTTGATTCATCAAAAGATAATCCAACTTTACAACAAGTAGAAAAATGGAAACGTGAAGCTGCCAAAGTACCAGAATCAACGAAGTTAGAGTTTAGAGAGAAAATGAAAGAATTGATCAAGGAGAAAAGCAATGCGCAATGAACTAGCTGAACAATCGATTATCGGATCACTATTAGTCGAAGGAAGTTTAATCGGTAGCTTAACACTTGAGCCTAAACATTTCTTAAATGCCAAGAACAAACGGATTTATGAAGCTATGAGGAAGGTTGAAAGTGAAGGAAAAGAAATAAACATGGTGTCTGTAGTAGACGTATTAAAAGATGATATAAACAAGATCGGCATAAGTTACTTAACTGAATTAGCATCTTCTATACCTAGTACAGAACCTATCAAAGAATACGAATCCATTGTATACGAGCAATATCGCATCAGAGAAGGTCAGAAACTAGCATCTGAATTTTTGAACAATCCAAGTGAGGAATCACTAAACAACCTATCAAACGGTATAGACAAAGTGAAAGATGAAGGTATACAGACAGAAGAAAAAACAACAACCGATCATCTGATGGATATAGCAGAAGAAATAACCAATCCAGAATTAAGTAAGAACAAAGGTTATAAAACAGGATTTGTCGATTACGACACGATGACAGGCGGTGCTACTCCAGGTGATTTAATCATCATAGCTGCAAGGCCATCAGTAGGGAAAACCGCATTTGCTTTAAATATGGGTGCAGGACATTGTAAAGAAAACATAGCAAACTGTTCACACATTTACAGTTTAGAAATGGGTGCAGCTGCACTATTAAAAAGAATGATGTCAGCAGAAGGAAATATAAACATGCAGCTATGGAAATCCATGATGTTTTCAACCGATGATTACAACAGCGCTATGAACGCAATAGGAATCATCTCTAATTGGGGATTGAATATTTACGAGAATATGAATTCACTTAATCAAATAAAGGCATCTATACGAAAAAATGTACTAGATAATCCGAACGAAAAGCACCTGGTCATCATTGATTATCTGCAATTAATCACAACAAGTGGTCGATATGAACGCAGAGACTTAGAGGTCGGAGCAATCACAAGGGACTTAAAGCTACTAGCAAAAGAATTAAACATACCTATCATCCTACTATCGCAATTATCAAGAGGTGTGGAAAGCAGACAAGATAAACGACCAATGATGAGTGATTTAAGAGAATCGGGAAATATCGAACAGGATGCAGACTTAATCGGGTTTCTTTACAGGGATGATTATTACGACAAGGAAAGCGAAAAACAAAACATTATTGAGATTATCATATCAAAGCAAAGGCAAGGCGCAGTTGGAACAGTTGAATTATTTTTCGATAAAGAGCATGGCAAGTTTTTAAATCTTGATCACAGATACCAGGAGGTTGCTTATGAAAATGCTAATTAGAAAAGATCCTGTTCAAGCGAAGTACGAAACAAGCTGCAGATTGAAGGCTGAAATGATTCGAAAATTCAAAAATGGAACATTGAGCGAAAGACATATTGCAGTTGTGATTGATGAAGTATTCAAGCTAGGAGTAGAAGCAAGCAAACGGTACTGATTACCGCAGAAAAGACTTTTAGGAGGGGTAAGGATGATACCAATAACAGAAGTAGACCAATTAGAGGTAGGCATGATCTTAGTGGATAAGGACGGAAAAGAAGGCGAAATACAAGCGATTAATCCATACTCACAGACGATAACGGTAAACGGTCATATTGTCTTATGGGATTGGGATAGAGTGGATCCACAGTTGATGGTGAAGGAGGTATAACCATGTTTAAAGATATGAAATCCGTCGTCATGATATACGCAGATGAACCCGATGAAGTAACAGCAAGAAAGATGGAGCAGTTTCGAGCAGATAATCCAGGATTTAGTGCTGTAGGAGATAAGCATGTGCCTAATGCAAAGGCAACACAAGAATATCTTAGGAGGTATGCATAGTGAGAACAACAGGACAACCGTTGCACCTGCAACCAAAACATGATTGGATATTTTGTTTAGAAAATCTAGAATTAGCATTTGAAAAAGAAGCATTTGAGCGTATTTTATCTAAATGGAATGAAGGTTCGAGCGTGGAATGGATAGCGAAGCAAGAAAGGCGCCAACCATTAGAAATATTACTTTGCTTGATTGATCATGCTAGGAGAGGGAGAAGAATACGTCCATTTGCTAGAAAGATAGGGTGATTCTCATGAAAAAGTATTACCTAGTCGAAAAGAAAGCACGAAATCATGATGGGGAAATCTTAACCATCGTTTACATGACGAGAGTAAAACCAAAGCATTTTAGCTGTATTGTATGGGCATAGGGGCGGTGAAAATGAGTGATTATAAAAGATGGCTAGAGATAGCAAAAGAGAATGGCATTAATGAAGATGCATTCTACTACAGGGTGAAAAGTGCAAAGTGGGATTATGAAAAGGCAGCAACCAAACCAGTCAATAAGATAGACGAGGAATTTAAAAAGTGGCAACAAATCGCAGAATCAAACGGAATAAGCTATCGAGCATTTCATAACAGAGTGAAAAAGAGTAAGTGGTCATACGAGAAAGCGGCAACGGTAAAGCCGAGGAGAAAACGAACAGACACCAAAAATAAGGATGTTGCAATCTATAGTGGTGATAAGTTTCTTGTCTGGGGAAAACCGAAAGAAGTGGCTGACAAGTTAGGACGAACGGTAAGAGATATAAAGTGGTTATGCAGTCCTAGTGTTAGAAAGCGATTTGAGGACACAGAAAATGGGCTATATGGGATATACATTGAGGACGATGAGGAGGTAATCTCATGAACGAAACCATCCAACAAGATTACAAGCACTATTACATCATAGAGAAATTAACAGAGCATGGCTATACCGACATAGAAGGAAAGACATACGAGGAATTAAAGCGAAAGTTAGCAGCTATAAGAGCAATGGAAGTGGATGTTACAGCAGATGCGAATAGGTGGTTTTAAGGGGTGAAGGGATGAAAGTATTAAACTTATATGCTGGTATTGGTGGAAATAGAAAGCTGTGGGGTGAGGAACACGATATAACCGCAGTAGAAATAGATGAAAACATAGCGAATGTCTATGCTGATTTATTCCCGAATGACGAAGTAGTAATAGGAGATGCGCATCAATACTTAATCGAACATCATAAAGAATTTGATTTTATCTGGGCCAGCCCACCATGTCAAAGCCATAGCAGTTTTAGGCAAAATATCGGAGTGAGATACAGAGGGGTACAACCTGTTTATCCAGATATGAAGCTATATCAAGAAATTTTATTCCTGCAACATAACTTTGATGGCCATTACGTGGTAGAGAACGTCAAGCCATATTATCAGCCATTAATAGGGCCTAATTTTAAGTTAGATCGACATCTTTTTTGGTCTAATTTCCAGGTGCAAGAAAAAGAGTTTGATAGACCAAGAATAAGAAGCGCACAGATACCGCAATTGCAAGAATTTCTAGGTTATGACCTATCAGGATATAAACTACCGAACAAAAGGCAGATATTACGTAATTGCGTACAACCGAGGGTAGGGAAATATATCTTAGACAGCATACCCAACAAAGAACATATCCATATTTAAGCCATAGATAACGCTAGAATCGATTTTAAAACATAGTTAGATAGATTATACCCGAAAGAAATAAAAACGCACAGGAAGGCTTTTAAACCTTTTTAAAGGAGTGATCTCCATGTCAATGTACGAAAAAGTATTATACGACAGCAATACAGAAAATACGCATCTAAGAAAAGCAAATGAAGTATTACGTAGCACCTTAAAAACGATAGCCATGACGAGTAGGGAACAGCATGTGAGGGATCTGGCTTATAAGGAATTGGAGGAATCACGATGAAGGAGCAGGAACGGTTGGAAGAGCAGGCAAACGATATAAGAAATGATTTATCTGAGATTATCATGGTTTTGCAAGATAAAGCGGATTTACAAGAGCGTGTGAAACAATTAGCAGAAGAAAAGCAGGAGTTAGAACAAAGCTGTAAGAGAACGATTAAAAAGCAACATAATCAGATATTGGAATTACAGGATGAAGGTAAACGACAAAGGATTCAATATTTAAAACTTTGTGATCATGCGGACAGATTAGAACAACAAAACAAACGGTATGAGGAAGCAATCGGAATGGCATTATCAGATATAGATGATTATGATTTTGAATCTGTTAAAAAAGGATTACTTCAAGCATTACAAAACAATAGAGAGGGATGAGTAATATGAGAAACATAGATAAGTTAACAGGGAAAATTGAGGAATGGGCGATTATTAGAGAATTAGATCGAGCACTACCAGAAAAGCAAATGCTTAAATTGCAGGAGGAAGTGGGAGAATTAGCTGCGGGTTTGGCAAGAGGAGACTTAGATAAAGTTGTCGACTCTATCGGTGACGTTTATGTAGTAATAACAATACTCTCCATGCAATTAGGTTTAGATATAGAGGAATGCATTGAAGAAGCGTATAAAGAAATAAAAGATCGCACAGGACAGCTTGTAGATGGTGTGTATGTAAAGTCAGAGGATTTATAGGAGGTAATACCATGACAGACTACAAAATCAATCGCTATAAAAAGATTATCGAATCTAAAGATGAAATGATTCAATCACAGCAAGAAGAAATAGAAACAAAGGATAGGGTAGCTTTTACTACGGTGTTGCTATTACTTGCATCTTTAATGTTTAATGGGTTCTTGATCGTGGATAAGGTGATGGGATGATAAAAATAATCGTTCCAGGACGACCAGTGAGGGTGTGATAAAACATGATCGGAAAAATTTTCAATAGATTAACAGTTTTAAAAGAGTCAGGAAGAACTAAGGAAGGTAGTATCATTTATTTATGTAAGTGTATTTGCGGTAATGAAAGTTTTGTTAGAAGTACCGATTTGAGATTAGAGAGGACAAAAAGTTGTGGTTGCCTAAGTAAAGAGGAGTTAATTAGTCAAAATTTTGTTCATGGAAGGTCTAGAACAACCGAATACACAATATGGGAAAGTATGATACAAAGGTGTACTAACCCTAAACACAAGCAATATATCAATTACGGTGGTAGGGGGATAAAAGTTTGCGAACGGTGGAGAAGTAGTTTTACTTGTTTTTATGAGGACATGGGCAATCGGCCATCTAAAAAACATACTATAGACAGGATAAATAATAACGGTGATTATGAACCGAATAATTGCAGATGGGCTACATCTAAAATGCAAGCTATCAATAAAAGAAAAAGCAAGCGTAATACATCAGGAGTTACCGGGGTTACATGGCATAAGAATAAGAATAAATGGCAAGCGCAAATAAGGATAAATGGTAAAAATATCTATTTAGGGTTGTACGAAGATAAAGAGGATGCTATTAAAGCGCGTTCGGAAGCTCAATTAGAGAGGTTGAAACAGTATGATTAAACTAATTATTTGGGGTCGGCCAGTGCCGGCGGTCCGCATGACAAGGCGAGGAGCACACGTTAAGAAAAATGCACAACGTTATTTGGCATATAAGCGCCATGTAGGATTGATTGCTAGACGTGACTATAAAGACAAGCCGACAGAAGAAAAAGTCGCTGTATCGCTTTCTATTTATCTCTGTGGAGGTGTACAGGGGGATATCGATAATTATTTTAAATCGATTACCGATTCTTTGAACAAAATAGTTTACAAGGATGATAGACAGGTAGCGGAAGCAGATATTAGAAAGATAGAGTGTGAGAAAGACGAAGAGCGTATTGAGGTGGAGATTAAGGTATTGGAGGGTGTGAAGTGAAAAAGTTGGTAAGGGTAATAATAGCATTAGTTTTAGCAATGCCTTTGTATTACGTAATTGATTTTGGATGGCTTTTTATAAGTGTGATGGGCTTACAGTTTCTAGCAGGATTAGATATAGATTTCTTTGATTAGGAGGTACATCATGGCAGATAAACAAATACAGATACCAGTTAATGATTTAAAAGATAAAGTGATCATTATTAAAAAAGGAGTACCGACAGTATTAGATAGACCAGCAACAGGATTTGGCGAGAATGTTATTTCATGGACAGATGGGAAGATAACAGCTGATCGGGTTAGTTATACGAATAAGAGGTGAAATATGAAATTACCACATAGCAAATTGATATTCGAAAATGATAAATGTAAGTTGACTTATGATTTAAAAGCTTTCTTTTCACTAGGGTTTGTACTTTCAATTAGTGGCAAATTCATTATATTATTTTTCGGATTAACACTAACTAAAAAGGCGTGAAATCAAACTAAATACTTAGTCTGACCGAGAAACGGAGGACATTAACAAGAGCATTAGGGCGCTTCTTGTTAGTGTCCTTATTTTATTATAGGGGGCGCATAGGATGAATGATTGGGCGGAAAAAATGATAATCCAGTATGAAGAAGGACGAAAAGAGTTAAGACATAAGATAGACAACTTGGGAGATTCTGAGACAGATAAAATGGATAAGTCACAAATCAACAGCATGGTAAGCGAAATGTCATTTGTAATAGATTGGCTAAAAAACGGAAGAGAGCCAGGTAAACTAAGGGGAATAGATAAATCATCAGCTTATCAATTAGACTCCATTCAAGACATGGATATGTTTCCTACTTTAAATATCAAACCGACACAAAGAGAATTAACAGAAGAAGAAAAGAGAGACATTTTCGACGTCTTACTAACGTTATCACCAAGAGAGAGACAATGCTTCATATTACATGAATCATACTTACGTACATTTGCTGAAATCGCAGAAGAACTAGGATTAAGCAGGAGCAGTGTTCAGAGGTACATCGAAAGAGCAAGAAAAAAAATATCTTGTCATGCAGTTGTCGTGCCTGCGTAGTATTAGTGAAGGGATTAGGGATAGTGCACATAATAAAGCAAGAACATATTCTTTTAATAGACCTTACGGTCTATATTATAGGCACTATATAACATAAACGCACTAATAAGGCATCCAATAGGGTGTCTTATTCCTTGATTACAGAGCAACACATGAGGAACATGAGGTTCCTGCTCTGTAATGATGGAGTGAGACGTTAGATTAATAGGAGGCGGGGCTGATGTGACATGGCAAAGGGAAAATATAAAGAGTGGCTAACAGAAGAAGGATTATTGCGATTAGAAGGTTGGGCTAGAGATGGCTTGACTGATGAACAAATAGCAAAAAATATCGGGATTACTACTAGTACCTTTTATGAATGGAAGAAAAAGTATGCGGAGTTTTCGGACGTCTTAAAAAAGGGTAAAGAAGTAGTCGATATTCAAGTAGAGAATGCATTGTTAAAAAGAGCATTAGGATTTCATTATGAAGAAGAATTAGTTGCTGCTACTGGTGAAGTCGTACAAGTAACAAGGTACGAGAAACCAGATGTTACAGCAGCTATTTTTTGGTTAAAGAATAGAAAACCAAATACATGGCGCAATAAAGAAAAAGTGGACATCGATAAGATTAAGGCTGATATCGAATTAACGAAAGAGAAAACAAAGCTGATCAAAGGTACAGACATCGATACATCGCTAATGAAAGCATTAATCGAAGGAAGAAAGCAATATGACAAAGGAAATTAAATTCAGTGATAAACAACTAGAATGTATTTACAGGCCTTATGATTATACTTTCGATGTATTTGAAGGTACACCTAGATCGGGTAAGACGACTGGTGCTCATTTCCGATATGCTGATTACCTTATCAATGCAGAAGATCAAAACCACTTAGTTAGTGCTTATAACCAAGAGCAAGCATTCCGGCTATTCATCGATGGTGACGGTACTGGATTAATGCATATATTTAATGGCTATTCAAAGATCAAACATGATGAGCATGGAGATCATTTAGAAGTCCATACCCCAAAAGGATTAAAACGAGTGTATTACAAGGGTGGAGCGAAGGTAAATAGCGTTGGTGCTATTACTGGTATGTCGCTAGGTTCTGTTATGTTTTGTGAGATTAACCTATTGCATATGGATTTCATTCAAGAATGTTTTAGGCGTACCTTTGCAGCTAAGAATCGTTATTTCCTAGCAGATTTAAACCCACCTGCTCCGAATCATCCTGTAATTAGTGATGTATTCGACGTTCAAAATACACGGTGGACACACTGGACGATACAAGATAATCCGATCATCACAGAAGAACGGAAACAAGAGATATACGACATACTGAAAAAGAATCCTTATCTATTAGATCGTGACTGGTATGGCAAGCGAGTAATGCCAGAAGGTGTTATTTACAGCATGTTTAACCCAGAAAAGCATCAAATTCCTTCTTTGCTAGGGAAACCATATGAAATGTATTTCGTGGCTGATGGTGGTCAAAGTGATGCAACGAGTTGTAGCTGTAATATCGTCACGAGATACACAGATGAAAAAGGACAATCGAAATTTAGATTAAATCGAGTGGCCAATTTTTATCACTCTGGTAAAGATACAGGACAAACAAAAGCAATGAGTACCTATGCAAAGGAAATAAAAGAATTTATGCAATGGTGTGTGGATAAATATCAAATGCGCTATCAAGAAGTGTTTGTGGATCCTGCTTGTAAGTCACTTAGAGAGGAATTACACAAGATAGGCGTTCAAACATCGAGAGCAGACAATAACGCTTCTGATGCAAAAAAACAAGGTGGAGGAATTGAGGTTGGTATAGAGCGATCACAAAATGCTATTACTAACGATCAATTCTTTTTAATTGAGACGAATAAATACGATCATTACGACTTTGTGAAAGAGGTTGGAATGTATGTTCGAGATGATAACGGAAAACCAATAGATGATTTTAACCACGCTATGGACGAATTTCGCTATAGCGTTAATTATTTTTATCATCATTATGTACTGTAAGGTGGTGAATGCATGTTCAGACGGTTGATAAGTAAGATTCGGGAGGTGATGTATAGGATGGGATTAATTAAAGGGATGAAAGATTTAAAAGAATTGAAAGAAATCAATATCAATGAAGAGATGTACAACTATATTGATATGTGGAAAGCTTTATATGAGGGATATTACCAAAATATTCACGATATGGAGTATCACACAATTGGAGAAGGTACGAAAACTAGAAGAATGCTTACATTAGGAATGGCGAAAGTAATTTCGGAGGAAATGGCATCCTTAGTATTCAATGAAAAATGCGAGATTAACATAGATGATGACAAGTTAAAGAAATTCATAGATGATGCATTCAGGAGAAATAAGTTTAATAAGCACTTCCAAGATTACATTGAATATAAGTTTGCTATGGGTGGCATGGTAATTAAACCATATATAAAAGATGGGAAGTTAGTATTATCCTTTACAACAGCCGATTGTTTCTTGCCTATTTCATGGAACAACCAAGGGATATATGAAGGTGTATTCTTGGATGAGTTTAAGAAAGATAACAAATGGTATACACACTTAGAATGGCATTTATGGGAAGAAAGAAAAGGTATCGATTATCTTGTTATCAAACACACCTTGCATGTTAGTGATACACAAGGTCAATTGGGGGTAGATATTACCTCTCGTTTTGAAGAATTCTTCCCAGGTATTACTAAATATGCAGACTTCCCTATAACGAAACGTAAAAAGGCAAATTCCTTTGTTTATTTCAAGCCTAATATAGCAAATAACAAGGACACACTTTCTCCATTAGGGATAAGTTTATTTGCTAATGCGCTAGACACACTAAAAGCGTTGGATACCGCGTTTGATAGTTTTCATCGTGAGTTTAGATTAGGAAAGAAAAGGATATTAATTCCTTCTCAAATGGTAAAAACGGTTATCGATCCAAATACACAAGAAGTACATCGCTATTTCGATGCAAACGATGAAACATACGAAGCTTTAAAATATAACATGCCCGAAGATGGAAAAATACAAGATATTAGCGTTGATTTAAGGGAAGAAGAACATATTAACGCTATTAATGCACATTTAAATATATTAGCCATGCAGACAGGTTTTTCAGCCGGAACATTTACTTTTGATGGCCAATCTATGAAAACAGCAACAGAGGTTATATCTGAGCAATCTAAAACATTTAAGTCTAAGAAATCACACGAAACTATCATTGAATCAGGATTGAATGAGTTAGTAGATTCTATCGTGCAAATTGCTGAATTATACGAAATTGATACATTTACAGAAGATTATGAAGTCACTGTAGCTTTTGACGATTCTATTGTAGAGGATAAAGCAGCGGAACTAGAGAAGGTAGTCGTAGAATTAACCAATGGATTAAAACCTAAGTATATGATCATTGCTGATTATTATGGCATACCAGAAGATGAAGCGAAAAAGTGGTTACAAGAAATTAAACAAGAACAAATTGACAGCGTGCCAGATAGGGATGAAATTATTCAGTCTACCACCATGTTTGGAAGTGAGGAATAATGGAACCACCTAAAAGACCAAGTGTTACACCGCATAATCTTGATATGTTTACAGAGCCAGTGGTGCATGTTTATCAAGCATTGGAAGAAGAAATATTCACACAAATAGCGAAACGTCTTAGGACAAGCAAAGAATTAGGACGAGCAGATGTACTTCAGTGGCAAGCAGAAAAGATGCAACAGCTTCGATTAGTGAATGATGTAACGATTAAATCTTTATCCAAAGCAACAGGGGTAGCAGAAAAAGAAATTAGAAAAGCGATCCAAGAAGCAGTTGTTGGCACGATAGAAAGCACAGACAAGGAAATACAGGGCATTTATAACGATAATAGGATGAATCCTCCTATTATCCCACAAACGCCCACAGCGAGCTTTTTAGACGAAATAATGGCATCCTATGTTAATCAAACATTCAGAGAATTAGACAACTTTGTCAATCAGACATTGATCACTACTAATTTCGGTGAAGGTACTGTTACAAATATGTACCGCAGAATCGTAGAAGAAACCACAGGTAAGGTTTTAGGTGGTGCTAAGACGGTGAACAAGGCTGTATCTGAAACGGTGATCAAATGGGCTGATAAGGGCATAGAGACATCGTTTATTGATCGTGGTGGTCATACGTGGTATCTAGAAAATTACGCTAATACGGTGATTCGATCTACTGTTAATCGAGCCTATAACGAGCAAAGAACATCTCGAATGCAAGATTATGGGGTAGATTTAGTATTAGTTAGTGCATTGCCCGATCCTAGAGAAATATGCAGTCATATTCAAGGGAAAGTGGCATCATTAAGCAATCCTTCCAGTCATCCCGATTATCCTAGCGTTTATGAGTTTGGGTATGGTAGTCCTGGAGGGTTAAGGGGCATAAATTGCAGGCATTTGTTTTATCCATTCATCGAGGGTTTGAACACAAATAATCAACCTCAATACAGCCAAGAGGATATGACGGAGAATCGAGAATTACGACAAAAACAACGTTATTATGAACGACAGATCAAAAAAGCTAAGCGATCATTAAGATTAGCTGAAATTATGGGTGATGAAGATACCATAAACAAGCAGAAAAGACTTGTAAGAGCAAGACAAGCTAAGATAAGGCAATTCATTGCTGAAAACAATCTCACAAGGAGATATGAGAATGAAAGAGTTATCGTATCGTAGGAGGTGATCCTATATCTTGATGGTCATATAATGACTTGTCCTAAGCAATGACATTAAAAGGCTTATTTATTATGCCTTTTATCTGTTAGGCGTTAAAGAGACAGAAGGACAATTACCCGAATGGGAGGATTTAAACAATGGAAGAACAAAATACAAACCAAACAGTAGACCAGGCTACCAATGAACAACCTGGAGGACAAGATCAGACACAAATAACGGATACTACTACCGAAACAGTAGAGGAAAAAGTATTTAAGCAAGAAGATGTCAATAACATTGTCGCTAAAGAAACAAAGAAAGTGCAAGAAAAGATTCTTAAAGGTCTTGGCATTGAAGATTTTGAAAATGCTAAGGAAGGTATGAAGCAATTTAAGGAGTGGCAAGAAAGTCAAAAGACAGAAGCGCAAAGGCAACAGGAGCAGTTTGAAGCGTTGTCCAAAGAAAAAGAATCACTAACTAGCAAAAATCAATCATTGGAAGCGCAATTAAGTGCGTTAAAACAAGGGGTGAACAGTGATTCAGTCGAGGATGTTGTTGCATTAGCTGAAAGGCTAGTGAATGATGATGTGACAATGGATGATGCTATTAAACAAGTCGTTGAGAAATACCCTCATTTCGCTGGCGGAGTTGAGGAAGAAGAGCCGAAACCTAGCTTTACGTTAGGGCAACACAAAAAGATTAGCAATGGAAAAAATGATCCATTCGCTGACAAACTAGCAAAATATCAAAAATAAAGGGGAAATGAAAAATGGCAACAAACAACCAAAAAATAGCAGCACGTAGTTATCAATTAGAATTTAAGGAGTTATTACAAGCAGTATTTCGTACACAAGCTTATTTTCGCGATTTCTTCGGTGGGAATATCGAAGCATTAGACGGTGTACAACATAATGAAAATGCTTTTCACGTTAAAACTTCCGACATTGCAGTAGTAGTGGGAACGGAATATAACAAAGGGGCAAATGTTGGATTTGGTACTGGAACAGGTAACTCTACTCGATTTGGAGAGAGAACAGAAATTATCTACACAGATACACCAGTTCCTTACACTTGGGAATGGGTATACCACGAAGGTATCGACCGTCATACAGTGAACAACGATTTTAACGCAGCGATTGCAGATCGCTTAGACCTTCAAGCGCAAGCTAAAATTAAGAAATTCAATGCACAACACAGCGCTTTTATTTCAGCGAATGCCGGGAATACAGAAACATTGGCGGACTACACAGAAGCGAATGTAACTGCTTTATTCGATGCATTATACGCACACTATCTCGATAACGAAGTAGTGGGGACAAAAGTAGCACGTGTTAACGCTAGTCTTTATAACGCTATCGTAAATGGCGGGTTATCCACTACTGAAAAGAATTCATCTGTAGATATTGACGAAAACGAAGTGCAAATGTTTAAAGATTTCGTGATCCAACCATTACCTGCTAGCTTATTTCAAACAGGAGATGCAGCTTATATCTATGTTCCGAATGTAGCAAAAGCATTCACTGGTATCAATACAGCACGTACGATCGAATCAGAAGATTTTGACGGTGTAGCGCTTCAAGGTGCAGGGAAAGCAGGAGAGTTCATTCTTGACGATAACAAACTGGCTGTTTCTAAAGTAACTATCGCTACTCCCTAATGCGCCCTCTGGACTAGCTGCATCTAATGTAACCGACACTAGTCTAACATTAACGTGGGATGCGGTTACGGAACCAGAGGGAATCACCATAGCTAACTATGAAATTTTCCGAGATGGTGTATCTGTTGGAACAAGGGTAGGAACTTCATTTGCTGATAGTGGTTTAACCGCATCAACAGAATACAGTTACCAAGTTAAAGCCATTGCAACGAATGGTAATGAATCATCATTGAGTGATCCTTTACCTGTAACTACTACAGCAGGTGCTTAATTTATAACAAAGGGAGGTTAATTACCTTCCTCTGTTATTAAAAGGAGGTTTTCTATGCCTTACATCGATTATGATTTTTATACGAATGTCTATAAAGGTGATACGATCACACAAGAAGAATTTGACAAGCTGCTACCCAAAGCTAGTGACGTATTAGACGATTTAACAAATGATTATTACCAATTCAAAGATTTAGAATCAGATATACCTTGGCGGAGGGATAAGTTTAAGAAGGCTGTCGCTTGTCAGATTGAATTTTTTTACGAAGTAGGATCAACCACATCAGAAGGTATAAATGATCCACAGAGCGTGTCTATAGGGCGAACAACGATGTCGAATGGTAGAAGTGATTCGAGGAATGATAACTCTAGTAAAAACATCGTATCTAACGATGTATTCATGTATTTACGTACAACAGGGTTATTGTATAGAGGATTAGAGGTGCATTGCTAATGGCAGTTAAACCTTTACCTAAATCATGGCTCATTCATTCGATAGAATATGCCAAATGGACACCAGATAAGGATGATTGGGGTAATCCTATCTATTGGGATGCTGTACCGATTAATAATGTTAGATTCGATGATTCAACCGTATTTAGTAGGGATTCTACACAAACGAAAATCCTTGCTAATGCGGTTATTTTTGTTGATGCCAAAAACAGCAATCCTATACCAGAATTTGTGGAAGAATCCAAGATCACATTCAACGGTAAAGAGTATGTGTTAAAGCGTATTATCCCTTGCTACTTCCCTAAACGCAATGAGATACGACACTATGAGTTGGAAGTGATCTAATGGCGGTTAATGTAACAGTCGAAAAGGATTTAAAAGGGGTTAAACCTAGAGTAAATCAGATGACAAAGAGAGGGCAATACGCATTAGTCAATCAAGTACATGCGGACATGAATTTATACGTTCCTATGCTGTCTGGTGACCTTAGAAACCATTCTAGCGTAACAAATGATGGGAAGGCGATTGTCTATAACTCTGTTTATGCTAGAAGGCAATTCTACAATCAATTCTCTAATTACACGACACCAGGAACAGGCCCAAGATGGGATCAGAAAGCTAAATCTATTCATGGTAGACAATGGGAACGCATTACAAAAAGGGCGATGAGATAAATGGAATTAGATTTCATGGTAAGACTTAACCAACAAATCAACAGCCTTAATCTTTACACAAACTCCATTATAGGTGTTTTAGAAGACGATGAGAGCATTTCTATTATGGCGATGCCAGGAGGATCAGAAACAGTCTTTTTTGATGGTGTGAGGGATAAGGATTACAACGTGCAGATTAACACGAAAAGTAAGAATCAACAAAATTGCATCAATGCATTAACGAAAATCTATCAAACATTAGAAAACCTAAATGAATTACCTAGTTCAAATGGTAGTTATGACTTTGAAAGCATAAGCACTACCTCATTGCCATCTCTCTTGATGTATGACGAGAATGGCTTTTTTATTTACGAATTGTCCATCGTGGCAAAAATCACAATTTATGAAGGAGTGGAAGCGTAATGGCAAGAGAAAAGAACGCCTTGACGAAATATTTTGTAGCACCAATACCAGCTGATGGATCAACAGAACCAGAATACAACAGACTAGCAAAATGGATTTCTACTGTAACTGATGATTCTAACGAGGAATCGGAAGAAACAGGCTACTATGATGGAGATGGTACGCCGGAGACTGATGTTATAAGCGTTGCTAAGGTTTACACATTTGAAGGAAACTTTGATGCTAATGATCCAGCAATGGCATTTATCGCTACCCTAGAATTTGAAACAGGGGAAAATCGTAAAATTATGTTCAAGCAAGAAAGAACTGACGGAAGCATCTTAGAAGGCAGAGCAACCGTTACAGAACCAAAAGTAACTGGCGGTGAAGCAACGGAGTATCCATTATTCAGTTGTGCGATTGCATGGGATAAAAAACCAACCGTAACACCTCCTACTCCCTAATGCTCCCGACAACCTAGTAGCATCCAACGAAACAGCAACAACAGTAGATTTAGCGTGGGATGCTGTTAGCCAAGCTGTCGGCTACAAAATCTATCAAGATGGAGTGGAAATCGACCAAGTAACCACTAATTCTTATTCAGTAACAGGATTAACCGCATCTACACAATACGAGTTTTATGTTACTGCATTAGGGGAAGGTGGAACAGAATCAGATCCAAGTAATACTGTACAAGCTACTACAACCGCATAAGAGGGCATCTAAGCCCTCTTTTATTATAAAGGAGTGTAATTCATGGCTATTAAAATTCAAACGAAACAGACGAGTATACCAGTCGTATTAGGAGATTTAACCTTTCATTTTGATGTAACCGATGAATCATTAGCGAATTTTCGCAAAAATGCAGAAGGAGTAAAGAAAGAATTAGAAGAAGGCTTAAAAGACATCGATAAATCCAATGAAGAAAAAGCGATGGAACAAATTAAAGACATTCTAAGACGAGGTTATTCAGTAGTATTAGGTGAGGATTCTTTCGATAAAATTTATGAGATGAGTCCATCTGTATTTGTAGTAATGGAATATTTTGTTCAAATCATAGAAGGTATTGAAGAAGAAATTCGCAATCTAGGTCATAACCCATCTGCGCAAGAAAAAGCAAAGAAATACTTACAGAAGAAAAAGAAATAAGGTGTAAGTCATGTTTGACTTGGCTTATCCATTAGAAGATACGATTGAAATAGATGGCATCACTTACCAAGTGGATATGTCATTTGATAATATATTACGATTATACGACATGCTTAATGACAAAGAATTAGATGACGTTACGCAGATATTAGTCGGCATTGAAATGTTGTTAGGTGTTTGCTTCTTATGTGATTTTCAAACACAATACGAGATATTCGAGAAAGTATTTAAAGGATTTATATCTAAAGGGGCAGAGGAAAACTTACCAGTAGATATTGAAGGAAATCCGATGCCTATAACCGAAAAAGACAAGAATCCATTCTCTATAAAAGAAGATGCAGAATATATTTATGCATCATTTTACCAAGATTATGGTATAGATTTATTTGAACAACAAGGCAAGCTGCATTGGGAGAAATTCAAAGCCTTATTAGGTGGATTAAGGAAAGATACCAAGTTTAAAGAGGTAGTCGAGATTCGTACAATGGAGTTACCAACAGGAAAAGGGACACAAAAACAACGTGAAAATATCAAGAAATTACAAGAACATTATAAATTGAAAGGGACAGAGCCTATTTAGGTTCTTTTTTATTGCCTTGAAAGGCGGTATATCATGAAAGATTTAAAAGAAATAAGATGCACAAAATGCAATAAACTTCTTGGAAGAATAAAGGGCATTGGTGAAATTAAATGCCCTAGATGCCAAACGATTAACAAAATCAAAAACTAGAGAGCCTTAGAGCCCCTATACAGAAATCTATAAGTATGGGGGTGAGATATATACATGGCAGATGGAAGAGTTGAAATAGATGTCATACTGGACGATAAGCAAGTCGGTAAAGGCGTTAAAAGTGTTGATAAAAAGCTTGGTGGCATAATCAGCACAAGTAAACGTGCTGCAGCTAGTATCGGCAAAATTGTTACTGCATTAGGTTTATTTACCGTTGGTGCTAGAGCAGTAGACACGCTTACTAGATCACTAGATGGCGCTATTTCGAGATATGACACTTTGAATACATTCCCTAAAGTAATGCAACAGATAGGCTTTTCTGCTGAGGAATCACAAAAAGCGATTGATAAGTTGTCTGATGGGATTCAAGGATTACCAACTAAGTTAGATGATGTGACCAAAACAGCGCAACAAATAGCAACCATGACAGGTGATTTGGATGGTGCTGTAGATACAACATTAGCCTTAAATAACGCATTCCTTGCAAGTGGTGCGAGTTCAGAGGATTCGGCTAGAGGGTTACAACAATATGTACAAATGCTATCAAGAGGTGAAGCCGATCTCGAATCGTGGCGAACACTCCAAGAAACAATGGGAGTTGCGTTAAATGATGTCGCTAAGGCTTTTGGATTTGCGGGAGCATCCGCGCAAAACGATTTATACGATGCTTTGAAAGAGGGCGACGTTACATTTGATCAGTTTAATAACAAATTGATTGAATTAAGTAATACAACGAATGGATTTGCAGATAGAGCATTAACTGCAAGTGGCGGTATTCGCACAGCTTGGACTAACATGGGAACTGCTATACAACGTGGTTTAGCAAATGTTATCACTTCCATTGATAAAGTGTTAGCAGGAACATCATTTAAAAGCATAGAGAACATTTTAAATAATTCTGGTAAACGATTTGAATCAATGCTTAACACTATAGCTAACGGAATACCTAAAGCAGCTAAATTTATCCAAAGACTATACGACAACGTAGAGCCGTTATTTCCTTTGTTTAGGGATCTAGGGGCGGTAGTTGCTAGTGTAACGGTTGGTTTATTAGCATTTAAAGCGACATTAGCCATAACAACCTTAGTAAATAGTTTGAGTGGAGCTTTGTTAGGATTAAGAACAGCATTATTTTATGTTCAGTATGGATTTGTAGCCTTGCAAACTGCTATTATGGCCAATCCTATAGGTTTCATTGTTGGGGTTATAGCAGGATTAGCGACTATGTTTATCTATCTATGGAACACTTCTGATACATTTAGAAATTCTATTATTGCGATAGGTAATGCATTGAGTGGTTTATTTGTTGCTTCTATCGAAATGACGAAAAGCGCTATTGATAGGTTAAGTGATTCGTTCAGTGTATTCGGGGCTTATTTAACAACAAAAACCATCGATTTATACAATCAGTCGATGCAAAAGTTAAGTGATGCAATCCAAGCTGTACAGCCATTTGTCGATGGTGTAAAAGATTCTTTTTCTGGATTTGCCGATTTAATTTCAGATGGTATTGATAAAGTGGCGAATGCAGGAATCACATTAGGTGATGTATTTAGAACTTTATCCGGCCCGATTACAAGTGTGGTAATAGCCCTAGTTGGTTTAACAGGCCCTGTCGGATTGTTAATAAGTTCTTTGACCTTCCTAGCGACCAAGACAAACATCGTTTCCGATATGATTAAGGTTTTCAAAGGCGAGATGGAATTTGATCAAGCTATTAATAATATGGCTGATATGGCGACAGAGTATATCAATAATTTGTCTACTATGATCACGAATTCCATTGAAAAAGGAACAGAGATCATTGTCGGTTTAATTGAAGGAATGTCAGATGCTTTACCTGGAGTTATTGAAGTAGGTACAGAGGCACTCACTACTTTCATAGATTCGGTTGTAGCCAATTTACCGATGATAACAGAAATTGGTGTGCAAGCTGTCACGACGGTTGTAGATGGTATTTCTAATGCGTTGCCTATGTTGATTGAAGCAGGATTGTCCATCATTCTAATGTTGGTACAAGTGATTATAGAGAATTTACCAACATTAATTGCTTTAGGGGTAAATATCCTAACCACTATACTTGAAGCGATTGTCACGGCTTTACCTATGTTGATCGAAGCAGGAATTCAAATTCTAACCACTTTGATTAGTGCAATCACTCAAATGTTGCCAATGATCATAGAAATCGGAATAACGATTTTAACCACATTAATTAGCGCAATCATTACAGCATTACCGATGTTAATCGAAACAGCGATAACACTTATAACAACCATTATAGATATCATCATTGAAAACTTGCCCGCCATTCTAAATGCCGGTATTCAGATTTTAACCGCCTTAATTGATGGAATTATTTCAATCCTACCTGCTTTATTAGATGCAGGAATTCAAATTATGATGGCATTACTCAACTTAATCATTGATAATCTACCATTGATTCTAAATGCTGGTATTGAGATTTTACTAGCTTTGATCGATGGGATTATAAGGATTTTGCCAGAATTAATCAAAGCAGGATTAAAACTAATCATGGCTTTATTTGAAGCTATCATCGATAATTTGCCAACAATTATACAGGCTGGTATAGAAGTATTACTTGCTCTTATCGAGGGTTTGATCGATGCTATACCTCAATTAGTTGCTGCTATTCCACAAATAGTAAGTGCTATTTTTGATGCCTTTGGAGAAGTTGATTGGGGAGAAATCGGAAGCTCCATCATTGAAGGTGTATGGGCAGGTATTAAAGGCATGGGTAAATGGATTGGTGGTAAAGTATCTGGATTCGCAGGCAACATCGTCGGATGGGTGAAAGATAAGCTTGATATTAATTCCCCATCTCGTGTGTTTAGAGATCAAGTAGGGAAATGGATCCCTGCCGGTATTGGAGTGGGGATTGAACGAAACGAAAAGACAGCATTAAATGCAGTGGATAGCCTAGCAAACTCCTTAAACAGAGACATGCAAGCCGAAATAGGCGTAACCAATCGCTTAAGAGGTGCTAGTCTTAATATGTCTGGTGTCGCACCTGCAGGAGTGGGATATTCTCCAACACAGAATAACATCAATTATGATCGCTTAGGTCAAGTGATGGCGAAGTATTTAAAATTCGATTTTAATATTGATGGTGACAGAGTGGCCACAGCTGTAAACACAGCGAATGCAGTAAATGATCAAGTGAATTATATGGGATAGGAGGGGAAGCATGACCGTTATACAACGATTAAGTGGAGAAACATACAACCTTAGAGATTTAGGCATAAGAACAAGGGATATTATCGTCTCATCCCCTCCACCTAGAAATTATACTGGTCAAGTAGATGGTAGGGATGGATTGATAGACTATGGAACAGATTACGATGCTAGACCGATCACAGGACGTTTTACCATGTTTGCGGTTGATTTGGATGACTATGTATTGCTAAGGGATGAAGTATTTAACATATTCAGCACGAAAGAGCCTTTTTACTTCATTGATAGTCGATATCCTGTCAAGCGTTGGAAAGTGAAAACAGCCGATTCTTTTGATCCAGAAAGAGCCAATAGGATGGGGAAATTCGATGTCAATATGATCGCTTATTTGCCTTTCGCTGAATCCATCGGCACATCACAAACCATACAAAACAATGGCATAGATGCGAACGATGCCTTGTGGGGCTTTGGCATGGGATTAATAGCCGATGATGAAAGTTTAATCTATACACACACTGGTACATCCTTTCGCATTTATAACGCAGGGAATGTAGCTGTCCATCCGTTTCAGCAAGAATTAAAAATCACGATAGATAACGTACAAGGATCTACATCTTATTTACAACTTAGAAACATCACCAATGGAAGTGTATTTCGCATAAATGAAGCAGTAACCAATAGCCAGACCATTGTTATTGACAGAATGAACATGTCACGCAATGGATTGGCTATTTTTCGTAAGACGAATAGAAAGTATATCGAATTAGAGCCGGAATGGAATGAGTTTGAAGTAACAGGGGCGACAAGTGCTAGAGTGGCTTTTGATTTTAGATTTTATTACAAGTGAGGTGTTAAGGTATGGGTATATACTATTTTGATAACTTGATAGATAGAGATTTTCGTAATCTTTTAAATGAAATGGGGAAAGCTGTAGAAGCACAAGGTAAAACAATTCAAGATCTAGTGGCAGAAGGACAATTGACTGTCGAACAATATGCTGAACTTCTCGAAATCATTAATGGGATGATAAAAAAAGGAGAAGTAACTGTATATGATATTGATAAAAACAAAGGTAAGTTTGATGAAACATATTTAACTGACGAACTTCTTCAACAAATAGCTGGTAATGCTCCTATACACAGTGTACCTGCAGAAGATAGTATAACTATTAACCAAATTGCTTTTACAAAGAAAAGCTCTAATTTATATGATGATGAAACTAGGATAGATGGATATTATTTAGGAACAGATGGAACTCTTATCGCTAATGAAGAATTGGTTACTTCTTCATTTATTTCTTCTAATTCATTGCAGTCTTACTTTGTGAAAAAAGCAAGGCGAATATTGTATTATGATTCTGACAAAACGGTTATAGGTTATGATCCCGACTTAAATGCTAAATTTGATTACGTTTTTACAACACCAGATAATACATCATATATCCGACTAAGTTGGGCATATAGTGATCTACCGTCGTCACCGCAACAACTAAATGCGGGAACAGTTGAACTTCCGTACGAACCATATTATAAATTAATTGACAGGAGATACGTAGAAAAACAAGAAATAACAAGCGACGATATACCAGACGGGGCAATCAATCCGCATAAAACTTCATTCATGAAACCGGGTAAGAATATTTTTGATAAAGAAAATATTATTAAGGGATACTATGTTAACTATACAAACGGTAATCTGGTGGAAAGTGCATCATATAATACATCAGAAGATATAGAAGTAATACAATTTAATAATTACGTTCCCAATATAAGCATTAGGATGTTAGCTTTCTTCGATGGTGGTAATAATTACATTAGCGGAAACCAATTTTTGAATCCTGGAGATATAATTAATGCACCAGAAAACGCTAAATATCTAAAAGTGTCATTCAACGCTGGTGATGAGGAATATTTGCAGATAGAAGAGGGGACAACGGTTACTGCCTATGAGCCATTCGGATATTATATTGATAATCTACTTATAAATAATTCGAGTGGTGATAACAGAGTAAAAGTATTGCTTCCTCCTACAATATATGGCGTAACTGGAATGGAAAATAATATTTACTTCCAAAATATTGTGAATGTGAAAGATACTTTATTAGATTTTAATGTGGAAGGTTCAGAAGGAAAACACATGTCTAAGAAGTGGACGGACACGCCGACAAACCCGAGTAATTCCAATTTGATTATTTCAGCGAATAAAGATTTCAAAGTATTAGCTTCTACTACCGTTAATTTAGTAGTTAAAGAGCCTTTAGGTACTGGAAGCACAAATTTATTAGTAATAGGTGATAGTACAGTTAACGCAGGTGGTCTTACTCAAAGGATTTTGGACAATTTTGCTGATGATCCCGTCACAATGACGTTATTAGGAACTAGAGGGGACGCTCCTAATTTACATGAAGGACGGGGAGGGTGGACGGTCGAAAGATATAGAACAGATGATATGTACGATGGTGTCGTTAACCCTTTTTACAATCCTAGTGTGATGGATTTTGATTTTAGTTATTATGCGAGTAACCAAGGATACTCTGTTGTGAATAATGTAATGTTTGTTCTTGGGATTAATGATACTTTCAATTCTTTTAGCGACGTAGAAGTCGATACTAAAATAGATAATATATTAACAAGTTACGATTTTTTGATTCAAAGCATCCATACCTTTGATCCAAATGTTAGAGTGGGGGTTTCAATTACAATACCGCCAAATGCTTCACAAGATGCTTTTGGCAATGCTTATGGTAATAATCAAACTCAATGGAGATATAAACGAAATAACGCAATTTGGATTGAAAGGATAATTGAGCATTTCAAGAATAAAGAAGCGCAAAATATTTATTTAGTTCCGATGAATCATAACATAGACACTGAAAACAATATAGCTGACGGTGTGCATCCTAACACAAATGGATATAATCAAATGGGGGATTCGACATACTTTTGGCTAAAGTCTTTTGATTCATAATAAGAATAAAGCTAGTTTACGAACTAGCTTTATCTTCTAATTGTTTTGCTATGAATTGACCGATATAAGTACCTAGAGTTTCATTACCTTTATCATTCAAATGCCAAGGATCAATATATAAATCTTTGGAAGACGAGTAATCATCAATAATGTTTCCGAATGGAATAATGGAGTAAAGGAGATCAGAATTAGATAATGTTGTTTCTAATTCTGATCTGTATTCATTGATGTTGTCTAATTTCCCTTTATCGAATAAGTATCTGTATATGGTATGTTTCACTTGTGAAAGAAATCTATTAGCGTTAGTTTCTATGCTGAACTCTGGAAGCTCTAATACAAAAGGATAAATAGAATTAATATTAGCGAAAGTAACGATATTTTTCATATGGTGAGAATAAAAATCTTTTCCGATATGACCGGCGGAATCATTTACGCCCGCAACAATTACCATTAAATCTACTTTTTTAATGGCTGGCTCGGATGTTATTTTTTGATAAATATCTTTTGTTTTTCTACCAGGATAACCATAACTAATAATTTCAGAATCAATATTAGATTTTTCTAATTCTGATTTAATGTATTGATCAAGTTTTTCATTAGCTACCCAGCTATCACCAACAACAGCTATGTTGATTTCATTATCATTTGCAAAACTGAATGTTTCTGTTTGACTTTGTGCAACAGTAACCATCTCTCGATCATTTGTTATGTAGATAAAAATGGAAATCAATGGGATAATTGCTAATAATAATAGCGAGGTAATGATGATATGCTTTCTTTTCATAATAAGCCCCTTTCGGTATTGTTATACTTTAGTATAAACTACCTAATGTTAGATTAACAGTGGTTTGTTATGGGTATAAATTCACCGCCATTAACAAAAAGTGACAACATCCACTTATTTTAGTAATATATAGTTGAAAACTAAAAAGGTGGAGGGAACTAATTGAGATTATTCAAATTCTTATTTAAAGGAGAGGTTGTTTTTGCTGGGTTTATATTATCAAGCACATTTAAAGGAATAATACCATACTCTCCTTTTGATTTAACAGTTTTGTTTATGGTTTGGTCTTTTTTTATTGCGTTAAAAAGGGTGATGAGGAACCCTACATTAGATAAAGTTTCGATATTACCTATCGTGCTTTATTTTAGTTCGGCTATAATGGTGATTTTTAGTTTGACCTATACTATAGGAGGGAAATATGGAACTGACAAAGCGTTAATGTTTGTATCATTAACAGCTTGGTCTTTTGTCGGGGTATTCTTCTTAATAAGAAATGCTGAATCGTTGCATTTATTTTTGAAAGGGATAATCTTTTATTCAATGATAACGGTTTGTTATGTTGTTTTTGATTATTTTAGTGGCGGATTAGTAACAGGGTATAATCGAATAGGTATAGATGGAGGAAACACAATCGGACTAGCGAGAGTTTCTGGACTAGCTGTTTTAGTTTTATTAGTGATGTATATCTATAAAAAGGTTCATATAAAACAAAAAATTCTAGCCTTATTAATGATATTGCTTTCTATCACAACATTAATGTTATCTGGTTCAAGAATGCCATTGATCGCTTTATTAGCAACAATCATTGTCTTATTCTTATGGTCAATTAGCTTTCAAAAGGTTAAGTTTAGTATGGATGTAAGAATTAGCAAAAAGATACTTCTTTTATTGGCTGCTATACCGATCATGATTGTTTCATTAATCCCTTTTATTAATACGGGAATGTTCTATACAACGATAGAGAGATTTACAAGCCTTTTTAGTGGAGAATCAATAGATTCTAAAAGAATAGAGTTATACCGTTCTGCAATATCTCTATGGGAAGAAAATCCATTATTTGGTGGTGGTATAGGTAGTTTTCCTATTCATTATTGGGGAGTAGACGGAAGAGCCTATCCTCACAACTTCTTTTTAGAGAGTTTATCAGAATTAGGGATATTCGGATTTCTTTTTATTGTATTGCTTGTTTTATTTAGTTTTATCACCATTTGGAAAACACGAAAAAAGGGAATGAATAATTTACAACTGGCTATCGCATTAATATTTTTATTCTTACTATTAAATGCAAATGTGACTGGTGATATAAATGATAATAGATACTTATTTACTTTCATCGCTTTAACGTTTTGTTTAAATTTATTTGAATATAAAAAGGACACCTTATAATGGGTGTCTTTTTATTATGCCCGAAATGAGGTGATACAGTGTACGTAAGAGACCTATACGGAGAAGAATATCCCATCCAATGTACAAGCACTTGGAAAGGTGCATTAAACGGTCAGATCGAGTTAACCGCCACCATAGAATGGAATGAGGTAAACGAGACTTTTATCCATGATCTAGCTGAAATGTGGGTAATAGCCGATCACGACGATGTAGAATATAAAATTATATATTGCAAGAAACAAGGGAAAGGCGATAAGCTAACATCTAGCATTAGAGCCATCCCTCTTTTTATTGACGTTTTTAATACACAGCGTATTTACGATGTATATAATCAATCATTCACAGCACAGGCATTCTTTGATCTAATATTCAACGGTAGTGGATATAATCCTATCATAGTAGATTCTTTTTATGCTCAATCATGGCAAGGATTAGGTGATGGGTCAACTAGATTAGAGCCTTTCAAAAACGGTTTAAATCGCTATGGTGCAGAGTTTAGACTATCGGGTAACAATGTATACCTAGAAACACAAATAGGTAATGACACCCAAATACAGTACCGATATAAGCTAAATGCATCCAATATATCACAGGAAATCGATGCAAGTGAAATGTATACCTATATTAGAGGATATGGCGATTACGAGGAAGGTACAGAAGACCTAGAACATAACGCAGGATTAATAAGAGAATACACTTCACCATTAGCAAACTTAATCGGCATACGTGAAGCACCACCTATTAAAGATGGTCGTATCACTGATGTAGAAACGATGGATGAAGCATTAAAGAAAGTCATAGACGAATCATTAAAGATTAGTGTTCAAGCCAATATACACGATCTAACCAAACAAGGCTATCCAGTAGGGCAAGCCAAGTTAGGGGATCGTGTATTTTTAATTGACGAACGTATCAACTTAGATGAAGAAGTGCGAATCGTAGATATGTCTGTCACAAAGGATTGGAAAGGTAACATCTTAGACATTAACATCACATTTGGTACACAGTCATTGACTAAGAGGTATCAATCGAATTTAAATAGTGCTGCTAAGAGCATTAGAGACATCCTAGAGGGTAGGATCAAACTTCCTTACAATGTATTAGACCAAGCTGTCATTAACGCTACAAAGGCATTACAAAGCGCAGAAACAGAATTAAAATTCGAGAATGGAATTATCGCAGTGGATCCTAATAACCCGAATCATTTAGTTATCTATAATAGTGCAGGATTAGGAGTATCTACAGATGGTGGTCAAACTTTTGAGAATGCGATTACTTATTTAGGGGTGAATACTAATCTCCTTACAGCTGGTCAAATTCACACCAACAACATTCAGATAATAGGTGATGAGAATTATTTCTATTGGGATGGTACTAGTTTAATGGCGATTAATCCTAATGATGCACAGAGGTATGTAGAATTAAAAAGTAGTGGTTTGGATATCGCTAAAGGGGCAATCAATATTGAGCGAGAAGATGGGGCAGTGTTCGTGCAAAATGGAACACCTAATATGGATTTTAATATTGATTGGGGTTCTCCCGATTATACAGGTTCTGGTGTTGTGAGAACGAGTGACCCATCTTATTACTACCGAACACATCATGCAGATTATCGATTTATGACCTTAGGTTTTTTCACTCACACATCTAGATATGTAAAGATACGTTTAGGCATGGTAGCACCAACAGAAGCTACTTCCATTGACGTTAAAATATCGGAATTCGGTAATCCTAGCGGTGAAATATGGAGTGGCAGTTACATGCCTAGAACTTATACCACTATCGATTTAACATTAGATTTTGGTGTGCCAGATATGACTTCAAGAAAAGGTATTTACATTCAATTTAAATCAAGTCATCAAGATGTAGATGTATTCTTACGTAGACAGTGGTCATATAAACACTTATAGGAGGTTTAAAATGGAGAAAATCAAAACCTATTCGGCGGTTACAGATGCTTTAGGTAATACAAAAGATGGCTTAACGAAAATGTTCATTGGTTACGATGATGTGGACGAGGAAGGCAATATATTAGGTCAGCAGAATGGGAAAATATTAGTTGCTACAGAGCCAGGTTATCTATTCGGGGTTGAAGAACATATTCCTAAGAATTACAGAAAACTACTAGTAAGAGATGGTGATCTGTATATAAAAGATGGAGAAACTTTAGATGTCGAAGTCAAGGAACAGACTTTCCAAGATGGAATATACGAAATAATGAATCAATAGCGCTGAATGAGCGTTATTTTTTTATTACCAAAGGCGGGAGTAGGGATCAGCTACTCCCTGGCACTACCCGCATAGGGTGAGGTAGTGTTAAGAATCATTATACAAAGAAACGCTTGCAAAAGCTAGATAATATTTTGAAATTGAATCTTTATTACTAAAGCGTAGGGGGTTACGAAATTGAATGAAAAAGAGGAGATGGAAGGTGTGGCTGACAAACAAATCACGATACCAGAGGCGTTAATCGATCATGAAGGGCGCATTGTTCGACTAGAAGCAGAGCAAAACAAGTTGTTTGAAAAGCTAGATGACATCAACAATAAGATGGATAAGCAAAACGAGGAGCAAAAGAATCTATTAAACAAATTAATCGAACACCACCTATCGACTAGAAAATTAAATATAACTAGTTTCTGGAAATGGTTTATCAGCATTACAGGAGCAGGCGGATTAATAACTGTTGTCGTAGTGGCGATAGTTAATTTTTTTAAATAATTTTAAGGAGGTGAGAACATGAAATTACAAAGCGAAGTAAAACAAGAAGTGAAGAACGAAGCTGTCAAAGGTTTAATTATGCAGTTTATTGGAGTGCTCACAGCTTTATTACCATTCCTAGGCGTGCTAGGCATCAACTTAGAATGGTTCAATGAGGACTTCATCGGTGGCTTAGAAGTAGTCTTATTCGCAGTTGCTGCACTAGCTATTAACGTCTATACCATATATAAGAATCATTATAGCGGTAAGAAAGCACAACAACAAAATGCTGAATTAAAATCTAAAGGATTAAAATAAGGACGCTGTCTAAATGCAGTGTCCTTTTTATATAAGGAGGATAAATAATGGTTAAAATTAAAAAGTGGATTCTTCCTAATGATGTGGCTAAACATGTTGTCTATGGCTTTAATAACCAAAAGAAAACAATCACTGTCCACCAAACAGGGAACACAAGTAAAGGCGCAGATGCTAAGGCTCATGCTAAATTACAGCTGAAAGGTAACTCTCGTAACGCATCATGGCATTATCAAGTGGATAATTTAGAAGTTATCCAATCATTCGAAGATAACGCTCAATGTTGGCATGCAGGGGATGGCAGAGGACCAGGTAACTTAAATTCCATTGCTGTAGAATTATGTATCAATTCAGATGGTGATTATAAGAAAACACTAGAAAACGGTGCTGAATTAGTTCGCCATTTAATGGACAAGTATAACCTTTCCATTAACGATGTAAAACAGCATTATAATTGGTCTGGAAAGAACTGCCCTGCTCAAATAAGAGCTAATAAAGATGGCATATCATGGTCAGATTTTTTAAATATGGTAAAAAGGAGTGGAAAGCAAATTAAAACTTCAAGCGTTAGCAATTCCGTACTAATCGAAACTGGCGGTCTAGGTATGGGTAGCATTAAAGAAGTGGTTAACTATTGCATGGATAAAGGATGGGCATTCTCTATAAAATATGACGGAGATGGTAATCCTAAGGCTACAGTAGGAAGATTAAATACTAGCATGCAAAGGGAATTTGAATCTTTCCTTAAAAAACAAGACTGGTATTACAAGATAATTGAATAGGATCATAGAATATAAAGCATAGGGGCAATATACATTGCCCTTTTATACATAGAAAGAGCCACTATGACAGGTGGCTCTTAATACATATATTGATAAAAACCGATTAAACATGACAGAACAATAAATGTTATTGCTATCAAAGTTTCCGATCCGCCTATATGCCCTTTTTCTTTCATCTGAAATATTAAAACAAAAGTATAAAATCCTGATCCTAACCAAACAGAAAAAATGGTAAATGATATCATAGTTGATAATGCCATATTTATAACCATCCTTTAAAAAATATAATTATTTACGAATTATAACACTCTTATTATATCAATAGTTGAAACGCTATTGTGTGAGAATGGATTTTCTCACAAAAATCTCACAGTGCAGTTGAAAATTGCGTATACTCATTGAAAATATTTTTCGTTTTATAGATTTTCTTATCAAATTATTTTAAAAATTTGAAGTACGTTTACATCGCTTGAAATGGTCGAAGTATGGGCGGCATGATGTAATAACCGCTCAAACACTTAATGTATAAGGGTTTTTGTTTGTTAACAAAATGCTAATATCAAGTATATAAAAAGGCTTCTCATTAGTTGATTTAACTTTTGAGAAGCCTTTTTCATTGCTGACGGTTAGAGATGATGTATTTTAATAATTACCGAATCATCTAAAAGTGACACCTTAATTAAGGAAAATGTGCTTAAAGAGTAGCATTTCTTCAATAAGAGTGGATCCGGTTTGAGTGAACTAGCAGGTTGGTCGAAGAAATAATGGATAAATGGATGGAGAAGTTTCACTTTTGAAAAACTTTGGAAGGTTCAAAACGACATCCGTTGAACTTTGATTCCATTCATAGTGAGTTGGCGTAGCCTAATACGCTGTCTCCCCTTCTTACCATGATTAATTTTTTCAAAAGAAAAGTAATCAGATTTGTTTGAATTATATTAATCTCCTATAATGTAAGAGAGAAGCTAAGTACATAGGAGGAGGGGAAATAAATGGAATACACCAATCTAGGTCGTACAGGCATGAAGGTAAGTAGACTTTGCTTAGGAACCATGAATTTTGGTCCGTCTACTGAAGAAAAGGAAGCACACAAAATTATGGATGCGGCACTTGATGCAGGCTTAAACTTCTTTGATACCGCAAATGTATATGGTGGTTATCGTGGTCAAGGTCGTCACGGCTGGACAGAAGAAATTATTGGTCGTTGGTTTGCTCAAGGCGGAAATCGCAGGGAGAAGGTTGTACTTGCTACCAAAGTCTATAATAACATGGGGGATCAGAACGATGGACCGAATGAGGGAAGATTTTTATCTGCTTATAAGGTACGTCGTCATTTAGAAGGGTCACTTAAACGATTGCAGACCGATCACATTGAACTGTATCAAATGCACCATATTGATCGTAATGTTTCTTGGGAGGAGCTTTGGGAAGTATTTCAAGCAGAAGTACAGAAAGGCACGATTGATTACGTTGGTTCAAGTAACTTTGCAGGTTGGGACCTTATTAAAGCGCAGGCAGCTGCGAAAGAACGCAATTTCTTAGGCCTCGTATCTGAACAACATAAATACAGTTTACTGTGCCGTCTTCCAGAATTAGAAGTACTACCTGCAGCGAAGGATCAGGGAATTGGTGTGATTGCCTGGAGTCCACTAGATGGTGGCTTGCTTGGGGGAAATGCATTAAATCCAGATAAAGGATCTCGAACTGCTGGTCAAACAGAACGAATTGAAAAACATCGAGCACAATTGGAAGCCTTTTCAGATTTTTGCAAGGAATTGGGAGAGCGTGAAGCTGATATAGCTCTCGCTTGGGTATTGCATAATCCCGCATTAGATGCACCAATTATCGGTCCACGTACACTGGAACAATTTGAAAAATCTCTGCGTGCCGTTGACATCAAATTAGATCAAGCATCCCTGGACCGTTTAGACGAAATTTTCCCAGGTTATGGTGAAGCACCAGAAGCATACGCTTGGTAAAGTTTTTATAGAGTAGAAAGGAATAAGGGCTTGTTATAGTTTTCTATTATTTATAGCTGATTAGCGCCGTGATCATGCTAAAATGTGTGAGGAAATTATTTTAAAACCTTCAGATTCTTTTTGTTAAAGTCTCTGAAGGTTTTTTAGATTTATACTAACTTATAAACTTATGAAAAATGGATTATCATTCTTAAAAGCCTCACCCAAAGTACATCCGAAACCCAATCACAACCAAAACAATCGAAAGCATTTGCATGATGACTTTACCAGGTAATTTCTGAGATAATAAGACACCAAGCTGTGATCCTAAAATAACTCCAATTCCACCCCATGCTACGATCATCCAATCAATACTACTGTAGAATAGCTGTGAAACAACACCAACTGATGTATAGAGACATAAAGAAAAGATCGATGTGGCGACAGCGTAATGGGTAGAAAGCCTAAAAGTATAAATTAAGATGGGAACAAGTAGCCATCCACCACCAATACCTAAATAACTTGATAATATCCCCATGAAAAAGCCTAGCGGAATCAACCATTTAGACTGAATGGCTGTTGTCTTCTCAACAATTGGTTCCACTGCATCAGTTGTCCTAGCTCGAGTAACACTTTCTTGTTGCCTCTTTCTTAAAATCGTGGTGTTCTTACTAAAAAGAAATATTCCTAATCCAACTAAGATTGATGCAAAAATAACGTAAAAATAATTGGATGAGTAGACCTGTAATAACCATACTCCCAACACAGATCCTGGTAATGCACTTATTCCAATAGTGAGACCTGTTTTGTAAACAATTTTCTTTTGCTTAGCATAGCCAATCATTCCTGAGATGGAATTGATCAATACAATAACTAAGCCAGACCCCGCAGCGATGGCAGGGTCTGTATGTAGAATTAGTAGCAATGCCGGTACGAAGATGAATCCTCCCCCGGCCCCGACAATTGTACCATAGCACCCGGCTATTAAGCCGATAATTAATAGTAATAGTCCTGTTGTGATATCCATAGTAGTTGCCCCCAAGATAAATTTTTCTATATACATCATCTCAGAAGTTGGGCTCTTTGAATATTCACTATTTGTAATAGGGTATAACCAAATGGATGACTTGGTTTTCTAGCATTGTTATATAAAAATAATGTACACTAGTAAAAGAACTACAAAAGTATTTGGTTTGGTTTAACTTAAAGGATGTGAATACAAATGGATACAGAGAATACACCATGTTCTTGTTGTGCTGGTAGTCGTGCTGATTTGGAGAAAACGATTAAACCAGAAAAACAAACGGAAAAAATAGAACAAAGTCAACAGATAAAATATAAAGAAAAAATGATCCACCTCACGGGAGGGGAATTTTTAATGGGAACCGAAGATAATGAGGGGTTTCCTGCAGATGGTGAAGGACCGATAAGAAAAGTAACCGTAGCACCATACTATATCGATGCTTATGCGGTAACCAATGAAGAATTCAGTGCTTTTGTGAAGGATACAGGTTATATTACAGAGTCGGAAAAGTATGGATGGTCGTTTGTTTTCTATAAATTTATCTCGCAAAATGTAGCAAAAAGGGCAAAACAATTACCACAAACCCCATGGTGGTATGCAGTAGAAGAGGCTTATTGGTACCAACCAGAAGGGCCAGATTCAAACATTGATGACCGCATGGATCATCCTGTCATACAAGTCAGCTGGAACGATGCGTTAGCTTTTTGTAAATGGGCTGGAAAACGTCTCCCGACAGAGGCAGAATGGGAATATGCAGCAAGAGGTGGCCTTGAGCAGAAGCTTTTTCCTTGGGGGGATGAGCTGACACCGAATGGAGAGCATTATTGTAATATTTGGCAAGGTGATTTTCCAAAAGAGAATACAGAAGCGGATGGCTATACTGGAACAGCACCTGCAAAATCTTTTCCTGCGAATGGATATGGACTCTATAATGTTGCGGGTAATGTATGGGAGTGGTGTGCAGACTGGTTTACAAGGACACCTGATTTATCCCAGGTCGTAAATCCAGTTGGACCGAAGACAGGTCAAAGTAAAGTAATGCGTGGTGGCTCGTACCTTTGCCACAAATCCTATTGTAATCGATATCGAGTTGCGGCACGAAGTTCGAATACGATCGATAGTGCTACAGGTAATTTAGGATTTCGTTGTGTGGTCAATGCATAAGTTAGGGTGAAGATGTATTTCAGGAGTTCTAAGTTAAGTAGTAGAGCTGGAAGTTAATCAATTCCTAGCCACTACTGGCCAAGCAAATCACCAGTAATAAGAACTTGTTATATCCATGCTAACCGTCTCCTAGAATATTTATTTTTTAATCAACATGAATTTTATGCTTGTAAATATTCACTATTTGTTATAGGGTATAACTAAATGGACTGACTATTTTGTTATAAGTTATGGTAAAGTATCGTTATAGTAATCGTAATTAGGTGAATATGAGGATTGTGACTGGTAAAGCAGGCAAGACCTAAGTTGGTGATTAATTTCACTAATTTGGGTCTGTTTTTTTATACGATAAAAGGGGGATTTTCCATGTTTAACAAATTATTTGGAAAAAAGAAAATCACTGAAGAATGGGTTACACCACTATCAGGTAAATTAATTGCTATAGAAGAAGTGCCAGATCCAACTTTTTCTAAAAAATTAATGGGAGATGGTGTAGCGATTGTGCCGAGTGAAGGAAAAGTAGTATCACCTGTAGATGGTGAAATTATTCAATTATTTCCAACGAAACATGCTATAGGGATAAAATCGGAAAACGGAATAGAGATCCTCATTCATATTGGATTAGAAACCGTATCATTGAATGGAGAACCATTTGAGACATATATTAAGACAAATGATAAAGTAAAAGCTGGCCAATTATTAGTATCTTTTAATTTGGAGCAAATAAATGTCGAGGCAGCAAGTATTATTACTCCAATTGTTATTACGAATGAAGATAAAATAGACAACCTTTCTAAACAGGATAGTAGGGAGGTATCCGCTGGAAAGACAGCGATTGTCAGCTATGAAGTAAAAAAGTAAATGGCAGGCTAGCCATCCTAGGAAGAAGGTGATGTACACATGAAAATTAATCGGGTATTGAATAACAATGCGGTTGTTATCAAAGAAGGAAATACGGAGAAAATAATTTTGGGTCCTGGTATTGCTTTTCAAAAAGGAAAAAATGATCTGATTGATCAGGCTAAGGTTGAAAAAATATTTATCTTAAAAGAAGAGAATAAAAAATTTCAAGAGCTATTAGAGACCTTGCCTGAGGAACATATTCTATTAGGAGAAGAGATTATCAGTTATGCAGAAGAAAAACTCGGAATTAAACTCAATGAACATATTCATATCTCGCTTACAGACCATCTGTCCTTTGCGATTGAACGTTCCCAAAAAGGAATTAATATTAAAAATAAGTTAATAAATGAAATAAGGTTACTTTACCATGAAGAATTTGATATCGGTTTATGGGCAGTAGAAAAAATGGAGGAGAGAATGGGGATCCCAATACCAATAGATGAAGCTGCTTATATCGCTGTCCACATTCATACTGCTAAAATGAATTTTCAGAATGTGGAGAAAACGGTGCAAAAGGCTGCGATCATCCAGGATATGGTAGATATTATTTCGAGTGATTTAAATATTGCTATAGAAAAAGGAAGTATGACCTATCAACGACTGATTACACACTTAGAATTTGCAATAAATCGTTATTACAGTGATCAAGATTTTTATCAGTTAGATGAGGAAATGCTGAAGATGATTAAAGAGAAACATGAACAGGCATACACATGTGCATCTGTCGCAGCCAATTTTGCTCGAACCGAATATAATATTGATTTTCCGGAGTCAGAGTTAGCATATATTGCACTTCATGTACAGAGACTGATTTATGAAAAATAAATTTAGTAGTTGACTCATTTTATGTAATGTAATGATAATCAGATAATAATTTAAATAAAGTGGGATTGTGACTGGTAGTGCAGGCAAGACCTAAAATAGTTAAGAGGACTTTGATTATCTTAACTGTTTTAGGTCTTTTTATTTTTTAATGGAAAGGAGACTTCGTGATGACAAACCAAGAGCTTTACCAACAAATTTTATCGAAAGTCGGTGGTATATCGAATGTGACTAGTGTTTCGTTAGATGGATCACGGTTGTCACTTACATTACTAAATCAAGATTTAGTAGAGGAAGAACAATTAAAACAAATGGATAATATCCACGGAGTGTTAGCACGAACAGATCATATTGAACTTATTATTGGAAATGAAATTGGATTTTCTATTTATACCAAAATAGACCAATTGCTACAATCGTCACAAACACCAATAGATAAAAAGGAGAGAGGTTCCATGTTTAACAACTTGTTTAGTAAGTTCCAAGTATTTGGAAAAGCAATTATGCTACCAATCGCTGTACTTCCGGCGGCCGGTTTATTATTAGGGATTGGTGGAGCATTTTCTAATCCAGCAACAATTGAAAATTATCCATTTTTAGATCTAGTATGGCTGCAAGCAATCTTTACGATTATGAGCTCTGCAGGTCAAATAATATTCTCTAACTTACCTATAATCTTTGCTATAGGCATTGCCGTAGGGCTGGCGAAATCAGATAAAGGTGTTGCAGGTTTAGCAGCCATTTTATCCTACTTTGTTATGAATGCGACAATCAATGCTATGTTACAAATCACTGGAAAACTTGCTACGGAAAACCTTGCTGGTGCTGGCCAAGGCATGACGGTAGGGATTCAAACATTACAATCAGGTGTTTTCGGAGGGGTTATTGCTGGTTTATTAACGGTTTACCTACATGGTAAATTTGGTAAGGTTCAATTACCACAATTTCTCGGTTTCTTCAGTGGTTCACGCTTTATCCCAATAATAACTGCTTTTATGTCTATTTTTCTTGGTGTTGCAATGTTCTTTGTTTGGCCGCCAATTCAATCAGGTATTGCAAGTATGTCCGATCTTGTAGATAAAACAGCATACTTTGGTACCTTCCTATTTGGATTTATTGTGAAGTTGTTAGGGCCACTAGGATTGCACCATGTTTTCTATCTTCCGTTCTGGCAAACTGGTCTTGGTGGAACAATGACAGTAAATGGCGAAGTTATCCAAGGTGCACAAAATATCTTTTTTGCTCAATTAGCAGATCCTAACTTAGAACATTTCTTTGTTGGCACATCAAGATTCATGAGTGGTAAATATTTGCCTATGATGTTCGGGTTATTAGGGGCAGCTTTAGCGATGTATCATACTGCTAAACCTGAACATAAAAAAGTTGTTGGTGGTCTGTTATTTACAGGAGCATTAACCTCTTTCTTAACAGGTATAACGGAACCGCTTGAATTTACGTTCCTATTTGTAGCGCCAGTGCTATATGTTATTCATGCTGCTTTGTGGGGAGTTGCTTATGTTGCCGCACACCTTTTAAATATTACAATCGGTATGACATTCTCAGCTGGACTTATTGACTTCACTTTATTTGGAATACTACAAGGAAACGACAAAACAAACTGGATTCTTGTACCAATCGTAGGTATCTTATTCTTCCTTGTTTATTACGTTGTCTTCCGTTTCATGATCGTGAAGTTTAATCTAAAAACACCAGGTCGTGAAGATGAGGAACTAGAGGAAACAACTATCGCAGGGTCAGAACGAGCTCAGGCGATTATTGCAGCACTTGGTGGGGGAGAGAATATTGAGGATGTAGATAATTGTGCAACTCGCCTACGTGTCACAGTAAAAGATGGTGATAAAGTTTCTGAAGAGCAACTCAAAAAATCTGGCGCAAAAGGTGTTTTTGTAAAAGGACAAGGTGTTCAAGCAATTTATGGTCCGCACGTAACGATTATTAAAACAGAAGTAGAAGAAGGTCTCGGTGACTAATAAAGATTCGTTGAAGGAAAGGATGCTATAAATGAAAAGACCAAATATTATCTTTATGATTACTCATGATACTGGTAGATATCTAGGAACCTATGGACACCAAGTAGAAACACCAAATCTTGATAAGCTAGCGGAAAACGGTGTCCGATTTGATCAATACTATTGCCCAGCACCACAGTGCAGCCCAAGTAGGGGAAGCATTTTAACGGGAAAATACCCGCATAACAATGGGTTGATTGGACTTGCACATTTAGGATTTCATATAAATGAAGGAGAAACAACTACACCGAATGAGCTAAGAAAAGCAGGCTACGAAACTTCTTTAATTGGATTCAGCCATGAAACAATTGGAGAAGAGGAATTTGGTCAATACAGTTCCACCTATAAACTAGGTTTTGATCGCTATGAGGCTATCGAGGGCGCACGTTCACCTCAGGTTGCTGACAAGACCATTGAATTTCTTAAGGAAAAAGCGGACAAAGATGATGATCAACCTTTTTTCGCTAATGTAGGGTTTTGGGAAACTCACCGTTCTTTTGATGAATACGAACCATTAGCAGATGATGTCGATTCCATTAATGTGATTGACTACTTACCTGATACGCCGAATATCCGAAAAGATTTGTCACAGTTTCATGGATCGGTAAAGGTGTTAGATGAAGCAGTTGGCCGAATTATGCATGCATTAGAAGAGACGGGTCTTTCAGATAATACAATCGTAATTTTTACAACAGACCATGGAATTGCTTTTCCGAGAGCTAAAGGAACAATGAAGGATGCTGGTTTAGAAACGGCACTCATTTTTTACAACCCAGCACTTTTCGGAAAAGGTAGAGTTATTGGTGATTTACTATGTAACATTGACATGATGCCAACTATTTTAGAATTAACGGAAACCGCGATTCCGGATCAGATTGATGGTAGGAGCTTTGCTTCTTTACTAAGAGGTGAGTCTTCGGTTGTACGCAATGATTTCTTCTGTGAGCTTACGTGGCATGACAAGTACCATCCGATGCGAGGTATTCGCACAAACCAATATAAATATGTAAAAAATTTAAAGGATGGACCAAAAATTTATATGCCTGTGGATATTCACCGAAGCCTTTCAGGTCCCGATGTTCGTAAAGAATATTATGTAGCTAATGAACCTGAAGAGCTTTATGATCTAGAGAAGGATCCGTTTGAGGAGCATAATCTCATAAATGACCCTGCTTATAAAAAGGTTGCAAGTGAATTACGAGAAAAGGTGTCTAAGTGGATGAGGGAAACAAAGGACCCACTATTGAGTGGGCAGGATATTCCAGGTGTTGAGTCAAAGAAATGGGCAGAGGAAACACATAAAGGCAATACTTATGAAGCGATGAAGAAATAATAGAACAGCTATTCAGCATTACGCTGGATAGCTGCTTTTTTTCAAAATAGTAAAAAATGTTGCTGAAAATTATAACAAGACAGATATCCTATCTATTTATTGAAATGTAGAGGAGAAGTAATAAATTTAAATTTTCGCTGTGGATGAAAGCATAAGCTTTTTGTTAAATGGAAAAGATGAATTCCGTAAACTTCATCTTTTTTCCTTCGCACGTATGTATGCCATAAAGATTTGTACACTTTTTTTGGTGAATCTTTTAGATTTCCACACCATCCATAAATTACGTTTTAATTCAGCGTCATGTATTTTCTTTTCATGTAAATATCCTTGCTCAATTTCACGAGCAACGGTTAGTCTTGAGACGATACTAATTCCAAGACCTGCCTCTACCGCACTTTTTATCGATTGGGTACTACCAAGCTCCATATAGCTTTCGATTTTTTCTAATATACCCCATTCATTTAAGAAATTTTCGATAATCGCTCTCGTTCCAGAGGTGGGCTCTCTCCAAATCATTCTCTCTTGAGCAATCTCGTCTATTTTGACTTCACTTTTCAAATTCCAGGGATGATCTGGTGCGTGGATGAGAACTAATTCATCTTCTTTAATTTTATCAATCGATAGTTTTGTATCATCTACGATTCCTTCGACTAGTGCAATGTCAATCATATCGTCTAACAGCAGTGCTAAAACCTTTGGAGTATTTTCCACATATAAAGATAAATGAAAATCGGGGTTTTCCTTTTTAAATTTTCCTAGTAAACCGGGTAATAAGTATTCCCCGATTGTGAGACTTGCACCCATCTTTAATGTGCTTTCATATCCTGCTACACTTGCAATAACTGCTTCCTTTGATTGGTTGTAATCTTGAACAATCGACTTGGCAAATGGATATAGCACATGTCCGCTCTCAGTAAGTAACAATCTCCCGTCTTTTCGATTAAAGAGGAGCGCTCCATATTCTGCTTCGATTTGATGTATTTGCTTTGTTATGGCAGGTTGAGATAAATATAAGGATTTCGCCGCCTGATTGATACTACCAGTCTCTACGACCAGACAGAATGTTTTTAATACTTGGATGTTCATACGATCGGCTCCTTTAATGGTGTTGTAGCGTTTGTAATCATTATATATCGGAGATAGAACTGTGTCACCTTTGGAAAGAATCAAAGGTTTATAATTTTATTTGGTTGTACTATTATTAAATAAATAAGTATCAAACTTGATGATTTATCATGGTGTTAAGGTAACTAGAAACAAAACATCAATAAAATAAGAAGGTGATTCTAGTGAAGCTAGAAGAATTAATTAATGATAACCACACGACCTTTAGTGAAGGAGAAAGGGTCTTGGCAAAGTTTATATTAGATAATAGGAAAGATATCTATGATCTAGGAATTAATGAGCTTGCTAAAAAAAGTTTAAGCTCTAAATCTTCTGTATTACGATTTGCACAGAAGCTAGGGTTCTCTGGATATACAGAAATGAGAAACTTTATGAAGTGGGAAAATCATTCGGAAAAATCTTTTACACAAGAAGACTTCGGAAAAATAGTGATTAGCAATGTAGAGCAGACCGTTAATCAGTTAAATGAAATGGATCTTACTAAAATTTGCGAAGCTATTGATAGAAGTCCAAATGTCTATATAACGGGGACTGGTCTCATGCAACAAGGTCTTGCCAAAGAAATGCAAAGAATGTTTCTAGGTATTGGTAAAAATATGCAAACCCTCCCTTTGGATATTGGTACAAATATCTACCAATTGTTGATGGAAAGAATTTCGGAAGAGGACTTGATAATAGTATTTTCAGGTTCTGGCAACAATGCGACTCTTAAGGAGGCGCTTAGTATTCCCTTAATTAAGAATGTTAATATCGTTGCCATCACTGGTTCTCATCATAACTGGTTAATGAATCATGCAACCTTCTGTATTCCGGTAAATATCAATCATAATTCCAGTTGGTTTTCTTCCTCAAGTGCCTTTTACAGTGTCATCGATATCTTTGCCTATCATTATTTTGAATATAAAAATAAAACGTTACAGGATAAATAAACTATATCGCAGAGGCTATTGCAGTTATGTAATAGCCTTTTTCTCATGATCTAAAATATTCCCATCTCATGAATCCGTTTCCCAATATGGCTGGAAGACCTTCTTTTACAGTGTTTTCTATACTATAATCTCATCATGATAGAGCAACATGAAAATGCTAGGGAAGGAGATAGATGATGAGAGCGATTCAAGTTATGTTTGACACCTTAAAAAGAAATTATTTAAATGCTTATGAACATTCTGATGTAATAACACCTAATTTCGACCGATTGCAAAGAAAGACTGTTCAATTTGATAATTTTTTTGCTGGCAGCTTACCTTGCATGCCTTCAAGGAGAGAGTTGCACACAGGTCGTTACAACTTTTTGCATCGTGGTTGGGGACCAATCGAACCTTTTGATGACTCCATGCCAGAAATATTAAAACAAAATGGGGTTTATACACATCTTGTTACAGATCACAAACATTATTGGAGAGATGGTGGTTCCACCTATCATACTCGTTATTCCTCCTATGAATTAATACGAGGACAGGAAGGAGATAACTGGAAAGCAAAAGTTGATAAGAAAATGGATGTTGAAGGGCTAGACAACCTTCCTGATTTTGCAAAAAAACGAAAGCAGGCTAGTATTTCTCAAGATCTAGTGAATCGAACCTTTATGAAAAAAGAAGAAGATCACTCCTTATATCGAACTGTCGATGCAGGTATGGAGTTTTTGAACGAAAATAAGGATGCGGATCAATGGTTCTTGCAAATTGAATGCTTTGATCCACATGAGCCATTTTTTGTACCTGAGGAGTATTTACATTTATATGGGCTATCGAAAGACGATTTCAATGGTTGGCTCCAATATTCACACGATGATTTTTCTCCAGAAAAAGCGGATGTTGTGAAAGGGTATTATAAAGCCCTATTGACAATGTGTGATGCATATTTAGGGAAGGTACTAGATTTTATGGATGAGAATAATATGTGGGAAGATACGATGTTAATTGTGAATACAGATCATGGACTACTCCTAGGAGAACATGAATGGTGGGGTAAGAATATCATGCCAGTCTATAATGAAATTGCTCATATACCATTTTTTATATGGGATCCAAAACTAGGTGTTCAAAATGAAACTAGAAACCAGTTAGCACAAAACATCGATATACCTGCAACTATATTAGAGTTCTTTGAAGTAGATTTACCAGAATACATGATGGGGAAACCGTTAAGCTCGGTAATTGAATCAGAAGAAATAATTCACGATGCTGCTTTATTTGGTTATTTTGGTAGCAATATTAATGTGGTCGATGGTGACTATATTTATATGAGAGGACCAATGCCTGGTCGAGAAGCGGAGCTACATGAATATACGTTAATGCCAATGAGGATGAATAGACGCTTTACTAAAGAGGAACTACAGGGTGCTGAATTGGATAATTCTTTTGCCTTTACAAAGGGGATCAGTACTTTAAAGATGAAAACGACTGATTATATGGCGAAAAGTTATCAGCGTTTTGGTAATAAATTATTTAACTATAAGGAAGATCCCAATCAAGAAAAGCCGCTTTATGACCTAGAGAAAGAATTTGAAATGATAACAAAATTAAAGGAATTAATGAAGGAAAATGAAGCTCCTGAATCGCAATATCTCTATTATGGTCTAGATCGAATTAATAGTATAGAGGATTTATTAGAAGAGCATAAGACTTTTGATAAAAAGCAAGAAATTGTTTGTGAAAATATTAAATTCTCCAATCACTGTGTGAAAGAGGGCTATTTGGCAATGGTAGCTATCATGAAAGAAGAAAAAGTGGCATTGTTGAAGGCAGATCTTGAAAAAACAAGTGAGCATAATGCAGTAACAGATGAACATTTGAAGAATTGGATAACAGAACATATAGACAAGCAAGATCAAGGATTTATTTTTTATCAATTAGACCTAGCTCTTCGAATAGACTAGCTTCTACTATCGAAAAAGCTCGAAAAATGATCAAAAACTTATGAGGGGTTAAAAAAATGAGATAATCCTGCATGTTACAGGATTATCTCATGAATCTATCAAAGAAAGAGGGTTGGAGAGATGAAATACGAACAATTGGCAAATGACATTATAAAAAATATTGGAGGAAAAGAAAACGTTAACAGTGTTGTCCATTGTGTGACACGCTTGCGTTTTAAATTGAAAGACGAAGATAAAGCAAATACTAGTGTATTAAAAGATATGGATGGTATTGTTACCGTTATGAAAAGTGGTGGGCAGTACCAAGTAGTGATTGGCAATCATGTATCTGATGTATATAAAGCAGTACTATCTGTTGGAGGGTTTGATACTCAATCATCTGCGGATGAGGAAAGTGAAGAAAAGCAGGGATTATTTAACAAATTTATTGATATTGTCTCTGGAATATTTGCACCAATACTGGGTGTTTTAGCTGCTTCAGGAATGATTAAAGGTTTTAATGCTTTGTTTGTTGCATTAGGTTTGTATGCGAATACAACTGGAACCTATCATATTCTACAGGCTGTTGGTGATGCTCTCTTCCATTTTTTTCCTGTATTTTTGGGCTTTACAGCAATGAAAAAATTTGGTGGAAACCATTTCGTTGGGATGGCTATAGGTGCAGCGTTAGTGTATCCTTCACTTTCTGGTATTACGGAAGGGGAACCACTTTATACCTTATTTCAAGGAACTATATTTGAATCACCTATCCATATTACATTCCTTGGAATACCAGTTATTCTAATGAGTTATGCATCTTCTGTGATTCCAATTATATTGGCAGCATATGTTGGATCAAAATTGGAAAAATGGTTTATCAAAGTAATTCCTGATGTTGTAAAGTCCTTTCTTGTACCATTTTTCACATTGCTAGTAATCGTCCCAATCACTTTTATTGTGATTGGACCAATTGCTACATGGATTAGTTCACTATTAGGACAAGCTACTGTCTGGGCATATGATCTAAGTCCATTATTGGCAGGTTTGATACTTGGTGGATTATGGCAATTATTTGTAATGTTTGGTCTCCACTGGGGCTTCATTCCGATTGCAATGAACAACCTAGCAGTTTTTGGTTATGACTTTATATTAGCTTTAATATCAGCCACATCGCTAGCAACAACTGGTGTCGTACTTGGGGTAATGGCTAGGACGAAACAGCAAAAGATTAAAACTCTAAGTATACCTGCTGCTATATCCAGTATCTTTGGTGTGTCGGAGCCTGCGATTTATGGGATTACCTTACCTTTAAAAAGACCGTTTATTATAACTCTTATCACCTCTGCAGTTGGAGGAGGTATTATGGGAGCAACAGGTACGAAAGTATATATGATGGGTGGACTAGGTGTTTTTGGTATACCATCTAAAATTGGTTCCGAGGGTCTTGACATCGGATTCTGGGGTGGAATCATTGCAATGGGAGTAAATTTAGTATTAGGCTTTATACTTGCTTATTTATTTGGATTGAGTAAAAAAAATAAAGATGGAGAATCCCTGAAAGAAGAAGATAACCATAATAGTACAGACAACAATCAAGACGAAAACATCACTAGTCCACTGAAGGGAACTGTTCTATCATTATCAGAAGTGAAGGATGAAGCTTTTTCTACTGGAGCGCTTGGAAAGGGGCTTGCAATTGATCCTACAGAAGGTAAATTGGTTTCTCCAGTTTCCGGGACAGTAACTGCACTATTTCCAACCAATCACGCTGTCGGAATAACAACTGATAATGGTGCTGAAATCTTAATGCATATTGGATTAGATACTGTTCAATTAAACGGGAAGTTTTTTAAATCCTCGATTAAACAAGGAGATAGGATAGAGAAAGGTCAATTACTGATAGATTTTGATGTAGAGCAAATCAAACAAGCCGGTTTTTCAGTAGTAACTCCTGTTCTCATTACTAATAGTGATAAGTATAAAGAGCTTATTCTAACAAATGCAGATAATGTAGATCCTGGTGGACAATTAATCAAAGCAGTGATTCATTAATTACATGACTTTTAGAAAAAAATAGAAAAATCTAGACTTGATAGTTAATTAAGCGACTTCCGGAGTATGGAAATAAAGGGTTTCCAAATGCCTAGTAAAGCTGAGGGGCATTTCCTTTAATCTCAATAGTTTTTCGGAAGTCGCTTTTATTATAAGTATTGTTACTGTACTATACTAATTTATCCAAGTGGTAAAATCCCCACTGAGGGAAGTTTCCCATTATAAATATACTTTTATTATATTTTGTGAACCATTTAAATGGTGTAAAAGTTCTTTTTTATAAAGCTTAAACCCGTTATTGCGATAGCGGTTTTGAACTTTTTTAAATGCTATTTTGTGGTTGTTCACATATACTCTTTTTTCCTTGCTACTTGTATAATAGATAAAGGTAACTGGCTGGTCTTCATATTGAAAATCAAACATTAGTTGATTCAATTCCCTTAAAATGATCGGATCAATAATAAGAGCATCGCTTACTTCTCTAATTCCCAAGACGTTGGAAATCAATTGATTCATAAAGATTCCGGGACCGCTTGAATAAATTCGCCAACCACCTTTTACTTTTACGCTACCATCTTTCAATTGGTTAAATTTTTCTAGAGCTTCATATCTAGTGTGAAATTTCCCATCAGAACTGCTAAAATAAGCATTACTCTGACGAATGTCAGCATTAGGAACTGATTTATTTAGAAGTATTGGGTTAATGACGTTTAAACCGTTCCAAACTTCTTCTTCCTTTCCAAGTTTAGCCATTGCTTCAATGAAGCGTATATGTGCATGTACATACTGTAGTCCTATTTCGCGACCGAAGTTACTTGCTTGCTCTGCACGTTTAAATTGATAACTAACCCCACCGTTGTATGATGCAGGTCGATTCATTAATCGGACACCGTCGGGGAAGAAAAGATGTTTTTTGATATATCCATAATGCATATTTGCCTGGTCAGACGAAAATAATTCACTGATAATAGCACGTTGCATTGGTAGTAAACGGTATTGTATTCCTGTATCGTGATCAGATGGATGTAGCATTTTTTTAACTTTACTAGGATCTTCCATATAGATAAAACCTGGTATAACATCACTATCTAGAATATAATGTTCTATATCATTTTGAAGCAACAATACGATATCTTTTAGTTTCCCTAGCTCCCTTTCATAACAAGTGGTTAATAGTGTTGCTAGCTTTTTCATTGATTGATACATCAATGCGACAGACCAGGTGCTGACCATGTATTGTTTTAAATCCTGATTTGCAGGCTGTAACGTGTCGTCCCAGTCCCCATCATCATAAGCTGGTAATGATGTATTGTGTAAAAAGGTGGATGTAATATAGTTAATTTGTTTTCTTAAATGATCTATTATCGGTATTTCTTCAGCAGAAAAATTCTTAGTAAGACGATCCATATAAGGAACTTTTTCTTCCAGTAAAGTAAAATTTCCTGTCGCTTCAATATAATCACCGATAATTTTGAGTGGCCAGATAATAATGTCTCCGTGGCTATCTTCTTGCTGAATGGAGACATATTGATCAAACATAAACCATTGCGGCCAATCTCCACTATCTTGGTATTGATGAGAATAGATTGTTTTGATAATTTCCTTAGCGGTTTGATAATGTCTAGTTGCCATAAAGTATTCAAAAGGTCCTTGACTCACATCTCGTGTTCCCCATGCAGCACCACCATATTGCTCCAGACCATGTGGAGTGGAGAAATGGACTAGCATATTGTGTGTATACCACCATGCTATTGCATTAGTTTTTTCTAGATATTCCGTTGTATCACCTTTCATAGAAAGGTGGAAACCTCTCATTACATCATGGAAAAATATACGGTAGCGTTCTTTTTCTAATGTAAAGTCTTTTACCTGCAATGGTTGTTGACTATGTTTTAGCTGACCTTCTATCACCATACTCCAGCTATCTGTCTTGTCCGTGGTGAAACATACTAATGAAGTTGAGTTGTTATCTTGAAATACCTTGCTATTAGTGGGTAACTTCATCCGGTATTGTAGATCAGGATATACTTGGTTTGCTTTCTCCTTCCAGTTAAATAGATAGGTACCTGTTGCTTGGTCATTGGTAAAGATAAATCCTTTTGTGTGATCAATTTGCTGTGTAACAAAGTAACGATAGCTCTTCCCTGATGCACTCTGAACTTGCAACTGTACATCATTTGTAGCTACTGCTGTAAAATTAGTAACAATCAATAGATCTTGTTCTGTTTTATAGTACCATTTGCAATAATTAAAGCCCATTTCAAAGGCAGAGGGCATAGCTAACAAATGGAGGGTTTTATCAATTTCTATATAAATTCGTTGTCCAGATGTTTTATGAATATTTAAAGGATTACGAGCATTGGTCGATAATTTATTCATCTCAACATTGCCAACAGATAATTGGGAATTAAAAATGCCATACATGTAAGAAGTTGTAGTAAATACATCATCTCGTATTTGATCATTGCTACCGCTCATTAAGATGTGTCCATGCGGTCTTTCCATCCATCGCTCTTTTTCCTTTAGTACAACATGTTCATACTGATTAGTGAAAAAAGATAATAGATTCCCATTCTTGTACTCCTCTAATTGTCGGATAGGATAATAAGCATTTAATTCTTCCTCGGTTAATGGCAAAGTATTTAGTGATACGTAGTTAAACAAATTAGCATTTATTTCAACCTGTTGATAAGCTGGCGTTGGCTTACTTTGGATACTTTCCCATGTTTGCATAATATCCGCTAGTCCATCCATTTTTGTTATAGCAGGTGGCTGGTTAGGTCGATAGGATCCATAGAAAACAAATTGATCTTTACCCTTCAATGTAACAGCTTCTGTTTGTAAGGCGGTATAGGCAAATTCATATTGATATACTTCCTTTGCCAAATGTCTTTTTGAAAGCACTTCTGGTAGATTGATTAATTTATAGGATATCCCGAAAAATTGAAATCCATCTGTTGAATAACCAGTGGCCTTGTTTAATGTCCCTTGCTGAATAAATGGAAAGCGACCATTTTGTGGTTGATTTTGACGGGAACAGATTGTATAGCCTACCTGTTCGTCTTCAAATACCGTATGATCGATGTATTGAGAAACATATGCTTCATTTGAACGGACAGCTGCTAGCTCGGCAAGTCCTAAATCCTGTCCATATATTATATCTACATCATTGTTGTTTCCCTCTAGGTTGACTTCCCAGAACCAAGTATAATCAACAGCATGAAAAATAACTTCATAATGAACATTAGAAAATGTACCTACCCATTTCAATGTATGATCCGATTGATAAAAGGTACTTTCAGAATGAACACCTAGTAAGGGGTGATAGATGATTTGTCCATTATCCTCTATAATACGTAAGTAAATATTCTGCATAGAACCATCTATAGTATTGGATAATTGCTGGTTTATAAGTAAATTGTCTTTTGTAATAGCATATAAGTCACCACTTGATAAAAAGGAATAGCTTAACCCACCTGTTTTAATTTCAATGTTATTATTGGACATTATTGATCCTCCTTAGTTGGTATTAATTGAAATGAAAGTTCGATTACTTCTGTACTACTACTTCCGACAGAAACAATAAACGTACCAGGATCGCTTTTATATGCTAGATTGCTATGGAAATATCGTAAGTCTACTTCTGACAATTCAAAATAAATCGTTTGTTCTTCATTTGAATCTAATTCTATTTTTTTGAATCCTTTTAATTCTTTTACCGGACGTACGACTTCACCAACCGTATCACTAATATATAATTGAACTATTTCTTTTCCAGAAACACTGCCGGTATTTTTCACATTAAATGAAACAATTAGCTTGTCTGTTTTGGTGATTTGATTTTTTGAAAGTTTCAGATTACTATACTGAAAAGTCGTATAGCTTAAGCCGAAACCAAATGGGAATAGAGGGTCATTTGGACTGTCTAAATATTGGGAAACATAACGTACTTGGGCATCTGGTGCACCTTTAGGACGTCCTGTATTATAATGATTATAGTAAACAGGAATTTGACCTGCTGAGTAAGGAAAAGACATCGTTAATTTTCCAGATGGATTTTGATCACCGAATAAAATGTCACCTATTGCGTTACCGCCTTCTGTACCAGGGTACCATGCTTCTAACAATGCATCAGAATGCTCTATTACACCATGTAAGTCAAGTGGTCTACCATTGAATAGAACCGTTACAATAGGTTTTCCAACGGTTGATATTGCTTTGAGCAATTCTAACTGTGCTTCTGGCAATTGAATATTCGACCTCGATCCTGCTTCACCACTCATACTCGAATGCTCGCCGACAGCCATGACAATTACATCTGCCAATTTAGCTGTCTCGACAGCTTGCTTCTTTAAATCTTCTGTAATCATTGTAATGTCAGAGCCTTTAGAAATAAGGACTTCATTTTTTTTAACTTTTTTGCTTAGACCAGCTGCTATGGTAACCGCATCGTCGGTTGAACCTAGCCAAGACCATTGTCCAAGAATGTCTCCGCTATCCACAAATGGGCCAATTAACGCTATTTTTTGCATTGGCTCTAGCGGAAGTACGTTCTTCTCATTTTTTAACAAGACACAGGACTCTGCTGCTAATTCTCTAGCAGCTTTCCGATGAGAGTTGGACATGACTACTTTTTGCTCTCGCTTAATGTCAGCACCACGATAAGGATTTTCAAATAAGCCTAAATCATCTTTTAATTGCAAAATTCTTATCACTGCTTCGTCGATGAGAGATTCATCGAGTTCTCCACTCTCCACTAAATTTTTTAAGTTTTCTGTATAACAATGAGTCATCATTTCAATATCTGTTCCTGCTTCTAGTGCTTTTAAGGCAGCTTCACGCTCGTTTGATGCAACACCATGGGATATTAGCTCTTTGACAGCACCCCAATCTGAAATAATAACACCATCAAATCCCCATTGCTCTCTCAGAATGTTACGCATTAAATATTTGTTTGCGGTTGCAGGAATGCCGTCAACGATATTAAAGGATGACATGATCATTTTAACTCCAGCATTGATAGCATTTTTAAAAGGAGGTAAATAGTTTTCGTGGAGCTCGCGATCAGACATATTTACAGTATTATAGTCTCGACCTCCTTCTGCAGCTCCATAACCTGCGAAATGTTTTACGCAAGCAGCTATATGATCTAAGTTAGTCTTTAAATCTTTTCCTTGAAATCCTTTCACTTGTGCTTTTGCAAACATACTATTAAGAAATGGATCTTCACCAGTTGACTCCATTACCCGTCCCCATCGCGGATCTCTGACTAAGTCAACCATTGGAGCAAATGTTACATGGATTCCAGAAACTGCTGCTTCTTTTGCAGCTATTTTGGCGCTTTGTTCAGCAAGATCAATATTCCATGAACATCCAATTGCTAAAGGTATAGGAAAAATAGTTTTATATCCATGGACAACATCCGACATGAATAATAAAGGTATTCCTAGTCGGTTTTCCTCTAAATGTTTCTTCTGAATAGATATAATATTTTCAGCCCCTGAGGCACCTAGTACAGATCCAGCGTTTTGAACATTTTTTACGTCTACCTTTAAATGAACCATTGGACCAGTGATTTTACCGTTGTCTGAAGCTCCTTTAAAAAAGGGAGTAGCCAACTGCATAAGTTGATCAATTTTTTCTTCTAAAGTCATTTTTGCTAATAATTCAATAGCTTTATTGCTTTTCATCCGTTGTTACCTCCTGTTAATTGATACACAAAAAAATAAATCTATTGCAATTGATTTTAAAACTACTATAATCTATTTGTAGAAACGTTTCAACAAAAAATATATAATTAAATTTGTGTTTATTAACATATATCGTCTATAAAACAATGTTCACAAAAAAATAAAAATCACTTGAAACCGATTACAGATTAATCTATAATAAAATTGTTGAAACGTTTCGATTCGTTTTTTTGAAAGGGGTTGTTTTCCAAGAACGCACTATCGTTTATAAGATTAGTTTATTGGATGTAAATGAATGGAAGATAATACTTAGAAGAAATTTTATTGCTGTATAAATTTATGAAAGGGTGTTCCTATGTTTAAAGTGAAGCCATTTATTTTTGTATCTTTTTTAACAGCCATCATTACATTAAGTGCATGCTCTTCAGGAGATAGTTCAGGGGAAGATGAAGCAGGTGATAATACTATCCAGGTATGGACAATGTCAGAAGGATTAGATGATTTTGTAACAGATTTTGAAGAAGAAAGTGGCATAACAGTCGATGTTCAATCAATTCCTTGGGATAGTGCACATGATAAATTATTAACTGCTGTTGCTTCTGGAAAAGGACCAGATGTCTTACAGATTGGAACGACTTGGGTGGCAGAGTTTGCGGAAGCAGATACTTTTATGGATATCTCTGAATACATTGATGATTATGAAAATCTAGCTCCGGATAATTTCTATGATAGTGCGATAGGGACAACGGAATTTGATGGTAAAACAATAGGTATTCCGTGGTATGTAGATACGAGGGCATTATTCTATAGAACGGATATTTTAGAAGAAGTAGGCTATCCGAATGGTCCAGAAACATGGGATGATATGATCGATGCTTCCAGAAAGCTAGCAGATAGAGGGGAAGATCAGTATGCGATTGATTTACCTACGACTGATCCGCAATTTCCATTTATTTTAGCATGGGAGCATGGTTGGAATTACGATATCGATAAGGGTGCGGAAAGCTTCGATAGTGAGAATTTTAAGGAAGCGATTGAGTTACATCATTTATTTTATGAGGAAGGACTATCTCAAATGGGAGAAGGGAAAGAATTCTTTCAAGCATTTAGTGATGGGTCAAAACCAATGTTTTTCAGTGGGCCATGGGATATTGGAACAATAAAAGACAGAGCTCCTGAAATTGAGGGTAAATGGAATGTAAAAGTAATGCCGACCGCTGAAAATAATAAGTCTATGATGGGTGGTGCACATCTTTCTGTATTCGCTAATTCTGAAAAGGTGGACCAATCACTAGAATTTATTAATTGGATGGCAGATCCTGAAACACAGGTAAAATGGTATGAAACAAAAAGTGAATTACCTGCTAATAAAGAAGCATGGCAAGATCCTGTTTTAGCCAATGACGGATTGGTTAGTACTTTTGGAGAACAATTGGAGTCGACGCAACCATTACCCTTAATTCCAGAATATGAACGATTAGGTAACGAGATTTTAAATGTCCTAGAGGAAATCAATCGTGGTGGAGCAGATATTGATCAATCATTAGAGGAATTCCAAGTAGAGGCTTCAAAGATTCTCTCAAAATAATGGAGTGTATTAAAGGAGAGGGATGCACGAGATAGCATTCCCTCCTTTGTAAAGGAGTGATTTCGTTGAACGCAATGAAAAAGAAATGGACACCGTTTCTTTTTATCGGACCAGCAGTACTGCTTTTAATAGTTTTTTCGTTTTTGCCTATTATTGTCGCTTTTAGTATTAGTTTCACAGATACTAACTTAATAGGATTAGCGAACTGGTCGCAAATTAACTTTGTTGGCTTAGATAATTATTTTGAATTGTTTAAAGATGAAACATTTATGCAATCAATGAGAAATACGTTTATCTATGTAATTATAGGTGTACCGTTAGCTGTAGGAAGCTCTTTCTTTATCGCTTTCTTTATCAATTTAGTGGGACAGAAATTAGCTTCGACATTTCGGGTGATTTACTATGTCCCTTCGGTGACGAATATTGTAGCAATTGCGGTTGTTTGGGGTTTTTTATATAACCAAGAGTATGGGTTGTTTAACTATCTATTATCCTTAATAGATGTTGGTCGAATCCCATGGTTAGAAGACCCATTTGTAGCTAAATTGTCTTTGATTTTATTGGCTGTTTGGAAAAGTAATGGTGTTAGCATGCTTATTTTTTTAGCTGCATTGCAATCCATTCCAAGAGTATATTACGAAGCTGCGGATATTGATGGAGCCAATAGATGGCAGAAATTGATTAGGATTACATTGCCATCGATGAGCTTTGCTACTTTCTTTGTTACGGTAACAACATTGATTGGCTGGCTACAGTTTTTTGAGGAACCTTTTGTTATGACAGAGGGTGGTCCCTTAAATGGAACGAATTCGATAGCACTTTTTATCTATCAAGAAGGTTTTCAATACAATGAATTTGGCTATGGTGCTGCGGCCTCTTTTATTTTGTTTGCAATCATTATTGTAGCAACATTGATTCAATTCAAATTCAGAAAATCTGATCAAACATTATGAGGTGATCGACCATGTACTTGAAAAATAGAGTGGAAAAGACGGTTGTTATAGGAATTATGACCTTTGGTGGACTGCTCGTTTCCCTTCCTTTCGTATGGATGATCTTAAGTTCGCTCAAAAATGAGCGTGAAGTATTAAATATTCCACCAACATTGTTTCCAAATGAACCAACCATTGAGCATTATATTAATTTGTTCCAAAACTTAAACTTTGATGTATATTTAATTAATACGTTAATCCTTGTCTTTTTTTCCATGGTCGGGCTATTTTTAAACACAATGGCTGGTTATGGTTTTGGAAAATTTCAATTTAAAGGAAAGGAAACATGGTTTATCATTGTTCTGATTACGATGATGTTGCCAGGGCAAGTAACGATGATTCCGACCTACCTTATTTTAAATGAAATGGGATTAACGAATACAATGAGTGGTATTGTATTGCCTGGATTAATAGCAGCTTTTAATATTTTTTTAATCAGGCAATTTATGGTGACGATCCCAGACGATCTAATAGAAGCAGCAAGGCTAGATGGAGCAGGAGAATTTTATATTTTTATACGGTTGATTATTCCGTTAGCAAAGCCTATTCTGGCCGTGCAAGTTATATTAACATTTATCGGCTCATGGAATAGTTTCTTATGGCCGTTAATTATCGCGAATGATGAATCGTTGTATACATTATCGGTCGGATTAGCATTATTGAAAGACCAAAATGTTACCAATTATGGTTTGCAAATGGCAGGTTCTACCTTTATGGTAATACCAGTATTAATCATATTTGTAATTTTTCAAAAATATATTATTGAAGGGTTTAACGTGTCTGGTATTAAATAATCGGATGAAAAATGACTTCAATCTATCGTTCTGATAAAGTTAAATACAAGGAAAAGAAGCAGTAATGGAGGAAGTAGGAATGGCAACAATCAAAGATGTCGCTAAGTTGGCAGGTGTAGCGGTTTCCACCGCTTCATATGCATTAAATAACAGTACAAGGATCAGTGCAGCAACTAAACAAAGGGTGGAGGAAGCGGCCAGGACACTAAATTATAAAAAGAATGGTATAGCTTCTGACTTGAAACGGACGAAGACCAATACGATCGCTTTGATTTTAAGTGACCTATCTGGCCCATACTACTCAGAATTAATTAAAGGTGTTCAAGATGTAACAATGGCCAATGGTTATGATTTAATCGCTTGTAGTTCAATAGGAGGCCCACAGTCAACAGCTGTTAAATTTTTACGGGAAAAACGCGTAGATGGAGCAATTATTTTGGCTCATAACATCAGTGACCAAATTACAATAGAATCTGCCCAAGAGGATTTTCCGCTAATTGTTCTGGATAGAGATATTTCAAATAAATATGTGTATCATGTAGAAGTTGATAATGAGCATGGTGGTTATTTAGCGACAGAATATTTAATTGAGAAGGGTCTTCGTAATATTGCATATATTGGGGGACCGCAAGATTCTAATGATAATAAGAAACGTTTAAAGGGATACATGGAAGCATTAAAAAATCACAACTTAACTGCCTATTCCAATCTGAATTCGATCGGTAATTTTACGAGAGAAGGAGGATATAAAGCAACCAAATTATTGATTGCTCGTGGTGAGTTGCCCGAGGGGATTTTTTATGGTAATGATGAGATGGCAATAGGTGGTTTGCAGGCATTTAGAGACCACCAAATCAAGGTGCCAGAAGAAATTTCTGTCATCGGTTTTGATGATATTCAACTATCTGAATATGTTTCACCACCATTGACAACAATCAAGCAACCAAAATATGAAGCTGGAGCACTTGCTGTAGACCTTATTTTTCAATTGATAGAGGGAAAACAGATCAATCAAAAGTATACATTATCCACGGAATTGGTCGTTCGAGAATCAGTTAGAAAATAGTTATCCATCTATTAGCCAAGAAAAGAGGGGGAGCTTTTTGCAAAAGGAAAAAGTATTTACGAAACAAGAAAAAACTATTCGTTATTTGTTATATTTGCCTGATTCGTTAGAAAAGCAGCCAGAATATACATTTCCATTAATTCTTTTTCTCCATGGGGCTGGAGAGAGAGGTGACAATTTAGAAACTGTTAAATATCACGGAATTCCGTCTTTTCTAGATAAGGACAGTTCCTTTCCGTTTATCGTAGTGTCACCACAATGTTCGGCTGATTCTTATTGGACTGAAGATTTAGACGTGCTAATGTCACTAGTGACAACCATTGTTACTTCTTACCATGTTGATACAAAGCGAATTTATTTAACAGGAATGAGTATGGGGGGAGTCGGTGCATGGAATTTAGCGTTACAATACCCTGATTACTTTGCGGCATTGGTTCCAGTTTGTGGAGCTGTGACATTACCGCAGCATAGAAGAGAGGAATTTACAGAGATAGTCACAGAAGAAATGCTCCCGGAGAAATTACAGGTATTACGACATATGCCGGTTTGGGCGTTCCATGGTGATCAAGATGATATCATACCAATGAATGAATCGGTAATGATAACCAATTATTTGAAAAACATTCACTCTAATGTCCATTTAACGATTTATTCTGGAGTTGGACATGATTCATGGGTAAATGCTTATCAACATCGAGAGTTGTATAAGTGGTTGCTCCAACAGAAATTAACATAGTTAATATAAAGAATCGAAGAGTATTTACAAATTTTTTACTAGGAGGATTCTTCATGCGAGTATTATTGTTAGATTTAGATTCCACAAGACCAGATCATTTAGGGTGTTATGGATATCACCGAAATACAACACCAAATATCGATCGAATTGCAGAAGAAGGAGTCCGTTTTACTAATTATTACACCACAGATGCTCCTTGTGCTCCTTCCAGAAACGCATTTATGACTGGAAAATTTGGCATTCATACAGGGAATGTTGGACATGGTGGCACAGCTGGAGATATGCGAATTGAGGGACCAAACCGAGAATTTTTTGATCAATTAAAAACAGATAGTTTTCCAAATATATTTCGTCAAGAAGGCATGAAAACTGCTTTAATTAGCCCTTTTGCTGAAAGACACTCCTCCTGGCAATTCTATGCTGGCTTTAATGAAATGTATAATACAGGGAAAACAGGAGACGAATCCGCTGAGGAAGTGACGCCGACAGTATTGGATTGGCTAGACCGTAATGGACAAGAGGATGATTGGTTTTTATATGTGAATTACTGGGATCCACATACACCATATCGAGCACCGGAAAGCTATGGAGAACCATTTAAGAATGATCCTTTACCGAAATGGATTACAGATGACGTACTACAAGAACATTTGAAAAGTGTTGGACCACACTCTGCAAGAGAAATCAATATGTATGATAACAATAGCCTGCCACAATTTCCGCGTCACCCTGGTGAAATAACAGATCGTGAGAGTTTAAGAAAAGTGATCGATGGTTATGATACAGGCCTTCGATTCATGGATGAAAACATCGGTATGATTTTCAAAGAAATGGAAAAGCAAGGAATTATGGAAGATACAATTATTATTGTCACAGCAGATCATGGTGAAAATTTAGGGGAATTAGGTATTTATGCTGAACATGGAACAGCTGACCAAATGACATGCCGAATCCCAATGATTGTACGTTGGCCAGGGATGCAGAAAGGGTATGTCGATCATGATTTGCATTACCATTTAGATTTTGCTCCAACTGTTGCAGAATTATTGAACCAACAGCCTAAATCATCTTGGGATGGCCAAAGTTATGCTTCTGTTTTATTAAAAGGAGAAAGTTGTGGCAGAGACTATTTAGTGGTTTCACAAAACGCCCACGTATGTCAACGAAGTGTAAGGTTTGATGATTGGTTGTATATTCGAACTTATCATGATGGTTTTCATTTATTTAAGAAAGAAATGTTATTCCATCTTAAAGAAGACCCATATGAGCAATATAATTTGGCTGAGCAATATCGTGATACTTGTATGGAAGCAGTGTATTATTTGAATGAATGGCATGATGAAATGATGATGTCAATGGATTATGATGTAGATCCACTGTGGACAGTAATGAAAGAAGGCGGACCATATCATGCGCAAATACACAGCCTAAAAGGATATTTAAAACATTTGAGAAATACAGGAAGAGAAGAAGGGGCAAGGGCATTAGAAAATCTCTATGTAAAAGAACTTAACTAAAATTAAAAGGTCAGATCAGACAAGCCAAATGAACCTTACCGAATTCAATGTATTACTTGTGAGTCTATGAGTATATTGACAAATCGTTTATAATCTTGTCAATATACTCAGATTATCAGAATATCAGAGAAAAGTCACAGATCTCTTGGTCTAACAATACTTGCTCCTTGTTTAAAAAACGTCAGGGGAAGTTTATGCAATAAAAAGGGAAAATTTCTCTTGTACAAGTCAAGCATGCGTGTCTTTTATTTTAAAATGTGTAAGATTCACCATCATCAGGGACCAACAGATAAGATCTCTGTAGCAAGCTTCTTAATTCTTCTCTCGATAAGGTCCAGTGGTTGACAGCTTCCATATGAACAGCTATAATCTTTGCCTCAAGAGCAGCCCTGTGCACTTTATAAACATCCACTTTCCTCATTACGAGGGATCCACCTTCCAAGAATGGATTATTCCCAGTATTGCTTACTATAATTTCTGGTTTCTATTTGTCGATCACTTCTTGAACCGCATCATCCAAATGAAGATGTGTGACGATAGCTGCATCTATATTTTCCTGAATCTTATTCATAGATATTGGTAAGTTTTCTAAAATGACTCTTTTCTTTTAAAATTGCTTGTAACACTGTATATTCTAAACTATGAGCTGTAGAACGCTACATAGATAAAATAAAGTATTTTTTACTTTATTAATGAAAGGAATGAAGGTTATGTTAGATCATACAGATAGACATATTTTAGATGAACTTTCCAAGAACAGCCGCCTAACCATGAAAGAATTAGGGGAGAAGGTACATCTGACTGGACCTGCAGTTGCAGCAAGAGTTGCCAAGTTAGAGGATAAAGGAATTATTGAAGGCTATACCATTCACATTAATCAAGTGAAAATGGGCTATCCTGTTCACACAATCATTCATATCTATACCAAGAGCACGAAACACCAGCCATATTTATCCTTCATAAAAAAGCAGAACCAGTATGTTTTACATAATTACAAGGTAAGTGGAGAGAGTTGTTACATTCTCGAATGTAGGTTTCCATCGAATGAAGAATTAGATGAATTTTTGACAGATATCAGTAATTACGTGGGCTATAAACTTTCGATCGTTATTAATAAATAGCTATGTAGAAAACTTAGATTATCAAACAATCTTATTTATCGGAATCAAGCTCTTCCATTACTTTGTTGGAGCTTTTTCTTGGATCAAATGATTTTGATACACCTATTGTATAATGAAGGTTTTTTTGATAATCCACGGAGAATACGCATGAATACAAAATATCCAATAGGAAACAGATCGAATCATTTAAAGTAAAGCTACCTATCTTGGAATACAATCGTTCGCGTGTCGTAAGTCTGAATATACAGTCCGCATATTTAGTTAAAGTGTTATCACCAATACTAGTTAAGGCAATAATAGATGAATGACGTTTCTTTAGCATCGGTAAAAGGCTGGTAGTGCCCGCCGTCTCTCCAGTGTAAGAGATGACAATAGCACAGGTTTCAAAAGTGCAACTCGCAGCTTCATAGTCTGGATCAACCATGGCAAGATCTACTTTTCTACCAATTCGGTTCATTTTTGCTTTGAAATCATGACAGAGGATTAAATTATTTTGGATCGCAAATATTTTTATACTGGTCGCATTTTTTAATAGCTTTGTTGCTTTATGTAGTTCTTCATTATTAATAAGAGATAAAGTATCGTTAATGGTCATTTGATTCAAATGTGCCATTTTATTTGCTATGGTCATCAGATGATCATCTTCATTAAAAGGATAGTTGGCATCAATGTTATGAAAGTGACTGTTGAGATAGTCAATTTCTTCAAGGAAAGCCTCTCTTAAATCGATCCAACCATTAAAACCAAGCTTTTTTCCTATCCGAATGAATGTGGAGGGATGAGTATAGGTTTCCTTAGAGATTTGTTTTACGGTTTTATTTTTAATATTTTCTCTTTCTTTAAACATATAATCAATGATGATTTCTTCGGAAGGGGAGAAAGCTTCCTCCTTCATTTTTTCTGTTAATAACATTTCTATCACCCACTAAACTATAGCATATAAATGGATATCACTTCTATAAAGACACTCTTTGTAAATAGCATTTACAAAAAAGTAAGATTATTATCATGAATTTGAGAATATCAGTTGATTATCACGATAACTTATTGTATCGCTTTCTTCTTTTTCTATAATAGAGTTAAGAGGGAGGAATGAAAATGACAAAAGGTGTAAAAATTGTAACCATTGGTGGGGGCAGCAGTTATACTCCAGAATTAATGGAAGGTTTTATTAGAAGGTATGATGAACTGCCAATAAGAGAGATATGGCTTGTTGATATAGAAGCAGGGAAAGAAAAGCTTGAAATAGTAGGCGAGATGGCACAAAGGATGTGGGACGCATCTCCTTATGATGTGAAGGTTCGTTTAACCATAGATCGACGTGAGGCGTTGAAGGATGCAGATTTTGTCACCACTCAATTCAGAGTAGGACAACTGAATGCTCGTGTTAAGGATGAGAGGATTCCTCTATCTTATGGGATGATAGGTCAAGAAACGAATGGTGCAGGTGGCATCTTTAAAGCATTAAGAACTATTCCTGTTATTCTAAGCATTGTCGAAGATATGAAGGAATTATGTCCAGATGCTTGGTTAGTTAATTTTGCTAATCCAAGTGGTATGGTAACAGATGCTATTATTCGTTATGGAAAATGGGAAAAGGTAATAGGTTTATGCAATGTACCTGTTATGGCGATGATGGAGGAACCAAAATTAATTGGCAAAACTACAGACGAACTAGTGTATTCATTCGCTGGGATTAATCATTTTCATTGGCATCGAGTCCAAGATTTAGAAGGAAATGATGTAACTTCTCAAATAATTGATAAGCTGTATGAGGAAGAAAACGGAACTCCAGCAAATATCTTTGACGTTGCTTACTTTAAAGAACAATTAAAACAAATGAATTTAATCCCATGTGGTTATCACCGTTACTATTACCGCTATGATGAGATGTTAAATCACATGTTAGAAGAATACAATGATCCGAATATAGGAACAAGGGCTCAACAAGTCAAACAAACAGAAGCAGAGTTATTCGAATTGTATAAAGATCCTAATCTACATGATAAACCGGAGCAGTTGACGAAACGTGGAGGGGCATATTATTCAGATGCTGCTTGTGAAACCATTGCATCTATTTATGCAAATAAAAATACACAAATCGTCGTGTCTACGAAAAATAATGGAGCTGTGCCTGATCTTGCCCCAGATGATGTAGTGGAAGTATCTGCTTATATTGGTGCTGCAGGTGCACGACCAATCGCCTTTGGATCCTTTGAACCGGCAGAAAAGGGCTGGTTGCAGCTGATGAAAAGCATGGAACTTTGTGTAGAAAAGGCAGCAGTGACAGGTGATTATGGCGTATTATTGCAAGCATTTATCATCAATCCTCTAATACCTAGTGGAGAAACGGCAAAACGTGTGTTAGATGAATTATTGCTTGCTCATAAAGAGTATTTACCACAATTTGCTGAGAAAATAGAGGAATTAGAGACTGCAGAAGTAATCATTAAAGACGAAATTGCGAGAAATTTAAATTAATAAAAGAAAGGAGCTTCTCATAAGTAAAAAACTATTGAGAAGCTTCTTATCCATTAAGAAACGTCTTTTTTGATCACACTAAAACCATATCCTATTATGCCCCCAACAATTGCTGGAGCTACCCACCCTAGACCTTGATTATATAGAGGGAGAATTGTTTGAAATAAATCATTCACTGCCACAATTTTCAAGCCTGCAGCATTTAATCCATCGAACAATGAAACAATAAAGGTAAATAATATACTAGCTTGATATATTTCTTTTTTTCCTTTAAAGACAGGATGGAGAAAGGTTAAGATCATCAAACACATTGCCATTGGATAAAGCATCGATAAAACTGGAACAGAGAACTCAATAATGGTCGTAAGTCCAAAGTTAGAAATGACGGCACCGAGTATTGTAAAAATAATTGCCCAGATTGAATAGGGAATTTTAGGTATGATTTGATGAAAATAGGATGCACAAGACGTTACTAGACCAATACTTGTTGTTAAACAGGCTGCAACGACAATTACTCCGAGTATGATTTTTCCATACGAACCAAAGTAAAAAGCAGAGGCAGCAGCTAATATTGAACCACCATTCTCCATATAGCCGATTTCTTCGACACTAATCGCGCCAAGGTATGCAAGTGATGAGTAGACAATACCTAGAAGAAGTGCTGCAATTAGTGCAGCTTTCGATGTCGAGATGATTAGCTGCTTTTTCGTGCTATAACCGATGTCCTTCATCGCATTAATAATAATAATTCCAAAAACAAAGGCAGCCAACAAATCCATCGTTAAATAGCCTTCTTGAAAGCCTGTGAAAAAACTGTTCGAGATATAAGCATCTGTCGGTGGTTGGATTTCTCCAATTGGATTTAGAAAGGAAACTATAATTAATAAGGCAATTACCACTAATAGGAGTGGAGTTAACACTTTTCCGATTATATCGATTAGTTTCTTCGATTGTAAGGAAAAATATAGTGTGAAGCCAAAGAATACGATCGTAAAAATAAGTAAGGCAACATTACTTGTCTGGTTACCGAAAAAAGGCGCAATGCCCATTTCATATGCAACGGTATTGGTTCTCGGTAGAGCAAAAAAGGGACCAATAGTTAAATATAAAGTGACAGTGAAAATAAGACCGTATATTGGGTGTACCCGACTTGCTAATGACTGTAAGCTCTCTTTTCCTGAAATAGCAAGTGCTAGGACGGTGAGCACCGGCAATCCGACACCTGTAAATAGAAAGCCTAGGTTTGCTAGAAATAGGTTTTCTCCAGCAGCTTGTCCTAATAATGGTGGGAAAATTAAATTACCCGCACCAAAAAATAATGCGAAAAGCATAAATCCTATCGTGATAATACTTGTTGTGTTTCGTGATGACATAATAACCTCCGCAACAATTAATGTTTCATTTATATGAAATGTTAAGCTTTTATTTTTATTTTCAAAATATTTAAATAGTAGCATGTAATTATTCGAAAAGCAATGATATTTATTGATAATTTGAAAATTAGTCATTTGTTCCACTTACAATACTTAGATAGATAAATTTGGATTTATTGTAATATACCCCAAAATCTCCTTCTTTCCTATTTAAATTGGTTGCATTAATTGCTGGTCTTTCGGATTATATTTAGTAAATATACAAATTGTCATTAATAAAAAGTAAAATTATTAAATAGTTTGTAAAAATAAATAATCTTTACTAGTTATTTACGAAGACTTTACACTCAGCATTTATAATGAACAACAGATTTTTATTATCTACAAACAGAGTTGGCGAATGATAAGGAATACAGAGATTACTTGTGATTAGTAAAGAATAAATCAACAATGCAAGCAGATGTCCAGGTTAGTGAGAAGGACAAGATCACATTATCGACATGTGTAGTCTGTTAGGTCCTGAACAGGGTAGGCTCGTGATTCATGATAAGATAAAGAGCGAGGATGTGCTACACGACTAAGTGACCTCCTTATTTCCAATTAATTTGTCATTCTATAATCGATGTCTTATACTGGTAGGGAATAAAAAAATAAGTAGATTCGACTAGGGGAGCATGTAGGTGCTGAGAGATTTGATCGACCCTTTGAACCTGATCTAGTTAACACTAGCGTAGGGAAGTGGAATTGGCAGTTTGTGCATAGACGAATCATTGGCTATGTATGTTCAACCCATCTCCTTACATTGGTGATGGGTTTTTTGGTTTGTCACGAGATGTTACCGCCTAGTCGGAAATAAAGAGGAGGAAATAAATTGAATCAATTATTTACGGATCATCTTTGGAAAAAGGTGGAACCAATTTGGAGCTCTTACTTAGAGCATCCTTTTGTGAAAGGCCTTGGAAACGGTACTTTAGAGCAGGATAAGTTTAAGCATTGGTTAAAGCAGGATTATGTCTATTTAATGGATTATTCGAGACTATTCGCATTAGGGAGTGCGAAGGCAGAAGACTTAGAAACGATGACTATATTTGCCAAGCTACTACACGGTGTGCTTGATCTTGAAATGGATTTACACAGAAAATATGCGGCTGATTTTGGTATAACCAGAGAGGATCTCGAGTCTACAGAACCTTCCGCTATTACTACTGCCTACACTAGCTATATGCTAAATGTATCTCAGCGTGGAGGGATAGAGAATGTCGTCGCATCGGTACTTGCGTGTGAATGGAGTTATAATTTTATCGGTAAATCACTAGCAACATGGCCAGGAGCATTAGATGAAAATTTTTATAGTAGCTGGGTGAAGATGTATCAATCTCCCGAATTTACAGAGCTTGCAGACAATTGCAAACATTTAATGAACAAAATGGCAAAAGGAAAATCAGAAGAGGATTTAACTAGACTAGAAGAGATTGTCATTCGAACAAGTCAGTTTGAATATATGTTCTGGGATATGGTAGAAAAACGAGAAGATTGGCCAGTAAGCCTAAATTAGGAGGAATAGCTTATGATTGATTTAGTCGATGAACACGCGCAGGAGTTAAAAGAAATATTAGCAAAATTGATTAGCTTTCCTACTGTTAGCCCACCAGCTAGAAATACAGAAGGAATTCAGTCCTATATCGCCAATTTTCTAGAAAAGAAAGGATTTGATACAACGAGGTGGGATGTCTTTCCACAGGATCCTAATATGGTTGCAGTGAAAAAAGGTGAGGAAAGTAGTTCATACAATAGCTTGATTATAAATGGTCATGTGGATGTTGCTGAGGTTGGGGATAAAGCAGATTGGACAGTGCCGATATTTGAATTGACAGAAAAGGCTGGCTTCGTCTATGGTCGTGGTGTTTCCGACATGAAGGGAGCAATTGCTGCTACTTTGTTCGCAATGAAACTATTAAATGAGCAAGGTATCTCATTAAAAGGAGACTTGCAGATTCAAACGGTGATCGGTGAAGAGGCAGGAGAAGCAGGGACATTATCCTGTCTGGAAAAAGGTTATACTGCCGATTTTGCACTAGTTGTCGATGGAAGTGATCGAAAAATCCATGGTCAAGGAGGTGTAATCACTGGATGGATTACTGTAAAAAGCAAGGAAGTTTTTCATGACGGAATGCGTGCAACTATCTTACAAACATCCGAGGGTGCAAGTGCAATAGAAAAAATGATGAAAATTATTGCGAGCTTACAAGATTTGGAGCAAGAGTGGGCAGAAACCAAACAATATCCAGGCTTTAGAAAAGGAACAACTACAATTAATCCTGCGGTCATAGAAGGGGGCAGACATGCGGCATTTGTAGCAGATCAATGTAGTCTATGGGTGACTGTACATTTTTATCCGAATGAGAGCTATCAATCGGTGGTGGCGGAAATTGAAAATCACCTGAGAAATTCAATAAAAGACGATCTGTGGTTCCAAGAAAACCCGCTCCTCTTTCGTTGGGGAGGGAAATCTATGCTAGAGGAAAGAGGAGAAGTTTTTCCTTCTGCCGAAATTAGTAAGGATCATCCTGCAATCCAAATGCTCCAACAATCCCATCAAAAAGTGGAACAATCAAAGGCGATGATAGGTATGTCGGAAACCGTTACAGATGCAGGGTGGTTTCATGAAGGTGGTATCCCCACCGCCATTTATGGACCAGGGAAATTAAAGGAAGCCCATTCTGTTGATGAAAAAATAGAATGGGACGAGTTATTACGCTTTGCCAAAACATTAATGATCTTCATTACAGACTGGTGTAACAAGAGAAAAGAAGGATAAAATCTGGATATCATCGTGTTATAATTGAACCGGATTGCCAAGATATAAAAAGATATATCTTGGCGATCCCAGAATGTCGAGACAACATGGTCAAGATAAAAAGATATATCTTGGCGATCTCGCAATGTCGAGACAATATGGCCAAGATAAAAAAATGCACCTTAGCAACTCCATCATTAGAAATCATAGCTGCACTTTATATAATCGGATAATAAGACTGATAGATCGGATTACAATAAAATGGGGGTCTCGGCCCAATCATGGGAGCTTCGAATGGTTTTGAGTTGTGAGCATATAAGATTTTTTCTTTATGATATGCCTCTGTTAACAGTAAATATTTCACCTCAGGGTTATAATAGTATTGCATGTTTTGCACCTCCTTCTTCTACATTATGCTCGTATAGTAAAAAATGGGCACATATCCATTCTAAATTCATAAAGTATCTATATAACATGTTGATAGGAAGGTGCTTTCGCATGAATGAAGAGAGATCAGATCCACAACATTATCCTATACCTCCTAATTACGGGAAAATAACCAAGTATGAGGAAATAGCGTTGACAGTGCCTGAACAAAGGCAATACCGCCAGCCTGGGGTAGAAAAATTAATGGTGCCAGAACCAGTTGTCGAAAATCCACATTATAAAGGAAGTGAGAAGTTACAAGGGAAAGTAGCACTTATAACAGGTGGAGATAGTGGAATTGGAGCAGCAATCGCTATTGCTTTCGCAAAGGAAGGAGCAAATGTTGCAATTTCCTATTTAGATGAACACGAGGATGCTGGTAGAACAAAAAGAAGAATTGAAGAACTAGGTAGAAGTTGTCTCCTCTTACCGGGAGATTTAAGAGAAAAGCAACAATGTATGACCATTGTAGAAAAAACGGTAGAAGTATTTGGTCAGCTGGATATTCTATGTAATCATGTAGGGATCCAGTTTCAACAATTAAATTTAGAAGATATCTCTGACGAACAATTCGACGAGACCTTTAAAGTGAATGTTTACTCTCATTTTTATACAACCCGTGCTGCATTACCATATTTACATGCTGGTAGTTCGATCATTAATACCGCCTCAGTAGTGGCATTTGATGGAAATGAGCAACTGATGGATTATACAGCAACAAAGGGAGCAAATGTAGGATTCACACGTGCATTGGCGAAGAATTTAATCAAGAAGGGAATTAGAGTGAATGCTGTTGCACCTGGGAGGTTTTGGACTCCTTTGATTCCTGCTAGCTTTTCTCCTGATCAAGTGCCGCTTGCAGGTAACCCAATGGATCGCCAAGGGCAGCCCTTTGAAATTGCTCCAACCTATGTGTATCTTGCTTCTGATGATTCTAGGTTTGTCACAGGACAAACACTTCATGTAAATGGTGGTCAAATCTTTGTCTGATCAAATGGCCAAAGCCCTTGCTAGAAAAAGTTTTAGCTTTTCTTCCCTTATTAAATAAGGGCTAATCATCCATTGTCACATAATCAATTTGGAAACCTAAGTCTTCAATCATTTGATGGTCGCTTAAACCTTCTTGTCCTTTTGTTGTTAAATAATCACCGATAAAAATGGAATTAGCAGGATAAAGTCCAAGTGGTTGAAGACTTCTCAAATTTATTTCTCTCCCTCCTGATATACGAATTTCTTTACTAGGATTTATGAACCGAAATAGGCAGAGAACCTTTAAACAATAAGTCGGATTCAATTCGTTCGTCCCCTCTAATAATGTTCCATCTATTGCATGTAAAAAATTAATAGGTATAGAATCAGCATCAAGTGCCTTTAATGCTCTTGCCATATCGATAACATCTTGTTTTGTTTCTCTCATCCCGACAATGACACCAGAGCATGGCGAGATCCCGACATTTTTCACTTTAGTTACTGTTGCTACACGGTCATGGTAGCTGTGACTTGTCGTGATGCTAGAATGATGGTTTTCAGACGTATTAATATTGTGATTGTATCGGTCAACCCCAGCATCCTTTAGCTTTCGAGCTTGTTCTGGCTTTAACAATCCAAGGCAAGCACAAATACGAATATCATATTGTTGTTTGATGTCTTTAACAGCAGCAGTTACGATATTCAGCTCTTTTTCTGAAGGGCCTCTACCACTTGCTACGATACAGTAGGTTCCAGATTGAAGCTCATGAGCATTTTTCGCCCCTTGGACGATTGTTTCTTTATCCATCATTCTGTATTTTTTTATCGGTGCTGTTGAATCTCTTGATTGAGAACAATAGCCACAATTTTCTGGACATAATCCAGATTTCGTGTTGATGATCATATTGAGCTTAACCCTATTGCCGAAGTAATGCTCGCGAATGTGGTAAGCGCTATGTAATAAAGAGAGCAACTCCTTATTTGGGCATTCTAAAATATGGAATGCCTCTAAATCGGTAATATCTGCTCCATGAAGAACTTTTTCCGCTATTGATTGCCAGTTTGTCATCTTCTCTCCCCCGTTATCTTTATTCGTAAACTCCTATTTTTCCCTTTACTTTTCCTTAACAGCTTAAGCAATAAATTTTCTATTGTCAACCTATAAAATTTATAAGTTAACATATTGACGTGGTTTAAACCAATACAAACGTGGTATAGAGTTTAATATCTCGCAATTTTCATCATTACCACAGGAGGAAGAAGGTTATGGAAAACAAAACTTTACAAAAAAATAGAAAATTAATCGATTATGGGATCTTTCTCCCAGCCTTACTAATCATTCTAATCATTTGCATCCCTTTTTCTTTATATGAGTCTGAATCACTTGCTTTACTAAATAGTATTTTTGATAAGATTGTAGAAGTTTTCAGCTGGGGCTATATATGGTATGCCTTGATTTTATTGGCTGCAGGACTTTATTTATCGTTTTCGAAATATGGAAAAGTAGTATTAGGAGACCCGAAAGAAAAGCCTTCATTTACCATGTTTGAATATGCTTCGATATTAATTGCAATGGGCATCGGTTCTACAATTATGCGTACAGGGATGGTGCAGTGGACACAAGTAGCCATTGATCCACCCTTTGGGGTGCAGCCAGAATCTTCCGAGGCGGTATTGTGGGGAAATACATATAGTATGTTTATTTGGAGTTTTCAAGTTTTTGCGATCTTCGTGATGGCCGCTCCAGCAATGGCGTATATCCTCCATGTGAAAAAAAGACCTTTCATGCGTATTTCTGAGGCTTGTCGTTGTATTTTGGGAGATAGATTCACCGACGGGATTGGTGGAAAGGTGATCGATGTTCTATTCCTAATAAGTATTCTTTCAGGAGCTGCCGTTACACTAGGGCTTGGAACACCAATTATTACATCCAACCTATCCAATTTATTAAATATTGAAGTTACCTTTGGGATGACGATGATTGTAACCATTATATGGGTGGTTTTATTTTCCGTAAGTGCCTATTTAGGAATTGAAAAAGGCATTAAGCGTTTGAGTACCTTCAATATTTATTTAGCAGGTGGGTTAGCCATTTTTATTTTGACAGCAGGACCAGGGATTTTTATTTTAGACTTTTTTACAGACACGGTTGGTCATTTAGTGAACCATTACTTTTCCCTATCCTTTTATACGAATTCAACCGATTTAAACTCCACTACTCATATACAGAGTCATATGATCTTTTGGTTTGCCTATAGTGCAACATGGGCAATGCTTCACAGTGTCTTTGCTGCTAAAATTTCGAAAGGGCGAACGGTAAAGGAAATGATTCTAACTTATTTGTTAGCCCCGACGATGATATCCTGGGTGGCAACAGGAGTCCTAGGTGGATTAGGGGTACACCGTTTTCTAACAGGGGAGGTAAATATTCTTCAATTAGTGGAAAGCAACCAACCTGTTAACGCCATACCCAATATACTAATGACATTACCGTGGTCAGAGGTAATCATGATTCTATTCATTGTGGTTTCGATGATTTTCTTAACCACAACTTTAGATTCCACTACTTATACTATTGCGGCATATACTAGTAGACAAAATATGAGCAAGTATGAACCATCAAGGAATTTAAGAATAATAGTTGCTGCTATTATTACAACACTTGCCCTCATTCTGATGCAGATTGGAGGATTAGCTCCACTTGAGGTCATTTCAGGATTAATGGGCTTACCTATCATTGTGATTCAGTTTCTCACCATTTATGCCGCAAAGAAAATGATGGATCAAGATAAAGCGTGGATTTATAATATAAGAGGATAAGTAGGATTATGTAACTATTATTACCATTATGGCTGACAGAGACATCCCATCTGTCAGCCTTTTTATCTGAAAAGATACTGTAATCGTTTTAGAGACTTCCTACCTATAGAGGAAAAACAATAGGTTCAGTTTTGAAAGCGTAACACTTACAATAATGATAGATTCAAAATAAAACATTAACCATTGGAGGAATTATAAATGAAAAATATTTTACTAGCATGTTCATCAGGTATGTCTACAAGCTTACTAGTCTCTAAGATGGAGGAAGCTGCAGCTGCACAAAATCTTGAAGTGAAGATTTGGGCTGTAGGTCAAGATAAAGCGATTGCTGATATGGAAAAAGCGGATGTGCTTTTAATCGGCCCACAAATGCGTTTTATGAAAAAAAAGTTTGAAACAGCAGCGAAGGATTTTAATGTACCAGTAGATGTCATTGATCCAGTCGCTTATGGAAGAGTAGATGGGAAAGCAGTTTTAGCTAAAGCACTTGAGCTTATTGGTTAAATAAGTTTATTAAATAAGGGGGCAAAACAAGTGAATAAATTTATGGATTTTTTAGAGAGAGTGCTATTACCTATTGCGGATAAATTAAATAATAACCGTTATTTATCTGCATTGCGTGATGGCTTTATGGTTGCATTGCCATTGATCATATTTGGTTCCATTTTTGTTGTTATCGCTAATTTCCCGTTTTTAGATAAGTTTTTAAGTGAGGATGCCTATGCAGCTTACCAGAATGCTCTTGGACCAGCATCTGCTGCAACCCTTAGCATCATGGGTATATTCGTTATCATAGGTATAGGGTATAAACTAACCGAGCATTATGGAGTCGATGCCATCTATGGAGGGGTAGTTGCGCTTGCTGCATTTCTTATCTTAACCCCTCAAGTATTAGAAGGTGTTTCCGGTGTTATCCCAACATCAAGTATTGGCGCTGAAGGGATGTTCTTAGGAATCTTTACTGCCTTTATTTCAGCAGAATTATATCGTTTTTTCGTACAAAAGAATTTAACAATCAAAATGCCAGCAGGTGTACCAGGAGCAGTATCCAGATCATTTAGTGCACTAATTCCGATTACATTAACGTTATCCGTATTTTTAGTGATTCGTATTATTTTCAGCTATACACCATTTGATACCGTACAAAACTTTATTTATACCGTAATCCAACAGCCACTAACGGTGTTAGGAAGTGGACTTCCTGCAACACTTATTGCAGTTCTACTCATCCAAATCTTCTGGTTCTTTGGATTACATGGACAAATTATTATTAATTCCGTATTTGATCCAATTTGGTATGCGTTAAATGATGAAAACTTACAAGCATTTCAAGCTGGAACAGAGCTTCCGAATATTGTAACAAAGCAATTTATTGATACCTTCCTTGTTGGAATGGGTGGATCAGGTATGACCTTAGCTGTTGTTATCTTAATCTTTATGATTGGGAAAAGTAGACAGCTAAAAGAATTAGGTAAATTAGGTGGACCAGCAGGTATCTTTAACGTGAATGAGCCTATTATCTTTGGATTACCGATTATTATGAATCCAATTATCATAATACCGTGGTTAATAGCGCCAGTAGTCGTAACGATCATTACCTATTATGCAATGTCCATTGGGCTAGTTCCACCACCAGCTGGTATTATCGTACCGTGGACAACACCACCAATCTTGAGTGGATTCTTAGCTACCGGTAATGCATGGCAAGGAGCAGTGCTTCAAATGTTCAACATTATTGTAGTTGGTATTATTTGGTGGCCATTCTTGAAAGTATTAGACAAAAATTATTACGAAAATGAAGCAAAAGGTGAATAGAGTGTGACTCTATCAAGGGGGGTAACCTTCTGTGATAAGTATACTTTGGAAAGAGATTTACCATTCGTTTGTCGCCAAATAGCTAGATTTATTGGAAATTGGAAGTGGACGTCAAACGGACAGTCAGCGCAGTATAAATGAAAACCCCCAGGCCTTTCCCTGGGGAAACATTTTATTCTTATCAAATTGTTAGTAGAGGTGAAGAGCATGGACTCAGTTACGGAAATCGCATTTCAAATTATTTTGTATGCAGGAAATGGTAGATCAAGTGCAATGGAAGCAATCCAGTATGCAAAAGAAAATAATTTTGATGAAGCAGATCGTCTAATTAAAGAAGCAACAGAAGAGTTAGGAAAAGCCCATGGCTTTCAAACAAAGCTATTGCAAGAAGAGGCTAATGGAGAAGGATCTAGTGTGAATGTTATACTTGTTCATTCACAAGATCATCTTATGACAGCAATGACCGTTAGAGATCTTGCTGTAGAAATCATTGAGATATACCGTAACAAATAAGAGGGGGTAAAAGGATGACAATCAATTACAAATTTCCAGAAGGCTTTTGGTGGGGAAGTGCAACTTCTGCTACACAAATTGAAGGAGCAGCTGAAGAAGGAGCTAAAGGAAAAAATATATGGGACTACTGGTATGAAGTAGAACCAAATCGTTTTTTTGAAGATGTTGGACCAAAAGAAACATCCGACTTTTACCATCGTTATCAAGAGGATATTCAGTTAATGAAAGAGATTGGTCATAATACGTACAGAATGTCCATTTCATGGTCTCGTCTTATTCCTGGCGGTCGAGGAGAAGTAAACCCTGAAGCAGTCGCTTTTTACAATAAGGTGATCGATGAATTACTTGCCAAGGATATTGAACCATTTGTCAACTTATTTCACTTTGATATGCCACTAGAGCTACAAGAAGAAGGTGGCTGGGAAAGTAGAGCGGTAGTTGATGCTTTTGTTGACTATGCGAAGGAAGCATTTCGTTTATTTGGAGATCGCGTAAAAAAATGGTTTACCTTTAATGAGCCGATTGTGCCAGTAGAAGGTGGATATTTATACGATTTCCATTATCCGAATGTAGTTGATGCTAAAAGAGCAACACAGGTTGCCTATCATACTGCCATTGCAAGTGCAAAGGCAGTGGAGGCATTCCGAGAATTTGAGATAAAAGAAGGAAAAATAGGTATTGTCTTAAACTTAACGCCATCTTATCCTAGAAGCAATAACCCTGCAGATCTAAGAGCTTCTCGTATTGCGGATCTATTCTTTAATCGTAGTTTTCTTGATCCTGCTGTTTTAGGTGAGTACCCACAAGAGCTAATTAATATTTTGGAAGAGCATGGGCAATTACCTGTTACCGAAAAAGGTGACAAAGAGCTACTAAAGCAGAATACAGTTGATTTATTAGGTGTAAACTATTACCAACCACGACGTGTAAAAGCGAAAGAACATTTGCCAAATCCATATAGTCCTTTCATGCCAGAATGGTTCTTCGATCATTACGAAATGCCGGGACGTAAGATGAATGTATACCGTGGCTGGGAGATTTACGAAAAAGGTATTTATGATATTATGATGAATTTAAAAGAAAACTATGGTAATATAGAATCCTTTGTTTCGGAAAATGGAATGGGTGTGCAAGATGAGCATCGTTTCCTAAAAGATGGAGAGATTCAAGATGATTACCGAATTGAGTTTATTAGCGAACATTTGAAATGGTTGCATAAGGCAATAGAAGAAGGCTGTAATGCGAAAGGCTATCATATGTGGACATTCATGGATAACTGGTCATGGTCCAATGCCTATAAAAACCGCTATGGTTTCGTATCCGTAGATGTAAAAACGAAAGAGCGTACATTGAAGAAAAGTGCTCATTGGTTTAAGCAAGTATCCAATCAAAATGGTTTTTAATAAGTTATGCTATGTGAAGGGGCTGGTTTTTACCAGTTCCTTTGCGTACACTTATTGATGATGATGAAGGGAGGGAGACATATTGTTGAACTCACGATTAAAAACGATCTTACGTGAATTAATGGCGGGAGAAGGACCGATATCCGGCACCTATTTAGCTAACATGAATCAAGTGACATCAAGGACAACGAGAGAAGATATTAAGAAACTAAGTGAGCTATTAAATGAAAATGGTGCAACAATTGAAACGATAATGGGTAAGGGCTATCAATTAATGATTCAGGATGATAACCAATATCGGGAATTTTTGAAAACAATGTTTGCAGAGGAGTCTAATTCTGAGAAGCTGCCGAGGTCACCAGAAGAACGAATAGCTTATATTATAAGAAGATTGTTATTAAGTGAGGATTACCTTAAATTAGAGGACATAGCTGATGAAATTTATATAAGTAAGTCAACCATTCAAAATGATATTAAAGAAGTAAGGAAAATTTTATTAAAATATGATATTACATTAGAATCACGTCCAAATTATGGCTTGAAGGTAACAGGAGATGAATTGAAGCTTCGTTTTTGCATGTCTGAATATATTTTCGATCGTAATGAACCAGTTACTGAGGTTTATTTAGATAGTGTCTCACAAAAGGATTCGGACAAGGTCGCAGAGATTATTTTAAAGGAAATTAAATCCCATCACATTACGTTATCCGATATTGCAATGAATAATTTAGTAATCCATATTTTAATTGCTTATAAACGAATTAAGACAGGTAATCATGTAACCTTGTACAAACAGGATATGCAAGAGATTATCGAACAAGCAGAATATAATGTGGCAAAAGAAATTGTCCAAAAAGTGGAAGAGACATTTGATGTTACTTTTCCAGAAGTGGAAGTTGCCTATATAGCGATTCATTTACTTGGAACGAAGTTACTAACACAATCAAGTGATGTGGTAGAACAAGTAATGGATCAATCGATTATAGATTTAGTGAAAAAAGCATTGGATAGAGTGGAAGAAAAGCTTCAATTGGGTATTAGTGAGGACAAGGAATTGATTATGGCATTACGCCTCCATCTTAAGCCTGCGATTAACCGATTTAAGTTTGGAATGAACATCCGAAACCCAATGCTTGAGGATATTAAAAATAATTATCCGCTTGCTTTTGAAGCAGGAATTATTGCAAGTATGGCAATAGAGGAAGAAAGCTCGACGAAAATCGACGAAAATGAGGTAGGATACTTAGCTCTTCACATTGGGGCTGCAATTGAACGAAGAAAGCTAGTGTCTGGACCGAAGCGTTGTATTATTGTTTGTGCTTCCGGATTAGGAACATCCCAGTTGATTTATTATAAGTTAAAGTCCCACTTTGGTCAGTACCTGGATATTGTAGGTTCAACGGAATACTATCAGCTTCACCAATATAACCTGCAAGAAATAGATTTTATTGTAAGTTCTATCCCAATACCTAAAAAGCTGCCAATACCCGTGATTGAGGTGAATGCAATCCTTTCAAACCAGGATTTAGGTAAAGTAGAAACACTCGTCCTAGAAGAAAAGCATGAAATGACACGCTTTCTCGGAAAGGATTTCACTTTTCTAAGAAAACAGCTTCATACAAAGGAACAGGTATTAGAGTATGTTGCAGAGAAATTGGGCGATATTGGTTTAATCGATGATGATTTCCTAGAAGCCATTTATGAAAGAGAGGACGTAGCACCAACAGCGTTCGGTAACCTTGTGGCAATCCCCCATCCGATTACACCGAAGACAAATGAAACCTTTTTATCAATTTGTACATTGGATAAACCTATTATGTGGGCCGAAAAGCCAGTTCAATTTATCTGTTTCCTCTGTGTAAAGAAAAACAGCCAAGAGGATTTACAAGCAATGTATAAGGTTTTAGGAAAAGTAATTGAAAGCAGAAGGCTTGTGCAGCAGTTAATTAAGGCATCAGAGTTCGAGGATGTAGTTAAAGTATTTCATGATATTGATTAAATGGCATTCCAGTAACGGAAAAAGGGAATGTCTTTTTTGTTTGAATTAGAAGCTATCACATTCGCTAAAAGAATAGCGGATGTGCGTTTTTTTAATTTGTAAATTTTTCGTCCCTTATAGAATGCGTTATAATGTGAGGAAATGGTTCTAAAATGTCTGAATAAGGGGTGCTGAGGATGGGCTTAAAATCAAAACTTTTTAAGGCGTTACGAATATATAATAATGTACAAGCTGTCCGAAAGGGAAGAGTACATCATCGAACAAGCAACAGTATGAAACGGAGAATCATTTCCAAATTGATAAGGAAATTTTTTAAATAAACGAAGGAGGGATCTAAGATGGGTCCCCTTTTTTAAAATGTATGTAATACTCAGATAGCCATTTGCAAGAACGATAAGCCGCTTTATTTCCAAAAACAATGGAATAGGAGTACAATAATATTTAGGGAATCGAAATAAATATTAAAGAAGGGATTAGACATTTTAGATCAAGAAAAACGAACAAAACGTAATCTTGGGATCATGTGGTTCGCCAATTTCTTTATTGGCGGTAGTATGACAATGGTTATTCCTTTTCTTTCATTATATATAGAAACACTAGGGGATTATCCTGATAAACTCGTGCAGCAATGGTCTGGATGGGTTTTTGCTATTACCTTCTTCATCGCCTTTTTAGTTGCACCGATTTGGGGGAGATTTGGTGATAAGCATGGACGGAAGAAGTTTTTAGTAATTGCTGGCTTTGGTTTAGGGGTTTGTGTGTTTTTTATGGGGTTTGTTACTACTGTGTTTCAGCTCTTTCTATTACGTATGTTAATGGGCTTTTTCTCTGGATTTATCTCCATGTCACAAGCGCTCATATCGACACAAACTCCAAAACGAATCGCAGGAAAAGTGCTCGGAACATTACAAACAGGTAATGTAACAGGAAGCTTACTCGGTCCACTATTTGGAGGGATTTTAGCTGATTCATTAGGCTATGCAACCACCTTTCAGATCACATCAATCACTTTATTTATGGCCGCTTTCTTTGTCTTGTTTGGTATAAAAGAAGTAAAGGTAGAGCAAAAAACATCCGAACAGCGAAAAAGCTATTCAACGAGAGAAGTATTACAACATATCTTTTTCAATCCAGTACTTGTCATGGTAATGGTTATATCGATGTTTGTGCAAATTGCGAACTTTAGCATTCAGCCAATCCTGTCATTATTTGTGCATGAATTACATGGATCAGAGAGTATCGCCTTTTTCTCGGGATTAGCGTTTTCGGCAACTGGCCTAGGAAATTTGTTAATGGCACGTAATTGGGGAAAGCTCGCCGACAAAGTGGGTTATGAAAAGATTCTAATTTTACTATTGTTCTTATCAGCATTGTTCTATCTTCCAGAGGCTTATGCATCGAATATTTGGCAATTAGTTGGATTGAGATTTTTATTAGGTATCGCTATAGGGGGAATTATACCGTTACGAACTGCTTATATTCGTCAGGTTACACCATTAGCCATTCAAGGAGAAGTACTCGGTTATAATACAAGTGTCCGATTCTTAGGCAATATTATTGGACCATTAATCGGTGGCTGGATTTCTGGCTTATATTCTATTTCCGCCGTTTTTTATTTTACAAGTGCCTTATTATTGATAAGTGGTATTGCATTATGGATAACGGTGTATCGAAATACAAACTCCTCCTCACACCGATATCCAGCTCATTCTAAAGTGTAAAACAGTGGGAGGGAATACCCCTTTCCACTGTTTAAATGGTTTGTTACTAATGCTTAAATCTGTAGCCAACACCCCAAATGGTTTCAATGTAGCGGGGCTTTGCAGGATCCTTCTCGATCTTTTCTCGAAGCTTTCTAATATGAACTGTGACAGTAGTACTATCTCCAAGTGCATCGTAACCCCAAATTCTCTCCAACAACTGCTCTTTACTAAAAACCTGATTTGGATTATTTGTGAGAAAGTATAACAAATCAAACTCTTTAGCGGTAAGAATTCTTTCTTCCTCATTTACATAGATTCTTCGGTCACGATGATCAATTACTAAGCCATTTATTGAGATGCTGGAATCCTTTTGCTGCTGATTTGTTAAACGATCATATCTCGAAATATGCGCTTTTACTCTAGCAACAAGTTCATTAGGATTAAAAGGCTTAACAATATAATCATCTGCTCCTCTGTTAAAGCCTTTTATCTTATCAATATCTTCTTTTCTTGCCGTCACCATCAAAATAGGAATATCTACAAATTGACGGAATTTTTGACATAATTCAAAGCCATCGATTCCTGGTAGCATAATATCAAGGAGAATCAACTCATATTTCACTCGTTTGGCGGAGACGAGCCCTTCATCACCTGTCGAAACAATATCTACTTCAAACCCACTTAGTTCGAGATAGTCTTTTTCTAAATTTGCTATGCTTTCTTCGTCTTCAATGATTAAAATTTTGCGCATTTATCTCACCTTTTTAAATCGGATATAGATGGATGTTCCATTCTTTTCTTTGCTTTCTGCCCAGATCGTACCACCATGTGCATCGACTATTTTCTTGACAATGGATAAACCTAAACCACTCCCGCCTGTTGATGAATTTCGAGAGCTATCAGCTCGATAAAAGCTGTTAAATATAAAGGGCAACTCATCAGGGGCAATGCCTAGACCGTTATCTCTTATCACCATTTCTACATGGTCTTTGACAGATTGTAAGCTAACATCTATTTTTTGATCTTTCTTATTCATATATTTCAAGCTATTCTGCATAATATTGGTAATCGCGCGGTATATTTTATCACGATCCGCATAAATCAGATACTGCTCATTCTGATTTGCATTCAATTCCACTTCTAAATCGTCTTGATAGAAGGTGAGCTCCCCTAAAAAATCACGAAGAAATGCATGTAAATCAAGTGGTTCAAAGTCGAATGGTACTTGAGCTAAATCTAGCTTAGAATACAAAAAAAGTTCATCTATCAAGCCATCCATTTGTTCTGCCTTTTGGTAAATAGTGGATAAATAGCGCGATAGTTTTTCAGGAGAGTTGGCTACACCATCATGAATCCCTTGTATATATCCCTTTATGGAGGTAATCGGTGTTTTTAAGTCATGGGAAATGCTTGCTATTAATTCTTGACGGTTCTCTTCATATTTATCTTGAAGAGTTCTTGCTTCTTTTAGACTAATACGCATTTCTTCAAAGTTGTTGGATAATTTGGCAAGTTCATCTTTCTTATTAGAATAGACACTGTAATCTAAATCTCCTTGTTTAATCCTTTCTGTAGCCTGGGATAGTTTTTGTATAGGTTTGAGAATGCTCCTCGAAACAAAATAGGTTAATAATCCGTTAGTGACAATAAGGACCAATAGAAGAGTAAAAAATCGAAGCCCACTAAAAAGCTCGATTGTTCTGCTATCGGTCTCTCTATTTAAAAATACAAAGAAAATAAACCCTAATACGATTTCAATCACAAATAGGCTCAATATAGGAAGGATGATCATGCCTATATTCGAGAGGATTAACCGTTTTTGGATAGACATGACGGCCACCTCCTTTTACTTTTAGTATGGGATCTTTTCCTCATTATAATAAATACTCAGAAAAAGGCTATACCTTTCACTTATTTTTTTGATCTATTATAGGAACAATAACTGCACAAATGAGGGCAGTATAGTATGGAAGAAATTTAATTCCAATAGGTTGGTGGAAAATGGTCATACCAATAATTCCAATTATACTAGATAGTGCGATACCTAATATGAATCCTCCAATTAATCCCACTAATATGGCAATAAAAACTCTCATAATAATGCTCCTTTCTTCATTTTCTAATAATGATTAAATAAATGATGGTAAAAATAAATAAAGCAATAAAGATTATAAAAATACTAATAATGAAATATTTAACTGAAAGCATTTGTAGAGAAATTTCTAACATTTCCCTATTCACCTTCTAATAAAATGCAATGTTCTTAATACTAATCTGTAGGAAACCAACACGAGAAATACAGCAATAACAGGATGAATAGCCCCGAGCCAAGGTAAATTAGAAGTGATATTTGCGGTGAAATACATCATGAATACACCAAGTAACATGCTAAAAATATACCAATATGCCCATCGTGGAGTTTTAGCAAAAAAAGCTACTAAAAGCATGATCACCGGAAGATTAAAACCAAATAGATGGACAAACATCGTGTGGTTTTGCCAATGCGATGGATGGATAAAAATAGCCGCTCCAGCTAAAAAGATTTGCACCGTAATTGCAGCTGCAAATAACATGGCTAATACGAGAAATAGTGTTTTATTAAAACTTTTGTTCATTATTCAACATCCTTTCTATCTGTTGATACAACAAATATAAAAGCTAATTCTAAATAATTCATTAGCAAAGAATTAAATATTTCTTAAATAAAAACCATAAATTAGACCCTAGATTAAATAATCTGTAAATTGTCTTGACTTTTAAAGGTTTGTTTTGGTATATTTTTATTACGAAGAAGGGGAGTAGCTTTTACAGTATTGTCGTCATTACAGAACATTTTAGTTCTCGGCAATACTGGCGACTTACACGTTGTTAGCAAGACCTTTGCCATGATTGGTAAAGGTCTTTCATTTTTTTAGAGATCTTTGCCAATAATAAGTGGTAAAGATCTCTATTCTCGTTTGGATGATTATAGAAAAAGGCGAGGTATCGCTAGTCGACTTTTGCAAAATGCAATGGAGAATTAGCTTGAAATGAAGACGATCATGATACTTACCATTCCATTCGTTTTGGAGGTTGTTATTTTAAAGGAGGAAATCTGTTGGAATCGATTTGGTTGGAGTATGGTTGGACATTACTAGTATTAATTGGATTAGAGGGGTTGCTATCAGCTGATAATGCATTAGTTTTAGCGGTTATTGCAAAGCATTTACCTGATGATCAGAAAAAACGTGCGATAAATTACGGTATTATTGGTGCATTTGTATTTAGGTTTGGTGCATTATTTGCTATTTCATTTATTGCGAATGTATGGCAAGTACAAGCAATTGGGGCTATTTACTTAATTTATTTAGGTTTAAAACACATTATCCCGAAAAAAAAGAAAGAGGGAGATGCGGAAGAAGAGAAGGAAAAGGCGGGAAGTGGCTTCTGGCCAACTGTTGCCAAAATTGGTTTAGCAGATCTTGCATTTGCGATTGACTCGATTCTCGCAGCTGTTGCTTTAGCAATTGCACTACCTGATTCCCCATTAGGAGATTTCGGGGGAATGGATGGTGGCCAATTTATCGTAGTTGTCATCGCAGGTATTGCTGGTCTAGTTCTTATTAAATTTGCGGCAACATGGTTTGTGAAGTTGTTAGAGATCCGTCCAGGCTTAGAAACTACCGCATATGCTGTTGTAGCTTGGGTTGGGGTGAAGCTTGCCGTAATCACCTTATCTCACCCTTCTGTTGGTGTGTTGGATTCACACTTCCCACACAGTACGGGTTGGACCGTTGTCTTCTGGGGTATATTACTCGGAATCGTTATTGTGGGTTGGTTCCTATCTGGTAAAAATGCTCCAAAGAATCCGGAAAGCACGGAAGTTAACTAATATTAAGGAAAACAGTGGAGAAATAAACATCTATTTCTTCACTGTTTTTTTATCCTCAAAAACATACCTCTAACTACTTTTATCCTGAAAAAATAGCCTAGTTAAAATTATTAAGTTATAATATGATAAAATGTAAGTGTTTTCATTAATATACTTACTTAAAGGAGAAGCTAATAATTAAATTTATTAGCTAATTGGATCAGATTTTTCTTCAAGAAATCATCTCGTTATGTAATATAAGAAGCACATATACTTAAACAAAGAGGTGAGCTATATTAAAAAATACCTTAAAGAGAAAGTCAACCATATGAAATTACGAAATAAGCTTTTTATCTCCTTTGTTTTGGTTGTTTTTATCCCTGTTATCATTATCGGTGGTTATCTGACGAATGAGTTAAGACAAGTAGCCCTAGAAGAGGCAGAAAAGCAAGCCACCATTAATATGGAACGTGTTAAGGAGCGAACATTAGAAGTTTTAAAGGTTCCTGTCTACTTGGCTGATAATATTAGCATCGATAAGCGATTCATCCAACTAGTCAATAAAGAATATCAGTCTGTTTATGATGTAGTAGATGCCTACTGGCAATATGACACATTAAAATATTATCAAGATATGTATAGTTCGGAAATTTCGAATATTCGATTTTATATGGATAATCCAACATTATTAAACAATTGGGAAATAATCCCTGTTTCGAAAGAATTGAAAGGTAAGGATTGGTATCAGCATGCCATGAATAAGGATCCTACTCCACATTGGCTTTATCTGAAAGATGAAACGAAAAACAACTATTACTATTTAAGTTTAGTTAGAAAGATAACCTCATCGGAATTTGACACAAATGGCCTTTTGGTCATAAATGTGAATACTAAAACGTTAAATCGAATTTTATCCCAGGAATCAGAGCCGATTCTTCTTGTAGATGAACAGAATGATGTAATTGCTACAAATCAAAAAGAATTTCGTGGGAAAAAATTGAACTCCATTCTTACTGCGCCAGAAGTAATGGAAGGGGAATTAGGGATTTTTCAAGATGTAACTTCTGACGAATCGAAGAGAATTTTTGTTGACGAAATTTCCTTAGAAAAAAGTGATAATAAGCTACGAATTATCTCCATTATTTCAGATGAGACGATCGTACAAAACGCTCAGCACTTTGGAAAAATGGGTGCCACTGTTGTGATGATAAGTGTAAGTGTTGCACTAATAATTATTTATTATCTTTCTAAATTGCTTTCCAATAGACTTATCATCCTAACAAAGCAGATTAATCAAGTAGCTAAGGGCAATTTTGAAACATCTATCGTAATCGATGGTAATGATGAAATAGGGATGCTATCGAAACAATTAGACGTCATGGTGAGTAATACAAGGAATCTCTTAGCAGAAGTATATGAATCCAATAAACAAAAAAGGTTATTAGAGAGAAGGCAAAATGAAATCAAATTTAAAATGATGGCAAGTCAAATCAATCCACACTTCCTGTTTAATTGCCTTGAATCCATTCGAATGGAGGCACATTATAAAGGGGAAAAGGAAATAGCGCGTGTGATCAAATTACTAGGAAAATTAATGCGAAACAGTATTGAAGTAGGTTCTGGAAAAATTAAGTTAGAAAGCGAAATAGAAGTAATTGAATGGTATTTAGAAATTCAAAAATTTCGCTATGATGAACGGTTAAACTATTACTTAGATATAGATCCTGATACAAGGGATTTTTTGATTCCTCCACTTATCATCCAGCCATTAGTAGAGAACAGTGTTATTCACGGACTAGAAGGAAATCGTTCGGGTGGGACTATACATGTGAAAACACAGTTGGTAGAAGGAGGATTATATGTAGAAGTAAGCGATAATGGTATCGGCATAACGAAACAAAAATTAGATGCCATTATAGCATCCCTCTCGGAAAAGGAAGAAAAATCCGGTGTGAGAATCGGACTACGCAACGTTCATCAAAGAATTCAACTCACGTATGGTGCCCGAACAGGATTATCGATTCAAAGTATTCCAAATGTAGGGACTAACATATCGTTTCATATAAAATGAATGGAGGGGATACAAGATGTATGAAGTAATGATCGTTGATGATGAGCGAAGAACACGCCAAGGATTAGCTACACTTGTTGATTGGGAGAGTTATGGTTTTACAATTACTAATATTGCTGCTGATGCTACTGAAGCAATGGAACTCTTTGAGAAAAGAAGACCTTCCCTTATGATTGTAGATATAAAAATGCCAGGGATTTCGGGTATCAAACTAATCGAAGCCATTAGAAAAAAGGATCAGAAAATTTGTTTCCTCATATTAAGTGGTCATGCGGAATTTGATTACGCTAAAAAAGCCATACAATATCATGTTTCAGGATACTTGCTTAAACCAGTAGATGAAGAGGAATTATTAAGTTATTTAGTAGAGATAAAGAAAAATCTGGATCTAGAAAAGACAAGCCATCATGCAAACAAAAAAGGGAAGATAGAAAAACTTATCCAAGCTGCTCTATCAGATGAGATTACGACAGAAGCTGCGGTACAGCTTCAACAAATGATCTATTGGAACAAGTTTACTATTATACTAATTAAATGTTATAAAAAGAATGATCTTGACTTAAAACAAATGCTTAAGGAATCCTTACAAGAAAGTGTACCTTTTACGAAGGACTCTTATTTGGGAATAGTAATAGAACAAAAGGGAGAAGCCGTTACGATCCCATCTGAATTAGACAACCTCTTGGGAGCATATGGTATTTCCTATTTCTCCGTACGATCACAGGCTGTTGGCAAAGTAGAAGATTTAGCAACCTGTTACAGAGAGGCTTTAGAGTTAATGAGAAAAAGCTTTTTCTATATCGAGGATCAAATAGTAACAAAGGATTCTCTCCATATTAGGGAATATGTGGAGGAGTCTCGGATATCCTTATCAGCATTAGAGGAACAGTTCGTGTATTCTGTAGAGATAGGGGATTGGAGTAACATCCATCCACTAATTTGGAAAATAACAGCAAGTCTAGAGGCAAAAGAATACACAGAAGCAAAAATAAAAAAGCGATTTATTCAGCTTTTATCCTCCATCGTCAATACACTAAGCACAGAATATCCTGAAAAACGAGAAACATTCTCTCATAAATTATATGAATTAACAGAAATAGAATACCTCTATCATGTGACACAATTAGTAGAATTTATTCATCAATTTATCAAAGAAATAGTCGAACTGATCGATTGCAATAAAGAAAAGATCGTTGTAAACAAAATGATCCATTTAATCGAACAAAATTATCATAAGAATATCAAATTGGATAATATTGCAGAAGTTGTCCATTACCATAAAGTCTATCTAGGTAAATTATTTAAAGCCCACACGGGAGAATATTTTAATACGTATTTAGATAAAGTTAGAATGGAAAATGGTAAGAAGTTTTTGCTACAAGGCTTCAAAGTTTATCAGGTTGCCGAAAAAGTAGGTTATTCTAATCCTGATTATTTTCATAGTAAGTTTAAAAAATATGTAGGTATGTCCCCTTCCACGTTTCGAAAAAAGAGTCAGAAGAAGGAGTTTTCTAAAAAGGAGCTGGGTTAGACAGCTCTTTTTTTGATCCATTATCAGTAAGCGCTTTCTTTGATTTTTATATGATTTTTGTGTTAATTTGTATGGTATTTTTAACTAATAGATTAAGTTAGAATTAACCTAAGAAGAAGGGGGGATTAGATGGAATTAGCATCAAAAAAATCAACAAACACTTCCAAAACAAAAGTTCATAGCTTTTGGAAGACAGCAAAAAATCAGAAAATATTATATTTAATGTCACTACCATTTGTTGCATGGGTTTTTGTTTTCAATTATTTACCTGTTTGGGGCTGGACGATGGCCTTTCAGAACTTTCGTCCAGGTAATGCAATATGGGAGCAAGAATGGGTAGGATTTGAGCATTTTATTGCACTATTCCAAGATGAGCGGTTTTTCTTAGCATTAAGAAATACGCTTGCTATGAGTTTTCTTGGATTATTATTTGGTTTTACAATCCCCATTATTTTTGCCATTTTATTAAACGAAGTTCGTCACTCGATATTCAAAAGAGTGACTCAAACGGTTACGTACTTGCCACACTTTGTATCCTGGGTGGTTGTTGCAGGGATTGTGACAAAAATGCTCTCGACAGATGGTGGGATTGTCAATGATTTATTAATGGGAATAGGTATTATTGATGAACCATTTCAATTTATGGCCCAAGAAAAATGGTTTTGGGGTATTGTAACGGTTTCGGACATTTGGAAGGAAATGGGTTGGAATGCGATCATCTTTTTAGCAGCAATAGCGGGGTTAGATCCTCAATTATATGAAGCAGCGAAAGTAGATGGAGCAGGAAGATTCAGGCAAATATGGCATATTACCTTACCAGGGATTCGCCCCACTATTTTAGTTGTACTAATCTTAAATATTGGCCATTTAATTCAAATCGGTTTTGAAAAACAGATGCTATTAGGTAACCCACTTGTGGTGGATTATGCAGAAGTCCTAGAATTGTATGCGCTTAACTATGGGATTGGACTTGGGCAATTCTCGTATGGTACAGCTATTGGTATTTTCAATTCTGTTGTCAGTATTTTCTTATTATTCCTAGCAAATGGTATTTTTAAGAAATATTCGAATCAAAGTGTTATGTAGGAGGAGTGTGAAGTGGCGAAAAAATCTTTAAATCAATTATCGTATAAGGACTATCTGTTTGACATCATTAATTATAGCTTCTTAATCGTTGTAATTATTGTCACTTTGTATCCATTTTTAAATGTGTTGGCGATTTCCTTAAATGATTCAACAGACACCATCCGAGGTGGCATTTATTTATGGCCTAGAGAGTTTACCTTTAATAATTATATGGAAATTATGAAATACGATAATCTCGTTACAGGCTTTTTTAATTCTGTGTTAAGAACAGTTATTGGGACGGTTTTAGGTGTATTTATCCAAGCTATGGTAGCGTTTACTTTAAGTCGGACGGACTTTCAAGGAAGGCGGTTTGTATCTACTGCAATTGTTCTCACGATGTATTTCTCTGGTGGGTTAATTCCTGGTTATATGCTGATTCGTGATTTAGGATTAATCAACTCCTTTTGGGTGTACATTCTGCCTGGTTTAGTTAGCGCCTTTAATATCATCATCATTCGTTCCTTTATGGATAGCTTACCATTTTCCCTTCAAGAATCTGCCAAGATGGATGGGGCGAGTGATTTCACGATTTTCTATCGAATAATTCTTCCATTATGTAAGCCAGTACTTGCTACGATTGCATTATTCGTCGCTGTTGGCCAGTGGAATCAGTGGTTTGATACGTATTTATACAATAGTATGAATGAAAATTTAACCACACTGCAATATGAGCTGATGAAAATATTAGAGAACACGACAATGGGCGGGAGTCAGGATGCCAATCTGATGCGTCCAAATGAAGGCGAGCAAGCCAATATGGTATCTCCCCAATCGATTAAAATGGCGATTACCATGGTTACTGTTATTCCGATTATTTTAGTTTATCCGTTTGTTCAAAGATATTTTATTCAAGGAATGACATTAGGTGCTGTGAAGCAGTAAAACTACTGGTATTAACAGGGAACCCCTGTTTATGCAATAAATAAATGATAGGAGGAAAAAAAGTGGGTACAATGAGAAAGCTCTTATGTTTTGTTTTTATTACGATGTTTTTATCTATTCTTGTCGCATGTCAAGGCTCTGATGACAAGACATCAAGTGAAGAGAAAGAGAAGCCTAGCACAGAAAGCTCTTCAGGAGATGAACCGGTAACCTTTACTGTATTTGATTCCGATACGAACCCTGACTGGGTAGAGGAAATGGATACACCAATTGGTCGTAAAATCAAAGAAGATACTGGTGTTACCCTAGATCCAGAATTTGATATTGAAGGTGGGCAAACCAAAATTCCTTTAATGGTTGCAAGTGGAGAATATCCTGATTTAATTGTCTCAAAAGGTGCGGGACAGTTAGTCGATGCCGAAGCACTAATAGATTTAGCTCCATTAATCGAAGAGCATGCCCCAAATTTGAAAAAAATGCTTGGTGATGGAATCAACCGATTGAAATGGAGTGAAGAGGATCCATCGATTTATGTCCTAACAACTGCAGCCATTGATAACCAGGCAATGACACCAACCTACGGAGCATGGGTACAGCACGCTGTCGTAAAGGAATTAGGTTATCCTGAATTAAGGACATTAGATGATTTAAAAAATGTGATCAAAGAATATAAAGAGTTACATCCACAGATTGACGGTCAGCCAACGATAGGTTTAACAATGAATACAGATAGCTGGAGAATACAAGCATCCTTCTTAAATTCAGGATTTATGATGACAGGGGCTGGTGATGATGGTGAATATTACGTAGATCCCGAAACATATGAGGCTACGTTACATTACCGCCGTCCAATCGAAGAGGAAGTGTTCAAGTGGTACAATGAACTAAATGCAGAAGGATTATTAGACCCAGAAACATTTGTCCAAAAAAGTGATCAATTTGATGCTAAGCTTGCATCTGGTCGCGTGCTTGCTACCATTGGTCCTGATTATATGATGAACAGCGGACAAGAAGCATTAAGAGAAGCTGGAAAAACGGAGAGAATGTATGGTGTTTATCCAGTGACATTAAGTGAGGAGTATGTCAACCATTCTTATCAAAGCATCGGCTTGCAAGCGGGATGGGGCATTAGTATCACAGAGGATTGTGAAGACCCCGTTCGTGCTATTAAATTTTTGGATTATCTAGCATCAGAGGAAACACAAATTATGCTGAACTGGGGAATTGAAGGAGAGCATTACGAGGTCGTTGACGGAAAACGCGTGATTCCAGAAGAGGAATGGGAAAAGCGTAATAATGATAAGGATTATTTGAAGAAAACTGGTATTGGCTATAACTTCCTTCGATTTGCACCACGCTATGGAGATGGCGTTTTAGATTCAACTGGCCAGACCTATACAGTAAATACACGGGAAATCGCCATTAAAAATCAAACAGATATAGAAAAAGAAGTATTAGCAGCATATGGAGTGGAGCTTTGGAAGGATTTATATCCATCTGCAGAAGAATTCCCAGTTAAGCCTTGGGGAGCTGCCTATAATATTTCTATCCCTGCTAATTCAGAATTACAAGGCTTGAATCAAAGAGCACTGGATATTACGAAGAAGCTTGTACCAGAAGCTGTATTGGCTAAACCGGATAATTTCACAAATGTGTGGGATGAATTTATGACGTCCTTGGAAAATGCAAATATTGAAAAAGCGGAAGAAGAATATACAAAGCTTATTCAAGAGAAAGTGGAATTATGGAGTAATTAAGCTTATTTCATTCAATCCTCGGAAAGAATACAGTCTTCCCGAGGATTGTTAACATTGGAGAAATGTAAAGCGCGCTAACTATGCAAAAGGAAATTTTCGTTCACAGCGTTACATTCACAATGCTTAACTCATGAAAACGAATAAAGGAGGAAATATTAATTTGGAAGGAAAAATAAATGTAAAAAAAAATCATTTATCTAATTCAAATGCAAGTTATGAAGCAAAAAAATTATTTGAATATATCTGTGGAATTTATGGAAATAACATTCTTTCAGGGCAACAAGAATCCGATTGGAAAGCACCCGCAAATGATGAGCTAGATTATATTAGAGAAAAAACAGGTAAACTTCCTGCGATTCGTGGTCTTGATTATATCAATGAAGATTATGAAGGTGTCAATAAGCGATCAATTGAATGGTGGGAAAAAGGCGGGATCGTATCTATATGCTGGCACTGGGGATCACCACCAAATGGGATAGGATATGAATCCTCTAAGGGAACGATTAATTTGGAAGAGGCATTAACAGAAGGAACAGATCTATATAATGGTATGATTGCTAAAATGGATGATGTTGCAAAACAACTTAAAAAGTTGCAAGATGCTCGAGTGCCAATTCTTTGGAGACCATTTCATGAATTTGATGGAGCTTGGTTCTGGTGGGGAAAAGGTGGCTCGGAACAATTTATAAAACTTTGGCGGCTAATGTATGATCGTTATACTAAATATCATGGTTTGAACCATTTGATTTGGGTGCTTGGTTACTCTGGAAAAATAAAAAATGGCTGGTACCCAGGAAATGATTATGTTGATATTGCCGGTGCAGATACTTATAACTCAGGACCACAGACTGAATTGTATCAAAAGGTTATTGACATAGTAGGTAAGAAAATGCCAGTAGCTTTTCATGAATGCGGGCCAATTCCAAATCCTGATGAGATGATAGAAAATGGGGCAAAATGGGTGTGGTTTTTAACATGGCATACCATTCACATTAAGGAACAAAATACTCCGAGTTATTTAAAGGATATATATAATCACGAATATGTAATTACGTTAGATAAAGTGCCTAACATGAAATTAAGATAGATAGTGATTTTCTCTTTTGGTACTATTTTGTAAGCGTTTTATATAGGAGATTAATTTTGTGGAGGTAGTTAATAATGATAAGGTATTTGTTAAATAGAATAATTATTCTTCTATTTTTTGTTACTTTGGTACTAAGTTTAGCTGAATCAGGTGTTGTATCAGCATACGCGGAAACGGGAAACGAAGTTGATGAATTAAAACTTGAGGCGGAAGAAGCTACATTAAGCGGACTTACCGTGCAAGATGACATGCCTGGTTACTCTGGGACTGGATATGTTGGTAATTTTACTGAAGATGATGCGAAAGTTACTTTTACTATGGATGTGCCTGACAAGGCTTTATATAACTTAACTGTTGGTTATGGCGGAATATATGGTGGAGGTAAACATGCAAATATTCAATTAAATGGGGAGGCCTTTACTTCCTTCGAATTGGGAGAAGGTTTTGGAGAATCCCCAGTAGGAAAAGTATTACTAAATGAAGGATCGAATACTATTGCCTTTACACCAAATTGGACACACTTTGCAATTGATTTTATTAAGCTATCTTTGGCACAACCTTCAATTGATCATGAAGTGAAAAAACAATTAATCAATCCTAATGCAACGACAGAAACGAAGACTTTGTTTAGCTATTTAGTGGATAACTTTGGTAAAAATATCATCTCAGGTCAACAAGATGATGCTAATAATGATTTAGCTGATGTCAAATATATTAAAGAGTTAACAGGAAAAACGCCAGCTATTCTAGGCTTAGATTTGATGGATTATAGTCCATCACGTGTCGAAAGAGGAGCAGTTTCTCATGATGTTGATCTCGCACTTGAATGGTCTGAGAAAGGGGGAATTGTTGCATTTGCTTGGCATTGGAATGCACCTAAGGATCTGTTAGATACGGAGGAGCAGCCATGGTGGAGTGGGTTTTATACAGATGCAACAACGTTTGATGTGGAATATGCCATGAATCATCCTGAATCAGAGGATTATCAATTACTCATTCGGGATATTGATGCAATCGCTGAGCAATTAAGGCGATTACAAGAGGAAAACGTGCCCGTTCTATGGAGACCATTGCATGAGGCAGAGGGCGGTTGGTTTTGGTGGGGAGCGAAAGGACCAGAGCCAACAATAAAGCTATGGAAGGTAATGTATGATCGACTAACGAATTATCATGAATTAAATAATTTAATATGGGTATGGAACTCTGTTGATCCAGCTTGGTATCCAGGTGATGATTATGTCGATATTGTTAGCTTTGATTCTTACCCAGGTGCATATAATTATTCCCCACAAAATAATAATTATGAAGCACTTGTTGATCTTTCCTCTAATAAAAAGCTAATTGCGATGACGGAAAATGGGCCAATCCCAGATCCAGACATGTTAGACCGCTACCATTCCATGTATAGTTATTTTACAACCTGGATTGGTCTAATTACAGAAAATAATAGCAAAGAGCATTTACAGAAAGTATATAATCACGAAAAAGTAATCACATTAGAGGAATTACCGGACTTAACGACATATGGACAGGAGAAAAGTTCTGATACCAGTCTGCAAAATTTAACGGTTTCTACAGGACAGCTGAGCCCGGGCTTTTCCAAAAATGTAAAGGAATATACGTTAGAGGTTGAGAAAACAGTGGATGAAATCATATTGTCACCTGTTGCTAATTCTCATTCTGCAACTGTTACGATTAATGGTAATACGGATTTGACTAAAGGGATTAAGCTCCAATCAGGCGATAATATTATTCACATTGAAGTAACTGTAGAAGATGGAACAAAGTCTAAATACTTAATCCGTGTAAAAAGGCTGACAAGCTATTTGTCATTGGATTTAGTAAAGAAAAGTGATCATTATGTTTTACCTGATAAGAGTATCGAGAATCTCGATATCAATGGATTATTAGAATTGAAGATACCAAAGAATACTGATCATTTACAGATTGTCTTCAATCACGAGCAAATGAAAAGCTTAAAAGAGAAAAATAATAAAATTCATCTAAGAAAAGATGATCTTCGAATGAATTATAATATGAAATTATTCCCATCGGATTCACCACTAACTTTATCGATAGAAAGAATAGAAGAAAAGGCATTAGAACATGGGGAGCATGCCACAACAAAATTATATGATTTAAGATTTGAGCAAAACGATCGGGTTATCAGTCAGTTCTCTTCTAGTGTTCAACTATCCTTCTTAATGAAAGAACCTAATGACAATCAAAAAATTTATTATTGGAACATACAGCAGTCAGAATGGATAGGGATCGGTGGCAAAATCGAGAATAAGTGGATAACAGTGGAAACAGATCACTTTACTATCTTTTCGGTATTTGATGAAAAAGAACTCTCGCAAGCATCTGATCATGATAAGCAAGTGGAGCACAAAACAGATGCAAACGAACAACCCTCCACAGATCAAAAAAAAGACAAAATGGTTAAAGAAGTAATAGGGATGGAGCAAGGTAAGCTGACCACTGATGATTCAAAAAAGGAACAATCACTACCTAATACCGCGACATCTATGTATAATTGGTTGGTAATCGGAGGAATTACCCTTCTATTTGGTATTGGTGCCCTCTTATTCAGGAGATTGAAGCGCAACTAATAGTAGTAAATCCACCCGATTATGGGTGGATTTACATCGATTTAAACAAAAAGTTTTAGTGAAGGACAACTTCATGAATGATTTTCATCTCTTCATGATCGAGCATATTTTTATTAACGACCTTTTTAATCGGCTTGTTCATATTTTCTCTAAGATCGTTTACTTCATCTTTATCTCCAACAATATAAATCTGCTCCCAATTCAATCCCTTAGCAAATCGATCCAATGTAGAGGCAAGGCTTTTATACCAACGATAACGGTTTGCGTTAAACCTTTCCTTGAATTGCTCTTGTTTTGTACTTTTGCCACCACTTCCCATGGATACACGAGCACGGTGTGGTCCTGAATGTTTTTTCCAGTTTTCTGTTTCGATGTCTAATTCGAATATATGTGAGTCTTTAACGGTTCCAAGCTCTGTATCTAAAACCTTTACGGCTTCCTTTTGTGTAAGAATAATTCCTGTTTTAGGGAATTCGTTATACATCTGTTTTAATTGGTCAAGCTTTGCAGAGTCGCTCCATTCAAATTCTGATTGAACAGGCATTTGAAATTTTTCTGCAAACCAGATCGAATCATCCGCTGTGGCGAAGATGACTACACTTTTAGCAAGTTCTAATTCATTTTCCTTCATATATTTTTCTACTTTTTCTTTCACGGTCCAGTAATTCCGCTTCTCCTCAGAATTACCATCCTCTTGTAAGTAGTTATCAAAATTTTTTAATCCATTCTTCAGGTGGATTTTCCACTCTCCGCCTTGTTGTTCAGGATCTGCTGGGTCTGTATTTAAGTACATGGTAAAAACGCGATTGGGCTTCTCTAGATAAATGGATTCTAATTTCTTCATTTCCTTAGCGATATTCATTTTATTCTACCCACTCCTTCGTTTAATATTAGACCTTCCCTTATCTGTAACCTGAAATCGATCCATTAAAACATATGAATAATTTTACTGTCCAAAATTTTCCACAAGAAATTAGGAATAGGTTTATCAACATTACAAAAGCTACATAAGAAAAAGGAGGTGTTTGGTGTGGAACATATAAAAATGATGGCAGTAAAGTTTTTCATTAGTTTAGCACTCCTCTATGTAATTTTAGGTATAGGTTACGATGTTTCGTTTGGTAATGTTTTTCTCATTACATTAGTATTAGGAGTCTTGTCATATATTCTTGGAGACCGAATAATTTTACCTAGAACGAATAATACGGTTGCGACTATTTCTGATTTTGTTTTGTCTTTTGTCGTTATTTATTTGATGACAGATGCATTAACTGTTGGGGATGATGTTTTACAAGCGACGCTCATTTCATCAATTGCCTTAACAATATTTGAATATTTCTTTCATAAATACGTTGCATCAAATCTGGATGATCAAGAGTCAACTACTGATATGAGACCTAGATCCATTCAGACAGAATCAGCAGAAGAAATTCATCCAATTGACAAGGAAGAAAACTACAAGAAGAACGAGGAATAAAGAAAACGAGAAGGGCCTTTGTGATATGCTCCCCCTAAAGTAGACAATGAAAAAAACAAATCTACTTTAGGGGGAGTTTTATGCGTTCTTATAGTAAGCATACCGTTGAAGAACTTGAAAGATATATTCAAATGTATCTGGATGAAGGATGGAGTTATAGAGAGCTATGTGAAAAAGGTTTGTTGCTAAGTGATTCGATATTTAATGATAAGGTACTAAGATACCAAGAACATGGGCTTACAGGCATTCAAACGAAAAAGAGAAATAATCGTTATTCTAAAGAGTTTAAAGACTCTATTGTTAAAGAGCACATAGAACAAGGCATACCAGTCATTCAATTAGCTCGTAAATATAACATTCCATCTGATTATACTGTTCGAGAATGGATCATCAAGTATACTAAGGGAGAAGGATTAAAAACTTATTCTCCATATCCCGAGGTGTATACAATGAAAAGTAGAAAAGTGACACAAGAAGAAAAAATAGAGGTTGTCCAAGCATGTTTAGCCAATAACTTATCGTATAAAGAGACAGCTGAAAAATATCGAGTTTCCTATAATAATGTTTACTCATGGGTACAAAAGTATAAAACCCACGGTTCTGAAGGACTAGTAGATGGGCGTGGCGTATATTGAGTTCTATAACACAAAGCGCGTGACATTGAAGATGGGTTTAAAAATTCCAGCATAAAAAGGCCATGCATGAAAGTCATACATGGCACAAAATGTTTTGTTTATTTACCTGTCTACTTGACAGGGGGCAGTTCATTGCTCTTCTCGTTTTTTAACTTTTCTTATTGCGATAAATAGTGACAATTCCAATGATGATGAGTAGCAGTATGGAAATATAAAATCCTGGTCGAATGCTTTTTTCAGCAAGTGTACCTATAACCGTAATGCCTAACAACAAAACCCCGAATAATCCAACAAAGGAATGTAGCCTATTTCTTTGTTTTTGCAATTTCAAGGACGAAGCGATGATACATGCCCAATTGTACAGCAGTAATATCCCCGCTGCTGTGGTGATGTATTCGTAAATTTTTTCAGGTAATAGCAATGCGATGATAATAGATGCTAATAGACCAACTGTTGCAAGAGCTAGGGATGGTAGCGGTAAATTTTTAAATTTGTTGATCTTTTTTGCGAAAAGTTGAGGCGCATCACCATCTTTTGCTAAAGTTACGAGAAGTGTCATGACACCAAATAATGTAGCCGTCATTGCAGAAAAACCCGCAATGATAATAGCTGCATTAAATCCATGCTTAAAATAAGACAAATGATAATCAGCCAGTGCTGTAATAAAAGGACTTTCATTTGGATCAAATGCTTCAACTGACACCAAAGTAACGGAAAGACCAATAGAAACAATGTATATCAATGCTAATAGTAGGAGCATCAATTTACCTGATTTTGGTGCATCTTCCTTTTTCTTTAAACGAATCGTCATTAAGCCGATTACTTCAATTCCTCCAAAAGCATAAAAAGCATAAATGAGTGAGGACCAAAATCCTTGCCATCCACCAGTGAAAAGCTGTTTCAAGGAATTTGGAATCCCAGGTTGTTTGACATTGGTACCAGTAAACCAACCGAATAATGCCCCAAATGCCATGATAATGAATATGATAATAGCAGCTGTTTTAATAACTGCCAAAATGTCCTCTACCTTATCAAATCCTTTTGTTCCGAGTAATACCACTAAAATAGCAAGAATAGAGTAGATGGCAGCAAAAACCCATAGTGGGATATTTGGAAACCAAAGCTGTGTTAAGATAGAGAGAGCAATAAGTTGACTTCCCATTATTAGAATACTCGAACTCCAGTAATTCCATCCACAGCTGAAACCTGCCCATTTACCAAATGCTTTATTGGCATAGTAGCAAAATGAACCTTCTTGAGGGTCATCTGCGGACATCTTGGCAAGAAAATGGAATACAATATAGGTTCCAAGTGCTGCTAAAATAAAGGAAAAAACGATGGAAGGGCCAGTAAGGCTAATCCCAATACTTGAACCGAGAAAATAACCTGTTCCAATGGTGCACCCTATTCCAGTTAAGGAAAGCTGCCACCATGTCAGATCTCCTTTAGTAGAGGATTTTTGTCTTGTCATCCGATGCATGCTATAACTCCTTTACAATAACATGATCCTTATTGTACCCAAATCGTTTTAGAAAAACTCATTAGAAGAGCTTGAGTGAAGAAGCTTAAAAAAACGCATTATCCAAAGTTAGATAATGCGTTTAACGGAAGATTAAAAAATATGCTTGATAGCCGAAATAGACAGCAAACCCAATTAAGGAAATTCCTGTTATCATCGAAATCCATTTAATAGTGGTTTGATTAAGAAGATGCCGAAAGCTACTTGAAACACAAGCCATAAAAATATCCCACACGACCAATCCAATCACAATCGCTGCTGTATATAAAAACAAATGACTAGTATCATATTTGTGAATCGTATTAGCTAGGACAGATCCATAAATCCCTAGCCAAAAAAGAATCGAAAGCGGGTTACTAATGGAAATCAAAAATCCTGTTGTAAAAACTTTAAGTAAGCTGTCCTTTGATCGATGATTATCTGTCGTTAGTTTATGTGAACTTTTTAAGCTTTCGATCCCTGTATAGCCTAGTACGAATGTTCCAAATGACCAAAGGAATGTTTTCATTAGTGGCGTTTCCAAGAAATGTACTACCCCAAAAAATACAGCTAAAATAAATAATAATTCAGCAAATAAAGAACCAATCGCAAGGAACCATGAATGAAGGAAACCATTTTTAATTCCTTGATTAATTTGTGCAGCATTGATCGGCCCAAGCGGTGCCGCTAGTGATAATCCAAGAAAAACATAGCTGAAAAATATCCCCAAAGTTTTCACCCCTTAACAATATATGGCTTGTACTATTTCTATTCAATAGTTGGATAAGTAGAACAAGTGTGGAGATATTTGCGTAAGAGGCTAGGGAAACGGCATTAGATTTATGCCGTTTTCCTATTATTTCTTTTTGGGTAAAACAATCCTTTTATACATTTGTACTGTCAATAAATAGTACAAGAAGTAAATAATAAGGAAAATAACCACAGGAATCCAAAATTTTGTGAATGGTTCGATTAAAATAATGGAGAACATTTCCATTCCCACTAATACATGGACAAATCCGAGTAGGGCAGGGAATAAGAAGATCAAAAATAATTCTTTATGGATAGAATTGGATAATTTTTCTCTTCTCACCCCTATTTTGTTTAACATATGATATCTCTTTATATCAGCTGTGGCACTGGATAGTAATTTAAACATTAGCACACTCGCCATCATCATAAGAAAAGCGACGCCTAGAAACAATCCCATAAAAATAGTCCCACTTGCAAGGTTTTTTAAGGAGGTATAAGTTTCTGATTTACTTCCAATCATGAGTGGCTTTTCTCCGGTGTACGCTTTTGCAAGATTAACATGTTTTTTATCTATCTGTTTTAATATCTCGATATGATCAGTGAAGCTTTCCACTTTACCTAGTATTATTTGCTCCGCAGAAGCATTTAGCTGTTCAAAGCTTTGTTGATCAAGTATATAGAGTTCCCGTTCACCGAAAAGGCTAGGAGTTACCAAGAGTTCGGATCGGAAAGCCTCTAACCAATCTTCAGGAATTTCTCCTTGAGAATATTCGGGTTGACTTAGTGGTGTTGTTACTCTTTCCTCTACTGGTAATGCACTAGGATCATCACTATACGTTTTGATGGATGGTGGGCTGTTCTGTAAGTCATTTTTAAGAAAATAAACGCCATCCTCTGTCACCTTGTAGCTATAACTGTTTTTTTCAATGAATTCCCAGCTCTCGATTTCACTTAATTCTTCCTCGGTCGGTTGATGAATGGTGACATCATTTGCATGTACAAGAGATGCTTGAATAGCTGTATTGTGATAGAACGATAAGCCTGCAGCCATCGCCCCTAAACCTAACGCAATTAACATCGCAACCGTTCCAAGTACTTTTGTTAGCTGACTAATCCGAAATCGTAATTGAGCGAACGTGAAGGAATTTAGTCCTTTTTCATTGATAGAGCGAATTGATTTAACCCTTCTGATGAGAAAAGGTAACAATGCCATAAAGAAAAAGTAAGTTCCTGGTGTTACTGTAAATACAGCTACGATGACGCCAACATGTAGGAAGGTACCCATATGAATCATCACATAGTATCCAATAGCTATGAGGAGCAATGAAATAAACGCTCCTATAGCCGTTTTCCATCCTTTTGATGTGAGAATATCCGCCTTTTGTTCAGAATGTAACAATTCCAATACCGTTTTCTTAGCTACTTTCCATGCATTGACCATTGCTGTTAATAGAAAAAGAATCACATAGAAAATAATAGTTGTTATCAGAGAGGAAGGATAAAAAGGTTGAAATCCTTCTCCAGAGAAATTTAATTGATTCATGATCATTTTAGAAATGACTTCTGTGATTCCAACTCCAACAAAGAGACCGATGGCAAGAGAAATCATCCCTATCATTAGTGTCTCGATAAACATCATTTTTGTCACTTTGTTTTTCTTAGCTCCTAAGGTCATATACATTCCAAGCTCTTTTTGTCTTAATGACAAAATAAACGAAGTAGCATAGAAAATATAAAATATCGTGACAATCGCTAGGATAAAAGAACCCGCATGGAAGACGAACACAATTGGGCTAATCAAGGCATTTTCTTCAAGAAATGTTTTATTCTGAGCGAGTGTTTGAAACATATAGAAAATAGCAATGGATATGGTAAGTCCAAACAATAATACAAGATAATCCTTCCACATTTTTTTCATACTAGAGCTTAGTAGTTTAAAAAGCATTTTCCTTCTCCTTCCTTATGACATCTCCAAGCTAGAGAATTCTGCTAATACATTTAATATTTCTTGATGAAAGGCTGCTTGATCACTTAGCCGATGGATTTCCTTATAGATTGTGCCATCGTGAATAAACAAAATTCTTTCGCAATAGCTGGCACTAAGAGGATCGTGTGTGACAAGCATGATGGAAACTTCATGATGGTCGTTTAGCTGTTTTAATGTTTCCATTAAGCTTCGGGCATTTTTGGAATCCAATGCACCTGTAGGTTCATCTGCGAGGATTATAGCTGGTTCATGAACGAGCGCTCTTGCTGCAGCAGTTCGTTGCTTTTGTCCCCCAGAAACCGTAGCAGGATATTTTTCTAATATCTCGCTAATGCCTAGTTTATTGGCTACTTGTGTGACAAGTGGTTTAATTTTTTTAATAGAAATCCCTTGTAAGGAAAGAGGTAGGGCAATGTTTTCATAAATCGTTAAATTTTCTAATAAGTTAAAATCCTGAAAGATAAAACCTAACTGATCTGAACGAAAATCAGCTAACTCTTTTTGCTTCATCGAAGTAATATCTTTGCCCGCAATTTCAATGGTTCCAGATGATGCTGTATCAAGTGTGGATACGACGTTTAATAGAGTCGTCTTCCCAGCTCCTGAAGGGCCCATGATTCCAACAAATTCCCCCGGATAGATATCAAATGATACATCATCTAATGCTTTGAAGTTTGTTTCAGATTTTTTTCCAAATATTTTTTGAACATTTTTTACATGTACAACGGATTGTTCCATGTTTTTTCCCTCCTGTAACAATTTGCTGTTTCTATTGTAGACTAGCCCTTTATAGATTACCTATCGATTTTTCTTTCAAGTGTCTTACATTTTTGTAAGAATAAAAAAGAAGCCATCTTAATCGATGACTCCTTACTTCAAATTTTCTATAAATTGGTTTAATTGTTTCCGGTCACTTAAATGACCATTACAAACTGCTGGATCCTTACAGATATAATTTCCTTTTTTGGAATAGGTTCCACGAATTTTGCCTTTCTTCTCACTCGTAAATAACGATACTTCTTCAAGTCCATTGCAGATGGAACAGATTCCTTTATGTTGTGTGGTTTCTAAATAACCTTGCACACCTATGAATTTATCTTTGAAAGGTACGATCAAAAAGCTTTTATTTAATCCCTTGTCAAACCAACGAAGATAGACGGTTTCTTTAAAATCCAGCTCAGAAAGGTCAGGGGCTTTTAATTTTTTTATTTTTGGGAAAAGCTTTCGAATCCTTTGCTCCGATATCTCAGGAAAAGGAATGACAAGTTCTTTCAGGGATAGAAGATATTCCTCCATATCCTCTTTATTTTTTAATTGTAAAATATGATCAATTCGATCTTTTTGTTCGGATGTTATTGACTCAAGATTTTCCGTTGCCTTTTCATATGCCATCGTCTTGGCTGCATCTTGTACATGCTTATCTGTAGTGGTGGATAATGCATTCACAATTGCTTTCGCTTGTTTTCGAATTAGATGGAATTGATCTACTGTAAGAAAAGCTTCCATTGTTACCACACTCCTCATTTAAAGTGTAGCAAATATTGTGAGATGTAACTATGGAAAAAATACTCTTAGAGCAATTTTTCTTTTTTCTTGGCATAAATAATTTTCTTTATCGATTCTGTGGATAAATGATAGACCCGAGCAAGTTCTTCCATTGATTTTCCGGACCGAAAAGCTTTTCGAATTTCCTGATTGCGTTTATCTAAATACTGTCTACTCCCCGAACAAATTCCCCACTTTTGATAGGAATTCGCTCTTTTAGGGATATAGATAGTTTCTCCTTGAATGTATTCTTGTATCGCGTCTAAAAGCTCTTTTGGTAAAATTTCATGCGCCTTCATTTCAAGCCAGCTCCTTATTATTTTGTTTATCATAAGGGCAAAGCCTAGTAGCGCTTATCAGGCGATAATAGTGGTATCACCCCTAGCAAAGTATCGCCTCAATCTCTAGGCTTTGCAGGGGCCAGTGTAAATTCGGGCAATTGTCTTGCCATCCCAAACACCTCCATTACTATTACAGTTTACCTCAAGTTCGCTTTTTTTTGAATAGAGAAGGCACTCGCAAAAATACAGTGGAGGTTGCAAAAAAGCGAGAGTCACTTGCAAAAATACAGCCGAAGTTGCAAAAAAACGGGAGGCACTCGCAAAAATAAAGTGGAAGTTGCAAAAAAGCGAGAGCCACTCGCAAAAATACTGCGGAAACTACAAAAAGCAAGCACTACTCGCAAAAAATTATCTCTTAAACAAACTAGACAGATCATATCTCGCATTTTTCGTAATACCAGATCTTTTCATGCCTAATGATTGAAGTAATCTAGAAGGGGTATAAACAGAATCCATGCAAAGAAACCATCTGGCTTGGCGATTAGTAATCGTATGACCGAATAGGTAATAAAAATCTTCAAGTGCAGCTAAATGCGCTAACGAATTTCTTTTTTTACATTTCGGACATTCCCAAGAACCATAGATGCGCCGCATAATCATAGGCTTACATCTGTTGCAAAATACGCCTCTTTTTATTTTGGGAAATATCTTGTCATTAGGATTTATAAATGCACTACCACGTTCCTCGTGCAGAGATATTAATTTTCTGCCTAGATGGTATAATTCATTTCTTTGTAGAAGTTTGGTTGGATATTTTTGTGTGATCCTCTTAAGCCTTGCAGGGAGTTGTTGAGAGGTGATTAAATCAGGGTGGTTGAAAGTAAGGTGAACCTTCTTATGTGTAAAAACAACGAGGGTCTCAATTGGGATTGTGGGGTAGCCATGTTTATCCAAGAGCTGAATTAGTTGCTCTTTTTGCAATTCTACTTGGGTCAATGGATTATCAAAAACTTCCTCTGATCCTTCTTCTTGAAGTTGAATTAATTGATTTGCTTCATTTAGTAGAATTTTATTTTTAAAATTTTTCACCTCTGTTATCAAGAAAAATCCTTCAAATAAATAGAGACCATCCATTTGAAATTTGTTTCCATTTAAGTTTAAACGTAATCCATATAAATCGTAATGTGTGGAAATGGAGGAAATCTCTAAATAGTAAGGAAGGCTAGCTTCACCTAGGTATCCTGCGAGTTCGCGTCCTAGTTTTTCTTCGAGTGTCGTAGAGAGAGTTGTGCAGCGGTTATTTAAAGCTTCTAAGTGACGTAGGTGCAGCGTCTTTCGAGGGGGGAGAGGATAGAAATGGGGAGTCACTCCTTATGCATAAATTTTCCTTATTATAGCATAGCCTCTTATCTGAAGCCACCATATGGTATACTAATTTTAAAAAGGAGCGTGGAGTAATTGGAAACAAAAAATCAAGCATTTTTTCGTACATTTAATGAAGCATTCGTTAAAGGAGATATTGAGAAGATTCTCGCTAGTGTTACAGATGATATTGTATGGCGCATGGTTGGTTCCGATACGATAAACGGAATAGAAGCCTTAACCCAAGCATTGACGGGTATGGATAATGATAGTGACTTTGAATTAGAAATCGAGTATATGATTACACATGGGAAAGAAGCAGCGGTTAATGGAATGATTCATTCTACCAATTCGGATGGTGAACAGAAGCATTATAGTTTTTGTGATATCTATCGATTAAATAAGCATAAGGATGGAAAAATTAAAGAGATCATCAGTTATGTGCTGGAGGTTCACTAAATAGATGTTTGTTGCGATTACACAAAAAACCCTTCATCCCATGAAACAGCTTTGGACATTTGGCTTAGAAGAGGCAAAATCTTGCTTTTTTGCTGTTATTATTTTTTCAACACTTGCCATTACCCAAATAATGGAGACTTTATTTATTCCACGTTATGATTTTATTCTATTAATTTGTCTATTAACGCAAGCTTTTATGATGATAACTAAAATGGAAACATGGGATGAGGTAAAAGTTATTGGTGTTTTCCATGTAATTGGTCTTGCGTTAGAAATTTATAAAGTACATATGGGATCATGGAGTTATCCTGAAGAGTCGTGGAGTAAGGTATTCGGTGTTCCGCTTTATAGTGGCTTTATGTATGCAAGTGTTGCAAGTTATTTGTGTCAGGCATGGAGAAGACTCGATGTAGAGATAGTTCATTGGCCAAAGACATGGGCTGTCTTCCTTCTGAGTGCTGCTATTTATTTCAATTTTTTCACCCATCATTATATTTATGATTTTCGTTGGCTCTTAAAAATTGCAACTATCCTATTATTCTTCCGTACCATCGTTTACTTCAAGGTGAATGCCATTACGTATAAGATGCCTGTTGTCCTTGCATTCGTATTAATTGGTTTTTTTATTTGGATAGCAGAAAATATTGCTACCTTCTTTGGGGCATGGCAATATCCTAATCAATCAGAAACATGGCATATTGTTCACTTCAGCAAAATCAGCTCATGGCTATTATTAGTCATTGTTAGCTTTTTAATTGTGGCTATGCTTAAGCATATAAAAGGGAAAAGAGAATAACTTTCATCACATGGATGCGATAATCGCATCCATTTTTTATTCTGAGAAAAGTTTCCTTGAAGAAATATTCTTGACAAAATGAAAATATTGCGTTAATTTTTAGTTACAACAAAAAGTTTCCTTAGGGAAAAAGGAGAGGAGATTAAAATGAAAAGGAAATGGAGTTTATTTTTGACACTGGGATTTGTTCTATTTTTGGCAGCTTGTGGGAATGAAGTAGAATCTTCTAAGAATGATTCAAGTAGTGACAAAGTGAAAGTAGTCACAACGATTGCACAAATAGGAGAACCACTATCTGTGATAGGAGGAGATCGTGTAGAGGTCGAAAGCTTAATGGGGCCATCCGTAGACCCACATTTATATAATCCAACACAGAGTGATGTGAAAAAGGTCGATGAAGCAGATGTTATTTTTTATAATGGCCTCGATTTAGAAGTGAACATGAAGAAAATGTTTGAAGAAATAGGCGATTCTAAGCCCGTTTTAGCCATTGGGGATACCATTTCTGAAGATTCTTTGCTAGAGGATGAGGAAGGAGCAGTGGATCCGCATATTTGGTTTGATATTGATTTATGGAAGCAAGCACTAGAGGCTGCAGTGGAAGAATTGAAGGAATTTTCACCGGATGATGCAACATATTTTGAAGAAAATAAACAGGAGTATTTTGCAGAATTAGATCAGGTGAAAAAGGAAGCAGAGGTACTTCAGATTATACCTGAAGAAAACCGAGTTCTCGTCACAGCCCATGATGCATTTGGTTATTTTGGAAATATGCATAATATGGAAGTGATTGGACTGCAAGGGCTAAGTACGGAGGATGAGATAGGTGTTTCTGACATTAATGACACGATTGATATCATTAAAAATTACTCTGTGCCAGCAATCTTTGTCGAAAGTAGTATCAATCCTGACTCTATAGAAGCAGTGATTGAAGGGGCGAAGAATCAAGGAATAGATGTATCCCTTGGTGGCGAGCTTTTCTCTGATGCAATGGGTGATCCTGAAACGGAGGAAGGTACATATGTAGGAATGTACCGTCACAATATCGATACAATCTATGATTCCTTAAGTAAAGGGGAGGAATAACTTGACACATTCAGCACTAAAAGTAGTCAATTTAGCTGCATCCTACCGAAAAAACAAGGTATTATATGATGTTAATTTCGACATAGAGGCCGGGTCTCTAACAGGTGTTGTTGGTCCAAATGGTGCAGGTAAGTCCACATTAATCAAAACAGTTCTAGATCTCCATCCAGCTTTAACTGGGGAAATAGAATTTTTCGGTTTACCCTTTAAAAAAGCAAAAAAGAAAATTGGTTATGTTCCTCAACGAGGTTCCGTTGATTGGGATTTTCCTACAAATGCATTAGATGTTGTCACAATGGGGTTGTACGGTAATATTGGTTGGTTAAAACGTCCAACACGAGAGGATAAAGAAAAAGCATACGAGTCACTAGATAAAATGGGGATGGCGAGTTATGCTAATCGACAAATTAGTGAGCTTTCTGGTGGACAGCAGCAAAGAGTATTTTTGGCACGTGCATTAGTGCAAGACGCTGAGTTATATTTTATGGATGAACCACTAGCTGGAGTGGATGCGGCAACAGAGAAAGCAATCATGAAAATCTTGCAAGAATTAAAGAATTTAGGTAAAACGGTTCTCGTTGTCCATCATGACCTTCAAACAGTTGAAGACTATTTTGACCATGTTCTCCTATTAAATAAGACAGTCATTCATTATGGGAAAACAGAAACTACCTTTAATCCGACTAACATCTCAGAAACGTATGGAGGGAATATGTTGTGGATTACCTCCGGAAAGGAGAATGGTCATGTGGTCAGCTCTTTTAACAAGTAATACACAGTGGGTTCTGATGAGTACAATGGTTTTGGGAATTGCTGCAGGAACGATAGGATGTTTAGCATATTGGAAGAAGCAGAGCCTGATGAGTGATTCATTGGCTCATGCTTCTCTTCCTGGGGTTGTGATAGCCTACCTATTATTTGCGAGAAAGGATTTGTATCTATTAATTGCTGGCGCTGCAGTTAGTGCATTGCTCGGTGCTGTTTTTATCCAGACAATTCGCAAAAATTCAAGAATCACGGAGGATACAGCGATGGGGATGATCCTGTCGGTTTTTTATGGATTAGGCATCATGCTATTAACGATTGTTAATCGGTCAGCTGGTGGAAACCAGGCAGGCCTGGATAGTTTTATCTATGGGCAGGCAGCAGCAATGGTCCGATCAGACGTATGGACAATGATTATTCTTGCCTGTGTATCTATAATGATTGTTGTCATGATGTTCAAAGAATGGAAAATATATTTGTTTGATCCTGACTTTGCAAAAGGAATTGGCTTATCTTTAAAAGGAATGAATGTGTTATATACCTTAGTACTTGTCACAACCATTGTTATCGGGATTCAAGCAGTAGGAGTTATTTTAATTGCTGCATTAATCATTATACCACCTGTTAGTGCTAGGTATTGGACACACTCCTTTGGAAAGATGTTGTTATTGTCCGCATTGTTTGGTGGATTAGCTGGAGCGATTGGTACGGCAGTAAGCACCCTTGGAAGTGGATGGCCAACAGGCCCGTTTATTGTTCTATTTGCTTCGATTCAATTTGTTTTCTCACTTGTCTTTGGTATACAAAAAGGGATCTTAGTGAACTATTATCAATTTAAGAAGCGACAAAAACTAGCACAGCTTCATGCTCAGGGGGTGGGTAAATGACTTACTCAGCATGGATTATTTTAACTGCATGCTTAGTTGGTGCAACTTGTGGATTAATTGGCGTCTTCTTAATACTGAGGAAAATGGCGATGATGGCTGATGCGATTAGTCACACGGTTTTATTAGGAATTGTTATTGCTTTTTTAATGACAAGAGAGTTAAGCGGTCCTCATATGCTTATTGGGGCAATCATAGCAGGTTTATTAACAGCCTTCTTAGTACAATGGCTCCATACATTGGACATTGAACAGCATGCCTCGATGGGTATTGTATTTACGACATTATTTGCTATAGGGGTTATCCTAATTGCAACATCGGTGGGGAATGCGCACCTAGATGTAAAGCATGCCCTTATGGGAGAAATTACATTTATTCCTTGGGAAACAACTGCTGTGCCACTTTTGGGTAATATACCTGTTGCAACTACCATGCTTGGGTTGGCGTTTGTGATTGTTTTATTTTTTATCCTTGCCTTCTATAAGGAATGGAAAATCACTTCTTTCGATCCAGCTCTTGCTGCTAGTTTAGGAATCCCTGTACTTATTTTGCATTATGTTTTTATGAGCCTAGTATCTGTAACAACAGTGGCTGCTTTCGATGCTGTTGGAGCTATTATGGTCGTTGCGATGTTAGTCACTCCTGCTGCTTCTGCTTATCTTTGGACAGACAAGCTATCGGTTATGCTCGTCATGAGTAGTTCATTCGGTGTTTTGTCCGCTATTTTAGGCTATTATATTGCTACTGTTATCGATACCTCTATCTCAGGATCAATGGCTTTAGCTACAGGAGTTATATTTATTATTAGTTTTTTATTCTCTCCAAAGCATGGTTTAGTCTCCAAGTGGGTAAAGCCAGCCACAACTGATGTAATGCCCTAGAGGATTCGACTCACAGACCACCGTAGATGCACTACATACGGTGGTCTAGTCTTTTTTTCTGAATCGATCCTTTATTTTTTCTGATCTGTAACATTACGGTTATACACCTTTTCAATGTAGCCAATATAGCCCTTTAACTTCTTTTCTTGTTGTTCTCCTTCGAATTTAATGGCAAGTGATGCTAGAATAAGAATACTACTACACATAGCTAACCAAACTAAGATACCGAGTAAAATATTCATGAACACACCCTCCTTACCATTATCTTAGAGGATGAAACGCGTTCCATAGCAAGAGTTTTTTAAAAAAGGATGAAAAATATGGCAAATATTCGTGATATAGCAAATCTAGCTGGCGTATCTGTAACGACCGTTTCAAGAGTATTAAATAATCATCCTTATGTAAGTGATGAGAAAAGAAGAGCAGTATTAAACGCAATTCAAAAGACAAACTATCAAATAAATATGAAGGCTGTTCATCTTAGTAAAGGAAAGTCGCGATTAATCGGAGTGGCGGTGCCATTTGCTAATAATCCTTATTTTGGTTTATTGGTCGAGGGGATCACCAAAATGGCTTATCAACATCAGTATCATATTGTATTAATTCAAACTAATTATGAAAAAGAACGAGAACTAGAAGCGTTAAACATGCTGAAGCACAAACAAATTGATGGGATAATCATTTGTTCCAGAATTTTGGATTGGAATACAATAAAGCCTTATGCAGGATATGGCCCATTAGTTGTTTGTGAAAAAGCTACGGATATAGATTACGTACAATCTGTATATGTGGATCATTATCAGAGTTTTACAAGGGCCCTCCATTATTTATACGATAAAGGTCATCGACAAATTGGCTACTGTATTGGGCGAGAAACAGGTTCCAATAGTTATTATCGAGCAAAGGCTTATCAAAACTTCTTAAAAGAAAAGGACCTTCCATTTTTGGACGAATTCGTTTTTACGGAAAACTATTACTTTGAAGATGGGAAAAAGGTGGTAAAAATGATCATAAGTCAATCAAATGCCCCTTCTGCTCTACTAGCAAGCGATGTCGTAGCAGCTGGAATTCTTACTGCCTGTCAGCACAACGGAATAGCTGTACCAGATGATTTAGCTATTATTGGCTTTGACAATCAACCCATCGCAAAGGTGATGAATATAACTACCTTTGAGATTCCAATTGTAGAAATGGGAGAAAAGTTATTTTTACAAGTAATTGAAAAAAGGGAAAATAAGCACGAAAAATTAGAGGTAACTTTGATTGAAAGGAACACGGTATGACGTTCTTTCTACCATGCTTGAATCTTGAAAGCTAATGCAGGTCTACCATTATAAGTAGCTCTTTCAATTTTGCAACTATCCGATTATTTTTGCGAGTGGCGCTCTTAATTTTGCAACTATCTGATTATTTTTGCGAGTGGCGCTCTTAATTTTGCAACTTTCATATTATTTTTGCGAGTGGCGCTCTTAATTTTGCAACTATCATATTATTTTTGCGAGTGCTACTCTTAATTTTGCAACTTCTATATTATTTTTGCGAGTGCTGCTCTTAATTTTGCAACTACTATAGTATTTTTGCGATTAGCGCTCTCATTTTTGCAGCATATAAAAACCCAGACTGGAATAGTCTGGGTTACCGTCTATTATTATTCTGCTATAACAAACTCAAATGATCCGCTTAATTTGATTTCTTTACCGATTAAGACTCCCCCAGTTTCTAGTGGAGCATTGTAGGTTAAGCCATAATCTTCGCGGTTAATCTTTCCTTCAAGATCAATACCTGCAACAATATTACCACTCATTGGATCCTTTGCTTTTCCATTATACTCTACAACGAATGTTTCTTCATTTGTTGCATCTTTAATTGTCACATCACCAGTCACTTCGAACTCGGAGTCACTAATTTTTTTGACAGATTTACTTGAAAAAGTAATGTTAGGATAGCTTTCCGCGCTAAAGAAATCATCTGATTTTAGGTGACCATCACGATCCTCGTTGTTGGTATCAATAGACGCTACTTTAATGGTTACATTTACACTTGCCGCTTCAAGGTTGTCAAAGTCTCCATTGAAATCCACATCAAAATCATGGAATTCACCTTTCGCTTTAGATACCATCATATGTTTTACTTGAAAATGAATCCCACTATGCACTTTATCTAACGTTACATTTGCCATTTTAAAATTCCTCCTAAAAAAATATAATAACTTACTTTATGTAAGTAAGTATACAAATAGAATTAGATTACGTCAAGTAATTTAGTTATTTTATTTCTGTGCTTTTTTTTGGTATACTACTGATAAAGAGGTGAAAGGAATGACTGATAAAACGATTTGTCCAAAATTTGAATCAGCATTAGATATTTTAAATAAACGTTGGACGGGTTTGATCATATTTCAATTATTAAAAGGATCTCAGCGCTTCTCAGAGATTGAGTCATCGATTGGAATTAGTGGGCGCGTTCTTTCTGAAAGGCTGAAGGATCTTGAAAAACAAGGAATTGTCAAACGCGTCGTATATGACGAAACCCCAGTTAGAATTGAGTATTCCCTTACAGATAAAGGTTATGCATTAGAGCCTGTACTTCATAGTATTCAGCAATGGGCAGATGCTTGGATGGACTTAAAGGCTATCCTATAAAGTTTTTATAGAACTCTACCCCTAGTCAAAGTGATTAAACATGCAAAAGTGAAGAGGATGCTCTTCGCTTTTGTTATTTACATAGAGGAGGCTTTTGGATGAAAGTAATATTAGACTGTGACCCTGGCCATGATGATGCCATTGCGATTATTTTAGCAGCTTCGAGGATAAGTCCATTAGAATTAGAAGCAATCACAACGGTTGCCGGAAACGTAGAAGTAGAAAAAAATACACTGAACGCACTAAAGGTGTGTGATATGATTGGTCTAGAGAGTGTACCAGTTGCGCAGGGTGCAACTGGACCGTTAGTGAGAAAAGCAGTGATTGCAGAAGAAATTCACGGAGAATCAGGACTAGATGGGCCAAAGCTCCCTCGGCATCCATCTAAAACAGCTATTGATCAGCATGCAGTGGATGTTATTATTGAAAAATTGTTAACAACAAATGAGCCAATTACACTTATCCCAACAGGTCCATTGACAAATATTGCGCTAGCGTTAATTAAAGAACCACGGATTAAAAATAATATTCGCGAAATTGTCCTGATGGGCGGTGGAACATTTGGTAATTGGACACCAGCTGCGGAGTTTAATATTTATGTGGATGCAGAGGCAGCAAAAGTAGTTTTTGAAAGCGGAATACCAATAAAAATGTTTGGATTGGATGTGACACATCAGGTTCTCGCTACCAAACAAACAGTAGCAGATCTAAAGTCCATCAATCATACGATAGCGACATTCGTATCAGAACTACTAAGCTTTTTTATCCAGGCATATAAAAATCAATTCGACTTTGATGGAGGACCGATTCACGATGCGTGCACGGTTGCTCATTTAATCGATCCAACTATCTTTACCTTTGACCATGTCCATGTCGATATCGAAACAAAAGGCGAATATTCTTATGGAATGACCGTCATTGACAAACATGGCGTAACAGGAAAGCAACCTAATGTTTACATAGCGAAGGGTTTAGATCAGGGAAAATTCTGGTCCTTATTTTACAATGCGATTGCTTCTTATGCAGAGTGAGGAGAGAGTAATGATGAAGAAGCCAAAGATCACAGTAATTGGTAGTATAAATATGGACTTGGTGACTTCTACCGACAAATTCCCAGAACAAGGGGAAACGATCAGAGGGACACAATTCCAAACAAGTCCAGGTGGTAAAGGAGCGAATCAGGCTGTTGCTGCGGCTAGACTAGGTGCTAATGTCAACATGATTGGGCTTGTAGGAGAAGATAGTTTTGGAGAACAGCTTCTTACTAATTTACATAATGAGGATGTGGACGTGACAAATGTTGCTAAACAAAAAGGAACTTCCACAGGCTTGGCGAATATTGTATTGTCGGAAAAGGATAACCGAATTATCATTATTGGTGGAGCAAACGAATATGTCATCCCATCCTATTTGGAAAAGTGTAAGGAAGCTATCATTGAAAGTGATTATGTTTTACTTCAATTCGAAATACCGAAGCAAACGATTGAGTATTGTTTGGAGATTTGTGCTGAACACCATATACCTGTCATTGTCAATCCAGCCCCAGCGATGAAGTTATCTAAGAAAGCTTGGAAACAGGCTACCTATATTACTCCTAATGAAACAGAGAAAAAGCAATTATTCCAGAATCAACTGGATGAGAGGTTTATTATCACTGAAGGAAAACAAGGAGTTTCTTATATGGAGGATAATCAGCCAAAGCATGTCGCTGCTCATGATGTAGAGGTGCTGGATACAACAGGTGCAGGGGATACATTTAATGGAGCACTAGCTGTTGCGTTAGCAGAAGGGCGTAGTGTAACAGATGCCATTATTTTTGCAAATGGTGCTGCAGCTCTTTCGGTTCAGAAGATCGGTGCACAAAGTGGAATGCCAACTAAAGAGCAAGTATTCAATTTTTTACATAAGGATTGATCAAAATGACAAATATATTAAAAAATGATTGGGCAGAAGTCCTTGATGATGAGTTCCAAAAAGATTATTATTTGAGGTTACGAAGTTTTTTAAAAGAAGAATATCAGAAATTCACCATATATCCAAATATGTATGATATTTTTAATGCCCTCCATTACACTGATTTTGCTAAAGTAAAGGTGGTAATATTGGGACAAGACCCTTACCATGGACCAAATCAAGCACATGGACTAAGCTTTTCCGTTAATCCGGGTATTGCGATTCCACCTTCTTTGAAAAATATATATAAAGAATTAGCTGATGATATTGGATGCCCCATTCCAAATCATGGATATTTAAAGAAATGGGCAGTAGAAGGAGTACTTTTGTTAAATAATGTGTTAACCGTAAGAGCTGGCCAAGCGCATTCTCATAAAGGTCAAGGCTGGGAGACTTTTACCGACAATGTCATCAAAAGCCTAAATCAAAAAGAGACACCGGTTGTTTATATCCTTTGGGGAGCGGCAGCACAAAAGAAACAAGCACTAATCGATATGTCAAAGCACTTTGTCCTAAAATCTCCGCATCCAAGTCCATTATCCGCACATCGAGGATTTTTTGGAAGTCAACCTTTTTCGCAGACGAACGAGTTACTTGAAAAAGCGGGACAACAACGAATTGATTGGGAGATACCTTCATTAAGTTAATCCAAGCATATAAAGTTTCATTTTTCATAGAAATAGATGATTATTAAAGCCATTTATGGTAAACTAACGCCTAGTGTAAGGAATACAAGGAGTTCGCTATTATGAAAAATGAAACTTTTTTTAATCGAATTTTTAAGAATTGGTCAGCAATCCATCATATTGTGACCTACTATTTATTAGCCGTTATAGTATCGACCATTATTATTAGTATGCCTATCTTTCATGAGGATGGGGTTCACTTGTCTTTTATTGATGCTATGTTTACGGCGGTTACTTCCGTAAGTGTAACGGGTCTTACTTCTGTTTCTATTGTCGAGACCTTTAACCCATTAGGCCAAGTAGCGATAGCGGTGATTTTACACCTTGGCGGAATTGGTATTATGACAATGGGTACTTTTATTTGGGTTATTTTAGGTAAAAAAATTGGCATCAAAAGCCGGAAATTAATTATGGCCGATCAAAATAGTAAAACCTTATCCGGATTGGTAAAATTAATGCTCGAAATATTTAAGTTAATGTTACTAATTGAGTTAGTTGGTGCGATAATCTTAACCATCCATTTTCTTAACTATTTTGATACTTTCCAGGAAGCTTTATTGCACGGGGTTTTCGGTGCGATTAGTGCAACAACAAACGGTGGCTTAGATATAACAGGTGCATCACTCATTCCATATGCCAATGATTATTTTGTTCAATTTATTAATATGGTACTTATCATTCTAGGTGCAATAGGCTTTCCGGTATTAGTGGAAGTAAAAGAAGTATTAAAAGGAAAAATGGAGGATAGGCACGATCGATATAAATTCTCTTTATTCACGAAAATTACAAGTGTTACTTTTTTTAGTCTTGTAGTTATCGGTTGTTTGTTGTTTTTACTCCTTGAGAGAAATGCCTTTTTAGCGGATAAAAGCTGGCATGAATCCTTTTTCTATAGTTTATTTCAATCTGTCACTTCTAGAAGTGGTGGATTGGCAACAATGGATGTGTCAGAGTTAACATTGCCAACACTGGTTATGACTAGTGCTTTAATGTTCATTGGTGCATCACCGAGCAGTGTTGGTGGGGGGATTCGAACAACGACATTTGCGATCATGCTACTTACGATTTGGAATTATGCAAAAGGTAACTCTGGTGTAAAGGTTTTTGGTCGTGAAATTCATCAAGAGGACATGCTTAGGTCTTTCATCGTTATTACAACGGCCATGATGCTTTGTGTGACAGCAGTTGTCCTCTTAACATACACAGAGGATTTTTCCCTAATCGCGATTGTATTCGAAGTAACTTCTGCCTTCGGGACTACCGGATTATCATTAGGCATTACTCCCGAGCTATCTAATTTTGGTAAGCTCCTAATTATGGCTTTGATGTTTATCGGTAGAATTGGAGTTTTCTCCTTCCTATTTTTAATTAGAGGAGATGCAGGTCAAGACAAATTTCATTACCCGAAAGAACGAGTTATAATTGGCTAAGCTCCCGGTGTGAACTGGGGGTTTTTTTGTTGAGAAATAGAGCACGATTCTGAGCCATTTGGCCGTTCAATTTAGACTAACGTAAGGATAAGAACCATTTTGGAAGGAGCAGCAGCTCAAAATGGTCGTAATAGCTAGGATAAGAACCATTTTGGAAGGAGCAGTGGCTCAAAATGACAGTTATAGCCAGGATAAGAACCATTTCGGAAGGAGCAACAGCTCAAAATGGTCGTAATAGCTAGGATAAGAACCATTTTGGAAGGAGCAGTGGCTCAAAATGGTCGTAATAGCTAGGGTAAGAACCATTTTGGAAGGTACAGCAACTAAAAATGCCCGTTATAGCCAGGATAAGATAAATTTACAAGAACTCTATCTCGTTCTTTTGCTATTGCCGACTATTGCACTTCATACATGCTACCGCTGATTTTTTATGTTTTTTATAATTCAATAGGTGGTCGGGATAGCTAGCTATATAGTATAGTTATAAGTAGAGAGGTTAGAATAATAATAACTAGATTTGCGATAGATTTGGAGGCAAAAGGATGATAGATTACCATAAACAAATAAATGAGGTATTAGAGAATATTCAAAAGGTTATTATTGGAAAAGAGCGAGAGGCAGCATTGAGTTTAGTTGCACTACTAGCTAACGGGCATGTACTGATTGAGGATGTTCCTGGTGTTGGTAAGACAATGCTTGTAAGAGCGTTGGCGAAATCCTTGAATTGTGAGTTTAAGCGAATCCAGTTTACACCTGATTTACTTCCATCTGACGTCACAGGTGTTTCGATATATAATCCAAAGGAAATGATATTTGAGTTTAGAAAAGGTCCCATTTTCGGTGATATCGTATTAGCAGATGAAATCAACCGTACCTCACCTAAAACGCAATCCGCCTTGTTAGAAGCAATGGAAGAAAATAATGTCACTGTAGACGGTGTGAGCAAGCCACTGAACGAACCTTTTTTTGTCATGGCAACCCAAAACCCTATTGATTATGAAGGAACCTATCCACTGCCAGAAGCACAGCTAGATCGTTTTATTATGAAGCTTAGCTTGGGCTATCCGAACGAATTGGATGAACTAGAAATGCTCAATCGTACAGATCAGCAGCATCCTATTGATCAATTAGTACCAATAATGGACCGAAGTCAATTAATAGAGATACAGCAATTTATAGATAATATTTATGTTGATGAAACGGTAAAGCATTATATTGTTCAACTAGTTTCTGAAACGAGAGAAAATGAGTATGTGCAATTAGGTGTTAGTCCAAGAGGTTCGATAGCCTTAATGAAGGCTGCAAAAGCATATGCTTTTATCCAAAATAGAGATTATGTAATTCCAGATGATATCTTATTTCTGGCACCATATGTGTTGGCACATCGGATAATACTACGGCCAGAGGCGCGTTATGATGGTATTACTCAACAAAATTTAATCACACAGCTTTTGAAAAAAATAGATGTGCCAATTAGGAAGGAAGTACATGGATGAAATCAACGATGCACCGCATTCGGAAAATCATTCAACTATTGCTATTGAGTGGTGTTCTTTTCGCATTTGCTATGTTTCAAGGTGGTTTTGTTAGTTGGTTCTTATTTTATAGTGTCGTACCACTCCTAATTTATATGCTATCCATTCCCTTTTATCCATTTAACAAATGGAGGGTTAACAGGGTGCTATCCTCTAAGTATGGTCAAGCAGGTGGTTCTGTACTGATTACAATTACGTTAGAAAGAAAAATTCCTTTTCCATTATTTTATCTTGTGGTAGAAGAAAACAGTCCTACCACATTAAACTATCAGGACATTGGTCAGGGAAAATATAAATATTTAAATGATCAGCAATTTTATGTAGAAAATAGAGTCTTTCGTAAATTATTATTTCCATTGTTCAAAAGAAAACTTACAGTGACGTTTCGTGTAGCAAATCTACCGAGAGGTCAGCATTCATTTCATTCTATAAATGTTCAAACAGGTGATCCGTTTGGGTTAATTTCTAACCAATATGTATGGGAAATAGAGGATAGCTTAGTCGTCTATCCAGCTGTTAGAAGCCTGGAATGGAAGCAAAGGATGGACAGCAATGAGGCAGGGGCAAATCCTGTCCTCCTACACGATCATAAGCAAGCAAATGTCGTATCAGGTGTTCGAGAGTATATTCCAGGAGATAGGTTTTCCTGGATTGATTGGAAAACAACCGCTAGAAAAAATTCAATTATGACAAAGGAATTTGAACAAGAAAAGGATGCTCATATGGCGATAGTTCTAAGTGCTGAGCTTAAGTCTAGTATGCAACAATTGTCATTTGAGGCATTGGTGGAGCTTGCGGCATCTATTCTGGTAAGTACGAGGAAAAAAGGGCAGAGTGTATCCTTTCACATGTTAGGAGAGGCCGAAAAGCATTTTACGGAACAACAAGTAAAATTCGAGCCAACAGTGATACAAAATTATCTAGCATTGATAAATCCAGACAAAAAAGATTCCCTTTTCACTAGTAAACTAGTAACTTCCTTGAATCATTTGCCAAAAGGGTCGTTATTATTATGTATTACTAGTCAATTGGATCAAAAATTAGTAGATAGTTTAGTGATAAAAAGTAAACAAGACCTTCAGATAGCTCTCTATTCCATCATTTCCAAAAATGACTATACATCCTTTCACCAATCATTAATAGAGTCATTGCGTATGCATCGAATTTCTGTACAAATCTTATCAGAAGACGACTTAAAAAAAGTGCGATGGGAGGTGAATGCATCTCTATGAGAATAGCTAAAGAGAAAAAATCAATACCTTCGTTCTTTATCATGACTGCAGGATTTCTATTATTCTGGGAATGGCTGAGACCGCTGGGGCAAGTAACTGATACAGGTCATATTCCATTACTTGTTCTATATGCTGCTCTGTGCTTTTTGGTATCCTTTTTCATCCAAAATGGTTTGTGGAAGTTTATCATAAAAGGATTAAGTCTTTTATTTATACTTGATTATCTTTTCTTACCGGGAATTTTCCTATCAAGTGAGTCAATACAATTCATTAGTCAAGAGCTTTCCTATAACCTGAGTGCAGTATGGGATAGTCAATGGTATTTAATGACCCCGTTCTTTCGAAGCTTGTTATTTCTAATGGTTCTCTGGTTAATGAGCTATTTGTTGCATTATTGGTTTTTAGTTGCAAATAAGTTTTTCTTATTTGTTGTACTAACCATTATGTATTTAGCTGTTTTAGATACTTTCACGAGCTATGAAGCGGAAATAGCCATTGTCCGAACGTTTGCTATTTCGTTTATTGCACTTGGACTAAGTCGGTTTATGAAGTTTAGGGAGCAAGGAGTAGAGGTTGAGATACAGAAATACAGTATTCTAAAATGGATCATTCCTATTATTGGAGGAGTGCTAGTAACGGCATCCATAGGTATTTTTGCACCTAAGTTGGCCCCACAATGGCCCGATCCTGTTCCGTTTATTCAAAGTCAAGCGAATCATGTGGGATTCGGGAATACGGTTCAAAAGGTAGGCTATGGAGAGAATGATTCACAATTAGGTGGATCGTTCGTTCAGGATGATACAGCGGTCTTTGAAGCCATATCGAAGGAAAGGTTATATTGGAGAATTGAATCAAAGGATCTCTATACAGGAAAGGGCTGGGAGCGTTCCTCTTCTCTTGATTATAACCCATTGCAATCTGGTGCTGTCCAATGGCAAGCTTTTTCCACACAAGCAGTAGATACAACGGAAGAAGAAGCTTCTGTTACTTATACGAAGGAAAGTAATTTAGATAAAGTACCTATTCCATATGGTGCTACGGAAGTTACGACATCCTATAGTGCTCTTCTTTTCCAAGACCTAGAATCTGGTATGATGGAGATGGAAGTAAGTGAACAGCAGGGCAGATCACAGCCATATACGGTTCAATATGAAGATCCATCTTTTTCTATTGATCAATTAAAACAAGTCAGTGATAAAGATCCGTCTGCGATCCAAAACAAATATTTACAACTACCAAGCTCGTTACCTGATCGTGTTCGTGCGTTGGCTCAAGAGATAACGACAGATAAGCCGACTCGATATGATAAAGTAAAAGCAATTGAACGCTATTTTTCGCAAAATGGCTACACCTACCAGATAGAGGATGTTTCCATACCAGAGGCTGGGGAGGACTATGTGGACCAGTTCTTATTTGAAACAATGGTCGGATATTGTGATAATTTCTCTAGTTCCATGGTAGTCATGCTTCGTACCTTAGATATTCCTGCAAGGTGGGTAAAGGGGTTCACTGGTGGTGAAATCAAATCAAATCAGCCTGATTTACCAAATGGTTATAAGCTATATGAAATCACAAACAATAATGCTCACTCCTGGGTTGAAGTGTATTTTCCAAATGTAGGTTGGGTACCGTTTGAGCCTACGAGTGGGTTTACCAATCCAACTGAATTCTATCAAGAAACGGTAGCGGAGGATATGGACTCAACTAATCCTGAGGAACAAAGAATAGAAGAAACAAATCCTCAACAAGAGCAACAGGAACAGCAAGCAACAGATCCAGCCGATAATGAAGAAGATGAATCAGCTTTAGGAAGCTCCCGATCTAGTCGTATTAATATGCCGATCAAAGTGATGATAGTTATTGGTGTCATCCTTTTGGTTTTACTCGGTGGGTTTTCGTATTGGAAAAGGCAAGAAATCAGAACTTGGTATTTACAGAAGAAATGGCGTAAAATTTCTGAGCAGCTGGATATCGAAGAATGTTATCATTATTTGCTAAAGTTACTTGCTAAAAAAGGCTTTAATCGTAACAAAGGACAAACGCTTCGCCAATATGCTAAAGAGGTAGACGAAACAATCGGTAAAAGTGATATGTATGATTTAACCCTTTTATATGAACAATATTTATATCGAAATGGGCAGGTAGAGGTCGATTCCTCTACACTTAGGAATCTTTTCCAACGCATTGTTCATCAAATAATCGCTTGACCAATGAATACAACCATTGATAGAATAAGATAAATTAACAGGATTAGACCTTCATATATGTTTGGGAATATGGCCCAAACGTTTCTACCTGAACACCAATATGTTCAGACTATGAAGGCGAGGGTCTGTCGTGGCATCTGCCTTTCTGATAAGGACAATAAGAGAAGGGCAGTTTTCTTTTTGCTATCTGGAAGTGGGTAGTAAACATAGATAGAAGAAACCTTGAAGGAGTGGACAATTTGGAAATAAACAATGAAATGATTTTAGTGATTGATTTTGGTAGTCAATATAACCAACTGATTACAAGACGAATCCGTGAATTTGGTGTATATAGTGAGTTGCATTCCCATCGATTAACTGTGGAAGAAATTAAACAAATGAATCCTAAAGGAATTATTCTTTCTGGTGGACCTCACAGTGTTTACGGAGAAAATAGCTTCCGTTGTGATGAACGTATTTTTGACTTAAATATTCCTATCCTAGGTATTTGTTATGGTATGCAGTTAATGACCCATCATTTTGGTGGAAAAGTAGAGCGTGCGAACCAACGTGAATATGGAAAAGCGGACATTCATGTAAAGGATGACTCCATCTTATTTGAAGGTACTCCACAAGAGCAAACGGTTTGGATGAGCCATAGTGATAAGATCATTGAGGCACCTGCAGATTTTAAAATCGAAGCAACGAGTGCTTCCACTCCAGTTGCTGCAATGAGTAATACGGATAAGCAATATTATGGAGTTCAATTCCACCCAGAAGTACGTAACACAGAGTATGGAAATGACCTACTTAAGACTTTTGTCTTTCATGTTTGTCAATGTTCTGGGGATTGGACAATGGCGAACTTTATTGATATGGAAGTAGAGAAGATCAGAGAGCAGGTTGGTGACCGAAATGTTTTATGTGCATTAAGTGGGGGAGTGGATTCTTCTGTTGTTGCTGCTCTAATTCATAAAGCCATTGGTGATCAATTAACCTGTATTTTTGTAGATCATGGTTTATTGCGTAAAAATGAGGCAGATACCGTTATGGAAACATTCCGTGATCAGTTCCATATGAATATTATTAAAGTCGATGCACAGTATCGCTTTTTGAATAAGCTAAAAGGTGTTTCAGATCCTGAGCAAAAACGGAAGATTATTGGAAATGAGTTTATCTACGTATTTGATGATGAAGCAGCTAAGCTTGAAAACATGGATTTCTTAGCACAAGGAACCCTATACACGGATATTGTAGAGAGCGGAACGGAAACAGCTCAAACGATTAAATCTCACCACAATGTCGGTGGTTTACCAGAGGAAATGGAATTCCAATTAATTGAGCCTTTGAACACGTTATTTAAGGACGAAGTACGCGCACTTGGGACAGAATTAGGTGTCCCAGATGAAATTGTGTGGCGTCAACCATTCCCAGGGCCTGGCCTAGGTATCCGCGTTCTTGGTGAAATTACTCCTGAGAAGGTAGAAATTGTTCGCGAATCAGATGCTATTTTGCGTGAAGAGATTAAAAAAGCGGGGTTAGATCGTGATATTTGGCAATACTTCACCGTTTTACCTGACATCCGTAGCGTTGGTGTAATGGGGGATGCAAGAACCTATGATTATGCTATCGGTATTCGTGCTGTCACTTCCATCGATGGAATGACTTCTGATTGGGCACGTATCCCATGGGATGTTTTAGAGAAAATTTCAGTGCGTCTTGTAAATGAAGTAGATCATATCAATCGTGTACTTTATGATGTGACAAGTAAACCGCCTGCGACTATTGAGTGGGAGTAAGACGCTAATTTAATTTGAAGAGGAAACGCCTATTTATAGAGGATTTTAACCTAGCTAAAATGGATAAAACAATTTAAAATATTTGGTTCCCTACCAATGAAAATTTTGGTAGGGATTATTTTTGGGTGATTTTTCCTTGTTTTGAACTATGGCATTTAACTTTTTTTAATAGGCATTTTCCACTTTAAAAGTGTGGAATGTGTAGGATGTATAGCTTTTTTTGAAAGCCTATTTATCGTGATATTTATATTGTTTAACCCAATTTAATAAAATGAATAGTCAATCCCTGGTGATTTAGCTATTGACTTTACACCTTCTGTTCCATTTTGATAACGAATAACTACTTGTATTTTTTCATCTTCCGTGAATTTGGCCAAAAGAAGCTACACCTCCAACTATTAGATTTGTGACTAACAATTAGGGTGCAGTTCATTACCACGGGTGGTTTTGATTCAATTTTTGCTACTTTTCCAGACCGTATAAGCGGTTGTAAAAACGGCAGCAACCTGAAACACTAACCAACCAGGATGCCGGACATTCCAAATAAAACCGATTTCCAGAAAAATAACAGTCGCCAATGGCCAAATTACCGCATGAATTCAGCCATGTTTGCTCGATTTCTCATATTTCCATATTCTTCATTATTAGTAACCAATCGTTCGCTCTCCATTGCCGACCCTGCAATAATGAACAAGTATACAGCAAATGCCCATGTTAGAGGCATTAGTACTAAGAGGGGATCACTGTCTGCATGGCATGTGTCGTTAGTCAAAAAAGATATCCCATAACTTAATATAATAGTCACAATTCCAGTAACGATTAATATTCCATACCTTTTACGATTGGCCAAACTTTTCTGTCTAAAATCTTGAATAAACGAATCATCAAAAATTAATGGTTGTGTTTTCCCACACTTTTATAAGACAGGACGTTTCTTCCATAACGGAAAAAGTATCTTCATGGCTTACTCGAAATGAGATTCGGTCTTGACCGGTCGAATTGGCCCCTTCGTCATTGTACAAGCGTGTTATTGTGGAAACAGATCAGCCTGAGCAAATCAAGCAGCAGTTGATGGCTCGTTGTTCGTTATTTATCTAAAGAGTGATTCCTTGCTTGCAGCAATCCAGAAGAAATATTTGAATCGTTAGTATGCTATACTTTTTTTATCCTAACAACCGAAAGGAGTTTTGTATTCATGGATACTCATACCTCTGAACGCTTTATACATGAGTTGCAGCAATACCAAAATGAAGCGGGAATCGAAAAAATGAAAAGGTTTTTTAAAGGTTCAGATGAAAATACGAAGTGCTTAGGTCTTAACATGCGTACGGTATTCCAAATTGCTAAACAATTTACGGATATGCCTTTAACAGAAGTCGAACGGCTTCTAGAAAGCGATTATTATGAAGTAAGAATGGGCGCCGTGAGCATTATGGATTTTCAGGCCAAAACCAAGAAACTCCCGGAGGAAAACAGGCAAGCTTTGTACGATCTGTATATTCGGAGGCATGATCGAATCAACAATTGGGATTTCGTTGATCGTGCCGCTCCTTCTGTAATCGGGACTTATTTGCTGGATAAACCAAAGGATAAACTATACGAAATGGCACACTCCTCTAATATTTGGGAACGTAGAACAGCGATGGTAAGCACGTATAGCTTTATCAGAAACGGCAATACGGAGGACACATTTGCTATCGCTGAGATTCTGGTACATGATCCTGAAGATTTAATCAACAAGGCGGTGGGCAGCTTTATTCGTGAAGCTGGCAAGAAAGACGAAGACAGGCTGAAATCTTTCTTAAATAAACACGCTCACACCATGCCCAGAGTCACCTTGAGATACGCTATAGAAAAGTTTGATAAAAGTACAAGGGACTACTACTTAACTTTAAAGAAGAAAGAGAAGTAGGTAGTCAATGATGAAGCCTCTATCAGGGAAAGTGGCTTTGGTAGCCGGAGGAACTCGGGGCGCAGTCAGAGGGATCGCTATTGAATTGGGTGCAGCAGGTGCAACGGTCTACGTCACCAGAAGTACTACACGGACGAGGCGATCTGAATACAACCGGCCGGAAACGATTGAAGAAACTGCTGAACTGGTTGATCAGGCGGGTAGCACAGAATTGCGATGCAAGTCGATCACCTCGCACCTATTCAGGTTCAGGAGTTAATCGCACCAATTGAACACGAGCATGGTCAACTGGATATTTTGGTCAACGATATCTGGGGTGGCGAATATATGGTGGAGTGGAATGTTCCAGTTTGGGAACACTCTTTAGAAAACGGGTTGCGTATGCTGAACCTGGCCATAGACACCCATATCATTACAAGTCACTACGTGCTCCGCTACTTATCCGCAACCCCAACGGGCTCGTTGTTGAAGTCACGGACGGCACGAAAGCCTATAATGAAACAAACTACCGGCTGTCGTTATTCTACGATTTGGCAAAGAACTCAGTCATCCGAATGACCAAGTCTTTGGCACTTGAACTCGCCTCTTACCAAGGAACTGCCCTATCCATATTGCTAGGCTGGCTGTGCTCCGAAATCGTGCTGGAGGAATACGGCGTAACCGAAGCAAACTGGAGAGATGCACTTGCCCGCGAACCGCATTTCATCATTTCCGAACAAGACAAACATTTTCAAATACTTTTATTTCCTCATTTGCACCTAAAGACTTGAGCTTGTTAGTAAACTTCGTATAAAGTGTTTTCCAATCAACATTAATCTTTTCAATACTTTTTTATCCTAGACTTATTTGCCTCATTCTCCATAGTCTCTAATGACAATAAAAATTCAAGTACTCTTTGCTTAACATCCATAATTCCATAGTTAGGCACACGTGCTAATATATCGGTCAAACCACTTTTTTGTTCAATAAAGAGAGCTCCAAATATAGTAATTACACAAAACCCTATCTTTTGGGGCATACCGAATAAATCAGATTATGAGCCACAACAACCTGAAAGTAATGGAACAGTTGATTCCAATACCGTGCAAAAAGTGACAGAGTTTTTGGAAACATTTTTTTGCCTATTATGTGAAAATGCCTTACCACCAATAGGTAAGGATTATTTATTTTCAGAGCTAGTCCATCCAGTATTTCGGACAGTAGATTATCGAATAAAAGTATGGGTGACTGTTAAATATATTGATGAAGCAACAATAGCAACACAGTTTTCACAATATTACTCACATTAGAAAAAGATATAAATTGGATGATTGTAGAATAAAAATTTAAACACCACGACTTGTTCTTACTGGTTGATTAAGTCGTGGTGTTTAATAATGATTAGTTATCAATAAATATATTACTCCATTAAAATTCATGTATTAATTGTCAAGTCTTGAAGTGAATTACTTTATATCATCGTTTTCATCATCTTCAACAATAGAAAAACTTCATTCATATCTTCAATATCAAGTGCCTGAACAATTTTTTCTAAATGTTCAAACTGAATTCGCTACCTTTTTCCATTTGCAAGTTCGCTCAATGTAGCTAAGCGAATACCCGTTTTAACATAGAGTTGAGGAAGAGAAATATCACGATCAGATAATAATTTATATTAACTTAGTAGGATAATGATACTCCTTACGTTAGAAAATATATAAATGTGATGATTAAAAAACTTAAAAAAGTATGAACCTTTGCTTCACCACCATATTTTTATTTTTTGACAAAGTTAAAATTACTTATTTCGTAAAATGCTTTTACTATATCTGTATAAGAATGGACAAAATCTTCATCAATCCATTTCATAAGCATATTCCACATGCCTCCTGCATTAAATGCTAACGCAAATTCTAAGTGTTCTTCACTAATTGTATGAGGAAATTTGTCTTGAGTGAGTTTATGAATATAAGGTAAATACTTATTAAAAGCATCTAACAGAAAACCAGATAGCCCATTTTTTCTGAGGGCAGAAATGAAGTCAATATGTTCATACATCAATTCTAGAAATATCTTTGATACCTTCCTCATATCGATTTCACCTGCTTCAACAAGGTTGTTTACATACTTCTCTGCTAACTCGTTTAAATATAAATTTAGGACATTCTCTTTTGACTTAAAATTTCTATAAAAAGTACTCCTGTCTAAATCAGCCTTTTCAGCAATTTCCTTAATCGAAATTTTGTCATAGGGTTTTTCTTTCATCAAATCTAGTAGAGCAGCTACTAACCATTTTTGAGATTGTATTGCGATCGGATTATCAGTTGAATATATCATAAGTCTATCTCCTCCTAGTACAACATATCGTAGTGATTTGTAGTATTTGTTGTCATTCTATTGATATTAGGTTATCACTACAATACAATATAAATATAAGTGCAACAAGTGTGGCACTCTAAACAATCTTGCTAAGTAAAGTTCATGTATTATTCTTTCTTGATTATTGTGAATATGGCAATGATTATTATTGATGAATACGATTTCTTCAAATTTGCTACAGTGGCTTAATCAATAAAATAGTTTAAAATTATATGAGGAGAGATAACATGAGCAAGCTCGTTAATAAAGGTATTGTAAAAGCAGCAGGGTTTATGGATATGAAAAATAGATTTAACTATTTCAAAGTGGCACCCAATGCTTTAGAAAAAGTAATGGGGTTGGAGCGATATGTTAGAAAAGCAGTCATTGATAAAAAATTTGCGGAACTAATCAAGTTAAGAGTATCGCAAATTAATGGTTGCTCTTATTGTATAAACATGCATACAAAAGGGGCAAAAAAGTTAAAAGTAACAAATGACCAGCTTGTTCAATTAAAAAATTGGAATGCAAGTGATATTTATAGCCCAAAAGAGAAAGTGGCACTACATTTAGCGGAAAATATGACTTTAATTTCGGAAAAAGGCGTCAGTGATGAGTTGTATGACCAAGTGAGAGAGCATTATGATGAAAAAGAATATGTAGATTTAGTGATGATTATTAATCAGATTAATATGTGGAATAGGCTATCTATTTCCATGGGCAATCAAGCTAGTGAATAAATGGCAATAATGATTAACATATGAAAGCGACCAATAATAATTGCCATTTTAAAATTTTAACACTTTTTCCTTAAAGGAGATAAAAATAAGTTCCGCCAGAATCCCCGCCAAAACAATTTGAAGGTGCGAAAAACGTTGGTATAGAAATGTTTTGGCGTCACCTGTAAACTTGGAGCCGGAGTAATAAGAGATGTCCTAAAATCCTTGGTAACACAAGATTTTTAGGGCTTTTATATTCTTCATGGCACAGTTATGGCACACTTTGATAAGTGGTCCTCATATATTGAATCAGTTCAAGTTGTGTATCATTGCTTGTTTTTAACTGAATAAAACTGCTTAATATATCGGAAACTTGAAAATGGCTGTTTGGATAGAGGTTCCTATAAGTTCCTAAAGTAGTTTGCTATCTTCATGTCCAAATCTATTTGAATCATCAAAGGGTTTTCTCCCGTACTAATTAACAAAGAAGTATGAGAGTGTCTCTGAAGTAGTTCCATCGCCTTATCATAAGCAATATGAAAGTTTCCTTTTCCCTTCATAAAGGTAAATGGTCAATCAGCAAATGCCTCTTACACACGGATTTTTACACTTAATACCTCCACTAAACAATCTTCTTTTTATGAAATTTGCTAGAAATCAGCTTTTTTTAGTTTCCACAATCCAAGGATATTTGAAATGAGTATCCATGATAAAAGGATTAATATGGCACTCATCAACTGACCATTAAATGTGACAGTACTCATTTCAGTAAGGGTATGCAATGACTTTTCTGGTAGCAACATTAAAACCATATCTGAGAAACTAGCTGGGAATAGTTTAATTAAAGCAGGTAGGAACATTACACCAATTGCAAATATAATTCCACCAGCAGCAGATCGAAAGTAAAATGTACCAGCTGCACTTAATAAACTATAAAATAAGGGCAGAATGACAGTCCCAAACAGTTTAGACAGCAATACTTGATCGTTGAGTGAAACTGTACGCATGTTATTTGTAAGAAGGACAAGTTGATCTAATCCAAAAATGATTAAAGTCAAGGTTATACTAATAATGAGAGATAAAATCATGATAAACAAAATTTTAGAGAGATAGAATTTTTGACGAAGTGGCGTAATCGCCAAAGATGTATGTATGGCATCATGTGAAAACTCTTTAGAAATAAAAGTTGCTGAAAAAATTATCAGCATGATGGCCGCAACATCCATCCCCAGCAATGAAATATCAATAACTTCCATAGCTGGCAGTTCAGTTAAATCCTTTCCCTGGGTCACCCCAAGTGTAAATAAAAAAATTAAACCAAAAGATATACTCAACAAACTTAAAACTATTAAATAATTTCGGTGGCTTGTCAGAAAACTGATTTTCTTAAAATCAGCATTAATTAAGTGCTTCATTGTTTTTCCCTCTTTCATTTTTATGTGAGACGTAATCAGCTTTCCCTTTAGTTATTTCCATAAATAATTCTTCCAATGTAGGTTGAACTTTTTTGAGCTGGTAGATGACAATATCATGTTCACGGGCAAGATGACCAATTTCTCTTGAATCTAAATTCCGTACTTCCAAACCATCTTTTTTTTGCACTACTTCAGCACCATTTGTTTTTAAAGCCGCAGTCATTTTAACTAAATCATTTGCTTCAACATAGACATAAGAATTTAAACTTTTTTGATTCATTTCTTCAATGGTCATATCTGCAAGAAGCTTACCCTGCGCAATAATGATAATACGATTGGCTACGGCTTGTATCTCACTCATCAGGTGACTCGATACAATAACAGTTTTTCCTTCATCAGCAAGCTGTTTAAATAACCTCCGAAGCCACTTAATACCATCTACATCCAAACCGTTAAATGGTTCGTCAAGAATAATTGTATCAGGATTACTGATCAAAGCAGTTGCAACTCCTAATCGCTGTTTCATGCCTAAAGAGTAAGACTTTATTTTTTTATTTTTAACTTTTTCCAATCCCGTAATTTTTAACATATCCTCAACCTTGCTTTTATCAATATTAGCGGCTGTTGAGAAGAATGATAAATGTTGACGTGCTGTTAAGTTAACATCTATAGCCGAAGGATCAATTAATGTACCAATTTTTTGTGTCGGTTCAGCAAAGGAATGGTAATATTTATTATCCACGGTAACCTTCCCAAAGGTGGGATGTACAAGTGAAATTATCATTTTCATTGTTGTTGATTTACCCGAACCATTAGGTCCTAAAAAACCTGTTACCACACCTGGTTTAAATGTTAAATTCAGCCGATCTACAACTGTCTTTTGATCATATTTTTTCGTTAAATTGTTTAATTGTATCAATTTTTCTCACCCTTTTTCTCACAATAATAGTTATATGTACAATCAATAAAATCACGGCAGAAATTAAATAAAAACAGATCCTCTTCCGGCCATTGATGACTTTGTTCCAAACCGCTAGTATAAGCTTCAATCACTTCAGAATTGTGATCTGTCGCCCTTTCGATAAATTCATACCATTTCTTTCCAAAGTGATAGCCTGTATCACTTTTGTAAAGTATGTTATTTATTTTGTGTGATGTTGCCTCCAAAATAAGTTTTTTCCAATGCCAATAAACTTCAATGATTTCTTTATAGCTGGGATCCCTTTCTTTAAAAAGTTCAGTTGTTTTTTGGTCAAATGAGACAGTAGAATAATCAAGAATCGTTTCTTTATTCAATTTAAGTGCAAGTTCCATCATCGACTCCAAATCATGATTTGAATGGCCCGTATCAATGGTTGCAACTATGGCCTCGATAATAGCAATGTTCATTTTGATTTCCATTTCCTTTTGAAAAAGGATTTCGGATTGATCTTTTAAAATATCTCTTACACCGTGTTTATTATTGACATTGACAAGATGGTTTTTAATCTCCTTGAGTGGAACGCCCAACTTTTTATAAAAGAGAATTTGTTGAAGGGTTAATAAGTCATTTTGTGTATAGTACCTCTGTTTTTTATTTTTATCTCGTTTTGCAACGAGCAATTCGATTTTATCGTAATACTGAATAGTTCTGATGGTTGCTCCTGACAATGCTGCTAACTCGCCAACGGAATACAGTTTTTCACACACATGATCACCTCTTAACATTTATTAAACCATGTAACGTAACGTCACTTGCAAGTAGTTTATAGGGAAAAGTTAAATTTAATCTACCAAAACGCCTTAAACAATAAAATGTGCTTATTCAAAAACGCTTCATTGGAATAAGGAGCTACTAATCTGATATGGTGAGCATCAACTTAACTCATGAATATTTAGATAAACAATATGTGTTTTCCGGGGAAACTGTAAATTTTTCTGCGTGTTGTAAGAAACATGATAAAGAGGATTTAGTGGGAGCTTCTGCAGGTAATTGACCTAATTTTTTCGTATTGTAGAAACCATATCCTTTCTTTACCCATCGACATTTAGCTTCACGGATCATAGCTTGGAAGATTAGCAAGGCATAAAAATTAATAATATAAGAATTAAAAAACAGGAGCTATTACAATGCTCCTGTTTTTTAATCCCTTATTGCTTCGCTAAAGAACTTACCAAATGGACTTTCTCTTGAATATTCAATGATACAACTTTATATACACGTAATCCGCATCTCCATTTTTTATTTGAAATTCACCATCCCCTAAAGAATTCTTGACACAAAGGGAATCTGTCGAATTATATAACCTAACATGAAGCAAAGTGGTATCGTGATCAGCACCGTAGCGAGAAACATGAAAGAAGGGGGAAACTGGATGACCTTCAATCCAGAGATAACAATAGCGATAATCGGTATATGAATGATGTAAATCACGAAGGAGTGGGTTGACAAAAAGCTCCAACCCTTTCCTTGATAAAAAATTCTTTTACGAAAGAATATGATTAATCCAAGGTTGATTCCAACGCAGAATAGAGCTTCCCACAGAGAGAAGACCAAAGATGTCCAGCTCCAGCCGCCAGAGAACTGTAATCGGTCTAATCCAAATATAAAGGCTAAAGGAAGAAGAAGAATCGATGCTCCAATTGCGATTCCAAACCCCGCCCTACCCATAGAATCAGAAGTATTTCGAAACCAATTGCGTTGGTAAGCGATGATTCCCATAATGAATAGCCCGACATATTGTGGGAGATCATAGCCACTTGCGGTAAAAAGTCCAACGAATGATTGAACTTCGGGAGCCCCGCCGGGTAAACCGAGAGCCGGGATCCACAATCTTATGATGAAATACGATACTGCTAATATCATGACAAAGAAGGTAAGCATCGTGTAGGTAGGTGGCGTACTCTGACGAACTACCGATAGCTTATTTTTGCTCATAAATTTTATCCAGACTGCGTATAAACAAATGAATACGAAAAGTAGCTCTACATACCACATCGGCCCATAGGTTAAATGTGAAAAATAGGTTTGCCATGTAAATGGCTCCTGACCGAGTATATAAACTTCAATGTGTTGAACTTGGCTAAGAATGAGAACGTAGAAGATAAACGGGAATAAGAAGCGGATGCATCTATCTTTGATAAATCGAGTTGCTCCCCTACGTTCAAAAGATGAAGGGACAAAATAACCAGAAATTAGAAAAAACGTCCCCATGAAAAAAGTCTGATTAAAAGCAAGAAATAGAAGGCCTATAAAAACCTCAATAGACCCTTGTGTTAATACATCATTATATATGGAAAAATAAACCAAGTGGTGTAGTACTACCAATATTGTAAGTGCTGCCCTTAGGTTATCAATAAAGTATAACCGACCTTCCTTTTGTGGAGATGAACTCCCTATATGGTTTGGATTCATCATAATTCTTATGTTCTCCTCTATAAAAATTTAAAAATATATCTCAAAGGAACATTCGCAAAACTGCACGGCTATATATAAGCCGTCCTATTTGCTGTATATTTTAATTTTCACTTTTAGTTGATCCTCCTATTTTCCAAGAGGCTAAACCTATGATCCCACCAAGTACAATAAATACAATGTCCATAACAATTTCAAATCCCTGTAACGCATCAATATAATTTACCAAAAACCAACTTTTCCCACCGTTAGTCAAATGATTGATTAATCCGCCTATTCCTTGTATAAGAAATAGTAAACTAAGCCCACTAATAAATTCTTTCATGATGAACACCTCATTAATAATTTTTTAATTTAATATGCCTCTAAGACCGATGTTGAAAAAAACTGCACCTACTATTCCTATCGCTACCAAAAGTGAAGAAATTGGAGCTTCAATTAATTTTGATCTGATTTTATTAAGAAATTGTTGCAGTTTCTCTTTAAACATAATATTAACCCCCAACAGAAGAAGAGAAGGAAGTACCATTACTAGATTGTAGCCAATTATAATAAAGATAGAAGAGGAAGGCTCAATTGTTAGGTGATTCATTAACAAAATGGAATAAAAGTAAGGCAATGCAGTTATAAATTCAATTAGAAAAACAATGATACCTAAGACGATTATCCCTTTCATCGTTATTTTTTGGGGGATAAATGAAATTAAACGTTTTTTTGTAGTAGCTTTTGGTTTACTGAAACTAATTAGAGCAATAATCGCTCCAAAAAGCATATAAAACCAATTGATAAAGTCAAATTCAGATAATTGTCCGATTCCTCTCAATAATGAATCTCCACCAAAGTATAGTAATAAACCCACCAGAAAATAGCCAAACTGCGTAATAAACAAAAAAACAAGCAGGTGAGAAGAAAATTGATTAGGCTGTGTCAGTAATAAATAGGCAGTTACTGCAAGTACACCAGGACTTAATATATCAACTAATGAGCAAATAGAAATAATTAGCAAAGCTATTGGTGTGTCCATTGATGAAGAAGGCATTAAGGCTTCAATACTTTCGATCAAATATAGAGTCCCTCCTTTTTATATGTTATCATTAAAATAACACATCGTGCTAAAAAAATAATAACACACTGTGCTAAAAAAAGGAAGTGATTTTATATGCCAAGGATTGTTAATCATGAAAAAAGAAGGAAGTCAATTGCTGTAGCGGCTTGGAATATTATTAAGAAAGAGGGAATCGAAAAAGCATCTATAAGAAGAGTTGCAGTTGAAGCAGGGATGTCTGCTGGAGCGTTAAGACATTATTTTTCAACTAAGGATGAAATGTTATTATTTATCATGAATTATTACTTGGAAGAAGGGAAAAAACGTTCTCAAAGTAAAAGTTGGTCAGAAAATCCATTGCAGGCAGTCGAGGAAGTTTTATTGGAACTTGTACCAATTGATGAAGAAAAGAAGATCGAATCGAGTGTATGGTGGATCCTTGCACTTCAGTCACTTACAAGTGACCCATTAAAGGAAAAAAAAGATGAAATGACTAACGGTACGTATGAATTAGCAAATTCAATGATCGAGATACTAGTTCTTCGAGGGATTTTATCTGATTCAACTAATGTAAAATTAGAAAAAAGTAGGCTATCGGCATTAATTGATGGATTGTCCATTCATGCTCTGTTAAGACCTGATGTCTACTCTCCGGAAAAGGTGAAGGAAGTAATCCATTATCATTTAGAAACACTCTGTAATGAAAGTCAATTGAGTTAGTTGATCATGTATCAATATTATTCGATGAGTTAGTAGATTTTGTTTTTTAGAAAAAATTGAATTTTTTCACTTAAAAGCTGCAATAGCCGAGCAAGGAGTGACTCAAAATTTGGCAACTACTATTGTGTTAAAAAAGCAGATTAGTGGAAGAAACCAACTGTTCGTTTGTCTATATTCGAATCGATGTTCTGGTACCGATTTTTCTCTGTTTTTGAACTCAAAGAAAAAAGCAAGCGGCCTAAAAGACACACCATCTGACCAGCCAAGAGTGAGCATACGAAATCCCTTGAAAACCTTCCAGTTGTGTGGTTCTTCATTCTGCTAAACAGTTCAATCTCCTTACTTCGATTAGATGAAAATAAGGAGGATGATTCTGAACCTCAAGAGAAGACAATAAGAAGAAAGCTAACCCAATGCTTGTTTTATTCACGTTGGCCGTGGCCAGTTAATAAATGAAAATCGTTTAGTAACTGTTATGCAACTGTAAATCCATTAAGATTATATCATTGTCGATAAACAAAGTATTGTGCTAGGAGGAGAAAAAATTATGTTCAATGAAAGAATTATATTACAAAATGATATAGACTCATTCCCAGGAAGATGGTTAGGAGGGCTTTCTTTAATAATAGCTCCTATCTTATTAGTTATTTCTGCACTGCTTAGAATACAATATAATTTCTTTTTCCCTGATCAGTTAGCAACTTATGATACACATCCAACCTTAATGCTCACATCCTATAGTCTATTTTTAATTGGAATGATTTTATTATTTCCAGCTATTTTAATCCTTGTACAGTTAATTAGTAAAAAAAAGCCACGTCTAGGTCTTTGGGGTGGTTTATTAGTAATTGTTGGTTTATTTGCAAGGGCGTTCCACTCGGGAGTAGATCACTTCGCTTTTCAAATTGTAGAAATTGAAAATGTTGAAGTAGCTACAAATTTTGTTGGCGAGTTTTACGGTATGTTCCATGTTGTTAATATATTAAATTTTTCTATCCTTTTTGGCTGGATTGTATTAGCTATAGGAGCATATCTGTCTAAGGTTTTTGGGTGGTTTCGATCACTTGCTTTAGGAATGATGTTTGTCTAAGCATTGGGGGTACTAAAAGGAACAAATACGACAACAATAATCTCACTAACAGGACTCTGCATAGCTCTTCCTCCTTTAGGTGTTCAAGTTTTGAAAAGTGGGAGTAAGCCCAAATTGAAAACCGTACTTTTTTACGTAGTTATTATTGTATTGGTGCTCAGTTCGTGGTTATTCATGAGTGAAATGGAAAGACCTAATTAAATTCATGTTGTGTTTATTACAAATTAGAGGTATATGTAAAAGGTGCTTCTGTTGATGTAATGGGACTTCCCTAATCCACAGAAGCTTTGCATCTCTTTCACATTTCAATTTTCCACAATCGGGCGCTATTCTTATAAACAAATTAGCCCATTTAAGGCCATTTTCTTTGTGAATCTGATGTGGATTTGAAAAAATTGTTATAATTCAAGTTTTGGATATGAAAAATAAGCTCTAACGATTGGTATGAAAGGGATTTGAAAGGGATAGGTGCAATTCTATTATTTATTCTAAATGTGTCCCATAAAGCTTCCCACGAAACTTTTTAGTGAGCTGTCTGTTTCCCTCTTCAAGTTTTTTGATACGCTCATTCTTTGCTGCCAGGAGGAGATCCTTACCTTTATCCGTTATCTGTTTTTAATTTTTTGTACGTGTATGGCTTTCCTTTTGTTCCCTTAGCACTTCAATTTGCTATCTAATATCCGGTTGATTGTAAGCCGCTGGCAATATTGATCAACTGATTCAATAATTCCGTGCAGTATCAATTGATCATAAGGGTGAAAAACCTTTACATAGATGTTTGTTTACTGGTCTATAGCATCAAAATCGTTCTAGCAACCTCTTCTATTCGCTAAACATAAGGAAAACGTGAACTAACGTTCCCTTCCTCATTTTTGCAATGTCATAATTTGCCCTGTAGGGTTATGTATTCCTGGCATCATTTGTACCATCATATTGAGTATTGTTAAATTCGTTACTATTAGCACTAAAAGTAAGTGGAGGCATATTCAGATGAGGTTGCGACACTAACAATTGGTGTTTTAATCTCGCATCTTCTAAAATCTGAATTATATCAAATGTTAGCAAGTGTAAGAGCTTCTTTTTTTGATAAATGAAGCCCTCGCTCAAACTCTTTATCTCTATCTCTTTTATCTGCTACATTAAAAAATACTGTTTCAAATCGTTGAGGCACTGGACCTTTTATATGAGATATTAGATTTGCTATGGTTACTCTCTGGAGTTGGATGCCATAGTCTTCTTCTGATAATTGTTTAATTGCTTGATAAACCCCATTTTTTTCAGATATACATTTTTCCAACATACTATCAATAAGTAAGATAGAAATATCCAATGAGCAACCTACTTTTCTGTACTAGTTTGAAATACTATTATACCTATTTCTACGTCGTAAAATAAATTCCCTTCTTAGCTACCTGCTAGTTCGCTTAAAAACTTCAACAAAAAAGCATTAATTCTTACTCAATTAACTACCTCTTTAACAGAATATGGATGCCTTGGCATTCCCTTCAGATTTTTAAGTAAAGATGTTCGGCTATAAGAATGATGAGAAAATTGACATTTACGCGATATTAAAGAGAGTTTTATTTATACCGGAAAAACTTATCATAATCATCAATTTGATCCGGACTTATTCCAGTTTTATTAATCGCTTCTTGTTGAAATGAATTATTGCAACTTTTACATATATAGTATTTATTTTCTCCTTTTTTGATTTTATAATATTGTGAATCAGAATGATTAATCGTAAATTTATTTTTGCAAAAAAAACATATAGTATCCAACATATTTTTTTCACACTTCCTATCAGATTTTTATTGAAAAGTAACTATTTTTTAAACCTATGATTCAAAATATGAATTTTTCCTCTAATTTCCTGCCATTCTAAAATAATTTATTTTTAACTTCAACAAGTTACAAGCTTATCCGTGAACTGTATTTTTACTAAAAATATGACGGCTATGCCTGTAATGGAAGGAAAAGCTGTAATATAATAAAGCTACTTCATGCAACTGTTCAACAAAATGCCCCTTTGAAGTGCAACTCGTTTTAACACAAACGGACTATAACTTCAAAGGCATATTCAATGTATTTCATCTACCTCAAGCCATTTAGGAGTCTCAAACTTAAATGATAAGTAGTCTTTAAAGACTTTCTGACGGTAACCACATTCTGGATAACATTATGGTGAGTCGATTGCTTCCACTTACGATTTTCCCGAACTGGAACGGATCCCTTATCTGTGTTTTCGTGATATTACCATTCTAGTAAGGTCAAAAAATGACTGATGTGGTCGGAAACCTTCTTAGGATGGGTCAAAGTGATGATGTGATTAGCGCCAGGTATACTCACAAAGTTAATATTGGGAATTTCCTTATATAATTGTGCGATTTTAAAGAGATCTTCTGAGTCCTCCTCGCCTATGATAAAAAGTGTCTTCGTTTTAATATCTCCCAATCTTTCCATCGCTGAATTGAAGGAGACAGTTTCGAATGTTTTCCAATCAAAGGACTTTTGAATATTATGTATCATCATTTCGCGCAATAAATCGTATGCTTTTCCGATAGAAACGCTCCAGGAAGGCTCACTTAATGTTATATTAGTCATTTTCTCGACATCTGGTGCAGCTTTAGAAACTCGGCTCTCTAATTCCGCATGTTCGGAAGAAAATTTAAACCCCGACAGGCCTGGAGCGACCAATACCAGTTGAGAAACCCTTTTCGGATAGGTCAGAGTAAAATCAGTTGCAATTTGTCCGCCTAGGGAATGTCCAACGAGGGCACCTTTCTTAATTTTAAGATGGTCCAAAAGTTTTCTAAGATCCTCAACATAATCAATGGGTTCATTCGGAATGGGTGACCTTCCTGCACCCCGGACATCAAGAGTGATTACTTTGAACGACTTTGAAAGATGTGGTGTGATGAATTCCCAGTCACGTGAATCCATAGCTCCACTATGAAGGAGTATAACCGGCTTTCCGTTTCCTTTAATTTCGTAATGAAGATCCATCTATTTCAATCTCCTTTCCCTGAAAAAAGTAGGCACTGCTCATGACTATCTTCGTTTCATTTCTAAGATTCCTTTTCATATCCCCCAAACAGTTCATAAAACCATTTATTAAACTTGTTCGGTTAAAAAGGAAGTTTAATGTACCTTACAAATGATTTAATTGTTTAAGAAGGTCCTATTTCACGACTTTATTAATGTCCATCCGCTTTAATGTTCCAATGAGTGATTTTAGAACCTAAACATCCCCCTTATTTATTTCACACACTGTGATGAAACGATAATAACACAGTGTGTGAAATAAAAGCAAGAGGTGATTTAAATGCCGAAAATAGTTGATCATGATCACAAAAGAAAAATGATCGCTGAAACAGCTTGGTTCAAAACGGGTTCTTTTAATTTAATTATGGGTCTGCGGGTTGTTTTTGATCAAACCTTTATTCTAAAAAGCTACAGTAAATAAACTTAATCATTTTTACTCGACAATCATCCAATTTGTATCTTTTTCTAACGTGATTATATATTGCGAATACTGTGTGGCTTTTGTTGCTTCGTCAATATATTTAACAGTAACCCATACTTTTATTTGGTTCTCTATGGTCTGGAATACTGGATTGACTAGCCCTGAAAATAGATAATCCTTACCAATCGGTGGTAAAGCATTATTTTTCACATAATAATCAAGTTCCTGTTCTGTTGCAGTCGGATAAAATGTAAAGAACGTCTCCAAAAACTCTGTCACTTCTTGCACAGTATCGGAATCAACTGTACCATTACTTTCAGGTTGTTGTGGCTCATAGTCTGATTTATTCGGTAGCTACATAAGGTAGGGTTTTGTTTAATAACTAAGTTACCTATATTATCTTGATGTAGTATGATTCGATAGGTGGATCGGACCCTTTCGCTATTTTTATCTTCCGTAATTTTTTGATCTACCGAATAAACAACCGCATAGGTACTATCATTCTTTGGTGACACTGACCAGATATCAATACCACTCACACTGGAACTAGTAGGAATATCCACTCTAACAGTATCGGTATTTAATGCTTGTAATTCCTCTGTCAAATAGTGACTGATCTTTTCCACCCGTTGTTCAATGGAATCTTTTTCATTTTGCCATGTGTAGTAATCTTTCACAAAGTTTTTCGTAAAGCTCTCAATCGCATTGGTATCCATGATCTTGGTTTCAATGATTTCTCTTTCATGAACGGTATGTTGATCAATTGCTGTAAAGTTTTTATAGATCCCAAAGGCTAGGCTACCAATAAGTAATATCCATAAAAGAGTTACTGTTTTTTACGTGTACCGACAGTCCGTACTTTCATTTTTCTGGATTTTGCTTCGGTCGTTTGTTTTTCTTTTCTTTTAAAAAATCTTCTCATCTGATTCAAACCTTTCTATTGTTTAATACGTCCAGCTCCAATTAAGTGCTTTTGCCAGTAGGTTGTAGTCTACAGATGGAGTTTAATAATAAGTATAGACTTATTGAATTTCATCATGTGGTATGCTACATTAGGAATGTCACTTATTAAAAGGCTTTAATAAGTTGAATGAGGTGTAATAATGATGAATGAGACCGAAAAATCATTAGATAAAGAAATCCTATCGAGCATCCGTCAAGTGATGTTCAAAAATGGAAGTGCAACTAAAGGCGAACTTAGAGATACATTAGATATTAGCTTCCCGACAATAAGTAAGTTCCTCTCGCGAATGGAGAAAAATGAGGAAGTGGTATCAGTTGGTTTAGATGAATCGAGTGGAGGAAGAAGGGCCAAACGATACCTGTATAATCACGACTGTATGTTAGGTTTGGCTATTATCTTAGAGCGTGACAAGGTGAATTATCTTATTTTTAATTGTGCGGGGGAAGTTAAAGAAGAAGGGAAAGGACCAAGTGTCTTAACAGATGATGGGCTTTCTTCATTAACAACTTTTATTGAAGAAATAATCACAACGCACTCTTCGAAAATTAAATCTTTAGCAATTGGTGTGCCGGGTTCGGTTAATAATGATCGAATATTTTATATACCAGACTATAAATCATTTCAAAATGTTGATCTAAAGGGCCACTTTGAGGATTATTTTTCATTGCCTGTTGTCATTGAAAATGATATGAATGCAGCTGTACTTGGGTTTTACTATCACAGAAGGATGAAGGATAATCGATCACTCGTCTATTTAAATGTTAGTCACAATGGTCAAGGTGCTGGATTTATGATAAATGGTGATGTCGTTCGTGGAAGCACATTTTTTGCCGGGGAGATTTCCTTTGTGCCTCAATATAGTGATCGAAATTTTGGACAAGCTTTTGAAAAAAAAGCCAGCTTCGGTAAGAAACTGATTTATGAAAATAAACAAATCGATGCTATCAGCAGGTTAGTCGCCTCCTTCGTAGCAATCATCAACCCTCATACAATTATTTTTTGTAGTGATGAAATGAATCAACGGCTGGTAAAAGAGATTAATAGGATTAGCTCAACCTATATCCCATCAGAGCATCTTCCCGAGATTGTGATGAGCAACTGGAGACAAGACTATTTATTTGGGTTACGGAAGTTAGGTCTAGATTTAATAATGAATCGACCAATATAGAATATTTTTTAAAAGATTCTAAGGAATTTATGTTACTACTTATTAAAGTAGTTTAAAAAGTGGTTAATAGCTTCAAGAATGAGGGAATCATTAATGAAAAAGCAAATGAGGAAGCTATGGGATGAAATCAGTGAGTTTTGATATATTTAGGAGTGATGATAAATGAACCTTGAAAAAGAAGTAGCAATACAACATAATCCGACAGGAACAGCTCGATTGGGATTAGCATTGCTCCTTGGATTGCTTGCCTTTTTAGGACCACTTAATATTGATATGTATTTGCCTAGTTTCCCTGGAATTGCTCAAGATTTAGATACAAGTGCTACACTTGTGCAATCAAGTTTAACGGCATGCCTACTAGGGCTGGCGATAGGACAGTTGCTAGTTGGCCCTATTAGTGATGCTGAAGGAAGACGGAAACCGTTAATTGTTGCTACGTTCCTGTTTGCTTTAGCGTCCATTCTATGTGCCCTTGCTCCTAATATTGTGGTATTGATTGCAGCACGATTTATACAAGGACTAACCGCCTCTGCAGGGGTTGTTCTTTCACGTGCAGTAGTACGAGATGTGTTCAACGGACGAGAACTTACGAAGTTTTTTTCATTACTAATGGTTATTAATGCGGTAGCTCCGATGATAGCACCAATAATGGGTGGTTTCATCTTGTCTTTTGAAGCGACCAGTTGGAAAAGTATTTTTTTCTTTTTAGGCTTCATTGGGCTGTTAATGGTCATGGTAGTTGCAACAAAACTAAAAGAAACATTACCAGCAAGTAGACGGATTCCAAGTTCGGTAGGAGCTTCATTAACAACGATGGGCAGCTTGCTCAAGGATCGTTCATTTATTGGCTATGCCTTAGTAGTTGGTTTTGTCCATGGCGGCAGTTTTGCCTATGTATCTGGTACACCTTTTGTCTATCAGGATATTTATGGAGTATCTCCTCAAGTATTTAGTGTGTTATTTGGTATCAATGGACTGGCAATTATAACAGGTAGCTTTCTTATAGGGCGTTTTAGTGGAATTATTCACGAACAAAAGTTGCTTCAGACCGCAGTTGTGGTTGCGTTAACTGCAACCTCGCTTTTGCTTGTGATGACAATCATAGAAGGACCATTAGTATCGCTCGTTATCTTAATTTTTATATACATGATTACGATGGGGATGATTACGACAAGTACCTTTACATTAGGGATGGCTAATCAAGCTCATCGTGCAGGAAGTGCAAGTGCAGTTTTAGGTATGCTTCCATTATTGCTTGGTTCCATATTTTCACCACTTGCGGGTATTAATGAGGCATCGTCGATTCCAATGGGGGCAATATTATTTACAACCTCCCTCATCGGTTTTATTATATTATTTACATGCGTTAAAAAGGTTGAGGTTGAGGCATGATGTACCTTTTGTTTTCGTACAATGCTAGTTATGAAGATTATTAGTTCTCATGAAAATGAACATATACAATTATTTGTCCCACTGATTTTATTTCAGTTGGGCTTTTTTTATGGGAAAAAGAATAAAGATATGCTCAATTGTGTCTAGCTCCAAGCATCCAAAAAATCGCTGTCATTCTTTTCAATTTCTGTACTTTCAATTCATTTGTGAATGACTATATCGTGATTATTAGGCTTGTTGCTCTAGCATCATTTCGATCCTTATCAAAATTATATTGAGGTAATAGTCGAGTGCAGAGTAAGATAACCTTAATAAATCGATATAGTAAGCGGGTGCTTAAGATAGCCTAAAATAATGAAATACAAGTTGCACAATGTTACACAGACACATTCAATTCTATTTTTAAACCGTTTAGAAAGTTTGTCTTTAGCTCAAATTCCATTGCAATAGGTAAATTTAACTTTCTTTCCATCTATAAATTGTGTAATCTATATTAATAGAGTAACCTATTTATTTCCACCAAAAATAGAGGTGATCATGATGCTAAAACAATATAAAAAATGGCAGCGAAATAAGAGAGTGAAGAAAATTAAAGAAGGTGATGGACATCGGATAAAGCCCTTTCGGTTCTGGCAATTGTTTACGAGGACAATCTTTCATATACATTTGAACGATCAAGAAGGTGTAAGGAGGAAGTATTCTGTCAGTGTAGAGTTTTTTGACGAGAAAGAGCAGGCAAAGCTTTATATCGATGATCGGCATACCGCTACATCTGATGTACCTGCATCTTTTCCGGTGCCAGATGGATACATTGAGCTCGACATGACCATGTATGGCTTGAAGCGTATGCATTATGTAAGTGGAGAAGCAGAACAAATGCTTGAACCAGATCGCAGAAGTGCTGAGGGCTTGAGGAAAAGGTTTCACTGGAAATTTCCAATGATTAGTAAATGGATTGGTTGGATTGCTGTTTTTACTCTACTTGTGTCACTTGTACTTGGAATTCCGCAAATCATTGAGGTTATTACATATATGGACTTTATCAGAGAGCATGTCGCTACTTTTACCTCACCTATTCAACTGCCACAATCGCTGAACATAACCTTACTTATTCTCTCAGCTATTGCTGCCCTTGAACGTGCACTGACACTTAAAAATCATTGGCTGATAGATATGGAAACAAACAGCTTCGAGGATTTTTAGGAGAGTACGAGAAAAAGAAATGCATTTAGCTTTAAAAAAAGAAGTGGAGGAGAAAGCAAGGGGGCATTTTATTTTGAACACACAAACAGATAAGGTGAATTTTTGGAAAAGTAAACATTTGGATTTAATGGCTTGTTTACGTGCTAGCTATGTTAATCATGCTTTCTCTAAGCATGCCCATCGTGAATTTGCTATCGGAGTTATTGAAGATGGTGTGGAGGGATTTTACTATAAGGGAGAAATACAATTTGCGCGGAAAAATAATTTGGTTATTATAAATCCTGAAGAAGTTCACACAGGCTATCCAGCTAACACTTGTGGCTATACTTATCGTATGATTTATCCAGAAAAAAAATTAATTGAAGAGATATTAGGGATCGAGCATACAGCTAAAAATCATTTGTTTTTCAAAAAAGTGCTGATTAGCGATCCTGAAATAGTCTATTTGTTCCTAGATTTGCATTACACTCTAGAATATTCAGACTCTGAACTGGAGCAAAAAGAGAAATTTATCCGTTTTTTTTCAATGCTGCTACAAGGTTTTGCGGAAAAATCATGGAATCATGTGAAGGAAAGCACTTTACCACAACAAAGAATCCAAAGAGTAAAAGACTACATACACGAATGTTATGATGAAGATATTACGTTATCAACACTGGCAAGAATATCAGGTTTAAGTGAGTTTCAATTCTCTCGAACATTTTCGAAGCAATGCGGTATATCACCTCATGTTTATCTTAGTCAAATTCGAATGGAAAAGGCAAAGAAATTATTAGATAACGGAATAACAATTGCGGAAGTAGCGGTAGCTGTAGGTTTTGTCGATCAAAGCCATTTCTCCAGACGTTTTAAGAAAATTTTTGGAATTACGCCCGGACAGTATGTAGCTGCCAGCAAGGATGTACAATACTGATTACCATCTTTCCCCTATAATCAAATCACATCACGATTTTTTGAGGGGGAACAGAATTGAGCGATAATAACCAATCATCTTTTTTAGGAGTTATATTTGGTATAGTTGCAGGCGCAGCATGGGGTTTAGCCTTTCTTATACCGAGTATGCTCTCCACTTTCACTTCGTTGGAAATTACTTTAGGGCGCTATTTGATGTATGGTTTATATTCTCTTACTTTATTCATTATCTACAAAAAACATATCTTACCTATTCCGATAAGAATATGGTCTAGAGCGTTGCTTTATGCTTTTACTGGAAATGTCGGTTATTTCTTCTTTCTAGTATTAGGAATCCAATATGCAGGAGCTACCATTACTACATTAATTATTGGAACATTGCCGATTGTCATCAGTTTTGTTGGAAATTTACTGAATAAAGAATTTCCTTTTAAAATCATGTTAATTCCTGCATGTTCCATACTAATAGGAATCCTTCTGGTGTATAGTAGTGAACAAGGAAATGACAGTAGTATCCTTGTTTCAAAGGGGAATCTTTTGCTCGGATTGCTATGCTGTTTCATTGCGCTCACCTTTTGGACCTGGTATGGAATATCTAACGCCAATTTTCTTAAAAAAGAATCCCAAGTTTCTGCTGATCTTTTTTCTACGATGGTTGGGATTCAAACATTAACATTGGTGTTATTCGTTTTGTTTATTAGTTGGGTAACCAATCAGCAAATAATGAGTAACCTTTTGGCTAAAGATTATCTTACGCATTATTTTATTGGTATTATCGTGTTAGGTATTATTGCTTCATGGATAGCGACATGGGCTTGGAACCAAACTTCAATGCGCTTAACCGTATCTATGGCTGGGATGATGATTGTTTTTGAGACATTATTTGGGCTCCTTTATTCTTTTGTCTATCACATGACCATTCCTACTATTTGGGAATGGATGAGTATCTTTTTTATTCTATTCGGTGTTACATTTGGCATTTGGAGAATTAATGGATTTAAAATTCTAAACAAAAGTCTATAGAAAACGATTAACTTATTAATAAAAATAAAGCAACCTAAGCCTTATATTGCTACGTGCTCTGGTTGCTATATTTTACCCAGCGTAAACTGGCAGTAAACTCCTCTGATTGAAGTTCACTTTATTGTAAGATGCTAGAGGGAAAAAAGGTTGCAACTCTCAGAAAACATGATATAATACGTAATCATTACGATTTATTCCGATGTATATAGTTATTTAATAAAGGGGAGTGAAGAAAGACGCACCTTACATAAATGGAAAGTTTTTTTATTCAGTAAATCGTAATAATTACGATAAAGGCGGGGAATATTTTGGTGAATTTATTAAAAACGAGCAAATCATTCATAATGGTACTTGCTATTTTCGGGATTGTGTTTATGGCGGCCTGTCAACAAAATGAATCTTCATCTAAAGAGGCTGTCGCCAAGAATCAAGATGATATAGATCAAGAGCAACTATCCTTTACAGATAGCATGGAAAGAGAAGTAATCCTTGAAAAACGTCCAGAGAAGATAGTTGTACTATCACCAGAAATGCTTAAAATGATCTACGATTTAGGTGGCGAAGCGGTCGGAAGAATGTCAACTAGCGCAATTCCTATTCCTGAAGAAGCACAGGATTTACCTGAATTAGGGACGGTGAATCAAATTAATACAGAGCAATTAGTAGCCCTATCTCCAGATCTAGTCATAGGGTCACCAAATTTCCATGCAAATTTGGAAGGGATCATGGAGAGTAGCAACATTCCATTTGCGTTGCTGCAAATGCGTTCTTTTGATGATGTGAAAGAAGTGGCATTGCTGATCGGTGAAATATTGGATAAAGAAGACATAGCTAGTCAGAAAATAAAAGAAGCGGAAGAGGAGATATCCAATCTCCAAAATAAGTTACCACAAGATGACCACCCTTCCGTAGTTGTTCTAAATGTTACCGCGAAAAGTGTTTCTGTTCAAAGAGCCAATACGACTGCAATTGAAATCGGAGATTTACTCCATGTAGAGAATATTGGAAAAGATATGCAAGCAAATCCTGATTCTCAAACGTCTGCCCCATATAGTCTAGAAACTATTGTTGAAAAGCAACCGGACTATGTGCTATTAACGATTCATGGAAGTGTAGATGCAGGAAAGGAAAAAATCAAAGAAGATTTAGAAGCGAATCCAGCTTGGAACTCACTAAAAGCTGTTCAAGAGGGGAATGTTCATATTATCCCTTCCGAGAAATATCTATCAAATCCTGGTTTTGATTATGCAGACACTATGAAGCATATGGCAGAAATCGTCTATCCAGAAGTGTTTCATAATGAATGAGAAACATGCATTAAGAGATAGAGCAAGCTGGAAAGGTTTTATGGTTGCTATTTTTGCAATCCTATTAGTAATTTCTATAGTTTTTAGTATTCGATTTGGCTCTGTGAAGATTCCTTTTTTAGAAATTTGGTCAACCTTTAGCGGAAATCTAGAAAGTGAATTTCAGAATATTATTTGGAATATTAGAATTCCGCGAACCATTGTAGCTATATTGGCAGGAGCAAATTTAGCAGTGGCTGGTGTATTACTTCAAGGAATTATGAAGAATCCACTAGCCGATCCATCTATTATTGGTGTATCCAGTGGTGCGGGTTTAGCAGGAATGATTATCTTAATCCTCTATCCACACCTACCTCATTTACTAACACCTGTTGCGTTTATTGGTGCAACAATCGTAGCTTTTATTGTATATGCATTGGCATGGGAAAAAGGAATTGCCCCAACAAGAATTATCCTAGCAGGTGTAGCTGTTTCTGCATTTTTAGGATCCGGTATATCTGCTTTGATGGTTTTTTATAGTGATAGAGTACAAGGTACCATTGATTTTATGGTAGGTGGTTTAAGTACAAGAAGCTGGCCAGAAGTGGAAGTGATCCTTCCTTACTCGATCTTAGGTATTCTTTTGGCCATCATTGGTATCAGAAGAATGAATTTGTTAATGCTTGGGGATCGAACAGCTAGGAGTCTTGGGGCAAGAGTTGAATGGATTAGGTTCACGATGACGGCTGTCGCAACATTATTGGCTGCAAGTGCTGTCAGTGTCGTTGGCTTATTAGGATTTGTTGGTTTAATAGTTCCTCACACAGCAAGGTTAATCGTGGGTAATGATTATCGTGTACTCCTACCAGCCTCGATTTTCTTAGGAGCAGCGATTCTACCAGCCTCTGACACTATAGCACGAATCATGTTTGCTCCAATTGAATTACCGGTAGGAGTGATTATGGGGGCATTAGGAGCGCCATTCTTTCTATATTTATTGAGGAGGAAAATGGTATGACTATATTAAGAACTGCTTCCATTTCTCATTTTTTTTCTGATAAACAAGTATTAAAGCAAATGGATTTGGAGCTGAGAGAGGGTCAAATTTATAGCATTATTGGCCCAAATGGATCTGGCAAAAGTACATTACTACATATACTTTCTCGTCAGCTAAAGCCAAGTCAAGGTAATGTATATTGGAAGGAAGCAGACCTTTACCGACTTTCACCAAAAAAAGCAGCACAAGAACTCGCTCTGCTTGCACAAGTCAATGATTCTATGGATTTAACTGTTGAACAATTAATAGCATATGGTCGAACACCACATAAATCCATGTTTAAGAGGATAGATGAACAGGATCAAATATTAATCGAAGAAGCTATTTCTTTAACTAAGTTAGATTTACTAAGAAAGCGAAATCTTTCTCAACTATCGGGAGGAGAAAGACAGCGTGCGTGGATTGCTCTTAATTTGGTACAACAGCCAAAACTGTTATTTTTAGATGAACCAACCACTTACTTAGATATTTCACATCAATTGGAGGTATTGGAAGTAGTAGCACAATTAAAAAGGAATCAAAAGGTAACGATTGTGATGGTTTTACATGATTTGAACCATGCTGCAGCTTACTCCGATGAAGTGATTGTTGTAAAAAAGGGGTGTATCTATGGTCAAGGAGCACCCGAAAAGATTATGAATCAAAAGATGTTTAAAGAGGTTTTTGGAGTAGAAGCGGATATCTATAAGGATGGACATGATGAAACTTTACGAATTGTGATGAAACCTTTAAAAAATTGAAAGATTACCACTTATTTTTTTGATAGAAAGAGGGTTAAATGTGAATAATTATCCTTTTACAGCAATTGTCGGGCAAGATAACATGAAAAAAGCACTGATATTGAATGGAATAAACCCTAAGATTGGAGGGGTGTTAATCCAAGGAGAAAAAGGAACAGCGAAGTCTACTGCTGTTCGAGCATTAGCCGATGTATTAACGAATTCAAAGGTTGTCAATCTCCCCGTGAGTGCTACAGAAGATAGTGTAGTAGGGACACTAGATATGGAACATGTACTAAAAACAGGTGAAAAGAAGCTAGAACCAGGAATCCTGGCCAAAGCTAATAGCAATATCCTTTATGTTGATGAAGTGAATCTATTAGAAGATCATCTAGTAGATATCCTTTTAGATACAGCTGCAATGGGGATCAATCGTATTGAAAGAGAAGGAATTTCCTATGAACATCCTTCTCGCTTTGTATTAGTAGGAACGATGAATCCCGAAGAGGGGACACTTCGCCCGCAGCTACTAGATCGTTTCGGTTTGTGTGTGGATGTCGAAAGCGAGAAACAAGTAGAAGAACGAATGGAAGTTGTTAGGCGTCGAATGGCGTTTGAACATGATCAAGTTCAGTTTGAGAAAGGGTATGAGCAGGAGCAGAGAATATTACGGCAACAGATACAAAGTGCCCAGCTGCTTCTATCCTCAGTAGAAGTAAATGATGATCTTATCAGTGTGGTAGCAGATTTATCTATTGAACTAGGGATCGAGAGTCACCGCGCAGATATAACGGTTATCAATACAGCACGAACGATAGCAGCCTGGAAACAACGTACAGAGGTGCAAGCACAAGACATTTATGAAGCAGCAGAACTAGCCTTACCACACCGGTTATTGCAAGATCCTTTACAAGCTACCTCTAGTGAGAAGCTTACCATGGTACTTAATAAAAAGATCGTAGAGAACAAATGGATCGTATAATTGGACAAATGAAGGCGAAGCGTGGAATTGCTGCAGCGCTTGTCCATCCATCATTAGATCGTGTCTGTATTGTCGGAAACATAGGAACAGGGAAAACGACTGTATTAGAAGCCATCCTTGATTATTTTTCAGATGAAAAAAAAGTGACAATCCCGGCAAATGTAACTGCTGAAAGGTTATTAGGAGAAAGAGAGATTACATTGCTTTCAAAAAACGAAATAGATTCCTTGTCCCAAAGTCTTCTCTATCAAGCAAAAATCGTTGTATCGGATCAATTTGCTCTGATGAGGAAGAGTAGTCAAACAATGCTTGTGCAATTGTTAAAGAACAAAGAGTTACAAGTTTATAAGAATTCTAGACTTTCTACTTATCCTCTTTTAGCAAAATGGTTTTATTGTCTTCATCAAGAGGAGCAAGATAGATCAAACTTAAAACATGCAAGGCTATGTGTGCGAATGTCTCCCGTTTTTGAACTATCTGATCGTAGCAGAATTAGCAAATTTTTGGGTGAAGGAACAGGGGAATATAGTAAGGGGGTTATACAAGAAGCAAAACACCGATTACCTCATGTTCGAGTTCCCGAAAGGATGCTACGTCTAGCAATCGAAATAGTAATACGTTCAGGATGTAAAAACCAAGAGGCAGATATCGATTTAGTGGAAACTGCCCGTGCATTAGCAGCTTTAGACTTCTGTGAAAGCATAGAGCAGAGACATATAGAAGAGGCTGCTGAATATGTCGTGTCCCATCGAATGGGGGAGCATCAAGAATCTCCAACCTCTGAAGATTCATCTTCAACCACTGATGAAGAGCGTTTCACAGCTGACCTGCAGGAAAGAAATAACCAAACTGCTGATGAAGAAACAAAAACAGTGGATAGTGATAAAGAAAGTCATGCTAGAACGGATAAGCATCCGTCAAAAGAGTCATTTCCTAATGAACAAGTAGACTCTGACGGGATGGATGAGGAAGTAGAGCGGATGATTGCATCACTTAACGTTCAGGCTGAGTTACTCTTTACGAAAAATAAAAGGAATCCGTACAATTTAAATGGTAAGCATCAAGAGTCCAGGTCTGTAGGAGGGAATGGTCGGACAATTCGAATAATCAGTAGGCAATCAGAATCACTTTCTCTTCATCATACCTTGGTAGCCGCAGCTCCGTTTATGAAAGTTCGTACTCCTAGACAGGGGATGAAATGGGCAATTGAAAAGGAAGACATGCGTTTTAAATGGAAGAGCAAACGTGAGGGTTTTACCATCCTTTTCTTAGTTGATGCTAGCCGTTCCATTGCAGTGAAACAGCGGATGAAAGTAGTAAAAGGTGCGATTATGGAGCTATTGCGTCAAGCGTACCAAAAAAGAGATCGAATTGGTCTCGTTACGTTTAGAAAAACGGAAGCAGTTGAAATATTACCTTTTACGAATAATTTTTCAGAAGCAAAGAAAAGACTTGAGGAAATTGCTACAGGTGGAAAAACACCGTTAGCAGCCGGGTTACAGCAGGCATTAAGGATATGTGTAAAGGAAAAACGGCTGAATAAGCAATCAGTACCTTACGTAGTTATTGTCACGGATGGAAACGCTAATGAAACAGTCCTTCCAGGTGGTACGGCAGCACAAGCGAGAAATGAGGCCTATCGTATAGCAAGAAGTATTGCTAATGAACATATTCCCGTGTCCGTCATTGATACACAGAGTGGAAGGAATAGATTTGGCTTAGCGGAAGAACTAGCAAATGCTTTGCATGGCGAATATATCTCACTAGATATCTTGACGGAAAAGTATATTACAGAAGTAGTTCAAAATAAACGGTAGGATTGATTTGTCTATTCCAATTTTAGAGAAGGGAGCGTATACGTATATATGCATATCATTTTTGCAACTTCTTCATCTGGAACACTTAATGAAGCTAGAAAAGCACATACGGGAGTACTAAAAACTTATCCGAATATAAAACTTTCTTTATTTTCAATGGAGGAATCGTTGCATGCAGAGCAGTGGAGCCGATTCGAACATGCATGTAGCTCAGCGAATATATTCATTTATGATCCACATGGTGCTGACAATGAAGTGATGGAGCGAATGGTGGATATTTGTAAAGCATACGAATGTGATCAACTGTCATTGATGATTAATGGGGCAAAGTGGGAAGAATTCATCCGTTTTGGTCCACTAGATGGAAGCGACATACAGCTAGAACCTAGATCTGGACAATTAGCAATATCTGATAAGAATAACGATGATGTGGATCAACAAAAACTAAGGAAGCAAGCACTAGAAGATTATGAGCAGATTAAACGCTACTGGCATGCCTCTAGTATCCCAAATTGGCAAGAATTAATCTATTTTGTAGCAAATCTCTATGGAGAAACAGGAGTTCCTTTAGCAAAAGCCCCAAGTTATCATGATAAAACAGGTATCATTGATCCCGAAAACAATATTTACTATGACAGTGTCGATTTATTCTTGCATGAGTGTGGAGAGGATCCATTTAAACCTAAAATAGTCTTCTTTTATCTTGCTTCACAAGCTAGAATAAAGACAGTAGACATGATAAGAGAACTTAAAGAGCGCTTAAAACCTTTTGCCACCGTTATTCCGATCGGCTTTTCAAGTATTATGAAGCTGGATGTAGAAGAATTGGATCGTATATTCACGGAGATGACAGATAAAATAGAATTAATTGTTAATTTTATTGGTTTTCGTTTAGGAACAGGACCCAAAGGAGAAGGTAGAGCAGATGTCGCAGAGTGGTTGGAGAAACTAAATGTTCCGATGATTCATCCCTTTTTCCTAACACGAACGACATTAACAGAATGGGAAGAAGCAAAGAGCCTCTATTCTGTAGAAGCTATGGTGAACGTCGTGTTACCTGAGCTGGATGGAGCCATTGAAACTTATCCTATTGCAGCGATACAATCTATAGGTTTTGATGAAAAATATCAATTTGAGATAAAAGAACTTGCTTTAATAGAGGATCGTGTGAACTATTTTATTCATCGGATCGATCGGTGGCTACGCTTGCGTCGGACCGAAAATCGTTACAAGCGGCTTGCTTTGATAGGTTATAATTACCCACCTGGAGAAGGAAATTTGTTTAGTGGATCTTTTCTAGATACCTTTAGCTCTATTTCTGCCCTACTAAATAAATTAGCCGAAGAAGGTTATCAGGTTGAGCCAATGTCAAAAGAAGAGCTGGAGATACAATTCAGACGATATCAATTGTTTAATGAAACAAGTTGGGGTGTGGATGAGGATTTAGATGAACGATTGCGATATTCGGTCGATAAAGCAAATCTCCATCTAAACAAGTATCGGGAGCAGGAAAAGGTCAACAGCTATTGGGGTCACTATCCAGGGAAAATAATGACGGATGGAACGGATTTCTTCATTCCTGGGTTTATCAACGGTAATGTTTTTATTGGATTACAGCCTAGTAGAACTGGCAGTGACCGAGATTCGTCCACGAATTACCATGATCAATCTATTCCTCCACATCATCAATATCAAGCGTTTTATACATGGCTGGAGAAAGAATTTCGGTCAGATGCGATTGTTCATATCGGAACCCATGGCACATTGGAATATTTACCTGGGAAAGAAAATGGAATGTCTTCAGCATGTTTTCCGGATCAGCTAGTTCAGTCACTTCCGCATTTCTATCTTTACTATATTGGTAATCCTTCCGAGGCCATGCTTGCTAAACGTCGTACACATGCCGTGGTAAGTAGCTATCAAGCACCGCCGTTTAGAGAGGGTGGGCTGCATGGAGTTTATCTAGAACTAGAACATTTATTACACGAATATCGAGAAGCAGAACAGCTTGATCCACTTCGATGTGGAAAAATTTTGGAAGAGATAGAAGCTATAGCAAATAAAAGTGGATTTTCCAATAAGCAATTCGAGGAGATTGAGCAAGAGTTACACCGCATGCAATATGCTCTAATCCCATATGGATTACATACAATTGGAGAAGGCTTGGGTCATGAGGATGCGATAGATCATACGGTATATACGATGCGAAAAGAACACAAAGGCATAATGAGTTTGAAAAACTTAGTTGTCCAGCTAAAGCCTGCTTTGGAAGATCGAGAGGGAGTTTTAGAAAAGGAAGCAGCAATTTTATTAGAAAAATATATAGAATCAAAGGAAATACCTTATGCCAAGGAAGATTCTCTTGTAAAAGCCGCTTCAAATACTTTAGCATATGGGGAACATATTTATCTGCAAGCAAGAGGAAATAAGGAGCTTCCTTCTATTATAAGAGCATTAAATGGTGGCTATCTTTCAGCCAAATTGGCAGGCGATGTATATCGAAATCCAGAATCGTTACCAACCGGATCTAACGTCTATCAATTTGATCCCCGTTCTGTACCTAGCTCTTCTGCCATTAATAGAGGCAAAGAGATAGCAGAAGCAACACTAGCACAATATTATGAAGCAAATGGACGAATTCCTCACACGGTGGCCTGCGTACTCTGGGGTGTTGAAACCTCCAGAACCCAAGGTGAGACCATTGGACAGATTCTCGCATATGTTGGAGCAAAAGCAGTAAAACGCTCTGATGCTACCAATATGACTTTTGAGCTCATACCACTTGCTGAGCTAGGGAGACCAAGAATAAATGTAGCAATTAGTATATCCGGCGTTTTTCGCGATTTATTTCCGAATGCTATAGAGGAATTGAACAACCTGTTTCAAAAAATTTCACTTGCAAATGAAGAGGAAGATAATAATTTCTTCAAATCCTTAACCTTAAAAATCAAAAAGGCATTGTTGAGGGAAGGATATACAGAAGATGATGCGTTTGATTTGGCAACTTCACGAATTTTCGGGCCTAGAGCGGGTGAGTATGGGACTGGAATTAATCATATGATCGAGGGTGGCAATTGGGATAACGAAGAGGAATTAGGTGAGATGTACAAACACCACAGTCACTATGTCTATAGTAAAGTAAGAAGGGGGGAAAGCTTTCCTTCGTTATATGATGTGAATATGGAAGCAGCTGATGTTGTATCACAGTTACGTGCAAGTCATGAATACGAAATTACTGATTTAGATGATTATTACAATTTTTTTGGTGGATTGTCCAAATCTATTGAAAAAGTTAAAGGTAGGAAGGTTGATATTTATATAACAGATACAACTCAAATAACTCCTCACACAGAGAGTGTTAAGTATGCTATTAATCGTGGGGTTAGAACACGCTTAACTAACCCAAAATGGATAGAAGGATTGCTTAAGCACCCATATCATGGTGTACAACATATGGCTAAAAAGACAGAGAATTTACTAGGATTAGCCGCAACTACTAATCAAGTGGAGGATTGGGTTTTTTCTAATATTCATGACACTTACGTAAGAGATGAAACATTACAAGAGAGGATTCGTCAAGCAAATTCTCATGCCTATCGTCAGTTATTAGGAACTTTGGTTGAGGTGACAGAGCGCGGTTATTGGAAGCCTACAGAAGAACAATGGCAAAATCTAAAAGAAGCCTTTTTAGAAACAGAAGCCTCGATGGAATGAGCACGAGATTATTTTCATCCAGTAAATCGTAATCATTACTATTTACATTATTAAAAAGTTGTTATATAATGTTCAATGCGTAATCATTACGATTTAATAGAGGTTTTGATATAAAAGATAAAAAATATAGAAAGGAGTTAGTCAAAATGGCTAAAAAATCTAAAATTGCAAAAGCAAAAAAACGCCAAAAAATGGTGGAACAATATGCTGCCTTAAGAAAAGAGTTAAAAGCAAAGGGCGATTATGAAGCTCTTCGTAAGTTACCACGAGACTCATCACCAACTCGTTTAAAAAACCGTTGCGAGATTACTGGAAGACCACGTGGCTATATGAGAAAATTCAACATGTCACGCATTGCCTTTAGAGAGTATGCACATAAAGGACAAATTCCCGGCGTGAAAAAATCTAGTTGGTAATGGCACATGTAGAGAATGAAATAAGTAACAGGGACATCTCGAAGTGTTGTCCCTGTATTATTTTTGATATACAGAAACGTATATAGCAAGAGGAGGAAAGCCCATTGTCAACAGAACAAACGATTCCAGTAACCATTTTAACTGGTTTTTTAGGTGCAGGAAAAACAACATTGCTTAATCACTTATTAAAGGGCATGTCTGACCAAAAAATTGCGGTCATCATCAATGAATTTGGCGACACATCCATTGACAGTCACTTGGTAGTGTCAACGAAGGAAGAAATTATCGAAATTAACAGTGGTTGTATTTGCTGTAATGTACGAGGTGATTTAATAAACATCTTAAGTAATCTGATAAAGCAAGAAGAAAACATCGATCGCATTGTCATTGAGACAACAGGTATGGCTAATCCAGCTCCGATTATTCAAACCTTCCTAATGGATGAACAAACAGCAATGGCATTTGAAATAGATAGTGTGATTACGATGGTTGATGCCAAGCATATCTGGCAACATTTAAAGGAAGAAGAACCCGGGCAACAAATCGCTTTTGCAGATGTCCTGCTATTAAATAAAATGGATTTGATCACAGAAAATGAAAAGAAAGAACTGGAACAACAACTGATTAACATGAATCCACATGCAAAACAGGTATACACTACCTATGCAAATATAGACAGCCGAGATTTAATAGGGAAGAGATCCTTTGATTTAGATAATATATTAAACATAGATCCCAATCTATTAGTTGAAACACATCACCATCATCATAATGATCAAATCACTTCCTTTGTTTTTCGAGAGGATCGTCCGCTTGATCTAGATAAAGTGAATCATTGGTTTGCCTATTTAGTTCAATTTAAAGGTGAACATTTATATCGATATAAAGGTGTCCTCTATATAAAACAATTGGAGAAAAGAGTTGTTTTTCAAGGTGTACATATGCTGTTTGCAGGTACAGAGGGAGTTGCATGGGCGAACGACGAAAAACGACAAAGTGAGATAGTATTTATTGGCAAGGAACTCAACTATCGAGAGCTAGCAAAGGGATTTCAATATTGTTTAGCTTAATTTTGCGATGTAAATCGTAATTATTATTATTTATAAGGGTGGTAACTGTGAATAACATTCATGATGTCATTATTGTAGGTGCTGGTCCTTCCGGCATTGGTATCGCAGCTTTATTACAACAAATGGAATGTACATCTTATTTGATTTTAGAAAAAGAAGAGGTAGGAGCTTCTTTTCTCCAGTGGCCAAAAGAAATGCGGTTCATTACACCTTCCTTTCCAGCACAAGGGTTTGGTCAGACGGATTTAAATGCGATTGTTCCGAAAACCTCACCAGCTTACACGTTAGATATGGAGCATCCTACTGGTGAAGCGTATGCTGAATACCTTGATGTGGTTGCAGATCATTTCGCTTTACCTATTAGAGAAGGAGTCCAGGTAAATCATATCGATAAAAACGATGGTATTTTTTCGATAGATACGACACAGGGAATTTATCAAAGTCGCTTTGTTGTTTGGGCGGCTGGGCAATACCAATATCCCAATTTAAATCCTTTTTCTGGTGCCGAGCTTGGTGTGCATAATAGCTTAATTCCATCATGGCGAGAAATGGAAGGGGATGATTTCATTATAATCGGGGGCTATGAAAGTGGGATGGATGCGGCATTCCATTTAGGGTGTTTGGGTAAGAGAGCTACTTTAATAGCTAAAACGAATACTTGGGAAATAGATGATAGTGATCCTAGTGTTGCTCTATCACCTTACACATATAGTCGTATTCGTCATTTGTTAGTCTCTGATTTGTTTACAGTGGTTGGCAACACATCTGTCACAGGTATAAAGTCAGTGGCTTCGGGTTATGACATCTATACAAATAAAGGAAAAGTTTTCTCTACAGCGGTGAAGCCGATATTAGCTACTGGTTTCTCAGGGAGTACAACCAAGATAGAAAATCTTGTGACACGTGGAAAACATGGGGAAGTACTTGTCAATGATAAAGATGAATCTGTAGTGACTACTGGCTTATTTCTAGCAGGACCGGAACTTCGTCACGATGATCATATTTTTTGCTATATTTACAAGTTTCGCCAGCGCTTTGCTGTAATAGCGGAAATGATTGGCCAACATTTAGGCTTAGACTTATCTATATTAGAGGAGTATAAACGAGAGAACTTTTATCTTGATGATCTTTCGATGTGTGGGGAGAGGTGTCAATGCTAGAGTGCGTGCAGTCTTCGCCTTCTCGTCCAATAGATGTGTTGCTAGTAGGTTGTGAATCTGTTGGGAAATCGGGATTGTTTCGTCATTTGACTGGCGAAAAAAGAGCGCTGACAAGTAATGTAAAAGGTTCTACAATAGCTGCGTTAACTGCACCATGTAAATTAAATAGCAAATTGAGATTAACAGACTTGCCAGGACTTCAATTCGATATGGATAGTAAAAGTACACAGCTTACTTTAGATCGTATAGAAGAAGAACAAATCCTGCTATTAGTTGTGAAAGCAACAGAACTGAAAGAGGAATTAACCCTACTACAGAAGGAATTGAATTTGAAAGGTAAAAAAGTAGCTATCGTCGCAACACATCAGGATAAGTACTTACCTTCTAATGCTGAACAAAATAGAGTGCACGAACTGTTACAAGTACCAGTTGTCTGGATTAATGCCAGAAGGATGAATCAAGCAGAACAGGAAAAAGTAATCACATGTATCGAACATGCCAAGACTTGGGCTGTTACAGCGAGTATTCTTCATTTTCTGCCTTCATCACCTAATCCTGTTAATAAACTGATTCCAATTCTTCGCTTGAGGGTAATAGGTCCAATATTAGCTTGCCTTATGATTCTAGCAATGTTTGCCTTGCCAGTTTATGTAGCCTATTTATTTGTCAGCTGGTTAGAGCCGATTACAGAACAGTATCTACTTACACCGATAACTGCATGGTTGGAGCAGATACCTGCCTTTTTAGCGAAAATATTGGTCGGTGATTATGGATTAATTACCCTAGGCTGGTACTCCTTCCTCTGGGCGTTTCCTGTTGTCTTCTTGATCAGCATAACCACGACTATCACAGAAGAGACGGGTATACAAGAACACTTAACGAATGCTTTAGATCCATGGCTCCGTAAAATCGGATTAACAGGAAGAGATTTGCTTCCTGTCATCACTGGGTTCGGTTGTAATGTTGTCGCAGTCATGCAAAGTAGAAGCTGTAGTAGCTGTACCCGAATATCTTGTGTTTCCTTGCTTGCTTTTGGTTCAGCCTGCAGTTATCAAATAGGAGCTACCTTATCTATTTTTAATGCAGCACATGCTCCGGTTTTATTTATTCCTTATTTGTTCTTTCTATTTATTGTAGGAGCTATTCATACAAGGATTTGGAACAAAAATGCTACGAATGAGCTAACTCGTATCACTCCCTTGCCTTATCTACAAGGAATCAATTGGAGTGCATTTCGGTGGAAGGTTTCTGGTGTTATTAAACAATTTTTATTCCAAGCTATGCCGATTTTCTTGTTGATATGTTTGCTTGCCTCTGTACTGGAAATAGTAGGGATATTATCGATTTTGAGATGGCTTGCAATGCCATTATTATATCTATTTTCAATACCGACAGATGCAGCACCTGGATTGATTTTTTCTTTTATTAGAAAGGATGGCTTACTTGTCTTAAATGAGGGGCAGGGCAGTTTATTAATGGAGATGTCGATCAGTCAAATATTTATACTCGTTTACTTGGCATCAACACTATCAGCTTGCCTTGTTACATTATTTACTATCGGTAAAGAATTAAGCTGGAAGCATACTATATCAATTGCGTGGAAGCAAATGCTGACAAGTGTTGTTAGTGCAGCTTTTCTTGCTGCAGGACTATATTTCTTATCATAAAAAAAGGAGGAGTAGCAGATGAAAAAGATTCCTGTTACTGTACTAAGTGGATATTTAGGTGCTGGTAAAACAACGTTATTAAATCATGTCTTACATAATCGAGAAGGATTGAAGGTGGCAGTGATTGTCAATGACATGAGTGAAGTCAATATTGATAGTGAGCTTGTTCAATCGCAAGGTGGCTTTTCCCGTACAGAAGAGAAATTAGTAGAAATGTCTAATGGTTGTATTTGCTGTACATTACGAGAAGATTTATTGGTAGAAGTGGAGCGACTCGTGAAAAAAGGGGATGTTGATTATATTTTGATTGAATCATCAGGAATTAGTGAGCCTGTCCCGGTTGCACAAACCTTCTCTTATATTGATAAAGAAATGGGGATTGATTTAACGAAATATTGTCGCTTGGATACGATGGTTACCGTTGTTGATGCTAATCGTTTCTGGCATGATTTTGGTTCAGGAGACAGCTTGCTGGAGAGACAACAAGCAGTAGGTGAGGAAGATACGCGTAATATTGCCGATTTGTTACTTGACCAAATTGAATTTTGTAATGTTCTTGTTTTGAATAAGACAGATTTAGTTAAAGATGTAGATTTACAGAAGCTAGAGAAAGTCATTCGAAAGTTACAGCCTGAAGCGAAAATTATCCGTACAGTTCATAGTAGGGTAGATCCAAAAGAAATAGTAAATACACGTTTGTTTGACTTTGAAAGAGCTAGTGAATCGGCAGGCTGGTTGAAGGAACTTAATGCAGGAGTAGAAAATCATACCCCTGAAACAGAGGAGTACGGCATTGGTTCATTCGTCTATACATCCAGACTTCCTTTTCACACGGAACGATTAGTGAGCTGGTATCAAGATCTACCGAAAGAAATTGTTCGGGTAAAAGGTGTGATGTGGTGTGCGACTCATAATGATTTAGCTTTATTGCTATCACAAGCTGGTCCATCAGTGTCGGTTGAACCGTTAGCCTATTGGGTAGCTTCCTTATCAAAAGGTCAACAAAAGGAAATTTTAAGGAATAATCCTGAAGTCAAAGATTTATGGGATCCTCAATATGGAGATCGTCATACAAAGCTTGTATTTATCGGAATGGACTTAGATGTTAAGGAGATAACTAGTGAGCTAGATCATTGTCTATTAACAGAGTCAGAGATGTCGGAAGACTGGTCACGATTTAGAAACCCATACAATTGGCGAATTTCGTAATCAGGGGTGAGAACAGGTGATTTTATCAGGAAGAACGATTAAACAATTAATATATGAGGAACAAGTGGGTATTACTCCTTTTGAGGACTTAAATATACAACCAGCGTCTATTGATCTATGTTTAGGAAAGCATTTTTTAGTAGTGGATGATATGTCTACTCCTTTTTTATCCGTCAACGAACCGGCAAATTATCATGAAATGCAAGTAACAGATGGAGAAGTTATCACGATTCCACCTAAAACCTTTCTATTAGGAACAACGTTAGAGCAAATTCGCTTGCCTAACAATTTAACGGCCTTTGTTGAAGGGAGAAGTTCTATCGGAAGACTTGGTGTTTTTATTCAAAACGCAGGATGGATCGATCCGGGCTTCTCTGGCCAGATCACCTTAGAGTTATTTAATGCAAATCGTGTCTCTGTTCAATTAAAAGTCGGGATGCGGGTCTGTCAATTGGTTATAGCGCATGTTGATCAAGCTACAGAAGGATATAGCGGAAAGTATTTATTTCAAGAAGGGGCCACAGCTAGTCGGGTATATTTGGATTAAGGCGAAGAAGGCAGAGCAATACATGTTTTACAGGTAGATCTCTTGGATAGGAGAAATTTCGAAAAATATGTTGGTACTTTTGCCTGGAAGTCTCAATAAATATCGCAGGTGATAGGAAAACAGCTGAACCCATTACACTAAACGATTAGGAGGTAAAGAGATTGAAAAATAAAATACCAGTTACCGTGCTAAGTGGTTATTTGGGGGCAGGAAAAACCACTTTATTAAATCATTTGTTACACAATAGAGAGGATCTTAAAATAGCTGTAATAGTGAATGATATGAGTGAAGTGAACATAGATGCTGATATGGTGAAACAAGGTGGGTTCAGACGTGCTGAAGAGAAATTGGTCGAACTACAGAACGGATGCATTTGCTGTACATTAAGAGAAGATTTAATAAAAGAGGTAGAAAAGCTTTCTAGGCTGAATATCGATTATATTGTGATTGAGTCGACAGGGATATCAGAGCCAATTCCTGTTGCTCAAAGCTTTTCCTATGAGGATAAGGAGCTTGGAATCAACCTTGGCCAGCTATGTCGATTGGATACAATGGTGACGGTGGTCGATGCAAGTCGTTTTTGGGAGGATTATGGATCAGGAGAAAGCTTACTTGATCGTAATCAAGGAGCAAATGAGGAAGATGCTAGAGAAGTAATTGATCTATTAATTGATCAAATAGAATTCGCAAACGTTATCCTTTTAAATAAAGTGGATTTAGTAAAAAAATTGGATAAAGAAGCATTAATAGCAGTTCTGAAGCAATTAAACCCTGAAGCTCATATTATCGACACAACTTTTGGCAGAATTCCGCTGGATTCTGTCCTGAATACGGGATTGTTTGAATTTGAAAAAGCAAGCCAAGGAGCGGGATGGATCAAAGAACTAAATGAGGAACACGTACCTGAAAGTGAGGAGTACGGCATCTACTCCTTTGTTTACCGGAGGGACAGACCGTTCCACCCTGAACGGTGGATGAACTGGTTAGAAAATTGGCCGACAGGTATTGTACGAGCCAAAGGATTCTTTTGGTTAGCTTCAAGAAATGAGATATCTGGTTTATTATCACAGGCTGGTACCTCCCTCTCTATTCAGGGTGTAGGAAAGTGGGTTGCCACTTATCCTGAAAAAGAACAAATGGAAGTTTTGAATAAGGAACCTGAGTTAGTGAAGCGCTGGGACGTGGAATATGGGGATCGTATGACGGAGTTAGTGTTTATCGGTATGAATATGGATGAAGAGGAGATCATTAAGGGATTGGATCAATGCTTGCTAACAGATGAAGAAATGAAACAGGATTGGGATAAATTTAATGATCCATTGCCAGCATTTACTGAGAGTGGGCATTAAAATTGTAGAAGTAAAAAACGGTTCTTTTAAATATGAAAAAGAGTGGACAATTAGTCTGTGAATTTTTCATATAGATAAGCGTCAATTCGTTGCATTGATTGGACCTAATGGTTCAGTAAAATCTACTTTGGATGAAAACTATCTATGTAAACATATGAACCATAATATCCATTTCAGTAAAATTAGAGCGAATGATGTGTGGGTAGAGATTATCTATCATCCGTAATCAATAGAGAAGAAATTAGGCATAAACATTATATTCTCCATGGCAACCAATAAATATCTCATATTTATTGGTTTTTTTCTTTATAAAACTTATATGTAGTTTGAGATCAAATGGCTTATGAGCATTTAATCGAACATTTACAAATGATATAATTAATCTGTGTTGAAGAGATTTTATATGGAGTAAAAGAGAAAAGGTACTTACTATAGCTAGTGAAACGAGGAATTTATGAAACCAAATAATGATTGTCATTATTTCCAAAATGTTCGGAGTGGGGAGGATTAACTGCTGGCATAAAAATTAGAGCAATACTAGTTACTGGAGGAATTTTATCTAGTGCTCCTTCCCCTGGTGTGTTCTAGTTTTGGTAAGGTCATGATAGGTAATACATTGTTTGTCAAAAAATTATGCTAAAGGGGATATAGAGATATGATATTAGTTAGTTCCTGCTTAGCAGGCTTAAATGTAAGATATAATGGTACAAACAGTTTTAATAGTAAAATTGCAAAACTCGTAGAAGAAAAGAAAGCTGTTACAATATGTCCAGAATTACTAGGGGGATTTTCAACTCCACGAGAACCTGCAGAAATTGTAGGTGGTAATGGAGAAGATGTACTTGATGGAAAGGCTAAAGTAATCGAGAAATCTGGAAGAGATGTTACGGAACTTTATATCAAGGGTGCTTATGCTACTCTGAATAAAGCTAGAAAAATAAATGCATCCATTGTTGTTTTAAAGGAATCCAGTCCATCCTGTGGCAGCTCCATGATTTATAATGGTAATTTCATTGGTGAAAAACAAAAGGGAATGGGTGTTACTTCTGCATTATTACTTAGAAATGGAATAAAAGTATTCTCGGAAGAACAATTTGCTGACTTGTCATCTTTGCAGGGGCTAGAATAGAGCAAAGTTCAAATTTAGGAGGAAGCAATGAATCTAAAAGTGATAGAAAAAATTAATCTGCTTACAAATAATAAATTGATTATCTGGTTAAATATTTGGGCATTGGTAATATTTTTAGGCTTAGTGCTTGTTGGCATTTATGCTATGGGAGAGTTTGAGATATTTCCAAAAGAAGAAAAAACATTACTATTTATATTATACATGGTATTAAGGGTGCTGTTATTCTGTTGCAGTTTTATCGTTCTTCTCGTATTACATGAATTAATCCATGGCTTGTTTTTTAAAGTATTTAAGCCGGAAAGTAAGGTGAAATTCGGCTTTAAGAATGGGATGGCGTATGCAGCCAGCCCTGGCTCGATCTATCCGAGAATTCCGTTTTTTATCATCATTATCATGCCATTTATAATCATTAGTGCACTGCTTTCCATTATCAGTTTATTTGGTATTGATTCTACCTTTCTCTATCTATTATTTGCTTGTCATACATCGGGCTGTGTTGGTGATTTTTATTATTGCTACTTGCTTACACGTAAAAAAGGTAAAATTTATATAGAAGACACCGAGGTGGGAATAGATATTTATGAGGAAACAGCATAAAGCGAACATTCTGCAGAAAATATTTATAAATATTCGGTTTTAGTATTGACTAATCTTTGCTAGCCTAGTATGATATGAATTGAATTTATTATAATTTAATAATCATTACCTTCCGTCGTATAATATTGGGAATATGGCTCAAAAGTTTCTACCAGAGCACCGTTAAATGCTCTGACTACGAGGAGGATGAAGTTATTATTTAATAGGATAATAACTTCATCTACTTGTAATAGGAACCCCTTTGGATCATGTCCAGAGGGGTTTTTATTTCAGCAAAACTAGGGTGATGGATGAAATGGGAGGAAAAAATAGATGAAAAAGTTTTTTGAGTTTGAGCAGCTTGAAACGAATTATCGTAAAGAAACGATAGCTGGTATAACTACATTTCTAGCTATGGCTTATATTTTGTTCCTTAACCCTTCAATGCTTTCCGATGGCACTGGCATGGATAAGGGTGCGGTTTATGTTGCCACTGCATTGGCCGCTGCCATAGGTACATTAATTATGGGTGTACTCGCAAAGTATCCAATTGCTCTTGCGCCAGGTATGGGATTAAATGCGTTCTTTACTTATACCGTTGTATTAGGCTATGGTATTCCTTGGGAAACAGCATTAGCAGGAGTATTGGTTTCAGGACTTATCTTTATCCTATTAACCTTAACAGGTCTCCGTGAAAAAGTAATTAATGCCATTCCAGCTCATTTGAAAATGGCAGTTGGAGCAGGGATCGGTCTTTTTATTGCTTTTCTAGGGTTTCAAAATGTAGGAATTATTGTATCTGATGAAAGTACAGTAGTAGCACTTGGTGATCTAACCAATCCTGAAACGTTATTAGCCATTATTGGTCTATTTGCCACAGTTATCTTAATTGCAATAGGTTTTAAAGGTGGCGTGTTTTATGGGATGGTGATCACAGCAATTGTTGGAATCATTATTGGCCAAATCCCATTACCTGATAAAATTATAAGTGGAGTTCCTAGTATTGAGCCAACATTTGGGGCTGCCTTCACTCATCTTGGTGATATTTTTACGATTCAAATGCTTGTCGTTATATTAACCTTTTTGTTCGTCGATTTCTTTGATACAGCAGGTACTCTAGTAGCTGTGGCATCAAAAGCGGGTTTAATGAAGGATAATAAGCTTCCAAGAGCAGGAAAAGCATTATTTGCTGATTCTGCTGCAACAGTAGTTGGAGCAACATTAGGTACATCAACTACTACTTCTTATGTGGAGTCTACAACAGGTGTTGGGGCTGGTGGTCGCTCAGGGTTCGCCTCTGTTGTCACAGCGATTTTATTCCTATTAGCACTATTCTTTTCACCATTATTAAATGTCGTCACACCATCTGTAACAGCTCCAGCCTTAATCATTGTTGGGGTATTAATGGCATCTTCTTTAAAGGATATACCTTGGGACAAGTTTGAGATTGCAGTACCAGCATTCCTAACGATTATCATGATGCCACTTGCCTATAGTATAGCAACAGGTATCGCAGTCGGGTTTGTCTTTTATCCAATTACTATGGTTGCAAAAGGAAAAATAAAAGAAGTCAGCCCAGTTATGTGGGGGCTGTTCGTGATCTTTATTCTTTATCTTGGATTTTTACATTAATAGTTGAAAAGGCTTCGGCATTATGCCGAGGCCTTTTGCGTTGTTTGAAGAAGAAGTATTAGGGTAATAAAGAAGAAAGCTTTTCATAATAAGCACTAATGTGCATAATTTGAATCTGCATAAATCTCTTCTTATAGAGAAAAAATAGATTTGTCACCTGCTATGCGACAAAATTAGTTTTCAAGTATCTTGAAGATAGCATAACGGTGTCCTATGATTAGAATTGATGAATAGGAAAATTAGACGGAGAGGAGAAAGATAATGGCTCAGTCAAATATAAAAGTAAAAGTCCAGCAGTTTGGTAATTTTCTAAGTTCGATGGTTATGCCAAACATTGGTGCATTTATAGCATGGGGGCTTATTACTGCTTTATTTATTGCAGATGGTTTTATTCCAAATGAAAACCTTGCAAAATTAGTGGATCCAATGGTGTTTTACCTACTACCATTGTTAATCGGTTACACAGGTGGTAAATTGATTCATGACCAGCGTGGAGGTGTGGTAGGTGCTATCGCGACAATGGGGGTTATTGTCGGTGCGCCAGATACACCGATGTTTTTAGGTGCCATGATCATGGGTCCACTTGGTGGTTATGTGATTAAAAAGTTTGACCAATTAGTGGAGGGTAAAATTAAATCTGGCTTTGAAATGCTGGTAAATAATTTTTCGGCGGGTATTCTCGGAGGACTTCTTGCCATTCTATCCTTCTTGGCTATTGGTCCTGCTGTCAATGGTTTTACTCAACTACTTGTTGCAGGAGTAGATTGGTTAATTGGTGCAGGTCTTTTACCATTAACAAGTATCTTTATTGAACCTGCCAAAATATTATTCCTAAATAATGCAATTAATCATGGGATTCTCTCTCCAATAGGTTTAGAACAGGCGAGAAGCACAGGTGAGTCTATTCTATTCTTATTAGAAGCAAACCCTGGTCCAGGTCTTGGTGTTTTATTAGCCTTTATGCTATTTGGAAAAGGTTCTGCAAAGCAATCCGCACCTGGTGCAGGAATTATTCATTTCTTTGGAGGTATCCATGAAATTTACTTCCCATATGTATTAATGCGCCCAATGCTATTATTTGCGGTTATTTTAGGTGGTATGGGTGGAATACTAACATTAGTACTTTTAGGTGGAGGATTAGCAGCCCCTGCATCTCCTGGTAGTATTTTAGCAATTGCTGCAGTTACCCCTGGAAAAGCAAGTGTTTATATCGCAAACTTTGCTGCTGTTATCGTAGCTACGATTATTTCGTTCGTTGTTGCTGGATTTGTGCTAAAATCAAGTAAACAAGATGACGAAAATATAGAAGAAGCAACACAAAAAATGCAAGAAATGAAAGGGAAGAAAAGCTCTGTGGCAGGGGCACTTCAATCTAATTCAAGAACACTTCCTGATAAGGTAAACAAAATTGTATTTGCTTGTGATGCTGGAATGGGATCGAGTGCTATGGGGGCATCATTATTACGTAAAAAAGTGAAATCTGCTGATCTTGACGTTTCTGTCACCAATACAGCAATTAGTAACCTGCCAGGTGATGCACAGGTTGTTATTACTCAAGAAGAATTAACGCCTCGTGCAAAAGAGAAATTACCCAATGCTTATCATATTTCCGTTGATAATTTCTTATCAAGTCCGGAATATGACAAGCTAATTGACAGCTTGCAAAATGGTGTCACGGAAGAGTTATCTGAAGTGGTAGAAGAAACAGAAGCAGAGGTAACGGGTAAAGATCACGAGCACGATGATGACGATTTATTGCGGGAAGAAAATATCTTCCTTAATCAAGAATTCAATACAAAGGAAGACGCTATTCGATTTGCTGGTGAAGTGTTAGTGAAAGCAGGCTATGTAGAAGAAAGCTATGTGGAGGCAATGATAGAGCGCGATAACATAACATCTACCTATATGGGTAATCATGTTGCCATTCCACATGGTACAGAAGCAGCAAAAAAGGCTGTATTACGTTCAGGGTTTACAGTCCTTCAGGTTCCAAATGGGGTGGATTTTGATGGCAAGGAAGCGAAGTTAATCTTCGGTATTGCAGGAAAAGACGGTACCCATTTAGACATCCTTTCCGGTATTGCCGTAGTTTGTTCAGATGAAGAAAATATTGAACAGATGGTGCAAGCAAAAACAGCGAAGGAATTGTTAGCTATAATTAATAGTAAATGATGGTAATGAGTAGAAAGATGGGGTAGGTCCATCTTTCTATTCTGCTATCTGCTATATTCACCCTAAGGACATTTTGGAAAAGAAACGAGAGGGTAGAATGTTTATAACGTCAAGAGAAAAATTAATCATTGAATTAGTAATAAAAACTTCTGGTAAACACACACCACAGTCATTGGCCAATTACCTACAAGTTAGTGTAAGGACTGTTCAGCGTGATCTAAAAGCTGTGGAGAATATCTTACATTCCTTCGAGCTACAGCTGAAGCGAACACCCAATGATGGTTTAATGATTGATGGAAAAAATGAACATATTTTCAAACTGACCCAAAATTTATACCATGTCCATCCGACAGATGAAACACCAGAAGAAAAAAAATTACAGTTACTTATTACCTTATTACATGAAGGCTCTTTTTTTAAGACACAAGTGCTGGCAAAACAGCTCGGAATTAGTGTTACAAAGCTTTCTTCTTATCTGGATGATCTAACGAAATGGTTAGATAACTTTTCTATTGAATTGAATCGAAAAAGAGGTGTTGGTGTAAGCTTAGCTGGAAGAGAAGCAAATAAGCGTAAAGCTCTCGCTACCTATTTCTTATTTCATTTTCATGAAGAGTTATTAGAAAGCTTATATCTATTACAAAAGCATCACCTACTAGAAGGTCCGATACTAGGCTATTTTTCTTCTCAATATTTATTCACCATTGATGAAATGGTTCATCATTTATTTGACAAGGGGCAGACACGCTTAGCGGATAATGACTATTTAGGATTTATCGTCCACACGGCGATTACTCTCCAACGAGTAGAGAATCATTTTCTTTTAGAGGATGATGAACCAGTATTGTATGAGGAATCTACCCGAACCTTTCAACAAATTAGCCAACTAGCAGAACACATAAGATCGAAATTATCGATTCCGTTAGCTCATAAAGATGTTTATTATTTAGCTGTTGTTTTAAAAGGATCCAAATTGCAGGATTCGGATACAGTTGATTATGACAGTATTATGCTAGGGCAGCTGATTAGAAACATCATTCAAGATGTTTCCAAGCAACTTCACATTGATCTTTCTAAGGACTTTTCGTTATTCCAAGGATTGCTTGCTCATATGGAGCCCTCGATTTTTCGATTAAAGCATCAGATGGGCTTTTTTAATCCGTTAACCGAGGAAATAAAAAAGAAATATCCTATGTTATTTATGGCAGTTCGAAATAGTTTAGAGAAGGAATTTAATGATATCTCCTTTCCAGAGGATGAGATTGCCTTTATTGTGCTTCATTTCGGATCTGCATTATTAATGAATGAGGAAAAGACAGCGATACGTGCGGTTATTATCTGTCCTACAGGAATAGGTACATCTAAGATGCTAGCAAGCCGTATTCAGAAAGAATTTGCGGAAATTAACACAGTCGACATAAAATCAATTAAAGAAATAGAGAAATCGAAATTAAATGTGTTTGATATGGTTATTTCCACTGTAAAGCTTCCGTTTGATGATCTGAACTATATATTAGTATCACCACTATTAAACGACGAAGATATTCAAATGATAAGAAGCTTTTTGCAGCATAATATACGACAGTTAACAAGTAAAAATGAATATATGAAAAATAACAATAGCAAGAATTTTAACCTCCAGCCATCCAAATTGCAAGATGTGTTGCAGGAAATGGAGGAAGTACATTCTAGTATCGAAGCAATTCTGAATAACTTCCGTTTATACAGGAGATCGAACGCTGGATATTTGCAAGTATTAAGAGAGATGACCGAACGACTGGAACAAGCAGGGTTAGTCTCTAATGCAGAAGAAGTTTTACAAAAGTTAGCGGAAAGAGAAACAATGGGAGGATTGGGAATTCCTAATACCAATATGGGGCTTTATCATTGTCGATATGACGGTATTCAAGAACTTATTTTTCAAATATGTCATCTAGATCATCCTTGTGTCATTAAAGGAATGGATGGCACAGAAGTACAGTTAAAAAACCTACTATTGATGTTATCACCTGAAACGTTAAGTACAAAACAACAAGAAATACTAAGTCTCATAAGTACGAGTCTAATAGAAAGTGACGAGGCGATGATGATTTTTTCTTCTTCGAGTGAATCAATGATTAGAGAGAAATTAGAGGAGTTATTTTCAGACTACCTCGAAAATAAATGGATAAAGGAATGATTATAATGAAACAGACCGTCCACTTTGGTGCTGGAAACATTGGAAGAGGTTTTATTGGAGCTTTATTCTCTGAATCAGGTTACCATGTTACCTTTGTAGATATTGCAGAATCAATCATTCATTCTTTAAATGAACAGAAGAGCTACAAGGTAAAATTAGCAACAGACCAACATGAAACAACTACGATCAAGAATGTAGCGGGCTTAAATAACATGACACAGGAAAATAAGGTGATCGAGGAAATTACAGGTGCTACTTATTTGACTACTGCTATCGGACCGAATATTTTGCCTCGAATTGCACCACTTATTGCACGAGGTATCTCGGAACGAGTGTATCAAACAGATGAAAAGCTGTATGTGATTGCTTGTGAAAACCAGATAGGTGCAACTGACATATTGAAGCAGCACATATTAGATAATCTTGATGAAGACACAAAAGATAGACTAGCAGGGAGAGTATATTTCTTTAATTCTGCTGTCGATCGTATCGTTCCCATACAGGAAGATAATTCTTTAGATGTGTTGGTCGAACCATATTACGAGTGGGTAGTCGAGACGGAGGAAGAGATTCCGGAAGTTGAAGGGATGACTATCGTATCTGAGCTTGCCCCTTTTATTGAGAGAAAGTTATTTACCGTTAATACAGGGCATGCCGTCATTGCATACCTTGGCTACTTGAACGGGAAGTCAACCATTGATAAAACGTTAGCAGATGAAGCCATTAAGGAACAAGTCGAAGCAACATTAAAGGAAACTGGTGATTACTTAGTTAAACAGTATGGTTTAAAGGCAGATGAACATAACGAATATATTCAGAAAATAATTAAAAGGTTTAAAAATCCCTATCTTCAAGATGGGGTTACAAGAGTAGGGCGTGCACCGATCCGAAAATTAGGACCCGAGGATCGATTAATTCGCCCTGCAACAGAAGCGCAAAAAGCTGGTCTATCATTTACGAACTTAGCGAAGGCTATTGCTGCTGCACTATTATTTGATTATCAAGAGGACGAAGAAGCGATGAAGCTTCAATCAATGATCAAAGAAAACGGAATGGCGAAAGTGTTAGAGGATGTAAGTAAACTTCCTAAGGATAGTGACATTACACAAGAAGTTATCAAACAATATGCGTTATTAAAAGGGTAAATAAGGAACGGTTCAGTATCGTCTTGCTGGACCGTTTTTTTAGATCCTGGTTACTCCTCCTCATTTTCAATATTTACTCTCTTTCTTTTCCTAGTATTGTCCATTTTCTTATGCAAATGGATACACATCAGTCCATTACGAAGATTTGCGCTTACACGGTCCTTTCTCACAGCGAAAGGGAGGTCTATTTTTCTTGAAAAATCTCCTTGTAATATTTCTTGATGATGCATCTTGCCACTTTGTTTGATGGGAGATAGCTGTCCTCGTATTTCCAAGACATACTCGTCTACATATACTTCTATTTGCTTACTATTTTCCATACCGGGTAAACTAATATAACCAATCAATTCATTGTCTAGCTCGTATAAATTAATTGCTGGGATGGGAGGTTTGATAATATGCTCAAACTCATTCCAAAAGTTCCCACCGAAGAATTGATCCATATTATTTTTCCATTCGTGCATTTGCTGAAATGGATCCATCATTTTCCCTCCATTTTGTACTATGATAAGTAAGTTTTATATGATAAAATGATTCCGCCTAATTGTTATTATGTTATGTTAGAGAAATGATCCTGTTCCTTTAAGGAGGTATTTTTATGCTAGAAAATGCACTTATAATGGTTACGATTATTATGGCTATTAATATCGTGTATGTATCCTTATCGACATTACGTGTTATTCTTACATTAAAAGGAAGAAGATATATTGCGGGAACGATTGGTACATTTGAAATTGTCATTTATACCCTCGGACTTGGGTTAGTGTTAGATAATCTTGGAGAAATACAAAATCTAATTGCTTATGGGCTAGGCTATGGACTTGGTGTGATAATAGGGTCAATGATTGAAGAAAAACTGGCACTTGGTTATATTACCGTTAATGTTATTTCATCGAATCCAGACATTTCCTTTACGAAACAGCTCAGAGCAAAAGGCTATGGCGTCACCAGCTGGTATGCTTATGGAATGGATGGTGACCGTTTATCAATGCAAATACTATCACCAAGAAAATATGAGCTTCATCTTTATGAAACAATTAAATCTATTGATCCCAAAGCATTTATTATTGCTTACGAACCGAAGCAAATTCACGGAGGCTTCTGGGTGAAGCAAGTAAGAAAGGGGAAGATCAGAAAAAGTGTCGAAAAAGAAGAACAAAAACAATCAGAAGAAATACTTTCAAGTGAAGAAAAATGAAACCATTGCTAGCTGTTTAGAACGGATAAAGCAAGAGGGCTATCAACCGATTAGAAGAATAGAAAAGCCGATCTTTGAAGAGGTAGGTAGCAAAATCCAACCAATTGATCGAATCATACAATTTGAAGCCATTTTGTCAAAACACGAACGTTAATTTAATTATGTTAATTAACGTTCGATTTTTTATTGACAAGAGGGAAATGGACTTGTTATCATATGTGTAGAGTTAAAAAATCTTACAATTGAAAATGATGACCTCATATAATTTGGGAATATGGCCCAAGAGTTTCTACCCATCACCGTAAAAGATGGACTATGAGGGAAGATGTAAAAAAGCGTTAGGAGTTTGCTTTTACGGGGTGATCGATAAGGAACGAAATGTTCGGAAAAATGAATGAGCATCTAACCTGTAAAAGAAACGAGATTAAATGGCAAAAAAGTTACACTTCAGCCTATTCATCTTCTCTTATTACAGGAGGAGACCGAATAGGCTTTTTATTTTACGTTAGGAAAGTATTAAATTTCTACACAGTAGCTTTCGACGTAGTTGAAATTTTAAGGTGACAAGTATAAGCAAAACTAGGCATTCGCCAAAGGACGAGCGAATGCGAGATTTTTCTAATGTACTTAAATATAGAAGAAAGAGGGGAAAGTATGGCACAAGTAGGAGTTATAATGGGGAGCATCTCCGACTGGGAAACGATGAAGCATACATGTGAGGTATTAGATGAATTAGGTATTTCCTATGAAAAAGAAGTGATTTCTGCACACCGTACCCCAGAGGATATGTTTCAATATGCAGAAAATGCAAGAGACAAGGGCTTAAAAATAATCATTGCTGGTGCTGGTGGGGCAGCACATTTGCCAGGTATGGTTGCTGCCAAAACGACATTGCCTGTCATTGGTGTTCCTGTCCAAACCAAAAGCTTAAACGGTCTTGATTCATTATTATCCATTGTACAAATGCCAGGTGGTGTTCCGGTTGCCACAGTTGCCATTGGTAAGGCTGGTGCTAAGAATGCAGGGATATTAGCTACACAAATGATTGGGGCATTTGATCAACAAGTGGCAGCTACATTAGCAAATTATCAAGTACAGATGCGCGAGAAGGTAGCAGAAATGAGGGAAGAACTTGCAGAACAATAGATTATTATTTGGACGAACGATCGGTATTATCGGTGGAGGACAACTTGGCAGAATGATGACTACCGTCGCAAAGCATATGGGTTACCATGTGATTGTACTAGATCCAACTCCTAATTGCCCAACTGCACAAGTTTCAGGTGGACAAATTGTCGCAGCATATGACGATATGAATGCCATAAAGGAGCTTGCTGAGAAATGTGACGTTGTTACCTATGAATTTGAAAATGTCGATTTAACAGCAGCAGAGTTTTTAGAAGCAAAGGGGATTTTGCCACAGGGTGCCAATTCTCTAAAGGTGACTCAGGATCGTGAATTAGAGAAAAAGGCAATGGTAGACAGCAACCAGCCTGTTGCTGAATTTGCAATCGTACAAACAGTACAACAATTAGAGAAGGCAGTCGAAAAGCTTGGCTATCCTTCTGTAGTAAAAACCTGTCGCGGAGGCTATGACGGAAAGGGACAAGTCAAATTAACCAATGAACGGGATATAAAGGAAGCATCGGAAATGCTGTCTGCAACAGATCGATTGATCGTAGAAAAATGGGTGCCATTTGATAAAGAAATCTCTATCGTTTTTACAAGGTCACAAGCAGGGGATATCAGTTATTTCCCAGTTGCAGAGAACATTCATCGCGATCATATATTACATGCAACGATCGCACCAGCTCGAGTAGCAGGTCATATTGCTGAAAAAGCTAAAAAGGCAGCAAAGGCCATTGCGGAAACAATCGGTGTTGTGGGAACTTTTGCTATCGAAATGTTCGTGGTAGGGGATGAGATATTGATTAATGAACTGGCCCCTCGGCCACACAACTCAGGACATTATACGATCGAGACATGTAATGTATCACAGTTTGAACAGCATATTCGAGCAATCTGTGGACTACCACTAATCCCGGTTTATGCACATGGTGGAGCAGTGATGTTTAATTTACTAGGTAAGGATATAGAACCTTTTTTCCGTAAAATGGACGAATTAACTCCAGCACACGTGCACATGTACGGTAAAGAAGAAAATAAACCATTAAGAAAAATGGGACATGCAACATTTATTGGGGACAATGCTTTAACCATATATAATGATTTAGTAGAAAAAAAGTTAATTGAATCGAATTAGGAGGAAGTCAGATGATTGAACGTTACACACGTGAGGAAATGGCTAAGATTTGGACTGATGAAAATCGTTTTAAGGCATGGCTAGAGGTAGAAATATTAGCATGTGAGGCATGGAGTGAGCTCGGATTTATCCCAAAGGAGGACGTCCAAAAAATTAGAGAAAATGCATCATTTGATGTCGAACGAATTTTTGAAATTGAGCAGGATACGCGTCATGATGTCGTTGCCTTTACTCGTGCTGTATCGGAAACATTAGGAGAAGAGCGTAAGTGGGTCCATTATGGACTAACTTCAACAGATGTTGTCGATACAGCCTTATCTTATATGCTAAAACAAGCGAATCAAATTATTCGCCGGGATATTGTTCGCTTTATTGATATCTTAAAGGAAAAAGCAATCGAGCATAAACACACCGTCATGATGGGACGTACGCATGGTGTGCACGCAGAGCCGACAACCTTTGGTTTGAAAATGGCACTATGGTATGAAGAAATGAAGCGAAACCTCGAACGATTTGATGCTGCAGCAAAGGTTATGGAAACTGGAAAGCTTTCTGGAGCAGTGGGAACATATGCAAACATTGATCCATTTGTTGAAAAATATGTGTGTGAAAACTTAGGGCTTTCTCCTGCACCTGTATCAACACAAACGTTACAGCGTGATCGACACGCACAATACATGTCCACAATCGCTTTGATTGCCACATCCATTGAAAAATTCGCTACAGAAATTCGTGGATTACAAAAAACAGAAACACGTGAAGTGGAGGAGTTTTTTGCGAAGGGTCAAAAAGGTTCATCTGCTATGCCACATAAACGGAATCCGATCGGTTCGGAGAATATGACGGGAATGGCCCGTGTCATTCGTGGTTATATGATGACAAGCTATGAAAATGTATCATTATGGCATGAACGTGATATTTCTCACTCATCTGCAGAGCGTGTCATCCTTCCAGATGCTACGATTGCACTCAATTATATGCTCAATCGATTTAGTAATATTGTGAAGAACCTAACCGTATTTCCAGAAAATATGAAGCGCAATATCGACCGAACCTATGGCGTTATTTTCTCACAACGTGTGCTGCTTTCCTTGATTGATCAAGGAATGAGCCGTGAAGAGGCTTATGATATGGTTCAACCAAATGCCATGAAAGCATGGGAAACAGCTACTCCTTTCCGTGAGTTGATTGAGAAGGAGGAACGAATTACGAGCACATTGACAAAGGAGCAATTAGACGATTGCTTCGATTATACGTATCATTTGAAAAATGTTGATCAAATTTTCAAAAAAATCGGCTTAGCATAAGGAGTGAGTAAGAATGAAGGACAAGCTGTTATATGAAGGAAAAGCAAAGCAAGTTTTTACAGTAAAGGATAGCGATGAATTACTCGTCCTATCCTATAAAAATGATGCAACTGCCTTTAATGGAGAGAAAAAGGCAAACTTTGAAGGCAAAGGTCGCTACAATAATCTAATCTCTGCTAAAGTGTTCGAATATCTCCGGAAAAATGGCGTGAACAGCCATTTTAAAGAAGCATTAAATGAAACAGAACAATTAGTAGAGAAAACAACAATTATTCCCCTAGAGGTAGTAGTGCGCAATGTAGCAGCGGGAAGTATTGTTCGCCGACTTGGAATAGAGGAGAAATCGACCTTTCATCCACCACTTGTTGAATTTTATTATAAAAAAGACGAGCTAGGCGATCCGTTTATTAGTGATAGCCACGCCTTACTTCTAACAGATGCTACAGAGGATGAGTTAGCTCAAATTAAACAAATGGTACTTCGTGTCAATGAAAAATTGCAAGCTTTTTTCAAAGAAATCCATCTACAGCTTGTTGACTTCAAATTAGAGTTTGGTCGCAATCAAACTGGTGAAATTATACTCTCGGATGAAGTAAGTCCTGACACGTGCCGTTTATGGGATGTAAGAACAGGAGAAAAAATGGACAAGGATGTTTTCAGAGAGGACCTAGGTGATCTCATATCTGTCTATGATCAAATATTAACTAGACTGGAGGCAATACAATGAAATTAGTAAAGGTGCATATTACATTAAAAGAGGGTGTCTTAGATCCTCAAGGTAAAGCGGTACAAGGATCTTTAAATACATTAGGCTATGAAAATATCGAAGAGGTACGTGTGGGGAAATATTTAGAGCTAACCGTTGCTGATGACGCCAATATTGAACACCAAATTGAAGAAATGTGCAGCAAGCTATTAGCCAATCCAGTTATTGAGAATTATAAATACACAGTGGAGGAGGGTGTTACACAGTGAAGTTTGCTGTTGTAGTGTTCCCGGGTTCCAACTGTGATCGAGATATGTACTATGCAGCCAAGGATGCACTTGGAGAAGAAGCCGAATTAGTTTGGTACCAAGAGGCCAAGCTTGATGGTTATGATGCCATTTTGATTCCTGGTGGCTTCTCTTATGGGGATTATTTACGATGTGGCGCCATTGCTTCGACGTCAGATATTGTCACACAGTTAAAAACACAAGCAGAAATTGGTGTACCCATCCTAGGAGTGTGTAATGGATTCCAAATTTTATTAGAATCAGGTTTATTACCAGGTGCCATGTTACGTAATAAGAATTTGAAATTCATGTGTCATTTTGAGAATTTAGTCGTAGAAAATAATCAGACCATTTTCACAAGTGAGTATAAGCAAGGAGAAGTCATCTCTGTACCAATCGCTCACAATGAAGGAAACTATTATTGTGATGAAGCAACGCTTGCTAGATTAAAAGAAAATAATCAAATTGTGTTTACTTATCAAACTAATCCAAATGGTTCTGTAGCCGATATTGCAGGAATCACAAATGAGAAAGGGAATGTACTTGGCATGATGCCACACCCGGAGCGTGCAGTGGAAGCATTATTAAACAGTGCTGATGGGTTGAAACTATTCCAATCAATGTTAGCGAACTGGAGGGAAAATTATGTTGCAGGCGCCTGAAATCACCCCAGAATTGGTAGAAAAAGATAAAGTCTACTGTGAAATGGGTTTAACAGATAAAGAATACGACATGATTAAAGAAATTATGGGTCGTCGCCCGAATTTTACGGAGATTGGAATTTTCTCTGTTATGTGGTCAGAGCATTGTAGCTATAAAACCTCAAAGCCTTTATTGAAGAAATTCCCTACAGAAGGTAAGCAGGTAGTTCAAGGACCTGGGGAAGGTGCAGGTGTTGTCGATATTGGAAATGGACAGGGTGTCGTGTTTAAGGTAGAAAGTCATAATCACCCATCAGCAGTGGAGCCATATCAAGGAGCTGCAACTGGTGTAGGTGGTATAATTCGTGATGTCTTCTCAATGGGAGCCCGTCCGATTGCTTCTCTGAATTCCTTACGTTTTGGTAATTTAAATACAGGTCGAGTGAAATATCTATTCGAAGAAGTGGTACATGGAATTGCTGGTTATGGAAATTGTGTTGGGGTTCCAACTGTCGGTGGAGAGGTACAATTTGATGACAGTTATGAAGGGAATCCTCTAGTAAATGCTATGTGTGTCGGATTAATTGATACAAAGGATATTCAAAAAGGAATTGCCGCAGGTCTTGGTAATACCATTATGTATGTTGGGTCTAAAACAGGCCGTGACGGTATTCATGGGGCTACCTTTGCTTCTGAGGATCTGTCAGAAGACTCTGAAAGCAAACGCTCCAACGTACAGGTCGGGGACCCATTCATGGAAAAATTATTAATTGAAGCATGTTTGGAAGTCATTCATTCAGATGCTTTAGTTGGTATTCAGGATATGGGGGCAGCAGGGTTAACATCGTCTGCTAGTGAAATGGCAAGTAAGGCTGGAATGGGAATGGAAATGAATCTAGACTTAATCCCACAGCGTGAAGAAAATATGACAGCATATGAAATGATGCTCTCTGAATCTCAAGAGCGTATGCTCTTATGTGTGAAAAAAGGACAAGAGCAGGAGATCGTCGATATTTTCAGAAAATACGGACTAGAAGCGGTAGCGGTTGGAACGGTAACAGATGATAAAAAATTCCGTCTATTGCACAAAGGTGAAGTGGTTGCAGATATCCCTGTTGATAGTCTAGCAGAGGATGCACCGATTTTTTATAAAGAGTCTAAGGTACCCGCTTTTTATGAAGAAAATCAAAGCATGCCTTCATATAAACCGGTCATAGACGATTATGCTGCAATGCTTCGAAAGCTATTGCAACAGCCAACCATTGCAAGTAAAGAATATGTTTATGACCAATATGATTCCATGGTACAAGCAAATACGGTATTCTCTCCTGGGTCTGATGCTGCCGTTATTCGAGTACGTGGCTATGACAAAGCACTAGCGATGACCATTGACTGTAATTCTCGTTATATTCATTTAGACCCAGAGGTTGGTGGACAAATTGCTGTGGCCGAGGCGGCACGAAATATCGTTTGTTCTGGTGCAAAGCCGTTAGCGATCACGGATGGTTTGAATTTCGGAAATCCAGATAAACCAGAAAACTTTTGGCAAATGGAAAAAAGTGTAGATGGAATGAGTACAGCTTGCTCAAAGCTCAATACACCAGTTATTAGTGGAAATGTATCCTTATATAATGAATCAAACGGTCAAGCGATCTTTCCGACACCAATTGTTGGAATGGTAGGTTTACATGAATCACTTTCTCATATTACTCCATCCCATTTCCAAAATGATGGTGATCTAATTTATGTGATAGGGGAAGCATCAGCAGAATTCGGTGGAAGTGAACTGCAGAATATACTCGAGGGGAAATACTTCGGCAAAGCACCTACCATTGATTTAGATATAGAGACACAACGTCAATCCCAATTACTAGAAGCCATTCGTGCAGGTTTAGTCGTGTCTGCACATGATTTAGCAGAAGGTGGACTCGCTGTAGCTGTTACGGAAAGTCTATTTACTAAAAAAGGGTTTGGTGCAACAATCATGGTTGAGGGCGATTTAACTGCAGGATTATTTAGTGAAACTCAATCTCGTTTCTTAGTATCTGTGAACAAAGAAAATCGTGAAGCTTTTGAGAAAGCAGTGGCAGATGCGAAATGGATTGGAGCGGTATCTCGTAATGGGAAATTAGTAATAACTAATAATGGAGAAGAGATAATGCAGGAAGATGTGGAAGAATTACAACAATTGTGGAAAGGAGCTATCCCGTGCTTGCTGAAATCAAAGGCTTAAATGAGGAATGTGGAGTATTTGCTGTCTGGGGACATGAAAAAGCAGCAGAAATGACGTATTACGGTCTTCATGCTCTACAGCATCGTGGACAAGAAGGGGCTGGAATTGTCACAACTGATGGGAAGAAGCTCCATGTTCACAAAGGCGTTGGGCTTGTGAATGACGTTTTTTCAGAGGACAAGTTTTCCTCATTAAAAGGACATGCTGCCATTGGCCATGTACGTTATGCAACACAAGGTGGTGGAGGCTTTGAAAATGTTCAGCCACTTGTGTTCCGTTCTCAAAAAAATAGTATGGCTTTGGCTCATAATGGCAATTTGGTAAATGCCCATGCTTTGAAGAGTCAGCTCGAAGCACAAGGAAGCATTCTACAGACTACTTCTGATACGGAGGTTATTGCCCATTTAATTAAGCGGAGTGGAAATGTACCTTTAGAAGAAGCGATTGGTTCTGCGCTTAGTATGATAAAAGGAGCCTATGCTTTTTCGATTCTAACTGAGGAGCAAATGTTTATCGGTTTGGACCCACGAGGATTGCGTCCTTTATCCATTGGTCGTTTAGGTGATGCGTATGTCGTCGCATCAGAAACGTGCGCCTTTGATTTAATTGGTGCAACATATGAACGCGAAGTAAAGCCTGGTGAATTAATTGTTATCGATGCAGAAGGTTTTCGTTCGTCCCAATTCACCTCACCATTACAGCGAACATTATGTTCAATGGAATATGTCTATTTTTCAAGACCAGACAGTGACTTAAATGAATTAAATGTGCATGCAAGCAGAAAAACAATGGGAAAACAGCTTGCATTAGAAGCGCCGATAGAAGCAGATGTGGTGACAGGTGTACCTGATTCCAGTATTTCCGCAGCAATTGGTTTCTCTGAAGCAGCAAGTATTCCATATGAACTCGGCCTTATTAAGAACCGCTATGTTGGTCGTACCTTTATTCAACCATCTCAAGAGCTACGCGAACAAGGTGTGAAAATGAAGCTATCTGCCGTTCGTGGTATTGTTGAAGGTAAGCGTGTAGTGATGGTCGATGACTCGATTGTACGTGGAACAACCAGTCGTAGAATTGTGCGGTTATTGAAGGAAGCTGGTGCGACAGAGGTCCATGTTCGAATTGCTTCACCGCCAATTCAAAATCCTTGTTATTATGGGATTGATACTTCGACAAAAGGGGAATTAATCGCATCTCATAACTCTATCGAAGAAATCCGTGAAATCATCGGTGCAGATAGCCTTGCATTTTTATCAACAGAAGGATTAGAAGCATCGATCGTTGCTGACCGTGATATAAAGGATCATGGTGTGTGCCAAGCATGTTTTACCGGAAATTATCCAACAGAGATATATCCTGACACGGTTATACCAGCTTATAAAGACTGAAGTGGCGGAAAACTGCTCATAAGTGGCGGGAATAAACAGAAAAGTGGCTGGAAACTACCCAAGAGTGGCGAAAAAAATTAAAAAAACGGCGGGTAAATGTATAAAAGTGGCGGGTTTCTTATAACTATTCATTTGCCCTCTAATATTAAAGGAGTATGACGATGAGTGATGTTTATAAAGACGCTGGAGTCGATGTCCACGCTGGTTATAAGGCTGTCGATTTAATGAAAAAACATATCGCTAAAACCAATCGTCCTGAAGTAATTGGAGGAGTTGGTGCGTTTGCTGGATTATTTGATCTGAGTAATTTTTCATATGAGGAACCAGTTCTAGTTTCTGGAACGGACGGTGTTGGTACAAAGCTGAAACTAGCATTTGCCCTAGATCAACATGATACAGTTGGAGTGGATCTTGTCGCGATGTGTGTGAACGATATTGTTGCACAAGGCGCAGACCCGTTATTTTTCCTTGATTACATTGCTTGTGGAAAAAATGAGCCAGAAAAAATAGAGCAAATCGTCAAAGGAATAGTCAATGGCTGTGTACAGAGCAATGCAGCACTTATTGGTGGAGAAACTGCTGAAATGCCTGGAATGTATGATGAAGGGGAATATGATTTAGCAGGCTTTGTCGTTGGAATGGCGGACAAAAAAAGAATTATTACAGGTGAGGATATTCAAGCTGGAGATAAAATCATTGGTATTCCATCATCAGGCGTCCACTCTAACGGTTTTTCATTAGTTCGAAAAATAATAGATGAGAATGGCTTACATTTGAATGAAACAATTGAAGAGCTAGGATCTACTCTTGGTGAAGCTTTATTAACTCCAACCAAAATTTATGTCAAAGCCATACAACAGCTTAAGTTAGACTTAACGATTAAAGGAATTAGCCATATAACAGGTGGCGGATTCTATGAAAATATTCCACGTGCACTTCCTAAGAATTTAGGTGTGAAGCTAGAAGAATGTAGCTGGGAAGTACCAGCCATTTTTTCTTATTTACAAAAACAAGCCGATTTATCATTAACCGAAATGTATGGTGTATTTAATATGGGAATTGGTATGGCGATCATCGTAGAGGATCACGAAGCACATATGGCACTTCAGTTATTGGAAGACATCGGAGAAAAAGCTTATATTATCGGTGAGGTGACGAATGAATCTGGGGTGAGTTTTACAAATGAGTAAAGCAAAGTTAGCTGTTTTTGCATCAGGCACTGGAAGCAATTATGATGCTATCATCGAAGCAACTCAAAATGGTAAACTAGATGCAGAGGTTGTATTACTCGTCTGTGATAAACCGAATGCAAAGGTGTTAGACAAAGCAAGAGTAAACCAAACACCATTGTTTGTATTTGATCCAAAGCAATATGCAAGTAAGGAAATGTTTGAAGCAAAGATAGTCGAAGTATTGCAGGAAAAAGAAATTGATTGGATCATCTTAGCGGGATACATGCGTTTGATCGGTAACACCTTATTAGCACCATTTGAAGGTAAAATCATTAATATTCATCCATCATTGCTTCCAGCCTTTCCAGGACTTGATGCGGTTGGACAAGCATTTACGGCTGGTGTGAAGGTATCCGGTGTGACGATCCATTATGTTGATTCAGGAATGGATACTGGAAAAATCATCGCCCAAGATGCTGTTCATATCAAAGAAGGAATGACACAAGAGGATCTGCAGCAAGCCATTCAAAGAGTAGAACACAAGCTCTACCCAGAAACGATACAACAACTGATTTTGAAAGGGGAATAATGTTGAAAAAACGTGCATTGTTAAGTGTATCTGATAAAAGTAACTTAATTCCATTTGCAGAGGGCTTAGACAAATTAGGCTATGAATTAATCTCAACAGGTGGAACGTTAAAGGCATTAAAGGAGGCTGGTCTTCCAGCATTACCGGTTTCTGCCGTAACCAATTTCGAGGAAATTCTCGATGGACGTGTTAAAACACTCCATCCGTACATCCACGCAGGGCTTCTGGCTCGAAGAGATGAAGACTCCCATGTAAAGCAGCTAGAAGAACGTGATATTGCTCCAATTGATGTCGTAGTAGTGAATCTCTATCCGTTCAAAGAAACGATTGCTAAGCCAGATGTAACAGAAGAAGATGCGATCGAAAACATCGATATTGGTGGACCAACAATGCTTCGTGCAGCATCCAAAAACTTTCGTGATGTAACAGTGGTTGTTGACCCAGACGATTACCATGCTGTCTTAGAACAGCTTGGCAATAATGGTGGTACGGTAGAGTTTCGTAAAACATTAGCAGCAAAAGTTTTCCGTCATACGGCCAATTATGATGCGATGATTGCTCATTATTTTGTGGATATTACTGGTGAGGAGGATCCCGAAACCTTCACCCAAACATTTGAAAAAGTGCAAACCCTTCGCTATGGAGAAAATCCTCATCAGAAGGCTGCCTTTTACAAAACAGGGAATGTTAAAGGCGCATCCCTTGCGAATGCGAAACAATTACATGGAAAAGAGCTTTCTTATAATAATATCCAGGATGCCAATGCAGCTTTAGAAATTGTGCTAGATTTCGATGAGCAACCAGCAGCCGTTGCGGTCAAACATATGAACCCTTGTGGTGTTGGAATTGGTTCTAGCATTGAATCAGCATTCCAAAAGGCCTATGATGCGGATCCAGTTTCTATTTTTGGTGGCATTGTAGCATTGAATCGTGAAGTGGATGAGGCAACGGCCAATCTATTAAAGAATATTTTCTTAGAAATCGTCATCGCTCCAAGCTTTTCAGAGAAAGCATTTGAAATTTTAACCGTAAAGCCGAACATTCGTTTATTAGAAACACCAATGGAAGTGAATAGAGATGATTCGAAAAAAGTGGTAAGTGTCATTGGTGGATTACTCGTACAGGATCGTGATAATGGACTTGTGATTGCTGATGATTTAGAAGTAGTGACAGATCGAAAACCAGATGCAGAGGAAATCGATGATCTACTATTTGCATGGAATGTTGTGAAGCACGTGAAATCCAATGCGATTGTAGTAGCAAAAGATAATCAAACAGTTGGCGTAGGGGCAGGACAGATGAATCGGGTTGGTGCTGCAGCCATTGCATTTGAACAAGCTGGTGACAAAGCTAAAGGTGCTGTGCTTGCTTCAGACGCATTTTTCCCGATGCCGGATACGGTTGAAAATGCAGCAAAAGCAGGAATTAAAGCAATCATCCAGCCAGGTGGTTCCAAACGTGACCAGGATTCTATCGATGAATGTAATAAACACGGAATTGCGATGGTATTTACTAAGATGCGTCACTTTAAGCATTAAGAAACAAGGATTCCCAAGTACTTGGGAATCCTTTCATATAGGAAGCATCATAAAAAGGAATTTAAGTTTTTTAACAAAGCCTATGCATATAAATTATAGGGAGTGATTGGATGAAGGTACTTGTAATTGGCAGTGGTGGAAGAGAACATATCATTGTAAAAAAGTTAAAAGAGAGTGAACGGGTAACGGAAATTTTTGCTGCACCAGGAAATGGTGGTATTGCAGAGGATGCCACCTGTGTCCCAATTAAAGATGATGCGATTCAGGAATTAGCCGCATTTGCAGAAGAAAACCAAATCGACTGGACAATTGTTGGGCCAGAAATTCCTCTTACTCTTGGTGTTGTCGATGCCTTTCGCGCAAAGAATTTGAAGATATTCGGTCCAACAAAGGCTGCTGCAATCATTGAAGGAAGTAAGGATTTTGCCAAAGCATTTATGCAACAATACGATATTCCTACAGCAAAATATCAAACGTTTACGGATATAGAGAAAGCAAAAGCATACATAAAACAAGAAGGTGCACCTATTGTGATTAAAGCAGATGGACTTGCAGCAGGAAAAGGTGTCGTAGTCGCAATGGAAGAGCAAGAGGCATTTGATGCTGTAGAAAGCATGCTTGTAGGTAATCGCTTTGGTGAAGCTGGTAGTCGAGTTGTCATCGAGGAATTCTTGGATGGTAAGGAATTCTCTTTGTTCGCATTTGTGGATGGTGAGAATGTTTATCCAATGATTCCTGCGCGTGACCACAAGCGAGCTTATGATTATGACAAAGGACCGAATACTGGTGGAATGGGAGCATACTCACCAGTACCAGATCTAGATCCAAAGCATGTTGAATTTACTGTAGACAAAATCTTGAAACCAGCTGCAAAAGGAATGAAGCAAGAAGGTAGAACCTATACAGGCGTACTATATGGTGGATTAATTGAAACAAAAGAAGGTCCGAAGGTTATTGAATTCAATGCACGCTTCGGTGATCCAGAGACTCAAGTTGTTTTACCATTACTAGAGAATGATCTTATCCAAATTATCGAAGACGTTACCGCAGGAAAAGATCCAAAGCTCCAATGGAAGGATGCTTATGCGATTGGAACGGTGGTAGCCTCTAAAGGGTATCCAGGAGCCTATGAAAAAAATGTGACACTCCCAGATTTAAAAAATGACAACAAAGTTTATGTCATCCATGCTGGTACAGAACGCTCAGAAGATGGTAATTTTCATTCAACAGGAGGTCGTGTTCTCCTAGTAGCTTCTATACAAGATACTCCTGAAAAAGCACAACAGCAAATCTATCAATATCTCGAAAAATTCGATCAAACAGATGCATTCTTTTATCGCAAGGATATTGGATTTATAAAATAATAACTAGTCCAAAAAACCGCAAAGATATCTTTGTGGTTTTTTTATGCGTGCTGCAAAGCTAATGACAAGCCACTATGAGTATGAGCGAAATCAAGTAGGACATCGGGAAACTTTTGAACTGATAAGAAACTGTATAGAAGGTTGAATATGGACACAATGCTTTTTAATCCTATTAAAGCCAAAAGTGTCCATTTACAAATAGCGTATAATTTAAATCAAAGATGTTTCCGCTAAAGAGGAAAAAGTGTAGCTTAATAAAATGTAAGCACTTACCTATAATAAAAATAGAAAGGAGCAAATGAATTATGAAGCTACTAAGTAAAAGAGAGGTAGAAATTCTTCATTTGTTACGCAACAGTAAGGGGGTGCAAACAGGGAAAAGTCTTTCCTTGCTGTTAGAGGTTACAACAAGAACGATCAGAAATGACATGAAAAGCTTGAATGCAACCATCTCTAAGTATGGTGCAGAAATTGTGTCACACAAAGGAAAGGGGTATGAACTCCAAATATGGGAGGAGGTTGCTTTTGAAAATTTATACGCCGATCATATATCCATCATTCAAAACCACCCAGTTAAAAATGTTCACAGGCTGGAAAATGATGAAGTAGGAGAGCAAATTATTAAACAAATTCTAATGAATTGCTTAACAGACACTAGTGTATATCAAGAGGAGTTAGCAGAAGAGTTATTTATCAGTCTGTCCGCGTTAAAGAGCTATCTTTCACTAGTTAAAGCAAAGCTCTCAAATTATGGATTAGAGCTTGTAACAGATAGATTTAAGGGCATCAAAGTTACAGGAGAAGAGGATAAAATAAGATATTGTATTTCTCAATATTTATTCAATCATCAAAGTATTGGTGTGTACAATGATCTTTTTCCTGATAACGAGATTAAACGGTTAAAGGACATCACTTTGCACGTATTGTTAAGAAATCAGCTGAAATTAACAGATGTAGCACTAGAAAACCTCATTATTCACATCGAAATAACGATAAGAAGATATTTAAACAACAGACAATTAGACTATCAGCTGAATCTTACGGAAAGTTTGCAAGCTACGAAAGAATACAAAGTTGCCAATGAAATTATTCAACAGATAAAAGCAACATTAGACATCAATATTGAGCCAGAAATATTTTATATCACACAGCTTCTTCTTGCCAGTAGCAGACTATATAGGAAAGACATAGATGTTCAAGAATATAAACGAATGAACAACATGCTAGACACTGTACTTGATGAAATTAAAGAAAAAACATCGATTCAATTCAGTGGTGATCAGAAGCTGATTGAAGGATTAATCATCCATTTAAGTATCGCCCTAAAACGAATTGAGTATCAAATGAACATGAGAAATGAAGTGTTGAACAGCATCAAAAATAACTACCCGCTTGCATTCCAGCTTGCTGCAATTGCTAGTGGAAAAATTAGTGAACTAACCAATTTAGACATTGATGAAAATGAAATAGGATTTCTAGCCATTCATTTTGGAGTAGCTTTAGAGAAAAAAGGGTTAAATAATCAAGATATTAAGAAAATTCTGATTGTATGTGGCTCAGGTCTTGCTACCGCATCACTAATAAGGGAGAAAATATTAAATTATTATGGAGGTCAGGTAAGTGTGGTAGAGACGATCAGTTTAACAGAATTTAACCAACCCTTGTTAGATCAAGTAGATATAGTGGTTACAACGGTACCAATTGATATAGAGTCTGATAAAATTTTTACGGTTAGTCCAATCCTGAGTCACCATGATTTATCACTGATTAAGCGTAAAGTGATAGAAGATAGGCTTGAATCAGATGTAATTGAATTTGGCAATATTTTCAAAAGGGATCTTTTTGTGAAAAATATAGACCTGTCATCCAAAGAAAAAGTTCTAAGCTACATTACAACACTTATGCATGCTAAGCATTACATTGATGATTATACAAAACAATCTATATATGCAAGAGAAAGGATGGCTTCAACAGAGCTTAGTAATCTACTTGCCATTCCACATCCGCTAGATAATAGTATGCAAGAGACTAGCATTGCTGTCTGCATTCTCAATAAACCGATTATTTGGGATAGAGAAAAGGTGCAAGTGGTGATCGTCTTAAGTGTACCAAAGGATAAACAAAAGACATGGGAAGTTATATTCAAACAGCTCTATCATTTTCTTATAGAAGAATTTGGAATAACAAATTTAATATCAACTTATGAATATGATGACTTTATTAGAAATTTAAGTAAGTACAAGGAGAAAAGCTTATGACCGAAACATATTTCACCAAGGATAATGTCCAATTTAATGTGGAGGTAAAGGATTGGGAGGATGCGATATATAAGAGTGTTGGATTATTAAGGAAGAATGGATTAGTTACAGAGAATTATGCAACAGAAGTAGTTAACAATGTAAAAAAATATGGACCGTATATCGTTTTGTCACCAGGTATAGCCATCCCTCATACCAGACCAGAAAATGGGGCATTAAAGGTGGGGATGAGTCTATTAACATTAAAAACACCAGTATATTTTAAAGACATATCAGCACCAGTCAAGATTATGATTAGCTTCTCAGCAACAGATAATGAAAAGCATCTCGAAATTATTAAAATAATAGTGAAAATTGTAGAAAACGGATTGATAGATAAAATATCATCTATAACATCATTAGCCGATTTAAATAATCTAATAGGAGATGATCTCTCATGAAAAAGGTCGCCCTAATTACAAGTGGTGGGGATGGGGCAGGTATTAATTCGACCATTTATATGCTTGCAAATCATCAGCAAATTAATCTATATGGTTTTCACGGTGGATATAATGGTATCCTCAGCAATGACCCTATTCATTTAACACCACAATTTGTTGATAATAAATCACTTGATGGTATCCATTATATTCAGACAGGCAGAAGCAATCTCCCTTATACACAAGAAGGAAGAGAGAGGCTACACCGAAAATTGAAGACTGAAGGATTTGACTGCTTAGTTGTGTGTGGTGGAAATGGTTCTCAGAAGGCAGCACAATTACTTCACCAAGAAGGTACAAACACAATTTTTGTACCAATGACAGTAGATAATGATGTAATTAGCAGTGATTATAGTATTGGTTTTGATACAGCACTTAATAAATTGATGGATCTGTTATACGGGCTTCACGACACTGCTGTTAATATGCCTGGGAGGATTTTTATGGTCGAGGTGTTGGGGGGGAATGCTGGTAATCTGGCATTAGAAAGTACAATTGCAGGTGCCGGAGATTTAGCAATCGTCCCAGAATACGCCACACAAAAGGATGTAATCGTAAAAAATGTCCAAAAAAAATTAAAACAAAAGCAATCCTTAATAATCGTTTGCTCAGAATCTGCCTATGAAGATAACAACTATCAATCCGGGAATCAAGGTGTATCGTTTGAAATCGCAGCAGCCATCGAGAAAGGAACCGGTATTAGAGTGAGAAAGTCAATAGTTGGTTTTTATATTCGAGCAGGTAGACCGTCTTTTAAGGATGCATCGATTGCAGCAAAGATAGGGGCAAAGGTAGCTTATTATGTGACAAATAACCAATTTGGTGTGATGGTCGGGGTACAAAATGATCATATACAGGCGATATCATTTCAAGAAATCAGAAAACAATTAAATCGGTTGCATCCTCAAACAGTTGAAGTTGCTAAACAATATAACAAGATAATCCATTAAAGGAGGTGAGAATATGTTACAAATATTAGTCGTATGTGGGGCAGGCTTAGGTAGTAGCTTTGCTTGTCAAATGAGTGTGGAAAGTGTCCTGCAAGATATCGGAGTTAAAGCATCTGTCGATCATTCAGATATTTCATCAGCTGCAGGAACAAGAGCTGACATTATTATTTCAGGTAAGAATTTTGAATCACAGTTTCAAAGATATGATTTACAAGTGGACCTGATTTTCTTAGATCGTCTTGTAGACAAAAAGGAAATTCAAGAAAAACTAGTACCCGTTTTAAAGGCAAAGGGAGCACTATAAACAAAGGGGGTTATCATATATGGGAGTCATTGATTTTATTATTAATAGCATCCTAACACAGGCTTCTATCACCATAGCATTAATTGCATTTGCTGGACTCTTATTACAACGAAAGCCTTTTGGTGAAATACTGTCAGGCAGTTTTAAGACAATGCTAGGCTTTCTTGTATTATCGGCAGGTTCATCGATCATTGTTGGTTCACTACTATATTTTGGTGATATATTCTCTGAAGGTTTTGGTATGGAAGGAATCGTGCCATCAATTGAAGCCATTAACGGACAAGCAATGAATGATTTAGGGTTGGGAAATCAAATTGCCTTAACCTTTTTAGCGATCTTTCTCTTTAATATTATTTTGGCTAGATTTACGAAATGGAAATATATCTTCTTAACAGGGCAAGCTTTATTGTGGATGGCGACAATGACAACTGTGTTTGGTAGTGCTGCAGGGTTTAGCGGGCTAGGATTAATACTTGTTGGTGGTTTAGTAGGCGGAATTTTCGCTGTGGCTATGCCTGCTATAGCACAACCAATAGTAAGAAAAGTTACTGGAACAGACGATATAGCATTAGGTCATTTTTGTACAATTGGATATATATTTGCAGCAGGGGTTTCAAAAATTACCGGAAAAAATTCAGACTCTACAGAAAATATTAAATTTCCAAAAGGTTTAGGGTTCTTATCCGATACGTATCTTTCCGTGGCAATTGTAATGGTACCGTTATACGTTATTACTGCCATCTTTGCCGGTGCTGAATTCGGATCAGAGCTGTCAGGTGATGTAAATTATATTGTCTACGCTTTTTTGCAAGCTGTGCAATTTGTTGTAGGAGTTTATGTATTACTTGCTGGTGTTCGGTTATTATTAGCAGAAATCGTGCCTGCATTTAGAGGAATTGCTCTTAAGGTAGTTCCCGATGCAAAGCCAGCATTAGATTGTCCTGTATTATTCCCATATGCACCAAATGCGGTTACGGCAGGATTCATTACGACAACGATAGGTACAGTGATTGCAATGTTTGTTTTACCTTGGTTTGGCTTGGCAATGATTTTACCTGGAATGTTAACTAATTTCTTTGCCGGAGGAACAGCGGGTATCTTTATGAATGCAGTTGGTGGAAAAAGAGGTGTATTAATCGGTGGTATCGCGCATGGATTTTTTATTACTTTGCTCCCAGCACTATTAGTTCCACATTTTAATAACCTTGGATTTGTGAATACAACAGCAACAGATGTGGATACCGTGACAGCGGGACTATTTTTTGAATGGTTAATTCATCCGATCATGAATTTATTTGGATAAAGGGGGAAGTCGATGCCATTTTTTAAAAGGAATAAGAAAGAAAACAATGTGAAATCAGAAGTGCAGAAAGAAGTAAAAAAAGAGCATCTCACAGAGCAAATAGATAATTATTTATCAAAGCTAGAAAAAAACGAGAGTGAAGATCCTACCCACATCTTAAATATGCTTGGCAGTTTATATTTTGAAAAAGAAGATTACGATAATGCGATTAAGTATTATGAGGAAAGTATTGAACAAAGAAAGACGTTAGGGAAAGCTTTTACGGATTTAGTTAAACTTTACAATATTAAACGGAAAGAAGCTTCTCAAGAAGGTGATCGTGAAAAGGTCCAGGTATATTTACAGAAATCAGATGACCTTATGAAGCTAACAAAAGACACGATAAGGGGAAACATGTAGGAGGGCGTACAACGATGTTAAAAAGCTTAGATCAATTATTTAAAGAAAATGAAGGAAAAAGGGCGATAGGCTCTTTTAATGTACATTGTCTAGAAATGCTGCCAGCGATGCTAGAAGGTGCAAAAGAATTGAACGCACCTATTATTATTCAGACATCACCTGGAACTGCTGAGTATATAGGGCTTGATTTACTCGTATCAAGTATGGAAACACTATCCAATAGATTGGAATTAGATGTTTGTATACACATGGACCACTGTAAATCGATTGATTTTCTAAAAGAAGCAATCGATGCAGGGTATACTTCGGTTATGTATGATGGATCCAGTTTAAATCTTGATGACAACATTAAAAACACCAAAATTGTAACAGACTATGCCAGATTAAGAAATGTTTCGGTAGAAGGGGAAGTGGGAACGATCGGTGGAGCGGAGGATGGTATGGTAGTAGCTGAAGAAGATGCCATATATACTAATCCTGACGATGCCTATACCTTTGTTAGAGAAACAGGAGTGGATGCTATAGCTGTTGCGATAGGAACGACACATGGTCAATATAAATCAAAAGCGAAAATAAATTTCGAATTATTAGCAGAGCTTTCTACTAATATGAATGATGTAGGATTAGTGCTTCACGGAGGTACAGGAGTTTCGGATGATGACATGAGAAAATGTGTATCCCAAGGTATGAAAAAAATAAACGTTGGAACAGAATTGAACAAATCTTATATTGAAGAAGTTAATAAAACATTCTCTACTGCCACGCCATTAACTTCTTTAAGGAAGCTTCTATTACCTGCCAATAATAGAATAAAAGATATTGTAATGGAGAAATCAAAACTGTTCCAACTTATGTAAACAATAGTATACCATAATATTCAAATTATTTACAGGAGGAAAGCAATCTTGGTCTTGAAAGCTAGGTTGCTTTCTTTTTGGCTTCCATTTATCCTCTTCTTCCTTACTAACCTTCATGTTGATCTGTAAAAAGCCACCAATATAATGTGCTAAGGAATCCTATTAAACCTGTTGCGAGGATGATAAGGAAAGAATTCCACCCTATAGCGCCTGCTTCTCTTGCAATACCACTGTAGATTGCAGGGATAGACCATGGGAAGAAATCACCAAAGCCAGCAGCTGCAATTATTTGAGATAAGACCAATGTTAAAATAACAAAGCCTAATGGAGCTAAATAACCACCACTGTAGCATGCAAAGAAAGCAACGGGTGAACTTAGGAGTATCGTTAGTATAGTAACCACTAATAGTACGTAAAGACCTTGTGTGAATATTTCGTGAGACAATTGAGGAAGTCCTAACATCAAACCAATAAAGATACCGAGACAGACTATATAGATACTTAATAAGAAATTTGTAAGCATAGCTATTAAAAATTTTGCGGTCACAATAATGGATCTTGAATAAGGTAGTGCCAAGAGGTCCTTAGCGGTTTTGTCAGCATATTCTCTACCGAATATCCAGCTTGTAACAAAGCCAAAAATTAGAATTCCTCCAACCGAAATGATTTGGGCAAGTAAGCTTAAATATGATGGCCAGCTTGCTTCTCCAGCAATTTGGGCTTTTGCTCCGAGTAACCCTGCGTTTTTTGCAAGCTCTGGACTTTTTAAAACAAACATAAAAAATCCGGCCATTAATGGTGCAATCGTGAAAGCTGCCATAATAATCCAAACTACTTTAGATTTACGAATCTTTAGCCCTTCGGCATACAAAGCATTAAGAAAGTAATTCATTAGATTTTGTCCCCTTTGATTCAATGATTCTTAAAAAATAAGATTCTAAGTCTTCCTCTTCCACGGTTAATCTAGATGGTGGAAAGCCTTCGAATACAAGAAAACGAGATATTGTCTCCGGATGATAGATGGCTTCTTTGTCGTATAACTCGATAAATCCATTCTTATTTATTGCACAGGTGTAGCCAGTGGCTAAAAGCTTAGACATGGCAGACCTTCTATCTATACAGTCAATAATAAGCCGTTGATTGAGAAGTTGATTCAATTTAGTTGCTTCCATTTCTTGCAATAACTGCCCTTCGTGAATAATTCCAATTTTTGTAGCGATTTTAGCCACTTCACTAAGAATATGGCTAGAAATCAAAATAGTAACCCCCTTATGGAACGCCAGATCTTGAAGTAACTCTCGTATCTCCACAATACCTGCTGGGTCTAATCCGTTAACAGGTTCATCTAGGATTAATACTTCTGGACTCGACAGAAGTGCTTTTGCAATTCCTAACCGTTGAGCATTTCCTAAAGAGAGGTTTTTGGCTTTTTTGGTGGCATACTTTGTTAACTGAAGCTGATTCATCACTTTTGCTATCGACTGTCGATCTGAAATCAATCTGAGACGACCATAGATTTTTAGATTTTCTTCAACCGTAAGCTCAGGATAGGAGTAAGGGGTTTCCACCATATAGCCCACCTTTTTCCATATACTAGAATTGGTTAAACTAACTTTCTCTCCATTTATATAACAAGCACCTTGATTAGGACGAATCATTCCTAGTAACATTCGAATAATAGTAGTCTTTCCCGCTCCATTCAAGCCGATAAATCCATAAATCTCTCCTTTATTAACTCGTAAGGAAATATCCTTTACTGCCTGATGTCCTTTGTAACTTTTGGATAAATGCTTCGTTTGGATAATGGCGCTCAATTTACTTTCCTCCCTCACTTTGTATGAGACCATCCACGATAAGGTCAATGAAGAGATCGATTGTTTGCTGATAGACTGCTAGCCCAATTTCCTTTTGGTGTAATGTTAACAAGAACAAGGAACGAAGCAGTCCTGCTATTACCTCTGGTTTTTCTTCAATCTTGAATCCTTTCCTTTTAAATTTTTCAAGCAAGGGTAAAAATGATGACGAGTCATTTTTTAAATGCTTCTCTAGTAATTCTGGTGATAGTTTTTTTAGCATTTCCTGCAAGTTGTTGCCGATGTATAATTCACGAATTAATGGATTTGTTTCGATCGTATGAATCAATTCGCGAAGCATGCTTTTGATTGCTTTTTTTGGTTGCTTCTCCTTGAAAATATCTACTTTCGTGAATTGCTCCCTAATCTTTTCTTCTTCCTTTTCTAGGATGATAAAGTACAGCTCTTCTTTTGAATGAAAGAATTTATAAAAGGTTCCTTGAGCGATTCCTACATTTTTAGTGATTTCAAGAATACTTGTTTTTTGAAAACCCCACTTACTAAACAGAATTTTTGCTTGTTCTATAAGAGAATTAGTGATCACTTCTTTCTCATGTTCATTAAATCCTCTTGCCATAATAATCACTCCTTCGATATGATTGTATGAATAAAATTATTTTATATTCATAAAGATTATACTACTTTTTAACAAATAGGAAAAGATTTATTTTTAGTTCAATTGCTTAACATCCTAATAAGCCACCCTGTATTAAGGGTATATTTCAATAAATACATGGAAAAAATAAGTAATATAAAAAATTGGATGAAAAGGGGTGGACCACTTGTCAGGACCAGCATTAAGAAAAGTAGATAGTCATTCAGCCATTCATGATGCTGCATTGCAGGAAGCAAGAGAATTGACGAATGTTATCGAGCGTTTTTGGAGAAATGGTAATAAGGAAAGGGCATTAAAGACGGCTTTTATTACGATAGAGCATTGGCAAACAAGAACACTCGCTCATGCTGATGCGGAAGAGGAAGGGCTTTATCAAGAGATTGCTGCCCAATCTAGCGAGAAACACGAAAAAATTATGGGACTAAAGCGAGACCATGATTTAATGCGAGGAATCGTAAGCGATTTAAAAGAGGAATTAAGTACGAATGGGATGAATGAAGGTATCATTCAACAATTGCATGCACTTATCATTATTGATGAATTACATAATCAGGATGAAATGAAAGTATTACCAGACCATTAACAGGAGGTGAGTGTATTGCTATTAGTATCCTTCTCTCCATTTTTATACCAACAGTTGCTTGATACGATTCAAAAGGAAAATCTACATTCATTTGATATCGATGCACATGTGATAAAAGGAAATCATCACATAGAAATTGAGATTTACTTTGGTGAAAACTTTCAGCATGTAACGAAGCAAAGTTTTCCAGTCAAGATTTTAGAAGAAAGAGATCAAGACTATTTAAACTTTTGTACAAAAATTGGCCAAACATGTAAAGAAACGATGATTCAGGATTATTTCAAGATGATGAAGCTATAACTTTCTAAAAGCGAGGGAATTACTATGTTTTTATATGAGCAAGAAGCTCAAATGGGAGATGATCGTCAAGATTTGATTGAAATATTACAGATGCGTTTTGGTGTCCTTCCCGAAGAATTAGAGGAGCATCTCTATCAACTTAGCGAATTCGAAACATTGCAGCGACTCATTTTAGTAGCTGCCAATGTTCCTACTCTCCGTGTATTTATGGAAGAACTTCAGGAAGGTAACCATCCTTTTAAACTAGTAGGGGAAAGATTTAATCCATTAAGAGAAATAGGTGATAGAAATGAAGAATAATCCCCTTTTTAAACATTTGAAATTTTTAACACCTGGTCAAAAGATTAACCAAGGTTTTACGGAAGAAAGTAAACGTCCGCGCGATTGGGAAAAAATCTATCGAAATAGATGGGGTCATGACAAAATTGTCCGATCCACACATGGTGTAAATTGCACTGGCTCCTGCAGCTGGAAGATCTATGTAAAAGACGGCATCATTACCTCAGAAACACAACAAACGGATTATCCTTCAACAGGGGAAGATTTCCCTGAATACGAGCCTCGTGGATGTCCACGAGGTGCTAGTTTTTCTTGGTATACCTATAGTCCTGTACGAGTTAAATATCCGTATATTCGTGGTGATTTATACGCAATGTGGAAGGAAGAAAGGGAGATAGGCCAGGATGCTGTTCAAGCATGGAAAAATATCACAGAAGATCCAAAGAAACGTGATAGCTTTATAAAAGCACGTGGAAAAGGTGGATTTGTTCGAGCGGAATGGCAAGAGGTGTGTGAAATAATTGCAAGTGCGACCATTGCGACAATTCAAAAATACGGCCCTGATAGAATTGTTGGATTTAGCCCTATCCCAGCGATGTCTATGGTTAGTTATGCTGGAGGAACCCGTTTCTTATCATTAATTGGTGGAACGATCCTAAGCTTTTATGACTGGTATGCTGATTTACCACCAGCTTCTCCACAAGTATGGGGGGATCAAACGGACGTACCAGAAAGCGCTGATTGGTACAACTCTAAATATTTTATTATTTGGGGAACAAATCTACCACAGACGAGAACACCAGATGCTCATTTTATGGTGGAGGCTCGTTACAATGGAACCAAAGTGGTTGGTGTTAGTCCTGATTATGCAGAATACGAAAAGTTTGCAGATCTTTGGTTGCCAGCTCGTGCAGGTACAGATGGAGCATTAGCTATGGCAATGACACATGTCATACTCAAAGAATTTTATGTGGATAAACAAACCCCCTATTTCATAGATTATGCCAAGCGTTTTACTGATTTATCTTTTTTAATCACCATTGATCAAAAGAATGGTCAATTTCGTTCAGGTCGTTTCCTTCGTTCATCGGATTTGTCTGAAGACCATAAATTAGGCGAGTGGAAGCCAGTTGTCTGGGATCAAACAACTAACCACTGGGAGACACCAAATGGAACCCAAGGTCATCGTTGGGATGAATCAAGTAAATGGAATTTAGAGCTAACCAAAAAGGATGGAACAGTCATTGACCCTCAATTAAGCTTTATCAACCAATCTGACACCGTTATCGAAGTAGAGTTCCCCTATTTTGCAAAAGCAGAAGGTGACGTGATAAAGCGAGGGGTTCCGGTAAAGGAGATAAAACTAAAAGATGGTGAGCAAAAGTATATCACAACGATTTATGATTTAATGATGGCCCATATTGGCGTACCGCGAGGGTTGTCAGGTGATTATCCGGAAAATTATGAAGACCCCAAACCATATACCCCTGCGTGGCAGGAAAGTATAACAACAGTACCAAAACAGCATGTGATTCAAGTAGCAAGAGAATTCGCAGACAATGCAGAAAGAACAAAAGGTAAATCCATGATTGCCATGGGTGGTGGTACAAATCATTGGTTCCACAGTGATCAGATATACCGATGTATATTAAATCTCATTTTGCTTACAGGCTCACAAGGTGTCAATGGTGGTGGATGGGCTCATTATGTTGGTCAGGAAAAGGTGCGACCAGTGGAGGGCTGGCAGCAAGTAGCCTTTGCTAGGGATTGGGGGGAAGTCCCTCGTTTGCAAAATGGAACATCCTTCTTTTATTTTGCAACAGATCAATACCGTTATGAAGAAAGTCAGGCATATCCTGAAAATAATTGGCGTAGCAAGTATATGAAAATGCACCCAGCAGATGTAAATACTTTAGCGGCGAGACTTGGCTGGTTACCATCATATCCACAATTAACGCAAAATAGCATCGATGTTGTGGCACAAGCGCGTCAACAAGGTGCTAAGGATGAGCAAGAAATTATTCAAAGAGTAACAGACCAATTGAAGAAGGGAGAACTTGATTGGGCAATCGAAAACCCTGATAATCCACAAAATTTCCCGCGGGTCTTTTTCAATTGGCGTTCTAATCTATTAGGGGATAGTGGAAAAGGTCACGAATATTTTGTAAAACATTTTATTGGTGGCGATAATCAAGTATTGGCACAGGAGGGCACATCCTGGCGACCGGAATCTGTCCATATGGACGAAAAAGGGGCGGAAGGGAAGGTTGACCTATTTGTCAGTATGGACTTTCGAATGACAAGCTCTGGGCTTTTCTCTGATATTGTGTTACCAGCGGCTACATGGTATGAAAAATATGATATTTCCACAACCGATATGCATCCATTTATTCATCCCTTTAATGCTGCAGTTAACCCGCCATGGGAAGCCAAAAGTGATTGGAATACTTTCCGCGAAATTGCGAAGGTTTTCTCAGAATTGGCAGCAGAGCATTTGCCTGGAGAGACAGAGGAGTTAATGATGTCACCACTTGGCCATGATTCACCAGGAGAAATAGCCCAACCATTCGGTGAAATTAAGGATTGGCGTAATGGAGAGACCGAGGCTATCCCAGGAAAGACCATGCCAAGCATGCAAGTGGTTAGAAGAAATTATAGCAAGACCTACGATAAAATGACGACAATTGGTGACACATTAAAGAACGGCTATGGAATGAAGGGAGTGCACTACCCTGGGGAAAAGGTCTATCAAGAATTAGAAAAACGATTGGGAACGTCCAAGCGGGAGGGACTTGGAAAAGGTCATCCTGAGCTCTATAAAGACAAGGATGCGATCGAGGCTATTCTGCTTATGTCTGGAGCATCTAATGGTAGACGAGCGGTGGAAGGATGGAAATCATTAGAAAGCAAAACAGGTCAGCCATTAGCTGAAATCTCTAAAACTAGAGAAGAAGAGGCCTTCACCTTAGATGATCTGACAGCACAGCCAAGACATACCATTTCTACACCTGTATGGAGTGGCTTAGAAAAAGACCATCGACGCTATTCCCCATTTACGGTTAATAAGGAATATAAGATTCCTTGGCGTACATTAACGGGTCGTCAAAGCTTTTACTTAGACCATGAAATGATGCTTGACTTTGGCGAAGGATTGCCAACCTATTTACCACCACTTGCCCATGGACCTTATATTAAGGGAGAAAAAGAAGCAGAGCATGATCAACCATCACTTACGATTCGTTATTTAACCCCACATCAGAAATGGGGTATTCATACGATGTTCACAGAAGCTACTCCAATGGTCCAGTTATTTAGAGGTTGGCAGGTTGTTTGGATGAATGAAAAAGATGGTGCCAAAATCGGGCTAAAGGATAATGATTGGATTGAGGTTTATAACCGTAATGGCGTAGTGGCAGCACGTGCAGTGTTAACCTACCGAATTCCAGAAGGGATGGCCTATATGTACCATGCACAGGATCGCACAATGGGTGTACCTGGAACGACTATTACGAAAAAGCGTGGTGGAACACATAATAGTGTGACTAGAATTACTGCGAAACCAACTCATATGATTGGTGGGTATTCGCAGTTAAGCTATGGTTTTAATTATTATGGGCCTACGGGAAGCCAACGAGATACAATCGCTATTATTAAACCGATGAAGGAGGTCAACTGGCTTGAGGATTAAAGCGCAAGTAGCAATGGTCATGCATTTGGACAAATGTATTGGATGTCATACATGCTCTGTAACCTGTAAAACAACATGGACAAATCGACCAGGGGCAGAATATATGTGGTTTAACAATGTAGAAACACGTCCAGGCCCTGGCTATCCAAAACAATGGGAAGATCAAAATCGGTATAAAGGGGGTTGGGTGTATCGTAATGGGAAACTCCGCCTACGTGCAGGTGGTCCATTATCTAAATTAAAAAATATTTTCTATAATCCTGATATGGAAACCCTCGACGATTATTATGAGCCTTGGACCTATGATTATCAGAATCTGATCCATCGTAAAAAGGGGGACAGTTTACCAGTTGCTCGGGCCAAGTCTATGATTACAGGTAAATATATAGATAAACCAGAGTGGGGATCGAACTGGGACGATGATTTGGCAGGTGGTAGTGAAGTGGTACCAATGGATCCTAATGTCGAGAAACTGCAGGAACATATTGCAATGGAATATGAAAAAACCTTTATGATGTACTTGCCACGCATTTGTGAGCATTGCTTAAATCCATCTTGTGTAGCATCCTGTCCTTCAGGAGCATTGTACAAAAGGGAGGAAGATGGCATTGTCCTAGTTGATCAGGATGAGTGTCGTGGTTGGCGTTTTTGTATGAATGGCTGCCCATATAATAAAGTGTACTATAACTGGAACACACATAAAGCAGAAAAATGTAATTTCTGTTATCCAAGAACAGAAGCAGGCTTGCCCACGATATGTTCCGAGACATGTGTCGGACGTATTCGTTATATTGGGGTCGTTTTATATGATGCTGATAAAGTGAAAGAAGCGGCATCTGTAGAAGATCCAAAGGAATTATACGAGGCTCAATTGGCTTGTTTCCTCGATCCGTTTGATCCAGAAGTGATCGAAAAAGCAAAAGAAGCTGGGATAAACGAAGAATGGATTACCGGGGCTCAGGATTCGCCTATTTACAAAATGGCGATGAAATGGAAAATTGCTTTACCATTACATCCGGAATATCGTACTTTACCAATGGTTTGGTATGTTCCGCCACTCAGCCCGATTATGAACCACATTACTAATGAAGAAGAATTAAACACAGATGGTTACATCCCTGCAATTGATCAAATGCGAATACCGGTAGAATATTTAGCATCACTTTTATCAGCTGGAGATACCGATGTCATTCGTAATGTCTTACTTAAATTAACTGCCATGCGCGTGCATATGCGTCAAAAGACAGTAGGAGGGATTGACCCATTAAGTGAAAGTGATTTATTAAAAGCTGCTGATATGTCTGAAGAACAAATAGAGGAGATGGCAAATTTACTCGGAGTCGCAAAATATAAAGATCGTTTTGTCATCCCAACTGGAAGAAGAGAAATGCAGGATGATTTATTTTACAAACAAGGTGCATGTAGTTTAGAGGAAATAGCTCCACCTGAAGGTATGGTTACCTATCCATTTGAAAGAGGGAAAGATGCATGAAACAAAAAGAAGCAGAATTATTAATAATAGCAGCTCGATTGTTAGATTATCCATCAAAGAAAAGTCTCGAATATGCTCTAGCATGGACTAGACAATCAACGATTTGGTCTAAAGACCAGGAACGTGTTGTCAACGTGTTAAGTCCACTTCAAAAAATGAACTTCTTAGAGCTAGAAAAACTTTATGTAGATACATTTGATCTCAAGGCAAAAATCGGATTATATTTAACAGCTCACGAGATTGGGGACAGTCCCAAAAGAGGCGCGGCTTTAGTTAAATTACAGAAAATCATCAACCAAGCTGGTTTTGACAGGAGAGATGGTGAATTAGCGGATTATATGCCGATGTTATATGAATTAGTGGCGGTTATGGATGAAACGGATGATGCCATTCGTTTGTGGAAGCGATTAGGGAATGCCACTCAAATTATTTATAATCAATTGCCAGAAAATAATCCGTATTATCCTCTGATTTCATTATTAATGACAGATGTATTCCAAGCACCAACAAAAGAAGAGTTAAAGCAAATGGAGCGAGATCGTGAAAAAACGGATCTAGATGAGTTACCATACCCATTGCTGTATAACTAGCTATTCTTAGGGAGGAAAACAAAATGTTAGATATCTTTTTGTGGGTGGTTTTTCCTTATATTACACTAACAATCATGGTTTTAGGTTGTTTGTATCGTTTTATGTATCGACAAAAAACTTGGGTAGCGCCATCAACAGAATTTCTCGAGAAAAAATGGTTGCGAATTGGTTCACCACTTTTTCATTATGGAATTCTCTTAGCTATTATCGGTCATGCGATGGGGCTAATCATCCCAATCGAGTTTTATCGAGCACTTGGGATTAGTGATCATCTCTATCATATTGGGGCTATTTATGGTGGAGGAATTGCAGGTCTAATGGTAGTAGCAGGTGTTATCATTTTGTTGATTCGCAAGGTTACAATGGATCGTGTCAGAATCCATGCTACCTTTGCTGACTTTTTCACTGTGATTGCTTTAATTATAGTAGCTGGAATCGGTACCTATATGACGATTGTTTATAATACGACCGTAGAAGCCTATGAATACCGGACTACGATCGGACCATGGTTCCGAAGCTTGTTCGCATTTCAACCACAGTATCACCTAATGGCAGAAGTCCCTACTCTCTTTAAGGTACATGTAGTAGCATCCTTTGGCTTATTTGCATCGATTCCTTTCACGCATTTAGTTCATATCTACAGTGCTCCTATCCATTATTTAGCAAGATCACCACAGCAATATCGATCACGATCCGGTTATCAGGTGAGAAAATGATAAATCTGGCTACCAATCAAGAATAGTTGGTAGCTTCATTTGTTTTTCTTGACTTCATAAACTTACAAAAGTATAATTACTTACATAAAGTAAGTTAGCGAAAAGGAGGAAGTTTATGAACTTTCATCAAAAACCGATTACCTTTGTTAGTCATGTTCATTTGAAAGTAGAAGATTTAATTCGATCTGTTCAATTTTACAAAGAAGTGGTCGGATTTACTATATTAGAACAAACCAAAACATTAGCAAAACTAACAGCGGATGGCAAGAATACCTTATTAACCATTGAACAACCCGAAGATGTTCTACCACAACAAGGGAGAACTACAGGTCTTTATCACTTTGCTATTCTGTTGCCAAAACGCTCGGACCTTGCTGATTTTGTTTATCATTGTGTTGAACGAGGAATAAGGCTTGGTTCCTCTGATCACTTGGTCAGTGAGGCGCTTTATTTTCATGATCCAGATGGAAACGGTATTGAAGTATATACTGATAGAGATCCATCCACATGGATATGGCAGGATCAGCAGGTAAAAATGGCCGTCGATCCATTAGATTTCGAGGATTTATTAAAGCAAGGTAGTCGTCATGGCTGGAAGGGGCTCCCTAAGGATACAGTGATGGGACATATTCATCTTCACGTCGCAGATCTTGCTACAACCGAGGAATTTTATAGGCAAGGTTTAGGCTTTGAAGTAGTTGAACGCTTCAGCGATCAAGCTCTGTTTATTTCAACAGGAAAGTACCACCATCATATTGGGTTGAACACATGGAATGGAGTAGGTGCACCAAGACCAGTAAGGAATAGTGTTGGACTTAAATGCTATACTATTAAATATCCAGATAAAGCGACACTACAAAAGGTTGCAACAAACTTAAAAGCAATAGGCGCAAAAGTTGATGTGAAAGAAGGCAAATTAATTACAGAGGATCCTTCTGGAAATCAGATTATTCTATCTATTTAAGCAGTTTATAATTAAATTTAATACGAAACAAATTAAAAGAATCTATTTATAAAAGTGGATTCTTTTTATTTTATTTTTCACAGCATTAATCATCTGTAAGACTCCACACTTATACATTGGAAAAATGTGTTAGAATTAGTGTTAAGAGAAAATTGTTAGAAGGAAGGATCCTTGAATGAAAAAAGCAATCATAAGCATCGCCACCATAATTGGAATCACTTTAATACTTACCCTTATTTACTATCAAAATAGCGAACCTACACTACCCACAGATCAGCTTGTTCAACAAAATAAAACCCCACAAAAGCAACAAGAACCAGAGCCATTACAACCGATCGGGGTAACAGAGAAGCTTGGCTATTCCCTTCAAAATGATGAGGTGCAAATGACTTACGATAACGGCGAAACTTGGATGAAGGTACCAATTGAAAAACAAGATTTATTTGAAATAACCTATAGAGGGAACGAGCAAGAATTAGAAGAAGGCAGCTTCATTTTTTCAGAAGAATTAACTGGATTTCTATATTCAAAGGCGGGAAATATTGTATTTCACTATTCAAGGGATAAAGGGGAGACATGGCAGGAGGCAATAGTGCGAAATTCACCATTTCCGATGCGCTTTCGAAAGATAGACTTTATTGATTCTAGCTTCGGGTATGCCATCTTCACTGGAGATAAGGCGATGAGTCAGGAAGAATCGTTTGTCTATCTCACATTTAATGGTGGCGAAACATGGCAAAAAACAAATCATCCTGGTGTAACGCGACTCATAGCAGATGGAGGATTTGTTGACCATCAAACAGGTTTTTTATCCTTTGGAATTTTAAACCCAGAGGCACCTGAGCTTCATGTATCCCAGGATGGGGGAAAGAGCTGGACAAAAGCACAAATAAATATGCCTAATAAATATGATAGAGTATTTGTTATTGCTGAGGTTCCCTTTATAGAAGATGACCATTTAGCACTTCTTATTCATCAAGGGCGATCTGGAGATTACATGGGTGGTAAGGTGAAAGGTAAATTTATTTCCAAAGACAATGGGCTTACATGGGAATTTTTGATGGAGGTTGAACCGAATGAAGAAGCATAAGCTATCCATCTTCCTTGGATGGATTTGTTTGCTAATAGCATTAGGCAGTTTTTTGTTACAAATAGGTAGTCTATATGTACAACAAAAATACCAGTTAGAATATATTGATCATCGCCTATTTTATATCATTAATATTGTATGTCTTATTTTTATCTTGCTGGCACTCTTTTTATTTGTTTCATTTAAGAAATCGTGGATCATTTCTATGAGTTGCTTTGTGCTACTATTTACGATTATTCATCTCCTTTTCATGCAAAATGATCAAAAGGAAATTAGGAATGTTACAAGTATTTCTCCAGATAGGAACCATGTATTTTCGATTAAGCATAATATTAGCACTGGAGAGAGTGTATATTATAGGTCGCGTTACAAAATTTTAGGTCAGGCTAAAGAAACTTTACCAGACTTAATTCAAAGTGACTTGAAAATAGATTGGTTAGTCAATGATGTGGCAGCGGTTACATATCAGGCATCTAATGGATCGACTCAACAGTTTGTTGCTACATTTGGTGATCGTGGTGATGGAATGAGCTACTACTATGTGGGTGCAGAAATTCACGGAAGATGGCAGTCAGATCAATTGGAAGTACGATCTTCCTCAGATGGAATTATAATAAAGCAAGGAACAAAAGAAGCTTTATTTAACTGGGAAAATATCGAACAATTTGGAACATTGGCGTTAGTATTATCGAAAAATGGTGAAGCGAAGTGGACAATTGCATTAGACGAAAACTTCCAAAAATCATCTGATACAGCAACTATGGCTCCTTCCGGTAATATTATTTTATCGAAAGCAGTGCTCACAAATAATCAGCCAGTAAAGCTATCCTTTGTAAAAGAGTAAGGAGGAAATATATATGTCACAACTACATAAGAAAGAAGCACCAAAATCAATTACTTGTAAAATCATTACAGTCAGTGATACAAGAACTGAAGAAACGGACAAAAGTGGAAGACTGATGCGCGATTTTTTAGAAAGAAATCATCATCAGGTGAATGCTTATGAAATTGTCAGAGACGAGTATAAAGAAATCCAAAAGGCGATCGAACGAGGAATCGAACAGGAAGGTATTGAGGCCATCTTGTTAAATGGAGGAACAGGGATTGCTAAACGTGATGTCACAATAGAAGTAGTGAACAATATGCTAGAAAAAGAGATGCCAGGATTCGGTGAAATCTTTCGAATGTTAAGCTTTCAAGAAGATATAGGATCGGCAGCGATCTTATCAAGAGCAACTGCTGGAGTTATAAGAAATAAAACCATTTTCGCAACACCAGGTTCTTCAGGAGCAGTTCAATTAGCGATGGATAGATTAATCATTCCTGAGCTTGGACATGTGATGAGGGAAATCTATAAGGATATAAAATGAGGGGGTGTCCTAACTGAGAATAGAATTTATTCATTATATGATAAAATCGTCCATCGGTGTTATGATTGGTACTATCTTAGGAATACTCGTTAGGATTTATATCGTATTAGAATCAGGTGATGAATTCATATCATTAAAAAGTTTAGATATATTCATCATGTTGATTTTATTCCTTGTTAACTTAATTGTTTTCATAGTTTTCAAAAGAAAGAAGAGCCAGTTTAAGGGAGAAGAAAAGCAACACTCCTTCTAAATGTTAATCTAAAAGCTGCCTAGGATAATGGCAGCTTTATTATTGCTAACTAAAACATTACTTTTTTGATGGAGATCTTTCGTCACTAGGCGTACTGTGCAAGCGAAATGTCGCTTTCTACTAGTTACAATGTTAAATAAAGAAGCTATTATGATATATAGGCGTCAGTACATTTCAGCATGAAATATAAGCAATGCATAAGGAGGGCACCTACCTATGATGCCTCAAAAACGAATAAAATTCCCTGTAGGCTTTTGGAAAGGAATAGCCCAATTAGGGATTACTGCACAAGATGTTGTTCGAAAAGCTCACCTACCTTTAACTATCATAAAAGAACAAGCTGTTACAAACGACCAATATTTCGCGATCTGGCAGGCGTACTCAGACCTGATGGATGACACAGCTGAAGGAATTATTAAGCTCGCATCTGGGTTTGAAACAACGCTTTACCCGCCAACTGTTTTAGCGACTTATCATGCTCGAGACTATCGTGATGCTTTACATCGAATGGCTCGGTACAAACGAATGTGTCCTCCAGAAGCTTTACGTATCACGGAGAAGAAGGATCATTGTATCATCGAATTAGCCTGGTCAGATAACGTGCAAGCAGGTCCACCGATGTTAATTGGTATCACACTAGCATTTCTATTAGAACTAGGGCGTAGAGGTACAGGGCAACCTTTGGCTGCAAAGAGTGTCGAATTCTCGCAATCAATGGGTGATGTACAAGTACTTGAATCCTATTTCGGTTGTCGTGTGAAGACCTGTGGCACAAGTAACCGATTAATATTAGAACGGAAAGATTTGGATCGACCGTTTGAATCGTATAATGCAGAATTATTGGAGATACTTACGCCAGTATTAGACCAATCATTAGAGGCTGAACAAAGTAACCGTTCGATTAAAGAGATGGTGAAGTGGATCACGAAACGCAGTCTTTCAGGAGGACGTCCTAACATTCAAATTATTGCCAACGAATTAGGGATGAGTGGGCGTACTTTACAGCGTCGGCTTAAAGATGAAGGCACTAGCTTCAACGATCTATTGACACAAGTCCGACATGAGATGGCAAGAGAGTTCTTGACAGATCTAAAGCTTGATTTAAAAGAAGTGGCTTTTTTGCTTGGCTATGAAGATTATAATTCCTTTTTTCGAGCCTTTCGTCATTGGGAAGGAGATACCCCTTCAAACTGGCGTGATGATCATAGAGAAACAGAGTCAAAAATCTAACAATGCTTTTTTAGGAGGAGAACATTACCATGGATATGGGATTAAATAATAAAACTGCTTTAGTTACAGGATCGACGAAAGGAATCGGTAAAGCAATTGCTTTTGAGCTTGCCAGAGAAGGAGTTAATGTACTCATTAATGGACGAAGTAATGAGGAGGTAGAACGGATTGTTCAAGAAATAAAATTAGAATTTCCTGCTACCTCTCCTCAAAATGCCACTGCAGATATTGTAGATAGCAAAAAAAGAGAAGCTTTATTTAAAAAATACCCCAATATTGATATTTTAGTTAACAACATGGGAATCTATGAAATTATGCAATATGAGGATATTGAAGATGAGGTATGGGAAAAATATTTTCGTACAAACGTGCTTGCTGCAAATGGATTATCAAAATTTTATCTACAAAGTATGTTAAGAAATGAATTTGGACGCATTATTTTTATTGCAAGTGAAGAAGCAATGATGCCCTCAGGGCAAATGCCTCAGTATTGTATGACAAAATCTATGCTATTATCCTTGTCAAAAACATTATCGAAATTAACAAGAGGAACGGAAGTGACAGTCAATACGATTATGCCAGGACCAACCCTTTCTGAGAATGTTCAGCAAATCATTGAGGGTATGTACTCGAATGAAGAGATGTCATTTTCAGATAAAGAGAAAGCATTTATGACAACAAATCTGCCGCAATCTGAACTTCAGAGGTTTATCAAGCCGAATGAAATAGGCCGATTAACGACATTTTTAAGTAGTCCCTATGCAGCGGCATTTAAAGGATCTCCAATCCGTATGGATGGGGGAATGGTGCCGACTATTTATTAAAAAATATCTTCTCTACAGGAAGGGATCCGAACCTCTATCCAAATCAAAGATTGAGTTCGGATTTTCCTTTCGTTTTAGACATCTACCATTACTCCACTTTCATTAACCTAGCTTGTTTTATAGTTGAGCCTGTTATGGCAAAATGATACTCCGCACCTTTAGTTGCTTCTATTATCATACTTGGTTTGAGAGTTATACCAACATTATCCTGTTCTGATTGGAAGATAACAACTTCTACTTTCATCTCACCATCGAACGGGAAATCCTTCTCAAGGAAGTGAAATATCATATTAGAATCTTTAGCTAGGTTGGACATATCGGCATTCATCATAGTTGGTGAAGTGACCTGTTTTCCATCTTTGAAAACTACAAGACGTATATGGTGAATCGTGAAATTACCCTGGTGCTCAACGATTACCTCCATCCCTTCATCTGTTTTGATCGTGGAATCTTGAGAAGAGGCATTTGGTGGATCGGTTAAATATCGATCTGGATTAATTAAGATAGGTACACTTAATAAAGCAATTATCATAAGAGCAGCAATCGTAACCATCGACATTTTCCAGTTTATTCGTGAGTGTCTGCTCGTTTTAACCGGCTCGTCAATCATTTTGTTTATTTTAGAAAAACTCTCTTCCTTTTCCTTTTTCGATAGATGGATTTTGGCATTCAATTGCTTTAAATCATTATCAAGTTTTTGATAATTACCTTTATTCATGAATATATCCCACCTTGTTTAATTCTTTTTTCAATGCTTTCATCCCTCTAAATAAATTGACCTTTACTTTATTTTCGGACCAACCTAGTATGTAACTAGTTTCTTTTATCGATAATTCCTTTATTTTGCGTAATACGATCACATCTCGATAATGATGCTTTAAGTTACTTAACGCTAAATATAGTTCCTTTTCAGATTCATTCATCATCGCGATTTGTTCGGGTGAACTCTCGTTTATATTGGATGTTGACCCGACCTCTAAGAAATAAGCAATCGGTCTCTGTTTACGTACATAATCTATCGTAAGATTACGTGCAATGCGGCTTAACCAGCCTTTGTAATTTTCCCCCTGGAATGTCTGCAAATGGTGATACGCTTGTAGGAAGGTATCCTGCATGATATCTCTTGCTTGGTTATAATCCCCTAGCATAAAAAAGACATATTGAAAGATATCGTTATGGTATGCTTCATACAATTGATTAAGCAGATGTTGGTACTTGTTGTGATCCAAAACCTCCATTCCTTTCTCTGATCTTATTCTTGGTTTCTACTATAACAACGGATTCATTACATTAAAGTTACACTTTTTCTCAAAAAAATAAAATAGCATCTGAGCTTAAGCCAGATGCTATTCTATCCCCTTATATATGGACCACTTTTTCCGCCAGTCTTTTCGACTAGGTAGGTTTCTCCAATCACCATATCCTTATCGACAGCCTTACACATATCATAAACCGTTAGTGCGGTAACAGATGCAGCAGTAAGTGCCTCCATCTCCACACCTGTACTTCCTTTTGTTTTCGCTTCAACCGTTATGATTAAATCATATCCATTATCCAGCGTACTCCATGCAAACTCGATATTTACCCCACTAAGTGGTAATGGATGACACATAGGGATGATCGTCGAGGTTTGTTTAGCGGCCATAATTCCAGCAACCTGTGCTACAGACAGCACATCCCCTTTACCAATTGTTTGATCTACTATTTTTGTATAAATTTCTTTATTTACTTGAATACTAGATTTAGCGATTGCTGTTCTACTTGTTATTTTTTTATCGGTAATATCGACCATTTTTGCTCTACCTTGTTCGTTAATGTGTGAAAATTTTCCCATAATTGTCACCAACCTTTGAACACTATTTGAATACTATTATACATTATTCTAATTCAGAAAAGAAACGTGTTATAATAGAGAAAATGAATTAGTGAAGAAGGTCACATAATGAAATTTGCTAAATACTTATTAATTTTCATGCTTTTTATCATGAGTGGTTGTTCGACAGAATCTAAGGAAATCACTGTTTCCGCAGCAGCTTCCTTAACGGATGCTCTAAATGAGGTAATAGAAGTCTATGAAAAAGACCATCCCAATGTGGAAATTCATGTCAATTTAGGTGGATCTGGAACACTTAGTCAGCAAATCATTCAAGGAGCCCCAGTTGATTTATTTTTTTCCGCTTCTTTAGAGATGTTTAACCGTGTGGTTGAAGAAGGAATGATTGATAAGGAGGACGCGATTCCACTATTATCTAATCAGCTTGTATGGATTCAATCAAAGGATCAAGCAATAGTAGAGAGTATCGAAGAAATGAACAAAATAGCGATCGGAACACCTGAAACCGTTCCAGCTGGAGCCTATGCGCAACAGGCTCTTACCTCCCAGAAGCTGTATGATCAAGTAAAGGATAAGCTCGTTTTTACAAAGGATGTTCGTCAAGTATTACAATATGTAGAAAGTGAAAACGTAAATGCTGGAATAGTGTATAAAACAGATGCCCTTCAATCAGAGAAAGTAATGGTTAATGAAGAATTATCCATTGGAGAACATGATGCAATTATTTATCCAGTAGGGATCATTAATAATTCTAAAGAAAAGGATACGACCAACTCTTTTTTAACATTTCTACAATCAAATGAAGCGATTAAGATATTTAAACAATATGGTTTTAATGAAATTGATGGTGACATAGATGGAAGCATTTTTTCAACCAATTAAATTATCCCTTTTTATTTCCTTTATTTCCTTAATTATTGTGACAATATTAGGGATGCTTATTGGATGGGTAATGGAAAAGAAAATATTTAAAGGGAAAGTGGTCCTTGATACGATTCTACTATTACCAATTGTACTGCCTCCGACGGTGATTGGCTTTTTGTTAATCATTATTTTTGGTACCAATGGGGTATTTGGCGAGATCAGTTCTTTTTTCTTTGATCAAACTATCATGTTCACGATCTGGGCGGCAGTTATCGCAGCAGTTGTCGTTGCCTTTCCATTAATGTATCAATCGGTTCGAACAGGTATTTCTCTTGTGGATCCAGCGATTGAGGATGCGGCAAGAGTGGATGGAGCTGGGGAATGGCGAGTGTTTCGATACATTACCCTTCCATTAATAAAAAAATCAACGATGACAGGCGTTGTGTTAGCATTTGCTAGAGCATTAGGTGAATTTGGGGCTACCTTAATGTTTGCGGGCAATATTCCAGGTACAACCCAAACCGTTCCGATGGCCATTTATGTAGCGTTTGAATCGAACAAAATGGGTCTGGCTTGGGCTTGGGTATGGTCGATTATTGTCGTTTCTTTCATTATGATCGGAATTATACGTAAATCTGCCTAAACAATCGTTGAAATTTTGTCAAAAACACACAATGCAAACGCTACCAAACCATGCTACAATAGACTTAAATTAAATATAAGTTGAGGAGATTAGCATGAGTGAGCATTTATATAGATGGCGTAATAAAGAAATTCGGAAGCAGGTAGCGGTTATTGATGGAAAAGAACTACCGACAATGGTATTGAAAAATGCCCTATACTTAAATGTGTTCTTACGAAAGTGGATAGAAGCCCATATTTGGGTTTATAAGGATCGCATTGTGTACGTAGGGGATAAATTGCCTCTAAACATGACAAGTATGGAGGTGGTGGATTGTAGCGGTAAATATGTAGTACCTGGTTATATTGAACCACATGTCCATCCATTTCAACTATATAATCCGTATGAATTAGCCATGTTTGCAGGACAGACAGGAACTACAACACTAATGAACGATAACCTGCCATGGCTTTATTTAATGGATAGGAATAAAGCGTTCTCATTATTGGAAGACTTTATGCAGCTTCCGGTATCCATGTACTGGTGGGCACGATTTGATTCACAATCCGAAATCAACGAAGAGCAAGAGATTTTTAATGATGAGGATATCCAAGCATGGCTCCAGCATGATGCTGTTGTTCAAGGTGGGGAATTAACAGCATGGCCACAAGTGATGAAGGATGACGATCGTATTCTTTATTGGATGCAGGAGGCGAAGCGATTACGTAAGCCTGTCGAAGGCCATTTTCCGGGTGCATCCGAAAAAACGTTAGTAAAGCTTAAGCTCTTAGGGGCAAGCTCTGATCATGAGGCATTATCAGGTGAGGAAGTTTTCCACCGCTTGGCAATGGGCTATCGGGTTGGATTACGTAATTCTTCTGTCAGACCTGATTTAGCAAAATTACTTCAAGAATTACAGGAATTAGAGCTAACTTCTTATGATCATTTAACCATGACAACAGATGGATCTACTCCATCATTTTATAAGAATGGGATCATTAACGAGTGTGTACAAATTGCTATTGATAACGGAGTCCCAGAGATAGAGGCATATATGATGGCAACCTACAATGCAGCAGAGCAATTTCATTTGGAGGAGCGTTTAGGTGGCATAGCACCAGGTCGTGTCGCTCATCTTAATATCTTGGAAGCAAAGGATAACGCAACACCAATTTCTGTAATTGCTAAGGGTCAATGGCTTAAGCGTGATGGTAAGATGATAAACCATAATCAACAAATAGATTGGGGCAAATACGGTCTTGACAAGTTAGATTTAAAATGGCATTTGTCAGAGAGTGATTTGCAATTTTCGATGCCTGTTGGTCTTCGAATGGAAAATGATGTGATTATGAAGCCATATCCTATCTCCATTGATGCCAATACAGAAAAAATTATGAATTCATGTGATGAATCTTTTCTCATGTTGATTGATCGAGAAGGAGAATGGCGAGTAAATACAATTATCAAGGGCTTCACGGAGACCTTGGGTGGTCTGGCAAGCTCTTATTCTCTGACAGGGGATATTGTATTAATTGGTAAGAGTAAATCAGATTTAATGCTTGCCTTTTCTAGAATGAAAGAAATTGGTGGAGGCATTGTGCTAGTGGACGAAGGGAAGGTAATCTTTGAATTACCATTAAATATAGCTGGAATGATGTATGATGGAAAAATGTCAGCTCTTATTAAAGAGGATGAAAAACTAAAAGAAATTTTAATAAAACATGGCTATAAATATGAGGATCCTCCATACAATTTATTATTTTTATCTTCCATGCATCTACCTTTTGTTCGAATAACTCCATTAGGAATAATTGATGTCAAGAAAAAAGATATCTTATTTCCTGCGATTATGCGTTAATCAATGCTATAATGAAATGGTTGATAAGACATGTACCTATAGTGCATGTCTCATTTTCTATTCAAAGAATCTTGAGGGAAGGCGGATTATATTATGAAATGGAAAATTATGCTTATTCTTGTTTTTTCTTTATTGTTAATGGCTTGCTCAACTAATGAAAAAGAGACATCCAATCCAAAGGAACCAGAACAAGAAGCACCCGTGGAAGAGCCAGTCGAGGAGACGGAACCAATCATTGCACCACTCACTGGGCTAGAGTTAGAGAGCGAACCGCCGAATCGAATGCTAGCTATTATGATAAACAATCATCCGAAGGCAAGACCACAAACGGGGTTATCACAGGCAGATATTGTTTTTGAAATATTAGCTGAGGGTAATATTACGAGATTTATGGCCTTGTTTCATAGTAATCTCCCAGAAAAAGTAGGACCTGTCAGAAGTGCGCGACCGTATTATTTTAATCTTGCTAATGATTATGGTGCGCTTTATATTTACCACGGAGCGGCTGACTTTATTGAACAAATGCTTCAAAATGGAGCAGCCGATCATTTAAATGGTAGCTACTATGATAATGATAAAGTTTTATTCGAACGTTCTAGTGATCGTGTAGCACCACATAATTCTTATGTGTTAATTGACAGTGTGTATGAGGAAGCGGAAGAAAAGGGATACGAAATAGAAGGAAGCTACTCACCGTTTTCCTTTTTAAGTACAGAGGAAGTTGTAGAAGGTGACCCGGCAACAAATGTCCAGTTTGATTATATCGGAAATCCTATTCAATATATCTATGAATCTACCAATGAAAAATATATTCGTTACGATGGTGGAACAGAGACGACTGAAAAGGCTACTGGCGAAGAAGTAGAAATAGATAATGTCTTTATTTTAGAAACGGCACATGAGGTTGTCGATAATGCAGGAAGACGTGAAATTGACTTACAATCTGGAGGGGACGCTTTATTGCTCCAAAAGGGTAAAGTACAACACGTGCAATGGGAGCGAATTGATGATAGAATAATCCCAACGAAGAATGGAAAACCTGTTCCACTAGTTCCAGGGAAAACATGGATTAATGTTATTCCAACATCCCCAGGCATTGATGGAGTAGAGGTAACGAGTGAATAAGATGGAATAAAAGGAGAGATTATTCCATGCAAATCGATAAATTGCGTGGCGAACAACTAGATCAGTTATTTGATGCCATATTGACATTAAAGGATCGAGAAGAATGCTATCGATTTTTTGATGACATTGCAACAATGAATGAGATTCAATCATTAGCACAGCGCTTACAAGTTGCGAAGATGTTAGACGAAGGTAGTACTTATACAGCTATTGCAAAGGAATCTAGTGCATCAACGACAACTATTTCCCGGGTGAAAAGATGTCTAGCCTATGGGAATGACGGTTATCGTATCGTACTCGATCGTTTAAAAGAAAAAGAATAAAGAGGGTGCCTCTCTTTTTGGGGGACTCTTTTTCATGTGTGAAAAAGGAGAGGATAGTAATGGTTCGTTTTGGTGTAATCGGAACTAATTGGATCACAGATCGATTTATTGATGGGGCGCAGAAAATAAAGGATTTTCAGCTTACAGCTGTTTATTCAAGAACAGAAGAAAATGCAAAAGAATTTGCAAATAAATATGGTGTGACATCAACCTATACAGATTTATCCGTATTTGCAGAAAGTGATGTAATAGATGCTGTATATATTGCAAGCCCGACTGCTTTTCATGCTGAGCATGCCATGACCTGTATGAAGGCTGGAAAGCACGTAATAGTGGAAAAGCCGTTTGCCTCCAACCAGCGCGAAGTAGAATCGATGATAGAAACAGCGAAGGCTAACAATGTTACTTTAATGGAAGCAATGAAAACGACACACCTTCCAAACTTCGATCTTGTAAAAAAGAGTCTGGATAAAATAGGGCCAGTCCGTCGCTATGTAGCGAATTTTTGTCAGTATTCTTCCAGATATGATAAATACAAAGAAGGTATTGTCTTAAATGCTTTCAAACCAGAATTATCAAATGGCTCCTTAATGGATATCGGAGTGTACTGTCTATACCCTATGGTAGCTTTATTTGGAGCACCAGAAAGAGTGAAAGCAACTGGTTATATGCTAGATTCAGGAGTAGATGGGGAAGGTACTGTTACAGTGGATTATCCTACTTTAAATGGTGTAGCCATGTTTTCGAAGATTACAAACTCGAAATTACCATCTGAGATACAAGGAGAAAAAGGCTCGATTGTTATCGGAAAATTTTCTGATATGCGAGATGTGAAAATTGTTTATCATGACGGCACAGAGGAAAAGCTAACTACGGATCAAGTTGAGAATTCTATGTATTATGAAGCCTTATCCTTTATTCAATCTGTACAAAAAGGCGAAATCGAAAATAGTACAAACACCTGGGAATTATCCTTAGAAACAATGAAAGTATTAGATCAAGCACGTGAAGATATAGGGCTCGTGTTTCCAGCAGATAAATAAGTAGTCAAATCCTCAAAAGGCTGTGATCTTTTGGGGATTTTTTAGTTGAGAAATACTAAGATGAATACGTGGTATCAGAAATTGAAACATTTGCATAGGCTAATGTGTAAATCTTTTTTCAAAGAGGTGATGATTTTTGTCTGGGAAAGGGATGCATTATTATGCAAGTGGGAATACGGCAAAAGGATTCTATAATTTGTTTGAATCAAATATGCAAGGATTAGAAAATATTTATCTTTTAAAGGGTGGTCCTCATACTTTAAAATCCTCGATGATAAAAAAGTTAGCTGATACATGGACAGAACAAGGATATTATACAGAGAGAATTCATAGTTCATCTGATAATGATTCGTTAGCTGGCCTTATTATTCCAGCACTTCAATTTGGGATTTTTGATACATCTACTTCACCTATTTCAGAGGTTCACTATGTGGATTTTGAAGCAGCTTTAGATAAAGCAAAGTTAAAAGCTATGCATACCGAATGGCAGGAATTACATGCAAAAATTTCAGAGACATTTCAAGCAGCATATGATTGCTTTGCAGATGGTCTACACATTCATGATTACTTAGAGGATATATATATTAAGGAAATGGATTTTAATAAGGCCAATCAAGTAACAGACGAATTAATTCAAGAAATTTTACTTGATAAAAAGAGTAACAACGAAAATGCAATTATTCGCCATCGTTTCTTCGGTGCCTCTACCCCTGCAGGTGTTGTGGATTTTATTCCATCAATTACCGATGGATTGACAAAGCGTTATTTTATTAAAGGACGTGCTGGAAGTGGAAAATCAACACTTTTAAAGAAAGTAGTCTCAACAAGTAAAGAACGTGGATTCGATATAGAAGTTTATCACTGTGGCTTTGACCCAAAAAGTGTTGATATGGTAGTGATTCGGGAGCTTAGTGTATGTTTATTTGATAGTACGGATCCGCATGAATATTTTCCTGAGAGAAAGGGAGATGAAATTGTTGATTTATACAAGCTAACCATCACCCCTGGTACAGATGAAAAGTATGAATCTGATATTATATACTATACAAAAAGCTATAAGCAAAGGATGAAGGATGGTATTGCTCATTTGAAAAAGGCAAAGTCTTTGAATGATCAATTAGAAGCTATGTATATGGATGCCGTTGATTTTTCGGTAATTGATGAAATGGATATAGCTATCAATAGGGAGATTGCTAAGCTAGCGAAAAATAGTTAGCTTTGCGAATAACCATGAAGCATTGGAAAAGAAGATGCTTCATGGTTTATGCAGTGACGACATTTGTATTCTCTCCCATAAGCTACCGCCTGTATCCAAGAGATAACGTACATTTTAAGCTACCGCCTGTCCAAAATGTTCTTTATCCAAGAGATAACGTACATTTTAAGCTACCGCCTGTCCAAAATGTTCTTTATCCAAGAGATAACGTACATATCAAGCTACCGCCTGTCCAAAATGTTCTTTATCCAAGAGATAACGTACATATCAAAGCTACCGCCTGTCCAAAATGTTCTTTATCCAAGAGATAACGTACATTTTAAGCTACCGCCTGTCCAAAATGTTCTTTATCCAAGAGATAACGTACATATCAAGCTACCGCCTGTCCAAAATGTTCTTTATCCAAGAGATAACGTACATATCAAAGCTACCGCCTGTCC
>NZ_QGTD01000001.1 GCF_003176895.1 Gracilibacillus dipsosauri
TACTATTTAAACGCATAAAAATCCCCCTAAAGTAGTTTTACTTTTTTAAGTGTCTACTTTAGGGGGAGCATATCAATGGTTAATAGGAAACCTTTTTTCATTGATTAACTTCACTAAACAAATCTCAGTTTGCTTCTAAATATTGATTATAGGCCTCTTGATTAATTTCAACATATCTTCCTACACCAAGTGATTCAAGGCCTGCGACATAATCATCCCAATCATCCTCAATGCTCAATTCACCGGTAATAAACTGAACAGAGCTCTGCTCGACATTATCGAGAATATTTGTTTCTAATGTCGCTAACTCATCCTGAACATTTTCAGGATACCATATCGCCCAGAAAGGGAATAATTCATCTGGTTCCTTTCCTTCATAAAGATAGGTCGCCTCCTGCAAGCGCCGCTCAAAACCTTCGTCTGTATAAATATCCTCCGCCTGCACCCATCCATCTCTATATTCTCTTGTTTGGTAATATTGAGCACTAGCTCCCCAAGCATTATTTGTTGGTTCATCTGAATGCAATTGCTTTAAATTTGGTTCAACCTCTTCATTAATCGCGACATCACCTTCTTCAGGCTTGATCCAATCCTCTCCTTCAACACCAAAATGGGCCCGAGTAGATCCTTCCTCTGTAAACATATAATCTAATAGTTTTATCGCTTTAATTTGTGCCTCTTCACTTGCTTTATTTGTAATAGCAAAAGTAGCTCCTTGTACTACTGGATAGTAATAGGAAGCATACTGTCCATGTGGGCCTTTTAATGGTGTTAAAGGATCATAGGCATATTGATTCTCGTTATTCGTAAACTCCCATGGGTGGATGGATGTTGCTGCACCAAGTAACATTTCTGTATTATTTCCTAATTGTAAATAAGCATCTTGATTTTGAGTAAATGCTCCTGGATCAATCAATCCTTCCTCATATAATGATCGTATATATGTTAATCCCTCCTTCCACTCCACTTTATTCGCTACGAATTCTACTTTCCCATCCTGAACCATTAGCTTCGAATCCACATCGTCATATATAAATCCATTCATTAAAAAAGGGATAATGGAATGTTGTGGTAAAGCAATCGATCCACTTAAAGGTATTTCATCTGATTTTCCATTTCCATTGGGGTCTTGTTCGTTAAATGCCGTTAACACATTTTTAAACTCTTCATGTGTTTCAGGTATAGACAAATCCAGTTTCTCTAACCAATCCGTATTAATCCACATTTTGTTCGGCCATGTGCAATGAAAGCATTCTTCTAATTGTGGAATTCCGTATATATTCCCATCTGGAGCCACCGTGATTTTTCGAAACTCCTCATGTTCCTCTAGTACCTTCTGAAGATTTGGTGCATGTTCTTCAATCAAGTCGTTTAATGGTATTAACACTCCCTGTTTTCCATATTTCAAAAGATCATTTGCTTTAAACTGATCCACCCATTCAGTAAGGAAGTACACATCAGGGTAATCTCCACTTGCTAAAGAAATTTGCCGGCGCTCTTTGGCTGCTGCTCCATCCATGGAGGTTGTTTCAAATTGAAAATTAATTCCAAATTCCTCTTCTGCAAATTTTGTAAAGGAATTGGTTTCCAAATCTACTGTATCACTTTCTGGCATAAACACTGTCATTTTCGTTTTCCCATTCGAATCGGTTTGCTCCTCTGATGTTTCTTTATCCGAATTACACGCAGTTAATACGATTACCATGCTAAAAGAAATAAGCAAAACCATCAGCTTTTTCATTTTTTTCCCCCTCATCATGATTAGCTGTAATAAAAATTATCCCTTCACTGAACCAATGAGCATCCCTTTTACAAAATATTTTTGTGCAAATGGGTAGATCATTAGTACAGGCAAGCTAGAAATCACTATTAAAGAATATCTCATCAGGTTAGCTAATTGTTCTCTCCTCTGCTGTTCAGCAATATCCATATTAGCTCCAGAGTCACTTTGCACAATCAATAATTCACGAAGCTCTAGCTGAAGTGGAAACAATTCCTCTGACTTTAAGAAAATCATCGCATCAAAATAACTATTCCATTGAAAAACCGCGTACATCAATGCTAGAACAGCAATAATTGGCTTTGACAAAGGCAGAACAACATACCAAAGAAATTTCAAACTACTACAACCATCCATCTCACTTGCTTCCACCAGTTCATCTGGTACACTGGATTGAAAAAAGGTTCTTGCAATAATTACCTGCCATACCGCCATTGCCTTCGGAAGGAGAATTGCCCAAGGTGTATCGAGCATCCCTAGCTTTTGAACCACTAAATACTCAGGTATCAATCCTCCATAAAAAAGCATAGTAAATAAGATAAAAAACATGAAAAATGTTCGCCCATAAAACGATTTTCTCGAGAGTGGATAGGCAAATACAACGGTTAAAACAACCGAAATAATCGTATAGCCAATTGTGTATAAAATGGAGTTACGAAACCCTCTGATCACATCCGAATTCGTTAATACCTCTATATACCCTTGTAAGGAAAAATCAACAGGCCATAGCCACACCCTCCCTGAAGTCACAGCTTCTGGACTACTAATAGAAGCACTAATTATATAAATAAGCGGATATAAAACAACGATCATTATGCAACAGAGGAACACATAAATAGCTCCAAGAAATAGGCGATCACCAAAGGATTCCTTTATCCATATTTTACTGCTCACTTGAACTACCCCTTTCTTACCACAAACCGTCACCTGAAACCTTCTTCGCCAAGGCATTAACGATGATTAATAGTACGAGATTGACAACAGAATTAAATAAACCTACAGCTGTACTGAAGCTGAAATTGGCATTAATAATTCCCATTTTGTAAACATATGTTTGTAAAATTTCTGAAGTACTCAGGTTCAAAGGATTTTGAAGCAAATATACTTTTTCAAATCCAATTGCCATCAAATTACCTACACTTAGGATGAGAATAATAACAATTGCTGGCATAATCCCAGGTATGTCTACGTTCCAAATTTTTTGTAGCCTAGATGCACCATCCATTTTCGCCGCTTCGTATTGTTGCTTATCTACCCCTGCAAGTGCCGCCAAATAGATAATGGCAGAATAGCCTGTTAGCTGCCATGCATCAGACCAAACAAAAACAGAACGAAACATTTCTGCATTTCCTAAGAAATTAATTGGCTCAAAGCCAAAAAACTCCACAAACGAGTTAATGATCCCTGTTCTAGGCGACAACATTAGGATAATCATCGAAACAATGACAACAGTAGAAATAAAATAGGGTGCATAGGTAAACATCTGAACAGAACGTTTAAATAGCCCATCTTTTATTTCATTTAAGGCAAGTGCCAAAATAATCGGCAATGGGAAGGTAACTGCTAAATGATACAAGCTTAATAGCAGAGTATTTTTAATCAGATCCCATGCCACAGGATTTTGGAAAAAAGCTTCAAAATGCTTGAAGCCTACCCACGGACTTCCGAATATTCCCTCTACAACGTTATAATCCTTAAAGGCGATCACCGCCCCCACCATTGGTACATATTTAAAGATGACAAAATAAAGAATAGGTGGGATCATTAATAGATATAACTGCCAATGCTTGCGAAAACTTCTTTTGGCCAAATGTAATTGAGAGGTTTTCTTTTTTTTCAAACCGTCATAACCATGACCTATCTCCATCGCTTGTTTCAATCTTCATCCTCCCTTCTGTTCGAATAATAGCACCTCATTGGTAAGCGCTTACAAATAAATTATCATGTTCTGGCTGAAGAGAATACAGACAATTCTATTTATAGCGTACAAATTTAGAATTTAATGAAATATAGAAAAGGTACCATTCAAATCAAAAGGTACATATTAGAAAACCTTGGCGTATTAGTCTTGTAATGTCTTTCGAAATTGATTCGGAGTCACTTTATTGATACGTTTAAAGGCCCTTCGAAAAGAATGAGCACTATTATAGCCCACCTCTTTCGCTATATCATTAATCGTTTTTTTCGAATTAGCCAATAGATTCATTGCTTCATTCATGCGAATTTTTTCAAGGTATTCGTACAGATATTCTCCCGTCTCTTCCTTGAAAATATGTGAGATGAACTTTTCCGGTCGATTAAAGTGTTCTGCGATTCCATAGATGGTTAAGTCAGGGCTCTGATAATGCTCATGTAAAAATGTCTTTATCGAATGAATCATCGTATGATTGGATTCCTTCCGTTGATCTGCAATCATTTGGCAATAACATTCAATGGCCTGATCAAATTTGTTCTTAAGTGATTCGATACTTTCTTCATCTACTTGGATATCCCAAATATTTTTCCACACCTTTTCTAATTCTTCTTTTTTCGAACTATACTGATCAAAAGCCTTAAACAGTGTTCCCTTGATTTCATACATCACTTGTTCTAACATATCCTTTGGTAAGCATCGATTGTTTATATTTTCTTCATAAATCTCCTGTAATATTTTTTTGGCTTCTTCTGCATTTCCTTCTTTTAAATTTTTTAAAAGTCGAAACTCATAGTCTAATGGATAATAAAATAATACCGTTTCCTTGATCATCTCGTTATACCAGAATAAGTGATAGTCATTTGTCGAAATAGTAATATAGTCGAGTGCTTGCACCGCCTCATTATAGGAACGACTTATATCAAGCAATGATTGAAACGGCTGCCCAAACCCAACCTTTAAGGATATACGATATTGATGCTGAAATTGCTTTTTTAGGGATAGAAACATTTGTTCAATATCTCTAGCAAAAACATCGGTATCTTTTTGATCATCTAAGAAAATGTAAACCATTTTATCTGAATCTAAATTCGTTACGTAAAATTTTTGGCACAGCTTCAAGGACTCTTTTTGGATAACTAAGCGAATAGCATGTAATTCTTCGTAAATTTCACTACTGGACATCTCTTCATAGCCTGCCACCTTTAAAATAGAGACAAAACCTTTATTTCCGATGATCGGCAAATCTGCTAGTGCAGCGAATTCCTGTAAGTTCTGATTTTTCTCCGTCAGTTCCCCAGCTAGTAGCTGCTTAAGAAAGGCATCTTTTAATAATGGCTTTTGCTCCGCAAGCTGACTGTGTAGATCTACATTTGTGGCAATTAATTTAGATATATTACCATGTAAAAAATCATAGTCATTTCTGGATTCTGTCCCTGTATATTCCTTTAGTGTTTTCATCATCCCTGTAATTGGTCGGCTATGTCTGTAGGCAAATAAAAAACAAATGATCAATCCAATTACAAGTGTACCTATCGTAACTAGCCAAGTAATATATTTTATCGGTGCAGCCTGTCTAACTAACGTCTTACTAGGGATGCCCGCCACATATGTCCAGTTGTACTTATCGGAATGAGCCGTGATGAGGAGTGTCCCATCTTCTAAATAGAGGCGATTATCGTTCATTGATACCCTAGAGTGAATTGGTGAAATCTCTGATTCGTCAATGCCATTTGTTGTTACAATATGGCCATTATTTTCGTCCATTATATATACCCACCCATTAAATTGTGTAGAAATCCCCATTAACAGGTTATTTATTTTACTACTTTCAATTGGAACGACAATCGAACCCATTGATTTTGAATAGCTATTCATTGGTAATGGTCGTATATAAGTAATCACATTGGTATTCCTCTCATCCATGACAAACGCTTTTCTAGGTAGCATTCCTTGGTGATGGGATAAAACTTCAGTCTTCCATTCAGAAAATGTGAAATCAGTATAATGATACTCCTGATAAAAATGGTAGGGTCGGTAATAAACAGATCCCGGTACCATTACAATGTCCATTCGACGAAAATAGATATAGAAATCTTCAAGAAAATCATTGGTGGAGGCGAAAGGAGAAATATCTGTAGACAGCTGCTTCATGCTAGAGACAATTTTATTCTTTTCGGTAATATTTTTATTTAATAATGTGTTGACATCACTATTTGTAGCAAGCTGATTCGCAAATCGGTTTATTTCATCTAACCTTTGCTCCAAAATGGTTTTTCCTTCATGAAGAACTTGGGTGCTATTCATAATTGAGTACTTTTCCGCTGTTTTTAAGGAAACATGGTAAGAAATCAAGCCTGCGAACAAAGGAATAAAAAGAATAATAAGATAGGATAGCAAAAATCGTCTAAAAACCTTAGAAAATTCTGCTAAATTCATGATAACTCCCTCCCCAGTCATTAATAGATAAAGCCGAAATTTTTACATTTCGGCTTTGTTATCAGTCTATTTGGATTTTAAAGACAACCGGCTTTCTGCTTTGAACAGATGTAGTCTTGATCTTAAGGCCATGTGACGATCGCTCCCACTTTGGTATCTCATCAAATCCTAATATTGTTATGCTCTGAATAATTCCGTGGAAATGTGGTAGCTTTGAAGCATCCTGTTCAGCTAGTGCCGTAATGTTTACTTTTCCGTCCTCTGGATAGTTCAAAACCGTTGCATATAAAAAAGAACCTTTTACTGTGAAACGAATATCCTCTGGTGTGAAGCTCTTAGATTTACTATCGGTAAACTGTCCTTCTTCAATAGTCGTTGGTCCTTCTCCCGCTTTTCGCCATACCTTACTCCCATAAATGGCTTCCCCATTTGTATGAAGCCAATCTCCTATTTCGAGTAAAATATTTTTATCTTCGTTTGGGATCGTGCCATCTGCTTTTGGCCCAATGTTTAATAGCATTGTCCCATTTTTGCTTACAATATCCACTAAATCACAAATAAGCTCATTGGCTGTTTTATATTCATTATTTTCGGTATAACACCATGAATTTTTTGCGACAGCTGTATCTGTCTGCCAAAAATAAGGTTTTTGTTCAGCAAATTGTCCTCTTTCGATGTCCACTACTGCCGTACCAAACATGAAAGCATCATGCTTATAATTAATGGCAACTTCTATGCCCCACTCCTCTGCACGATTATAATAATAAGCTGCAAACTTCTTTAAATAGGGCTTAACGGAGCTATGCTGAATCCACCAATCAAAGTAAACGATTTTCGGCTGATAGCGATCAACGATTTCACAGGTCCTTAATAGCCAATCCTCTAAAAACTCCTCTGATGGTGCTGGAGAATATAAATCATGATGATCAGGCTCAGGCATTGCTGCCCAATAGAAATCTCCTCTTACTAGTGGCTCTTTTATATCACTATCAAATTCCTTCCCATGACCCATAAAAAACCAGTGCTCTATACGATGAGAGGAAGCACATATTGGAATACTACGCTTGGCTAACTCCAGCTTTAATTCTCCGAGTATATCTCGTTGTGGTCCCATTTCATATGCATTAAATTTAGAAATGTCGCTCCTGTACATTTGGAACCCATCATGATGTTCTGCCACAGGCATTACATAACGTGCCCCCGATTCTTGAAACAGCTGCGCCCATTCAGCTGGATCAAATTTCTCTGCCTTAAATAGTGGAATAAAATCCTTATAACCAAAATCCTTATGCTGGCCATATGTTTTTACATGATGTTCATATGCCTTCGATCCTTGAATATACATATTTCTCGAATACCATTCATTTTCAAAGGCTGGTACAGAATACACTCCCCAGTGAATAAAAATTCCAAACTTCGCCTCCCTATACCAATCAGCAAGCTTATATTGAGATAAAGAATCCCAATTGTCTTTATATTTCCCATGCTCAATCACTTTGTCTATTTGTTGAAGATAGGCTTGTCTATCAACATATGCTTTCATTTTATTTTCCTCCTTTTATTGTCTCCACTCTTCTCTCCCACTTGGCCAGCTTCTGTTCTGAATTGGTTTTAGTATCTTTAATACTTGTTCTAATAGTTCTTGATTGATCGGTTCGTCTATCCATTCTATGTTTTTCGCTATATTTCTTTCACTCGCTGTACTAACAAGCGTTGTAGGGATTCGGTTATTTTGGACAGAAAATTGAATCGCTAGCTTTGCTAGATTCTCGCCCTTTTCTTCACAGTAGGCTGCCGCTTCTTTACAAACAGAAATCATTTCTTTATCAGCAGGATGCCAATCCGCTACTGGCCGATTATTTAATAACCCCATAGAGATAGGCGAAGCATTGATGATACCAACATTTTTTTGTTCAAGTAATGGAACAATGTGTAAAAGTGACGTATCGTTTAAGGAATAGTGACAATAGGATAAAATTACATCTATTTCTGCTTTCTGTAATACCCTTTCAAATACGCTTAAAGGTAATCCTGAAACACCAGCATAGCGAATTTTCCCTTGCTCTTTTAATTGATATAATGCGGGAATCCCTTCTTCGATCACCTCATTGTAAGAACCAAATTCAATATCGTGTAACAAAAGAATATCGATATAGTCTGTTTGCAATCTTTTTAAGCTTTCTTCGGCACTTGTTATAATTCTTTTCTTGGAAAAATCGAAGGAATCTTCTCCATAACGACCTGCCTTCGTCGAAAGAATATAACGATCTCTTGGAATTCCTTTCAAAGCCTTACCTAATACCCTCTCTGCTTTGGTCAAGCCATAATACGGGGAAACATCGATATAATTAATACCTTTATCCAAGGCATAATGAACGGTTCGAATCCCCTCCTGTTGATTAATCTCTCTGAAAACAGAGCCTAACGAAGATGCGCCATAACTCAGTACAGAGACATCCAGCCCTGTTTTCCCTAATTTACGATATTTCAAGAAACTCCCTCCCTATACGTTTAACTTATAAAAGTCGATAGCATTTCTTCCAAAAATGCAATCTTCTTCTTCCTCTGTGACTTTGTTTGATAACGCTTTCTTTAAAAGCTGAAAAACTTCATCATAGCTTGCCGATAGTAAACAAACTGGCCAATCACTTCCATATAAAATACGATGAATCCCAAACATATCAACCACATGATCCACAAACGGAAGAAAGTCATCGAGTTTCCAATTGCCATGCTCCGCTTCTGTCACCATTCCAGATAGCTTACAATAAATATTCGGATGCTTCGCAATTTGCGTCATATAACTTTTCCATGGTTCAAGCACTCCTGCTGCGATATTTGGTTTTGCCATATGATCGATTACTCCTCTTAATGGAACTTGCTCGATAAGTTTGGTAACGGCTGACAACTGACTAGAATGGACTAACAAATCAACTGGCAAATCGATTTCAGCAAAAAATTCAAAAGCTTCTATATACTTCGTCCTTAAGATGACATTTTCATCAGGCATATCTTGAATCATTATCCGTATTCCAATAAATTTCGGATGCTTCAGAAATTGCGCTAACTGTTTTTTATATGCTGGATTCTCTACATCGATCCAGCCAACCACTCCTGCGATGATGCTTGATTTTTCACTTTGGGTAAGAATAAACTCTGTCTCTTCAATGGTGGGGGCTGCCTGTACGACAATCGTTTTATCGATCTGATTTTTCTTTAAGTGAGGAATGAGATTTTCTTCAAAAAAATCCCGATACAAAATCGGAATTTCTGGTGTAATCCACCCATAATCATTTCGGCTGATTTTCCAATAATGCTGATGTGCATCAATACGCATTGGACACTCCTCCTTCAGCTAATTGTAACAACACCTTTTTTCAAAATAATATTTGCATATAATGCTTGCTCTCCGGTAGCAATAATGGCATAGGCATTTTTCGCTCTCTCATAAAAAGCAAATCTTTCTAATTCCTCAAAACCACCATCCAAGGAAGTATTCTTCCTCACCATTCTACGATATTCATCCCAAATAGGGGTTTCCACATCGTCACCAGGTACAACTTGCATAAGTTTAATCGGATAGGATGTATAGCTATCTAACGGAAATAGCTGCAATATGGCCTCCAGAATTTCTGCTATCCCATTTCCATCATAACGAACAACCCTTTCACATAGACTTGCGGAAGGGAAATTACCATCTGCCAGAACTATCTCATCGCCATGCCCCATCTCCATTAATATTTTCAATAAATTTGGTGATATAATGGATGGAATTCCTTTTAACAATTGAGTCACCTCCTATTTTCGTACAATCATTGTTTTAATCGTATCCGATTGGGGTTGTAGCCAATCCTGAAAATTACTAACCGTACTCTCGAATGGAACTTTATCTGTTATATAATCTTTCACGTTGACTTTTTTGGAAAGTATCATCTCCTTAACAAATTGAAAATCCTCTCTTGTAGCATTTCTACTAGCAAAAAGCGTAAGCTCCTTTGCATGAAAGTCTGGATCAAAAAACGTTATATCCTCCTTAACTAATCCAACATAGACTAATTTCCCACCATGAGAAACATATTGAAAAGCTGTATTCATGGAGGTTGGATTACCTGTTGCATCAAAAACAACTGTTGGCAATTCACCATTTGTTATCTCCAAGAGTTTATCGATCGGCGCCTTCGAACCATTGACAGTGTGTTTAATCTGGGCCCATTCCCGACAAAACTTTAACCTTTTTTCATCAATATCCATTGCGATCACTTTTGCTCCTTTTTGATTGGCAATCGCCATCACGCCTAAACCAATGGGACCAGCGCCAATTACAAGTACTGTCTCCCCTTGTCTAAGCTCCGAACGCCTAACGGCATGTGCACCAATACTAATAGGTTCGATGACGGCAGTTTCATCTAAGGTTAGCTCATTTGTTAAGACTAGATGATCAATGGGAACAGATAGCTGCTCACACATTCCTCCATCTCTATGCACTCCTAACACGTTCATATCAATACAACAATTCGTCTTACCATTTCTACACGCTATACAGTTTCCACATTCCAGATATGGTATCACCGCAACTTGATCTCCTCTTTTTATAGCTGACGAGGTATCATCTATCCAGCTTACTGTTCCTGCAAGCTCATGGCCTAATACTCGTGGATATTTAAAGAATGGCTGATTCCCTTTAAAAGCATGAATATCTGTTCCACAAACGCCAATACGCTTAATATCAATAATCGCAGTACCTTCTGCCTTCTCAGGTGGTCGTTTGACCATTTTTCTTAGCTTTCCTGGCTGTTCACACACAATGTATTCCATCATCTATCCCCCTCATTGATTTTCTTTTATCTTACCAGCAATAATATGAAATAAAAATGGCATTTATTGCTCTTTTTATACTCTTTTTTGATATTTAAAAAACCAGAAAGTACCCATAAAGAGTACTTTCTAATGTCTAACTATATAACGGTCCGTATGTCGCACATGCTCGGTAATCTGCTCCTTCTATATCCTTTGTTCCGAACATATTCCAAGCACTTGGACGGAAAATATTTTCCTCCGAAACATTATGCATATTCACTGGAATTCTGAGCATTGCTGCTAATGTTAGGAGATCTGCACCAATATGTCCATAACTCATCGCACAATGATTGGCTCCCCAATTATTCATGACAGTATAGACATCTCGAAAGGCACCATCTCCCGTTAAGTTAGGAACAAACCAAGTGGTAGGCCATGTTGGATCTGTACGATCATTTAGTTTCTCATGTACCTTTTCAGGAAGATCAACCGTGTATCCTTCCGCTAGTTGCAGTACTGGTCCTAAGCCTTTCAATAGATTCACTCTGGCGATTGTGACAGGCATCCCACCTTTAGTTAAGAAATTACTGGAGAAGCCACCTCCACGAAAGTATTCGGTATTAGCTGGGCGCCATTTGGTGGCATTCAAGCATTTCTCTACCTCCTCAGCAGTAATATCCCAAAACGGCTTCATCACAGGCTTCCCATCCAATGATTGTTCACCAGTACCGTCTAATGCAGCTGCACCTGAATTAAGAAGATGAATGACGCCATTCTCCGCTTGGCCATTTACTTCATATCCAGTAACTCGCTTTATTGCATCAGGACTCCAATATGTTCGAACATCTGCAAAGACCTGTGCTGTATTTGTTAATAGGTGTCCGAATAACATCGTAATTGCATTTAAGGCATCATTTTCTGTTGCCACAATATATGGTGCTCGAATTCCATTCCAATCAAAGGAGGAATTCAAAATTGCCTCCATGAAATCCCCATTTGGAAAATGATCGGTCCATTGTCTTTGCCCTTGAAAACCTGATGCAATGGCATTTCTACCCATCGCTTCTTCCTCATATCCTAACTCAGCTAGTCTTGGGTTACCTTCCATTAGATCCTTTGTAATAATTGTCATCTTAATGTTCATCTGTAGATCTTCTTCCTTTTGTTCCTCTGTCCGTTGATTTTCAGCTGAATTAATATCAGAGCCAATCACACATTTTTCTTTCACCCATTTATATGCCTTCTCGAATTCTTGCTCATCATAAATCTTTTCTTCTATGCGTCTAGTAAATTCTGACATATCAATATATTCATTTCTCATTCCAAGATAATCCTGGAATAATTCTTCATTGACCATACTGCCCGCAATCCCCATTGAGACAGAGCCCATGGATAAGTAAGAGGTATCCTTGAGCATCGCTACCGTAAGCCCCGCCTTTGCAAAGCGGAGCAGCTTCTCTTGAACATCTGCTGGAATGGAGTGATCCTCGATATCCTGCACATCGCGCCCATAAATACCAAAAGCAGGAATCCCCTTCTGATTATGTGCTGCTAGTACTGCGGCTAAGTACACCGCTCCTGGTCTTTCCGTACCATTAAACCCCCAGACAGCATTAGGTCGACGAGGATTCATATCCATCGTCTCTGAGCCATAGCACCAGCACGGGGTAACGGTTATAGTCAAACCCACTGATTCCTTTTCAAATTTCTCCTTCGCTTCCGCTGCTTCCTTCACTCCGCCAATACAAGTATCTGCAATTACACATTCCACGGAATCGCCATTGTTATATCGTAAATTTTCTGACAAAAATTGAGCTACAGCTTTTGCCATATTCATCGTTTTTTCTTCTAAAGATTCGCGTACACCCTTACGCCTACCATCAATCGTTGGTCTGATTCCAATTTTCGGCATGCTTCCTATTAATCTTTTATTTGACATCTGTCTTCCTCCTTTAAGTGTCAGCTTATCGATGTTTCCTATAGTAAACCTTTTTATTCTATTAATTCTTTGAACTGGGTATAAGCATTCTGCCAATACTGATCGTGATTCGGTAAGTAGCTATTAATGGGAAAGGATTTTTTTACAATCGATTTTGCTTCCTTCCCATCTCTTATTTCCCCAAGTGCAATCAATTGCCCAAGTGCGTTTCCTACTGCACTTGCTTCTATTGGACCTGCAATGATTTCCCTATCCGTCGCATCTGCAATGGTTTGACATAATTGCTGATTCTTTGTCACCCCTCCCCCTATATGAATGCGCTTTATTTTTCGTTCAACAAGTGTTTCTAGCTGATCAATTACTAGTTTGTACTTCATTACCAAACTATCGATGATACAGCGAATGATTTCCCCTCTTGATTGAGGAATTGGTTGCTCAGTTTCCCGACAATATGCTCGAAGCTCTACTAACATATTCTCAGGATTAAAAAAACGGGGATCATCCGGATCAATCAATGATCGAAATGGGGTTGCTTGCTGAAATAATTGATTTTCTTCCATATAATTTGTCCTGATCCCATCTCTCTCCCATATTAGACGAGATTGCTGCAATAGCCACATCCCCATATTGTTTTTTAACAAACGGTAAGTGCCATCCATTGTTCCTTCATTGGTAAAACCCCACCTTCGTGCGTTTGGTGTGGTTAATGCTTTTTTTACAGGAATCCCAATTAAACTCCATGTACCACAGCTCATGAAAACAGAATAATCATCCTCTATGGGCAATGCTGCTAGCGCACTTGCCGTATCATGCCCTGCGACATGAATAACCTGTACTGGGTCCATTTGTAGTTCCCTATTTATATCAGGTAATGTAGATCCTGCGATGGTTAAAGATGGTACAATTTTAGCAAAAAGGTTATCTTTTACTCCCAGCATGCTAATAAGCTGTTTAGACCAATCTTCTTGGTGGATATCTAATAGCTGCGTAGTCGAGCTTATCGTGAATTCACTGGCTTTTGTTCCTGTAAAAAAATAGGTAAGTAGATTGGGAGTAAGAAGTAATGTATCAGCCTGTTCTAATAAGCCTGGGGATTGTTCTTTTATCGTAAATAATTGATATAAACTATTTATTGGTGCAGATTCTACACCTGTCAAAGTAAAGAGCTCTTCCTCTGACATCCATTCATGAAACTTTTCCATTCCGAATTTATTTTGTGGATCGCGATAACAATAGGGATTTGCTAAAAGTTCTCCTGTTGCAGATAATAAGCCAAAATCCACACCCCATGTATCTATACCTAAGCTCTCTACCTCATGTCCAGCTTGCAGACTAGCCTGCATTGCTTTTTTCATCTCATTGTAAATATGTAAAATATCCCAATAATAATGATTGGTCAATGAAACAGGGTGGTTAGCAAATCGATATATTTCATCTAGTATAAGTTGTTCTCCGTCATATTGACAAAGCATCAATCTACCATTGGATGCTCCAATATCAAACGCCCATACTTTTTTCACCTATCTCCCTCCTCTCGCAAGCTATTTTTCAGAGCTTTTTAACAGCTTCGCTCGATATTTTTCACTAGAAAGATTGCGTAAATCCTGACATTCTGACTCCGTTAATAGCCTAGGAGTACCAACCGTTTTAGATAGGTAATATACCTTTGCCGCCTCTTCTACTAGTTGCATAAAAAAGTAAGCTTCTTTCATCGATTTTCCTACCGTTAATACTCCGTGGTTTCTCATTACTACTACATCTGTTTCAGCAATAACCTCTGCAACGGCATCTGCTAGAATATGAGTAGTCGGAATGAGATAATCTAGATACGATATATTGCTTATCATTGCAGGGAAGTCAGGGAACATTGGAGGAATTTCCAAACCCGCTGAGGAGATGGCTACAGAGTAGCTTGGATGTGCGTGTAGGACAGAATCAATATCAGGTCTCCTTTGAAAACATTCTAAATGCATTAAGATTTCGGATGATGGTTTTAAATCACTTATTACTTCACCTGTTAAGATGTTTACACATACCCATTGCTCCTCCTTCACCTCCTGCAAATCAAATCCACTAGGAGAAATATACATATAATCCCCTTCTCGCATGCTTAGATTTCCCCCAGCACCTACTACTAGCCCTGTAGAGACTAGCTTCTTTGCATAAAGACATAGTTGTTTCCTAACATCAACCATGAATGAACCTCCTTTTAAATCGCATTATTTTATTGGCCTTGTAGACTTTCGTAGATGAATATCTGGTGATAAAACAATTTTTCGATCTTTCTGAATCGTTTTACCATCTAATCGTTCTACTAAGAATTGAATACCAATTCTTCCAAATTCCTGAGCAGGCTGAGATGCTACTGTAAAGAATGGATCAAAATATACTACTGGTTCTACTTCATCAAAGCATACAACAGATATATCCTCAGGTACTTTCATACCTAATTCCTTTAATGCCCGCATCGTACTAATCGCTATAAAATTATTTGCCGCAAATATGGCCGTAGGTCTCTTTGTAGAAGGTAAAGCTAATAATTGTTCGATATTTTTTTTCGTATCCCCTGCTTGGATACTCTTGAAGTCTATTTCCGTAATATAATGCTCGTATACTGGTAATTCATTTAATCTCAATGTTTCTAAATAACCTCTTAAACGCTCGCGTGCTGTTGAAATATTCGAAGGACCATTGATGAAAGCAATGTTATGATGTCCTTGTTCAATTAAATGCTCCATCAGCTTCCTACTACCTTCATAGCTGTCTCCAAGTACATAATCACCTGTAAAGCCTTCAATGGTCCGATCAATTAGGACAACAGGTATATCCTGTGCTCTAAGACGATTAATTTGTTCCAAGGAATGGTCACTTGTTGGGGCAATTAACACCCCATCTACTCTTGCGGATAATACCATATCCATATAATTCAACTCTTTAGATGCATCTTCATCCGTATTACTTAGTATTACTCGATACCCAAGCTCATGTGCTTTATCCTCTGCACCTCTTGCTAGCTTTGCAAAAAATGGATTCGAGATATCCGGCAAAATAAGACCTAAAGTTTTTGTTTGCTTGGAAATTAATCCCCTTGCCACAGAGTTAGGTACATAGCCCAATTCTTTAATAGCTTGTTCAACCTTTTTCCTTGTGGATTCCTTTGTCTTCCCAGAATTATTTATCACTCTGGAAACGGTCATTGCAGATACATTGGCCTTTTTGGCAATATCATAAATTGTCACCATGATCGAGAACCTCACTTACTTTTATATTTATTCCATTATATCGATAACATTCCTGGGCAACAATTAAATATAGAGATTGAGTACTTAATTAATGTATTTAAAAACATAATTTAGTTATCGATAACATAATATGATATAATCATATAAAGCGCTTTCGTTCTATATACGGAATAAATATTTATATATTATATAGTATGTGAGACTAGAGAAAAGTACTATTGTCATTTTTGCTTTTTTTATACTATTTTTTGATCAAGGAAAGGAGATAATGATGAGCTCACTTCAAGATATGAAACCATTAGAGGAATTATTCCCGTACTCATTTGTCTATAAAAATAGTAAAGCCCCTCAAAATGAACGTCCTGATCATATGCATCATTTTCATGAGATTATTTATGTCCACAATGGAAATGGCGTATTTTTCATTGATAACACCCTCTACGAAATGAGCAAGGGGGATATTTTCATTATTCCAAATGATACGCTTCACCATGCCAGACCTGACAAACATAATTTAATCACTTCTTCCGTGATCTTCTTTAGTTCTGGCTTGATTTATCCCATCTCTATTGATGATTCCTTTTCCTATTTATCACTTATCGAAAAAGTAAAGAAAGAAAAAGAATTCAAAATACAGATTCCCATAAAGGAACAGCCTATTCTTGAACAGTATCTCCTACAAATACATCATGAATTAACAGAGGATAAACTAGGGTCGATTCATGCATCCCTACTGATCACCCATCAAATCCTACTACACCTTTCTAGAATGAAGCTAAAAAACAAGGATGAGCTCATTCATGCAAAAACATCTCCACATGATTGGATGAATTACATTCTTGCTTACATTGAAAAAAACCTGGAACAAAACCTTTCTTTACCTGCTTTAGCTAAAGAAGCACTTGTAAGTCCCGCTCATTTTAGTCGAATTTTCAAGCAAATTACTGGAATGGGTCCAATCGCATATATCAATAAAAAAAGAATTTTAAAATCAAAGGAATTACTTCTGCAATCCTCTCTTACTATTACGGTAATAGCAGAAATGATGGGCTATGATAGCACGCCCCATTTTTACCGAACCTTTAAAAAGTATGTAGGAATGACCCCTGCACAGTTTCGAAAAAAAGAGAGAAATGCATGAAGCACACGCATTTCCCTATCAAAAAGTTTATGATGTTTTCTTAAAATAAGTCGCTAGGACGTAAAATACAATACTTATCCCTATTAACCAATAAACAGGTATTTGTACTGACATCCCAAAGTCAGGCATGATGATGAACATAGTTAAAAACAAGCCAAATGGTAAGGCTCCAAAGCAAAAACCGAACAGAACACTTTCAAGCACTTTGTTAATATCTTTAAAGCATGACCACTTTAAATAGGCGAAGATGGCATACATAGCTACAAAAACAATGATAATAGAGGTGATAGCCTCCAAGGCTAACGTACCTATGTAATAGATTTTCTCTTGATCTCCTTTACCAAAGCCAAAGTATAGAATAGAATGAACGACTCCATTTAAGAAGGTAGTCACAGCGAGAAAATAAAATATAGCCATGAGACCCACCTTTACTCTTTTAGGTGTGATCATTTTTGGTAATTCCCCAATAATTTCGTTGGCATATTGCCTCGGATCATCACCGAAGACTTCCTTTGCACTCTTCCCTTCTCCCTGTGCGTCTAGAAGATGATCTAGCAGTTCCATTAAAATCTCTTCCGATTCTTGTTCTGATTTATTAAAGAACAGGCGAACATACAATAGCATTTCTTCATACACTTTTTTATTTTCTTCATTTAATAATTTTCTTTTTTGATTATTTTGCTCAATTAATACGGACGCATCCATATTTTCACTCCTCACCTTTTAATAATTGATCAACAGGGGTTTTAAGGCCGTTCCATTGGGTTTTAAATTCTGTTAACGCCGTTTTTCCTTGATCCGTCAAATGGTAGTACTTTCTATTTGGTCCATGAGGGGACTTTTTCATTTTCCCTTTAATAAGCTCCTCTTTCTGTAGTCTAAGTAATATTGGATAAATAGACCCCTCACTCACATCTATCCCTTGTGATTGTAGCTTCATTGCTAGTTCATATCCATAAATAGACTCCTTTGATATTATTGCTAATATACAGCCTTCAAGGATTCCCTTCAGTAGCTGACTTCGAATCGCCAAATTCACACACCTACCTTGCATTGCAATATAGAGAAGTAAAAAGAAAAGCAATTCTTGATTGCTATCTTGTTTTACAATGTAGTAAATTTATTATATATCCTTTACCTAAAATATGCAAGAACAAATAAAAGAAATAAGACCGGTCACCTTTTACCACAAAAGTTGCAGGTGCTTTTTACTATTTTTCTTTACTTTTTTGAAAACTCTAGTTCATACCAACTTCACATTCCTGCTTTATACTAGACATTGATAGTTGGAAAGGATTGATAAAAAACAAAGGAGGAATTTTCATTGAAAAGGATGCTGCAAATAGCTGTTGTCTTAACTAGTTTATGGTTGCTTTTAGGTAGTACTTCTTTTTCGTCGATCCATGCATCTACTGAATTACATAATAAGAAGTCTGAAGCTAAATTAAATGTGATGAGCTTTAATCTAAGATATTTAAATGATTCTGATCCTTCCCCACATACATGGGAAGAAAGGCGTTCTACTGTGCGTCAAGTTATTCGCATGGAACAAGCGGATATTATCGGCACACAAGAAGCGGTCTATCAACAGGTGAAAGATTTAGCTAGTGATTTGCCAAATTATGCATGGATTGGTCAAGGCCGTGAGGGTGGCAGTAAAGGGGAATTTATGTCCATATTTTATAATAAAAACCGTTTTACTCCATTAGAATACAACCATTACTGGCTATCAGATACACCAGATATAGTAGGTTCTACATCATGGGGAAATACAATCCCTAGAATGGTCACTTGGGTGAAATTCCTTGATCACCAATCGAATAAAGCATTCTATTTCATCAATACCCATTTCGATCACATGTCTGAAGATGCAAGAGAGAATAGTGCTAGACTTATTTCAGAAAAGGTAAAGGAACTTGATTCAGATCTCCCTGTAATCTTAACTGGGGATTTTAATGCTGGACCCGAAAGTATACCTCATGACATCTTACAGCAGCAAGGCAAGTTTGTTGATACCTTTATAGCAGCAGAGAAAAGAATAAATGAAGAGCTTGGTACATTCAATGGTTATGATAACCCTTCTGGTGGAGGCGCAGATAATAGAATTGATTGGATTTTATCTAGAGGAGAAATCACAACAGAATATCATAAAATTATCAATTTTAGAAAAAATGGACAATACCCTAGCGACCATTACCCAGTATTGTCGAGGGTGACCTTTTAAGAAAGGAAAAGAGGCTGTCAGGATAGACAGTCTCTTTCATTCTTCATCGGCACTAGAACCATATAAACCTGGTACAGGGACCTCGAGGAGTCGTAAATACAAGGTTAATTGCCCTCTATGATGATACCAATGATTGAGGACAAGAGATCGGATGAAAGTATATCGCGGTCCTTTCATTAGGATCTCTCCATTTTGTTTCATCTGCCATTCTGCAAATAACTCCTCTGTTCCCCATTCAGTTAGCCAACCACTAGTTATCCGACGATTATGCTCAAATGTATCCAAAATTTCTGATACAGAAGATGCCTCAGAAAGTGGCACTGTCGGAACCTCTCTTATTAATTCACTAAAATATACTGTTAGCTCTCCAGGTAACAAGGCAATATGAAGCCCTAATTGGCCAATCGACATCGATTTTTCATGAGGTCGAAAGGTTAAACAACCCTCTGGAATACGACTTAATGCTTCTTTTGTTTTCTCTGCTTCATCCTTAAATTCTTCTAATAATAACTCTGATAGATTCATGCTATATACTCCTTTCCCATTTGCCAGAATTGTTATGTTAATCATAGCAGAATAACAAGCACGACATTACTTCTAAATTGCTCTAATTCAACCACTCTGTTTCACAGGAAAGATTCTCCTATTATATTACAATTGTCATATGGCTGTTATGCTATAGAAAAGATATGTAAATATAAATGCTCCTAAAAAAATTGTCAATACCAAATCACAAGAAAATAATGCTAGTTTATTAGAAATTATCCAATTTTGTGGAAATGAATCTCTTATTCTTAAAAGGTTTAATATAATATAACCCTCAAAAAATTAATATTGGAAGTATTATCCTCAATTATTACAAAAAACACATGCTATGATGATAGAGAAATAAATAACAGAAGGAGTGTTTTTTTCATGTTAAAGAAAGTTGGAATTGGAATAGCATTAGCTGGTACAGTGCTATTTGGTAGTGCATTCTCACAACAAGACGTAGAAGCAGAGCAACAAGCCCATATTCAAAGTAAAATTAACTATAATATAGATTGGACAAAAATTCAGAATGGAGATATTCAAAGTTTAATAGACAAGCTTTGCAACAACCTCTCTAACGGTGAAGAGCAGTCCAATAAACAAGAGCAAGAAGATAAGGCAAAAGAACAAGAGCAACAAACAGAACAAAATACTGAGCAAGAAAAGCAACAACCAGTTGCTAAAGAAGAACCAAAGAATGAGCAAAAAGAAGAGCCAAAAGAAGAACCAGCAACTGAACAAAAAGCACCTGAACAAACAAATAATAATACAGAGCAAGCTAAAGAACCATCTAATACTCAGGAACAAAATGATACAGAACAGCTTAGTCAATTTGAACAACAAGTGGTAGCATTGACAAACGAAGAACGTCAAAAGCAAGGTTTATCTGCTCTAGAAATTGATACAGAACTAAGTAAAGTCGCTCGTGAAAAATCTAATGATATGGCAACAAACGGCTATTTCAGCCACAACAGTCCAACATATGGTTCTCCATTCGATATGATGAAACAATTCGGTATTAGCTATAAAACAGCTGGAGAAAATATTGCCAAAGGACAGCAAACACCAGAAGAGGTAGTGAATGCTTGGATGAACAGTGAAGGACACCGAGCAAACATTTTAAATCCTGACTTCACTCATATTGGTGTTGGCTATGTAGAACAAGGAAATGTTTGGACACAACAATTTATTGGTAAATAAGTAAAAGGAAGATCATAGGTGCCAATGCCTATGATCTTTTTTTATACGTTAGAAAAAGGATAAAATTTCTACACTGGAGAAGTTCCGATGTAGCTGGAATTTCAAGGTACCGAGTCTAAGGAAAACTAGACATTCGCCAAAGAATGAGCGAATGCGAGTTTTCCTAATCCCTCCCCTTACATATTTGTATGTTTATTTATTGCATGAAGCGGAAAAGTATAATATAGAACAAATTTTAAATGGAGGTTTTAGGATGAGTCACCAACAATACCAAGAACTACTTGAAACATTGCACGAATGTATGACAGCATGTAATCACTGCTTTGATGCTTGTTTGCAGGAAGAGGATGTAAAAATGATGAGCGAATGTATTCGATTAGATCGAGAATGTGCAGAAATATGTAGTTATTTAGAGTCAGCTATTTCACGAAATTCACCTTTTATTTCCGAGTTAGCTTCGGTTTGTGCCACAATATGTGCAACATGTGGAGATGAATGTCAAAAGCATCAGCATGAGCATTGTCAAAAATGTGCAGAAGCATGTTTTCGTTGTGCAAAAGCATGTCAAGAGATTGCATTTTAATTCGTTTGAAGGGGAGAGGATATAAATGCCTTGGGATACACAGGATTATCCAAGCTCATTGAAAAACTTAGATACAGCTGTAAAGAAAAAAGCAATTGATATCGCAAATTCCATGATAGACGAGGGTTATGATGAAGGACAAGCCATTCCAATAGCAACAGAGCAGGCCAAAAAATGGTACGATAATGCTTCAGAGCATGAACGAAATCAGGTTATGCAGATGAGTGACGAGGATCTACGAAAAAGAGATGAAAATTCGCAAGATAGTCGTCCGGAGCTCTTAGAAAAAGGAGAACATGTCATTCCACATGAGAATGGCTGGGCAGTTAAAACGCAAGATGCGAAGCAGGCTTCTAATGTATACCAAAGGAAGAACGAAGCAGTAAAACGGGCACAGGAGATTGCAGAAAATAAGCAAACAACGGTTATTATCCATAAAAAAGACGGATCAATTCAAGAAGGAATAAACAAATCCTAGCTTTACTTCCATCAAAGGGACAGTGTTTGTTAGCGAAACTTATCAAGATGCTTAGTGTCCGTTTCAAGATTTCAACGAATAATTAAGGATGAACACTGTGATTGAATAGCTGGTGAACCATTCAGTTCATCAGCTTCTTTATTATTCACAATATTGTCATTGGTGAATGGTCAGATTCTCGATTAGAATGATAGTAATGATTACTATTTAGAATTGAGGACATGATAAATGGATAATAAAAGTAAACAAAAGTCATCCGCCAACATTTACCAAATCGTTTGGCGTTGGCACTTTTACGCAGGAATTATTTTTGCACCATTTCTTCTTATACTTGCGATTACAGGAGCGATTTATTTATTTAAACCCCAAATAGAAGGCGTACTCTATGAAGATTATTACAATGTGATCGAACAAGGAGAAAAACTTGCGCCATCAGAACATATAGAATCAGTATTGGATCAATTTCCTGAGGCACAAATCACCAGTTATCGACCAGGTGAAGAGCGTACACGTTCTGCTGAAGTCAAGATCAGTCTGAACGGGGAATCGTATACTATTTTTGTGAATCCCTATACTGCAGACATCATTGGAAAGTTAAATGAAAAGGACCGTTTCATAGATAGAGTAGAAGAATTCCATGGTGAATTAATGATTGGTACCGTCGGTGATCGGATTGTAGAATTGGCTGCTTGCTGGACCTTGCTATTAGTTATCACTGGATTGTATATCTGGTTCCCAAAAACAAAAAAGTCCCCTTTTGGTGTGATTTTTCCTAGATTTAAAAAAAATAAACGAATTCTCTTTAGGGATCTCCATGCAGTCTCAGGGGCTTGGTTGTCATTAGCCATTATTTTTCTTGTCATCACTGGTTTATTATGGTCTGGTTTCTGGGGTACAAAGGTTCAAAATCTTACGACAAATGCTGGTATTGGCTATCCACCATCCATTTGGGTAGGAAGTGCTCCAGAATCAACTATTCAAACAAAAGATATTGCAGATGTCCCATGGTCTGCCCAAACAATGCCCGTTCCTTCTTCCGATCAATATGGAGGGTTTGTCCCGATAAGTATTGATGATGTTGTACGTATTACTAATGATGAAAATATATATCCAACCTATGAGGTTATCTATCCTAGCAGTCCCGAAGGTGTCTTTACGATCTCTGTATTTCCTCCAAAGGCAAAGGATGAAGCAACCCTTCACATTGATCAGTATACTGGTGCCATACTAGCTGATTATCGCTATGAGAACTACAAGCCATTAGGTAAATTAATGGCTTGGGGTATTACGGTTCATAAAGGACTGGAATATGGTGTAATGAATCAGATTATTGGCCTAATTGTTTGTATGGGGATCGTCCTTCTAGTCATTAGTGGCCTTATTATGTGGTGGAAAAGAAAACCGAACAATAGGCTTGGAGCACCAACTGGACCAAGTATCATTACAAAAAAAAGAGTGACCATCCTACTTCTTCTGTTTAGTTTTGTTTTTCCCTTAGTAGGTCTTTCAGTCATTTTTGTTTTTGTACTAGATTGGCTGATTCTAAGAAGAATACCAAGACTAAAACAATTCTTTTATTAAGGCTGGTGTAAAAATGAAAAAGTATGCTATTTTATGTTGCTGTATACTCTTAGCAGCATGCTCTGCTAACCTTGTAAAAGAAGGTTCTGCAGAGCTTTATCATACCGAATATCCGCTCGAGTTGGAACTAGATTTACCAACAAAGATAGCACCTAAGCAAGTTTTTTCTGTTCGTGTTTTATTAATAAGAAATGAAGTGCCAATTAATGAGTTAGAAGGGGTCCAACTTAAGGTTTGGAAGAATGAACAACCAAATCGAATACTTGAGTCCAACCTAGCCTATGAAAAAGAAGGTTGGTATCAAACCGATCTGACGCTAACCGAAGATGGAATTTACTTCTTACAAGTTCTAGCGAGCACTGATCAGTCTTCTATTTTACCAACCAAACGCTTTATTGTTGGTGAATTATCGGATGAGGAATTAAATCAACTCAAACAATTAGAGGAAAAGCCAGATCAAGAATCACATCACGAGCATCATTAGGCTATTCCTATAAAAACATCGTGCAAAAATAAAGCACAAAACCATAACCTGGCTTTGTGCTTTTACTGTAATTTTTATTTAATTTCTATTTTCATTCTGTTCCTCGTAGGCCGCAGATTCTACTTGTGGAGGTGCTGGCTTACTTGGATCTGGGCTATTATGAATATACGCTGGTGCTTGGGATAACTGAGGGACTTGTCCCATTGCTTTAGGATCGGATACATATTCAAAATTACCTTGTTTATCCATTGTCTCACCACTTGCCCATCTCCCCTGTGCACTTTCCTCTCCATTCGAGAAATTCATAAACGAATAAGACACTTCTTGCTTTTCTAAATTTTGTGGAAATGTACTTGGAACAATCGCTTTCTGATTCTGCTCCAACTCTTCAATTGCTGCCATCCATTGATTCTGGTGCATGGTATCTCTTGCAATTAAGAAAGATAACATATCCCGAACGCCTGGATCAGTAGTGGATTCATAAAGTCTTACAACTTGAAGACGTCCTTGAGATTCGGCATTTAAATTCGCTCTAAAATCAGCCAATAAATTCCCACTGGCAATCGTATACCTAGAGTTCCACGGGTAGCCTGTACTGTCAGTTGGAGTAGCACCTAGACCTGAAACAATCACATGTTGCGGATTCATTCCGCCAAGAACTGCCTCCACAGCAGGGTTTTTTGCTGCCTCTTCTTGATCCCTAGCTGGAGCTCCATCTAATAATTGAGCTATCATCGTAGAAATCATTTCAACATGGGCAATTTCTTCTGTTCCAATATCCAATATCATATCCTTATATTTTTGCTCTGCCCGACAGTTCCATCCTTGGAATAAATACTGCATCATTACCGTTATCTCACCAAATTGTCCACCTAGAATTTCCTGAAGCTTTTTAGCGTAAACGGGGTCTGGTTTGCTTGGTTTGGCATTATACTGAAGCTCTTTCACATGAAAAAACATGAACTGATTCCTCCATTTTCAGATAAATAGATACATATTCCATTACGTATTTGACGACAAAGATAGTTTCCCATTCGATCATCATTTTATGTAAAATTCTTTAAATCTTTATCATTTAATAGTCCTTAACAACACAAAAAAAGAATAGACATTAACATAGAATACGTTAATATCTACTCTTCCTCTTAATAATGTTGGTTTTTCGCTCTATTTTGTAAAGGCATCTAATAATATCACTTCTCCTGACTCCGCATCCACACAATAATGGCAGTCAAGCTTACCACAAAGTACATATTTCTGTTTAGCATAATCATATACATAGTATGGCTTTATGAGAAGATGTTGCTCTAGATTCTCAAATGCCTCTTCTTTTCCTACCATTACTTTATCCTCTGATTCAAAATTCTGAAACATTTCTAGAAAGGAACTTGTATCGATATAATTAAGCACCTCAAAGGTTTTCGGATCAAGCATCACTACAAGCTTTTCATTAAAGATTAGTTTGTTTTGCTCATTTAACTTTAACACGGCATGAACCATTTCCATATCTCGATATAGATGGTCTAGCACCCATTTTCCAGAATCATTTGGATATACCTTACGCATAAAATTTTTTACGGTTTCAAAGCACTTCTCCTGCTCCTCTTTCGTTATAGAGAGCATATCAGGACTTGGTTCATTAGCATAAGCTGTATCTGCAGAAATTTCCCTATTCACATCAATCTTTTTTCGTACTATATCGTTGTCAAGTCCACTCTTCCATGTTAATAAATGCTTTATTTTTGTACGCAACGCTTCCGGAATACCGATATCGAAATTTAAGGTTTGTTGTTCCTTATTTGTTACGAAAACCTCTTCCATCGCATAGGCTTGTTTCCATTTTTCTTCTTCCATTACTGGGAATTTAATGATATCAATCTGCTTATAGGCAAGCTCTATTACCGATTCCTGTGTTAACGTAAATGATTCTACTTCGACTAAATGCTCAGAAGGAAATTCCCCATGAACGGCAAAAAGAAGCAGCCTGCCCTCCTGATCTAGTTTTACCTCAATTTGTCCTGATGGGGAAATAGCTATTCCATCTATGCTTGAAACAAATAACCAGCGATTTGCTTCTTCTTTTGCTAAATGAAATAAATTCGATGAGATATTCGTCTCTTGTTCTATCCATTCCACAATCGCATTCGTATCTGGTGCTTCAACGCGGAGATCGGTAAATGTTTTTTCTCCAACAAAAATAATACTTTGTATTTGCTTAGAGTGTAGATCGATTTCTACAACGGCTGTTCCTTCTGGGTTAAGATCTTCATCCTCGTAATCGGGCTTATGCAACGGAAACCATTCCATACACAATGTATAAACCGTCTCTTGGTAAGTATTTACTTTACGCTGAATACTAGAAGTTTTTAAAAAATAGGAATCTAGCTTTAGTTTCTCTTTTGTCCAATCGACTAAATCTTGTAATCTTTTATCCATGTATACTTCACTCCCGCTGTCTCTTCCTTATTTAAAATCTTGTAGATAGCTTGCAACATTTTCAGGGATAGAAAAACTTAGCTTGTTATCCTTCATCACTAGATCTACAAATGGAACATTTTCATAGGTAATAATCTTCGCTACCTCTTGAAGTCGTTTTTCCTCATTCGTTGACTCACCTAATCGGATCGTTTGTTGTTTGTTCATTAAAAAGGTACTCCCTGCTATAGCCTCTGAAGGGACCTGTGCTAACTCCCACTTATCTAGCTTCAAAGAGGATACAAAATCAGCTATTTTCTGATTGTCTGCAATAGTTGTCTGTAATTCCCCGTTTGTGGACGATAGCACCTCTATTTGTTGTGCTTGATCGAAGCTACTACCCAAATTAGTATCATTTTTATCACTACAACCAATTAAAAAAGCGGTGATTGTCGATATGCATAGTACAGGAAATAAGAATTTCTTCATATTAACCTCCAGCGTAATCTTTAAAGCCGAGAAAAAATAATTCTCGGCATCTTTAGTTTTCAATATATTGGCTAATCACGTCTTTTAGCCTTTTTGCTACATATAGAGTTCCTTGCTCCATCTCAGATTCTAATATGGTGATTCGTACATTATGCTCATCCATATCTAATGCTTCTGCAAACAAGCTGCGGAGCCCTTTTGCCTTTCGATCCACCTGCAATACGATTTCAATTCGATCCTCTTGTAGAAGGAATACTGCTTCTAATTCATCTAAGTCTGCTTTAAATTCCTTTAATGGGCGAAATTCAAACTCCTGAATATATCCATGATGATCAGAATATTCCATATCAACTTTCTTCAGCTCAAACGCTAACTCATTGGTTAAAGCTTGAAGACACGTATCCATCCATTTATGTGGAGCTACTTGTAAATAATCCCGATCATTTGGATCAATGGCTTGTGGAATATCTAGCCCTGTTTGTATCCATGCTCTCGTACGGTTAATAGTCGGAGGCGTATGAATCGGTAAAGGAAATTCGAAATCAATGACCTTTGTTTCCCCTACTCCGATAAGAAAGGACTCATTGAGTGCGAAGCGGTGGAGTACAATATTTTCGTAATGTTTACGATCGTTTCTTTCTCGTAAGGCCTCTGTCATAACGAAAAGGTTAATTTTGTCAACCTTTTGCTCTATTCTTCCACCTTTAATTACTACCTTTCCTTGCAGTATATCTCCAGGTCTTAGTCTTTCGTTTGTTAATTGCGTGTCAACCTCCGCACTACCAATTCCTGCACTCGCAAGTAACTTTTTATACATGTACACTCTCCTCATTCTATCTCAAGGATTTTATTGTTTATTCTAAAAGGACAAATGCCCTTTATTAAAATACGTTAAAAATTACCCATTAGTTTCATAAATCAAAGGAAAAATTACTTCTTCATATTCCGTTGTCACAAAATGTTAAATATTTTACGGGAGATACGGATAGATCTATGCTTATAGAGGTTTTGGCTGCAGCTTATTATTCATGCACCTGGGGCGTATTAGGAAGAGATCAGGATGATTAAGCGATGTCCTTTTATTTTTTTCCTTTTTAAAAGTATAAAAAGAGGGAACGTATCCCCTCTTTCTCAACATATCTTACCATATTCACTTCAGATTATTTTTAGAACAAATTTTTTTGAGCGTTATAATTCTTCTCCATTTGTTTCAATGACGTTTTGATACCAGAAGAAAGATTTTTTCCTCTTTCTATCTAATGTTCCACTTCCATCATCATGCTTATCGACATAGATGAAGCCATATCTTTTTGCATATTCACCTGAAGATGCACTTACTAAGTCAATACATCCCCAAGCAGTATAACCCATTAATTCCACACCATCATCTATGGCTTCCCCCATTGCTCTAATGTGTTCTCTTAAGTAGTCAATACGATAATCATCACGAACACTACCATCTTCTTCTACTTTATCATATGCACCTAACCCATTTTCTACGACAAATAGTGGTACCTGATAGCGGTCATATAATTCATTTAAAGAAATACGAAGTCCTATTGGATCTATTTCCCAACCCCAATCACTTGCCTCTAGAAATGGATTTTTTATTCCACCCACTAGATTTCCGTGACCAACTTCTTCCGGGGACTTCTTCTTCTTTTCGGTGCGAGACATGTAGTAACTAAATGAAATGAAATCCACTGTTCCTTCTTTGATTAGTTCCAGGTCTCCATCTTCCATAGCAATGTCAATATCATTTTCTCTAAAGTAACGATTGATAAAGCTAGGATATTCGCCACGAACTTGAACATCTCCACAAAAATTGTTAAAAATACGAGATTCTTGCTGTGCATACATAACATTTTCGGGGTTACTATCATAAGCATAAACTGGAGCGTAGATAAGCATGCAGCCAATTTGTGATTCTGGAATGATCTCATGTCCTAATTTTACTGCTATCGCACTTGCAACAAATTGATGGTGAAGACCTTGGAAACTTTCTTGAAGACGGGTCTCCTCACTTGTTGGTGAAAAGCCAAGACCGAAAAGTGGCATATGAGTGGCACCATTAATTTCATTAAATGTTAACCAATATTTCACTTTATTTTTATAGCGATTGAAAATAACCTTTACATAACGTTCAAAAAATTCGACTAGCTTTCGATTTTTCCATCCACCATATTCTTTGATTAGATGCAACGGCGTTTCATAGTGTGCAATAGTGACTAATGGCTCAATACCGTGTTTATGAAGTTCATCAAATACACGATCATAGAAAGCCAAGCCCTCTTCATTTGGTTCTAGCTCGTCCCCATTAGGGAAGATACGACTCCACGCTATACTCAAACGAAAAACCTTAAAGCCCATTTCTGCAAACAACGCGATATCTTCCTTATATCGGTGATAAAAATCGATCGCTTCGTGGTTGGGATAAGAATATTTAGTTGTATCCATCTCAAAATCAAATCCAGCTTGGGATAAAAGCTTCAACCTCGCCTTTCCACCAGGTAATACGTCTGCAAGGTTAAGACCTTTTCCACCTTCCTTGTAAGCACCTTCTAATTGGTTCGCAGCAGTTGCTCCTCCCCATAAAAATCCTTCAGGAAACGATAAGTTACTTTTTGCCATTAGCTTGTCCCTCCTATGTCTTTATCACAGCTTTAGCCGTCCGTAAGACCCTCACTCTAAGATTTGATAAGATTAAAGAATGTTTTTTCAGGGTAACTAACGTGACGCTACGCTATCCATCGAGGATAGAAATTCCCCTGATGAAAATCTCACTTTACTAGTGATTATATAGTTTATGTTAATTAGGGTAAACAACACTTGGTGCTTTCGTTTCAATTCACACATTTTGTGATTTGTTTCATAGTTGTTACGTTATGTAACATTAACTAAATTATGCTATGATATTAGAAAATGTTGAACTAGGTGGGAGAATTGAAAATGTTTACTCATGAAATGATTGCTTCCTTTAATGAATTAGAGACAGCTTTATACAATTACATCTCGCAAAATAGTGAGAAAGTGGCTTATATGCGAATAAGAGAGCTTGCTAATGAAACACATGTCTCGACTGCTACCATTTTAAGATTTTGTAGAAAGGTACACTGTAACGGTTTTTCTGAATTTAAAATAAAGTTAAAAATGAGTTTAGAGGAGAAGAAAAAAACGGTCATTAAAAGTCCGCATCATTCAATTACAGAATTCTTTGAAAGAACATTAAGTGGGGATCTAGAAGCATATATGGATAATGCTGCAAAAACGATTTCTACAGCGGGAAGTGTTATTTTTATAGGATTAGGGAGCTCAGGTATATTAGCAGAGTATGGGGCTAGATATTTTTCGAGCCTTGGGAAATTCTCCCTTTATATTAAAGATCCACACTTTCCTATCCATACGAAATTTCGAGATAATAGTGTCACGATTGTTTTATCTGTGTCTGGCGAAAATCCGTTCACCGTGACTCAGGTCAATCAATTAAAACAGGAGGGTAGTAAAATCATAAGTATTACGAACAATAAACTTTCTACCATCGCCAAGATATCAGATATTAATTTATCTTACTATGTAACAGAGGAATGGTTTCAAGATGCCAATATTACGACACAAGTTCCGGTTGTTTATATATTAGAGTCATTAGCTAGAAAGATTTCAGCTTATTTTGATAAAACAAGATAAGCGGTATTATCCTCCATTCCCTTAAATAATTATTTGACAACAATATTCCTTAAATGGTATATTCCTAATAAGGAATAAATAGTTGGCTAAAGGTGGTATCTGTATAAAAAATGAAATCAGCTTTAGGCAGAACTAATTAAATAATTATTGGAGGAATTCTTATGTCAAATCAAATCAGCTTCACCTATACCTTTCATGCCCCACGTGAACTTGTGTTTAAGGCATTCACTGAAGCAGATCACTTAAAGAACTGGTGGGGACCAAAAGGGTGGAAGTTTGAAGTGCTTCAATCAGATTTCCGTCCGGGTGGTGTCTTTCTTTACAGCCAAAAACCTGACGACGGGGACGCAATGTGGGTTAAATTTGTATACAGTGAGATTGTTACACCAGAAAAAATCGTTTACTCTAGCTTCTTTTCCGATAGGGAAGGTAACACTATCCGTGCACCCTTTAACGAAAATTGGCCACTAGAAACCCTAACTAGCATGTCGTTCATGGAAGATGGAGGAAAAACAACCGTTACAGTGACTTTGGCGCCTGTATCCGCAGCTGAGGATGAGATCAACACCTTTATCGAATCAAAAGAAATGACTCAGGAAGGATTTATCGGAACCTTTAAGCAATTAGAAGATTATTTATTGAACACATCAAAATAATGAAGCGAAATTGTATGAATTAAAAGGTAAGGAGTCTCCTATCATAAAGAAGTCTCCTTACCCTTTATTTCTACAAACATTATTCTTCTACTTCGCTAAACTCCGGTTTCCGTTCGTTCGTAACGGCTAAACCTTCTTTTATTTTTGACTCACTGTTCGATGAGATATTATCTAGCATTCCTTTTAGATCTACACCTGATACATCCTTTAACGTTTCAGGTAGCTGGCTCATTAGCTTTGTCACATAATTACTCATTCTTGCAGCACCATCACCTTCACCATTCCCATTATCGATGACTGTTACCTTATCAATAGAACGAACTGGTTCAGCAACCTTTGCAGCAAAATCTGGAAGCATATCAATGATCATCTCTAAAATAGCCGCTTCCCCGTATTTCTCCATTGCTTCTGCTAGCTTTTCTTTTGCCTCGGCTTCAGCTAGACCTTTTTGGCGAATTGCATCTGCTTCCGCTTCCCCATCAAGGCGAATTTGTGCAGCCTCTGCTTCGGCTTGCTTGACACGTGTGACTTTATCCGCTTCTGCTTTTTGCTCAGCAGCATAGCGTTCTGCCTCTGCCTTTTTCGAAATTTCTGCCTCGTATTGACGCTGCTTTCGTAATACTTCCTTTTCATCAATCTCAATTTGTTTATTTTTCTCTACTAACTGTATTTGCATTTCTTCTTCCTTGACACCTTGTTCCGCTTTAGCAGAATGTAGCTTATATGCCATGTCTGCTTCTGCTTTTGCCGTATCCTGTTCACGCTTATATTGGGCTACCTTTAATTCTTTTTCTTTCTCGGATTCTGCAATCTGGGTTTCACTTAATAATTCGGCACGTTTTCCCTCTTGCTCTGCTTGCGCCTTTTGAATTCTTGCATCTCGCATAGCATTGGCTTCTGCAATTTGAGCATCTCGTTTTACTTCAGCAATTCTTGGCTTTCCTAAAGCTTCTAAATAACCGTTCTCATCCTGAACATCTTTGATGGTAAAGGAAACAATTTGTAATCCCATTTTCTTCAGATCAACAGCTGCTTGAGTTTGTACCTCTTGTGCAAAACGCTCACGATTTTTATAAATCTCTTCCACTGTCATCGTCCCTAAAATAGCACGTAAATGCCCTTCTAACACTTCTTGTGCTTCCTTGCGAAGCTCAGAGTCATCTTTTCCTAGAAATTGCTCACCGGCAGTTGCAATACCCTCTGTCGTGCTTTGTACTTTAATAATAGCTGTTCCATCTGCCATAACAGGCACACCATTTTCTGTATAGACATTTGGTGTGGAAATGTCCAGGCTATGGGAGCGAAGGCTAATATTCTCTGCTCGTTGGAAGACAGGAAGTATGAAGGCACCACCGCCACGAACAATCTTAATACCACCTCCATCTTCTGTTTTATGTACATTCTTACTCCCTAAAAAACTACCTGTCACTATCATTGCATCATCAGCGCCAACCGTTTTGTACCGTACGGCGAACAAGATGGCGAAGGCAACAATAACTGCAACCACTACACCAATAACTACTAAAAAATCCATTCCATTTCCTCCTTTTTAAAATTCGTTAAATTCCGAAACATAAAGAATCTGTTCTTTTATTTCTACCACTAGTACCTTCTTACCTTGTTTAATCTCTTCTTTATCAAAACTTGCGGCTATTTCATTCCAACTCCCGCTAGGTGATTGGATCAACACCTCACCCATACCTGTAGCAGGAATGGTAGTGATCACTTCTCCTACTTTCCCTTTAAGGTCATGAACAGAAATCGATGTAGAGGATTCTGCATTTGACATGGGAATGACTAAAAAATAATAGATGAGGAGATAGGCACCTAAACCTATTAGAAGACTAATGAGAAGAACATATATCTCAGATAATTCGGAATACTTTGACCACAGTACTCCAGATCCAGCAACCACAGCCAATGTTCCAAAAACGAGTAATGGATTAAATAAATCTCCAATGCTATCAAACAAACTATCTAATATTCCATCAAAAATATTACCGAGAAATAAAGAAATAAGAGCAATACCTAAACTACCCCACAACAGCCACCAATAGATATCTACTGCCTCAATGAGAATACACCTCCTTCACTCTTATATACGAATCAAAAGGAAAAAGGTTTCCATTTTTTCAGGATTCGCACTGCTTCCTTTGATTTCTTCAAATTGTTACCACACCTTACCATTTTAATGGAAAATTCTGAAGTATTCCACCCTTAAAAAGAAATTTGATCTATATAACTTTCAAGAGAAAAAGGGTTTTTCTAAAGTCGAAACGAAAGTTATAAGGAGAAAATTGAAAAGGATGTGTCCACATGTTTTATCGAAGGAAATTTTACATTGTTAAAAATGAATTTATTGATATTTTTAATAAGCATTTTTTAGAAACAAATTTGCCTAATCAACTGAAATATGGTGCAAGATTAGTTGGTAGATGGATGATTCCTCATTCAGATACTACTACAGAGATTTTTGCTATTTGGGAGTATGATAGCTATGAAAGCTATCAAGAAATTGAAAAGAATGTGAGGAGTGATTCTAAGCATCTTCTTCGGATCAAGGAATGGTATACGAAGCACGGAGGGAGGGAATATGTATTTAAGACCTTTTTTCTAGAGGTACGAAATGAAGAAATTCACTCAACAATACCTTATGAATAGATTTCTTTAAATAATTAAGGGTATACAAATAGAGAATACTTTGAGTTAAAGGAGCACTCGCTTTATGATAAAATTCGAAAATGTTAGCAAAACCTATGCAGATGGCACGACTGCTGTCGATACCCTAAATTTCACAATCAATAAAGGAGAATTTTTCGTATTAATCGGACCAAGTGGCTGTGGTAAAACGACAACACTTAAATTAATTAATCGTTTAATTCGACTAACAGAGGGCACTATTTTTATTGATGAAAAAAGAATTAGCGATTATGATATCCATCAGCTAAGATGGAATATAGGATATGTTTTACAACAAATCGCTCTATTCCCACACATGTCCATCGAAGAAAATATTGCTATTGTACCAGAAATGAGAATGTGGGACGAGTCGAAGATTAAGAATCGGGTCACAGAGTTACTAGAAATGGTTGGTTTAGACCCAGATACATATCGCCACCGTAAACCAAACGAACTGTCAGGTGGAGAACAACAACGGGTAGGTGTAGTGCGTGCTTTGGCAGCAGATCCTGCCATTATATTAATGGATGAACCTTTTAGCGCCTTAGATCCAATAAGTCGAGAAAAATTACAGGATGATATGATCTCTTTACAAAAACGCATAAATAAAACGATTGTATTTGTTACACATGATATGAAGGAAGCTATTAAGCTTGCTGATCGGATCTGTTTAATGGATCAAGGGAAAATCGTACAACTCGGTACACCGAGAGATATAGTACAAAACCCTTGCAATGATTTCGTACAAGACTTTATTGGAGCTTCACAAACGGCAGAAGCAGCTTTTTCCTTAGAAAAAAGTCTATTACCAGTGAATGAGAATCAACCAGTGCCAGAAGACACCATCCATTTAGAGGCAACATTAGCGGAGGTTATCGAGAAATTAACCAAAGCCGAGGAGATTGGTGTCTACCGTGAGAATCAATTTATCGGTAAGGTGAATCGACAGGTTATTCTTGAGTATCTCTCTACATCTTCTAAAAAAGGTGGGGAGCAACATGTCTAATATATTAGATGTCTTTCAATCACGAAGATCAGAGCTTTTCCAGGCATTTTTTGAACATATTCAGATCTCTTTTATCGCTCTATTATTTGCTGTTCTTATTTCGATTCCACTTGGAATTTATTTAACCAAAAAAGCAAAAATCGCTGAAGGGATTATTGGAATAGCAGCAGTCCTACAAACAATCCCTTCCTTAGCTTTATTAGGTTTATTTATTCCATTGTTTGGAATCGGAAAGGTCCCTGCGATTATAGCACTAATTATTTATGCTCTACTTCCGATCCTTCGTAATACTTATACGGGAATTAAAGAGGTGGACCCAGCCTTAATGGAAGCGGCAACTGCCATGGGAATGAACACTAGACGTAAACTTATGAAGGTAGAGCTACCTCTAGCCATGCCGGTTATTATGGCTGGTATACGCACCGCTATGGTTCTGATTATTGGAACAGCAACACTCGCGGCATTAATCGGCGCTGGGGGATTGGGAGATATTATTTTACTAGGAATTGATCGAAACAATTCATCCTTAATTATCCTAGGAGCTATTCCAGCAGCATTACTTGCTATTTTGTTTGACTTACTTCTACGCAAAATGGAAAAGCTTAGCTACAAACAGTCTGTAGTAACCATTGGCTTGGTAGTACTTATTTCCTTATCATTTATGCTTGTCCCTAACTTAATCAAAGGGGAAGAGGAAACACTCGTTATTGGAGGAAAGCTTGGTACAGAACCTGAAATTTTAATTAATATGTATAAAGCCCTAATCGAAGAAGATACAGAAATTAAAGTGGAACTTGAACCAGGATTAGGGAAAACCTCGTTTTTATTTAATGCATTGCGAAATAATAGTATTGACATTTATCCCGAATTTACAGGAACTGCTATATCCGAGTTCTTAAAGGAATCTACAACAAGTAATGATAGGAAAGAAGTCTATCAGCAGGCACACGATGGCTTATTAGAAAAGTTTAATCTAAAGTATTTAAAACCTATGCAATATAATAATACCTATGCTTTAGCAGTACCAGAGGTATTGGCTAATGCATATCATTTGGAAACTATTGCTGATTTAAAGACTATAAAAGGAGAGATCCATGCCGGATTTACATTAGAATTCTCTGACAGGGAAGACGGTTATTTAGGAATTCAAAAAGTCTATCAGCTAGAATTCCCTAATGTAAAGACAATGGAGCCTAAATTAAGATATTCTGCAATCGAACAGGGGGACATCAACTTAATAGATGCTTATTCAACAGATAGTGAAATACAACGTTATAACTTAAAGGTCTTAAAAGACAATAAAAACTTATTCCCTCCATATCAAGGAGCTCCTTTATTATCAGCTATCTGGTAAAATCACGGATGACGAAATGCGTGACATGAACTATCAGGTCGCGGTAGAAGGAAAAAGCGCTGAAGAAGTAGCCAGAAACTATCTTGAATCAGAAGGTTTAATTGAATAGATTTATGCGTCCTCTTTTAAGGGAGGACTTTTTTTAGCTCTTTCATATTGTAAGAATTTGATAAGCGGAGCATCATTAAATAGGAAATTCCACACCGTACATGATACTTTCATCGCATACGGCGTGCCCTCTAATGCTTAAGTGCTTCCTATTAGCCTGTTAGCATTGCTTGTGCCTATAACAGAGTTGGGAGGTTTTTTAATGTAACAGTTATCACTTATATTGACAAATCTAATGATAAAAACTTAGGCAGTTGTTGTTCATGCTTATCGAGCATTATCTGTTCAGGCTTGATGCCCTGCTCACGCAGTACTTCAATGTTCTGAATGAGGAATTCGTCACTGCCGACAACATAGAAGAGTCCATCCTCCTTGTCTGCAGCAAGATGTCTCACTGCTTCATAGTAGTCTTTACGGTTATCGACGAACTGTGATGTAAACTTCTTGTCAGGTGTGGATTTAAAAATATTAGTAAAAAGGAAATTTTTTGATGAATCGATATTCAAGGAATGCATTTGATTGACGTTGTCACCACGTTTTAAAAAATCAAGTACAAGCGGTCTGAAGGTTGCAAGGCCGACACCTGATGACAGCATGTAAACATTTTTGTTTTCTCTTTTAAGTGGTACATTCGAGTGAGTTTTAAATATGGCAATTTTATTGCCGACCTCAAGATTTCTTAAAACTGTTTTAAACTCAGAACACTGCTCTCTGATGCGTGTTGTGATACCGATTGAACCTTCGTACGGTAAAGTGGAGATTGACATGTGGCGAATCAGGCTACGGTTTGGTTTATCTCCGGCATTAAAGCCTTCTAGTGCGAAGTGGGTGTGAGATCCTTCTTCCCATGTAAAGTTTTCCGGGCAGTCGAGCAGGTATGTTTTAACTTCTGGCGTTTCTTCAATAATCTTATTTATTTTAGTCCAGTAGATTTGCATTGTATATTCTCCTTATTCCATTATATTTATCGTTACTATCTAATATACAATAATTGATAACAATTCTCAATGTGTGATTTTTTTATTTTGCTGTCATACCCTAAATAGCTTTTTTATTGTATGATTAGGTGGTTGTACATATTTTTTAAACAAAATTCATAGATATAGATTATTTAAAGAGGAGAAAAAGGTGATGGAGAATTGGATTACAGATTTCCTTGAACAATTCGGATATTTAGGCGTTTTTCTATTAATTTGTGCGGAGAATCTTTTCCCACCGATCCCTTCAGAAGTGATTTTAACATTCAGTGGATTTATGACGTCGAGTACAACCCTTTCCGTAGCGGGGGTTATTATTTACTCCACCTTAGGTTCGGTGCTTGGTGCCATCCTACTATATGGAATTGGCATGCTGTTCGGGATTGAGAGAATGGAAAGATTTATTCAAAAATATGGTTCTATTCTTCGGGTAAAGGTGACAGATATTCATCGAGCAGATCGTTGGTTCGACAAATACGGGTATTGGACCGTTCTTTTTTGTAGAATGATTCCACTTGTCCGTAGTCTTATATCTATTCCTGCGGGGATGACACGAATGAATTTTCCCTTATTTCTAATTTTCACAACGGTAGGTACGGTTATTTGGAATACCTTCTTAGTGACCTTCGGAGCTAAAGTTGGGGAATCCTGGGAGGATATCGTACATTATATGGACATCTATTCGAACATTGTTTATCTATTACTATTTATAGTTATTGTATTTTGTGTTGTTTATTTTTGGCGACGGAAAAGGAAATAACATATTAAACGGGCATGATTAAGCTACTTATTCATGCCCGTTCCTTGTAATGAATGTATAATGCTAGCCAAGTTGCTGGATGTTCGCTTCTTGTAACTGCTTCACAATAGCCATATTAATCGCATTCATAAATGCTAGTGCACTTGCCTTCATAATATCCTCATCTGCCGCTTGCACAGTGAAGAGCTCATCAGCAAATTCTACTTGTAGCTTAACCTTTCCAAGCGCTTCCTTTCCTCTCGAGATACTGGTTATTCTGTACTCATGTAAACTAATATCTAGACCGCTTATTTCCATAAGAGCAGTATATAATGCATCTACTGGACCTGTTCCACTGGATGACTGATTGAATATTTGATCACCCTTTTTCACTTTGACACTTGCCGATGGAAATTGGTTATTACTAATTACTTGCAGATCGACTAATTCATAAAAGCAATGTTGGTCTGCTAGGTTCTTGAGATGACGGGCAACAATTGTATAAAGATCATGACTATAGACCTCTTTCTTCTGATCGGCTATCTCAAGAAAATCATCAAAAATTACAGTAAATTGATCATCCGTCAATGAACCAAAGCCTATTCTTTGTAATGCACTTTTGACCGCATGTCTTCCAGACCTTGCTGTTAGGACTAATTCCATGTCGTCTAATCCGATATCCTTTGGACTAATGATTTCATAGGCGTCCCGTGATTTTAGTAAACCATCTTGGTGTATACCGGATGAATGAGCAAAGGCATTTTCACCTGTAATAGCCTTATTTGGCTGAACTTCTATTCCCATCAAATTGCTCACCAGCTTAGATGTTTTCATAATTTCCTTTGTCACGATTTTCGTCTCTGCCTTGTAAATGGAGGGCTTGGTTTTGATGGCCATAACTACCTCTTCTAAAGAAGTATTCCCTGCTCTCTCACCAATCCCGTTAATCGTACATTCCACCTTATCAGCACCATTTTTAATTGCCGCTAAGGTGTTAGCAGTTGCCATACCTAAATCATTATGACAATGGACACTCAAGATTACCTGGTCATTTAAATTTATTAATCGTTGATTAATACGATAGATTAAATGACCAAATTCCTCTGGTTCAGCAAAGCCAACCGTGTCTGGAATATTGATAATCGTTGCACCAGCCTTCACGACTGCTTCAATGGTATTCCATAAATATTCAAAATCAGAACGTGATGCATCCTCCGTTGAATATTGCACGTCTGGTAAAAGTGTTTTAGCATATTTAACTGCTTCTACACCTTTACTTAAAATTTCATCCTTTGATTTACCAAATTTCTTTTCTACATGTATATCAGAAGTACCTAACACAATATGGATAAGGGGATTTTTCGCATATTTGATACTTTCATAAACGGCATCAATATCAGATTTTACCGCTCTAGCTAATGCTGTAATCACAACATCCTCTGAGTTCCCAACTTTTGTAGCAATTTCCTTCACCGCCTGAAAATCACCTGTGGAGGATGATGGGAAACCTGCTTCGATAAAATCAACACCTAAATGCTTAAGCTGTGTTGCTACTTCAAGTTTTTCTTTCATATTCAATTTCGCGCCAGGAACCTGTTCCCCATCTCTTAACGTCGTGTCAAAAATCGATACATTTCTCACCATTTATCCACTCCTTTTTTAGTATACTGCTTTGATTATAGGTATTCGATTCTATCCATAAATATCGATAATCCTATAAAAAAACTCGGATTCGTTAGCTTTTCTATTCTAACTATAAATAAAAAAGCCCGTCTCTATATCACTATAGAGACGAGGCTTTGCTCGCGGTACCACTCTAATTGGTTAATACTGATTATTAACCCACTCTCATTCGGTGGCTATCACCACCTATCTAGATAACGGTAGACACCGACAGCCCCTACTTCATTGTTCAGGGTGTTGCTCTTGGAGGAGTTCAAAGGAGTAACTACCAGTTCACACCAGCCACTGGCTCTCTTAAAATTTACCGATCCTTTTACTATTTCCAATCTTTGCATTTTATTATAAATTATTGATAGGATATACGAATAATTGTCATTTGTCAATATGGAAAATACCCATAATTTTTATCTCCCTCTCGCTCGGAGTGAGGGCACATTACCCTTTTATCCTAGGCCACCTTGTTTTTGGGACATACTGGACCATTGCTATAAATATTTTTTGCCACTGGAATTCTGTTAAAGCACCAACCGGAAATTCCTGTTTTATCCCTAGATTCCTTTTCACATGTTTTATTTGAGGTCGTGTAAACACTACGCTTAATGCCTCATCAATGGATAGCAATGGGTGTTGCCATATAGCGTCCACAAATGCCTTAAATAATCGATAATCTTTTACCGAGAGGAGTGGGTCTTTTTTTCTCGATATATAGACCATAGCTGAGTCAACCTTTGGCGGAGGAGAGAAGTTATCCCTAGAAATACCTCTTACCAAACGCATATTAAAGTACATTCTCCAAGTAATGATATAGCGATCCTTCACCATTTTTGCTGTGAATCTTTTCGCTGCTCCTTTTTCCATTACGATTACTCCCCGTTGAAACCCGCTAAATGGGACGAGTATTTTTTTCATAATTGGTGTTGTAATCGAATAGGGGATATTGGATACTAACACAAAGGGATGTTTTGGCAAGCGAAATTTTAGTATATCCTGCTGAATAAGCTGAAGATTAGATAGCTGCTTTCCCCTCAAATGATTGACTAGTTTCGCATCATACTCCACTGCAATGACTTTACTTGCCCTTTGACTTAACATGCCAGTTAATTGACCCTTCCCCGCACCTAGTTCCAAGACATTATCCGATTTCATAATAGCTGCTTGATCAACTATGTCTTTAATTAATTTTTTATTATGCATAAAATGCTGCCCCAAATAATTGGGAGGCTCTCCACGATAGATTTTATTTTTCCGTTTTCTGTAGATTTTCTTCGTCATGATATCTCTTCCTTTCCAATAAAAAATCACAGACTACTGCCTGTGATGAAAAGTAAAAAGAAGAGATTACCCCTACAGAATTGTATGGCTAATAAAGTACTAGAAAATCATAGTATGTGTCCAGCATATTTAGATGAGATTTATACAAGTACATAGAGAAAAAGACAGGTAAATACACCTGCCTTTTCTACATACAATACATTCTATATACTGATGGAGATTGTTAAAAGGACAGACTACTCCCATTTACTCTGCATACACAAACAGAGTCCACGTTAAATATGAAATTACTGATTCATATTTGGGAAACGTAGTCTTATAAACATAGCCATCCTTTTAACAACCCTCCTTAAGTTTTTCAATATATCGTTATTATATGCTTGAATCCAGTTTATGTCAACCCTCGTTTGGATTGGATAATGTCATCAATTAACCCATATTCCTTAGCCTCTTCTGCTGACAAATAGTAATCCCGATCTGTATCAGATGCTATTTTTTCCATCGTTTGACCGGTTCGCTCCGCAATAATTTGATTAATTTTCTCCCGAAGCTTTAAAATCCTTCTTGCTGTAATATCAATTTCTGTCGCTTGCCCACGAGCCCCACCTAAGGGCTGGTGGATCATAATTTCACTGTTTGGAAGGGCTAAACGTTTACCTTTTGTTCCCGCAAGCAATAACATTGCCCCAAAGGATGCTGCTAATCCGGTACAGATAGTCCGAACATCTGGTTTAATATACTGCATTGTATCAAAGATCGCAAAACCTGCCGAAACAGAACCACCAGGACAATTAATATAAAGCGAGATATCTTTATCTGGATCATCAGCAGCGAGAAATAATAGCTGTGCGACGATGCTATTTGCCATATGGTCATTAATTTCATCACTTACCATAATTATTCGATCTTTTAAAAGTCTTGAATATATATCGTAGGAACGCTCGCCACGACTGGACTGTTCAATAACATAAGGGATCGTTGTCAAATGAATTCCTCCTTCAATCATTTAGGCGGCTCTAAGCAGCCATAGAGAGAATGTTAGTAGGAGGAGTGAAAATGTGGTGTTTACACTTTGGTTGATTATTAGGATATAACACTGGAATTAGCTTTATAATACGAGATGGATCATCTAAATAAATGGACTGTGTAATGATAGACACCAGCTTTTTATTTGCTCTTGTGTGATCATATGATTCCAATTTATCCTGATCCATCTTTTCAAGATGCTTACGCGCACGGTAAAGCGTTGCTTTCACGCCCGTCTCAGACATATGAAAATACTCGGCTATCTCTATTAACCGATAACGAAATACATCCTTCAAGATAAAAATAAGCAGCTGTTTAGAGGTCATTTTAGATTGGAGCCTTTCTACCAGAAACTCAATCTCTTCCTTGTCTCCCTTTTCTTCTGATGCTAGATCTATTGGTATTTCCATTAATTCGTGCTGATGTCTTCGCTTTTGATCAATCCAAACATGATAAGCAATTTTTTTCAATAAGCTAATATTCCATTGATCCTTATCATCATAGTAGGCTATCGCTTTACATATCGCCTCTTGGGCAAGTTCTTCCCCATCCCATTTATTCCGTGATAAGAAATGACAATAATGAGATAACTGGCGATAAACTTGTATGAAAGAACCCTGTACTTCTATTGTGCTAGGCCTAGCGCACATTTCACTCACTCCTTTACACTTCTCTAATAGCTAAAACGATTGTTGGAAGAAAAAAGATATGGGTAACGAAAAATTTTCTTAAAATTATTATATTCTCTAAGTGGAAAATTTTATACTGTTATGATTTACATCTTTCTTCGTGAATAGAGGCGAATGATGATTAAATTGCTTTAGGTTTTGAAAATAGAAGCCCTGGATAATAAACGGTATTTTTTTGTTAAAAATAGTCAAAAATGAGAATCCTATAAATCATGTAATAAAACTTTGTTAGTATATGCATTTGTAAACTATTTAAATTGCCGGTTCAATGAGCGTTTTATCATTATTTGAAGGGTTATTTACTAATTTAGAAACAGGGTAAAACGACATAGCAGTTGAAGGATATGGTTTCATTAATGACTTTAATACTTGAACATCGTGCTGGTCAGGTTGTAGCCATTGTTCCCTGCTTTTCTCATCTAAGATGACTGGCATTCGATCATGGATTTCCTCCATTATTTCATTTGGCTTGGTAGTAAGTATCGTGCAGGAGATAATCTCTTGATCCCCTTGCTTCCAACGATCCCATAAACCCGCGAAGGTAAACACACGCTGATTATTGACCATAATTCTATAGGGAGTCTTCCCATTGTCTTGACGTTTCCATTCATAAAAGCTATCCGCTATAATGACACAACGTCTCCTAGCTAGTAAAGGGCGAAAGGATGGCTTTTCCTCCATCGTTTCACTTCGGGCATTAATCATTTTATTACCAATCTTCGTATCCTTTGCCCATTTAGGAATGAGTCCCCACCTAAAATATCCTGCACGATAACCATCCTTTGTTCCCACCATCCCAAGTATATTTTGGGTCGGTGCCACATTATAGCTTGGATGGTAATCGTTAATGGTAATATTTAAATCACTTTCAATAACCTCTTTTGATAGATGGAGCGTAAACCTGCCACACATATGGATCTCCTCCAAACAAGGATTTTATTAGTCATTGTAACTAAAGTATTCCTTGTCTATTCATTCATTCTTATAAAATCCCTATATGTGTTAAATCTACCTGCTTTCCTCCTTCCACTTCAACTATATCGCCATCTACACTTAACCATACTGAAATAGCTGATGGATTATAGACAAACTGACTGTCGGCTGAAAATTGAAGCCTGTGAAAAGCATGGATATAATCAACAATTTGGATATTGGTGGCATACCAAATATCATCTCTATCACTGGTTAAACGGCAAAATTTTTCAATCTTATCCCAATTTTGATCAAGATCAAATTCATAACTATGTCCCCACACATAAAACATGTACAAATATTGACTCTTGTGAAGATGGATGAATTCCTCGGCAAGCTCTAATAAATTTTGATTATGGTGACAGGTGGGTTGCCATTCCATGAAATTATCTGGTATAGCAAAATTGCCGGTGCTATGAACTGTTCTTGCATATTCTATTCCCATATATGGCAGCATCTCTTTGATTTGATTGTTATAAGAGCCATTTGGATAAGACAGCCCCCTAACAGGATAACGAACAATTTGCTCTAGAGCTTTGCGATCCTTCATTACTTCTTCTATTAATTGTTCCTTTGGTGATCGAGCAATCGTTGGATGGGTTACCGTATGTGCAGAAACCTCATGTCCTTTGTATAAGTTGGCTACTTCTGCTGCTGGGATTCTATCACCTTTTCCAAGTAACCCTGAATTAATATGAAAGGATCCCTTGATACGATATTGATTAAATATTTCTACTAAACGTCTATCTGCAGCTTTCCCATCATCATAGCTCATTGTTAGAACCTTATACTTTCCATTGGGATATGTCATGACTACTTGTGGCATCAAACACCTCTCCTTTAAAGCGTTTACATACATTTTATTATAATCGAAAGAGAAAGTTAATAGTGAATTTTAGTTATTTATGTTTGCTTTCATTAATGAACAAATCTGCTGTTCATTGGGGTTTGAAATTTGTTCTAGTTGATTAATAATTAACTTTTTTCTTTGCACTGAATGATTTTGGCTCAGTTTCGCTTTTCCTTCTATTTTGTTGATTTTAATTTTGAAACATTGAATAGCCCTGCTCATTCCTGAAATAAAATTAGAATCCAACTCATGCAAATGATAGGTACTTTTCGGATCTTCATACTTCAAAACCATCTGATCTAAGGAATCTACAACCTCTTTTTTGTCTTCCAAAAGTTCTACTTTACCATACACGTGAACAGTAACGTAATTCCATGTTGGTACTGCATTATTCGTCTCATACCAAGATGGAGAAATATAGCAATGAGGACCTTGAAAAATTGCTAGTATAGTTTGATTTCTAATATCCTTCCATTGCGGATTCAAACGAGCAAAATGGCCATACAAATAGGTATGATCGTTGTTCCATATGAGCGGTAAGTGAGTAGCAAAAGGGACGCCATTGTGCTGAGAAATAAGTGTTGCAAAACTATATTGCTCGATTATCTCATCTATTACTTCCTTATCTTCTATTTTAAAATGGGAGGGACGATACATCTTTGTTCCACCTTTCAATTAATTGCTTTAGTCATAATCAAATCCGTTTGTTCTTCTTCACCCATATAAAAAGAATGAACTCCAGTTTGAACAAAATCCATTTTTTTATAAAATGCTATAGCATTTTCATTCTTTTCCCATACCCCTAACCAAATTTTCTTCTTGTCACGTTCTAAAGCAAATTCAATAGCTGTATTTAATAGAATCTTACCAATTCCGTGCTTTTGGTATTTATTCTTTACATATATTCTCTCGATTTCGAGTGATTCATCACCCATTTTTTCTGACTGTGCATTTCCAATATTAATCTTTAAATATCCGACCATCTCACTATTTAAATACACGAAGAAAAATTCCGAAAACTCATTAGATAATTCCATTTCCAATTGTTTCGAATGAAAAGCTCTCTTCAGATAGGCATCTAAATTTTCCGATGAATTCTGACTTTCGAATGTTTCCCGAAAGGTTTCTATACTTATTTTTTGCAGTGTTGGTAATTCTTCTTTGGTGCATTTTTTTACATTTATCGTCATGCTAATTGCCTCTCCTTCCTATAATCAATAATTTCTTTTGTTTCCCTTCTTTACTAATTCCCAATCTTTTTCTATATTCTTTCTTACTCTTTGAAGTAGCCAGAGGATGGTCTCTTCTTCTTTTTCGGAAAAACCTGCTAGAGCGATGCTATTAGAATAGTCATTTTCTTTTTTGATAAAAGGGTAAACCTTCTTTCCCTTTTCTGTTGGAAAGATTTTTTTAATCTTTTTATTAGAGTGATCATCCTTTTTTTCTATAAATCCATTCATTTCAAGTTTTTTAATCGCACGAGCTACTGTTGTTCTGTCTACCTTGATCATCTCGGCCAACTTTTCTTGAATGATTCCTGGATTTTCACATATGCGAACAAGGTATAAATATTGTCCTTTCGTAAGATCATACTCTTTAAATTCAATATTGCTGATAGAATCTAATGCCCTTGCAATCATTCCTATTTCGCGAAGAATATCGATCTTGCTCACTCCTTATTTGATGTTTTTTGTTGTAAATACAACAAGAATAAGCATATAGCAACTTTGTTGTATTTGCAACAAAAACTCCCATAAAAAAAGTGCTTAACAACGTAATTGCTAAGCACTTTCATATAAATTAATATTCGTAATTTCCGCTTTCCGAAACATTTTCTACATTATACCACTTTCTACCAACATCAGAATATCTTGTGTTTGTCATCGTAACTTCACTAGAGTCGCTATCTGTTCTAAATATAGCTTCATCCATATTCGTAATGACACTACCATCGATAAAGATACTTGTTTTAAAAGTAGTACCTCCATTTTGACGAATCATTTTTCCAGCATCATCCGCTGTAAAATTGATAATTTCAAAAGTCGAAGGAGCATTCACCTGGAACATTTTATCACTACCCTTTTGTGCCATTCCACCTCTAATTGTGACATGACCATCATCCTTAATCGTTAAAGCATCCTCACCGATATCCTCCCAGACTACATTCTGTACTAAGACATCTCCATACGTATGCACACCATCTGCAGCCGGGTGACCGATTACCACATTTTTCAAGGTTGCTCCGTCCTCCAGTCTAAATACTGGATCTTGATCTTCTCCTTGGCTGCCATCTCCAACAGTATCTGGGTTAGCTACATACCTTTTGCCTTCACCATCAAAGACTTCACCTGATTCTACGACAATGGTTTGATTTACGGTTATGGTATCACTTGGTGGTACTTCAATAATACGCCATTGCTGGCTCTCACCACCCCAGTCATCCCATTGGACAACGTTCGCGCCATTTTCTGTCGACCAATCGAATACTTCAAGGGCTTTTCCACTATGTCGATTAACGATTTTAACATAGCCATTTCCAATACCTTCAATTGCCCATTGCTGATTTGCTGCATTCCAGTCATACCATTGGCTTACATTAGCACCATCCTCTGTAGACCAGTCATAAACCTCCATTGCCTTGATACTATTTTGGTTCACAATTTTATGGTAGCCTTCCCCAACATTGATAATACGCCATTGCTGATTTAAACCACCTAGATCATCATATTGAACAATATTTCCACCATCAGAAGTGGACCATTCATAGACCTCGAGAGCCTTTCCACTAAATCTATTTATAATCTTGTAGCTTTTACTTGAATCAAAACTTGCAGCCTCCAGTGACTCTACGGAAATTGCCCCAACTAACAATAGTGCAAATGCTAACATAGTTAATAATTTTGCCCGCATTGATTACACACCTTCTCTTCCTTTTAATAGTGGTTCAAATTACATAGATCTCAACTATTGGCCAATAGTTTACAATGTAATTATAAACAGTTATTCCAAAATATTTCAATCAGTTTCAGCTAAGTAAGCAATCTGTGAATATCCATTATCAAGAAAAAAACCTACTGAATGGATCAGTAGGTTTTGCTTTGATTATGCAAGTTCCTCATAAGATTTCGCTTTCTTTTTATCTTTAGCACTCCACATTCTCCCTATTTCCTCAAGTGATTTATTTTTTGTCTCTGGGACAATGGTCATCACAAAGATAAAGCAAATGACGTTGATAACCGCAAACATCCAGAATGTAAAGGCACTTCCCATATTACTGATTAGTACAGGGGTGAATTGGCCGATCGCCCAGTTTGCTCCCCAAAGGAATATAGTCGCAATTCCTACCGCTTTCGCTCTAAGATGATTTGGGAAAATCTCCGGAATCATGATCCACGGAATTGGCCCCATTGATACACAGAAGGAAGCAGTAAAGCCTGCAATTAAGATGATTAATAATACACCAGCGTTTGCTGGTTCAAAATAGAAAACACTTCCAATTAGTAGCATAAAGATTGCCATGAAACTTGAACCAATTGCCATCAATTTTTTTCTTCCCAATTTATCTATCAAAAAGATTGCTAATATAGTAAAGACAACTTGCACACTACCAATGATACTTGTGGCAAGAAATTCGGTATTATTTTCAAACCCGACACTACGGAAGATATCTGGTCCATAATATGTGACCGCATTCATTCCGATTACTTGATTGAACAAGGCAAGGAAGATACCTACACCCATAGCCATTCTTAAACCTGGCTTTAACAATTCTTTTGCCGAACTACTTTGTTCCTCTTTAATTGAAGCTTTAATTTCTCTTTCTTCTTTTCTAGCAACTTCTTCTCCATTAATACGTTTTAATATATTGAATGCCTCTTCATCTTCTCCTTTTTGAATAAGGAATCTTGGACTTTCCGGAATAAAGAATAGTAAAAGCATAAAGATAATTCCGGGAATAGTTCCATAGCCTAGCATCCATCTCCAACCAGCCTCTAATCCCCATTCATAGGACCCACTATTTGCTACACCATAGTTAATATAAAATGTTGCACAAATACCGAAGATCGTGAAAAGTTGATATAAAGATCCTAATCTACCACGAATAGCAGGTGGTGCACATTCACTAATGTAGGTTACCGATAGTGCTGATGCGAAACCTATACCTAGTCCACCTAATATTCTAGCAAGTACAAGTGTGGTGACATCGATTGCAAAGGCAGAGCCCAGTGCAGAGATGATAAAGAAGACGGCCGATACCATCAATAGTTTTTTACGACCATATTTATCACTAAGAAAACCAGAAAGGGCAACACCTGTTACTCCCCCTATCATGACACAGGAAATAACCCATCCCTCCATTGCCGGACTTAAATTATATAAATCTTGTAAATATCCTATCGCACCTGATATAACAGCGGTATCAAAACCATAAAGCAATCCTGCCATACCAGCTGAAGCAGCTACTAAAATAACATACCAAGCTGAATGCTTTTTTTGCATGATAAATCCCCCTTCATTAACGTTTTCGATTTGACTTCGCTTACATTTTGGTTGGAAGTAAGCGTTTCTTACTCTTTCTTAAAATTAACATGAAAACATTTTCAATAAGAGAGGTATCATCTTCACTTTTTTGCAAAATACTAGACAATCTTGTGCTGTCGGTGTCATCTGTTCTCTCGAACTTATTGTTCTTTTCGCTTGAATGTCTGGTATTCTTGTTGTGACAGTCATTTTGGAGGCTTTCTCGGGCAAAATGGACTTTATCTTGGTTGTAAACGTCATTTCGGAGACTTTCCTTGCGCAATTTGGACTTTATCTTGGTTGTAAACGTCATTTTGGGGGCTTCTATCGGGCAATTTGGACTTTATCTTGGCTGTAAACGCCATTTTGGGGGCTTTCATCGAGCAAATTGGACTTTATCTTGGCTGTAAACACCATTTCAGAGGCTTTCATCGAGCAAATTAGACTTTATCTTGGCTGTAAACACCATTTCAGGGGCTTTCATCGAGCAAATCGGACTTTATCTTGGCTGTAAACACCATTTAGACTTTATCTTGGCTGTAAACACCATTTCAGGGGCTTTCATCGAGCAAATCGGACTTTATCTTGGCTGTAAACACCATCTCAGAGGCTTTCATCGAGCAAATTAGACTTTATCTTGGCTGTAAACACCATTTCAGGGGCTTTTCTCGGGCAATTTGGACTTTATCTTGGCTGTAAACGTCATTTTGGGGGCTTTTCTCGGGCAAATTGGACTTTATCTTGACTGTAAACGTCCTTTCGAGGCTTCTTTCCCGAGCAAAACGTTCTTCAGGGTAAGACCCAACCAAAAAAAACAACGATCGTTTCAATAGGATCGTTGTTTTTAAATATATTTATTTCGGTATTCACTTGGGCTTAGTCCTACTTCTTTTTTAAAGACCCGGCTAAAGTAGTTAGGATCCTTATATCCGATATCTAGTGCTATTTCCTTTAATGGTTTACTTCCATCTAGTAGAAAGTCCTTTGCCTTTTGAATTCGGATATTGGTAAGATACTCTACAAAGGTGACACCAAAATGTTCTTTAAATAATTTGCTCAAATAATAAGAGCTTAGACCTACCTTTTCTGCAATTCCTTCTAGACTGACTGCATCTTGATAGTGGCTATCCAGATATCCTTTCACTTGGATCAGTATTCCTTGCACACCGTTAGTTCGCCATTTATTAATTTCTTCCATAACGGTTTGGAGGTGAGCTTTTGCTGCTTGCTTTACTTGCATCGCTGTTTCATATGGATGAAAATTCATCTGTACATCTTCACCAAAGCCAAATTCTTTTGTCGCTCTTGTCAAGACAATGAAGAGATTCTCCATTGCTTTTTGGATTAGCTCTATTTGATAGTTAACGCTCTTTTGAATCCATTGGAAATATGCCTCAAAGACTTCTAAGCCTTTACGAGTATCACCGTTTTTCACAGCTTCTAGTAAATCCTTTTCTAAATCAAAGGGTACAAAATTCTTTCTTTTGTCTTCCAATTGCTTGCTATAAACTAGATAGGCAGAGCCTGACCGTTTTTCCACCATTTCTAATGTATAAATCGCTTGTTCATAGGATTTAGAAAAATGCTGAAAATTAGCAACAACGGAACCGATACCAACACATAATTGACAATTGTCTAGTTGATGCTGCATCGTACGAATCATTAATCTAGCAAAATTCTCCCTCTCTGTTAATCCAGTATTATCGGCTTGATATTTCACAAAAACAGGGATTTGAAAACCGATGAGTGGTCCAACAAAATAAGGATAAGGTTGTGTTGCTAAAGCTCGCTTTAACGTTTGATACCATTGCGTCTTTTGCTCACGATCTGGCTTTCGTTCCTCTGCTTGAAAGTAGAATACTGCTGCAAACCCTTGTTGATCATCGAGATCTAACCAATCGTTCCAATCATCTTGGTTAAAATCATGAACATGATCCATCATTAGAGAAATGACGAAATCCATTTCTACTAGGGAACTTGCTCTTTCCAAACGTTGCTCAATGTCCTGTTTTTCCTGCATTTGTTCCTTTTCTTCCTCCACCTCAGCGGCCATTCGATCGAAGGCATCTAGTACTTCCTGAACCTTGCTTGGCTTGAGCAAGTACTCCTTCACTCCATATTTCATCGCTTCTTGTGCATATTGAAACGTATCGAAGGCTGACACCATTACACACTTCGCATGTGGAAGCTGGTTGAGAATTTTCTGTGTTGCCTTTAGTCCATCTAGATCGGGCATTTTTATATCCATAAAAATAATATCGGGCTCTGTATCAAGTGCCTTCTCCACTGCTATTTTTCCATTCTGTGCCTCTGCAACGATTTCTAAATTATCACGATTTCTACTTAGGATAAGGCGGATGCCTTCTCTTTCGATAGCTTCATCATCTACAAGCATTACTTTTAACATGAATCCTTCCTCCATTCCTTTCCTGATGGTAACTGAATGGTAACCTTCGTTCCTTTTCCAATGGCAGAATCGATCCAAAGCGCACTCTCTTTATCAAACAACTCGAGTCGATCGATAACATTTCGCATCCCTATACCTGTGGAATGACCTAATTTCTTTGATTGAGCTTCCTTTTCTTCTACTGGATGTATAATTTGATTGATTGTTGCTTGATCCATTCCTTTGCCATTATCGGTAATCTCAATAAATACCTTCTGTTCCTTTTGATAGATATTCAATGCAATCACTGCACTATCTGCCATTTCCTCAATGCCATGAATAAAGGCATTTTCTACGATTGGTTGAAGAGTTAGGCATGGGATCGGAGTATGTAGACACTGCTCTTCTATTTGAGTGTGGAAGGCGACTCGATCTCCAAAACGTGTTTGTTGGATAAAAAAATACTCTTTCACTATTTCCACTTCATCTTTTAAAACTGTCTCTCTGTCTAAATTTCCGATATTGTATCGCAATAGGGCAGAGACAGAGGAAATTAATTCACTCGTCCGTTCTGCCCCCTCAATATAAGAGGTTTTAGAAATGGTGTTCAATGTATTAAAGAGAAAATGTGGGTTAATTTGATTCTGTAGGCTCTTCAATTCCATTTCCTTTAGTAATTGGGCAAGACGTGCTTTTTCTTTCATCTCTTTCACAGACTGTAAAATATTATGCTTCATCTCATTAAACATCTTCGTTAAAAGCCAAAGCTCGTCCTTTCTTGAAACCGTAACATCTTGACCAGAGTAGTTTCCTGCAGATATTTCTTTTGCTGCCTTTGTCAAACGAGAAATCGTTCTGGTGATGCCATCCGAAAACCATAAGGCAAACAGCACACTTAAGATAATGATGGCAATAACTATGGCCGTTCCCATATTCTTCGTATGGTGGATTCGTTCGTCCTCCAAAGAGATTAAATTCTGATATTCGGTTAGATCTTGATTAATGATTTCTAATGTATTTTCATGAATATAGTTGGCAGTATTATCCGCTTCACTTAAATAGTAGGAATACTGTTCTATATTGTCATCATGGACTCCTTCTACCGTTTTGTCTGTAATCTCTAAAAAGCTTGTTAACATATGAAGGAAATTTTTCTGAACAATACTTTCTTCTGTTAACTCCTTATATTGTTGCTGTAAATCAAGAAGCTGTTGCTTCTCCCTTTGATAAAACGCTAAATTTTCTGAAACAGGTTCGTGGACATATATTTGTAGTGATTGAAAGGTTTGATCTGTCACTCCTGTTATTTCATTTAACAGTAAATAGTGTTCAGAGCTTTGCTCATGGAGCTCAATAATTTTCTGTGTGCTCTGTTCTCTTACTAAAAGGAGAATCACGACTAATGTAATGACAGTAAAAAAATACATTAATAGCTTCGTTCTAATTTTGATCATGGCTCATCACGCTCTTGTGGAATGAAATTATCTAAGTTCTTCTGTGAAACTACTGTTGCATCTGTATGGTTGACTTCTTCGACCGAACGCCCCTTGACAATATCAAGCATTAACTCAATACTACGATATCCCATCTCATAAGGCTTCTGACCGATAAGCACATCCACTTTACCTTGCTCTAGCAATTCCATATTCTCAGGTAAGGTATCAAAACTTATCATGTATATACTGCTTGACCTATTTAGTGATTCCGCGGCATGAACCATTCCTATCCCATCTAACGCACTTGTTCCATAAAGGGCATCAATTTCTGGATGATTCTTTAACATTTCGTAAGTTTTTTCTTCTGCGATAACTTGTGTAATATTAGATTCCTCAATCTCGACAATTTCTACTCCTTCTATATCAGCTACAACATTTTTAAAGCCTTCTACACGTAGTTGATGATGCGCATTCGTAAAACTGCCCGTAATGATGCCAACAGTAGCTTGGCCCTTCTTATCTTCTACTAAAGTTTTCCCAGCAATTTGCCCAGCCAAATAATTATCTGTCCCGATATAGGTTGTCCGCAAGCTCTCTGGTGCATCTGTATCAATAGTAATCACTGGGATTCCCTGATACACCGCTTTATTAATCATTGGTAAAAAATCCTCTGTTAATGCCTGCACAATAATACCATCAACCTTAGCTTTTATTGCTTGATCTAAAAGCTTTAACTGTTCCTCTGGATTGGAACGCCTCGGACCTTCGTATTCCACAAAAACGTCATACTTTTTCTCTGCATCCTTCGCTCCTTCCCCAACTAACCTCCAGTAATCATGATCCATCTCTTCCCCAATCAATGCAAAGTGGTAAGAGGGAAGATTGTCTGGTTCCGTCGCTTTCGTTATTTCTAAACGATCTACTTGAGCTTTTTTATAAAAATAAAAGGAAAGACCTATTGCTATGACTAAACAAGCCATAAGTAACACATAAATTGCTCTCTTTCGATTCATCTTATCCTCCATAAGATCTGACTTTCGATATTAACTCATTAAATGTATCATAGCATAATTGTTGCAGAGGGGAAAAACTCCTCAAATTTTATACCTCTACATAAATTAGCTTTTTCAAAAGAATAGGACAGATAATCAATATATAATAGATATCATAACTCGAATGTAATACGATATGGTTGCAAAAATAAAAGTACCTGCCTAGAACACAGGTACTTAGATCATTATATAAGCCTACTCACAACCAACTCCATCACCATCTCTATCTAAATGCCTTCCGTACCCCGGGTCACCTTCATACACTGGAGCAGCTCCGGCATTTCTTGCATGTGTGCAATTGTCATATACAACATTGCTAGTGCTGGGACTATTTTTATTATTCGTTACAGAACTGCCAGAGTTTGTACTTGCATTTGGGCCTTGAACATTAGCAGTCGCTACACTGTTTTGCAATTTTGCTTTCTCCGATTTTAAAGATTCGATTTCTCCATCCTTTTCACTTATTGTTAGTGTCAATTGTTTTATATCACTTTTTAGTTCCTCGATGTTAGATTCGTAATTAGTAGAATCTTCATTAATCTTTGCTAATTCATTTTTAGTGGTTTTAAGTTGGTTTTGTAGATCTGTATTTTTATCTTTTAGCGCCTCTACTTCGGTTTTTAAAGAGCTATTTATATCAGTTAAATCCTCGTTTTCATTAATTAATTCTTCATTTTGTTCTTTCACATCAGCTAGTTCCGCAATTGTACTATCGTCTATACTTAGACCAATTATTGATAGAAGGAACCCGCCAATTAGTATAGAGTAAAATACTTTTTTAGACAATACTTTTTCTTTATTTTTGTTTTTCTTGATGAAATGTACTACTAAATAAATGAATGCAGAAATAAATAATAAAAATCCAATAAAAAAAACCATGTTGACCTCCCAAAAAAATATATTTATAAATTCATTATATATCATATATTATTATAAGACTATTATTTCGACAAATTTTTCCAATAAATTGTCATTATTTAGTTAAAAAGAATTAATTTATCATTCCTATGTATACTACTAATGTTTTTTACTATTACTTTATACCCAACCACATAGACATGTCATTGATAACATATTAACTTAAATAAATGTAGTATATGAATTGGAATAGTAAATAGCGATTAATATGAACGTTTCTCTCCTAATACTAATTGAATGTCAAATGTTCTAGCGATCTTGCTAATATCTAAAGGTATCAACATCGATTTTGTAGTTAAGTTTATCGAGAGATAGTGAGAGAGATGAGGGAGAAAGGTATAAAAAAAGTAGCATGTGCGGATACACTTACTACAAGGAAAACTAATCACTAATACTATCATTCTCCTCCTATTTTTAAAGTCTATTACTAGATTTATAAAAGAAAAGGAAAACATGACTTTAGAATTGCACCATTGAATGTAACAAGACTATCTACACTCTTTCCATCAGCAGAAAAACCTTTCAAAGTATTTAAGGTGATATTAATAAAGAACAAATGTATAGCGTCCATTTATGAAGAAATGACAAGATCCTAATAAACAAGACTAAGACTTGGATGAAAAAAAAATACAATGGCTCTGTCAGAAAGAATGGACAGGCTTAGTGATTCCAGGTGGCTATGATGTTATTGATATAGTTAATACGGACGGTTAACGCTGTGATAAGATGAGGCTCGAGGACCTAAGCTCTTTCCAGCAAGGCTGTTAAAATCTCATCCAGCTCAAGCCGCTGATAGTGTGTGACTTCTATACCTAGTTGCTCTAAGTCTGGCTCGATAGCTGCTAAGGAATCTGTTATGATACGATTAGGATGTGAATCCATTTGTATCACATGTGGATGCTTTCGGAGAGATTCTGGCATTTTATTTAACGACAAATATGCCCAGCTTTCTAAAATTTGATCCTTCTCATAAATGCCTATCATTTTCCCCTTATCTAGTAACCAAATATAATCACACAATGCTTTAATCTCCTCTTGTTGATGGGTGGCAAGGATAATCGCATGATTAGGGTTCTCCATGAAATCCACTAGTTCTGTTTGCATTTTACGTGAAGAGACAAAATCGACCCCAGAGAAGGGTTCATCTAACAGAAGAAGCTGCGGATGATGCGCTAACGCGAAAATAAACGCTATTTTCTTCTTCGTTCCTGTCGAACTATTCGTATATTTTTCCTTTTGATTAATCTGATACCTATCCACTAGCTCCTGATATTTTTGTTCATCCCAATTCTCATACCAGTAGCGAACAAGATTAGCGAGCTCACGTATAGACAGCTGGCCGAAAGCCTGATACAAATCTCCACCAGCATAACCCATATCTTGCTTGATCCTACTATCATTAGAGTCAAGTTCCCCGTTGAAATATAGAATATGGCCAGAGTCAGGCTGAAACAACTGCATCACAAGACGAAAAAAAGTACTCTTACCAGAACCATTGGAGCCAATTAAAGCGGTGATCGTTCCAGGCTCAACACGAACATCGATAGGGCCAAATTCAAAATACTTGAAGGTCTTGGTCAACTGATCTATTTTTAACAAAAAATTACTCATAATGGTTTTCCCCCCATTTTTTATCCATAGCGTTAAAAAAGAATTTTTCTGCTTCTGATCTCGTCATTCCCAGCATTTTTAGATCCTTAATCGTTTTCTCCAAAATCGAGGAAGCCACTTGTTCTTTCGTTTGATCCTTCGACTTTTGATCCACCTCATTGACAAAGGTTCCCTTCCCTTGAATCGTCTTAATAAATCCCTCATTCTCTAAATTTTGATAGGCTCTCCTTGTCGTAATGACACTACAGGATAATTCGTTCGAAAGTGCTCGAATAGATGGAAGGACACTACCTGGTACTAATTGGCCACTTATCATCAGTCCTTTTAATTGTGATTCGATTTGATGATAAATGGGTTCTTTGCTTTCCTCTGAAACGGTAATAGGGAGTTTCATTTAGATAGCCTCCATTACAGGTAATCTCTTTTACTTAGTCTTTTTTGTAGGATGATTCCCCATATATTATAGCTTAATAAACCAATGATAATCATCACAACAGACGGCATCCAATCGTATTGTTGCGTCCATTCTGCTACCTTCTCCACGACGCTATTTTTTGTATTTAGATTAAAAACAATAATGAAAGAAACAATCGTTAAACTATATAAAAAAGAAAAAATATAAAGCATTTTGCCGTTTGTTCCAGATTCAATGTAAACATTTAATCCACCAATAGTTAAGGAAAAACCAAACCAAAATAATAGAAAAGACACTAGCTGTTGAGTCGTGAATACTAGATGATAGATATCTCTTATTCCTATAACAATTGTCGTATAAAAGGTGGTGGAAAGGATAAGCAATGTGATCAGCATTAAAAGCATGCGACTTTTGGTCAATATTTTAATAGGAACAGGCATTGTTCGAAATAAAGCGATTCTTTTTCCGAACGGATCCTCCTTCAATGTCTTCAAGCTAAGGTAAGGACTGGAAAGAAATACGATAGATAAACATGGTGATAGAAATACAAATAAAATGTCTACAGATACCCCATTGAAATGGTTTTGGTAACCAGCTAAAGTATTTATTAGCTCCTTTAAGAAGGTGATCGAGAATAGTCCCAATAATACAGTTACAGCAAAGGTTAGGATATAGGCAGGAAAAAGCATTCTTATCTCTGTTTTAACTAACTTAAAAGCACGTTTGTACATGAAACTATTCACCTCCACCATTATTGTGCTTGATTAAAAATATTTTCTAAAAATTTATTCTCCACGTTGAACCAATCAATACCGAAGTAGACAAGTAGGCCTAGCAATAGACTCCAAGCTGCGATACTAATAGTGATCCAGATCGATACCTGTTTTTTGGTTCCACCAAAAAGAAGTGCTAAAAATGCTGTTAAGTGACTACCGACAAAAAATGGTCCGAGTAAGGTTAGCCCCGGTAAGCCATATTTATCCCATATTTTTTTGGCCCTACCAGTTCGCTTCCCATCATCTTCCTTCTTTCTCCATCGTTTAACTTTTTCAATAAAAACGATGACGATGTAAACCGTGATCAGGTTTCCTCCGATCGCAAGGATAAATACCGGAATTGCTGACAAACCGGCTAAAATGGCAACTGGTGTAACAACAGCTGATTCAAAAAAAGGTACTGCTGCCAATAGAAATACAAGTATATAACCCCAAACTACGTCTAACATATTTATTCCCCCTAAAGTTATACTGTTTATATTGATATACACAGTATAACACCTTTTACAAAAAATGCAAACAGAAATATGAAAAAGGACGCTAATTAATTTGCGCCCTTTTTTCCTAAATAATGTTACTTTAATCATCTAAGCAATGTTTCTTAAACCCATATACTGCCCCAAGTAAATTAGCATGCTGTCGATGCTGGCAGGACTTGATTACTGGCTTCATTTTAGCAAGCCCAATACGTTCGATAATTCGATCCAATTTCTCATTCAATCTGTCTATCAATTCTTGCCGTGCACTTATTCCACCACCGATAAGAATTACTTCAGGGTCGTAAATATATTGTAGATTATAAATACCAACCGCCAACAAATGATAGAAACGATCTACTGCTTCTGAACAAATTTGATCACCAGCTTCTGCCATCTGAAACACTGCTTCACCTGAAAGCGTGTTATAGTCTTGATTTTTTGCTTTCGCTACTTTTTTTACTAAAGCTTTCGTAGAAGTAATTCGGCTCCATACACTGTTATCCTCTATAGAATCTGGATCTAAAAGCATATAACCAAATTCTCCACCATGCAGATGGGCTCCTTTATGCAAGACACCGTCCTTAATGATCGCACCACCGATTCCTGTTCCAATCACCATTACCATAAAATCACGAAGCCCTTGTGCTGCTCCATCCCACAGTTCTGCGTAAGCAGCACAATTGGCATCATTTCCTAAAAACACAGGCAAACGTAAAGTCTCTTCGATACATTTCTTTATATTTGGACCATGTAAATAACGAACAGCACTAGAACCATAGATAATCCCTTGATCAGATACAGCACCCGGACAACTAACCGCAACTCCGCTTATCTCATGGTAAGATGCTTTCACTCTTTTCATGAGACCTAATAATTCCTCTAATGAAGAAGGTGTTTTTTCTTTATAAGAAGTTAATATATTTGCCTTTTCATCGACGATTGCGGTTTTAACAAAAGTCCCACCTATATCTATAGCTAAATAGGTTTTCATTCACTTCACCTCAATTTGGGTAAAAGAAGATGCTTACTTACAAATATCATCATCTAATGCAAGAAATTCTCTTTCTTTAATGATTTGCTGATACCAATAAGCAGATTTCTTCAAATGACGATTCCGATTGTCTTCTAAATCTATTTCTACTAGACCATATCTATTTTTAAAGGCATTCATTGGGGAAACATTATCCGAAAATGCCCAAAGCATATAGCCTGTACAATTAGCGCCTTCCTTTACTGCTTTTAATAACCATTTTAAATGCTCAGCGATAAATTCGATTCGATAATCATCCTGAATAATATTGCTTTCATTTTTGAATCTTTTCTCATTCTCTACACCCATACCATTTTCCGCGATAAACCATTCGATGTTTCCATATTCCTCTTTCATTCGCATCGCCATATCATACATAATTTGTGGGTAGATCTCCCAACCACGATAAGGATTCATCTTTTTGCCTGGCATATCAAATTTTTCATAATAGTACGAAGGATGAAATGGGATAGCTTCATTCCATGCAGATGTCCTAGCTTGTACCCGATGTGGAAAATATAGATTTATGCCGACATAATCCACTGTATTATTTTTGATGATGGATAGTTCTTCTTCTGTATAATCAAAGGTGATTCCATGCTTATCCATTAGATCAAATAGCTGTTTCGGATACTCTCCTTTTATTGCCGGATCTAAGAAGGTACGATTAAAAAACAAATCATACATTTCCGCTGCTTTTTGGTCATGGGGAGCAGAAGAACGTGCATAGGTAACCTCTGGATTTAAGATGACGCCAATCTTTGCTCCATGCTTAGCCTTTAAATCCTTTTCTTTAAAAAGCTGCACTACTCTAGCAGTTGCCAGACCTTTATGATAGTTCCATTGCATCCATTTCTTTGTGTTTTGCTCAAACGGCCAACGGATCGCATCTAAGTATACCCTTGTTTGAACCACTACTGGTTCATTAAACGTAAACCAATGCTTTACTCGATCTCCATAGCGGTCGAATACCTTTTCTGCATATTTGACAAATAATTCGAGGACATGCTTGGAAGCCCAACCGCCATACTCCTTCAATAGCTTTGCAGGTAATTCATAATGTTCTAGACAGATCATTGGCTCTATACCATTGTCTATTAATTCGTTAATCACATCATCTATGTAATTGGCATATTCTTCGTCGACCGTTGCTGTTTCATAGTCTGTTAGGAAGCGTGACCAATTGATAGAAGTTCTGAAATGGGTTAAACCGATTTCCTTCATCAGCGCGACATCTTCTTTAAAGCGGTTTCTGAAATCTGTTGCAACAGCCGGCCCATATCCATTGTGCCAGACATTCTTGTTTTCTTTATACCATAGATCTAAATAGGAATCCTGTGTATCCTTCTTCCCTGACCAACCCTCTGATTGCCAAGCGGACAGAGCGGCACCTAAGATAAAGTCCTCTGGTATCTTTATTGCTACTTTTTCCATTACTACTACCTCCTAAATTATCTCTCTAATCTCGAAGAAGTTACTTGCCTGTATTTCGTAGGTGTCATACCGACAAACTTCTTAAAGACCTCTACAAAGTATTTATATTCATTGTAACCTACTTGTTCGGCTATCTCATGTATTTTAAATGGAGTTTCCATTAATAATCTCTTGGATTCCTCTACACGTAGGCCATTGACATATTCATTAAAATTTTTACCTGTTTTTTGTTTAAATAATGAGCTAAAATAATTTGGTGAAATATTGATAACATTAGCTACTTCTTGTGCTTTTATATCGGACGCAAAATACTCCTTTATATAGGCTATAGCCCGATCCATTAACCAATCATTATGATCCGGTTGCGTTAAATGGAAGCCATCAATAATCCTTTCAATGTCCATTAAGATCAATTCTCCTATCACTATAAAAGAGTCGACTAATAATATGTCTGGATCTTGATGAAATGCGAGCTTTATTCCACTAGGCTCCATTTGTAATACGTCTTGACATTGTTTCATAATAGCCTGCATTAACGCTCTCGCTAACTCAATCACATGTCCAAGAGTAATATGCTGCTCTTGGAAATAGTAGACCATTTGCTGAACGATGGATTGGATCTCTTCCATTTCAAGATGCAGAATCGCATTTGTTAGATTCTGCTCCATTTCCTTCGGGTAGGTAATCATTTTTACTTCTTTCGTTTTCTTTTCATAAAAAGCTAATTTTTCTCGCTTAATTGGCATTTGAAAAACGGCATCCACCATCTGAGATACTACGGAATGAAGCTGCTTGACTTGTACTGTGAAGGGACACAAGAAGATAAGATGATCCGATAACTGGTGTTGCATGTCTGTTAATAGTTGATCACTAGATTGGTTCTCCGTGTCAAAGAAGCATGTTAGTAATATATTAGATCGGATAAATAAGGAAACTCCGAGTCTACTATTTTTAGAAAGCATTTGATCAGCGGTTTGCTTCCAATTGTTTTTCAATTCCCGAAGTTCGTCCTCTGTGAACTTATTTATATCGAAATAATAATCCCACTTCATTGTCAAGATTATTTTCAGCTTTTGTTCCTTAAGTATCGGAGAGACTTGTGTTGGATTGGGGTATTCCAATACTTGTTCTATTAATGTGTTCAATAGAACATGCTGTTGCTTTTGCTCTTGCTCGTTTCTTTCTAATTTCATTTTCTGCATTAATTTATCCATAATGGTAAGTAGTTGGTCAATATCTACTGGCTTTAGCAAATAATCCTTTACCCCTAATTGCATCGCTCTTTGGGCATAGCTAAATTCATCATAGCCACTAATCATGATTATTTCCGTGTTAGGGTAATACTGGCTAATATAAGTAGCAAGCTCCAAACCGTCTTTATTTGGCATTTTGACATCTGTTATGATAATATCTAACCCTTTATGTTCGTTGATTTTATTGATCGCATCCTCTCCGTCCATAGCAGTACCTACTACTTCAATCCCTTTTTCGTGCCATGGGATGGTGTTCGCTAATCCACGAGAAATTATTGGCTCATCATCAACTATTAACATACTATAGGTCATTATTTTCACCTGGTTCTTGTTTTTTTGCTTTTTCCTTTTCCAGTGTTAATGGAAGCTCTAATGTTATCCATGCCCCTTTGTTTCCTTTTTTGATCTCCATACCATATCCTTCACCAAATGCTAACCTCATTCGATCTCTTATATTTTGCAGGGCATATCCTCCATCAATCTTCGATAATGATTCTTCTTGAAAACCCCGGCCATTATCGATAACGTCGATGATCAGACTTCGTTCTCTTTTATATGCGCGTATATCTATTTTGCCTTGCCTTGGGAGATCCTTCAATCCATGAAGGATACTATTTTCTACTAATGGCTGTATTAATTGTTTCACAATCAGTGTGTCCTTCAATTGTTCCTCATAGTATATCGTATATTGTAATCGATCACCCATTCTACTTCGCTGAAGCTCCAAATAATTATCAAGATAAACCAATTCCTCTTTCAGTGAAACCCACATACTTCCTTTATTGAGATTCATCCGAAATATCTTCGACAGGCGTTCGATTAGTTGACTTGTTTCCATTGCTTTTTCCATTCTTGCAGTCCAACGAATCATATCTAATGTATTATATAAAAAATGAGGATCAATTTGATTTTGTAATGCCTCTAGCTCCGATTCCTTCTGCTTGATCTTCAATTTATATTCGCGATCAATAAACTTTTGTATCGTTATAACCATTTTATTAAACCTTAATCCTAACCTTCCAATTTCATCCTTTGAATGAACCGGAACCTTTGCCGAAAAATTACCCTTTTCCAATTGCTTTGTCTGTTCGGTTAATTCTAAAATTGGTTTCACATGCCAATTATAAAAACCAAAAAATGCGACAACACCAAGAACAGCTAATAGGACAACAAGATTAATCATTAATGTACGAACATTGTACAAGTTCTGCACTACCTCATCCTGATTAACTAGTATCACAGAAAACCAATTCGTTCCGGTTATTTTTTGCTTAACCAATAGATATTTTTCCCCACCTGTTTCATAGGTGAAATTTTTCCCCTGTTCATGTGTGACTAAGTCAATAATAGCTTGATTAGGATATTTATTTCCTACCAGATCACTATCAGGATGTAACACTACTTCTCCACTGTTGGATAAAACAAAGTAATTTCCTTGTTGTGTCATATCTACTTCGATATTTTTATATAATTCTGTTTCATTCAGACGGATTCTCGCCATCCCTATTGGTTGTGAAATCTTGTTAATGTCATTAATTTGTCTAGTTAAACTAATTACATGGTGCTCTCCAGACCATGCACTGTTTAATTTATACGTGTTGCTCCAAACTGGCTCCCCGCCTGTCGAAATAGCTAGCTTTCTAAGTTCATTTTCATTTCCTTCGACCGGATTACCGAAATTCAGTAAATTATCTTGGTTAGTACTGACAAGTTTAATTGAATCAATATACTTATAGCTCATGATTTGAAAGGTAAAAAAACCTTTAATGGCATTTTCCGCTTCTCTGACCTTTGCTACGTCTTGCTTTGGTGTTGTGAAGAAGGTGCGGAAGCTCTCATCGTAAATCATATACGAGGTAATATTTTCGATAGTATTTAAGGTTGCTACTAGATTTTCATCATTTTTTTCTAATCTTGCATTAATATTTTCCTCTGCTTGCTCCTTAAACACCTCGGTTGTTTGGTAATAAATAAGCGAACCAAATAGGATAGTGGGTAGTGTAATAAGTATTAAAAACACACTGATAAATTTTTTTCTTAATCCCCAATGACGAATCATTTACATCACCTTTAAACTCTTTTCTACCTATCATACACTATCCTTTTACAGCGCCTGCTGTCATTCCTTTTACAATTTCTTTTTCTAATAACAGGTAAAAGGCGATAATCGGAATCAAGGACATCGTTAAACCTGCCATTTGGGCACCATAGTTTGTCGTAAATTGACCAGCAAAACTAGCTAAACCGAGTGGCAATGTTTGGAGATTAGGGTCATTGATTAAGACTAGTGCAAATGAAAATTCATTCCAATTGTAAATAAAATTCAAGATCAGAACTGTAGCTAAGGCAGGACGCGACATTGGTAAAATAATCGACCAAAAGATTCGGAAAATACCACATCCATCCATAATCGCTGACTCTTCAATATCCTTTGGAAATGCCTTCATAAAGCTTGTTAGAATAAAAATCGTAATCGGCAGATGGAAAGCGATATATGGAAATATTAGCGTAATCGGTGTATTTAATAATCCGATATTACGCATTAGGATAAACATTGGTACTAATGTTGCATGGATAGGGATCAGCATACCAAATATAAAAAAGGTGTAGACGGCTTTGTTTAATTTAAAGGTAAACCTAGACAAAAAATAAGAGGTAACTGCACCGATTAAAACGGTTAAAAACGTTGCTGTTAAACAAATAAAAATACTATTAGAGAATAGTGTTCCTAGATTTGCCGTTTCCCAAGCACTGATATAATTTTCTATGACAAATTCTTTCGGAAAGCCGAATTGATTATTTGCAAACTCCTGCTCGGATTTAAATGAGTTAATCACCATCCATAGAATAGGATAGGCATTTACAAGTGCGAAGATGATGAGCACAACGTAAATCAGTGTTTTTTTCACCGGAAATTTTTTATGTTGATATGCTTTGTTTTCGATCGATTTTTCGTATGTGGACTGCAATAGGTCTCCTCCTCTCTATATCATCTTTTTTCCTAAAAGTTTGGTTACCGTATAGATTAAAATAAGGCTGAAGAAGAAAATAATGACTGATACTGCACTTCCATAGCCATATTGTAATTGATTAAATGTTTCATTAAACATATACAATGCCATTACATCTGTCGAATGGGCTGGTCCGCCATTTGTCATGACATAGATAAGATCAAATGTCTTTAAGCTTCCAGAGATACAAAGAATTACAGCAACAATAATGGTATCCCAAATCATAGGAATCGTAATGCTCCAGGTGGTTTTCCATTCGGAGGCTCCATCGATTCTAGCAGCTTCCAATACTTCTTCTGGGACATTTTGTAAGGCGGCTAGAAAAATGATTAAATACAGCCCAACAAACTGCCAAATGACAGTTACCAATACGGCAATCATGGACCATTTAGAATCACCGAGCCAATTCTGTGCTAAGAAATCGAGCCCAATCGTTCGCAATAATTCATTAATTAAACCATTTTCCGAATTATAGATTAAGCTCCATGTTATCGAAATAACGACCGTTGATAACACAACAGGTAAAAAGCCGATCGTCCGGAATAACTTCAATCCTTTTATTTTTCTGTTGAGTAATAATGCAATGAACAACGCAATGGGTACTTGACCCAAAACGGAAGCTAAGACAACATAAATATTATTTTTCAAGGAATTCCAAAATAGTGGATCTTGGAACAATGCTTTAAAATTATCAAGACCAACATATTGCATCGCTGAAAAGCCATCCCACTCCATTAATGAATAATAAAAGGATTGAAGAATTGGTAAGATTGCAAAGATAAGATAGATGATCAATGCTGGTAAGATCCCCACCGTTATTGCTATTGTTTTATTTCTAGTTGCATGCATCCGCTCACCTCCATTAAGACAGGTTACATAGTGCAACCTGTCTCATATTTATTTACCTTCATTTTCAGCTTGCATCTCTTTCGCAAGCTCTTCTGGTGTCATTTCACCTAAAGTAATGGACTGTAGCCCATTATTAATTAAATCGGTCAACTCCGGAGTTAAGGTAGCATCATAAACAGGAGCTAATCCCCCTTGTGCCAGCTTATTCGCTTCCTGAAATACTTGAGGAATTTCATCACCCATTTCAAGATCTGCAGGAACAATAATATTTGCCTCTAGTAACTGTTGATACATCTCTTCACTATAAAAAAACTTTAAAAATTTGAATGCCGCTTCTCTTTCTTCCTCACTTAAATCACTGTTTAGTGCAATACCTCCACCTGCAACACCTGCAATTTTCGCTGGATCTCCTTCTCCACCTTCAAAGCTTGGAAATGGAGCAACACCAATATTCTCAATATTTTCGGCACTTTCTAATATCGGGCCAATTGCCCATGATCCTGCAAAGTGCATAGCAGCATTACCACTTATAAAGTTATTGCGAGCCTGTGCCTCATCCAGTGTATTCATATCCTCGTTGAATGCTTTTATTTCCGTAAGCTCTTGGATGATAGACAATGATTGAACGAATTGTTCATTTTCAAACGTTCCTTCACCGTTTAAAGCTTGAGGTAAAAAGTCACTTCCAGTAAATCGATCAGCAATGGTCGAAATATATACAGATTGCAATGGCCAAATCGCTTTATTCCCTAGTGAAATAGGGGTGATATCCTTTTCATTTAATGCTTGGATTAAACCCTTTAAATCTTTATAGCTTTCCGGGAATGTGTCAAAACCTGCCTGTGCGATCATTTCTTTATTATAGAAGATCAAACTCGTTTCACTTATATTTCCTGGTATGGCATACTGATTGCCATCCACAGCATAATCCTTCATAATCCCTTCTGGAATTGTGTCTTTCCAATTATCGATAATATCATTTAAAGGTAGGAGCGCATCCCCTTCCACTAATGGTTGTATTCTTGCTCCTGGCCAAACACGGAACATGTCAGGCAATTGTTTACCCGCTGCTTGTGTACGAAGCTTTGTCTCGTACTGGTCATGTGGAATGGCTTCAATGATCACCTCAATATCTTCATTCTCTTCATTAAATTTCTCGACCATACTTTTATAGGCATTATTCTCTGGTCGATCCTCTGTCCAATCATTCCAAAGTGTTAATTCAATCACATCACTACCTGAGGTTTCTTCATTATTACTCCCTCCACATGCTACTAAGCCTAATAAAAATGCTGTACTAAATATCATAATGGCAAGCTTTCTCATTATTACCCCTCCTCTTTTTCTAAACGCTTACACAGATTGTAACTGCTTACAAATAAGTTGAATATCCTAGTAATTTATAAAAATATCCGAAAATTTATCCATCTTAATAGAACAAACCGCAAAAAGCCTTACTCATACTATTGTATCAGTAAGGCAAATTTTATTTTAATTTGATTTATTAATTATAATTTATACGGCCTTTCTTTGAAAATAAATATATCCACATAGGAAGAATAAAACAAAGCTACCACCCACAACGAGTAACAATTGATCCCACGGGATAAAGAACACATCCCCTTCCTTTCCACCTATATACATCATCATAAATGGTTGTCCCCATGGATAATATGGTCCATATGTTTCTGAATTAATAGCTAGTATTGTCGGCAAAGTAAAAATAACATTCACCGCAAAGGGAGCAGCAAAGCTCTTGAATAACATAGACATCCAAAGCTGTAAGGCAACTAAAGGCAATGTCGCTACCCAACCACCAAAAATACTCTTCCAGACAATATCAATAGGAAATGGAGTGGTAAAGCCTTTTATCATCCCTACTGTATAGACACTAGCAAGATATAATAACTGAATCACCATGACTAAGAGCATCACGAGAGCATATTTGCTGATAAACACTTTTCCTCTTGTAACAGGCATGGCGAGAAGCTGCTTCCAGCCACCTGCTTGGTGCTCATATCGGCAAATAACGCTTGCCAGCACGCCTGTTATCAGAGGTAAAAATAATAATGCATAGGTGAAATTCATGCCCATTAAGGCGATATACCAATCATTTGCTACACCTTCCAGCAGGTCCATATTATAGGTTAAACCAATAAAAAGTCCAATGAGTGGACCGACAAAAATAATTGGCAAGATTTTAGATTTTCGTAATTTTAACCATTCCGAGCGTAATATTCCAACCATTTATTTGACATCCCTTCTTGCAAAATCTAACATACCAGCAATATACAATAAAAAGCCAACTCCGAGACCGAGGAGTACGTTGATAATGGGATCTCCCCATTCATTTCTCAATGTTGGCCATTTCCATATCATCCAATCGGGTAAGACATAGGCAGAATAAGCGAAAATTACCCCCATAATACCTGTTGTGATGGGAATACCTTGATTTTTACTAACCGTAGCAATCCAAAGCTGTAGTGCTAGTACAGGTAAGGCTGCAACAACAGGATATAGACTTAATGTTAATATGGAGTTGTATGGTATATCACTCCCTAAACCAAGAAACAGACCAAAGCCAAATGTGAAAACCATGAGAAGTAGTGAGGAAACAACTAACAAAAAGGCTAGTACAGTGAATTTGGCTAAGTATACACTCCATTTCGAAACAGGGAGGGCAATTAATTGCTTCCAGGCGTTTGTTTCACTCTCAATACTTGTTAAAAAAGAAGTGAGGATCGCAATCCCTAACACGATGGCTAATGGAGTAAAGGAACTGACATTTGCTAAATAGTACTGCCAGTCATTTTCGCTCTGCTGGAGGAGATAATCCTTCCTCACTCCATAGTTGACCATTTGTAATGCAATGACTCCGAAAGGACCTAAAAAGGTTAAGAACCAAAATCCTTTCCGTTTAATTTTTAAAAACTCCACACTTAGCAATTTTTTTATCATCCAGCTTGCTCCTCCCTCGTCATTTGCAGGAAGATCTCCTCAAGTGATCTCTTTTCTTCTTCCACACGATAGATGGCGATGTCCTTTTGAACGAGGAAACGAATTGCTTCTGCCACTTTTTCATCGGTATGCTCGGTTAAGTAAATGATTTCGTCCTGGTAATCTACCTTTACTCCCTTTGCAAGTAAATATTGCCATGCCGCTTTACTATTACTTACTTTTAACGAAATCTTTTGTTTGGCTAACCTTCGCATTGCTTCAATCGAATCCTGAAAAATCATTCTCCCTTTTGTTACAATTCCCACCGTTGTCGCCATTTGATCAATTTCAGATAATAAGTGACTAGAGATAAGGACAGTCATTCCATGCTCTTCTGGCAATCGTTTGATTAGGTCACGAATTTCAATAATCCCTGATGGATCAAGACCGTTTGTTGGTTCATCTAGAATTAATAATTCTGGATAATTTAATAATGCTGCAGCAATCCCCAAACGCTGCTTCATTCCAAGTGAGAAGCCTTTTACTTTTTTATTGGCTACATCTGATAAGCGAACAATTCCAAGCACTTCCTTTATTCTAGATTTTGGTGTACCTAGTATTTTCCGCCATACTTCTAAATTTTCATAGGCTGTTAGATGAGGATAATAGGATGGATTCTCTACTAAGGAACCGACTTTTGACAAGATACTCATTCGACCCTTGTTCAGATCCTTCTGAAAAACTTGTATAGAGCCAGAGGTTGGCTTCATTAGTCCTAACAGCATCCGAATCGTTGTCGTTTTTCCTGCTCCGTTTGGTCCTAGAAATCCATAGACCTCTCCTTTTGGTATCTTCATATCCAGACCTTCCACTGCCATTTCTTTTCCAAATTTTTTGGTTAATTTTTTCGTCTCTACGATATATTCCATTTTTACTCACCTCTCTTTCTATGATAGACAGTCTAGGTTAAATTCTAGTAGGGGCTTCGTTTAAATTTTGTTTAAAAAATAGTGGGAAGAACTAGATTTAGCTCTTCCCACTATATAGTCGATCATTTATAATTTTCACCGTTGTTCCTTGCTCATTTGTGTCCATTGTCCAATCCAATTCCATTCCTTTTACCATTTTATCTACAATGGATAAACCTATTCCTGCACCCTTTTGATCAGAGTCTACTTTTAATCCGTGACCATGATCGGAAATGACCACTGCATCATAGTTAGCAACAGATTCTATCTTTATTTCAACATATTTACCACTGCTTGCATGACGTAATACATTTTGTAAAAGGTTGTCATAAATTCGAGTTAACCAGTTTGGATCTACATGCCATGTGTGATCCATCCCTACATCGATATCGACATGGACATGAAATCCTGCTTTTTCAAAGACTGGGTACCAGGAGGCTATACACTCTCTTGTAAAACGGGCGATATCTACTTCCTTGTATTCTAATTTGTATTTACTTGCCATTAAAAGCGTGTAAGACATTAGATTCTCAATAAGACGATCTATATTGTCCACAGAGGATGCTAATGTTCGAAGGGCATCCTGTGTAGTTGCCGGCAAATCCTGCTTGGTTAGTTTATAGGTTTGTGCATTGATTTTGGTTAAAGGGGTTCTTAAATCATGAGATAAATTGGCGATTAATTCCCTTCTTAACTCTTCCTCCTCTTGCTCTCGCTCCTTGCTATCCCTTAATTCGTCTACCATTTGGTTAAAAGTCTGTTCAAGATGACCGATCTCATCCTTTTTCTTCACATCAATCTTAATTGGTAGTCCGTCCACATCACGTATTTCCATTGCCTCTTGCAAATATAATAATCGCTTACGAATACCGCGAAAGAATAAAAAAGAGATGAAAATAAATAGAAGGATAATTACTATCATCCCAACAAATAAAATCGAACCGAACTTATCATACACCTTTTCTACTGGTGTACTAAAGTTCTCTCTTGGCATTTCAAACACAACGAGTCCATTCGCTTCACTGCCACCTGCAAATGCAATGACAGTAAATGGATTTCCATCATAACGATCTTTAATAAATTTTGCCGTATACGCTGCAGTCCATTGTTCTGGAAGCTTTTTGTCGACATGGAACTGTTCTTTTAGAATACCATTACCATCCACCCAGAACATGGCCGCTTCTGGAAATTGCTCTCCCCACTTCTGAAAATAATCGTTTATTTGTTTATCGGTAATGGCATCTAGCTGATTTGTTTCTTCATGCCACTTTTCTTCAATCCATTCAAAATCGTATTCTTCCCGAGCATCATTCTTTTCAAAGCTATCTGCTACACCTGCAATAAAGATAGCAATAAATAAATATCCAATCTGAACAATCGATATGGCTAACACAATAAGGAGCATGTATTTTGCTAAAAGAGATTGAAAAAACTTCCTCATACCTTCACCCGATAGCCGATGCCTCGAATGGTTTCAATAATCCTTGGCTTAGCCGGATCCTGCTCCATTTTTTCGCGCAAATAACGAATGTGTACCATTAGCGTTTTGTCCCCATCTATGTAAGGCTCCCCCCATACACCTTCATAAAGCTGCTCCTTTGTTAGAATTTGATTGAGATGACGAATAAAAAAATGAAATAAATGATATTGTTTGCCTGTTAGCTTGATTTCCTCACCTGTCTTCTTATTCATAATCATCATCGTTTTCACCTGAATGCTCAAATGTCCTATCTCAATCGTATCTTCACTTTTTTGGAATCGTCTTAACAGAACCTCTACTCTTGCAGCGAGCTCTTCTGGATGAAATGGCTTGGTTAAATAATCATCCGCAAAACTTAGCCCTTCGATTTTGTCCTCCACTGCAGATCGTGCAGATAACATGAGGATTGGTAAATCCTTTATCTCTTTTTTGATACGCTTCCCTATAGAAAAACCGTCCAGCCCTGGCAACATAATATCAAGGATTGCCATATCTATATTCGATAAATAGGATTCTAAATTTTCTCCAGACCGAAGCCATGTCACGTCATGCCCCTTTTCCGTCAACGCTTCTGTTACCCAGCTCCCAATTTCCTTCTCGTCTTCTATGTATAAAACTCGTGCCATTAGTGCCCTCCTTTTTTCTAGATATATTTTGCTATAAGATACCACCTATTTTCTCTTGTCACAAGCACTAAATGATCGCTTTTTTGTCTAGTTTTGGGAGAATAAGGACATTTCTAACATGGATTCTGCTTGAAATGTCCTTTACTTTTTGGGATGAGCGACTTTTGGGATTCAATTGTAGTGATTTTAATGTTTTTCACAAAATTCGCTGAACATCTGATCCTTTACTTCATCAATCGGAAACTGATCAGGGTATGTCGATATCATTAGCATGATTCCTTGAAGGGTGGAAGAAAAATATAAGGAACGTTTTCTCGGGGCTTCCACTCCTATTTTTTTAAATATTTCACATTGTAGTTCAAACTGCCTTGCATTTTCTTCTACAATCCGTTTACTGTATTGAAACAATTCTTGATCTGCCTCTGGCTGTGTTTGTAAATGCAGATAAAATCGGAACTCTTCTGGCTTTTCGTACACATTATCGACGGCCGAGTTAATAATATAGGCTAGCTGATCAAAAGGAGTAGTTTGGGCAATCGCAGTTTCCATCACCTCTGTTAATGCTTGGATTCTTAGATCCACCATCGTAGCAAGTAGCTCTTCTTTTCCTTTAAAATAATTATAAAGCAATCCTTTTGAAATATTTGCCTCTTTCGCAACATCGTTAATAGAGGTTGCGTGATATCCCTGTCTTATAAACAAATGCATGGCAGCACTTCTAATATTTTCTTTTGCTAATTGTCGAATACGTTCATTTTCCTCTGGTGTTCTTGGCATTTTATTTATCTCTCCATAAATTTAGTCATTTGCTGATAAAGCTTGTGAGGATGTGTTAGTGTAAGCATATGGTCTGCTCCAGAAATGGAAATGATTTGAGCATTCGTGCATTCACGAAAGTACTCTTTGACACGCAAGTTATCGGCGGACTCTTCCGTGCCAATTAAAAATAATGTGTCTGGCTTTAATTCTGCTAATCTCTCAAAAGCTGGTGGCTCTGGCCAAATCAACTCAAAGGAAGGCCAGTTAAAGGTTCGTTGTATATGATGACGAAGCATTTTTTCCGTTAATTCTCTTTGGGGACTTGCCTGAACCACTCGGTATAATGGTGCGCTCTGCGAAACCTCTATCATTTGATCAATATCAGGAGCCGCAGCTGTGATACTATTCATATATTCTATAAATTGATCGGAATAAGGAAAACCGGTTAATGCTGGGGCTAACAAAATTAGCTTTTCTACTCTTTCAGGATACTCTAAAGCGAAGTCTGTTGCAATCTGTCCCCCCATGGAACGACCGACAACGGTTGCTTTTTTAATTTCCAGATGGTCTAGAAGCGATTTTACATCTTCTACACAACTGACATCACCTGTTGGATCTGGTGATTTTCCAGCACCACGACCATCGTAAGTAATAGCTTGATACCTTTGCGATAGCAATGGCGCTAGATAGGTCCATTCTCTTAAGTCTGCTCCCCCACTATGAATAAAAACGATTGGCTTTCCATTCCCACTTACTTCATAATACAAATTCATATTTAAATTCCCTCCTTATTTTTTTATAATTTTTTTATAATTTTATCATTGAATGAACGTTTAGTCAAAAATATTACTAAGTCAAATGACCGTTTACTGGAGCGGTTAGAAAATACTTTGTTCCCAAATGTGACGAGTATCGTCATCCTTTTTGTTGTTTTATTTTATCCTTCTAGTATATATCTTGTAGCTTTTCGTATATTAAGTAATAGTTTTTTAAAAAGGAGCGTAGATGAATGGAACGATTTCAAGATAAAGTAGTGATCATCACTGGTGGAGGATCAGGCTTAGGGCGAGCAGCTGCTCTACAAATGGCAAAGGAAGGAGCCAATTTAGTTCTTGTAGATGTGGATAAAGAAGGTTTGGAAACAAGCAAAAAAGAGATTCTCTCTGCTTCTCCTAATGCAACAATAGAACTCTTTGAAGCTAATGTTGCACATGAATCAGAAGTTAAGCAGTATGTCGAGCATACGATAAACACATTTGGAAAAATTGATGGATTTTTTAATAATGCTGGAATTGAGGGAAAGCAAAACTTAACAGAGGATTATGAAGTGGAGGAATTCCAACGGGTAGTAAAAATTAATTTAGATGGCGTATTTTACGGGATGAAATATGTCCTAAAAGAAATGAAAAGACAAGGATTCGGTTCAATCGTGAATACTGCCTCAGTTGGAGGTATTCGTGGTGTAGGAAACCAATCAGGTTACGCGGCAAGTAAACATGGTGTAGTAGGGTTAACTCGAAATTCAGGTGTTGAGTATGGACAATACGGTGTAAGTATAAAAGCTATTGCTCCAGGTGCCATTATGACACCAATGGTGGAAGGGTCACTGAAACAAATAGGTGGGGAAAATTGGGAAGAGGCTGGAAAAGAGTTTGTCAGTGTAAACCCTATGAAACGGTTTGGAAAACCAGAGGAAATTGGATATCTCGTTGCTTTTTTATTATCAAGTCAGGCGGATTTTATCAATGCAGCGGTGATTCCAATCGATGGTGGTCAATCTTATCAATATTAAAAACACTGCGAATGCCTAGTTATGTTTATACTTTCCAACCGTATAAAAAAGGATGGCCAAAAAAGTGCCATCCTCTTTTTACTGTGATTTTTCCTCGAAATCCTCGGTTTGTTCTACTCTAGTGATCAATACTTTATCTACTCGAACATTATCCATATCAATCACTTCTAGGAGAAGATCATTTACGTTTATTGTATCTTTTTCGCTAGGGATATTACCAATCTGATGGGTAATAAATCCACCTAACGTATGGAAATTTTTATGGTTGGTATTCCATAACGGGCCATCTTCTAAATCGAAATATCGAATAAACACATCAATGGAAACAAGACCATCTGCTAACCACGTCGTTTCATCTCTTTCAATAATTTGTGGATCAGGCTCATCCTCTTTTTCAGGCAAGTCACCAACAATGTTTTCTACAATATCATGAAGGGTGATAAAACCTTCGATACCTCCGTATTCATCGATCACTACTGCTTCATGCTGTCCAGTTTGCTTTAATGTCTCTAAAGCCCGGTATACCTTTACTGACTCTGGTAGAATAAGTGTTTCGGTAACGCAATCTGAAAGCTCAAAATGCTCATCTAGGATCATTTTTGAAAAGACATCCTTTGTATGAATAATCCCTTGGAAATTATCTAAGCTTCCTTTCCCTACTGGAAATTTAGAGTAGCGACTTTCATTAATTCTTTTTATGTTATCTTCAAAAGGTGCTTCTATATCTATCCAAACAAGCTGTGTACGGGGGGTTAAAATATCTCCTAAGAGTTTGTCGCCCAGGTAAAATATTTGTTCGACAAGATCCTGCTCGATTTCCTCTACTGTACCACTATATACACCTTGCTCAATTAATTGATTTATTTCTTCTTCCGTTACATCTGGTTCTTTTGTCTGCTTAATTCTCAATAGCTTTAGAACAAATTCAGTTGATTTACTTAAAAACCAAATGATCGGCCGCCCAATTTTTGAAAAAAAGTACATCGGCTTTGCAACAAGACAGGCTACCTTTTCAGGATTTCCCATCCCGATTCGCTTTGGTACTAATTCTCCAATAATTAGCGACAAGTAAGTGGAAAGGCCAACGACTAATGCAAAACTTAATTCATAGCTAAAAGCAGCAAGTGCATCGACTCGTTCTACATATACTGCCAATTGCCCTGCAATAGTAGCACCACCAAAGGCACCTGTTATCACACCGATTAAAGTAATTCCAATTTGAATCGTAGAGAGCAACTGATTAGGGTTTTCGGCTAACTTCAATGCATACCTTGCTCGAGCGTCTCCTTCATCTCTACGTTTTTCTAATCTGTTTTGTTTTGATGTTACAATCGCAATCTCAGTCATAGCAAAAATACCGTTTGCTATGATTAAAATAAGTACAATAACTATCGAAGTAACTATACTGTCCAAAAAAACTTCACCGTTCCTTTGATTATATGAAATTTTAGGGCTTACCTAATACTATAAATTATATCACATTATTGTAGTTTGGAACGGCACGAGTATGCTATCTAAAGAATGGCACATCCTTTACACCAACTAATCTTGCATAAATAAACAGTTGTCCTTTATGGTGTATTTCATGATCATACATTGCTAATAGATATTTTTTCTTTGTTCCTTGGAGCTTTGGATGTGTGGCATTATTTTGCATTTCTAATTCTTCCTCTGTTATCGATTGATAGGTTGCTTTCGTTTTTTCTGTAAAGCTGTTGACAGCAGCGCGTACTTCCTCCATTGTTTTGCATTCTGGAATATCTGGCGGTAGAAACTCCTCTGATTTCACCATGGAAACGAAAACATCATTCCAGCCAGTCACATGAAGAGCTAGTTCCCCTAATTCCATCGCACCCTCCCATGGTTTAAAATGAATAGCTTCATCATCTATTTGCTCTAATAAATTCACCAATACTTGGCGATGTTGAAGCCAGTCCTCCATCATGATTGTCGATTCACTCACTATTCTTCCCCCTCACCTTTTTCATACTTTTACATAAACTTATAAATTCGACGAGTAGTCAATTAGATCCTCTAAATTATAAAAAAAGGGGGATTTTTTTCCCTCCTTTTTATTCCGGCACATTATTATTCGCTATCGATAGTCGGTTCCAGCAGTTAATAGTAATAATTAAAGCAACTAAATCAATATACTGCTTCTCATTAAAGTACTGTCGAACGGTTTGATAAACATCCTCTGGCACTCCGTTTTCTCCAATCTTCGTTACTGCCTCTGTTAATTCTAAAGCCGCTCTTTCTTCCTCTGAATAGAAGTTCGTTTCTTGCCAAGCACTTAAGCAATAGATTCTTTGTTCTGTTTCCCCAAGCTTCCTTGCATCCTTTGTATGCATATTGATACAAAAAGCACAATTGTTCAGCTGGGAGGCACGAATTTTTATTAATTCTATTAGCTTTTCATCAAATCCTGTCTGCTTTTTGTACATTTCTAATTGGCGGATGAGCTTGACTAATTCTGGAGCTTCCTCCATATAGTTTATTCTTGGTTTCATCTATCTTCCTCCTTTTTTTGTCTTTCACTTATAAGACAAATTAGAAGGAGTAATTGTGACCTATTTTGTTTAATTTTTCTGGATTCATCACGACATAAATATTTTCAATACCATTTTTCGTATAATGGAATGTCAATATTTTTATTGGTTTACCTTGTCGTCTTTGGAGAATACCAATTTCACCATTTACATGAATCAAGCTTAGCTCACCATCGAAGGTACCTCTTTTATGAATTCCTCGTATATAAGCAGCAACACGGTGCTTGTCATAGATAGGATACATAGCAGAAAGTACTTTACCACCACCATCTGATAACAGGACAACATCTTTCGATAATTGGTCAATGAACGGTTCGAAATTACCACTATCTACTGCTTCTAAGAACAAATTAGCTAACTGGTGTACCTCTTCTTTCGTAGCTTTCGGTGCATTAATATTTTCTTGTAGCTTTCGCTTTGCCCTACTGAATACTTTACGACAGCTTTGTTCAGATCGCCTGAGTATTTCTGCTATACTTTTATAATCATAGGAGAGTATTTCACGTAATAGAAAAACACACCTTTCAAGCTCTGTCAGTTGATGTAGGAGAACAACAAATGCATACGAAATAGATTCTTCCTTTAGCAATTGTTCTAACGGCTCATTTACCATTGTTTCGACAATTGGCTCTGGAAGCCATGGCCCTGGATATACTTCTCGCTTTTTTCTAGCGGATTGTAGAAGATTAAGGCATTTATTTGTCGTCATTTTCGTTAAATATGCTTTTGGATCTTGAAGGGATGAAATGTCCATCTTTTCTAGCTGAACAAAAACATCCTGAACGATATCCTCCGCATCCTTAACAGAACCTAACATTTTATAAGCAACAGAAAATAGGAATGATTTGTATTCTTCATAAAATGTACGATGATCCATCTTCTTACCAGCTTTCCTTTATAATGTGGTTAATCGGTGAACAAAACATAAGATGAGGATTCATTTAAAATCACTATACCATTAGTGTGGATAAAGTTCCATTTACTGCTAGATACGCTAAAATGAAAAGAATACAGAGGTGATAAAATGATTAGAGAATTAGATGAAAAAGAATCATTACCTATGGATTTATTGCTTTTAGCAGATCCATCGGAAAAGCTAGTGACGGAATATGTAAAGAGAGGGAAATGTTTTGTCATGGAAGAGAAAGATTCCATTATTGGTGTCTATGTCCTGCTTCCAACTAGACCAAAAACAATAGAAATCGTAAATGTGGCTGTCGATGAAAGCTTTCAAGCAAAAGGTTATGGTAAAAAGCTTGTTCTTCATGCCATTCAAACCGCAAAGCAAGAGGGCTATAAAACAATCGAGATCGGAACAGGAAACTCAGGTGTTGTTCAATTAGCATTATATCAAAAATGTGGCTTTCGGATAACTTCGGTTGATCGCGATTTTTTCCTTCATCATTATGATGAACCGATCTTTGAAAATGGTATCCAGGTGATTGATATGGTGAGACTATCACAGCAGTTATAAGGTCTTCTATCTGGCTTTAATCCTCTTAGGATTAGAATCTTTATAGGGAGTAATTCGTATAAATTATTTCATTCTCCGTACAATACTGATGTAAAGCTCATGTGATATCTTACATAGGAGGCCAGTAATAATGGGGTACAATGAATATTGGGAACAAATTTACAGTATTAGTGAAGAACTAAATTCTCTAATAACTGCTTATTGGGATGATTATTCCAATTTATCATCTTGGCAATTTTGGGTAGTTCTTTTCATCATGATAATACCTTTAGTTATACTTTACTTTACCGTTGATCGCCAAAGGATTTTTGAATTATTCTTTTTTGGTTTTATCGTACACATGCTTTGGTCATATTGTGATACTATTTTATCGTTATATAAGTATTTTGTTCATACCTACTTTCTAACACCTTTATTGCCTTATGCCCAAAACATGACCACTTCATTGCTTCCCGTAAGTTTTATTCTGTTATATCAATATTGTACGAAACACAAGAAGAATTTCTACTTGTATACATTGTTCTTAAGTGCTTTCTTTGCATTACTTGGTACCCCTATTGAAGAATATTTTGGCTTTGTAAAGTTTGATAAGGGATTGCTACCATTGCATATTTTCTTTATAGATGTAGCTATTGCTTATATTGCTTATTGGGGAACCAAATTCGTCTTAAGCCTAAACCAAAGAAGTGAAAAAAATAAATAAAAATTCTTTTCACTTCTTTTTATTTTTACATATTTAGAACCGCATTGAACTTCAGACCTTTTCACTTTCGGAAATGAAAGATTACGAAGGTTAGCTCTGCGATACTTTCGAATCCTTTTTATGCTCAGTTATATCAGAAAAGGAAGCGACATATCGAATGGGATCTCCTGCTTCGTCCTTCACTGTACTAATATTTAGCCATTCAAGATATAGTTCACCATTTTTTCGTTTGTTCCAAATCTCCCCTTGCCACTGGCCCTGTTCCTTCATTTCTTTCCACATCTTTTGATAGAAGGATGGAGATTGTTTGCCTGATTTTAAAACAGATGGGGTTTTTCCAATAATCTCTCCCTCATTGTAACCTGTTAATGTCGTAAAAGCAGGATTCACAGCGATAATTTTTCCATTCGGATGGGTAACCATAATTCCCTGTCCTGTAGATTTAAATACGTCATTTGAAATTTTCAGACGGTCATGGTAATACATCCATACAACTAATACTAAACTCGCCAAAGCCATTTGGGATAATAACATAAAACCAATCGCATAATGACCTGTGATGGAATGAACAATCGATAGGATAAGTGGTGGAAAAAATCCGCCTAAGCCACCCATCATCGATACAATCCCATTCACAATCCCTGCTTGATTCTGAAAATACATCGGCACTAGCTTAAATAGCACACCATTACCTATACCAGCAGAAACGGCAATCGCAATTGAGCCAATGGTATAAAGGCCAATCGAAGGCGAGAAAGCTAACAAAATAGCAGCAATCGTATATATCGTAAAAACGCCTGTCAATAAATACATTGGCTTAAACCGATCACCTAGCCAACCACCAAGTGGCCGAATGAATGTAGCTACTGCAATAAAACCAGCCGTTCTTAAGCCTGCATCTACTCGAGCCAATTCGAAGTTAGAAACGAGGAAGTTGGGTAAGTAGACCGTAAATGCGACAAAGGAGCCAAATGTAATAAAATAAAATAGTGAAAACAACCATAATTTTTCGTTTTTATATACACTTTTGATTTGTTCCATGATTGGTGTTTTCATTTTTTCTTCTTTTCGATCACCAAGGAAAATATTTAGTGCAATAAAAATAAGTAACAAAATCAAATACACTTTGACTGTTAAGGACCAACCAATTTGTGTGGCTACAACAGGTGCAGAGAACGTCGTTACCGCTGTTCCAATATTACCTACACCATACAACCCATTTACAAAACCTTGTTTTTCCTTAGGATAATATTTAGGAAGGGAAGTAACACCGACTGAGAAAACCGCACCACCTATCCCTAAGAAAAGACCACCTATCATTAAATCAACAAAGCTCGAAGCCTCACTAATATAAAATACCGGAAATAACAAGAGAATAAAGCTTGTGATAAATACTATTCTGGCACCATATAAATTGGTAAAGTATCCGAGCGGGATCCGTAAAATGGATCCTAATATAACTGGAATAGCCGTTAGAATAGCAATACTCTCTGCTGGAATATGGATATCCTCAGTCATAAAAGGTACTAGCGAAGATATGAGCACCCAGACCATAAAACCTACGACAAGATTTAAGGTTTGCAATGGCAATTGTATTTTTTTCATGATTCACTCACCTTTACTTATGTTCTGAAAAGGTTTTTTAGATTCCCAATTCCATTGTATATTTTTCCTCGAATCAAATAAATTAGGGAGTTCCCCACTCAGATGAGGATACTCCCTTAAAATTCTAACAATTTCTTTTTTAACGCATATTCGACTAATTCAGGCTTACTCTTTAGATTTAATTTTTCCATAATCTTTGCTTTATGTGCTTCGACTGTTTTGACAGAAATATATAGCATTTCGGCAATCTCTTTATTTCCATATCCTTTTGCGACCAACGGCAAAATCTCTAATTCCCTTTTCGATAAAATCTCAAGCCTATCGTCCTGATTTGCTTCACCATTTTTGATGAATTCACGGACAAGAGAGTTGGTCATTTTAGGTGAAATATAGGTTCCATTGTTTTTCACCGTACGAATCGCTGCTATTAATTCTTGGTCTGGCGCATTTTTTAGTATATAGCCTGCTGCACCATTTTTTAATACATGAAATAAATATTCGTCATCATCATGCATGGTTAAGATTAATATTTTCGTAGAGGGAAAATCCTCATGAATTCTTCCTGTTGCAATTAAACCACTTTCTCCCGGAGGCATGCTTAAATCTAGTAATAAAACATCCGGCTCATGTTGTGCCACCTTTTGATAGGCTTCCATTCCATCTGCCGCCGTATCTACAACTTCCATATCATTCTGGAAATTTATTATCATAGAAAATCCGCTTCTCACAACAGCATGATCATCTGCGATCACAATCTTCATGGGCTTTACTCCTCCTCCAATTGATTTGGTATAGGAACCGACAGAAAAACAGTCGTTCCTTTATGATGCTCGGAATGGACCTTTAGCTTACCATTAATCAGTTCCGCCCGTTCCTTCATGCCAAACAAACCGATACCAGACCCTTTTACTGTCGGATGGTCTACATCAAAGCCTTCTCCTTTATCCCGTACATAAAGCTCTAGTCGATCTTCACTTTCCGTAAGAATAACCGTTATTTCTGCAACCTTTGCATACTTAACAGCATTCAATACCGCTTCCTGACAAATACGATAAACGGTTGTTTCCATATTTGGTAGATAACGGCGCTGCTTGATCGTAGAAGTAAAGCTTACTTCAATGCCATAGGTTTGTTTCACCCATTTAAAATGTGAGCGAAACGCTGCCTCTAGGCCAAGATCATCAAGAGAAGCTGGCCGTAAAAATACGGATAGATCACGAATATCCTCAATCAAACGGTTTAGCGTTCCTTCCGTATCATCTATTTTCTTTAGAATATCCTTCTCATCCATATACCTCATTACACGAATATCAACAAGTGTACTAATCAGCTCTTGAACGACACTATCATGAAGCTCTCTAGAAATACGCCTTCGTTCTTTCTCCTGAGCATCGATAGTTTTTTGAAGCATCTTGTTGCGATAAACAAGCTCTTGTTTTTTATATTGTAAAGTTAAATCACGGAGCATAAACACATACACTCCGTTTTCCTCATCGATCATGTGGTAACTAGCAGCATATGGTACAATTCCTTTACCATTCGTTTCTAAATAAACCTGAAATGAGGTAAAATCACTTTCGGGATCCTTTAAATAGCAATGCACACAGGTCATTAGATGCTCATCACTCGTGTACCCCCTACAAAAGGAGCAAAGGGAATTAATGTTTCCACCTTTAATTTTTTGTAACAAACTAGGGTCGATAATTTGTTCTGCAGCTGGATTTAGGGATAGGATATTCCCCTCTTCATCCAGGAAGAAAATTGCTTCTGTGCTGTTTTGATACATCTTGACTAAAAAATCGATCATCTGATTATTCGTCATTTGAATCAATTTGTCATCAACTCCTGCAGATAAAGTGGACCGAAGCACTCACCAAGTTCATCCATCATACGTTGATATAATGCTATGCCTGCTCCTTCAATTTCTCTACTTGCTACTAGCAAAACAGCTGTGACACGGTGATTTTTGAATAGCGGCAATGCGACAAAGCTCTTTATTTGTTCAAACTGAAGAATCGGATAATGATACATCTTGTTTGGATCTATTTGAGTAGGTACATTGGATACAATATAAGGCTTCCCAGATTTAAAAACAGCACCAGCAACCCCTTTGCCTGTACGTAATTGAATCCTCTTATATTGCTGGTTTAAATTACCAGATATATACTTCCATTTTAATAAAAACTGCTCCTCAGGTAAAACCATAGCTAGAGCAACTAAATCAACTTCGTAAATTTCATGAAGCTGATGAATCGCCGTTTGAAAGTCAAAGGATTCCATACCTTCTCCCCTTCTTTCCAATAATGTAAGACCCCTATCAATGGGCTTTCAGATATTAGCGTCGTTCTTGAAGCAAGAGACGGCTAACTCTATAATCATGGTTAAGACGTTTTTCTTTTTTTATGTCTTCTATATAGAATATAACTTCTACCAATATAATTCAATGGTACACTCCACACGTGAACCAAACGTGTAAAGGGCCATATAGCAAAAATGAGAAAGCCAGTAAATACATGAAGCTTAAAGGTTAGCGGAACATCTGTCATATAAGAAGGATCTGGTCGAAAAATAAGTAGGTCCCGAAACCATACAGAAATCGTCTCACGGTAATCAAAGTCATGCTGCACGTTATTCGTAACTAATGTGGAATAAACACCCATAAACACAATAAATAACAGCAAAATATTAACAATGATATCCGATGTAGAGCTTAGCTTACGGACCGATTCTTTCGTAATACGTCTAGAGGTTAGAAGTAGCATTCCCGCTAAAGTAACCACACCAAAAAATCCACCAGCATAAACAGCCCCAATATGATATAGGTGATCATTTACACCTAATGCCTCCATCCAGGACTTCGGTATCCCTAGTCCTGCCACATGGCCTAATATAACGGGTATTATCCCGATGTGGAATAATAAACTACCGATCATGAGCTGTTTTTTCTCAATAAATTCACTAGATTTCGCCGTCCAACTAAATTGATCGTGCTTATAGCGATAGAAATGCCCGATTAAAAATGAAGCAATGCAAAGATAAGGGAAAATCACCCACAAAAATTGATTTATCATTTGGATTCAACCTCCTGCTTTAGCACACAGGATTTCATCAGCTCACGCATCCCTTGAATTAAATAGAAATAAGGACTATTTTGTTTTTCCAAGGTCTGCAATAAGTGATAGGTCCCGTCTTCGATTACAGCAAATAATAACGAGAAACTCTCTAGTGATCGTTCATCTTCTAGCCAATCTGCAGCAAAGATAAATTCACACATTAATGGTAGATAGTCTGAAAGTTCTGCTTGATCCATATTTAATCCATACATCTCATATAAGACCTTAAGGCGGGCAAGCATTTGCCCACGCTCCTTACTATCTTCGAATTTAGCATAGGTCATGTATAAGGTTGCTTTTTTCTGAAAATCAAATGTTTCAATATATTGCTCTTGAATCTTATCCAGCTCATCGAATTTACCGATCTTATCCCAATACGACCGAATAGATGAAAGTCCCGGCATACCTGATGCAAAAGTTGCCTCAAAGAATTCCTCGTTAAAGATCGATAACTCCTCCGGATAGGAGAGATGTTGACTGAAAAAATCAAATGCTTGCTTATATTGATTTAATTTTTCTAAATTAATCACGCCAAATCCCTCCATAGAAGGTTTCTTCGTATATTTCCTTTCCTGATTTCTCCACTGGCATAGATGGACCACATCCGTCACAGCCCATATCATAGCCTTCAGATCCTTGCGCACGATACGTATCCATATATCCTTCCTTATGGGAGGTAGGAATAACGAAACGATCCTCATATTTAGCGATGGAAAGCAAGCGATACATTTGCTGTGTTTGATGTGCAGAAAGACCAACCCGGTCTAGACGGGATTCGTCGAATTCTTTTCCACTTGATAAAGCGCGCATATAGGACCGCATCATGGCCATTCGCTGCAATGCTTCTTTTACTGCATCGGCATCACCAGCTGTTAACATATTAGCTAAATACTGAATCGGTGTACGCATTTCCTCAATAGCTGGGAAAATAGCATCCGGATTTTTAATCGAATCCCTTCCTTCGAAATAACTCATAATCGGACTAAGTGGTGGCACATACCATACCATCGGCAATGTTCGATACTCTGGGTGTAATGGAAAGGCTAGTTTATATTCGATGGCAAGCTTATATACTGGTGAATTTTGTGCTGCTTCAATCCAATCCTCTGAAATCCCATCTTTTCTTGCTTGCTTAATTATTTCCGGATCATGTGGATCTAGAAATAGATCACATTGTGCTTCATACAAATCTTTTTCATCAGGAGTTGATGCTGCCTCTAAGACACGATCAGCATCATAAAGGAGTACTCCTAAATAACGAATTCTCCCCGTACATGTTTCAGAGCAAACAGTTGGGAGGCCTGATTCGATCCTTGGAAAACAGAAGGTACATTTTTCTGCTTTATTTGTTTGCCAGTTAAAGTACACTTTTTTATACGGGCAGCCTGTCATGCAATAACGCCAGCCACGGCATGCCTCTTGATCCACTAAAACAATCCCATCTTCGTCTCGCTTGTACATAGCTCCAGATGGACATGATGCCACACAGCTTGGATTGAGGCAGTGTTCACAAAGCCTTGGTAAATACATCATAAATGCTTGCTCAAAATTAAATTTAATCTCTTCTTCGATTTTTTCCACATTCGGATCTTTCGGTCCAGTGACATGTGCCCCAGCTAAATCATCCTCCCAGTTTGGCCCCCATTTGACCTCCATTTTCTCACCAGTGACTGCTGAATGAGGTCGCGCAACAGGCTGATGCTTTTTTTCCTCTGAAGTGGTTAAATGCTCGTAATTATAAGTCCATGGCTCGTAATAATCCTTCATTTCTGGCATATCTGGGTTATAAAAGATTTTCCCCATTGCGATTTTGGATAGCTTGGAGCCAGATTTGAGCTCCAGCTTCCCTTTTCGCATTTGCCAGCCACCTTTATATTGTTCCTGATCCTCCCATCGCTTTGGATAGCCCATTCCTGGTTTTGTCTCAACATTGTTAAACCACATATACTCTGCTCCCGGGCGATTGGTCCAGGTGCTCTTACACGTAACACTACAGGTGTGGCAGCCAATACATTTGTCTAAGTTCATAACCATTGCCACTTGTGCTTTAATCTTCAAGCCAATCAACCTCCTTCATTTTCCGAACCGCTACATATTCATCTCGCTGATTACCAATAGGTCCATAGTAGTTGAAACCATAGCTTAGCTGTGCATATCCTCCAACCATTTGTGTTGGCTTCACGTGAATCCGTGTCGGGGCATTATGGCTTCCACCACGTTCACCTGTAAGCTCCGATCCGGGCACATTAATATGCTTATCCTGTGCATGATACATAAACATGGTTCCTTGTGGCATTCGGTGACTGACGACGGCACGTGCTGTAACGACACCATTTCGATTGTAGACCTCTAGCCAATCATTGTCCTCGATATGATGTGCTTTTGCATCGAGATCACTTATCCATACCGTTGGTCCTCCTCTAAACAAGGTGAGCATGTGCAAGTTATCTTGGTAGGTAGAATGGATATTCCATTTTCCGTGTGGCGTCAAATAACGCAATACGAGAGCATCCTTCCCTCCGATTACCTTCTGATCATGCTTTCCAAAGACCATTGGTGGCAGTGTAGGTTTATAAATTGGCAATGACTCCCCAAACTGTATAAAGATTTCATGATCGATATAAAAATGCTGTCTTCCAGTCAATGTTCTAAATGGCACTAATCTCTCAATATTTGTCGTGAATGGAGAATAGCGTTTCTTCCCTTTGTTGGACCCAGTGAATACAGGTGTCGGAATCACTTCACGTGGCTGTGCAGTGATTTGGTCAAAGGTAATCCGTTCTGCTTCCCTATCGGATGAGATATCCTTTAATTCCATTCCTGTGTCAGCTTCTAATGACTTATATGCTCGTTGAGAAACGGCTCCATTCGTTGCGGAGGAGATGTGAAGCATTGCATTGGCTACCTGTCTCGCTGTTTCCATTTTCGGTAACCCATTTTTAATGGTTTCATCAAAATGTGTACCATTAATTAATTTCAATTCCTCATACTCTTCCTTAACAGAGAAATTAACCCCATGTGCACCAATTTTTCCTTTTTCAATATTCGGACCTAAGGTGACATATTTATCGTAGATTTTCGTATAGTCCCGTTCAACGATTTGAATATTCGGCATTGTTTTTCCTGGGATAGCCTCGATCTCCCCTTTTTTCCAATCCTTCACTAATCCATTCGGTTGCGCCATTTCACTAGGTGAATCATGACCAAGTGGAGCTGTGACCACATCCTGATAGGTTTCAGGTAAACGCTCTTCCGCCATTTTGGAAAAGGTTTTTGCAAGGGATCGATAAATGTCCCAATCAGAGCGTGATTCCCATAATGGATCAATGGCTGGATTAAATGGGTGAACAAATGGATGCATATCGGTTGATGAAAGATCTGTTTTTTCATACCATGTTGCAGCAGGCAAGACTATATCTGCATACATGGGGGTTGCTGTCATACGGAAATCTAATGCTACTAACAGATCTAGCTTTCCTTCAATCTCCTCTTGACGCCATTTGATCTCCTCGGGCTTTTCTTCATCATTTTGCTTAGAGAGCAAGCCATCATGTGTACCAAGTAAATGCTTCATAAAGTATTCCTGACCTTTTGCAGAGCTTGAAATAAGATTGGAACGCCATACGAATAAGGAACGCGGGAAATTCTCTTCTGCATCTGGGTCCTCAATCGCAAAGCTCAGCTCATTAGACTTAAGCTTTTCAACCGTGTGCTGAATAATCTCTTCTTTTGTCGTTTTACCCAGTTTTTTCGCTTCTTCTGCTAATTTTAAGCTATTCTGATTAAACTGCGGGTAGGATGGTAACCAGCCTAATCGTGCTGCTAAAGCATTATAATCCGCAGGGTGCTGATAACGAATTTTTTTACTTGTTGGTGATTTTAGCGAGTCATTTCCCATCTCTTCATATTTCCATTGATCGGAAGCAAAATAGAAAAAGGATGTTGCATTTTGTAAGCGTGGTGGACCTTGCCAATCCTTCGCAAATGCAATGGATGACCAGCCTTCGATTGGTCGACATTTTTCTTGACCAACATAATGAGCCCAGCCTCCTCCATTTTTACCTTGAGATGCAGTTAAAATAACTAAGTTTAAAATAGCGCGATAAATAGTGTCACTGTTAAACCAATGGTTAATCCCTGCCCCCATAATGATCATAGATCTTCCATCAGTATCGATGGCATTTTGTGCAAACTCTCGCGCAACTTGTGTCACGATCGATGCCTTTACTCCAGTAATTTTTTCTTGCCATGCGGGAGTATAATGAGATTTATCATCCTCGTATCCCTGCGACTCAAGGGGACTATTCGCTTTTTTCACACCATATTGGCTGATCATTAAATCATAAACTGTCGTAATTTTTCTTACGGTACCATCCTTTAAGGTAATGGTTTTTGCTGGGATTGGACGGTTAAAGGTACCGTTCCCTTGATTATCAAAAAATGGAAAGGTAATTTCCTCCCACTTCGCATCAAGTGGGACAATTGATAGGGCAGGATCCACCTTCGTTCCGTCTTCATTCTCTAATTTTAAATTCCATTGTTTCCCTTCCTCCCAGCGTTGCCCCATTGTGCCATTTGGCACAAGCATTTCTTTTGTTCTTTCATCGTAAATAACCGGCTTCCAATCAGCATGTTCGGTCTCATAGCCAAGATCACTTGCTCGTAAGAACCTCCCAGCTTTTAACCTGCCATCCTCCTCATCTAACAAAAGTAAAAATGGCATGTCGGTATACTGTTTGGCATAATTAATAAACATTGGCTCTTTTCGTTGTTCATAAAAATCATCTAAAATAACATGTGTCATCGCTTGTGCTAGTGCAGCATCTGTCCCGGGATTTGGTGACAACCAATTATCTGCAAATTTGACATTTTCAGCATAGTCCGGTGCCACGGAAACAACTTTTGCCCCTTTATAACGTACCTCTGTCATAAAATGGGCATCTGGTGTACGGGTTAATGGTACATTAGAGCCCCACATAATTAAGTAACCGGCATTATACCAATCTGATGATTCTGGTACATCTGTCTGCTCTCCCCAAATTTGTGGAGAAGATGGCGGTAAATCCGCATACCAATCATAGAAACTCAACATTTCGCCACCGATTAAGTTAATAAAGCGAGCACCGGAAGCATAGCTAATCATGGACATAGCTGGAATAGGAGTAAATCCTGCGATACGGTCCGGTCCATATTTTTTTATTGTATAAATTAATTGAGCTGAAATTAGTTCAAGTGCAGCCTCCCATGTTACTCTAACGTGACCACCCTTACCGCGTGCTTGTTTGTACAGCTTTGATTTCTCTTCATCTTCGACAATACTTGCCCATGCCTTCACTGGGTCTTCATGTACTTCTATTGCTTCTCTCCATAAGCGCCAAAGCTTGCCTCTCATATAAGGATACTTGACACGAAGAGGACTATATTCATACCAAGAAAAGGAAGCACCACGTGGACATCCCCGCGGTTCAAATTCTGGCATATCAGGCCCACAGGATGGATAATCCACCTGCTGATTCTCCCATGTGATGATGCCGTTTTTCACAAACACCTTCCAGCTACAAGAACCTGTACAGTTAACACCATGTGTGGTTCGCACAACCTTATCATGTGACCATCTGTTACGATACATATTCTCCCAGTCTCGATTTTTTTCTTCTAAAAGTGACCAATTTCCAGCATATTTTTCTACTGGTTTAAAATATCTCAAGCCAACCTTCCGTTTCATCTCGATCTTTCACCCCATTCATTAATGCTAGGTTAATAATTTGTTAGGGAATCATTTATAACCTTTTCTAGTATCTATTATGAATGGAAATCATCACTTCTCCTATTAGGGAATTTCCTATTCATCCGGCAAAAGCCCCTTTAGTTTCGAAATAAAAAAAGGAGCCTCCCTAAAGAAGGTCTCCGCTTTGTCTTACTTTTTTAAACAATACATGATTTTCGATATGAATATGATCACATGTGTCTTTTTCTAATTCATTTAGTCTTTTATAAACTAGCTGAAAGGTGTTACACGCGTCTGCTGGTGGCTGGAAGTCATTTGTGATTTCCCTTAATTCATGTAATAAACCACCAGTTAGGTCATGCTTGCTTTCTAGCTCGAACAAATAAGCATCTACTTTTTTTCTAAGTTTTTCTGATGGTTCTGTTTGATAGGTTTCCAGTATTGGAAAGATATACTGATCCTCCTTATTCATCATGTTAAGAAGTTCTATACGCAATCTATCAAATAGCTGTTTCACTTTTCTTAGTTCCGTTTGTTTCTCTCCATGTACCATAGCCACTTTTTTCACAATTGAAGAAAGGCCTACTAATTCCTCTTTTAGATAACGATGATGCTTCATTTGGATATAATTGATTAAAGTGATTGTATCAAATGCTTTTGGCTTTAGACCGTGGTAATTCTTCTTCCGTGTTTCCACATCTTTAATTTCAAATAAAATCTTTTCTGGATCATACCCCCTTTTTGTTGCCGCTTCTTTTAGTGATGCTTTCCCATCACAATAGTAATCTATCCTTTTATGTCGAAATAAATCCGTTGTCTGAGGTAATTCGGCAACAATCTCCGATACTAGTGTATCAAGTGTTATTTGAGGCATTTCCTCCCATCCTCTCCTCGTATTCTCCCTATCTCTTCCTCAATATAAGGAAAACAGCTAGAAGTCGTCTATTCGGAAATTCCCTATAATCCGTTTAAAAAATGAGTATAAATTTTTCATGAGGTTCCCTATAAGCAAACCACCTATATTCATTCAGGGAATTCCCTAATCTTAAAAACTTCTATGCTATGCTACGATAAAGTAAGACTTAGGATGGTGGATAGTTATCAAACTATCAACGGAATAGTAAGCTCAATGACAAGAAAAAAACGAAAATGATTGAGGAGGAATGCTTCATGACAGGACCATCTTTAAAACAATTACATGCTCATCATGCAATTCATGCAGGTGCACTTGCTGGGGCGATTGCGAAGACGGAGGAGCTCAAGCAATTCATGCGTGAAGAGAATGTAGATAAAATTAATATGGCTGTTTCTGAATTGCTTGATTATTGGGAAAGTAGAATTATTAGTCATGCCGATGCAGAAGAGGAGGAGAATGGGTTTTATCAAGAGATTATAGAGCTTAAGCCTTTATTAAAAGAGGAAATTGTGGCATTAAAACGGGATCACAATCTACTGAGAACCATTGCTGAACAAATAAAAACACAAATGGAGGAGGAAGGCTTCTCTATAGAGATACTGGAAAAATTTCAAGCATTGATTATTGTGAACGAAATTCATAGCCACGATGAGGAGCAAATCTTATTAGCAAATGAGTAAAGTGATAAGTAAATTGTTCACTTATCACTTTTCACTTTTGAAATAGTTAGCCCATCTCCAATTGGAAGGATAATCGATTCTAATTTAGGATGACTAGCAACTTTTTGGTTAAATTGCTTCATCCGTTCTGTACGTGGCTTTGGCTCGATACTAGCATCTGCTACACTACCAGCTGCTAGCACATTATCGGCGATCGCTAAAGCGTCCGGTTCTGCTAGCTTGATACAATAATCTAAATAGTTCTCATAATTCCCTTTATCTGCATCAATAAAGAAAAAATCAAATTTTTTATTTTCAGAAGCTAATTTTTCAAGGCTTTTGAGAGCAGGCCCAGTAATATAATTAACTTGATTGCCATAGCCTGCTTTTTTTAGATTTTTATGTGCAAGTGTTGCATATTTTTCTTCTAACTCCAGCGAGGTTATTCTGCCATTCTTCTGAAATCCTCTTGCAAGGCAAATTCCGCTATAGCCTGCAAGCGCCCCTATTTCTAGTAGATTTTTTGCCCCTGAAATAGATACAAGCATGGTTAAGAGCTTGCCTGAAGAAGGCGATACCGAGATAGATGGCATGTCATTTTCCTTAATAGATTCTATAACTTCTTCTAATAATGGGTCCTGTTTGGCAAACAGATTATCTATATATTGATTGACCTTTTTCATGTCCCTTCCACTCCTTTTTATCCTTATAAATAAAACTCCATATGCTTCTTACTTTGTTGATAATAATGTAGTCTATCCTCTAAAGTTCCTGTATGGAACTCAAACTTATGCCCATCTGGATCGGTAAAATAAATAGATTTCTTATCACGCGTATCTCTTTCTCTACCTGAAAGTATATTTACATCTAATTCTTTTAATTTGTTGTAAATTTCGCTATATTCCTTCTCCTCAATAGAAAAGGCAATATGTGTATAAGAGCTATGAATCTCATTACGAGGAATATTTTTTTCCTCATTCAATGCAAGCCACATCCCAAGTAAATCAAAATAAGCTGTCGTATTTCCTTTTACTAATAGCTTTGCTTCGAACACATCCCGATAAAACTTTATCGATTTTTCCAAATTAGAAACGGAAAATAATAGATGATTTAATCCCTTAATTGGCAAGCTACATCCGCCCTTTCTTAAGTCTCCTCCTGCATATGGACAATCATTTTTCCTCGCACGTGTCGGCCCTTTAATTTCTTTAGTCCTTCAGGCAACTCTTTACGGGAAAGAACTTCCGTTACCATGGCATCAAGCCTTTTATCCTTCACCCTTTGCATTAATTCTTGCGCCATGTAAGCTAAATTTCTCCTTGCACGTGCAGATCCACTTTGATGGGCAGCCCCTAGCGCTACTTCATGGATGGATGGAGATAAGGTAAAAGGCTTCACGTCAGAAGTGTCAGGTCCTCCTGCTATATAGGCTAATTGACCAGAAAAAGTAAGGCGTTTTAGGTCTTCTGTTGCTTCTTTTCGTCCTACTGTATTCAAAATAAGGTCAACACCTTCACCATTTGTCTCGTCTAAGATTCGGCTAGTTACATCCTCTGTGCGATAGTCAATGGCTATATCTGCACCAAGCTGTTTAACCCAAGAATGGTTATAGGAAGAGGCCGTGGTAAAAACTTTTAATCCTAATTCTTTAGCTAGCTGAATCGCGAATCCCCCTACTCCACCAGATCCGGCATGGATTAAGATAGATTTTTTCTGAAAATGGTTTAATTTTTGTACAATTCCTTCATATGCTGTCATTCCTGCACAGAGAATGGTAGCAGCTTGATCAAAAGAAACACCATCAGGGATTTTTGCTGTAACATCTGAATCTACTACTGCTTTTTCAGCAAAGGCGCCATTATTCGATAAATTAGTATGACAGGCCACACGATCTCCTCTATTAAATCCATGTACTTCTGAACCTATTTCTACAACCTCTCCTGTTAAATCAACCCCAACTACATGTGGATACTTCCAATACGGATTGCCATTTTCGATCATTTTATAATCGACTGGGTTTAATGCCGTACTGATAATTTTTACAACCAATTGATTTTTTTCAGGACTAACATCCGCGATTTCCCCCCACGTTAGGTTTTCTATCTTTCCAGGTTCTTCTATATACCATGCCTTCATCTATTCTCAACTCCTTTTTTCACCCTGTTTTAACATTATGATACCATCTTTATCCAGATCACTAAATCATATTGCATCTGTTGTTCATGAAAGTGATGTTATTATGATAAAATATATTTAACTTTGCTAGGAATGGAGGGAATGGTTGATTATGACAGAATTTCTAACCTATCATCCACCACCACCTTTGTCGGATTATGTTCATATCTTTTGGTACAGCAATGGACTTCAATCACCCCACGAAAAAGAACGCGTACTCCCGGATGGATCAATAGAATTAGTGATCAATTTACGAGAAGATATCATCAAGCTATATGATAAAGAGACGCATGATCACTTTACAAGTTATCAGGGGAGCATCATTTCTGGTCCTCATTCAGATTTTGTTGTGATCGATACCGCAAGTCAAACGAATACGGTAGGTATTCATTTTAAGCCTGGAGGTGCTTTTCCTTTTTTCCCAGTTGCGATTTACGAGTTATGGAATACCCATCTTTCTTTGGAGCAATTATGGGGCGATAAAGTAAAGGCATTACGTGAAAGGCTACTTGAGGCTCGCTCACCTACTTTTATGTTCCACATCTTGGAGCAATTTTTAATAAAGATGAAAAAGGATACAACCAACCACCCAATTATCACCTATGCCCTAGCTAAATTTCAATCACCAGAATATCCGCTTCGAATTAGCGATATCACTGATCAAATCAATCTAAGCCCTCGGCACTTTATCGATATTTTCAAAAAAGAAGTTGGTCTGACACCTAAGCAATTTTGGCGTGTACAACGATTTCAACATATCCTCAGCTCCATTCACAAAGTAGATTCAATTGATTGGATGGATATCGCACTAGCATGTGGATATTATGATCAGGCCCATTTCATTCACGATTTCCGTTCCTTTTCAGGCATAAAACCAACAGCCTATCAATCGAATCAAGATTTTAAAAATCACGTTCCGCTTTTTTAGATAGGTCATTTTTTTACAATAATAAATGACATGTGCTGATTATAATGAATGTAACAAATATTTTTGAATGGAGGAGATTATTATGTATCCTATTCCTAGAGGCCATCACACTGTAGCACCCTATATGATTATTAGAGAAGCTGCCAAAGCGATAGAATTTTATAAGAAGGCATTTGGTGCAAGTGAGGTAATGTGCCTAAAAAATGATAATGGAAAGATAAAGCATGCAGAAATTAAAATTGGGGATTCCATCATCATGATAGTGGACGAGTTCCCAGACTTTGAATTAATGCGCGGTCCCCAGTCGCTTGGTGGTTCTTCTATGCATATTTTCCTTTATGTAGAAGATGTAGACTCTCTCTACCGGCAAGCAATGGAAGCTGGTGCAAAAGAGTTAGCACCAGTAGAGGATCAAGCAGATGGAGATAGGCGAGGAGGATTAATCGATCCATTTGGACATATTTGGTGGATGGCCACACATGTGAAGGATGTTCGATTAGAGGGATAATTCGGGGCGGGCGTTTGACAATGTCCGCCCTTTTCTATTATAAAATTAGATCCTTCCCAAAATAGATGGTCACTAGCGTTAACCCCAATAGAACGATATTCTCTACCGTTCCACCAGTTTTTGTTGTGATTGGGAAGCGAATGGTGATACTGACTGGATAAAAAAGCTTAATTCCATTTTTCGTTGCAGCATCCAAAATAAAATGGCTTACCATTCCTACCAGAACTCCCATAATAATCGATGAATTATCTGTGAAAAGAGTTAATAAATAGCCAACTAGTAACAAAAATAAGAGGCTATGGGTAAAGGTTCTGTGGCCAAATATTGTATTGATTACTTTTGAAATAAGCGGAAACCTTCTACCAATTTTACTTCCACCATGGCAAATGTCAGGCAAAACAGCCCCAAAAGCCCCTGCAATAATAAAAATAGTAGGGTCATAGTGTTGATAATGGACAACAGCGGCAGCCGATGCTATCCCTCCCATAATATGTGTCTTTCCTGTCATTTTACTTCTCCTTATATGTACTGTCTTTAGTAGTGATTGATGCAGATAAGGAAACGTTTGTTCTTATTTTAGCATAGTTTATTAGTATAGGAAAGCATTAGTTTTGGTATATTTTCCGCCATGGTAGCAATAATAGGTGTTCGCATCAAGTTTTTTTAATTTTGCTAATGACTTTTTTGCATCCTCCATATTTAAACAATAATCAGGATTAGCGATCATAAGCTTGTGATCCTGATGAACTGCGGCATCCCCTGTAATTACACTGTTTAAATGAGGGAAGAACAAAGAAATATGGCCTGATGTATGCCCTGGTGTGGCAACAACCTCACAACTTTTATCTAAGATTAGATCACCATTATAGACAACTCTATCAACTGAAACATGTTTCTGTTCTTTCAGTTGGCTTATAAACGATTTTCCAAACTCTTGGAGTTCTTTTGGCATGTGCTGTTGCATCTCTTCAGCTTGCTTCAACCTTTCAGATTTAACCTGCCCGCTAATGTATTTAGATTCTGTGTCACTTGCTATTATATTTATCCAAGGAAATTGATCCTTAAATTCTCGCAATGAACCGATATGATCCATGTCATAATGGGTAATAATAATATTTTTTAATTGACCTATTTGGTAGTGATTTTTAATGATCGCTTCCTCAATTAACTTTAAACAAAAGGGATATCCCGTATCCACTAAGGTGAGCTCACCCCTCGATTCTATTAAACTAGGATAAATATAATCCTTTTGGTCATTAAATTCGACTTTTATTGGTAATTCTATTATTTTCATTTCTTCACCTCTTTCAAAAATTGTCCATTATTTCACTTTCTCACAAAATACGCACCTTTATTAGCTCCCATTTTCTCAAAGTTTTTCTTAAGAACAGTTCTAATACTCCAATTAAGATCCATTTCACACCAATCGTGAATAATTTTAGTCGTTATTTTTTGATTTGGAAATAATATTTGAAATTCATCTATATTGCGTAAAATGACGTGCTGTAAGTTTTCTTTTTCTCCACATGCTCTACACGTACAACTATTTTTTGCTATATCCTTTAGTATTCCGGAACAGGAAGGGCAGCGCATTCCTTTTTTTAATTCATTGTAATGGTAATCAGGAAGTGTTTGTTGAGGGGATGTTTTTTTATTTAGGCTATGTAACTTGTCGGATAATTGCTGTAGAGACGGAGATAGTGGAATTGTTTGATTAAATTGTCTGATATACTGCCCTAACTGGGATGGTAAAATAATTTTATCCGTTCGAGGTGCATGAAAAAGTGTAAATTCGGGGTTCGGAAATACTGCAGTAGGTACTATTGGGGTGGTGAAGCCAAGTTGATGGAAAAGCTGCCTAAGCAAGGAGCTGGATCTTTTTAACTGAATAAGCGGATCATCCACTTCTTTCTCCGAAATATGATAGAGCTTTTCGTCTTGATCATAATATTCACCAATATAATTCTTTATTTCATACATATAAAACAGATTATTATATAGAAGCCCCTGATCTATTTGGAAAAACCTATCGTTATAATTTAAACAAAGATCTTTTAACAATATGTAACCACCTGGGAGTTGTTCTAGTAGATGATCAAAATAGACCTCCCCTTCATAACCTCTTTTTAAGCTCCTATACCTTCTTTTGTCTTTGCTAGAAAATCGCTTACGGTAAATAAGTGCTTCATAGACTTGCAATTCATGAGCTTTTTTACGCGCTGGCAAATGTATGCTCCTTTCTTTTCTAACATTCTATTATAAATACAAAAACAATGCTAGTGTTATCTGATTTAATTGTTAATGTTCGTGAGAATTTTATCTTGATTATTTTGCTTGATGACTACGGGATAACCAAGATATTTTGTTTTATCTTGGTTATTTTACTGGGTGACTGCGCGATGGCCAAGATATACTAATCTTTACATAAAAAAAAAATGCATAAAAGAGCTTACAAACTCTTCTACGCAGTGAATTCTATACCGTCTGTCTAATCATATTGTTCACTTTGCTGGCAATCTCCTCGTAGGTCGTGTCTAATGAGACAGCCAGCTCACTGAACATAATATTTTGTACTGATTCTAACAGCTTGTGATCCAAATCAGACACCTTGTGGCCGTTTTCTTTAGCCTTTATTTCTCTTTTCATTAGTGTATTTAAAATATTAGAAATCTTTTGGCGGTTTCCTGTATGAACATAACTCGTATATTTTTTATTGCGTTCTCTTGCATTGTCGATCCATTCCACACCTGGAAATTGGAACGAATGTAATATTTCCTTGGCTTCTTCTTTATTCATAACTGTCCACATGTTAGTTTGATTATCCTCAACAGGTGCACTAATCGTCAAATTTGGATCTTTTACTGGGTGCATCACATAGTAGGTTCTCTCTTTATCTCTAAACTTCTTTTCACAGATGTCGTCAATTTTACACAAACCATGTGTCGAATAGATAATCATATCTCCAACATTAAACATTTAGTCAAGCCTCCAACTAACATTTTGTCAACTTAGTTTACAATTATAGTATACGCCATTTTTAAAAAGATGTCAATCTAGTTGACAAAGGAGAGTGCTTTTTTTATAATTAGTTTCGAAAAAATGCGCAGGAGTGGTCTTGTTGAATGATGACTTACACAACCTCAGCTTATTCGATATGCTTAGCGAACGGCAAATACAGCTTCGTAAATTATTAGAAGATTTGCGAAATGATCATAGTGAAATAATTCTATCCAATTCCGAATGGTACATTCTCGCTAAAATCGATAAAAAGGAGCCAACGATAGCATCTGTTGCTAAGAATGTAGATATCTCGAGACAAGCAACACATAAATTCATTAAAAATCTGGCAGCAAAGGGATTAATAGAAATCATTGATGCCAAACATAACAAAAAAGAGAAATGTATTCGTTTAACCGATCTTGGTATAAGTTGCTATGAAAAAAATGAGGCATTAAAAAAAGAATTAGAGGATAAAATGGCCGTCAAAATTGGGGAAGAACAACTTCAATATTTAAAAAACATGCTCAAAATAGATTGGGGATTGTAATGGGTCTGCTCTAATAGCAGACCTTTTTTCTAGCATAAAGGTTGAACCTTACCATCACGCTAGCATGGCTATTACGCTGATAAGGTCAACAATATTTTAGAGGGGAGTTGGAAATCATTCCCCTCCTCTATTAGTCTAATTTATGAAACCAGTTTCAGATCAAGGAAAAACGAATATTTGACATGAAACGCGTTTCATAGCTTACACTAAGGATGGTAACCATACGACATCAAATATAAAAGGAAAGTGGGACAAGAAATGAAAGAACAAAGTGTTATATTTTTTGATATAGACGGAACATTATTAGACCATGATAAAAAATTGCCTCCTTCCACAAAAGAAGCGATTTTCCAATTAAAAGAGAATGGACATCTAGTTGCTATTGCTACAGGCCGTGCACCTTTTATGTACGAGGATTTGCGCGAAGAATTAGACATTGATACATTTGTGAGTTATAACGGGCAATATATTGTTTTAAACGGGGAAGTGCTACATACGAATCCATTAAATATCGATTCTTTAATTAAACTAACTGAAACTGCTCTTCACAATGATCATCCCGTTGTATTTATGGATCATGAAGATATGAAGGCGAATGTTCCTGATCACCCTCATGTCAAAGAAGGAATTGAGTCATTAAAGATCAAGCATTTTCCGACACATGATCCGTATTATTACGAAGGACGCGAATTATATCAATCTCTTTTATTTTGTCCAGAAGGGGAAGTGAAACAGTATAAAGATAATTTTCGCGATTTTGATTTTGTGAGATGGCATCCTTTATCTGTTGATGTCCTCCCTAAAGGTGGTTCAAAGGCAAAAGGGATCGAAAAGATTGTAGAAAAACTAAATATTCCAAAAGAAAGAATATATGCTTTTGGGGATGGCTTGAATGACATCGAAATGCTATCGACAGTAAACAACAGTGTTGCAATGGGAAATGCGGAGGAAAAAGTGAAAAATGTAGCAAAATATATTACAGAGTCTGTGGAGAATAATGGGATAGAACATGGGCTTAAGCTAGTTGGTTTACTATAATTACTAAAAACCCAATTTTGGAGACTTCTCTAGAATTGGGTTTTTTCATTTGCATCGGATCAAGTTCTAATCCTGTATCCTTTCGTATATGTATTTAATGATGTCAATAAGGATGGAGGGTTTTTATGCAATATTATTATGGGAATCAGATGCCACTTCGTGTCCTAGATGAAGCTGAGTTTTGGAAGCATCAAGAAGAAGAGCATACAGTCGTTATTAGAGAGCTCGTTAAAAATTTGGAGCAGCCATACGTTGATGCACTGAAAGAATGGGAGAAGGCTTTTGCTCAAACCCATCAGCAAGTAGTGAGGTATATTGAAACAGTTAACCGATCTGCTGGACAGGTTTCAGATGCACTTTATCAGGATATTTTGAAGCTAACCTCTTTTTGCCTTGAACAGAGTCAGCAATTTATAAACTTTTGTCGTACATTAATGGAAGAAAGTAAACCGATCAGCACCAATCAAACCGCTAAGGTCGTGTTGAATCATATTATTGTAGAATCAGAATACTTTATCGGGGTTGCCCAAACTATTTTATATCAAAAATAGAAAGTTACTTCCTTCTACCGCTTTTAAGGTGTTGTCCTTTATAGTCTAATTCTGTAAAGGGCTTTTTTACTTTATTTTAATTTTGCTGGAATAAAATATGCGATGGTTGCTGATAGAAAGGCTATGATTATGGGTTGGAATAAATGGATTTCCTGTGGAGAATTGACACCAAGACTGCGTACGTTTGCTATATATGGCGTATACCACAAAGTTAAAATCATTCCAGATATGAGTTGAAGTAAGGAATAGATGATTAAAAAACTTACAGCAAAAACTATATATTTCTTCACTTTTAAAAAACCTCTAATTTCACTTTATTTTATTCTTACCTAAGGGTTCGTACAGACGTTAAATAGATTTCAGTCTTCTAAGAAGCCAACTAGTATAGGCTAAAATTATCTATTACACATATTAATCTGTATTCGTTTTCATTGACTTACACCTTTTCTTTAAAATATACTTAAATTACCTAAGGAAAATTTAAAAGGGAGTGATTGCGTGAAAACTATGATAAGTAAATGTACACTTGATGACTTACGTCTTTTGCAGGATATTGCTACAGATACCTATAATGAAACATACAGCCATTTAAACACTCCAGAAAACATGAACGATTATTTAGAAAATGCCTTCAATGCTAATCAACTTACAAAAGAACTATCCAATGAATTTTCTTCTTTTTTATTCTTGTATTCCAATGATATTCTCATCGGTTATTTAAAAATTAATGAGGGACCAGCCCAAACCCGTGAAGTCGGGGAAAATGCTATGGAAATTGAACGAATTTACGTCAAACAAAAGTACCAAGACAAAGGTTTTGGTAAAACATTACTGCAGACAGCCATTGAGCTAGCCAAAGAGCATAACAAAAATGAAATATGGCTAGGTGTTTGGCGAAAGAACAAAAATGCCATTGAATTTCATAAGAGCAAAGGCTTTGAAATAAGAGGTCAATACTCTATCTTTATTGGTGATGAAGAAAAAGAAAACTATATTATGGTAAAAACCTTGAAATAGGTAGATTGAGAGAAGAGGATTTCTCTCTTCCTACTTCGTTTTTTTCAGCTATGGCATGCCACACTTCTCTAACTATATGAAGACCTAACCACATTTTCCTCTAATACCTTTTGTAGATTTTGCTCCATCTCCTCTGTCATCACAATACAGCTTATCGTTCGAAATCTTGACTTAATTTTTAACTCTTTTTTATCATTAATTTCTGAAGAAAAGCCATAATGCCTACTGTTTACATCTATCGGAACAAATTCAAATGACTTTATTTTTTCCCATCGAATAAACTGATTCCCACTAAGAATCCCTTTATTTGTGATAGAAAACAACTGAAACAAATCATTGGAATGAAGTAAAGGGATAAAGAAAAAGGGGTACAAATAGAAATTAAATTCATCGTGAAAAATGGCCAGGATAAACAGCGTTGTTGCTAATACTAGTGTAAAAGCATATAGGATGATCCCCCATTTTTGTGTGGAAAGGGTCGGGGGTTTTATTTCTCTACGTTCAGAGTTTTTAATGGAAGCCATCTCCTCATCTGTTAGCGGCATAATTACACCTTGATTCATTTTCTTTAAAAGGACGATTAACTTATAGCTATGATATCCGATAAATAGAAGAAATAATAGACTCATTAATATTCTCATGCGCCATCACCTCTTGTCTTGTAAAAGTTGGAAACCATTAATAGAATTATTCCTATGATCATGAGTGGTATTGCAGAAAAGCCTAACATATTCTCTTGAATTCCTAACGTGCTATGAAAGGTAATGCCAAAAGCCACTAACCATATTCCGATAAAGAATAATGTTTTACTCTTTTTGCGATGTTTCTCCATCTTAATTCCCCCGTATTAATATACGAATAACTCAAGGCTTTCGTTTCATAAAACTTCGCTATTCAAAATACAGATGGTAGTGGTTTTCACATCTTTCATTGAATCTCGACTTACAATGTAAACAATGATTTGTATTTATGTACTGATTAATCGTTAGTTCTACTCCACAGACTCCACAGATTATCGCTTTTTCCTCTCTTTCCTTTGCGCTCCATAGTTCAATCGAATGATTTTCACATTCTTGATGACATTTATAGCATGGATAAAATTTATGACAACATTTAAATTTTATCGCAATAATATCCTTTACATTATGATAATGTTTACAGCGAGTTTGGTTATCTACAGTAAGTCCATAGATTTTTGGCATGTTGTTCACCTCATTAAACGTATTTTATTGCTTTACTTTTAACCCTAACAATCGAGAAAAACCAATAGCTTGTTCAGGTGAAACTACACATCCTTCTAGACTTTCCATCGAAACATTCATTCTATCAAATGTACAAGTACTAATATCAATGCCTTTAAGCACCGTTTGATGGAAATCGACCTCATTCATATCACTCTTCTGAAACTCCACATTGATAAATTTACTATGATAATAATTAGCATTTTGTAAGGAGGTCTGATCAAATATTACTTGATTTAAACGAGACTCCGCAAAACTACTGAACCTCGCGATACATCCCTCAAAGGATACATTCCCTAACGAGCTTTCCGAAAAATCCACACCTAATAATTTACAATCCTTAAACGCAACTCTATGTATCGATCCCTGTCTCAAATTAACATTTGATAGATCACAATTTTCAAAGATCACATCCGTCAAGTCTGCCCTTTCCAAAGAAACACTCGGAAAGGTCACTCCTTTAAAAATAACCTTGGATATCATCACAGGATAAAAATTTTTACTACTTATCATGCTATTAGATATCTTACAATTTGATAATTCCAGCTCTTCTTTTGTGAAAATATCCCCTTCCTTCCCTTCTTCTAAATCAAAAGGGATTTCAGGTAATTTGATTTTAAAGTTTTTTGTCATAACAACACCTCTTTGCACCATTATAACAAAAATTTATTGAATGATAGATCCAAAAAAAAGCTGAACTTTACGAAGCTCAGCTCGGTGAAACTCTGCCTATAAGTACTTTCCGGTATAGGAAGTTTGATTTTCTCTTATCGTTGCTGGTGTTCCTTCGGCTATAATTTGACCTCCATTTACTCCTCCTTCGGGACCTAGATCAATCACCCAATCTGCCGCTCTAATCATTTGGCTATTATGCTCCACCATAATAACCGTATTTCCTGCATCCACTAATCTATCTAATAGCTTTAGTAATTGAACAGTATCATTGGGATGTAATCCTGTTGTAGGTTCATCTAATAAATATAAGGATTTTTTATTCCCTTGTTTCAGGAGCTCCTTAGCCAGCTTCAATCGTTGTCCTTCTCCACCTGAGAGGGTAGTTAAGGATTGGCCTAATTTCAGATATCCAAGACCAATCTCCACTAGTAAATCAAGAACGTATTTCACCTTTCTCTCCTTGTTGAAAATCGTTAAACAATCATGAACAGAGCTTTCCAATATATCATTAATGGAATGCTCCTTATATTTTACTGAAAGGATCTCCTTCTTAAATCTCTTTCCATGACAAACAGGACAAATTACCTCTAAATCCTCGAAGAATAGCATGTTTGTTGATACATAACCTAATCCTTGGCAATTTTCACAACGTCCACCGACTGTATTAAAAGAAAAATGCTTTGCTGTCAGCTTGTTCTCTTTCGCTACTGTTAACTGAGAAAATAGCTTTCGAATTTCAGTAAACACTTCTATATATGTTGCAATATTAGACCGTTTCATTCTACTTAGTGGTGACTGACCGACTGTTATCATTTGATCAAAATATTGAAGGCCTGTAACCTTCTCAAAGCCTTCGTGGATTTTGTCGTTCCCTTTTGCTAATACATCAAAAACAAGCGATGATTTCCCTGAACCTGATACACCTGTAACTGCTGTAAGACATCCAATTGGAAAGGAAGTGGTTATATCCTTTAGATTATGAACATTGGCATGATGTACCGTTATTTTCTTACCAATCCCTTGCCGGAAATCACTCACCATTTTGTGCTCTTCCCGTAAATATTTCCCTGTCACGGAAGCTTCCTGTTCCATTAATTCCTGTAAGTTTCCCTCGCCAACGATTGCTCCTCCCATTTTACCTGCACCTGGACCCATATCTATGATATAGTCTGCATGCTTCATCACGTCTACGTCATGCTCGATGACTAAGACTGTATTACCTAAATCTCTAAGCTTTTTCAATACACTTAACAGTCCTAAGGTGTCCTTCGGATGTAACCCTACAGTAGGTTCATCCATGATATAAAGTACCCCTGTTAATGCAGAATCGAGAAGGGCTGAAAGTCTTAACCTTTGTACTTCTCCTCCCGATAGGCTTATCACTTGGCGATCCAACGTCAAATATCCCAATCCTATTTTGATAATTCTTGTAAGCTTTGTCTCTAAATCTTGTATAAACGTCTTAGTGATCGAATAACTTTCTACATCTAATGACTTCTCTAGACTTTTGCTCCATTTTAGCATTTCCTCTAAAGAATGGTTTACGAGGTGTGTAATCGTTTTATCTGCTACCTTAACCCTTCGGCTAGTTTCGTTTAACCTTTCTCCTTTACAATCAGGACATGTCTGGGAATAAAAATAATTTTCAGCTTCTGCAGAGGCTCCAGCCTTTTCCGTAAACCTTCTCCACATTCCTGTTAATACACCTTCAAATTTGCCTTTATCAACCGTTTTTGGAGGCTTAACAGTAGGGAAATATTTCTTCACTTCCTCACTTTCGACACCATAATATAAAATTGCCTTTTGGGCAGGGGTATAGTCTTTTAGAGGTAGTTGTTCTTGAAGTGATATACCGTAATAGTTCATCGCAGCTTTTACAATAGATACCTGATAGTCTGCATAGCGCCCTTTCCATATATCTACGGCTCCATTTTCAATCGAATGTGCTTGATGGAAGAGAGATTCTTTATGAATATCGACGACTTCTCCTAGACCTTTACAAGTAGGGCAGGCTCCTTCAGTGGTATTGTAAGAGAAATGCGTTCGAGTCAATTTTTCCATTCGATGCTGACATTTCGGGCAATGAATATATTCTCGAAAGCTATTTTCTTCTTTCTCTATTTCCTCTTCATTCCAAGTTGGCTCTATCTCATACTGACAAACAGAACATCTCCTCCTACCAATTTTCTCAAAAATCATCCGTAGACTTGTATACATATCTGTTACGGTTCCAACTGTTGAGCGAGGATTCTTATTGGCAATTTGTTGGTTAATACTGATGGATGGAGAAAGCCCACTCATGAATTCTACTTTCGGTTTATCAATTCCTTGTAAGCCCATGGATTCTAGATATTGCCTCTGACATTCTTTAAATAATGTATCTATTGCCAAGGTAGACTTTCCTGATCCGGAAGGACCTGTTAGGACAATGAGTTGATTTTTTGGAATAGATACTGACAGGTCCTTTAAATTATTTTCTTTTGCCCCATTTACCACGATTACATTTTCCAAAACTATCTCCTCCAATATCTTTTCTATTTCAAGCATACAACATTTATGCAAGTGCAAAGTTTTGATAGCAATGCTATTATTATAATAGGCTTAAAATGAATCAAACCCGTCATGGGGTTACAATGTTTTAATTGAATCTTTTAAAGAAAAGAGAGGACTCCTATGGAATTAAGACCGATAGACATTGCTCGAGAGCTAGACGTAGGAACCAGTGCCTTACGGCATTATGAAAAATGGGGTATTGTTCCACCAGCCAAACGGAAGGCAAATGGGTATCGTGTTTATACGGAAGTACATGAAGCCTATTTCAAATGTATACGCGCTATGTATCCAGGGTTTGGGATGGCCACAGTAAGAAAAGTTATGCCTATGATTCAGCAAAATAAGTTTACGGAAGCTTTATGGGAAGTAAATAGAGTCCAAGCAAATTTATATGAAAATAAACAACAAGCAATAAAGGCATTAGATATATTAAAACCTGATAATATGGAGAGCTTTTTGAATAGGCAAAATAAAAACCTGTATAACATTGGGGAAGTAGAGAGGGAAATTAAAGTCCCAGCCACTACGATTCGGCATTGGGAAAAAGAGGGCTTAATTAAACCTGTTAGGGACGCTGAGAATGGCTATCGAATGTATAGTCGTGACGATATTCGTAAATTATTAATCATTCGAACCGTTCAATCATCGGTATATTTCCTTGATAGTGTTCGAGAGATACTAGATAGAATCAATCAGCTTAACGTCACAGAGGCAAGAAAAATCACCATGGATTCTTTAGTGTATATGGATTATCAAATTGAGCAGCAACTTCGTGGTGCGCATTACTTATATCGATTAATCAAATTACTGAAGAAAAAAGAAAAAGAGGCATAAGTTAAAACCATGAACTATCTTTTCGATATCCCATGGTTTCAGTAATTTATGTTTATGCTTCAAGCTTAGCTGCCCATAACTCGATTTCGATCTTTATCTCGGGCAAGCCCAATTCAGTGATATACCCTATGGTCATTGATGGATAGTCTGTAGTAAATAACTGCCCCCATTGGGTATAAAAGAAATCCCAATCTATCCTTTCTGTTGCCCATATGTTCACTTTAATAATGTTTGTTGCATCTAATCCTTCAGATTTCAAAAAGGCTTTGATATTACTAAATGTGTTACTCACTTGGTCATTGATGGTAGGAGGAATATTCCCTTCTTGGTCTACCCCTATTTGTCCGGATGTTACGAATAACTCAGCATTTTTAGGAATTCTCGTAATATGTGTGTAATTACCTACAGGTGGTGGCATATTTGACGGGTTTTTTCTCGTAATTTTTTGCATCTTATCGCCTCCTTAGATAAATTTTATTAAAACTCCCATTCCGGATTCCAGACTACCTCCCAAAGATGTCCATCTGGATCTTGAAAGTAACCGGAATATCCTCCCCAAAAGGTGTTACATGCCTTTAGTGTAATGGTGGCTCCCGCTTTTTCTACGAGTTCCATGATTTGATCTACTTCTTCTTTACTGCTTACATTGTGTCCAATCGTAAATTCTGTCGGACTGTTTGCTGTTTTTGTAACCTTTGCATCGTGAGCAATAGCTTCTCTATTCCATAATGCTAATTTAAGTCCAGATTGCAGATCAAAAAAAGCGACAGCACCGTGCTCGAATTCTTCTCCTACTATTCCCTCTGTATGCAAACCTAATCCATCTCGATAAAAGGATACTGCCTTTTCTAAATCATCTACTCCTAATGTAAGAACTGAAATTCGCGGTTCCATAAATCAACATCTCCTTAGGGTTTAATTGGTTACATCATTTGCTCCAGTTCAGGTTGCATTGCACTTGTTAGAACTATAGATAGTTGTTCCTCAGCATAGTAAAAGCCAAATTGCCCTTTGCCTTTCTCTATTTCCTTCATTACTTCGGATAATTGGATTCTTACCTGCTCATTATCCCCGTTCAGCTTGGCGCGAATTGCTTCACTCCTTTTATAACTGATAGGTTCAAAGGAATTCATAAGCCGATGCAATCGGTCAAATTGTACCTTATCCTCCTCCTTATTTACTACCATATCGATCTGCTTAATTTGGTTGATAAATTGTAATGTGAATTTATTTTTCTTTGTTATAGGTATCTGCTTAAATGGTTCAATCAAATTAGAAGCTGTGTCGTAATTTTTCGTGACAAGCGTATAATAAAAGAGAATATGTGCAACCGAAATATTATCAATGGTTGGTTCCAATGTCTTAGCCTGTCTGATTAAATCCTTTGACCAGTCCCTGGGATGTAATGGAGTCATCATTTCCTTAATTAATAATAAAGAAATTAGAAATTCATCTGAATGTTTCCCACCTCTCCATAGCTCCCACAATATACGACCATCGGATTTTAAGGACCCTTGATATGGCAAAATGGTTAAAACGAATACACTTAAATTAAAAATACCAAAGTAGTATACCATATCGATGTTCATGAACTCTCCAGTAAGTAAACTGATCATACCGACTACTACTGAAAAAATAGGGCCACCCGCTGCATACCATTTATGCTGTCGGGCGATCGTTTCTAAATCTTTGGCCAATGGTGTGCAGTTCGAAACTCCACCAAAACTGAACCAGCTGTCATTGACGCTTATACGTAACCGATCTGTTTTTTCAATGGTGATGGGACCAACTGTGACATAATTGAATTTGTAACCTGACCATATTCCAAATACAACGTGTCCTAACTCATGAATGAATAAAGTAAAGAATAAAAGAGCTGCACACATACCGATCAAATTAGCTGTTTCTGCGTAGTTGGTAAAGTTAAACAGTCCAATAAGCATGGCTGAAATAATTACGATGCCAAAAGGCTTCATGATGTCATTCATTATTTGTTTCTCCTCTAGAATGTATTTTCATTTGTGAAGGTTATGGTCTACCATTATCGACTCAATGATTACTAACCTACAATTAAATCAAAAAATCTTTCATATGCATCATATATCTTGTCCGCTTCCACCTGATCCTGAAATTCATCTTCATATTTATAAACAAAGAGATCCATTTCATAAAGGGAAATCAGAATTCTGACAAGTGGCTTCGGCATTGTATCCCAGAAGAATATTTTGTCATCGATAGTCGTCAATTCTTCCAGGATCTCTTCGAATTGTTCTTCATCCAAGCCCTTTCCTTGTTGGAGTTTTTCAAAAAAGCCCCCGCCCTTTTCCATTTGTTCCATGAGACTTGACATAACTTTTTCCTTTGCTTTGTCCGATATTTGATCACAAGCAAGACCCTTCTGCCTCAAGGTGCTGATATTTGCTGCAGCATCCCGTATTCTCTCGGATTCTTCTCCTGAATAATTTCTGGAAAAGTTATAAAGCTCACCACAGACTTCCATGACTGACTGTACGGCATCTTGTGGAATAGAGTCTTTATCACTCCATTGCTCTATCAATAGTGAAAACGACCTTTTCATATTTTCATATTCCTTCTCATCCATGCCATTACCCATCCGCAGTTTAACAAGCAAATTTATCTCCGATTCAATAAAATGTTCCAATAATGTTAATTGGTCCATATTGACACCCCTTTTGTTAATTCATAAACTCGGAAGGACGACCGATTAACTCAAATGCTTCCTTAGGAATAAATTTTTCAACAAGTACCTCCTGTGAACTATTCGCATAATTCCGGACCATTTGAAATGGTTTACCAGCCTTGGTGACTAGATACTTTTCTTGTATTTCGGGGTCTGTTAAATCATAGTATTTATTAGTAACCTTATTCAAATCAATTCGTACTATCCGAAGATCCTGTGGCTTCCTGTCATTATTTATATCATACCTAGCATTGTCGAGGGCAACATCAAAGCTTTTGGTTGTGGAAATAAATTGAGAGCCTTTAAAATTCTCCTTACTTCCATTTCTCACATGTCCAGCAATACTCATATTTCTATCCGGCCTTCTAGCCTTTATACCCTCGGAGATATCCTGCTTATCTGGTAAAACACGGTAAACAATCTTTTCCCCTGACTTTGGCTTTATACCAATTTTTTTCAACAGATCATCTGCCTGATTTACCTTTTCTTGAATCTCCTCTACTCCATCAGAGGAATAAGTATTTCCACTCGAAAAAGAAGATATAGCTTCATCTACTGTTCCTATCAGTTCCCCTATATAATTGACAATACCCTTAACCGTCTCTTCTACACCGTCAATCGTATTCTCAATACTATCTCCAACTGAACCGAACCAATCAGTTACAGGCTCCAGAAATCCTCCATCTGCTTCAACAGAGCTAACAGTGGCTAATGTTGAGATATCAGCAAGAGGTGCTCTCTCCGCTGATGTGTTTATTGGCTGCATAAAAGGAAAAAGCATAAGTGCAATGAAGAAACAGAGCAGATATGGTTGTTTAATTTTCTTCAACTTTCTTTCCTCCTAACTATTAAATGTGATCGATTCATCCATCTAGAATATGAACTCAGATGATAACGTTTCATTCTATGTATGATTAATTACACTCTTTATAATAGAAAAGATTTCAAGTAAAGTCTATGTAATTTATACATATAATAAAATTTAGTATTTTTTTCCTAATAAGCCTTTTCTAAGTAAGCGCAAGATTATTAATTTATCATTAATTAGGTTAAAATAATAAATAGAACATGTAGAAAGGGTGAAAAAATGAAAGTTTTAGTTATTGGTGCTAATGGACAAATCGGTAAACATCTGGTTTCCTTTATTCAGGAAAATGACAAGCTAGAGGCAAGGGCTATGATTCGTGATGAAAAACAGGCTCCTTATTTCAAAGAATTAGGTGCAGAAATAGCGGTAGTAGATCTAGAAGATGAAATAGAAGCCATTGCAAAAGCTGCAGATGGAGTCGATGCTATCGTCTTTACTGCCGGATCTGGTCCAAACACAGGGAAGGATAAGACACTGATGATCGACTTAGATGCTGCTGTGAAAACAATGGAAGCAGCGAAAGAAGCGAAAGTTAAACGATATATTATGATCAGTTCCTTTGATACCACTCGTGAAGCTATTCAATCTGCTCCAGAGTCCTTTGCTCCATATGTAGTGGCGAAGCATTATGCAGATGAATGGCTTAAATCCACTAACCTAGACTATACCATTATACACCCTGGGTTATTAACAAATGATTCTGGAAAAAATAAAGTTGAGCTTGCAACAACGGTAGCAAGAGGAGAAGTTCCTCGAGAAGACATTGCGAGAGTTATTGTAGAAAGTTTAATCAATGATTCCACGATCGGGAAGGAATTCCAGGTTGTTGGTGGAAGCACCCCTGTCGAGGAAGCAGTAAAATCTGTCTAACTAAAGTGAAATCAAGTGCTTGTGAAAGGACCCCCTAAAAAAGGGGGTTATTTTCACCTTGTGTATTTATACACATCTACTGATTATCCCTTATACACTTTTTTCAATTCTGCCAGATCGAGCTTCTTCATTTTAAGTGTTGCTTGATTCAGTCGATTGATTTGTTCTGCAGTGCTATTATTCATCATCTCATCCATTTCTCTCGGTACGATTTGCCAAGACACTCCAAACTTATCCTTTAACCAACCACATTGTTCGGACTCAGGAACAGCCGATAGCTTATCCCAATAGTCATCAATTTCTTCTTGCGTATCGCAATATACCATAAAGGAGATCGCCTCATTGAATTGGAAGTCATGATCCATTGCACTATCCATTGCAGTAAACCAATGATCTAATAGCATGAAATCTGAAAACATAACCGTCCCTTCTTTATCAAGCTCCATGCCTTCAGGATAGCGATAAATCTGTCCCCAATTTGTGCTCTTAAAGGTAGACACATAAAAGTCAACGGCTTCCTCAGCTTTCCCACACACCTCACCAACAAACATAAGCGAAGGTAAAATAGCAGGCCTTTCTTCTCCATCAGGATTAGTCAGGATTAACTGCCACGATACACCATACTTATCTTGAATCCAGCCGTACATTTCGCTAAACGGATACTTATCTAAAGGCATTAGCTCAGAACCACCTTCAGATAATTTGTTCCAAACCTCCTCGAGTTTCTCACGAGCGTTGGCTTCTCGTGATGGATCAAAATTAACGGTAAATGAAATAGATGGATTGAATTGGAAATAAGGACCTGCGCTGATAGCCATAAACCTCTGTCCCCATAATTCAAATGAGACTAAGTTAGCGTCACCTGATGGGGTATCATTCAATGTCGTACTGTTTGTCATGTTTGATTCAGGAAAAATCGACGTATAAAACTTTGCTGCTTCAGCGGCCTCCTTATCAAACCACAAATGTGGAACAATATTTTTCTTTAATTTTGTCATTATTCTCCCTCCTTTATGTGCATATTCTATCATAGCTATTGACAGACTATTTCTTTTCTATTGCTATGTTAAAAAAGACATTGACTTAACGTTCATTTTACATGTATTATATATCTAAAAGATACATATCATTTAGATAGGGGTATTCCATGAAAAAATATAATCATACAACATATGCCATTCTTGGTATATTAACGACTGAATGCAGAACGGGGTACAGTATCAAACGACTCATCGATCAAAGTCTAAATCATTTCTGGAAAATTAGTTATGGGCAAATTTATCCTACTCTGAAACGAATGGTGGAAGAGGGATTAGCAACCGTAAAAACACTCACAGAAGGTGGTAAACCTGATCGACATGAATATTCACTAACTTCAAAAGGGGAAGCTGCCTTGAAGGAATGGTTGGAGCAGCCAATCGAACAAATACCTCACGAGCGAAATGAAGTATTACTAAAATTATTTTTCGGAAGACACCAAACAAAAGAAAATACATTATTACAGCTGGAAACTTATAAGCAAAAATTAACGGAAACCTATGAAACCTATCAGGCTATTGAAAAGATGATCAAATCCAATCATCAACATCATGAGGATGTGACCTATTGGTTACTTACTTTAGATTACGGGAAACGGGTGGCAACAGCTGCGATGGAATGGTGTGATACGACTCGAGATTATTTTAAAAAGGAGGAAGAGTAAATGGCAAAGCACATTTATAAAGGTCGATTTACAACAGAAAACCAGGAAGATTTAGTAGTATTTCTTATTGGAATGAGGATAAACAAACGCTATCTATTCCATCGTTGGTTACCTGTCTTTACTGCTATGCCTGGGATGATTAAGGAACTCTATTCGAATAAAGAGGAGCTAGGGTTTCTATCAATGGAAAGTTATTTTGGTTTAAGAACAACTGTTATGATTCAATATTGGCGGTCTCTCGATGATTTATTGGCATATGCAAAAGGTGAAAAACATTTGAAAGCATGGGAAAGCTTCAACAAGAAGATTGGAAATAATGACTCTGTTGGGATCTACCATGAAACCTATGAATTGAAAAAGCAACAGTATGAATCTGTATATGGAAATATGCCGTTATACGGACTAGGGAAGGCGATGAAGCATATTCCAATTACAAAAGAAATAATTACCGCAAAAAAGCGACTTAATCGTTAGAAAAAAGCCTCCGAATCTCGGAGGCTTAACTAATAAATTGTAATATAAAAGTGAGTAAAAATAGACAAGCGATCATATAAAGGGTGAAGGATACGTTTCTTTTTTTCCCTGTCGCTAATTTTAACATCACATACAAGATGAATCCCATTGCTATACCATCTGCAATACTGTACGTAAAAGGGATCATGATCATCATAAAGATGGCTGGAAATGTCTCGGTCATATCCTGAAAGCTTAAATTCCGTATATTTTGTACCATAATTGCCCCAACAATGATTAAAATCGGTGCAATAGCATTTGCTGGAATGATATTCATATATGGAATCAGAAAAATCGTACCGAGAAAAAGTATTCCTGTTGTGATCGACGTAAGCCCTGTTCTACCACCTGCCGCAATTGCAGCAGTAGATTCAGCTGTGGATACAGTTGGACTTGAACCAAAAATACCAGATAGCATCGAGGCAATACTGTTTGCTTGAAAGGCCTTTTTAAACTTTTCTGGTCCTTTAGCTAAGTCTAACTGACCTGCGACTAATCCCATATTTTCAAAGACGATCACCATCGTAATGGAAAATACAGAGATAACAAAAGGCAATGATAAACTGTTTTCTAGCGAAAACGCTCCAAATACTTGGCTGTATTCCTGCAAGGAGAAAGCCTGATTCGTAAGTGGAGGCATTACATCAAGCAAAAAGGCGATACTTATCCCAACGAAAATCGTCCAGAGAAAATGCCCTTTTACATTGCGAACAAACAAAACAAAAGCGATAATTAACGTTAATATCGTTGCTAATACGACAGGATCACTTAAATCGCCCATCGCAATAATCGATTGATCGCCTTGTTCTATTAAGCGCCCCTTCTCCAGTCCGATCAATATGAGGAAAAATCCTATCCCTATGGTTATAGCTTCCTTTAACGAACTAGGAATCGCTTTGTTGATTACCTGCGTTAATTTAGAAAAAGCTATCAATAGGAAGATAATTCCGGAAACTACTGTGACACCAAGTGCCTCCTGCCAGGCTAACCCCATCGACTGTACCAAGGTATAGGTAAACATCGCATTAATTCCCATCCCAGGGACCACTAGGATCGGTGCATTGGCCCATAATCCCATTAGGAGACACCCTACAAATGATGTCATGATGGTAGCCACAATGGCACCTTGTAGAGGGATCCCTGCCTCTGACAAAATCAGCGAATTAACCGCAATAATGTATACAATCGTGAAAAAACCGATAAATCCTGCTGTTATCTCCTGTTTAACACTTGTCTCGTGTTGTTTTAATTGAAATAAGGATTTTTTCATTCCATTTCCTTCTATTTAATTATCCCTCTCCCAACCCGCTCTCCTCTATGCTTTCTTATACCAAAATAAATAGCAAAGAAAAGAGAGCCAACTTACATTTTAGTAAAAATGGAGCATTTGTCAACTACTTAAGACGATAAACAATGAAAGCAAACAACCCTTTAGAAGTTTCCTAAAGGGTTGGCGTCTTACCATTAATAGAATCTTTTAAAACTAGAAAAGTGTTTCTTCCAATAAGAATTGTTTAAGCTAACAACCTCTACTCCATCTGAGCCTGCATGGATAAATTGATTGTTTCCTAGATAGATTCCCATGTGTGAAATGCCAGATTTATAAGTTCCCTCAAAAAATACTAAATCTCCAACCTTGGGATTGTTAACATAATAGGAACGGTCATAATAACCTGCACTGGAAAGTCGCTTGATGTCCTTTTTACCAGCTTGCTTGTATACATAATAAATGTATCCACTACAATCAAATCCATTTGGTGTTGTTCCACCCCAAGCATACTTTGTACCCTTTAAGCTTGTAGCAACATCGATAAGTTTGGTTACGTTGTAATCTATATTACTAGGTTGTTTATTGCTAGTATTCTTATCAGAAGTGGAGCTTGTTGAATCTTGCTTTGCTCCGATTTTCAACTTTTGACCAACATAAATTCGATCAGAGCTTAGATTATTCCATTTCCTCAAATTAGCAACAGAAACACTATATTGAACTCCTATATGAGAAAGTGTGTCCCCTGACTTTACAATATAAATAGTAGAGGAAGAACTACTTTCTTCTTTATTAGAGTTAGAATTAGATGATGTTTGCTCATTATTAGAACTGGTATTAGAGCTTGACTTTTTTACTACTAAGACATTGCCTGGGTAGATCAATGTAGTATTTAAATTATTCCATTTCATTAAGTTTTGAAGGGAAATATTGTGCTTGTATGCTATACCACTTAGAGTATCTCCACTTTTCACTGTATATTTATTTGTCTTACTGGTGCTTTGATTCGCATTTTTATTTTGCGTTTGGTTATTTTTATTAGAAGAAGATGCATCTGTTTTGATAATTTGATTTGGATAAATAATATCAGAGCGAAGCTTATTAATATCGATCAGTGCTTGTACACTTGTATTATACTTCTGAGCTATCTTCCATAATGAATCACCACTTTGGACTTTATACGACGCCGCTTCTGCTTCATCTGCTCCTATCATTGTTGATGCGATAGCTGCACCTAAGGTAACAGACATAATCATTTTCTTTTTTACCATTTAAACTACATCCTCCTGTTTATTAATAATAAATAATTCTTCTCTTTAGGAAAAACAAAGCTCGTACTACTAGAATTGATGTATGTATGAAATGTGATAAACACGCAAGTTTTATGTAAGGAGCTTTTACGAAATCAAATATAGTCCTATTATACTCCCTTTTAGCGAAAAATGATAGATTTTATTGAAATATGTTTTTTAATTTTTTGTATCAAATTATAGGTTGTTTGACCTATAATTTATTCAATTACATAGAAATTCTTATAATTGTATTACCAATAGTAATTATATTACTTACCGACCAATACTAAATGACTATTAATAACATGGCATTTATGTAATTCTAATAGTTACCTTTAATCACATTTTCGTTCTAACTATACAACCAAAACTTGTTAATCGAGTAGAGGGGGAAAGTTAAATAACTATCCGCCCCTCTCACACCACCGTACGTACGGTTCCGTATACGGCGGTTCAATTTATATCACAGTGTGTACTTTTAAGTAGTAGTCTAAGACAAAGGGTATACCCCTTTGCTTGAGACGTTTGTTAGATAAAGCTCTTTGAACCACCTTCGATAGCCCAATGAAACGATACCCTCTTCGACAGTAAGTTAAGCCTTTTGCTTCCTCTTCGGGAATGCCAAGCTGGATAAGAGATTTTATTCTCTTCTTGTTGTTCTTCCATTGCTTCCAGATGATTACTCGAAGTCGGGAGCGAAGTTTTGCGTCTACCGCTCCAAGTGCTTTCTTCATGTTGGCTATCTTGAAGTAGTTGACCCAACCTAGAATGACCTGTTTTAACTTGACGATTCTGTCATCTAGTGAGATGCCCAGATTTCGTTTCGTTAGTTTTCGCAGTTTCCTTTGAAATTTCTGAATCGATTTTTCATGTGGTCTTGGTTGGAACTTTTCCTTATTAAAATCATAGTAGAAACCGAATCCTAGAAATTTTGTTTCACCAGGACGGGAGATTCTACTCTTTTCCACATTTACCTTTAATCCCAATTTCTTCTCGATAAATTTTGTAATGGAAGTGAGCACTCTATTCGCTGCTTTTTCGCTTCTTATGAAAATGAGACTATCATCTGCGTATCTGACGAAACGCAGTCCTCTTGCTTCTAGTTCCTTATCCAACTCGTTCAACATAATGTTGCTTAGGAGTGGGCTAAGATTGCCTCCCTGTGGTGTTCCAACTGGCGTATCTTCATATTTACCATGGACCATTACTCCACTTACGAGATATTTCCGGATAAGGGAAATCACATCTCCATCTTTTATCGTATGGGAGATGATTCTCATCAGCTTGTCGTGATGAACCGTATCAAAGAATCGCTCTAAGTCAATATCTACTAACCATTCATATCCATCATTTATATATTCTAGTGCTTGAATAATTGCCATTTCACAGCTTCTTCTAGGTCGGAAACCATAGCTGTATTCACTGAATTGTTTTTCAAATATGGGGTTAAGTTTTTGACTGATTGCTTGTTGTACCACTCTGTCGACAACCGTTGGGATACCTAGTTTGCGCATTTTTCCATTTTCTTTTGGAATCTCGACTCGCAATGCTGGCGAAGGTTGGTATTTTCTTTTCCGGATTTGAGCACGAAGTTCATCCTTTTGTTCTTTCAGATATTCCTTTAATTCTTCTACACTCACTCCGTCTACTCCACTTGCACCTTTATTGCGATACACGCGCTTATAAGCTTGATTCATATTTTGATTGCTTAAGATTTCTTCTAAAAGCTCCACACTCGTTTCTTCCTTTCCGTTAACGTGACGATCAGACACTTCTCTTTTGAGTATCCTCTGAGATACGCTCATACTTTCCTCATTAACACATTCTGAAATATATCTGCCGTGCATTCATGGCGTAGAAACACTATAAATTGTTCAGCCCTTCATGATTTCATCACTACTATGGCTTCGGCTGACTTCTCACGGTAAACCTTTTTCGACCAGCTTTCTTTATAGGGGAATCCTCAGCTGTCCGTGAGACCTCCCAGGGTAAGGCAACTATCTTTCCTCTTTTACTCGTCTGATTTACTCTATAGGATTACGCACATCTTTTGGACTTTGACTTGTTATGGAGCCTTATCCGCCTATAAAGCCTTGGTATCAGATTTCTGTTCGTCGAGCCAAGATTTTGATACACGCTTCCTTCAGCCCTTACCTCACGATAAGTACCTTGCGCTTCTCTAGTGGTTGGTTGATGTGTACCCCCACAGTGGACTTTCACCACCTAGATAGTCGCCATGCCTGGCGCACATAAAAAAACTCGCAGTCAACTGCGAGTTAAATTTCCTATCCCTAATCTAATTTAGCTTTTTCCTTTCGATAAATTACCCGTAAACGAAGAAAGAATCCAATTGCAGCCCCTGTTAATCCAAGTGTAATTCCAACCCAAAAACCAGAGGGTCCAAGATTCGTAAAGGCTGCTAATAAATATCCAGAAGGGATACCAATTAACCAATAAGAAACAAAGGCGATATAAAATGGTACTTTTACATCCTTGTAGCCCCGTAAAACACCCTGTAGACTAGCTTGTGAAGCATCAGATAATTGATAAATAATGGCAATGATGAATAACTGTCCCGCTATTTGTACAACAATCGGATCTGTAGTGTAAAGGTAGGCAATTGGCTCTCGGAAAAAGAACATAAAGACAGATCCTGAAGCAAGAAAACCGATGGCTCCAAGTACTCCAATAAAGGCATACTGTTTAGCTGCATCTAATTTTTTACCGCCAATTGAATAGCCTACCACAATCGTTATAGCCATTGATATACTAAGTGGTATCATAAATAGTAATGTCGTAAAGCTAATCACAATTTGATTTGCCGCAATAACCGTAGTGGAAAACATATTGCCAATTAGTAAGGTAACAACGGAAAAAATGCTTGCTTCAAAGAAAATGGAAAGTCCGATTGGTATTCCTATGGATAATTGCTCTTTCCATGCTTTAAACGATGGCTTCACCCAATGGACAAATAATTTGTACTTTTTCACTGCTTCAATTCTAAATGTCATAATAATGCTAATAATTAATATGATCCAGAAGGTGATACCTGTTGCGTATCCAGCACCAATCCCGCCTAACTTAGGCATTCCAAAATTACCAAAAATTAAACTATAATTTAAAAGTACATTAAAGGGAACAGCTAAAACCGTAATAATCATGGTGATTCGTGTGAATCCTTGTCCATCGAAGAAATTACGAATAACATTGGAAAGGAATAATGGGATAATCCCAATCGACAGACCAGCTAAATAATGAAAAGCGATATGTTGTACATTTTCTTCTAAATCCATTAGATTTAAAATCGGATGGAGGGCAAACGCCCCTACTAGAATAATCATCAAACCAAGCATAATAGCTAAAAATATAGCTTGTGTTACGGTATGATGAATTTTATGACGTTGGTTTGCTCCCATAAATTGCGCAATAATCGGTGTAATGGCGAGCATAACACCATTCATTCCTGTAAAAACTGGTGACCATAAACTAGATCCAATAGCGACTCCAGCAAGATCATCTGTTCCAACACGACCAGACATCATCGTGTCAACAAGGTTCATTGCTGATAAACTGATCTGTGTAATCATTATCGGCCACAAAATAACTAGGAATAAACGAATTTTTTCCTTCCATGTTTCGGCATGATACATGTGAACCCTCCTTACTTCTGAGATGTACGATCTGGATAGGTAATACCTAACCAGAATATTTTCCAAGCTGCATGTAATTTTCGGTTGGTACGAGCTTCTCCTCCGTAAATTAATTCGACACCAATGGAATCTAACAAAGCCGAAAATGACATGACTGCAATATTAGGATCTTGACTTATTTCTTCCTTTTCATACGCATATTGAAATCGATCAAAATATAATAAGTCTACTTGATCAATGTATTGATAGAGCTCCCTAGTGACTTCATCGTATAAATGACGTGGAGGAAGAAAGGTGTTACGAAGCCAGAACTTTAATTGATTATCATGATGAAATCGATGGATAAAATGTTGCAGATCTGCCCATAAAAATTCCTTTAGTGTTTTATCGAAATATCTTTTTATATAATCTTGTTCCTTTTTTAACTCATCTGCGAAGGTTTCCTTTAGTATTTGCATAAACAGGGCATCTTTTCCTTTAAAATGAGTATAGATGGATTGTTTCTTGATCCCTACTTGCTTCGCAATATCAGCAAGGGACGTCCCTTCATAACCATGTATGGCGAATAAATTCAATGCTTCCTGTTTAATTAATTGATAAGACATCCTACCACCCCTTACGAACGGTCGTCAGTATAGCTTAGCAAAGGATGATAGGAGTGTCAATAGACGGAATACAACAAAAAAAAAATCACAAGTGATTGCTTGTGATTTTGAGGAAGGAGCATTATTTCAGTGATGGTTTATTATCTAATGCTATCGATAGAAATATATATACCCAAACAGAAACAGAAGAAGTGAAGAAGAAAATTAATCTGACAATGAAAGAAGATATGCCAAAAAACTCCGCGATCCCTCCACACACACCATAGAATGCCTTATCCGTTGATGATCTTGTTAACTTCTGATTCATTCCATTTCCTCCTTCATATGTTAAGTCACTTGCCTTTTTACCAATTATAACACGCTTTTTGTAAAATAAAGGATATAGCTAATACTTTAAAGTGCTAGCGCGCTCCTCCAAGAAGCAAACACATGGATTCCGTTGATAAAAAAATAAACACTAGGAAGCACCCAATATTAGGGTGTTTCTTCTTTTACGAGTACTATGCACATTACTTGCAACTTTTCATGAAAGCGTTTATAGTAGTTAACTGTTCATACCTCTCCATCCTCATTCGTCCTCTTTACTCTTTCCGCTTATAAATTCACCGATCATCGAGAAGGAGGTAACTATGTTACATCGATTAAAAATATTTGATAATTTTTATTATGGATGGGTTATCTTAGTTATTGGTGGTTTAGGGGTGTTTTTCTCTGGACCTGGTCAAACATTTTCAAATTCTCAGTTTATAGATGAATATATACATGATTTCGGATGGTCGAGATCACAAGTCTCCGGTGTCTATTCTGTTGCTACACTATTAGCAGGTGTACTAATGATGATCGTAGGACGTTTCATCGATCGATTTGGACCAAGGATGATGATGGTAACAGTAGGAACTTTATTTTCCTTAGCATGTTTCTATAATAGTTTTATATCTAGTATTTGGATGCTTGCATTAGGATTTTTCATGGTACGTTTATTAGGGCAAGGGAGTATGACATTAATTCCAAATACACTCGTTGCCCAGTGGTTTGTGAAAAAAAGAGGTCGAGCCTTTAGTTTAAAAGCACTTTTTAGCTTTGCTGGTGCCATGTTATTTCCTATTATTAATACTTGGCTCATTCAAACATGGAGCTGGCAAGTAGCATGGCAATTTTGGGGAATAGTACTTCTATTTTTATTTGTACCTATTGCTTTCCTTGGAGTAAGAAATAGCCCAGAATCTATTGGATTAGAGCCAGATGGAAACGTAGAACCAGAGGCCGACCAACAAAATAAATTAGTGACACCCGTCATAGAGGCTGAAGAAGATTGGACATTAAATGAAGCAATGAGAACGAGAGCTTTTTGGGCTGTATTAATCTGTGTTGGTATACCTGCGTTAGTTAATACAGGTATTACGTTCCATATCACCTCTATCTTTAAAACGAATGGATTATCGCTTGAAATGGCCGCAATGGTTTTAAGCTTAATGGCATTTGTCGGAATTCCGATTTCCTTAGTCTCGGGTGTAATTTTAGACAAAGTAAAAACAAACTATGTCCTATTCGTTATCTTTATCATCGAATTTTTTGTTCTTTTATTGTTACTAATTACAGATAGTTTCCTTATGGCAATACTATTTGGTATATTATGGGGATTGGCAGGTGGATTAGAACGTATTGCTATCGGTGTTATTTGGCCTAATTACTTTGGTAGAAAATATATTGGGAGTATTAATGGTGTTGGAGCCACGATAATGGTTATCGGTTCATCCCTAGGCCCGTTACCATTTGGTATAGGCTTTGACCTATTTGGTGGCTATACTATCGTTATTCTATTAGCATTAATCTTTCCTATAATCGGCGTTATCTGTTCCCTGTTAGCAAAAAAACCAGTGAAGGTTACTATTTGACTACATGTAATTCTAAAGTATGTAGTCTTTTTTTATACTTAACCATCTAAATCACTTAACATATTTATAAATTTTAGTAAAGACGGAGGTATATACTTATCTTTCCGATAAATGAACACTGTTTTGACTTTACCGTATAAATTTGGAATGGAATGCTGTCTAAGCATTCCATCTTGTACATGCTTTGTAACGACAACTTGTGGAAGCATACTTATACCTAGACCAGCTACTACACAACCGATTATCGCATCTAAAGTACCAAATTCCATTATTTTATTCGGAACTATCCTCTCTTGACGTAACCATTGTTCAAGTTTTTCTCGATAAGAACATCCAGCATGAAATACAAGCAACGTTCTTGTTTGAATATCTTTAAATGAAGAAATAGGAGGATGAATTGTATCGGTAATGAGTACTAATTCCTCATTAATTACTTCCTTTTGAATGAGCTCGGGATGTTCAATAGGTCCAGCCACAAATGCTCCATCAAGTTCATACTTTAAAACTCCTTGGATATTTTGTTCAGAAGAGCCTGTTTTTAAAGTTACATCAACATCTGGAAAGTCTTTATGATACTTTGCGAGTAGGGTTGGTAAGCGAACTGCAGCGGTTGTTTCCATTGAACCAATAATTAACGGACCACTTGGTGTTTGATCATCATTCATCACACTTTTTGCTTCCTCTATAAGATGAAATATTTTTTCAGTGTATGATAGCAACATGCTTCCCTTGGCTGTTAAGTCAGTCCCACGATTATGTCTATAAAAAAGGGTTGTTTTAAGATCTGATTCCAATTGCTGTATTTTCATAGTGATATTAGATTGTGCATATTGAAGTTCTCTTGCTGCTTGTGAAATACTTCCCAGCCTTGCAACAGTCTGAAAAATTTTTAATGTATGCAAATCCATAAAAATCCTCACACCTTTTTGCCATCTAAATAACTGATGGCTAATATCAATATAATGTATTATTCAATATATCAAAAAAAAGATATGATTTAAATATAATTTTTATCTTTAGAAAAAATCGAAGGAAAGACTAACTTAATCAATAAGTAAAAATAAAAAAGAGGTGAGAAATATGTTAAAGAATAAGATGACAGAACTTTTGAAAATTAAGCATCCGATTATCCAGGCTCCTATGGCTGGTGGAGTAACAACCTCAACATTAATCGCTGAGGTTTCAAATGCTGGTGGGCTAGGGATGCTTGGAGCAGGATACTTGCCCCCTGCTCAAATAAGGGAAGAAATTAGGGAAATAAAGCAATTAACTTCAAATCCGTTTGGAATAAATCTCTTTGTTCCTAATGAGTTTGATATTACAGAGAATGAGATTAAATCGGCTAACCAGTTCTTAAACCCGATTCGTAAGCAATTAAATTTACCCCAAAGGGATGACCTTGATTTTCCAAACTTTAAAGATGTTTCTGATACATTTACTGAACAAATTAAGGTTATTATGGAAGAAAAAGTTCCTATTTGTTCATTTACATTTGGCATCCCTTCTAGAGAAGTGATTGCTGAATTAAAACAATCAAACATTATCCTGATTGGCACAGCTACCACTGTGACAGAAACAATGAAAAATCAAAAAGCTGGAATGGATATGGTTGTTGTTCAAGGAAGTGAAGCTGGTGGACATCGTGGGAGCTTTATTAATGGAGCACAAGAAAATTTGGTTGGGTTAATGTCTCTGATCCCACAAGTTGTAGACAATATAAGCATTCCTATTGTTGCTGCAGGAGGAATTATGGATGGGAGAGGATTAATGGCTTCGATTTGTTTAGGAGCAATGGGTGTACAAATGGGTACAGCTTTCCTTACTTGTATTGAAAGTGGAGCGAATAAGGTTCATAAAGAAGCAATTCTTAAAGCTAAAGAAGACCAAACTGTTTTAACTCGTTCATTTTCAGGTAAGTGGGCAAGAGGAATTAAAAATAATTTTATTTCAAAAATGCAGAACTATGAAACACTGTTACCCAATTTTCCTGTTCAAAATAGACTAACACAAGATATTAGAAAAACTGCTGCTACAGAATATAATCAAGATTTCATGTCCCTTTGGGCTGGTCAAAGCCCTAGATTAGCCACAATTCAAAAAGCCGAAATATTAATTAAAAATATTATTGCAGAAGCCAACAAACTAAGTTCTATGGATACAAAGTAAATTCTTGTACTAAAAACCTAGCAAAAAAAGCTAGGTTTTTCTATACCTTAAATAATTATATCAACACTTACAAGCACTATATCGGTACTAAAAAATACTATTCATTTAACAGTATTTGATAAATATAATAGAAAACTGTAGAAAATGGCTGTAATTCAAAGAAAAATACCATTGTTTACGTTTCTATAGCGGTTTGACGTTTTTGTAAATTGTGATATAGTTCACTTTGTTCACGCCGGAAATTTTCTCTGAAACGCTCAGAGAACTATAAAATAATACGAAAGAGGTGCTTCATGAACAGAGCAGAAAAAATTAAATATGAATGGTTTGGGAATATACGAGGAGATATATTAGCGGGAATAGTGGTAGCTTTAGCGTTAATTCCAGAAGCCATTGCGTTTTCGATTATTGCAGGGGTTGATCCAATGGTTGGGCTATATGCCTCCTTCTGTATTGCTGTTATCATTTCCTTTGTGGGTGGAAGACCCGGGATGATTTCAGCTGCAACAGGGGCTATGGCGCTATTGATGATCACGTTAGTAGCAGATCACGGGTTGCAATATTTATTTGCGGCTACTATTTTAACTGGAATAATACAAATTCTATTTGGGGTATTTAAATTAGCTAGGTTTATAAAATTTGTTCCTCGTTCCGTAATGGTCGGATTTGTTAACGCACTAGCTATTATGATCTTCACATCACAATTACAGCATTTCGAAGGTGAAAGCTGGATTATGTACAGTATGGTAGCTTTAACATTGGCAATTATTTATCTTTTTCCTAGGATCACAAAAGCGGTTCCCTCCACTTTAGTGGCCATTATCGTTGTAACTTTAATCACCGTATTTTCCGGATTTGGTATTCGTACAGTAGGAGACCTTGGTAATATCTCTTCCCAATTACCAATTTTTATGATTCCTGACATCCCAATATCTTTTGAAACATTGGCGATTATTTTCCCTTATTCACTAGCACTCGCCATTGTTGGGTTATTAGAGTCATTGTTAACCGCTAATATCGTGGATGACATGACAGATACAGAAAGCAATAAAAACAAAGAATGTCGCGGACAAGGGATAGCTAATATTGCGTCAGGTTTCTTTGGCGGAATGGCTGGTTGTGCAATGATAGGACAATCCGTTATTAATGTTAAATCTGGCGGAAAAGGTCGATTGTCTGCCTTTGTTGCAGGTCTTTTCCTTATGTTTTTAATTATTGTATTAGGTGATGTCGTCGTCCAAATTCCTATGGCAGCACTTGCTGGTGTAATGATTATGGTATCTATCAGTACCTTTGATTGGTCTTCCCTACGAAATATTCATAAGATTCCTAGAACCGATGCAATTGTTATGGTAGCAACCGTTATTACCGTAGTAGTAACACATGACTTATCAAAAGGTGTTTTACTTGGTGTATTACTAAGTGCCATCTTCTTTGCGGCAAAAATATCTAAGGTCAAGGTTACGAGTATTTCATCTGTAGATAATAGTAAGAAAATTTATAAAGTCGATGGACAAATTTTCTTTGCTTCAGTAAGTGATTTAGTAGAACAATTTGCTTTCAACGAACCGATTAAACAAGTGGATATTGATCTTACCAATGCTCACCTCTGGGATGATTCAGCAATTGGTGCATTAGACAAAATCGAAATGAAATTTGAACAAAATCATGTTAAGGTACAATATATAGGTCTAAATGCGGAGAGTAGATTATTAAAAAGAAAAATCGGTGGTCTATCAAAAGCATCGGGTCATTAATCGTAGAAGAGGTGAAGGGGCTTGTATAAAAAAATATTACTTGCAACAGATGGATCAGAGCACTCCGTTCGAGCAGCGGAACACGCAATCGAAATTGCTCAACTCAAGAATGGAACCATCGACATTGTCTATGTAGTAGATGGGAATACGTCCAAAACAGATGTCCTTCATGGTGTGGACAAATATGAAGTTAAAAAAGAAAGAGAAGAAAAGATAAAACCGGTAAAAGATAAAATTACATCTGTAGGTATTCCTTGTGAAACAAACATCTTACATGGTGAACCTGGTCCTTCGATTGTTGAATTTGCTAATGACAATAATTATGATCTTGTGGTGGTAGGTAGTAGAGGATTAAATAAACTACAAACCATGATCCTCGGAAGTGTAAGTCACAAAATACTCAAACGCGTACAATGTCCTGTTTTAGTCGTAAAATAATGTGACCGTTAGTGATGTTGGAAGGCCTGAACCTTTTTCTAAAGATAAGGTTCAGGCTTTTGTTTCGGTAAAAATATTTAATAATAGAGCCTTTAACTGTAAGTTTTTACAGAGATCGGTTCAAAAGTAGTAAATTTTTCTATTAGAGATGAAGGATTGGAGTCAACCATAGCTAAGGATCGGTACTTCTCCTGCAAAAATTGTTGCTCCACCATATGATCAAATAAACTAACTAAAGGATTAAAATATTGATGAATATTCAGCAGGCCAAATGGTTTTTGATGTAAGCCAATTTGTGCCCATGTAAATATTTCGAAAAATTCCTCCATGGTTCCAGGACCTCCTGGAAGGGCAATAAATGCATCTGCCAGTTCAGCCATCTTTGCTTTTCTTTCATGCATAGTATGAACCGTATACAGTTCGGATAGATGGGGATGGGCTATTTCCCTTTCTTCTAATAGTGTTGGTATCACTCCAATTACCTCTCCACCTTCGGCTAACACGGTATTAGCTAATTCCCCCATTATCCCGACACTTGCTCCACCGTAAACTAGTGTGATATCTCGCTTCACTAATTCTTTTCCTAATTGGATGGCACCTTCTTTATAAATATTTGAAGCACCATAACTAGAACCACAAAAAACCGCTATTCGTTTCAAAATAATTCCCCCTATCGATCTATATAGATATCGATTATCATTATATAGATTATTCTGTTAATCTAAAAGAAAAAAATATGGAGGATTTATATGAATTTAAATGATTTTCAACAATGGGTAAAGTCTTATTATGAGAAAAGAGGGTGGTCAGATTTAGATATTTTTATTCGAATTGGTTTTCTAGCAGAAGAAACAGGTGAGGTTGCAAGAGCCATCAGAGCACTGGAAATTGGTAGAGATAGACCAGATGAAGGTACCGGAACATTAGATCAACAAAAACAAGAATTAGTAGAGGAACTAGGTGACGTTTTGGGAAATCTTATTGTCATTGCGAATAAATATGATATTCCACTTGAAGATATCTTTCAATCCCACCGAGATAAATTAGATAAACGATATTCTTCCTAACTTGTACAGAAGGATTTGCTTTTCCACGGCGCCTATAAAGTCCTAGGGCGGTAACAAAGACGGTTTACGAAGCAATCGTTCTAATGATCAGTATTACTAGTTCTTATAGTGCTGATTATGAAAGAAAAAGAATAAGCCACCCTACTAAGCTTTATAGTTATAGCAAGGTGGCAAAACCAGATTATATGGTGACCGCCACTATAAAGGAAATCTATTGCATGACCGGTAGGTGTTACCGCACCTATCGGTCTTTTTACTGTATGAACTTATTATACCTAACGTTTTGAAAAAATAGACTATTTTTGTTAGGTTATAGAAAAAATTCTCATTCTTCTTTTAAAAGCATGCTAAGCTTTTTTCCATTCCATTAAATACTCCGCTTTACCTGTCTGCTCATCCCTAAGTTCATCCTTCAAAACAAAGCCATTTTTCAAATAAAAGTTTATAGCTAATGCATTTTCCTGATATACTCTCAGCTGCATGATATTCCGTCGCCTTTTTTCAAAGTTCAACAACTCTCTTCCAGCCCCATTATTTTGGTTGCGTACATCTATAAAAAGTGCTGCTAAATAGTTGCCTACCATAGAAATAAATCCGATAATCTCGGATTGGTCTGTAATGACATGAGTCTCTGACATTGGAATATACTTATCTTTCATTTCTTGCATTTTTGATTCCCAATAGCTAGCATCTATGAAATGATGAGCCTGTACTGAACCTTTATACCAAATATCTATTATTTTTTGAATATCTTCATTTTTATATGGTCTTATCATCATCTTTATTTCCCTTCTTTATAAAAACCCTTTGGATAAATCATATCCAAAGGATTAGATGATAGCAAGACAAAATGCGATAGCTAACAACAAATACCCTCATAAGGTATTCTAAAAACATTTCATATATAGTAAAAGGCCGATTTAACGGGAAAGTAAAAGAAAGCTTTTCAAAGAAGGCTATTTATCTAACGAAATGGATATTATTTTCACCTGCATGGATGACCAAATGAGACTGGAGCTATTCCAATCACCGTCCATGGGTTCGAGGGAACCATAGGCTATAACAGGCTGTATTTGTCTTGCTCTTCATAAACCCGATAACCATTTTCTTTACGAGAAGGTTGGATTAACCTTTTTTCTCGTAATAACGAATAGAACGGGGGCTAACTCCTGTTTGATTAGAAAGTTTACTGATCTTCATTTCCCTGTACGATAAGGAATCGATTTTTTTAGGTTGGAGATATGCTTAGCGTACAAAATATCCGAAATGTTGCCGGCACCCCATATAGCTTATCCCACTTTAAGTGATGGTTATGACATAGCGTTTTTTACAATGTTGCGGTAGTAGCCTATGGTAAACAGAGCGAATACAAAATAGATAACCGTGTAACTCGCCATGGCGATGGATGCTGGAAACATGGTGTCCGACCGGATCATAAATGAAGCCGCCTTGATAGCAAAGATCGAATGCAGCATACCAATCGATAGAGGGAGAAGGAACACGATGGCCTGCTTTCGTATAATGCCTTTCATGATCATATCCACGTCAAATCCGAGCTGACGCAATGTCTTAAAGCTTTGCTTTTCCTGCTCAGCTTCAGTCATTTGCTTAAAGTACAAGATGCTGCCGGTTGAGATCAAAAAGACAAGTCCAAGGAAAGCTGCGATGAAAATGAGCAAGCCTGTCAGCTCCAGCACTTTTTTGTACTGCGCATAGTAATCATACTTTAATGGTTCGTCATTGTCATATTTTTCGTATATTGAGGAAGCTATTGCGAGCTCTTTCTTGTCCGAAACTTGATACGTATCAAAGTGAATTTTTTTATAATCAGGCGTACCGGCCATTTGTTCTGCGATTTTGTTCATCGTCGCTTCTGACACTAGCAGCTGACTGCCGGGAGCATTTAAATTCATGATGTTTGTTTCCCTCAATGTCCTCAATGTATACATAACGGTCTGTCCATGCTGCTCCAGCTCTATTTCGGTTGGATATCGCTTCGACTGCTCATCTAATTCCCCGGCAAGTGAGGCCCCAGCATCGTACAATATGGCTTCACCATCTGGCGGCACGTTGAGGTCTGCGCCTGTTTGTTTAAGCTGTTCGGCCGGAAGCCATAACAAACTTTCTTCAACCTTGTAGGATTGGTCATTCGGATCAAGGATGATGCCCATCGTCAGAACCGCTTGAACGACGTGGTGATTAACATCGATGCCTTCCTTCTCCAGCTCCATTTTGAACGACAGCGCCTCCTTCGGATCGTTTTCAAACATAAAATCATAAGGGAGGTCGCGACGGGTCTCATGCTCTACGGAGTAGTAGAAGGAGTAAGCCATGGAAATCAGCGTGATGGTCATGGCCGACAACAACGTAATCAAGGCAAGTGAGTTGGCATTTGCTTTCGTATGGTGCATCAGCGGAGCTATCGACAGGCTGTTTGTTAAGCCTAGGTGTCCATCTTTACGTTTGCGCAGCCGGTAAAAGCACCATTTGATCGTAACGTGAAACAATAAGTAAGTCCCTGTAACGATAGATCCGAGCATCAATAGTGCGTTGGGGAATAACTCTTTATCGATATGACCCGATAATTTATAGCCGTATCCAATCAGCGCCAGACCGAGCAGGGCAAAAATAGCAGATGCCACCGCTTTAGGCGGCTTAGTGAGATCAGGCCGCTTGTCAGCTTGAAACAGATTCAGAAGGCTGCTGCGATAAACCGTCAACATCATCTGAATGGAAGTGATGACGATGATGAAAAGATAGACCATCGCCGTTTTAAAAGCCGCTGGTACGGAGAAGCTGATGCCGACAATCCCTTCTAAGCCGAGCAGATTCAGCAAAATCAGGACGAACAGCCTTGAAATCAACGCACCAAAAATGATCGCAGCAAGTAGTGCACCTAAGCCAAGCAGTATATTCTCGATTATTAGATATCGGGCTACCCAGCCTTTGGAAAGACCAATCAGCTGATATAGTCCGATTTCTCGACTGCGCCGACGCAGGAAAATGCCGTTGGCTGAGACGGTAAAGATCCCAACGATCACAATCAGCGTGACTCCCGCAATTTGAAAGAAGACAACGCTCGTATTTGTCATATTCTGAACAGACTGATCGTGCTGTAGTGAGGTGAAGACAAAATACAGGCTCAAACTAAAGATCAGCGCAAAGAAGTACAAATAATAATGCTTCACATTTTGCCGCATGCTGCGAAGCGCTAATTCAAAAACCGTCAACATGGTTGCCCCCCTAGCACAGCTTGCACGTCCATAATTTCATTAAAGAACGCATGTCTTGTTTTATCGCCGCGGTAGAGCTCGGAATAAATCTTCCCGTCTTTTAAAAACACAACACGGCTGCAATAGCTGGAGGCTACCGGATCATGCGTCACCATGACAATGGCGACCCCTCGCTGCTGATTCACTTTCTCCATCACGTCCAGTAACGAGGAAGCGGATTTGGAATCCAGTGCACCAGTCGGTTCGTCCGCAAACACGATCGAAGGCTGGTGGATCAGAGCGCGCCCGGCAGCTGTCCGTTGTTTCTGGCCTCCTGATATTTCATGCGGATATTTGTACGACAGTGCTTTAATGTCAAGCACATCAGCGATGGCTGTGAACTCGCTTTCCGCTTTCCGCTTGCTCATTTTGCTAAGGGAGATGGGCAGCAGTATATTTTCCTTCACTGTTAACGTGTCCAGTAGATTGTAATCCTGGAAGATGAATCCCAGCTTGTTGCGCCGAAAGGCAGAAAGTGCGGTATTACTCAGCTTCGAGATATCTTCGTCATCAATTAAAACCGTTCCGTCCGTAGTATGATCAATCGTGGCTAAGACGTTAAGCAATGTCGTCTTGCCTGATCCGGAAGGGCCCATAATGCCAACAAATTCACTGCGGGTGACGCGTAAATCTATTCCTTTTAATACATGCTGTGCATTCCCTTTATTACCATATGTTTTGTGGATATTTCGTGCTTGTAAAATGGTTTCTCCTACATTCAACTGATCCATAACGTACCTCCAAATCATAATTTGATAGCTTTATTATACGGTTGGATTTTCCGCTTGTCGTACGTTTTACATGACAATTTGGCAGGACAACGTGACAATATTGTCACGTTCACTATTCCACACCAAAAAAACAGCCAGGAGCAATCCTGACTGCTTCATAGTTGGATATTACTCGCCCGCCCCTCTCCGGACAGCTTCGAAGGAGTTAGGTTCGACAAAGATCATTCGCATTACCGTTCCTTTCTTTTGACCGGGTTGCGCTTTGAGGGTAATTCCTAATTTATCTGCAACGGTTTTTGCAAGATAGAGCCCGAGTCCGGTCGCTGCGTTTTGAATCCTGCCGTTTTCGCCCGTGAAGCCTTTGTCAAAGATACGCGGCAATTCATGTGGCTGTATTCCCGGTCCTTCATCGATGACATCCAAAAAGACTTGGCCTGTCTCCGTTACATCCGTCACGATCATAAGTGCCGTATTCGCAGGATTATATTTCACGGCATTCGTCAACAGTTGCCGAAGGATGAAACGGCACCATTTTTGGTCTGTAATGGCCTTTACATCCGTTCCTTCGATACTGACCGCCAGATTTTTTTCCATACACCACGGCGCCAGCTCCCGTACTTCTTCCACAGCAAGGCGCTGTATAGAGGCCAATTCAAGAACATAGTCTGATTCGATCGCGGGCAGACGTGTCATATGCAGCTGCCGGTCAACCAACAAATACACCCGCAACCATTCCGCTTCAATTTTACGTATTTCCGGATCACTTGGCTGGGCGTCCAAGATCAGCTTCATGGCGGTGAGAGGAGTCTTCACCTCATGGATCCATGAGGCCGTAAATTCATTCTCGATCAGTTGAGATTCTTTATAGTCAGAAAGCTTTCGTTTGAACTGAAGGGAGGCCTCCCGTAAGATGTCGTTGGTCATCTGATCTAGGCCGTTCCCAGGTTCAGGAAGTGTCTCCATCCAGTCTAAGGCCATGTCTTCCTGCAGAGCAGCCAACGCGGCGGCATATTTTGTCTCTTTTTTGAAGCGCCATATAAAAAACAGGAGAAAGGACAGAATAAATGAGGCGTTAAAATAAAAAAGAGAAGTAGATGTGACCTGGATGCCTTGATCAAGCAGGATCAGAGCATTGGCTAAGCCGAGCAAGCCGGCAAACAGTAAAATCCAGCTTTTCCTTGCATCAACGTAACGGATAAACATGGCTCGGTTCCCCCCTATTAATACATGTTCATAATCTCTATAAAGTGATGGCCATATAACCCAGCCCTTTTTTTGTCACAATAGCGTCTGCCAAATCGATTGTCTCTAGCTTATGCCGCAAACGAGTTACATTCGCCGTGAGGGTATTGTCGTTCACGAACTGCTCATCCTCCCACAGTTTTCGTATCAAGTCATGGCGCGAGATAATGACATTGTTGGTTCTCACAAGCGTGATCAGTATAAAAAATTCGTTTTTTGTTAAATCCACTTCTTTCCCAGCTTTTCGAATTATACCTCGATTCAAATCAATCAAGGCGCCATTCCATTCAAGAATATTCGATTGCTCTTCGCCATAAGCATATGTCCTCCGGAGAACGGCTTGAATTTTGGCATAAAGCACATCTGTATGAAACGGCTTCTGGATGAAGTCGTCCGCTCCCATGCTCAGTGCCATGACCATATCCATTGGGTGATCGCGAGAGGAAAGGAAAACAATGGGTACTTTGGATACAGCGCGAATCTCGCGACACCAATGAAAACCGTCAAATTTCGGGAGTATGACATCCATGATGACGAGCTGAGGCTGTTGTTCAAGAAATGAACGCATCACACCTTCAAAATCATCTGGTCTCGTGACCCGGAACGACCAAGCCTCTAGACCTTTCTTCAATGCAGCAAACAAAGCATCATCATCTTCAACAACAAATATGTTTATCTTCATCGAGCCAGCCTCCTAGTGTCGCAAATTTGACTCTTGTAAATAAAATAATATGAGGTAACAAAGAATTACTCCTCTTTATTGTATCACAATTAATGTTTCACCTATGGTGGGGGTACGGAAACGATTCGAGGATTGAGGGGCACTATGAAAACAAACCGTTTGGTTAGATCGATCTCTCTCGATCATCAATAGCACGCGCAACGTGTTTGTGTCTGGCGATATCTATGCAACAGTGATTGTGTTTTCCGTTATTTGCATTAATCGAGTAAAATTTATTTTGACTCCTCCTTCGGTATTTTCGAGGTCATTATTTCGTGACGTGACACTCTCTATACACCAAGGAAGGCTTTTTTGTGTAATTCCAAAAACCTTATTTCGGGTCAAATTTATTTCTACAGGAAGGCTTTTTTATAAAAAACCCTTTGGACAAATCATTTCCAAAGGGTAGATTTTAACAATTTAAATAAGAGGGACTTACAGACGTAATCTAAGCTTTCAACAATTTTGCATTAATAGCTACGATAATCGTACTCAAACTCATTAGAACTGCTCCAACTGCTGGGCTTAACACAATACCAATAGGTGCTAATATACCAGCTGCTAGCGGGATAGCCAATATATTGTACCCTGCAGCCCACCATAAATTCTGAGTCATTTTACGATAGGTTTTCTTCGACAAACTAATTAAGGAGACAACATCCTTTGGGTTACTTTTCACAAGCACTACATCAGCTGTTTCCATTGCTACATCTGTTCCAGCTCCTATGGCAATTCCTAAATCAGCTGTTGCAAGAGCAGGAGCATCATTAATTCCGTCTCCTGTCATTGCCACCCTCCAGCCTTTTTCCTTAATTTTCTTAACTTGATCCGCTTTTTTGTCTGGTAAAACTTCGGCATATACCTCATCAATATTCAATTGTTCGGCAACCCAATTAGCCACCTTTTTGTTATCACCAGTTAGCATAATCGAATGTATATCAATTTCCTTTAGCTTAGCAATGGCTTCTTTTGCGGTTTCTCTTACCATATCTGCTAAAGCAATCATACCAACTAGTGCATCATCTATTAAAACAAATACGACTGTTTTCCCTTTCTCCGACATCTGATTAAACTGTTGCTTATCATAGGTAAGATGATTGTCATCGACATAACCAGGACTGACCACATTAATTTTTTGACCATTAATGGTTCCTTGAATTCCCTTTCCAGTAATTGATTCGAAATTCGTTATTTTTTGTAGATGCATTCCTTTTTCTTTTGCTGAAGTAACGATACCTGTTGCAAGGGGATGCTCTGAATTCTGCTCCAAGCTTGCTGCTATATTTAGAACTTCCTCCTCTTGATATCCTTCATTTGGAATAATATTGGTTACACCAAATTCTCCTTTTGTCAGCGTACCTGTTTTATCAAAAACAACGGCATTTAAATTTCTCGCACCTTCAAAATTGGCACGATTACGGATAAGTAAGCCTTGTTTTGCAGAAATAGCTGTAGATACTGCTACAACAAGAGGTGCAGCTAAACCAAGTGCATGTGGACAAGTGATGACCATAACCGTCACCATTCGTTCCAGTGATGTATCAAATGGGTATCCAAGCCCAAGCCAAACGAATAAGGTAATAAATCCAGCAGCAAGCGCAATATAAAATAACCATTTTGCTGCCCGATTGGTAACATCCTGTGTTCGTGATCTTGAATCTTGTGCCTCTTTGACCAGTGTAATGACTTGTGAAAGATAAGAAGCTGCACCGGTTTTTTCAACCTGTATCGTAAGTGAACCTTCCTTATTCACCGAACCGCCGATAACTTCATCACCTTTATTCTTTTCCACAGGTACGGATTCTCCTGTAAGCATCGACTCATCTATTGCTGAATTTCCATCTAGGATTGTTCCATCCACTGGGACTTTTTCTCCAGGTTTGACCAAAACACGATCGGCATTCTTTAACTCAGAAACTGGTATGTCTTCCACTTCGTCTTGTTCGTCGAGTTTATGAGCCTCACTAGGCATGAGCTTGACAAGCTCCTCTAGCGCATTGGACGCTCCCATCACGGAACGCATTTCGATCCAATGTCCTAATAGCATAATGTCAATCAATGTGGCTAGCTCCCAGAAAAAATCCTTCCCTTCTAAGCCAAACACAGTGAGCGAACTATAGGCATAAGCAACAAAGATTGCTAAGCCAATGAGTGTCATCATTCCAGGGTTTTTATCTTTTAATTCACTAATTGCCCCGGTAATAAATGGCCAACCACCATAGAAAAAGATAAAGGTAGCAAGTAGGAATAAGATATAGGAATTGTATAGAGGTTGCCAATTTACCCCGAAAAAGCTTTGAATCATCGGAGATAAAATAAGAATTGGAATGGTAACCATTAAGGAAATGTAGAACCTTTTTTTAAAGTCTTTCACCATATGCTCATGATGATGGCTATGGTCATGTCCGTTATGATTTTCATACTCACTATGATGATGTTCTTCATGACTATGATGCTTTGAATGGTCATGATGAGCATGGCTTTCAGAATAGTTTTCTTCATGATTAGAACGTCCTTGAACATGATTCATATGTTTAGAATCATGCATTGCTTCTTTCTTTGTATCTCCCTCTCTTACCAAGCTAATCACTTCCTTTTTTTATCTAATATTCCTTTCTAATTAAACTTCTATCCATTTGAAGCTCTGTATTTTTACTGATAATACAATACCCTTGTAAGGTATTAGACAAACATTTCATATTAAGTAAAAGAGCCGACCCAATAAAAAAAAAACGGATCAGCTCTTATATATTTATGCTACGACATCGTAGCCTTGATCTTCTACTGCTTCGCTTAAATCAGTAATCGTAACCTTAGTCTCATCAAACGGCAACACTCACTTTTTCAGTAAAATTAACCTCTGCACGGACTCCATCCATTTTATTTAGAGCAAGCTGCACAAGTCATTCCTGTAATTCCAAACGTAACATGCCTTTCATCACTCATGTTCTAAGCCCACTTATTTGGAAAATTGTTTCATCACTTCGAGTAATTCATCAATAACTTCGTCTCCGTCTCCAGATTTAACCGCATGGCTAACACAATGCTTAGCATGCCTTTCCGCTACCGTGAATCCTACTTTTTTTAGTGCTGCATTAATCGCACTAATTTGCACGAGTATATCAGGACAATACCGGTCCTCCTCCACCATTTTCTGAATACCACGCACCTGACCTTCTATTCGTTTAAGGCGATTGATAACCTTCTCTTTCTCATCTTTTGTTCTAGGTGTAATGGGATGATCATGAAGAAATTCTCCCATTCGCTTCACTTCCTTTCTTTTCATAAAAATACTATACCATTAATCGTATTTATGTGAATAAAGAAAACTCGGCAACTGCCGAGCATTACATGAACATTATTTGATGCATTAAGTTTATCCATTTATAAAGTTTGTATTCTTTTAGATAATATGGATATAGACACAAATAACCACCCTTGAGCCTGACAAGCAACTAAGGTGTGGTTATAAAAAATACCTATAGTGTGTCGCTCCCTTGAAGGGCTATTGCACTACTGTTCGGTGAACCACCACCAAGACGAACTATATTATTATACGACTTTCTATTTATATTATACTGGATAAGAAATTTTAACAAATAACTTATTTTGTTGAAATACCCAATACAAAAAAGTCAGTAAATGAAAATATGTAATCTATTTTCGTTAGACAATCTTAACCATTTACAAAAAAATAACGCATGATCTCTAACTAGAATCATGCGTCCATGGACTTTTACCATGATCAACAGGGAAATAGCTTACATTGATATTATACAAAAAACAAAATCAACCTTTTATCAATAACATCACTATTTTTGATATAAACAAAGATAAAGTGAATTCCATTTTTTATTAGTATGGATCAAATCTGTTTTTTTTTATGTATTCTCCCGGTGTCATTTTAGTATGTCTTTTAAATACTTTAATGAAATAACTTTGGTCGGAAAAATGAAGGGTATTGCAAATTTCTGTAATAGAACGATTAAAATAAAGCATCATATTTTTTGCTTCTTTCACTTTCACCTTTTGGGTGTATTCGGAAATAGACATACCTGTCTCCTTCTTAAATAGATTAGAAAGATACTTCGGATTTAATCCAAGTTTTTCAGCAACCCAACTAACCGATAAATCAGATTCATAGATATGTTTGTAAATATATTCTTGGCATTGTGTAATTTTTCTAGAATATCTTTGTTGATGATGTCTCTTAACCAATTCCGCAAAATCATATAGGATCTTCTCACGAAACCAATCCACTTTGGAAATGGAATTTAACTCTTCTAAGTCCTGAATCATTACATCGCCAAGAGAATACGCATCTTCTGGGTGAAGCCCTCCTCTAATTGCAGCTCTTGTTGCTAGAGTTATAGTAGCAATGGCAATATTTTTTTGGCTTCTTAATTCACTTTTTCTAGATAAGATCCCATACTCAAAATCATCTCTTTTTCTAAACGCTTGGTGATAAGGAATGATCTCCTGCACTTTTCCTTCTTCAATGAATTGATAAATTCGACGTTCTAATAAAGGGTCATGGTGATAATAGCTATTTTCGCGAACATTTGCAATATAACTAGATTGTTTCCATTCTATCTCCGTGTCTTGTTGTTGATGTATGAACTTCAATTCCTCTCGGATATTCAATTCAGTACCTGATGTTAGGTAGTAAGCTATTTGTCCAATTTCTATTAGCTGATTACTAGTTTCTATACTCAAACTCATTAGATATGATTCAAATTCCTCCTTTAAATAGCCTCTATTAATACTGGTCAGTAATTGTACGACACCTTCTTTTGTTGGTAGATTATATACGGTTGGACCTATAATTAACCAATGTCTCTTATTTTGTTGAATAAAAGGAATACTTAGAAAACTTTCGTAATAATTAGTATTCGTTAATTGAATCTCCTTACCTAGTAAACCACAATTGATGACATGCTCCTGAAAAGTGTCGAACAAAGGATTAATGATTTTATCAGAAGAAAAGAAGGTCATATTTGCATCATAATAAATACTAATCGGAACTTTTGTTACCTCTATTAATGAACTAAGTATATTATCCATTCTAAATCCCCCTTATTTGTAAGCGTATACAATTAAAATGAATAAATTCTATATATCTAACCTTTTTTCTATATTTAACCTTATTTGTTCGCTAAAATTTTGACAAGTTAACGATGGCTATCTCGTTAACAGGGATCTAATAAAAAAACAAAGGGGTGAAGCAAATGAAAAAAATTTTAGAAAGGTTGCTCGTTGCATTTATTCTGTTAGTTTTATTAGTAGCATGTGGCGTTAATTCCTCCAGCGAACAGGATATTGAAGAATTAACTATACCTGAAAATCCCGAAGATATTAATGGAGATATTACCGTTTGGGCATGGGCATTAGAAGCAAACTATTTGGAAAAAGACGTTTTACCAGCTTTCAAGAAAATATATCCAAATATCGATGTCACTGTCGAGCACATTGGTGTGGATCAAGTATATCAAAAAGTTAGCGCTGGACTTTCAAGTGGTGGTAGTGGCTTACCTGATGTTGTACAGGTAGAGAATAACCGTATCCAATCATTTACAACTGAATTCCCGGATGCCTTTACTAACTTAAGTGCAATCGGTTACGACAAACACGAAGATAAATTTGCAAAGGCCAAGATTGAAGGTTTAAAAGATAAGAATGGAAATGTGATTGCTGCTCCACGTGATCTAGGGCCAGTTGGTGTCATTTACCGTGTTGATATTTTTGAAGAAGCAGGTGTTGATCCTTCTAAAATTGAAACATGGGATGATTACATCGAAGCAGGAAAAAAAGTTGTTGCACATACTGGAAACTATTTTCTTGGAACAGACGGTGATGGGCTATTACGGATTATGATGCAACAACAAGGGAGTTATTATTTCGATAATGAAGGTAAATTAGATATTACATCAGAGGAAGGCGAAAATGCTGCTCGAATTCTTCAAGAAATGAAAGACAATAATTTAATTACGTTTACAAATAATTGGGATGGGCAAGTTGCTGCTATGAAAAATGGAGAAGTCGCTACAAATCCGGGTGCTGTATGGTGGAGCGGTACGATGCTAGAACAAATGCCTGAACTATCTGGTAAATGGGATATGTTTATGTTACCAGCATTTGAAAAAGGTAGTACTAGGGCATCAAATGATGGTGGATCTGCATTAGCAATTCCTTCAGAGTCTGATAATAAAGTGGCAGCTTATGTCTTTACAGAGTTCGCGACAACTGACATAGATTCTCAGATTAAAGCACTCACTAATAGAGGTTTATTTCCTGCATTAACTGCAGCATATGAAGAACCTATTTTCTCTGAAAATCAAGAATATTTTAACAATGAACCATTTTTTCAAAAATTTGCCGACACAGTCGAAAACATACCAGCAGTAAATCATGATGGTGCAGAACTTGAAGTGCGTTCTGTAATGGGAAGCGAAATCGAAGCATTTCTATTAGAAGATAAAAAAGCAATGGATATGCTCCAAGACGGGGAGGAACAAGCTATACAACAAACAGGCAAAGAAACAACAGAATAAAGACCATATATCCTGAGGTTAGGCTGGTTGAAGTTTTAAACTTACCAGCCTACTTCACCACAAGGAGGGGACATTCATGGAAAATGTATCAAAAAAGGAGCAATCCACACTTTTCAAAAATGGCTTGATTACACCAAAAACTGCACCATACTTTTTTATACTACCAGCATTATTATTGTTTTTAGCTTTTACGGTATATCCAATTATTGCATCGTTCTTACTTAGTTTCCAAACACGAACAGGTGGTGTCTATACTTTTTCTGGTCTTGATAACTATATTCGGTTATTTAGTGATCCTATTTTTTACAAAGCATTAGGTAATACATTTATTCTATTAATTATCCAAGTACCTATTATGTTATTCCTCGCATTACTATTAGCAGTTTTTTTAAACTCGAAGTTATTAAATATACGTGGATTTTATAGAGTTTCCTATTTTACACCAGCTGTGACATCGTTAGTTGCTGCCTCCATTATTTTTATTCTGCTATTAAATTCAGACTATGGCCTAGTCAATTACATCTTGTCTTCTATTGGTATAGAAAAAATAAATTGGTTAACAAATGGCTTTTGGGCAAAGGTATCCTTAATTATCGTAACCACCTGGAGATGGACGGGATATAACATGGTTATTCTATTAGCAGGACTTCAGAACATTCCGAATGATCTTTATGAAGCAGCTAGTATGGATGGTGCATCACCAATTCGACAATTTTTTCATATTACCATCCCACAATTAAAACCTGTGTTATTATTTTGTTTTGTATTATCTACAATAGGAACATTTCAATTATTTGATGAACCTTATAACTTAACGAATGGTGGTCCTAATAATGCAACTTTAACCATTACGTATTATTTATATAATCAAGGTTTTAATTTCTTTGACTTCGGATATGCTTCTGCCATTGCATATGTAATCGTAGTATTTATCGCTATCCTTTCTTGGCTACAATTTAAGGTGGTGAAAGATGACTAATGAAAAACTTCTATATTAAAAAATCACTTCTACATTTTGTTTTAATTATCGGTGTTATTGTCTCATTAGGGCCATTTTATTGGATGATTGTTGGAGCAACAAACCCTTCAGGAGACGTGTTAAGTTTCCCACCCAAAATTATTCCAGGTAACTATTTCATGGAAAACTTAACTAATTTAAGTGAATCTATTCCCATCATGAAAGCACTAATCAATTCAGCCATAATAGCTATCGTTTTTGTATTAGCTAGTCTATTAGTTTGTTCAATGGCTGGTTATGCATTTGCAAAATTTAAGTTTAAAGGTAGTAATCTTATCTTTTCTAGCTTTTTGTTAGCGATGATGATACCTTATCAAGCAACCATTATTCCGTTATTCCAAATCTTTGGTGCACTTGAGTGGCTCAACACCTATCATGCTGTTATCCTGCCACAAATTTGTTATCCATTTGCTATATTCTTAATTCGTCAAAATATGAAAGGAATTCCAGATTCAATGATAGAAGCTGCCAGAATAGATGGTGCTGGTGAAATTAGCATCTTTTTCAAATTAGCATTACCAACAATGAAACCAGCTCTAGCAGCTGTAGGAATTTTCTTATTTACTCATCAATGGAACAATTTTATGTGGCCATTAATTATCATGACATCCAGTGATATGTATACATTACCAGTTGCATTATCCACATTAGCTGGATTAAATTCAGTAGATTATGGACAGCTAATGCTCGGAACTGCTATATCGGTTCTTCCGATCATGATAGTTTTCTTGATTTTACAAAAACATTTTATATCAGGAATTTTAGGAGGTTCTGTCAAAGAATAAAAGATTATGAAGGAGCATAAAGAATGAAAGATTTCCTAAACGAATCAACCATACAACTAGGTGTTTGTTATTATCCCGAACATTGGCCAGAAGAAATGTGGGAAGAAGATTTTCGTAGAATAAAAGATATGGGGTTCTTATATGTCAGAATGGCTGAATTTGCCTGGTCTATCTTTGAACCAATAGAAGGGACTTTTGAATTCGATTTATTTGACCGTGCTATTCAACTAGCAAAAAAGTATGATCTAAAAGTAATTATAGGAACACCTACCGCTACACCACCAGCATGGTTAACAGATAAATACCCTGAGGTTTTAAATGTCTCAAGAGAAGGGGTGCGCTATAACCACGGTTCTAGAAGGCACTATAATTATAATTCAGAAATTTATCGAACGTTTTCTAAAAGAATTGTTTTAGAAATGGTAGAACACTATAAGAGTAATTCAACAGTGGTTGGTTGGCAAATTGATAACGAAATCAATTGTGAAATGAATGTATTCTATTCAAACGCAGATCATGATAGCTTTCGTCAATGGGTCAAGAATAAATATCAAACATTAGAAGGACTGAATGATGCATGGGGTACTGTCTTTTGGAATCAAACCTATACGGATTGGAAACAAATTTATTTAACACGACCGACTGTTACTCATTCTTACAATCCTCACCAACTTTTAGATGAAAAGCGTTTTATCTCAGATAGCGCCATTAGCTTTGTACAAATGCAAGCAAACATTATTCGTTCTATCACAGATAAGCAGTGGGTGACCACGAATGGAATGTTCGGTCACTTGGATAATCACCGTATGACAAAAGAAGTATTAGATTTCTATGCCTATGATTCTTATCCAAACTTTAACAAGGTTATAGAGGATAAATCAATGATGCCTTTACATGACAGAAAATGGAGCATGAATTTAAGCACTGTTCGTAGTTTTGGGGGAAACTTTGCGATATTTGAACAACAAGCTGGTCCAGGGGGATGGGTAAACCGACTTGAACAACCTACACCTCGTCCAGGCCAACTGCGATTATGGACATATCAGTCGATTGCCCACGGTGCTGATTTAGTTCTTTATTTTCGATGGCGTACAGCTACCAAAGGTTCTGAAATCTACTGGCATGGCATTAATGACTATCATAATTTACCAAACCGAAGAATCACAGAACTGAAACAAACAAGTGAAGAAATTCATAAGATCGGCAATACTATCTTCCATTCAGAATACATTTCAGATGCCGCTATTTTGACCGATTACCCGAATGAATGGGATGGTGAAGAAGATAATTGGTATGGGCATTTTATTAAGGAGAGTAAAGAAGCATGGTTTAAAGCCTTTCAATATCATCATATCCCTGTCGACTTTGTCAATATCACACAAGAAATGTCCCTAGAGACGTTAGCTAAATATAGAATTCTAGTTTACCCCCACCCAGCCATTTTAACAGAGACTACAGCCCATCTATTAACACGTTATGTAGAACAAGGCGGGACCATTATTTTCGGTGCAAGAACGGGATACAAAGATTTAACAGGACAGACCTATATGAAAGCTTTCCCAGGATATATAAAGGATTTAGTAGGTGTTACAGTGGAGGAGTATACGTTATTAAATGGATGGCAGGAAAATCCAGATGTTAACCTATTAAACAAGCAATTTAAAACTACTGGTTTTAACGAAGTGCTACAGCCTGAAGTGGAGAATGTTGAAGTAATGGGAACATATCTGAATGCTCACTATGAAGGTAAACCTGCGTTGACAAAAAGAAGCGTCTCGACAGGAACTGCATACTACTACGGAAGTGTCTTTAACTACCAAACAGCATCGATCCTATTAGAAGATATGGAAGCAACCAACTATCAACATCTATTTATACTGACACCAGATATAGAGCTAGCTGTCCGGAAAAAGGATGGTGTGAGCATCTATCTTTTGCTTAATTATTCCTACCAATCACAGCATATTCAATTAAAAGCAGAAATGGAAAATCTATTAGATAACCAAACTTGTTCAGGGAGTATCACTTTGACGGGTTATGATGTATTAGTCTTAAAAGAAAAGTAATAGAAAAAAGATTTCTTGGAGGTGGACATCTATTTCTTAAAAAAGATGTCCACCAATAGCCTAATCCTTCTTATCCCTTATATCTCTTGGAATAAATAAATTCAGTGACCGGAACCGTAATAAATGTCAGACATACAACTAACAATAAAGGATAATTATCCACATTATTAAGATTACCTGTACCTTCTGAAACAAATAGTATGATGCCTGACAATACCATTAATACATAGTAACCAATTTTGGCGCTTTGTGTTTGAATATGTCTATCTAATTCATCCTTTTCACCGCCGCCTTCGTGTTGCCCCCAAGTAATCCAGTTAAAAAAGTAAGTTAATGCAAGAAAGCTAAAGAAGATAGAACCTCCATCAACCGTTCCAAATTTAAACCATTTGTATAAGGAATACCCTGCAACTAATATGAAGACCATAAACGCGATAATTGCGATAATTTTTTTAGTCTTATCCATTTCTCTTTCCCCCGTTCTTAGGTATAAATAATTGTTCCATGGGAACCGCTAAAGTTTTTGCAATATCAAAGGCTAACTGTAGACTAGGGTCATACTTATTGTTTTCAATCGCATTGATGGTTTGTCTACTTACATGGCATAATTCTGCTAATTGCCCTTGAGAAAACCCGCTTTTTTCTCGATATTCTTTTATTTTATTTTCCATTCTGAACCACCTTTTAATCTGATAAGGTGTAAAATACTTTTGACACCTTGATTATAAAATAAGACAGACATGGTGTCAAATATATTTGACATATTGTCTGTCCAGATTTAAAAGTTACTTCATGTAGTTTTCCACTAATTCGAAGCATCTCTCTTGTGTAAGATTGTTCTCAACCCTTACATATTCATATTGTTCCATTGTACCACCTTTATATTGTAGAGATGCCTCTTTTGCTGTATTATCCCGGTAATCTAACCATTCACGCTGTTCTATTCTTAGTTGTTCCATTTCTTCTGTCGGTAAAGTTTCTTCTAAAACTCCATAAATTTCATTTAACATGCCATCCAAAATATCGAAAGCATCACCTTCTATTTTTTTTAAAGCAAATGTTGTCTCATCCATAGGATTTTCTCGCATTTCTTCCACTTTCTTTTTCGTCTCATTTAATTTGTTGAGATATTCTTCCTTTAAGTCCACAGATTCTTCTTCGTTCGATGTATGTACATTCTCGCTTTGACCGTTATCCTCAACGATTTTTACGTTCGAATTATCCATATTGGAGTCATTCTCTTTAGAATCTGACTGGTCCGATTTTTCACTTGGATTTGTTGAGGTAGGTTGATCTTCTGTCTGTTTAACAGTTGACTCGTTCGTCGTGCTGCTACAAGCTGCTAGCAATAGTAATACTGCCGCTAATATTCCTAATAAAAAGTGACGTTTCATAAAATACTACCTTTCTTAAAAATTTTGTCTAATAGCCAATTAACACATCTTTTTTAATGTTTCGTTTGGAAATTTCATTATCTCGTAAATAAGTAGATGTATCCTCTACCATTGACTTCGGACCTGCAATATAGTATTTAGCATTATTCTTATAAGTACTGATGCTTTTGTCCAATGCTTGCTGTAAGTGATTCGATGAATCGAGATAAGTTAAGCCGATAGAGGTATTACTCGCTATTCTATCAAGCTCATCTTTAAAAATATAAGTTTTGTTACTGTCCAAATAGAGTAGATGCACAGGTATTTCTTTTTTCTCAGCCTCTAGTTGCTTTACGATGGAACGAAAAGGGGTAATTCCAATTCCACCCGCTATTAGTACTGTAGGGTGTTCCTCTCTTAAATAAAATGCCCCGACAGGTCCAGCCATCGTTATCTTCGTTCCTTTTGTTAATTCTAGCATTGCTTTCTTAAATTCACTAGGTTGATCACTGATTTTGGTCGTAATTTGAATCGTATTTTCCTGAGGTACAGATGCTACACTAAATGGTCGCGTATTGTTTTTTATTTTCTTGTGGGTAATTGTAAACAAGCCATATTGTCCTGCATTCCAGGTTATATCCTTTTCTTTTTCGAACAGAAAGGTATAGTAGTCTTCTGATTCTTTGTAGCTTTTTAGAAATGATAATTCTTTCTTATTGAACATGGAAAGCATATCTTTTACAAAACTCATTTCCATAGCTCCTTTCTAATTATTTTCTCCAAAAAGTAGGACAATTAGCCTTGTCCCAAATATTAAAGTCTATCATTTTCTCAAGTAATGAATAGTTAACAGGTTTATTCCACGGGAGACGAATTAATTCCTTTGTGTAATCATAGCCAGCCTTCTTAATATCCTCCTCTACATGAGAAATGGTAACACCTTCAGGGGCAACCGCTAGATGCTTTTTCGATACACTAAAACCAATAATAAAGGTACCATGATCTGTAAACATCGGTTGATTCCATTTCAATTCTGTTTCTAAACGTGGATATTTATTACTTACCCAATGCAACACTTCTTCTGTTCTTTCACGCAGGGATGGATCATCTATCCCTGCTACAAATGCCTCAAATATCGCCATGTCTTCCTACCTCCTTATCTTTACGCTTCACCTAACACTTTCTTAAGATTTTCCACCTTATACATCCAGCCATACTTCGCACCATTAAATGCTTGTCCCTCTTGATCAAATCCGGTATGTTCCAGATGCAAGTAAGTTGTCTCACCTTCTTGCTTTAAGGTCCACGTAACAATGGTGTCAATCGGTCCGCCAATCCATGTATAAGATAATTTATGAGGCTTATCTACCACCAACACTTCGCTATCTACAATTAAATCTATCTCTTCATTCCGAAACTGACATTTGTGCCCCACAATCGGTTGAAAATTATTTTCCATGACCCATTGTGCAAGAGTAGCTGAATCGGTTAAAGCCTCCCATACTTTATCGATGGAGCTCCTAAACTGAAAATCTAATGATAGATCTGCCATGATTTAATCCTCCAATATATTTTTTAATAAGGACACTCGCTCATTCCAAAACTGTTCATAATAAGAAAGCCAGTCTTTGACCTCCTGTAAAGGTGCTGGATTTAGTCTATATCTAGTTTCTCTACCTGATTTTCGATTGGTTACGAGGTCAGCCTCTTTCAGGATAGTCAAATGCTTCGAAACCGCCGTCCGCCCCATTTGGAACTGGTCTGTTAATTCATGTAAAGGTAGCTCATCTGCTTCTGCCAATAAACGGATCAATTGACGTCTTGTTGGATCTGCAATGGCAACAAAAACATCCCGTTTTTCGCAAACTTTCTTCATCATTCTATCCTCCAAATTCGATACCAATTAGTGTCCTTATTATACGACACCAATTAGTGCCGCGTCAACGAAAAAAATTGAAGCTCAGGAAGAGCTTCATTTATAAGCAAAATTATTTCAAGTGATGCTATATTATTTTCCATTTACATCTACCAAATAAAAGGGATTAACTTCTTTGTGCTCTTCTTATATTCTATGAATTGGTCTCCATATTTGTCTTGTAGATATTTATCATGATTTGGTATGTAGCTAGTAACAAATAATAAAAGTAAACCGAGGGGAATAAATAAACTAAAAAAATTATTCGTTAAGATAGCTAAGCCCAATACCCAAAGACAATCTCCGAAATAATTAATATGAATGGCGTAATGGAATAGTCCACCAGTATATAATTTCCCTTTGTTTTCTGGATTATCTTTAAAAGTCTTTCTCAACAACTCTGATCCAGTGTTGATAAAACTACCTAGTAAAAATATTATCCAGCCAACCATAAAAAGTGTCATACTAGCATCGTTATCATTAGCGATAGCTAGTAGAGGAAAACCCAGGTAGTATAAAGCAAAAGCTAAACTATTTCCGATAGCCTCCATCCACCCAATTCCTCTAGGTAACCAAAGGAACATCATGGCATTTAACCTCAGAGACGTTATAAATAGAGCCGTGAACAACCCTATCGAAAGGAAGTTTTCTTCATTCAAACTAAACAGTACATAATAGGCAATAATCAAATATACAATCTGTGCAATCAAAATAAAGCTCTTTTGTTTGGTTGATTGTTTTTGAATTCCGTACATAACGCTGGCTCCTTTTTAATGGATTGTAAGGTAGGTCTAGTTAAAGGATTTCACTTCACAAATCAAGAAGACTTCGGTTTTCTCTCCAAGATAGCTATAAAATTATCTTTATAATAGTACAACAAATAACCATGACATAGGACAAGTACTATCGCTAATGCTAGCAATGATGGATCAAGGAACAAATGGAGCAGAAAAATATTGGCAGTAATAGGTGATAATATGGTTAAGACTAAGGGGATAAATTGATGAATTAGAAGTAGAACACCACAAATAACTTCTAACGATTTTTCTATGATTAATAGATATTCAAATTCGAATAATGCCATTGCATCGGGGCTCGTTGCGATAAATGGGTCAAGCCCAAGAATAACAAAATAACCGTTAACACCAGCAACTAAAAACATCACTCCTAAAAATATTCTGCAAATTTGCATCCATAATTTTGTCAAAATAGTTACCCCCTTTCTTTTTTGGCTACTTGAGTGAAAAGCCACATTATTTTCACGCCTTAAGTGTTTTAAAGATATGCATAGGCTCTTTGCTGTAGAAACGATTTGTAGATGAAATAAAATCACATCTGATCTCTTATGTTTTATCATCCTAAACTATGGGAGATTCGTCAATGGATTTCACCCACAAAGGTTTTGGTTATGTTTTGAAAAATGAAGGGCATACCTTCCCTAAGATATGCCCTCCGTTTATTCGTTATTCTGAGATGTGATAATCGTGTTAAATTTCCTAACCTTTGTTCTTCCTTATTTCCTTCTGAATCTTGCGAAGTGCTTTTTTCGAACCCCTCTCTAAATCATGCTGCATTTTTCGTGTGTTATGATCTACAAATAATGTTTCTAAATCGTATCCTTCTGGATATAGTTCCTGCGCCTGTATATCTAAGGAGAGACGTTTCACATTTACCTCCATAAACGCTTCGTTATAGAACACAATAAGGTTACCATAATTGTTTATCCCTTTATAAACAATGGCAATGTCATCATGGTCTAATAGCTTCACACGATCGCCTTTCTTATATTCATACCTGTTTTGGGTTTCCTCTTTAACGATCTTTGGCTTTCTTTTTTTGGCTTCATTCATTATTTCTAAACGATACGCTTTATTGTTCATATATTCCTTTGCTCTTTTTAGTACGTTTTCCTTTATATTCATTTTTTCAGAGATCCATAGAGCATTACTTTCACCGGATTTCCCTATGATTAATTTATACTTTGGTTCTAATGTTTCGCTATTAAATTGCATTGCTGCATTCATAAAGTCGTTATGCATTTCAGAAAAGCGTTTAATTTCACCATAGTGTGTTGTTGCAACTGTCATACACCCCATATGATAAAATTCTTCTAAAATGGAAATCGCTAGAGCAGAGCCTTCATTCGGTTCCGTTCCACTACCTATCTCATCAAATAGTAAAAGTGTATGGTTGTTGGATACTCTCATTATTTCAGATAGGTTTTTCATGTGAGAGGAAAAGGTACTTAAGGCGTTTTCGATACTTTGATTATCTCCAATATCTACGAAGATGTTTTCAAAAACAGATATTACCGTAGCTCTATCCGCATTAATGTGAAAGCCTGACATTGTTGCTAAAGTTAATAATCCAATTGTTTTGAGAACAATCGTTTTTCCACCAGCATTTGGCCCTGTAATAATTAAGCTACGATAATTTCTTCCGATTTCAAAATCAAGTGGGACAACTTCTCCTGATAAAAGTGGATGTTTGCCCTTTACTAATTTTATATGTCCATAATCATTCAATTTGGGCTCTATCCCATCAATGTGCTTGCTGAATTTCGCTTTTGCAAACACCATATCATATTGGCTAATTAGATCAAGATTAATCTTAATGTCATCCATGTTCTCTAAGATCATGCCTGATAATGTAGCTAAAATTTGATATTCTTCAATGGCTTCTTCTGCCTTTAAACTTGCGAGTTCTTCGTTTAATTTTGTAACAGTATTCAGTTCGATAAACACCGTCGATCCTTTTGAAGATGCTTCAATAACGGTTCCTGCAACTTGGTTCTTATAGGAAGCCTTAATTGGGATCGTGTATCTATCGTTCTTCTTACTAATGAAGAATTCTTGAATATACTTCTTATTCGCATTGCTATTTATAAATTTATTTAGGCGCTCTTTCACTCTCTCTTCTACTGCTTCGATGTTTCTTCGGATCTGTCTTAATGTTTTGCTTGCAGCGGAATCGACACTATTTCCTTTGATCGAAAAATCAATCTCTTCTTCCATTTTTTCAAATTCAGACATAGAATTCGCATAAGATGCTAGTACTGGTGCAAAAAACTCTTTATCAAGCATAAACCTTTTTATTTTCCTACATCCTCTTAAAAAATCCGACACCCTGACCAATTCACTAGGATCTAGAATGATGCCTTTTTCTAAGTTTTGAAGTAGGCTTTCAATGTTAGAAACACCTAGAAATGGAACATGCCCTACGACATCTAATATGGATCGCGCCTCTGTCGTTTCATTCAAACGATTCTTCACTACCTTCATACTTGAGCTTGGTTTCAAATTATCTATCATTTTTTTCCCTAAACCACTTACACAATAAGATTTTACTATTTCTTTTAACTCGTTATATTGTAGTTTCTCAAATGTCATCTTATTCATTTTTCATACTCCTCACTATGATGATCATAATGAAGGTACCTACCGAATAGATCCCAATGAAGTGTTATTGGCCATTGAGTAAGCACAAAAAAAGCTGCGGGATACCGCAGCTTTCTTCACATTTACAAGGCTTGTGTAAATTGAAATAAGCTATCTAAAGAGTATAGCTATTTCCTCCACTTACACGCTTTATAATGTACTGTAGGTATCTTCATAGGTTTTGAAATAAATACATGGGAAAACAAGGTGACATCCTAAAAAAATCCCCTTTTTTCATCCATATTTATTTCGTTTAAAATTTATCCTATTTAGAACCTACCGCACTCACAAAAAGCACCCTTTTTTTAATTTATAGTTTCATTCATTGAAATCTAATTCTTATCGATAATTATACTATCCTGACATAACAAAGTAAAGTTGATTTATCCTATGCATTGTACAAAATTAGTATCGTTTGCCTCAACATGCTATTTTTCTTTTTCATTATCATCTAGACCGCTATTTCAAAAAATTATACGTTATTTCTTGTATATGTGTCGGAAGCTTTCCTCCACTCTTCGTCGTAACTGTTAAAGAGTACGCTGTGTCAACCACGTAGGTTGCACTCTTGACTGAATCCATCGGTTGATTTCTTGCTATATCAACAAACTGTACCAAGCTATTGTGTTGAATACTCGCTTCAAACGAAGAAAGAGGAAAAGATAACCCTCTACCATTCGCACTATACAAAGCTCTCTTTGACCGTCCAAATTTGATAAAATCTATCTAATCGAAACAACTATCGCACCCGATTGCGTAATACGAAAAATATTCAAAAAATGACTTATTAGTAATCTATTAAGAAGCCATTCAAGAAAAAACAATGTTTAGAGTAAAATACCCTTCGTTAATATTACTGCGTTTCCTCCAACCATAACCCTTAGATCATTTTTATTAATTAACTTAGTCATGATATGAGAAGGTCTGCCCATACTATACCCTTGAAGGAAAGAGTAATTTTGATTAAAATTACTTAATACTTTGTTCTTAAATAGATAATATGTTAAAGCCCCATTTGAAGTACCTGTTGCTGCTTCCTCCTCAATACCATAGAGTGGACAAAAGTTTCTGCATAATGCTATCCCCTCCTCAGTATCAAGCGTAAATGCATGAACTCCTGCTACGTCGTGAATTTTTGTGTATTCTACCAGTGATTTAAAATTGGGTTTAAGAGCATTCACAGCATCCTTTGAATTTAGTGGAAGCATTATATCCCAAAGTCCAGTGCTTGCAGCTTGAGGAACTAGTTTAAAACTTATATCGCCTATTTGATTTTTGTTAATTTTAAATATGTCAGACAAATCATCATAATCGTTAAAAACTTTTCCAAGTTTTGGTTCAGCTTGCTCCATCATTATAAAGGAATGATTTACATCAACCGGAAGTGTACCTGCAAGTGTTTGCATAAAATATGTATTGTTATCTTCAATAAAATTGCAGTCCAATAATGCTTTGAAGGATGCAATGGAAGCATGTCCACAAAGGTTCACCTGTGAAGTCGGTGTGAAAAATTTAATTTCAAAATTTTTATTGTCTATTTTTTTAATAAATGCTGTTTCTGAAAACCTAACTTCTGCAGCAAATTTTTGCATGAACTCTTCGTCTAAATTTTCATGGATTACTACGCCTGCTGGATTCCCGCCAAATCTTGTTTCTGTAAACGCATCAATTACATAATATAACAATTCTTTTTCTCCCTTATGTTAAGTTCGGTTTTTTCTATAACTTGTTCAGTTTTTACTCGAATTAGTTTCCTTAAGTAAATGCGTGTAATCTAATCATTTAATCCTTTTCCATCTAAAATTTTTTGCGTATATTTTTCCACTCTTGACTGTCTAGTTTTAGATTGTTTCGCATTAGAAAAATGAAGAAGATAAGCTCTTTGGCGCCCCGGGGTCAGTGACTTGAAGGCAGTCTTCAAGTCAGGCATTTCATCGAATTTCGTTTGCAATTCATCAGGAATCGTGTATTCGGAGGTCTTTTTTAACTCGACTTCCAAACCCGCCTTCTCTACTTCCATGGCGTTATGAATGTAGGCTTTTAAAATGTCTTCCATATCGATTATTTCTTGAACATTGGTAAATCGAATCTGACGTGCCGACTGCGAATTCTTGGTTTGCTGAATAAGTATATGATTAGGATCTTTTAGCAGGACACCCTTTTGAAACATTAAGGCACAGTATTCTTTAAAGCCATGAATAATAACCACATTTTTCCCATCATATGTGTAACACGGATGCATCCATTTAAAATCTTCGGTCAACCCACAATCGAGTACGATTTGTCTTAACTTCTCAAATTCACTCTTCCACTTTTTCTCTTTTCTTAAAAAACCATCCACTCTGCGACTTCCTACATTGTCTGCCATTTAAGAACCCCTCTCTATAAAGTTTTGAAATTAGTTAACTTTAATTTACAACATTTAGGCTTACAGGGCAATCCGCTCGATTTTATTGACAGTATGTAGACAATAATGTTAGAAAAACTCGCATTCGCTCGTCCTTTGGCGAATGCCTAGTTTTGCTTATACTTGGTACCTTAAAATTCCAGCTACGTCGAAAAGCTACTGTGTAGAAATTTTATACTTTCCTAACGTAAAAAAAAGGAGTGAACAGTTCACTCCTTCCACATCATCTATTATACAGAGGTTGCACCTTGTCCACCATCAATTCGATAGTATGCCCCAGAAATAAAAGAAGCTTTGTCAGAAGCTAAAAACACCATTAAATCGGCTATTTCTTCCGGTGTAGAATATCGTTTCATAGGAACACTATTTTCAAAACTATTACGGGCATCCTCTTCATTTCCTGGCATGGCATTTGATTCAATGGATCTCATCATTTGAGTATCTACACCTGATGGAGCCACTGCGTTTACCCGAATACCAAAATCCGCTAATTCCAAAGCTGCTGTTTTGTTTAGACCAATCACGGCATGCTTGGAAGCAACATAAATCCCCATCCCAGGTGCACCTAATAATCCACCATTGGATGCAGTGTTGACAATCGCACCACTTTTTTGTTCTTTCATAATCGGTGCTACGTGTTTCAATCCTAAAAATGCACCAAGTACATTCACACCAAATACAGCTTGATAATTATCGACTGTCTGTTCATCAAGTGTTGCAAATGCTCCATTAATACCTGCATTATTAATAAAAACATCTATTGTTCCAAAGGCCTTTTTCGTTTCATCGACATAATTTTTAACTTGTTCTTCGTCTGATACATCTGCAGCTACTAATAACTTGTCTTTGGTATTAATGTCTTTTGTTTTTTCTTCTAAAGCCTCCTTTGAAATATCTACGAGAGATAATTTTGCTCCTTCTTCCGCAAATACTTTCGCTACTGCAAGACCAATTCCACCAGCAGCACCTGTAATTAATACTACTTTGTCTTCAAAACTCATTTATATCACCTCTGGATCATAGTTTATACTAAATGATGACATCGTATTCTTCCGCTATTTTACCTCCTGAGATGTATGGAAAGCATTCTATATGGCAACATTTTCGAATAAGGAAACCGACTATCACAATTGGAAATGAGCCATTTCATAAAAGCTAAGTCTCTCTCCACTCTGCTAATTTCTCCCCTATTTTCACTACTTCCCCAACAATAATAATCGCTGGATTGTGGATCTTGTGTTTTTCAACTAATGCGACAATAGTAAGCAAATTACCTATCATAACTTTTTGGCTTTCCGTTGTACCTTCTTGAATGATAGCTACAGGTGTTTCTAACGCTTTACCCCCTTCTATTAAATTATCAACAATAAAAGGTAAATTGCTTACTCCCATATAAATGGCGAGCGTATCAACTGCTGTAGCTAATTGTTTCCATTTTATTTCCTCATTGTTTGAATGACCTGTAATCATAGCAAGTGACCTACCTATTTCTCGATGTGTGACGGGAATACCAGCATATGCCGGTGTAGCAATCCCTGAAGTAATGCCTGGCACCACTTCATAAGCAATCCCATTCTCAGCTAAAATCAATGCTTCTTCTGCTCCTCGCCCATATACAAACGGATCTCCACCTTTTAACCGAACCACCATTTTGTTCTCTTTTCCGTATTGAACTAACAATTGATTGATTGTCTCTTGTTTCATGAGGTGTAAGGAAGGAAACTTGCCACAAAAAATAAGTTCTGCCTCCGGTTTTGCTTCCTGGAGAAGCTGTTTGTTCACTAGTCGATCATATAAAATAACATCTGCTGCTTGAATTGCTTTTAAGCCTTTGACCGTGATTAAGTCTGGGTCTCCTGGACCTGCACCGATTAAGAATACTTTTCCCACGACCTCGCTCCTTCCTCTCCTTAAAGCGAAGAGGAGCTGAAGCTCCCCCTCTTTATGAAATAGGTACTTCAATATATACCTGTTGATCTTTTATAAGTGTTTGAAAAGTCTGAACGCATCCTTTATCAGGTGCTTGCACTTGACCATCAGAAACATTTATTTTCCAATCGTGTAATGGGCAGAAAACGAATTCGCTTGATACTATACCTTCCGACAGGACACCTCCGCGATGAGGACATTTATTTTCAATCGCTTTTATTTGCCCATTGGACAAGTGAAAAACAGCTAAATCTCTATTCTCAATCTTCACTGCTTTTCCAAGGCTGACAGGGAAATCTTCTATCTTTCCAATCCAAATTTTTTTAACTATTCGCTCCATCGTTCGACCACCCTTTCTTATTTCATTGTGATGTTCTGGTATAAATCTTTTAATGTTTTCTGATTCTCAATTGCTTCATCCCATGGCTCTTTGTATACAGATAATGCTTGGTCCATTCGTTGATTTAAATCATGGCGTAATGCTTCATTCATTACTACCTTCTGAACTTGTTCAATACCAACTCGCTCAACAAACTTGGATGTTCTTTCTAAATAACTTGCATTTTCACGGTAATATTGTAAAAATGCTGCTGTGTATGAAAGCACTTCTTCTTCTGTTTTTACCCTCACTAACAGATCTGCCTGTCTTAGATCGGTACCTCCATTACCACCTACATAGATTTCCCAAACGCCATCTAACCCAACAACACCAACATCCTTCACACTTCCCTCCGAACAATTACGTGGACAAGCCGATACACCCATCTTTACTTTATGTGGGGTGTTTAATCCTTCAAACTTTTTCTCTAATTGAATCCCCATACCAACAGAGTCCTGTGTACCGAAGCGGCAAAACTGTGCACCAACACATGTCTTTACCGTACGCACAGATTTACCATAGGCATATCCTGATGGCATCCCTAATTCCTTCCAAACATTAGGTAGATCCTCTTTTTTAATTCCTAATAAATCAATCCGCTGTCCACCTGTCATTTTAATCATACCAACATTATATTTCTCTGCGACATCGGCTATTTTCCGTAAATCCTTAGCGTTTGTCACACCACCATACATTCTTGGAACAACAGAATAGGTTCCATCCTTTTGAATATTGGCATGAAGACGTTCATTGACAAATCGCGACTCTCGTTCATCCTTATAATCTACTGGATGGATCATCCCTAAATAATAATTTAGTGCTGGTCTACATTTTGAACAGCCTTCCTCCGTTTTCCAATCTAGAACATTCATTACTTCTTTCGTAAGTGTTAAACCTTTTTGGCGGATTTCAGCAACAACTTCCTCGTGTGATAAATCGGTACAGCCACAAATCGTTTCTTTGCTATTGTCACTATAATCATCACCTAAGGTTAATTCTAATAAATCTGTTACCATTCCTTTGCATTGACCACAGGAACGTGCGGCATTGGTAGAATTCTTTACTTCTTCAAGTGATGTCAAACCATCTTCCTTAATTGCTTTAACTATGGCACCTTTAGACACCCCATTACAACCACAAATGATTTCATCATCACTCATGGTTGCCACAATGCTTTCTTCCTCATCAGTATTTTGCCAACTTGCTAAGTAGTCCTCCACACTTGCTTGTTTCTTGATGTAACTGAATAGTTTCGTTCCTTCTTTTGTATCTCCATATAAAACAGCACCAATTAGCCTCCCATTATGAATGACGATTTTTTTATACGTTTTCTGCCATTCATCAAATACCTTCATCACTTTTGTTTCCGGTGTTTCTTTAATGACACCAGCTGAAAACACATCCACTCCAGACACTTTTAACTGGGTAGAAACGATAGATCCTTTATAGCCTTGGTGATTCATTCCACAAATTTGCTTGGCCAAGACTTGACCTTGTTCATATAAAGGAGCAACAAGCCCATACGTCCTTTCATTATGCTCCACACACTCTCCTACAGCATAAATATTGGCTGAGCTTGTTTCCATATAATCATTAACCACTATTCCTCGATTAACTACTAGTCCTGCTTCTTGAGCAAGTGTTACATTTGGTCTAATACCCACTGCCATAACTACTAGATCTGTCGCTATTGTATTGCCATTCTTAAATTTTACACCTGTTACACGCTCGTTTCCTAACACTTCCACTGTTTGTGTATTTAAATGAAATTGCATCCCTTGTCTTTCTAGCTCTTCCTGCAATAATTCTCCCGCTGTTCGGTCTAATTGGGCCTCCATCAAATAATCGGACAATTCCACCACATCGACGTCCATCCCTAAATTCAATAAACCACGCGCCGCTTCTAATCCTAAAATGCCTCCACCAATAACCGTTGCATGTCGATATTTGTCTGATTCTTTGATCATTCTTTCACAATCTGATATATCACGAAATCCTGTGACCCCCTCTTTATCTGCACCAGGAATCGGTAAGATAAATGGGGTCGACCCAGTTGCGATAATTAAATGATCAAATGGGGCTTCTTTCCCTTTATCGGTATAGACAAGTTGCCTCTTCTTATCAATTTTCACCACCGTTTCTCCGGGATACAGTAAAATGTTGTGATCCTCATACCACTGCCATTCATTCAATGTAATGTCCTTTAGTTCTGTATTTCCTTGTAGAACCTTAGATAATTGAATTCGGTTATAGTTAGGATAAGGCTCTTTTCCAAATACCGTTATATCAAAATAATCAGGTAACAGCTTTAAAATTTCCTCTATTGTTCGAATTCCCGCCATTCCATTTCCTATCAACACAAGCTTTTTCATTTTTTAATCCTCCATTCTTCCTTTTTTTGAAGCTTGATAAAATGAGCCTTGCATCAACTGAAGAAGGCAATCTATCATGCTCAATTATTCACATAAACTTCTATAATCATCGAATGTTTACTTCCATTATATTCTAATTCAGATGATCTTTCTGTGACTTTGATCACTATTTCACATATTTTTTAATGTATTTCAACAGTAATTTTCTACAAAAAAATAGTGCCTGCCCACTTTCTAACTTTTCGAAAGTAACAGACACTTTAACTATAGGGTAAATTTTCGCGATATTCATATGTATTCTAAGTCTCTCTTTTACACCACCATTAGATTTTCTCAGCAATTGTTATAAGCTATATTCTTTTCACCGTAATCGCTTCTCGCATCTTATTTAACGCCTCTTGCCCTCTTTCTCCCCTATTCATCAAAACATTCACATATAATAAATCAAGTAATGTCAACTGAGCAATCCGGGAAGAAAATGCCTCCGTTCTAAAATCAGTTTCCCCAGAGCTTGTGTATAATGGAATATGTACCGCTTCACTTAACGTTGATTTAGCTAAGTTTGTAATAGCTATTGTTTTTACTTGATTTTTTTTCAACACATTTAAAATATGCAATATGTCCTTTGAGGACCCTGAGTGGGAAATTAGCACAGCACAGTCATTCTCATCCAGCTGTGAAGCAGCCATTAACTGAAAGTGCGTATCTACTACAGCTTGTACTTGCAATCCCGTTCGAATAAATTTATGATATGCATCTAACGCTACTGTGTTAGATCCTCCACTACCAAAAAAGTGAATTTGTCGAGCTGATAATAGGATATTAACTGCCTCTTGTAACTGTTCTTCATCCATAATTTTTAACGTTTCTTCCAAAGATTGAATATTTGTTCGAAAAACCTTCGCAGCTACTGTATTGATCGCATCATTACTATCGACTTCTTCATGAATATGTTGCATGGAAGATACTACCTCAGAAGCTAATGCAATCTTCATCGCTTGGTAACCTTTATAACCTATCCGCTTACAAAATCGAAAAACAGTGGAATCTGCAACATCTAAATCCTCAGCCAACTGATTAATTGAAGAATGAATAATTTGATTCGGATTTTCTAAAATATAATCAGCAATTTTTCTTTCCGTAACACTGAATTTTGGATAATTTCTTCGCACCTTCTCTAAGCACGTTTGCTCTCTTTTTCTCATTAGCATTCTCCTGTAAAACCTTTAGTTCTCATTATACAGGAATAGTGTACGAAAAAAAATATTTTCTGTAAACGGTTGAAAAAAGAATTTTTTTTCGTATAATGGTTGAAGAACGAAAATTTTTTCGAAAGAGGATTGGTCATCATGCAAATAGGAATGATAGGTTTAGGGAAGATGGGTTATTCATTATCACTAAATTTACTAGATAAAAACTATACGGTCATAGCTCACGATATGAATAAAGAAGCACTACAGCAGTTTATTTCAGATGGTGGCGAGTCCGTTTCCACGATAAAAGAACTTGTGCATCGTTTAGAACCACCACGCACTGTTTGGATGATGGTTCCAGCAGGAGATGCTACAGAATCCGTATTTCAAGCTTTATTAAATTGCCTTGAAAGCGGTGACCGATTGATTGATGGTGGCAATGCTCATTATAAAGATTCGATTAAGCGTGGGGATGCATGTAAAGAAAAGAGCATTTATTTCTTTGATTGCGGGACAAGCGGTGGAGTGGAAGGTGCACGGAACGGTGCCTGTATGATGATCGGTGGAGATCAGCAGGAGTTCGATAAGATAAAGTCACTTTTTCAAGACCTTACCGTTAAGGATGGTTACTTATATACTGGACCTATTGGAAGCGGTCACTTTTTGAAAATGGTTCATAATGGGATGGAATACGGTATGATGCAAGCCATTGCAGAAGGATTTGACATACTGGAGAAAAGTCCTTTTTCATACAATTATGAAAAGGTTGCCAAGGTTTGGAATAATGGCTCTGTCATCCGTTCTTGGTTAATGGAACTAACAGAAAAGGCTTTTGAAAAAGATCCAAACCTCGAACAAATAAAAGGAATCATGCATTCATCTGGAGAAGGCAAATGGACAGTGGAGACAGCACTCGATTATGAGATGGCGGCACCTGTCATTACACTTGCTCTGATGATGCGCTATCGCTCACAAGAAGAGGACACATTTACTGGAAAAGTTGTCGCTGCACTCCGAAATGAATTTGGCGGCCATGCTGTCATAGACGCATAAAGGAGTTTTCCTCGAAAAAAGATCTATGGTGATAAAAATATTAAATAAAGGGTGGTAACCATATGTCAGATCAGATGTTAATACTTATTGCATTAGCAGGAATTTTTCTATTATTATTTCTAGTTATTCGTACGAAATTACACGCTTTCGTTGCCTTATTAGTAGTCAGTTTAATTGTCGGCATCTTGGCAGGAATGCCTCTTGGTGATGTAGTGGACACGATGGAAAAAGGAATGGGAGGAACCTTAGGCTTTGTTGCTGTTGTTGTCGGTTTAGGTGCTATGTTCGGGCAAATGCTGGAGGTTTCAGGTGGTGCCGATCGTCTAGCGCGAACAATGATTAATAGGCTTGGAGAAGATAAAGCACAATGGTCTTTAGGAATTACAGGCTTTCTTGTCGCAATTCCTGTCTTTTTTGATGTTGGATTTATCATTCTTGTTCCCATTGTATACGGTTTAGCAAAGAAAACAGGGAAATCATTATTATACTATGGTATTCCTTTACTCGCTGGTTTAGCGGTTACACATAGTTTTATACCGCCAACCCCTGGACCAATTGCGGTTGCAGATTTAGTCGGAGCCGATTTAGGATGGGTTATTTTGTTCGGTGCACTTGCCGGTATCCCTTCCATGATTATTGCTGGTCCACTATTCGCACGATATATTTCAAAACGACTGCATGTTGTTGTTCCAGAGTATATGAATATGGAAGAAGTAGAGTATGATCGAGAGTTGCCTAGTTTTCCTTTAATAGCTTCGATCATCTTAACACCGTTATTATTAATTTTATGTAATACATTTTCCGATTTCTTTCTAGACGAAGGGAATATTGCGCGTGATATCTTTACATTCTTAGGACACCCTTTTGTCGCTTTAACCATTGCAACAATTCTTACCTTTATCTTCTTAGGAACAAAACGTGGTTTCACACGTCAAGAAGTGCAAGATATTGCGAACAAAGGATTAGAGCCTGCAGGGATTATTATATTAGTAACAGGGGCTGGTGGTGTATTTAAAGAAGTTTTAATTCAATCTGGTGTTGGTGATGTAATTGGAAATATGATGGCTGGTTCTAATCTGCCACCTATCCTACTAGCATTTTTAATCGCAGCTGCTGTTCGTGTGGCTCAAGGATCTGCAACCGTATCGATGGTAACTGCAGCAGGACTTGTCGCACCATTAATTGATATCCTAAATCTCGAAGGTCCAATTTTAGGCTTAATCGTTATTGCAATTGCATCAGGTGCAACAGTATTATCACATGTTAATGACTCTGGTTTTTGGCTAGTTGGACGATATTTTGGTTTAGATGTTAAGGATACACTAAAATCCTGGACCGTTATGGAAACATTAATCGGTCTTGTCGGTTTATCTGTTGCACTGTTACTAGGTATTTTTATTTCATAATTTTCAGATGGGCATAGCTTTTTATGCCCATTTTACATAGGAGGGATCTATCAGTATGAGCGATGTTATGATTGGTGTTGATATCGGCACGACAAGTACGAAAGCAGTAGTTTTTGATAAAAACGGAAAGGCATTAAGCAGAGCAGGAGTGGAGTACCCATTATATACTCCAAGACCAGAAGTTGCAGAGCAAGACCCTGAAGAAATCTTCCAGGCTGTCATAACTGTCATTAAAGATAGTATGAAGCAAGCAAATATTACTGGAGAAAAGGTCCAGTTTATTTCTTTTAGTTCGGCCATGCATAGTTTAATGGTCGTGAATCAAGATGGTAAGCCATTAACTAACTCTATTACATGGGCAGATAATCGGAGTTCTTCCTACATGGAGAAAGTAAAGCAAACACTTAATGGGCATCAAATATACTTACGTACTGGAACACCTATTCACCCAATGTCACCTTTTCTGAAATTAATATGGTTAAAAGCTGAACAGCCTGAATTATTCCAGCCTAGTCATAAATTTATCTCGATAAAAGAGTATATTTTTTATCGGTTATTTGGGCAATATCTTATTGATTATTCAATTGCTTCTGCAACAGGAATGTTTCATTTAGAGCAATTGGACTGGGATCAAGAAGTGCTGCAATTACTGCAAATAAAGAAGGAACAATTAAGTACTCCAGTTGCCACCACCCATTCGGTCACAGGACTATATCCACAATATGCAGAAGAACTCGGGATACCTGCTAATCTCCCTTTTATAATTGGTGCAAGTGATGGGGTATTGTCTAATTTAGGAGTAAATGCGATTGAACCCGGGGTCGTCGCTCTAACCATTGGAACAAGTGGTGCCATTCGTACGGTTACCAATAAGCCTGTTACCGATCCAAAAGGAAGAATTTTCTGTTATGCCTTAACAGATAAGCACTGGGTTATTGGTGGCCCTGTCAATAATGGTGGGATGATTTTTCGTTGGTTGAAGGATGAATTCGGCCATGTAGAAGTAGAAAAGGAAAAACAGACTGGTGAGAGCTCATACGATTTACTTACGTCACTAGCGGAATCCGTTCCACCTGGGTCAGAAGGGTTGCTTTTCCATCCCTATCTAACAGGAGAACGTGCTCCATTATGGGATGCCAATGCGAGAGGCTCCTTTTTTGGTCTTTCCATGCATCACAAAAAAGCACATATGGTACGAGCGGTGTTAGAAGGAATTACGATGAATTTATATAGTGTGTTATTAGCATTAGAAGAATTAATTGGGGAACCAAAACGCATTCAGGCTACTGGGGGGTTTGCACGCTCTCGGTTCTGGCGTCAAATGCTTGCTGACATATTCGGTCAACAAGTGACGGTACCTGAAAGCTTTGAAAGTTCTTGCTTAGGAGCTGTTGTGTTAGGCATGTACGCACAAAGTGAAATTAATTCATTGGAGGAAGTTGGGAGGATGGTGGGCTCGGTTCATAGCCATCAACCTAACCCAGATGCAGCAAAAGCTTATCAAGAATTAATGCCGATCTTTATTCGCATCCCTCGTTTATTGGAAAAGGAATATGAAGCAATTTCTCGTGTTCAAAAAAAGGCTCATGAAACTTAAGTCAGTCGAGAAGAGTGAAATTTATAAAAGACTGAAAGATTAGAAATGTTTCAGTCTTTTACCACAATTTTGATGTAACTTTGACTGTTTCATACTCTCTATTGAGCGCAAGCTTATCTGTCCATCATTTCATTCAAATAAGTCATGAACGACAGACCAAATACTGCGCGTAATGAGAGTATGCTAACTTCATTTATCTTGCAACTCCCTTGCAATTATCAATATACTCGCTCCCCCATTCCGTCAACTCATTCATTGTTGGATAGAGCTTCTTCCCTAAATCCGTTAAAGAATATTCTACTTTTGGAGGAACTTGATTATAAACCTCACGGTGAATAATTCGAAAGTTTTCCAGTTGCCTAAGTTGCTTAGTCAGTGAGGAGTGCGTTAAGCCATCAAATCTTCTTAATAGTTCGTTGAATCTTACAGGACCGTCTTTTAGATGAAAAATAATCATGAGAGTCCACTTACCTGACAATACCTTCTGTGCTGTAGTGATCGGGCAAGTTAAATCAGCACTTGTTAATTCAATCATCAAACTCCACCTCTTCCTTTGCTCTAAATTTCTCATATTATCTCTATTAATAATCTTTTTAAAAAAATGTCTGCGTTGGAACGGTTGTGCTCTCTTATTAATATACCATTTTATCGTAACGATACAAAAATATCGTACTATTCAGAATGCTTATTACCCTTTAATATGGGTTATGCATTAAACCTATTGAAAAAGGAGTAGATAATATGTCGACGAACGAAGGAAGATTCAATGGTAAAGTTGCTTTGGTCACAGGGGCAAGTCGTGGGATAGGAGCTGAAATAGCCAAAAAGTTAGCAGCTGGAGGAGCGGAGTTTATAGGCATTCATTACGCCAATAATACAGATACTGCATTGAAAGTTGTTGATGATATTAAGGCATTGGGTGCAAAGGCTGTGGCTCTACAAGCTGACTTAACCTCTGGTATTTCTGGTGCAAAAAAGCTTTGGGCTGGATTTGAAGATGCGGCCCGTATGGAATTAGGGACTGTGCACTTGGACATCTTAATTAATAACGCAGGTATTTCACCAGTCATGTCGTTTGAAGAAACGCCAACGGAAACGGTGGACGATACGATTAATGTTAACTTTAAGGCTCCTTACTTTATTACTCAAGCAGCTAGCCCGTTTTTGCGGAATGGTGGACGAATCATTAACATTTCTACTGGCTTTACACGTGTTGCTGCACCAATGAATACCATTTATGCGGCTTCCAAAGGAGCTATTGACACACTTACTTTGGCATTAGCTCCACATTTTGCTTCAAAGGGTGTTACGGTTAATGCAGTGGCACCGGGAATTACGGCTACTGATATGAACAAGGAGATGCGCTCCACACCAGAAGGACTTGCTCAAGCAGCGGCATTTTCTGCATTCTCTAGAGTAGGTACCACGGACGATGTTGCTGATATCGTTGCTTTTATAGCATCTGAGGAAGCACGATGGATCACTGGCCAAGTTATTGATGCCTCTGGAGGAAGCAGGCTTTAATAACAAAATGGCCTATCAAAAAAAGCATATGGCGAGATCATGCGTATTAGTTTAGACTAGCATGTGTGGTCTCTATTTTTTACATATTGCGATTCAAGATTCGAGTGGAAAGTGGTGAGACCTGCTTAGATTAAATTAAGCAATTCACTTGGTACTCCCGATGATGGTGCAGTAACTCTTATAGTCATAGAGCATTTTAAACAAGAATTTGAAAGATACATGGAATACAATAATAAAAACGGATGAAGTTGAAATTAAAAATGAGTCCGGTACAAGACCGAACTCATTTTGAGCAAGTTGCCTGACGAAATTACCTTGTCTAACATTTTAGGAGTTATTTCCATAAGGAAGCTTTTCTAGTTTAATAGGTTAAATAATAGAACCCATTTGCTTTGCGTTGTTCCTGTCTTTATCAGATAAAGGTTTTTTCATAAATCCTATTATGAAGCAGGTTATTAAAGAACCTAAAAGTATACAACCAATGTATAACAATGGTTTATTACATGCGATTGGGATAACAAAAATACCACCATGGGGTGCCTTTAATGAAATATCCAATGCCATACACGCTGCACCACCTACAGCACCACCGATTATATTCGCAGGAATTATCCTTAGTGGATCCGCTGCAGCAAAAGGAATCGCACCCTCGGTAATAAAACTTGCTCCTAATACATAACTAGCTTTTCCAGCTTCTACTTCTTGAATGGTAAATCTATTTTTAAAGATTGATGTCGCCAGTGCAATACCAATTGGAGGTACCATTCCTCCGACCATCAAGGCAGCAGATGGCTCAAAAATATTTGCAGCAAACATTGCTAGACCAAATGCCGAAGCCGTCTTATTAATTGGCCCACCCATATCAGAAGCCATCATACCAGCTAACAAAGCGCCTAAAATAGCCGCATTAATTCCAGTGAGACCTTTTAACCAGCCTTCCAAAAATTCATTTAGCATGGACATTGGCGTATTTAATATAAAGAACATAAAGACGCCAACAATTAATGTACTTAATAATGGAACAATTAATACTGAAACTAAACCTTGGAAAGACTTCGGTATCTTAGCCATAGACTTTTTAATAAACTTGGCCGCAAAACCACCTACGAATCCAGCAACCATTCCTCCAAGAAACCCTGACCCACCTATGCTGGCCATCATCCCACCAATCATCGCAGGGGCAAGACCTTGTTTGTCTGCAATACTGTACCCAATAAATCCGGCTAAAATGGGAACCATTAATGCAAATGCTGCATCCCCGCCAGCCTGACTAAAGAAAGCGGCGATTACATTATATTGATCACTCTCGGGATTTGAAGCATTAATACCGAACATGAAAGAAATAGCGATAAATATCCCACCAACAACCACGAAGGGAATCATGTATGAAACCCCACTCATAATATGCTTATAAAAATTCAACCCCGATTTTTCCTCTGGTTCTGATTGCATCTCTTCTTCCACTACGTTTTTCTCAACAGTATTTTCTTTTATATCATAGGACAAGGCTTGCTCAATTAATTGATCAGCTTGATTGATTGCTTTTTTTACAGGCACATCTACAAATTGCTTACCTTGTAAAACAGAAGTATCAACCCGCACATCGTGTGCTACCACGATGGCATCTGCGTTTTGAATATCAGCTGCAGTAAGTCGATTCTCTGGACCATTAGAACCATTTGTTTGAATTTTAACTTTCATACCACGACTTTTTGCAGCATCTTTCAATGACTCCGCAGCCATATACGTATGGGCAATCCCTGTCATACATGCCGTAATCCCAATTAAATATTTTCCAGATCCCGTTTCTTCCTTTTTATCTGCTACCTGTTGTTTTTCTTGTTCCTGAATAACTTTAATTACTTCATCTTGAGATGTAGCCAAAACTAGCTTCGCTCTAAATATTTCATTCATTAAGAAAGTCGACAGCTTGGACAAAAGTGACAAATGCTCATTTGATGCGTTTTCCGGTGCTGCAATCATAAAGATTAAATTTGTATGCTGCCCACCGTAATCAATTCCTTGTAGCTTCCTTCCCATTACAATAGTAGGCTTATTTACAGATTTACTTTTAGCATGTGGGATGGCTACACCATATCCAACAGCAGTTGAAATTTCATTCTCTCTTTTGTAAATTGCTTTTTTAAATTGCTCTGAGTCATTTATAAGCTGATTACTAGCTAGTTTATCTACTAACTCATCAATAACATCTGCTTGATTATCCCCTTCAAGATTTAAAATAATATTATCATGGGTTATAATATCCACGAGTTTCATTATATTCCCTCCTAGCTTCCTAGTAATCAATTAACTAAAATAAAGATGTGCTTTATTTGTTGAGTTAAATAGATCCATTTTTTGCTTTACCACTTTTTGGGCAGCTTTTCGGGCACTTGGCATAATGACATCAGGCTCATAAGCCTCCTGTTGCTCCGTAAGGAAACGACGCATCTCCCCGAAGAAAGCACTTTTCATATCCGTTGATAAATTAATCTTTGCTATACCGTGAAGATAGGTTTGGGAAATCTCCTCATCTTTATTATCACTTCCTCCATGAAGAACAAGAGGAATGCCTACCCTATGATTAATTTCCTCAAGCAAATCCAACCTTAGTTTCGGTTTTCCAGCATGTTTGTATTGACCATGTGATGTCCCAATGGCTACAGCCAATGTATCTATGCCTGTTTCTTCAACAAACCTCTTTGCATCCTCTGGATCGGTATATAATATTTCATCCGCACCGCCCTCAGAGCTTCCTTCATTGGATCCGATTGTTCCTAATTCAGCCTCTACTGATACGTTCACATCATGCGCAATTTTGACAACTTCTTTTGTAATGGATATATTATCCTCAAAAGAAGCGTGTGAGGCATCAATCATTACGGAGGTGTAACCATTCCTGATAGCTCTCATAACATCCTTTACAGATGAACCGTGATCTAGGTGAATAGCCATAGGTACTTTTGTGTTTCTGCATTTTTCTCTAACATATGCTATAAATTCATCACCAACTAACTCAATCTCGTTCGGATGAATTTGGATAATGGCTGGTGCATTTTTCTCTTCCGCAGCTTCGATTACAACTCTTACAAACTCACTGTTCGCAACATTAAAAGAACCTACCGCAAAATTATGTTTATACGCTACCTTTAATAGTTCCTTCATATTCATTAACATTCAAATCTCTCCTTTTTCTTTTAAAATTGATTCCATCTACTAATAAATTCTTTTTTTGTTGTTGTATGGACAAGCCCTTTTACGTTTTCGATGTTTTTGGTTTTTTCAAAAAACTCAGTGAAAACAAATTCATTTCTTTCAATATCTAAGGCTGGAATGTAAATAATGATTAACTGAACAAGTTCCTTTCCCCATTGGATCGCTTTCTTATTAATTCCAATAATCACGCTCTCTTTATATTCTTTCACCTCAAAATATGGGTGCGGGATTGCCACTAAATTACCTATAGAGGTATAAGACATCCTTTCCCTTTTCATGATTGGCTCATAAAAATGCTCTTGATTGGCCAAAGATAGAAGATGATGAATAGCATCATCAGGGCTACTTTCATTAATCCAGTGAATAGAGGACTGCTCAATAATTGAGTTTTGTGCTTCCAGAAAGAATCTGATTTTCTTTATATCACTGCTTGGAAAGCCGCTTTGGATCATAATAAATTTTGCATTGATTTGTTGTGGTTCAAACGCTAAATTAATTCCAATATATAGATAGGAATTATCAAAAACATAGTCCTTAGAAAACTTTTCTATTTTGCTAATTTCAAGTTCATCAAAGTAAGTTGCTACCCTGGAAGAGAGAATCTTCGTACGCTCATAGCTTCTACTATAGAGAATAATTGTTTTTATCTTCTTTTTATCTCGGGAATCGAGAATTACCTGGATATGATAAGCTAAATAAGCAATTTCACTGTCTTGAATCTCCACATGAAGCTCTTTTTCAATTTTTAAAGCGATATGAGATGCAATACTAAAAGAATAGAAGTACTCTGACTTTGTCTCTTTTACAAACGGGTTGTAGATTAGCAAGTTATGTGACGCAGGATAAATAATTCGATATATATGATTGGAAATGTTATTCCTGAAACGCTTCTGTGAATAAGTCGGTACTTGATAAACTTGCTCTACTTGAAGTAAAATGTCCTCTATTTTCGATATAATTTGATGATTCTTATTCCCTATCTGTGTATTATCTAGATCCAATTGTAACGATATTAAATAGTTCACAAAATAAATGATTTCGTCATCCGTCATATTTACATATTTGTTTATTCGTGACCGAAATGCTTCTGCAACTTCATACTCTCTAAAGGATGTCAGATTATCCAATTCTGTATCCTCAATAGAAACCGTATGACCAAGGTTTATTTGATGAATGATGATGATTAATTGAGTGGTCATTTTCTTGTACATCAAAAATTCTAGGTTCAGCTGATATTTAATATTTATTTCATCGACCAATTTGAAAATGCTCTCAATTATATTCACATCTACCCATGTTCGGAAACCATTTATTACATAATCCTTGTACACCTCCTTCTTTACTGTTATAGAAGAAAAGAAACTTTCTAATAGCACTCTTTTTTGCAATTCAGTCCCAATCAATTTAATGCCTTTAAACACTTTCGTATCTATCGCAACATCAATACCTAATGCCTGAATATTCATTGTAAGTTTTTGAAGGCGGCTACGAATTGTCTGTGGTGAATAAAAAAATCTGTCCGCAATTTCATCGTAGGTAATATATTCGCTTTCATTCATCAGGAACTGAATAATTTGAAACTCCAAAAATGCTTCTTCCAGTTCTTTTTCATCAGATACAAACCATTCTTGATCAATTCGGGTATTGTCATTTTTAATAGCATATCCTTGAGAAGATGAGGTAATAATAATGTCCGTACCGCTATCATTGATCTCCTTTATATAATTTCGAATGGTGCGATCTGTAACATTTAATATCTCAGCAAGTGTGGCCGTGGATACATATTCTTGATCCTGGTTCATTAGAAAATTAATTAATTGACTATGTTTTTTATGCAAACAAACCACAACCTTTCTATGTCTTTATTTTAAGACACAACTATAACAGTCGCTATATCAGTAAATTTTCCTATAGATAGGAAAATTAGCTTTCTAATTTTCCACGCTAGTTCCTTTGCTCCATTATATTTTCCGTAGCGTATCACACTATACATAAAGTTATTTTGATCCTTGATTTCTAGTTTCATAAGATTTGTTCATCCCCCATCCATTGTCAAACCTAACCATAAAACACTTTTGCAAATAATGAAACGTAGTGAGTATGTTTTCTTAAAACCGTCGATGTTGACTTGCAACTTTTGTTGCTTTGTTAAGTGAATTACATTTTTCTTCTGGTTTGTAAAAAGAGGCGTTAATGCAATTAAAAAAAGAGCAGAAGAAAAAACGATGCTTTTCTCTCCCACTCTTCTATCTTCAATATGATAAGGGTTTTGTTCATCCAAAAATCAGTTTAAATACTTTCTCTCTTAGACCAGACCATGGAAAGTTTGAAAACGAACAGTCACTATAAACAAAAGCTGTCTTTGCACTTCTTGCTTACTCACCAATTCTCATCTTCCTTTCCTCAGGTAACTATAATTTTCTTTAGTCTACAATAATGGATAGATGTTTTGTCAAAGACCATTCATTTTTATATTACATTATTATCTATCCAGTTGGAGTCGAGCTTTTACTAAAAGTTTTAAGTACCAATAATTAATGAAAAAATAGAACATACTCCCTTTTTTAGAATGTGAAACTAGAAGATTAATAAAGATAGATTTGCGCATTTTATTTAAGTCATTTTCTGAACGAAGCAAGCTCCTCGTCTACTCAAGCATACTATTTCCACAAACGATCTAATATTGATTTGTGAAAAAGTCCTGATAATAACGGGCTTTTTTTCTATACATCAATTAATATAGAGTAGAATGGAAGATTTCTTTTACAGTATTATAAGCAAGTTTTTGTCTTCGATAAATATCTACTAATCCCTTATTATTCTGAGTTTTAGGCCTTCCATGAAACCAGCCCGGATCTACCCTGCAATCTGCATACTGCCAGATAATCACACCACTTAAATCCTCATCGGCTAAAATGGAAGATACTTGTTCCGATAAAGCATACTGCTGGTATTCTTCCGTCCACTTATCCTGATTATTGCTCCTATGACCATAGATTGCGCCTGCTCCTATTTCACTAATCAGTAATGGTTTATCTGCTCCACCTGTACGATTAACAAAATCTTTAATATTTTTCAAAGAATCCTTTACTGGTGTATGATGATACCAGCCCGGATAGATATTAAAAGATACAATATCTACTAAATCCAGGCACAAATCTGAGCCTACATTTCCTTCAAGACTGGCAAAGGATACGGGACGACTAGAATCCAAGCGCTTAATATAGTTAAATTGCTTGGCATAGCAGGACCTTCCAAACTCTGTATTGCTCACACATTCATTAAGAATTCCCCATACATAGATACATGGATGATTGATATGGTTTTCAATCATTTCCCTAATACAATCCAAACTTTGCTTTTCAAAGTTTTTGTGTCTCATTTGCTCTTCATTCAGTCCTCTTGCATGAGACTCTTCCCATACTAGTATCCCATTTTCATCACATAGATCTAAGAAACGCTCATCATTAGGATAATGACTAGTACGAACGCAATTTGCCCCTAATGACTTGATCAATTCGATATCATGGTACATTGCTTCAATAGGTATTGCACATCCAAATTCCGCATAGTCTTCATGACGATTTACTCCTTTGATGATAACTTTTTCCCCATTAATCAGAATATCCTTTCCGCTGACTTTTATTTCTCGAAAGCCTACTCTGTCTATTAGATCATCTACTTCTTTCTCATTGTACAATAGCTTAGCTTCCATCCTATACAATTTAGGATTTTCCAAGGTATAAGGAATTGCCGAACGAAACTCATACGAATTCTCCATTCGTGTTTCCGTATGAGGAGGGAGTGCTTTATCATTAAAAGAAACCTCCTCATCGTTTATCTTAATTTTCAGGGTTACCATCTTTTCCTCACTGGATAGATTATTTACAAAAGCACTAATGGTCGCGTACCATTTTCCATTTTCTTTATATGGAATAAAATGAATATGTCTAATAAACATGTCATCTATCGCTTCCATCACTACCGGACGGGTAATCCCACCGTAAGAATAATAATCATTTCTTACATGTAGAGCAGACTCCTCATGAAAAGTATTGTCCACCTTAACCTCCAGTAAATGCTCACCATAAGGAATATCTTCTAATATAACGCTAAATTCGGTATACGCATTATAATGGTAGGAAACTTCCTTCTTGTCTAAATAAACATGTGCCGTATGGCTCACTCCTTTAAATACCAAACGGACATTACCGCCAAAAAATACTTTTTTAGAATACAGCGCTTTTCCTTTATAAGAGGAAAGCTTTGGATTACTTTCCCAACAACCTGGTACAATCATTTGGAATTTTTCCTGTTTTTCCTCCTCGGCATTCAGGGTATGAAAATCCCAGATAGGTTCAAGTGGGATTTCTTTACGTACAATGTGATTTTGAAATAATCTCGTATTCATCATTTTCCTCCATAAATTAAGCTATCTACAATTATAGAAACAAGAAGCTATAAATAAAATGCAAGAAAGTTAGCACTTCATGTCAAATAGTCATATTATATATCTGTTGAAAATTGCTATGATATAATGAACACACATAAATATGTCTAAAAGTATGGGAATGAACTAGTCGATGGATAGTTTAGATATTTTTAACGAACTTTCAGAACTCGTCACGCTTCGAATAAATTCTTGTAGTGAAGTGGAACATCCGAATAGTTGGATGGAGAGAAGACAATATAAGGATTATGACTTATGGTGCATTCAAAAAGGACAAATAGAAATTCGTATACAAGAAGAGGTATATGTTGCTTCCGAAGGGGATTTAATTCTTTTCAGTCCAAAGATAGCCTATACGGCCACTACTCTCCGTACCAGTTGCAAATTTATTTTTACACACTTTGACCTTAGCCTTGGTAATCACCTCCGAATCCTCGACAATTTTCAACTGTCAGGCATTCTGGATAGTGCGATTATTAAAGCGGAATATCATCTTTTTTTAGATACATATGACCAATATAAACAAAATGTCCCTATGTCACAGATTCGTTTAAAAGGGTGTTTAACGATTCTAATCGCAAAGATTATGGAACTTTATGGTTGTAACCAGTATCGAGGGGAATTTATACAAGATACCACCAAGCAGAAGCTGACCAAGTATTTAGATAAACTTCAGCCCGTATTTAATTTTGCCCATGAACACCTCCACCAATCACTATCAGTAGGCGAGCTCGCTATCGTATCAGGTATGTCGGAGAAGTATTTTATCTCTTATTTTAAGAATGCTCTTGGTATAACACCTGGGCGCTACATTTATCAATTGAAAATGAACAGGGCTCGAGAATTATTGTACAGCAAACAATATTCGATAAAGGAAATTGCAAGTATGCTTGGCTACCCAGATCCATACAGTTTTTCTAAAGCTTTTAAAAAATATTATAATGTTCCGCCTTCCAAGTTTGTCTGGTAAGTTTAAAAGGTGTATGGAGGGGAGGACGCTATCCTTTTTCATACATAAAAGAATTAATATCGATGCTGCTCTATTAAGTTATCTTTTGGAGAGTAGTTGTTGACATTCTCCTTCATTTATGAGATTATAGTAAGGTTAACAAACTAAAGTAACAAATAAGTGTAGCTGGCATTCTACTAATATTTTTGAAGATGCTTATTCACACTGGCGCGACTAAGGGGTCGCAAGGACGTAAGAGCAGGTAGGGCTTACGTTGCTTAAGTTAGAAAATCCCAGTGGAATATTTACCGCGGTAAAGTGAAATTCTATTAATGAAATTTCCCACCCGAATTTATCGGGATATAAAAATAATCATAAATCTTATGTGTTGCTTTATCAATCAAAGGGGTACTCTTATAGTAAGAGTGCCCCTTTTCCAATACATATAAATAAAAGAAGAAAGAAGGTCTTAATATGGATAAGCAAATAGGTACGATCCAAACACTCGAGGTACTACGAAAAATTGAAACTGGTTATGTTTTAGAAAACGACATACTCCTTCACCATAATGAAACGGACTCAGAATTTGAGGCTGAGCAATCTGTTGATGTTTTTCTTTACCAAGATAAAAAAGGACAAACGGTTGCAACGACACAATTACCAACTATTCAAATTGATACGTACGGCTGGGCTGAAGTCGTTGAAGTCTTACCACACTTAGGTGTATTTGTTAACATTGGTACTTCAAAAGAAATCCTTGTATCAAAAGATGATTTGCCATTGTTCGAAAACGTATGGCCCATGATCGGTGATGAACTATATGTTTCATTAGGTAAAGATCGGAAAGGACGCCTTCTTGCGCTCCCTGCAACAGAAGGAATTCTTGAAAGAGTATTCGAATCAGCACCCGATGATCTATTGAACACAGCCATCAGTGGTCGCATCTATCGTACAGACAGAGAAGGAGCTGCATGTATAACGGACGAAGGCTATCGTGGATTTATCCATCACACTGAACGAAAAGAAGAACCACGTTTAGGCGAACGCGTGGAAGGTCGCGTCATTGAAGTGAAACATGATGGCACATTAAATGTATCGCTCAGACCTTTGAAACAACACAGTATGGATGAAGATGCTGATATGATATTGGCACGATTAGAGGAAGGCAATGGCGTTATTCCGTTTTCCGACAAAAGTGACCCTGAAGATATTCGGGGCACCTTTCATATAAGTAAAGCAGCATTCAAACGCGCTCTTGGTAAATTAATGAAAGAAAGAAAAATAGAACAACGTGATGGGAAAACTTATTTAATCACTAAGTAATAGTTTCTTTTAGTGGATAGGAGCTTTTGCTTCCATTTAGAGATAATTCAGTACCATAATCGACCAATAGTAATTGGTCGATTTTTTCGGTTAAGTTGGGTAAATTAGAAGGTCGACTCTCTAAAAGTAAAAGGAGCTTTAGTGAAAGAAGAAGTCGATTTTTATAAATTTTTTATATAAAAAATAGGTTATGCAATTGTTATGAATGTGTTTAGCGTATAGTATAAAAACCTTGTCGAAAATATCTATTAAACTTTATTGAATGTTATAATAGAGATAAGTGCATATGGCTTTTATGGGTGGTGGCTCATTCCCTTTAAAGAAAGGGGGTGAGCGTATGACGGTATTCGAAACCATTTTCTTGATGATCTCTTTCGCAACACTAATTGTAGCTATACTGTCATTTCATCAAAAAAAATAACCATCCATAGCCTGACAAGCATTTAGGATGGTTATTTTTCTGTCTTTTGCGAGTCGCCCCCTTAAGGGCTATGCACTAACCGTTTGGTGTACCAGCACCAGACGGTTTTTATTATTGTATGACCTTCTATTTATATTATACCCGAATTTCGTTAATTGTTAAACAATCAATATTATTTCCTTTCTAATCTTTATAAAAAAACAGGTGCAAAGTCCTATTTAACTGCCTTAGACAACTTTCCTATGAAGCTTGATATTTACTGAGTTTTTTACTATTGTAAAAGAGAATATTTTAATTATAGTAAGTCCATATATCTTGCCTACTTTATATAGTAAAGTAAAAGAGAATGCTACATAGACGCCCCGACCAAAAATGATTGGTAGTCAGCAAAAAACATGCACATTATGTTCTTTATTTATCATGTATATCCCCTCATGCTTTTCCACCATGGATTCCTCTTTTCAGATGTATACTCTTTTAGTTAAACGTTTGTAATACTGTGCCTCTTCCATTATCGACTTCTATTTCAGCGGACGCTCCATTTATAAAAGTAATCTGTGGTGGTACATGACCACAATCTATATCGTATAGGATAGGAATTTGGAGTTCTTCAGAAAGCTCTTTATAAACATCTTCCACTGTATAATTTGTGACAGGTGTATTAGCTGAACTCCTTCCAAACATAATACTATTACAATTATTAAACCAACCAGCCAATTTCATTTGTATTAGAGTCCTACGTAAGTCAGTGGTCGATAACTCACAATTTTCGAGAAACCATATGACAGAGTCTCCTGCAATATAGTTATTTTTAAAATACTGTACATCCCCGTATGGTGTGCCAATTAAATGTCTTATCGTATCAATACATCCACCAAGTAATCTTCCCCGAACCTTAACTTTATGATTTGCAGTTGACTTCCAGTAAGTATTCTCTGTTAGATAGAAAATATGAGGAGTAGGTTTATCAAATTGCCATTCCTTTTGATATTTTTCTGATGAATGTTGGAGAATTGATTCGCCTTTTTTGGTGGATAAAACAGATTGCCACATTGCAGTCGTATCATCAGAATAATCCCCTCTTAGATCTACTAAATTTGTTCCATGAGCAGTAGCTATACCTGTATTTAATGTAATAGCTAACAATAGTAAACTAATATCAGAATAGCCCAAGACCCATTTGTTCTGTATATTTCTAAAATCGATATATTCAAGTGTCTCAATAAGTAGTTCTCCACCCCATGGAGGAATAATAAGGTTAATATCTTCGTTAATCATCATATCATTAAACTCTTCTGCACGTTTTTTTGCTGATGCAGACTTTGCCTTATCTTGAGTCCAAGGAGTTTCACCACACTTAATATGGAAACCCTTCTTTTCCATACTTTTAAACGCCGAATTAAGCAATTCATGCAATTCACTTGGTACTCCCGATGATGGTGCAGTTACTCCTATCGTCATCCCTTTTTCTAAGAATGGATAATGGATCATTTTACGCCTCCCGTTTAGTATGTAGTATAGAAAGAACCCATTTTGAAAAATGTTTGTTTAAAATAGATTCTCTTCCAACATATTTCAATTTAGTTTTTATAAAAAAGTGTGATTATTTTCTAACTTTGTTGTTCCATAATCGATTGTTGAACTGCCTTCCTCCTTCATGCTTAATCTTCTTCACCAAAACAATATTGTTTAAGTTATTTACAACCATTCCGTTCAAATAATGTCCATATTTGCTCTGCCATCCATTGAGGAGGCTGCGGCATGTGATTCAGTATCCAGTTCTCCACAGTTCCGACAAATGCTGTGGTCATAAATTGTACAATAAATTCCTTATCTACGTTCTGATTGATGCCCTGCATATGCATTTTCTTCTGCATACCAGACGAAAGCAATGCCATCATCCGTTCCCGAAATGTGGAAGTTTTTTTATTGGATAACATGGAAGAGAAGAATGCGAAATTTTCCTCAACATAAATAAACAAGGACTTGAGCGCCTCAATTGCCTCAGTCTGCTCCAGTTTTTCCTCTGTAAACTTGGTAAAGGTACAAGAGTGAATCATTCTGTTCAAATGATCATCGATACTATGATCTAACAAATCATACTTATCCATATAATGAAGATAAAAAGTCCCGCGATTGACATTAGCACGTTCGGAAATGTCATTAATGGTAATTCGATCAAAATCTTTTTCCGTAAGCAATTCCAAAAATGCTTCATTAATAGCTTTTTTCGTCCTAAGAATTCGTCTATCTGTTTTGGTTTCCATTTGTTATTGTCTCCTTTCGTTAATCAACAATATTCATCCGTTTGTTGTATATAGTACAAAAGCACGTATATTAGCGATTGAATTTATCCCTATTCTCTTTATAATAATACTCAACAACAGTCTGATAATCAACATTTGTTCAAATAACTGTTGAAAGGTACAAAAAATTTATATAAGGAGCGATAGATATGGAAAACATACAATCTAAGGTCGTTATTATTACAGGGGCATCCAGTGGAATTGGAGAAGCCACTGCCAAGTTCTTAGCTCATCATGGAGCAAGTCTGGTGTTGGCAGCAAGAAGAGAGGCTCGATTGAGAACCATAGTAGACAACATTCTCCAAGAGGGTGGTAACGCAGTTTATATGCAGACAGATGTAACTAATGCTGAAGACATGCAAAGATTGGCACAGTTTACACTAGAAAATTTTGGACATATTGATGTTCTTATCAATAATGCGGGTGTTCAGTTGAATTCTCATTTACATGAACTGAAAATGAACGAATGGATGCAAACTATTGATGTAAATATCAAGGGAGTTCTTAACGGCATTGCTGCAGTATTACCCACAATGAGGAATCAAAAATCAGGACATATTATCAACATATCTTCAGTGATGGGACATAGGATTATCCCGACAACTGCTGTATACAGCGCAAGCAAGTCTGCTGTCCGCGCAATCTCGGAAGGGCTGCGTCAGGAAGAATCAACGGATTCTGGGATTCGGTCCACCATCATCTCACCGGGATTGACGGCGACTGGTGTGTTAGAGGAGTATTCAGACTATCCAAGTCTTTCCCCATCCGCTGTCTCACAGGCTATTGCATATGCAATCAATCAGCCTGATGATGCCAACGTAAACGAGATTGTCATCAGACCTACGTTGCAATCAATATAAAACTTTCTGTCTACGTTATAGAAAGATTAATGCCTTTTTGGTGTGTAAAGTTAACAAAGGCCGATGCTAAGTAAAAACAAAGAAAGCAAAAGAAACAGGCAAGTAGAAATTGAGGAAAGAATGAAAGGATGGTTTGGAATAATACCAGCTCATTCTAACATTCAAATAAAGTTTGATTAAAAATACCTAACAAACCTATACTTTACGATAAGTGAAAAGAATCCATTTAGGAAAAATAATGATCAAAATGGATTCTTTTCCTGTAGTTTTGCACTAGCGGCATACCATAATCACTTGTTTTGTCAGTATCCCTCCTGAAATAAATATATAATTTTACCCAATGAAGAAGGCCACTTTTCTTTAAGGTTTTTTTTTCGAAAATTAGTGTAGAATAGATCACTGAGTATTCAACAGTCAGATATAGCTAATATTTCTCGTCGTGGTCTTATCAACCTCTTCCTCTTTTACCATCCCCAAACTAACACCTTTGCGCTCACAATATTCCCGTTCAATTTTACATTTCTCTAACACACATCCTTCTAATAAATATCTCTCGTTTTGATAGTATGAGCGATTTCAATAGCATTCTTGTTGTAATAAAGGAAATTGTTCTTGAATATATTACACTTGTTTATTGCGCTCAAAAAATGTTTTAATCATAACACACACAAAGAGCACGGGAATCTTGTACTTCCATCTCTAGAGAATTATAATAAGGTTAACTTGAAAAGAAAGGGAAGATCCAGGTATGAATATTACGCCACAAGAAAAACATCTAATAAAGGCTCTCCGCGAAGCTACACTGCCTCCTTTATTTGTGCTCATCCGAATAAGGAATCAAATCTTAGATGACATTGAAAATATCGAAGAAAGCAGAAGACATGAAATCGTAAAAGCATTAGAAGAGTACATCGGACCCCTCTGGGAAGATTATTACGAGCAGAATAAATTACACTCCAAAGATTAATGAACCGTCGCATTCGGTGGTATATCTACTTTAATCCTTAACACATTCGACTTATTCTCATGGCGTTTGGTAAACGATAAAGGGGGTCATGGGAAGGGGATATCTACATGTAATATATTAATAGGTATTGGAGCTATAATTTTCAAGAAAATATTTAACTCAACTCTTTTCTAAAGTCAATGATTGTAGGCCCGTCAAAAATATGGTACGATGCTTTAATGACGAGGTACTAATAACATCCAGAGACTCCTAAAAGACAAATACCAGCACCAATCCAATCATATTACCCCGGAGTTTTTTTATTCCCCATCCCCACAATACAGAAAGAATAATAAACACTCCTCCACCTAGTCCCAAGTAAAAAGGTTTACCCTGTCTCAACCATAACCATATTAAATACCCTCCCCAAATTCAATTAATCCTGCAAATAGAATAATACAATAGATGTAAACATAGTGATCTTCTTATACTTTTTTTGCTGGAATTTCGATATTTTTGAAACATTCTTCCCAAGACAAACAACTACATTTCAGACTATTATCTAGAACTGATTGCATAACCTTCAATTGATTGATTTTATCTTGCAATTCACTCTTTTTCTTAGTAGCCATTGCCTTCCATCGTTCAGATGGACTAATGTTTGAATCAAAACCTTCTAATAAAATCTTTATCTCGTCAATTTGAAACCCTGCGCTTTGCGCTAACTTAATTACCTGTATCCTACCGATAATTTCAGATGAATACTCTCTTTTTCCATTTACTCGATTTGCATTTGGTATTAACCCAATTTGTTCGTAATAACGCAAAGCTGAAGTATTTACTCCTACTTTTTCTGCAACTTGTCCAATTGAAAGCATAAATTCTCTCCCCTAACTTAAAGTTAACTTTAATTGATTAAACATATTCTAACACGAATTTTATGTCATCAAACCTTTTTCAGGGTGCGAACAATAATGACGCATGCTAGCCTAATAGGTCAAGAAATAATCAAAGACATAAGTATCTAATTGATGCTGACATTAAAAGTAATCAACATACTTGTACCCAGTTTTCAATATTATCTATTGACTTAAAGTTAACTTGAAGTGATATTTTGATTTTAACATGGAACTTATTTCATAAAATTTAACTACTTGTTTTGGAGGGAAAAAGAATGGCTCAGGCTAAAATTGCATGTCAAAAATTATGTTTTTCTAATGAGGAGAAAATGTTATATGAAGAATTAAGAGGAAAAATTTTCAAAGAGCTAGTGAAAATTGAAGAATTAGAGGATGGGTATACCTTCGTGTTGGAGGGAAAAGAACACCTTTTGTCAGATTTAGTTATTTGGATTCCCTTAGAAAAGAAATGTTGCCCTTTTTTAAAATTCACGATTAATATTTACCACGATGATTATTTATACCTCAAATTAACTGGCCCAGATGAAACCAAGCAGTTTTTATTATTAGAATTAAAGTTAGATCAGAAATGAAAAATATTAAATAAGATAGTTGGCTATCAGAAGATAACCCTAAATTAAACAGGGTTATCCTCTTTTTAGTTGATGGATGTGGAGCCCAATAACTCCATTTAAACCCAGTGTAAAATTCCAAATAAACCTGTTACAGTTGTTCCCCGTGACAATGGAATATATTTTTTACTAGAAAGATTTAATTTTAATCATAATCAGTTAAGCCCTAAGCGTTTTTAACGCATTACTCCATTTGATCACCTCATCGATTAATTCATGTAAAGCATCTATTTGGTAACTGGTTGGTTTAAGTTCGTTAAAATTTTCAAAATCATTAATTAGTGATAGTGCCACTTGGGTTCTAACATCTGCAACCATGAGTCCTCCCATAATTAATCTTAAGTTTTCTACAGCTCTGACACCACCATTCCCACCGTAACTGATGAAGCCTGCAGCCTTGTGATTCCACTCATTATACAAGTAATCAATCGCATTTTTTAATGCACCAGATGTTGCGTGATTGTATTCTGGAGTCACAAATATAAATCCATCACAATCTTCAATTGCTTTTGACCATCTTTTTGTATGTGATTTACTATATTGTCCAAATATAGCTGCCTTTGATTCATCTAGTAATGGCAGCTGATAATCTGCTACATCCACTAACTTGAACAGTGCATCACTCCGTTGCTGTGCAAGATTATATACCCATTCTGCCACTTGTTCACCTTTTCTCCCCGGTCTAGTTGATCCAATTATAATAGCGATTTTAATCATTTTAATGTCCTCCTTTAGAAGATAGTTATTGATTTATCGTAAAAACGACTTTGCCATGGCCATGCCCTGTTTCCACTTCCCGATGCGCTTCAACCGCATCCTCAAGGTCAAAAGCTTTTCGGACATAGACTTGAAGTAGTCCTTCTTCAACTAATTGTGTTAATTGATAAAGTCGCGCTTGTGTTCGTTCACCTACAACTGTTTTCACTCCTGTTTTTTCGATAAGATGGCGTGAAGCTGTAGTAATAATTCGATCATTCGATGACACTAATTTTATCGAAGCATATAACGCTTCAGGTCCCGCAGCGTCAAGTGCAGCATCTACTCCTTCTGGGACTAACTTTTTTACATTATCAACTAAATCATCTCCATATTTGATTGGAATAGCACCCAGCCTACGCAAATAGTCATGATTGGCTTCACTCGAAGTGCCAATTACTTTTATTCCTCTCGATCTAGCAAGTTGAACAGCCATTGTTCCAACACCACCTGCAGCTGCGTGAATGAGTAATGTATCTCCATTTGAAATATGAATGCCATCAAGTGCCATAAGTGCAGTTTGACCGGAAGCAGAAAGTGCTCCTGCTTCTTCCCAACTCATATGGCTTGGTTTTTTGACGACTTGGTTTGCATTAATTACGACGTACTCTGCATGAGCAGAAAGTGTTGTCCAACCAATCACATGATCCCCTTTTGATACAGAAATTACATCGGATCCAACCTCTACTACAATACCTGAAAACTCATTCCCGAGCAGCTGAGGTGAGTCGATAACCATATCCTTAAAAAATCCACTTCTAATTTTCACATCCACAGGTTGTAGCCCTGCTGCCATTACTTTTATACGAATTTGGTTCTTTTCTAGATTCGGTACTGGTACCCGTTTAATTTCCATTATCTCGGCACCCCCAAATTGGTTGAACACAGCTGCCTTCATTTGTTTGCTCATGTATAACTCCTCCTTTCAAATTTCTTTGTTTCGAAAACGGTACATCCACTGATAAAGCAAAACTAAGTTCATTAATGTCAATATAAACAAGAAGAAATACACATTACTATATACTCCTGAAATCCCATGTGCTCCGAAAGGATTTATAGGAACTTGACTTATATGATCTAGCATTGTAGAAGCTATTGCACCACTTATAGCTGTAGATAAGAAGTTATTTAAACTATACACTCCCATTCCAATCCCTGACTCATCACTTTCAAGTGTGCTGGAAACCCAGTTTACTAATGTTGGTTGCATAAAAATATAGCCCACACCTGTGAAAATGAGGAAAAATGATACACCTATAATTGAATATCCAGAAATAGTAGATAAAGCAATAAGGCCTACACTAATCAAGCTTATGGCAAAAGACATCACAAACCGATTTCCTTTGTAGTCAATTAGTTTTCCTCCAATATAACCTAAAAAAGCTGCACTAATAGCTCCAGGGAAAAGTAGCAATCCAACCCATGTTTCATTCAAATGATAAGCCTGGCTAAAAAGTAATGGTGTGATTAATAAAACACCAAAATTAACCGCTGCATTAATTCCACCCATGATCAGTCCACGTCGATAATCGCGATTTCGAAATAATGTTAAGGGAATCAATGGTATTAATGATTTATTTTGTTGGATTATAAACACAAGTAATGTAACTATACTTGTCAGTAAAAGTAGTAAGTTGAGTAAGGTAATGGAAAGCATGAAACTTACTATTGTAATAGTGAGAAGAACAACACCAGTGTAATTGAATTGTTCTGCCTTTCTCAGATTCTCTTTAGGCAACCACTTGTAACCAAAGGGTAAGGTAACAACAATCGCTAATGAGAATAAAAATAGTGCTTTCCAATGCCCAATACCCACAATAAATCCACCAATAATAGGTCCAACCGCACTTGAAAATGCTAACGTCGACGCCACTATTCCAAGTGCTCGCCCTCGACGTTCCTTTTGTACGAATCGCACTGGAATAAGCATCGATAAGGTTGGAATAGATGATGCTCCAATACCTTGTAACATCCGACTTATAATTAACACGTAAAAATCTTGCGAAACAAGCCCAATAACAGAACCGATTGAAAAAATTATGACTCCGAATAATGCAAGAGTTCTAATACCAAATAAATCTGCCAATTTACCGTAGACTAAAGCTCCGATGGCATAAACAATTCCGAAAATGGTCACGATCCAGCTTGTTGAGCTTAAACTAACGTTTAGCTCTTCAGATATATCAGATAATGCAACATTGAACATCATGATATTCATGGCTGAAAAAGGGATCATAATGCAAATTAGTTGAATTAAACGTCTCTCTTGAATATTTTTTGGTGTTTTTTGTTTATGTGAAATCATATGCCGCACTGTCTGTCACCTCCAATCCTCTTGCTTAATTCCAGTATAAAGTTGATATATCATAAATAAAAATGTATATTTAGTTATATATTGATAAGTATTTAGTTATTAATTAGAGGGGAGTTTAATAATGGATTTACTTCAATTAAAATACTTTCAAAAGGTAGCAGAGATTAGACATATGACAAAAGCATCACAAGAGCTTCATATAACGCAACCTGCATTAAGTCAGACAATTGCCAAATTGGAAAAAGATATTGGGGTGCCGCTTTTTAATCGTGAAGGAAGACAAATTCGATTAAATCAGTATGGTGAAGCATTTTTAAAAAAAGTAAATATTGCATTAAATGCTTTAGAGGAAGGAAGAAGAGAGGTTGATGATTTAGCAGGATTACAACAAGGAAGAGTATCACTGGATACGACATTTATCCCCCACTTTCCTAATGTGATTAATCAATTCACCGAAAAATATCCAGATATCAATTTTGACATTTCCCATGCTTCTTCCCAAGAGGAGAAAGAAAATTTACTAGTAAATGGTGAGATTGACTTTTGTATAACATGTCATCCAATTGATTATAAAGGGTATCATAATGTTCCTATTCAAAGAGAAGATATCGTTCTTGTTGTACCGAAAACTCATCGATTTGCTAGTATGACAACGCTCGAATTGAGTGAGGCTGCAAAAGAACCATTTATAAGCTTTAAAAAGAAACAGCCATTTCGAGAAACAGTAGAAAATTTGTGTCTTAAAGCTGGGTTCAAACCAAATATCATATGTGAAACCGATGATTATCAAATTATCAATAATTTAGTTGCATCCAAACTTGGTATCAGTATAGTACCTAAATCATTAGTGGAAAAAAGCAAATTAACAACTGTTGTGCATATTAAGAATCCAATTTCTGAAAGAATTTATTATTTGTCATGGAAAGATGATCGATATCTATCACTTGCAGCACAACAATTTCGTGAATTACTGATTGAACATTATACTCAATTGAATGTAAGTAATGTAGAAGATTAACTAAAAGAAACTGTCAAACTATTTAAAAACACGATTTCTCCATCTTCCAGTTTTCCTTCTTCCATGTTTAAGATGGTGCGGTTCTAAACTCTATGACACCGCAAAGTTAAGGGAACTTCCATTTTTAGAAGTTCCTTTTTATTTATTCTATTAAAGCTATAGAATAACTTTAAAATTTCCCATGGTCTATGTTCGTTATCTAAACTCGTTTAAGTTTATCGGGGTTTCGTACAATGTAGACTCTAGTAAGTTTTCCATCCCGAAGCTCTACAAATATAGTTGCAACGGTTTCGTCCTTTGAACGGAGTAATATACCCATCTCACCGTTCACAGGAGCAACTTCAAATTGAAGATTTTCCTGATAATAGGGCTTTATGCTTTCGAATGCGCTGGCTAGAATTCGAGCAACATAATTGCGCGATTGTATCGGGTGCTTGAAGGACGTTACTTTTCCGCCTCCGTCAGAGACAAGCATAACATCTTCACTTAGGAGAGACAGCACAATATCAACATCCCCTTGCTCAAGAGATTTGATGAACCGGTTAATCCATTCCAAATCTTCCATCTTGGTCGTTACTTGCTCATCATAGAAAATTCCCATTTTGCTTTTCGCTCGGCTCATCAGCTTCCGGCAATTAGCCTCTTGCTTATCAAGAATTTTAGCTATTTTAGGATAATCAAAACACAGCGCTTCACGCAGTATAAAAACAGTTCGCTCTATCGGGGTCAGCCTCTCCAATAACACGAGCATAGCGTATGACAGCAATTCTCGATTCATGACTGTTGTTTCGATTGTATCCTTCTCTGGTGTCCCAATTGGTTCGGGTAGCCATGGACCTACGTACACTTCCCGCCTCTTTCGTGCTGATTTTTGAAGATTGAGACAGTGGTTTGTTACCATTTTACACAAATAAGCCTTAGGTTTCTCTAAACCTTCAGGATGTATGTCATATGCCTTAACAAATACCTCTTGCACTGCATCTTCCGCATCTTCGGCAGAGCCTGTCAATTGATATGCTAACGTGAACAACAGTGTTCCATATTGATTATACAGTTCCTCCATTCCTGCCTCTCCTTCTCCGAGTTGTTTTTTAATGGCTTCTAATTCATCAAAGAAAACTAGCTGAATCCCATGACACCTTCTTGAGCTTCCACGCAAGCTTTCCAGTTATGATAATATCAAGTCCCCATTTTCGTGCCCACACCAACCCACGATCTTTACCTAAGCCAATCCCGTAAACATCCATCATGGATTTGTGAATCGGCGCAGGACGGCCCTCTAAGTCAGCCAGCACAATATCCCCCAATCTGCGTGCCTGCATTCCACCTTCTTTACATGTCATCTGATCAGACTTACTAGTACTCGGATCTACTATTTTTGCACAATCGCCAATGCTATATACGTCCGGTACCCCTTGGACGCGATAACTTTCATCTACCAGTACCTGACCATCAGGAGAAAGAGGCAAGCCCATACTGCGAAGGATCGGATTCGGCATAAGACCGATTGTCCATATACATTGGCCTACTTCCAAACTATCGCCATTACTCAACCTCACTACACCCGCTTCCTCCCTTATCGCCTTACAGTTGTGTAACACAGTCACACCACATTCGCTAAGCATAAGATTCAATTTTCTTCCAACCTTATATGGTCCCTCAGGGAACAAATATTCCTTTGCATTCAGCAAATAGACAGCGATATCAGACGGGTTTAATCTTAACGCCGATGCTTCCTTCCGCATGGCTAACGCCAGCTCAGCGGATGTCTCAATGCCACTGATTCCCGCTCCTGCAACCGCAATTGTCATCAGTCGTTTTCGTTTTTCAGGAACCGTCTCATCGACAGCTTTCCACAGATTTTGGCGCCAGTACTCTCGGATGTTTGCCGCAGCTTGTGGATCTGTCAAGGCGATACCGCCCTGACTGGAATTCGGTCGACGAACGATGCTACCGACTGCAACGATTAAAAGGTGATAAGGAACTAGGATACCGTTTCCTTGTACATCCGTATATCGAATTCGCTTTTTCTCATAATCCACAGACGTAACTGTACCTTGGACGAAATCGACCCCTTCTGAAAAATAATGTGTCCAAGGAACCATAATCTCCTCCTCACTAACAGCTGGACGGAACATCATCACTTTGCGCACATGGCCAGGCTGTCTGTCCAAGAGAATAAACCTAATCTTCCGTCCATTCATCATAGACTGGGTGGTAGACTTTATCGCTTTTAGCGCAGCAAGTCCTGTATGGCCACCTCCAATGATAATACAAGTCAGTTCATTCACCTATCCTCAGCTCCTTTATATTTTCCCAAATTAATGTTGTTTGGCAATATTGTGCAGTCAACCAATGAGTCCTTTATACAAAAGTTAGTATACCGTTTATCCAATGATCATGATGTATATTCCTGGCATTCAAGTTAATTTTCAATAGTTAGCAGAAAGTGCCACTTTGTTAAGAATAAATTTTTCCATATTATCTCAGAAGATAGTGCGCTGTAATATTATCCTGAAAAGGACATGGGACCGAAACGCCCCCATGCAATATACTGCCAGCAAAAGATAGATTATATTTGCTACCACTGGTTTGGCATCCCCGTGGCGAAGGTGGGTAATTATCGCTCCGATCATCAATAACACCCAACAAACGGCAGTCACCGGCACTAAGATTGGAAAGATGTCAACTACAGCGGGTAAGATTAAACCTAATGCTGCCAAGATTTCAAGAACTCCAAGAAACCTTAGAAAGACAACGTTAAAATCTAAAACCCATCCGCCGCCAGGAGACTGAGCTAGCTTCTCTTTGGACATGAATGTCTTGCTGATACCTCCGATTAAGGCTATTAAAGCGAGTAATCCAGTGGCAATCCACAGTACGAAGTTCATTTATTCCTCACCTCCGTTCTACTTACTTATATAACAATATAAGGCACTGATTTGTGACTTCAAAAATGAATTAACGATAATAACATACATAAAGCAGTTAAAAAGAGCCTTTGAGTATTTAATAAATGTCACTTTCGTTTCATTTTTATCCCCCCTACAAGCAATTATGTAAACCAAATGCTAAACTGTTCATACTTTGTTTTTGCCAATTTGGGGAGGTCGATATCACCTTTTCAAATTCAACAAATCCCAAATGTTCTTACAAAGTCTTAATAATGATATAACCTTTTTTATTTCTTTTAATTTCCCTGAGCCGATGACCTTCACTTGTTCAAACCAATACATTATTTTTACAATAGTTGCAATACGCAATTAAATGTTATATACTCAACTCAGGTGATGAATATGAAAAAACAAATTGAAAATAAACAAAGTATTGAAGAAATGCGTCATTTATTTGTCTTACTAGCTCGACAATTTGGTTTACTACAAAAGGAGAGCTCACAATGTTGTGGGGTAACAATGATTCAGAGTCATATTCTTTATGAAATTAATCATAACCATCAATTATCATTGAATGAGTTGGCAGAAAGACTTGGACTAGATAACAGCACTACTAGCAGACATATTCATGGTCTGGTTGAAAAAGGTTACGTAGAACGAAAACCTCACCCAACCGATCGACGGTATGTTACGTTAGGTTTATCAGAAAAAGGAATAGCGTTAGAAGGAAGTATCAGTACCATGATGAATGATTACGTCCTTGATTTGTTTAACCATCTACCAAAAGGAAAGATTCACTCTATGACTTCTGAGTTAAAACTTTTGACTGAGGCAATGTGCAAAAGTGATTATTGTTGTAAGCCTCCGCTTTCATAAGGAGGCTTTAACTAAATATAATACTTGCAAAATGCAATAGTTGCATTTTGTCACATAAGAGGGAAGGTGTGAAATTCATGATTTTTATGGAATTTATTAAATCCTTTTTTATATTATTTGCCGAATTAACGCTACTTTTTATGGGTATCAGTTTCTTAGTGAGTTGGTTACAACAACTCGTTCCTGAGGAGAAAATCAAGGATATCTTAGATCGACCAAAAGGGTGGAAAGGATATTTGTATGGAACAGGTTTGGGGGCTATGACACCATTTTGCTCTTGTTCAACTATCCCCATATTAGCTGGTTTACTTACATCAAAAGCGCCATTTGGACCATCTATGTCATTTTTAATAGCTTCACCACTACTTAATCCGGTAATCCTTATACTAATATGGACTCTAATAGGATGGGAAATGGCTCTCATTTATACTATCTCCATGGTCATCGCGTCCATGTTAATTGGTATGTTGTGGAACTTAATTAATTTGGAACATCAAATCAAAAACATCTCCGTTCGTAAAAACTTAACGGTTCATCGTAAAAGTTCTACTGCTATATGGAAGCTAGCAATTAAAGATGCGTGGGGGTTCTTCCTTTCCGTTCTTCCTTATTTATTTATTGGTGTATTAATTGGGACTTTGATTTATGGTTATGTGCCAAAAACAATTATTTCTACTTATGTGGGGAATCAGAACATATGGACCATCCCCATATCAGCTGTAATTGGTATTCCTCTGTACATTCGAGCAGAAACTTTACTTCCAATTAGTGGGGCGTTGGTTAATCAGGGGATGGGAGTAGGGGCAGTCGTTGCACTTATTATTGGAGGTGCTGGAGCAAGTATTCCTGAAGTTTTTTTGTTAGGGAAGCTTTTTAAATTAAAATTATTGTTTGCATTTGTTGTCTCCATTTTAACTTTAGCTATCACAACTGGAGTTCTAGTTCAAATCTCTTTTTAAAAAATTCCAATTTGAAAGGGGGTGTTGGAAAATGAAAACAAAAAAAGAGTCAACAATCAAAAAATTGTGGAGTGGATTAAAGCCATCTAAGAGTGGTTGTTGCGATGTAAAAATTGAAGAAATATCTAACAAAAATACTTCACATCAAAAAACAAAATAATAATCTGCATGCATTTGCCTGGTCCAATTATGGTGCCAGGCAGTGCAAGTTTCATAAACTTTTAAGGGGGATTTGTTATGTATGATGTCGTTATTATTGGAGCCGGGCAAGCTGGTTTAGCTGCCGGGTATCACCTTCAAAAATCAAACCTAGATTATGTCATATTAGAAGCTAGTGAACAAACTGCTGGCTCCTGGCCAAAATACTATAATCACTTAGTTTTGTTTTCTCCAGCTCAATATTCTTCATTACCAGGGTTAGACATAGATGGAGGGTGCGATTCCTATCCTAATAAAGATGCAGTCATTCAATATTTGAACGATTATCGTAATTATTTTAACCTAAACGTTCAAACGAGGAAAAAAGTAGAGAAAATTAAGAAAAGTAATCATTTTTTTTCATTGAAAACAGTTGATCAAAAATTATATAAGGCGAGAGCAGTAATTTGTGCAACTGGTTCATTTAATAATCCGCACATTCCTAATATTGACAATATGAGTACGTTTGAAGGGAAGTTAATGCATTCATTTCAGTACCGAGAGGCTAATACTTTCAAAGATGAAAGGGTTGTTGTCGTTGGAGGTAGAAATTCTGCAGTACAGATTGCAGTAGAACTAGCACAAGTGGCAAATGTTAGTATCGCTACTCGAACGCCAATTAAATATATACCACAGAGGCTTTTAGGGAAAGATGGTCATTTTTGGGGACGTTTGATTGGATATGACACATTTCCAATAGGTCTTTGGCGTAATGTGAATGATAAGGAACCCGTTATTGATTTAGGTGGTTTTAAAAAAGCTATTGAAGAAAACCATAACCCGGATCAAAGAAATATGTTCACACGTTTTACAAAAGACGGAGTGGTTTGGTCGGATGGGCTGAAGGAATATGTGGATACAGTGATATTTGCTACTGGATATAAACCTAGATTTGACTATTTGGAGTCTTTGAAAACTGTAAATAAAAAAGGAAGTCCGCTTCAAAAAGGTGGTATTAGTAGCAATATAGATGGCTTATATTTTGTTGGTTTGCATTGGCAAAGAAGTCATGCTTCAGCCACACTGAGAGGTGTCGGCCCTGATGCTAAATTTGTTATCAAACATTTAAAGAAGTTTTTAAATTCTGTTAAGAATGAGTGAGAAAGATGTAACAGCAAACAATAAAACGCCTGTCATAATTGTTCCTCTTATTACTGCCGTATGTGGGTTAGGAGATGCTATGCTTTTTATCGTCTTACCGATTTATTTTTATGACCTTTGGACTAGAAGCTTATTGGCAGATAGGGGTCCTATTATCTGTTTATACTATTTTAAAGGTTTAAAAAAATGTTCTATACTCTTTTCCTACTTATTTACCAATTATACAACTTTAAAACCATATGGACTATATTTACTTGTTAAATAAAGAAACCGTTTGTCTAAGTACAGAGTTGCAGAGGTCAAAGCTGTGACCGCTTAATAGGATGAAAAATCTTCTGTTGAATTAACTGGCACGCTTTACTGGAAAGCTAGCGTATCCTTATGTAAATTAAGGTGCAGCTTCTGACCAACTAGATATTCGCAAATCAAGCTCCTAGATTTTAAGGAATAACCAAGCCAAAATATGCATTAATAAAGCAAACAAGACATATTTTGGCTACTTTAAATTTTTGAGTTATTGAGCTAACGCAATCTTACTCTAAGTACAACATTTACCATAATTGAGAAAAATGGGTGTTGGATAATGCATAGTTTCCTTCTCTTCTTCAACAATTCGATTGTTGAAGAACAAATAGATTTTGTGCATCATATCAATTAAATCAATATCTATAAGTTGTATTCCTCTAAAGATCCTGTCGTATCTCTAATTGATATTCCTTAATGATATGATGTTGCTACTTCTTCAAGTGATCTAGCAAATGTCTTGCCCTTCTTATCCATACTTTTGCGGCTATAGTAGGACTTCCAGCGATATTGTAAAATTAGCGATATATTATTCTATTTTCAGATATGTGTGTTGCTGTTTATTTATTTGGATGTTAGAACATTATGGTCTTAAAGAATAAGGAAGAAGTTCAACCGTTGAGATGAACACGAAAAGAAAGTTTGTAAAACACCCCTTGTTCTAAACAAGCGTTCCTAACAAATATCCCAAAGTTGGTATTTTTTTAACCTTTTCGCCAGTACATTAACCCTGAACTTGAGCTGAAATTTCCCGGATCAGAACCTGTTATAAAAACATGTAATTAATCCTTAAAAAATGAGGTGTAACGATGAATTTACTATCTCTTCGTTATTTTGTTGAAGTTGCCAACACGTTAAATTTTACAGAGGCATCAAGGAACCTTCATGTCTCCCAACCCGGAATTAGCCAACAAATTCATATTCTTGAGAAACAGCTTGGAGTAAAGCTTCTTTATCGTACCACGAGAAGTGTAGAGCTAACTGAGGAAGGTAAATATTTGTTAGAAAAAGTGGCCCCTTCCTTTAACCAAATTGAAAACACAGTCTCGAATGTTATGAACACAACTCAAATGCCGTTTCTTGTAAAAATAGCGACCATCCCATCAGCGGCCAGCCTATATTTGCCTAAAATCATGAAAAATCTTCATGAACAATTTCCAGACATCGAATTCAACATTAAAGAGACGACTTCCGCGCATGCGACTGAACTTATCAAAAGTAGAGAATATCATATTGGTTTCATACGAACGCAGGACAACTTCCATTCGTTCAATCAAATGGAAGTGGAGCATTTGGAGCTTAATAGGTCTCCACTTGTGGCAGTTGTGTCTGCTAATCATAAGCTTGCTTCACAACAAAAGATTCATTTGAAAGAGCTGAAAGATGATTTCTTTTTACATTACGATTCGGATCAGTCACCAGCTCTTCATGATTTGCTTCAAACTGCCTGTGAAGAAGCGGGATTTACACCAAAAACAATTTGTAGCGGTTCCGAGTTGCTCACAATTTCGAATCTTGTTTCGAACAATTTCGTTGTTACATTAATGCCCATGGATATGTTTCAGCTAATCGATTCTAAAAGGATTATATGTTTGGGTTTAGAAGGTAATCAACTAGAAAGCTCTATCTCTGCTGTCTGGGAAGAAAGCCCTTATATCAGGAAAAATACGAAATATATGTTGGAGATTCTCTCCAAACTAAAAAGTAATTTATAAGAAAAGGAATTATTTTAGCTTGATTTATAACTCTTCCTTATTAATTTATAACAAACCAGTATTTCTAAATAGAATACTGGTTTGTTAAGATTTCATTATACTAAGAACGAGGGGGAAGAAAAAATGGGTAAAGCGTTAAAAGACTTTAAAATAGTAGTATATGGTCTTGGACCAATCGGAATGGAAATTTTAAAAAAGTGTGAAGAGCATTTGCGTGGAAAAGTAATTGGAGCCGTTGATATCGATCCTGCTAAGATTGGAAAAGATATCGGTGAACTAACCGGATTAGAACAGCGAGGCATACGGGTTGTTTCTTCTATTAAAGAAGTAGAAATACAAGGTGATTATCCACATATTGCGATTCATGCCACTGGTTCAAACTTGCAAACAGTTAGGCCACAAATCAAAGAATTAGTGGATAACGGTTATTCAGTTGTTTCCACTTGCGAACAACTTTCTTATCCATGGCACCGTTATCCGAAATTGTCAAAAGAAATTGATACCTATGCATCTGAAAAAGGGGTAACTGTAATCGGAACAGGCGTTAACCCGGGGTATGTCATGGATACACTCGTATTAAGCTTAACTTCTGTTCTGAGCGATATCTCATCTATACGCGTAACTCGTCGTGTTGACGTGAAAAAGCGCCGCCTTCCTTTACAGAAAAAAGTAGGCGTTGGAATGACAGAGGAAGAATTTAATAATCTTGCTACAGAAGGAAAAATCGGCCATGTTGGTCTTGAAGAATCACTCCGTCTCCTTGCAGCTGGCCTTGACTTCGATCTCGAAAGTGTAAAGAATTCTATCAATCCAAAAGTGACAGACCAGCCGCTTTCATTACCTCATTTTGACGTGAAAGCCGGAGAAGTAATTGGTCTTCACCAAGTGTCCAAGGCTTCTACAAAAGATGGAAGAAACATTGAGCTTGACCTAGTTATGGCAACTTCGGTCAACGAATCAGAAGATGCTATAGAAATCGATGGAGACATGAAGCAAAGACTTGTAATTCCAGGTGGTATTTTCGGCGATTCAGCAACAGCTTCCATCATTATTAACACTACCAAAATAGTTGCGCTGGAAGTAAAACCAGGACTACAAACAATGAAAGACATTAGATTGACAAGAAACATTCACCTTTAAAATAAAAAAGAAAAGATTTCAGTGATACATTTATCTCTGTTATTTTTTCCTCTTTTATTCTTTCATGTAATAACTTGCTGATATTGTTATCAACAACATTATTCTTACATCATTGCAAGACTAATATAATTCCAACTTCAAATCTTCTTCCACAAACCTCCCTTTACTTCATGTACATTCGTACATTCTGTTACGAAGTCACCTGAAATAAAAGTTAAATATTGTATGTCCTAATTTAAAATAGCTACCTAAACAGTAGCTATTTTTCATCTTATATCTCTTCATATTATAACACCCTGTACTCTTCGTTAAATACATAATTGGTTCTTGAAGCTTGATATACAAATATCTCTTCGAACTGGTTCTACTCCCATTTTTAAAGCATTTATTTACAATAGTCTTGTTGTGATTAGTGTTTGTTGTAGCAAATACATAAGTGTTTATATGTTCTACGATATATATTTGTCACCTTTCTTACCTCTTTTATAAATTCAGGATTAATAGACCGATTGCTATCAATTTGATTACCACTTCTATTGAACATGTCCAAATGTATCCTTCAATAGTTTCTTTTATTGGTAACTACAACATAAAAAAACCCTCTGCTTCTATGTTAAACGCAGAGGGTGAGATAAATAATTTGATATTTACAATTTTTTCTAAATCTTCAATCTAAACATTTGAATATTTTTACCAAAAAAAGACATTTCAGTATTGAACTTTTTTCATGCTACAATTTTATGTTCACGTACATTATTGTTGGTAACTAATGAATCCTTTTATATATGGTTTTTTCATTTTGACACAATTTTTTAAATTACATTAATGTTGGTAACCGGATCTTTTCATTTTTATAACACTGACATTTAAGTTGGTAACTGATATATACAAAGGATGGCATGAACTACATGCCACCCTTATCATTCATTTTATACATTTGAAACCTTGTTACAAATTACCAAAAATCACTAAAATCACTTCCAATATAAAGAATAAACCGCTAAAATAGTAATAAAATATCTAATCCAATTTTAAAAGAAGTCTATTTATGAAGGAAATTATTTTAAAAAATATAATTCAGTAGGTGATTGAATGTATTTATCAAATATGACTATAGAAAATTTCAGAGGCATATCATCAATGAATTTGTCTTTTAAAAAAGATATCAATATCATAATTGGAGAAAATGGTGCTCATAAATCAACCATAATAGATGCAATTCGATTATTATACAATTTTGGGGTGCCTTATAAGCAAATATATATTAAAAACGAGGACTTTTTTACAAATAGTGAAACAGGAGAGTCTGAAGACATTATTTCTATTACATATGAATTTAGAGGATTAACTGAAATACAAAAAGGAACCTTATATGAATATATAATTTTTGACTCCTCAGAGGATTATGCATCGATAACAATAAATTATGAAAGAAGACAGGATAAACATCCAAAATTCAATTATTTTACTGGGGGAAATCCAGGACAAAGAGCAAATTCCGGTACATTTGAAATTTTTCAACATTATTTTTTAGGAGCGTTAAGAGACAGTACAAGTGATTTACTTTCTCCCCAAAAGAATCTTCTTGCAAAAGTAATAAAAAGAAGTATCGATACCAATAACTCAGAACAAGAATTCAAAGACATTATGACTAATGCCAACAGTGAGTTATTAGGAAGGGACGAAGTAAGTTCTACTAAAGAAAATATAAACAGTAACCTGAATGATATGTATTCGTCTATCCCCAATATCGGTCTGCATATTGAACAATCAAAAATTGAACCCATTGTTAATGCAATTAAGCCATTTCTGCCTTTTTCCAATCCTATAGAGAACAATACAGGTTTAAGCTTATTTCAAAATAGCCTTGGTTACAATAACTTAATATATATTGCGACAGTATTAAGTGACATGAACGATAGGGTCAATAAGGATGAAACTATACATCATGCTCTTCTAATCGAAGAACCAGAAGCACACTTACATCCACAATTACAATTAAATTTATATAATTTTCTAAAAGACCAAATTTGCAATGATAATTGTCAACTGTTTATAACATCCCACTCTCCCACATTAACCTCTAAGACTGAATTAGAAAAATTATTTACTGTTGATACAAATTCCTTTAAATGTGTTGGAGAAATGTTTGAGGATAGAGTTAATGAAAATTTAACCCAAAATAATAGAACTATGAATGATAATGATTTTTTAAGTAAGAGGAAAATGTTAGAGAGGTATTTAGATGTAACAAAATCACAAATGTTGTACGCTAAATCATTAATCCTAGTTGAAGGAATTTCAGAAGAGTTATTACTATCAACTTTTGCAGAATTTGAAGGATTTAAATTTGAGGAAAAAGATATTGAATTAGTCCAAACCGGGACTTCTTTCTATCCGTTCCTTCTTTTATTTAATTCTACAGATGAAAATAAAAGGATAGCAAAAAAAGTATCCGTTGTAACTGATGATGATCGATTTACTGACTCTAAAAAAGCAGAATATTCTTTTGATTATTTGGTTTTAGATGACTACAACAAACTAAATGAATTGCGTGAAAATATATCTAATTCTGCTATAAGCTCACGAATAAATAATCTGAATTCATTTAAAAATGGACAAGAAAATATTGAAACCTTTACTGCATATAAAACATTTGAGTATGAGATAACAAAATCAAATGTTCCAGATAGAAAAGAAGACATCTTTTCCAACCTAATATTTCTATATTTAGTAGAAACCCAAAACTCAAAGTTAACTCAAATTCAGTCTTACATAGAGCAATGTCCCAGCACTTTAACTGATATTTATAAAACAAACATAGCAATGCTTATGTGGAAAGCGCTACCGAGTAAGGCAGAGTTTGCTCAGGATTTCGCTTATTTTTTATTACAATATAAAGATGATGAACGATATAACTTTAATATACCTAATTATATACGTGATTCGTTTAACCATTTAAGGTAGGTAATAAACTATGAATTTTGATATGAATGAAGAAAGGGAACAATATATATATGAACGAGGAAAGATCATTGTTAATGCATGTCCAGGTAGTGGTAAAACTACCTCTGTAGGTTATAAATTAATGAACCTCGTTAACAACTGGGACTATAAATGTTCAGGTATAGCTTGTTTATCCTTTACAAACGTTGCTAAAAATGAGATTAATGATAAATTTTTTGATTTTAATAAAGCATCACTTAATTATCCGCATCTAATATCTACTATTGATAGTTTTATTAACAGATATATTACCTTACCACATTTTAAAACCAAATATCGATGTCAAGGTAGACCTATGATATTAGAAAATGATTCTATACTTGACTCTTTATCGTTTCAACAGTTTAGAATTAACAATAGACCAATACAGTATATATATCCACCTTCAAAGATTGACATTAATGTAGATGGAACTTTTTTATTCAATGGCAATTCATTAGATTTAAGTGATGAAGATAAAATAATCTTTGATCGCTATTGCAGAACCCTTAAAAATCACCAATTTTTAAGGGGTTTATTAAAAAACTCAGATTCACTTTATGCAGCCTACCAGATATTATTAAATAATCCTAGAATTGCAAACTCGTTGGCTAAAAGGTTTAAATACATTATCGTAGATGAAGCTCAGGACACTTCAGAAATACAACACTTAATAATAGATCAATTAATTGATAATGGGCTTAAAAACATTGAGTTAATCGGCGACCCTTATCAGTCTCTTTATGAATGGAGAAACGCTAGACCAGATCTTTTTTTAGAGAAAGTTGCCTCTGTAGATTGGACTTCACTAGAATTCACAAGATGCAAAAGATCATTAGAACCTATAGTAAAAGCATATAGTTTATTTCGTGTTCAAGAACATAATAATTTAGTTGGTCAAGAACTAAGAGATGATAACGAAAAACCCATCCATATCATATACTTTAAAAACTATGATCAACTTGTTAGTAAATATGAAGAAATATCTTCTGAATACCGCAGAAAGAAAATTTTAGTAAGAGGTACATCGCTACTTAGGGAGCTAAATGCCCTTAATACTTACATTGATTTGTGGAAAGAAACGCCTTTTTCGCCTTTACAGTTTATATACGCAAAGGAAGAGTTACAAAATGGAGATATAAAGTCTGCAATAAATAGATTATTTAACTGTATCCCTTTATTAATTAATCCTGATTTTGCTAACAATGTAAAATCAAAACAGGATTTTATTGAAGTTAATAGAGATAACCACTCATTTACAGCGAAACTACTTTTATTATTAAAAAGTATTCCAGACTTTAACAAAACTTTAACTGAATGGAATGATGAAGTAAAAGAAACCTGCAGTAGTATTTTTGAATTAGAATCACCTCCAACCTTTGTTTTAAAAGCAGGGATACACAGACCAAAGCACTCAATGTTGGTTAGTCAACTTTTCGAAAGAACAGTTAATTCAACAAATGTAAGTACTATACACAAGGTAAAAGGGAAAACATACGATTCAATTATGATTGTACTTAGTCCTAATAGTTCCGGTCAGAGTTTATCTATTAACGACTTTATTAGGCCTGATGAGATGCCAGATGAAAAAAAGCGATTATTGTATGTAGCAATGTCACGACCAAAGTGGCAATTAGTGGTGGCAGTTCCAAACCAAAGTAGGTTGACAGTTGAACGTCATGCTGAACTTTTTGGTGACTGTATAGTACACGAAATATAAAATTATTTCATTTGTCATTCATTTAATTTATCAATTAGATAGCAGTATATTAATTTTCTATTAAAAAGACTACAAAACTTAAAAATTTTACATTTACCTTTACAAATTTTGTAGTCTTTTTGACTTACTGTTTGTTCCATTTAAACCCCCAATAACGGGAAATCATATTACTCTTAATTAACAAAAACTAATTGCTACAACACAACAAAATATAAAATATTTATTGGGTATAAAAGTGTGTTTCCTACAGAAACCTCATCCCTAGTTTCCCTTCTTATTATCCGATGTTCAAAAATTAAGGAACGATCTTGTGCACGAAAAAAAGCACCAATTTCGGTGCTGTTAACCACTTATTCATTTTATACATTTCGTTATAATTCTTAAGAAATTCATTGATCTCACTCAAATAATTGAAGTTTATAATTAGAGTATGATTCAAAGTAATATTCAAAAACACCTTCATGTAACTCATGATATTCATATTAGTTCTTGGCTGCATAAGGCAATCCATAAAAAATCCTGAAAAACCTATTCAGAGTCATTGTGTTTCTCAAGTAATTCTGAATAGTTACTCTGAACACTTTCTATGTACTCTTCCCATTCAATTGGTTTTGGACACCCCTTCGATCTGATATGACTTTTCAAAAATTTGATCCATTCTTTATCAAGGCACCTCACTCCAATACAAATACTTGAATTAATTTTTAAGCAAGTCCAATACTTTATGATTTTTCTTTTTTCTAGTTTACCATATATTAAACAACTATTAATATTTTTGAAATGCTTCTTCTTCAATTACTTCTTATGCTTTCGCTATACTTTTTTATGACTTGAAACATAGTTTAAATCGTCTTTTCGTGTATTTTTATGATTTAAATAATCACTCCTTAAATTCTTTTATATTCCATTGAGAAAGTAAGCATAGGATATATTGGTCTAACATGTCTTGTTGAGTTAATCGTTCTTATTTAAGAAGTTATTAAAAGAATTTTTATTAATTAGAAAACTTAGTGCTTCATTGTTCAGCTTATTAGTATCAAAACAAATTTGATTGTTATTTAACACATTAAAGTTGGTTAATACTCTAAACAAATAAAAGCATAAGATAATGTTTGTTATTAATAACATACTTCTAATGGTTTAACTTTCTTTTAATTCATTAGAACCTTCAAAAAGTCTATTATTAGTTGGGTAATGGGCATAATGATTTGAAGTAATTATAAAAATTCCAAAATATTTAATCCATAAATATATTTTAAAGGTAAAACTTACCTATTATTTATGATAAAATATTAGGTAAGTTTTACTAGGATCCAGGAATAATTAAATAGTTCTGGAACCATTTATTATAATTATATAAGTGAGGGGTGGCACGATTGGCTATATCTTTAGAAAATAATTTTGAAATTGATGACCTTACCTTTTTATCAGGAACCATACCATCTAAAAAAGACGATGAAATTGAACGTGATTTTATTATAAAAAATATTGAACAGACGTTTAATAATAGTAATAATATAATTATGATAGAGGGATTAGGTGCGACAGGTAAAACTACTTTACTTTCACAATTTGCAAGAAAGCATAAAAGTAACTGTATATCTTTCTTTATTGGAGAAGATTATTGGAAATCAAATATTTCTTACTTTCTAACTGAACTTTGCTTACAAATGGAGGCTGTTTGTAGCCCTGCTCTTAAGAAGCGTTTGGAAGGATATGATATAGAAGATTTAGCTGATCGCGATCTAAAACAGCTTTTCTCAAGGTTGTATTCAGACCTTGTAAGGCAGTCAAAAAATAGTGGCTCTATTTTTTATTTTGTCGTTGATGGCTTAGATAAAATTAGTACAGAAAATAAAGAAGAAAGCATATTAAAGTATATACCTCTTGGCGATGAAGGTGTCTACATCCTACTAAGTAGTGAAAAGGGGCATTCATATGAATTTACTTACTCCCCCTTACAAATTCCTTTTTTTTCTCGCCCTGAAGTAAATATGTTATTGTCTAAATATCTTTCAGAAGATGATATAAATACCGTCTACATTGCGTCCGATGGTATGCCTGGTTATATTAATGAGATTTTACGACAACTAAAAATAACTGATAATATAAAAGATGTAATAAATAACTTACCATCAAGTTTTAAAAGGTTGCTAGAGAAAAACTGGTCACAATATGATAGTACAGATATTGATTTTACGGACCTACTTTCCCTTTTGGCATTTTCACCAGAGAAATTATTAAAAGATGATGTAATTAAAATTATCAAGATTTCTAACAACCAACTTGAAGCGTATATAGAACAAACCAGTTTCCTTTTTGTAAATGAAGGCTACCTTGAATTACTAAGTCCTTATAAAAACTTTTTAAAAGAGAAATTAGAAGAAAATAAAATTTACATAACACAAAAAATGATAAAGTTTTATGAAATAAACTCAGAACAAACAAGTTCAGTAGTTTACTTACCTCGACTTTACCAAGAGAATCAAGATTATGATGCTTTAGTTAACCTTATTGACACAACATACCTTAGAAATACTTTAAAAACAACACAGCAAATATCTTTAGTAAGAGAAAATTTAAATATTCTTTCAAGTATGACTTATAAAAATAAAGATTGGCAACTATTGTCCTGGACTATACTTACAGATTCTGTATTTACAGAAATAGTTCATACAACTCCCAAAATTGAAAGTCAAATTAAAGCCTTATTATCACTAGACTCATACGAAGAGGCTTTAAAATTGGCATATTTATGTGAGTTACCAGAAGATAGACTTATTCTACTATCACATATTTGTAGATTTATGAAAAAAGCAGGTATAGATATTTCTAAAGATCTTATAAAAAGTATAGAAGAGTCTATTAATCTAATAGATAACACAGTAGGTTTGAGTGAACAACTAATTAATAAACTTTTAAATATTTGTTCGAACCTATTCTCAATTAATGCAGCTCTATCTCTAAAATTACTGGAAAGAGTTGTGGAGAAAACTGGAGACAATGTTAAAAAAGATAAATTAATGGATTACTTACTTGTTAGACTCTTGTTTAGAGTAGACGACGAGGATGAAGGTGTTAATCAGTTAAAAGATAGAATTGGTGATTATGAATTACAAGATCTTCTAAAGATCACAAATGATATAGAAGAGGAAAACTATGAGGAAGTAATAAATCAAGTTAAAAATATAAGTGATACTTCGGCGAAACTTTTTTACCTCTCTAACTGGTGCATGAAAAATAAATCAAATAAAAATATAATTACTGTAGTTGATTATGCATTACAAATTATGACAGAAAGTGATGAATATACACCAACTTTGAAGCTTTTGAAACAATTCTCGGAAGTTTTAACCAAATCTACCGAATACGATAAGATATCTAAACTTATTGAAAAAATCGAAAACTTGAAGTTCACTATACTAAAAAACCCATTTGTAGATTATGCAAATCTTGAACTGGTCCTATCTAAAATTGAAAATAACTGGTCAACAGATTTAGCTGAAGAAAGATTTTATAAAATTTATTTTGAATTAGATGAGATTCAAGATGAAGATACGAAGTGTTTAGTTCTAATATATCTAATTGAAGCACAATCGGAATTGTTTAGCGATGATCACCAATTGTTCTCAGATCTGAAAGATCAGTTAGTCGTGTCTTACAACAAATTACTAACTGCATCTGCTGACCATTATAAAATTACTAAAAAGATTCTATCTAAACTAACAGAATTTGACAAGTCTTTAGCATTTAGATTTGCACAAAAATTAAATACCAAACAAAGAAGGTTTAAAGCATATCAAGAGATTATAGATACCCACAGTAAAAACCAAAATATTGATTTTAATTTTGTATTAGATATTTTAGAAGAAATCGATGATAAGAGACACAAAGACTGGGTATTTGTACGATTCCTAAAGAATTGCGTAGTTTCAAATGCTCCTGCCCCAAACGATATAAAGGGTAAAATTTTTGGTATAGTAAAAAATATTAGAAGTAACATTGGTAAAACCTTAGCATTTGGGCACTACTTAAATATTATTAGTGGAGATGAGAATAAGTCACAGGCAGCATTTAATGAGCTTATTATTAGCTTGCAGAAAATTGACAAACAAAGTGATAAAAAAGATATAGGGTATAGGATTGTTCAGATATTAAGTGAATCTCACCGAGATTTAGCCATTGAACTCTATGAAAAAATAAATAAAGAATATGATCAAGAAGGGAATATTTTTGATACAAGGTTACATGACGTATTTACTAAAGTTACTGAAATGCTAATCCGAATGATTCCTGATATTTTGAAATCTGAGGATTATAGATTTAAAATCAATTATATCAAAAGTAGTATTGCTTCAATACCTTCTTCGCATGAGCAATGCAAATTATTGACAAGTTTAGCTCTTAGGTGTGAAGCCAATGGTAAAAATGAGTATATAGGAGAAATATCTGAAAAATGTTTCGATATATTAGAAACAGTTGATGACCCGGAAACCTATTCAAAGATTATTATTGACATCGCACCATTACTATATATATATGAAGAAAACATATTATTTGAAAAATTAGAAAATGTAAATAGCATTTTTTTACATGATGAGGCAATTGCTAATACAATTCAATATATTCTTACGAAAAGACCTAGTGAAGATCCAATTGATGGTAAGTCGTCCTTGCACAAAGTAAACTATCCTGAAGCATTAAATATTTGTAATCTTATAGGAAAAGTAACTAATGATGTAAATATTTATTATTTAATATCTTGTCTAGTTGATGCTATGATAGAACCCACTTCTAATAATAGTTATAAAAGTTTATTAAGAGAAAAACAGTTACTTACAATTACGCAAAAACTTGTACAAATAATTAACAATAAGTTGCCTGATAATTTAAATATAAAACACAATGGTTATAAAATCGCATGTTTTGGATACCTTACGAAACTTCGTGATACGTCTTCAAATAAAGCAACTGAAAGATGGGAAACACTCTTTCCTTCAAGAAATGAACTAAAAAGAAGTGCTACAAATATAAATAATATTTCTGATAGAATTTTTGTTTTAACTACTTTAGGAGGGGCTTGGCATAAAACCAATCCTGATCTAGGGATTACTTGTATTAGAGAAGCTGAAAAACATTTAAATGAAATTAATAATTTGACGGATCGAGTATCAAAATATGAAACTGTAGCAGAATCTTACCAAGATACTTCAAATAAAAAAGCAGCAAAATTCGTAATTGAAGAGGCAATGAGAATTGTGAAAAATTGTTCGTCTGAAGAAGGGCGAGATCAATTATTAGGGGGATTGATCGATTTAGCTCACACTATTAATCCGGAACTAGCACAGAGTTTCGCTTCAAGCATTGATTCCTCTGATAGCTTAATAAATCTGAACGAAAAATTAATTACACTTAACTTACACTCAGATCCGAAAAAAGTTGAAAATTACAAAAATAAAGAAACAAATAGGGTTTTAAATGAATTATATACTAAAATGATGAGAACAATTTGTTCTGGTAAAGGGAGTAGCCAACATGATGAAGTAATTGGTCAATATATTAATTTATCATTAGGAAACAGGTTTGAAACAATAATATTAGGTTTATCCTGGTATATTGAAAATAAGATTATTAGCTTTAAGAATCATACTCAATCCACTCTAAATGATTTATTTATGACTTCTCTACAATTACTTGATTTAATAAGAAGTGTTGAAGTTTCTCTATACGATAACAAATCAACAAATCAGGAAGTAGGAATGTATAAACTATTAAGTCAAACAAGTGTGTTTACATTTGGTTTGGAGGAACAAAAAGAAGCATATGATTTTATTAAGAATTGGATATCTGAAAATGCAAAAAATTATTTAAAGATATATGATCCTTACTTTAATGAGGAAATGTTGGGATTTATTAAAAGCATAGTATCAGATTGTAGAGTATTTATATACACTTCTATCAAAACGAATGAATTAGAAAATTTGCCTGAAAGATATAATTCTTACTGGTATGATATATGTGATCAAGTACCACCAGAAACTCATTTTCATATTTACTCAACAAAATCTGGTAACACTCCACTTCATGATAGATTTATAATTGGTGAAAAATCTGGTTTAAATTTAGGAACTTCTTTGAGTGGTTTAGGCAGTAAATTCTCAACAATAAAAGTTTTAGATATAGAAGAGAAAGAAAAAATAGAAACAGAAATAATAGGACCATTAACGACTATGCCCCCAACAGAGTATAAACAGGAAAAATTGTTGATGAAAGTGTTTTCGTTGTAAATAATGGGCAAAAACCTTCACCTAATTAACAGGTGAGGGTTTTATGTTTATAATATATGTATTTGCCTCCTGCCATCCTTGACTTCGTTTGTGGTAGTGGTTATTGCGGGATGGGAAAAAAGGATCCTGCACCCAATCACTGTTAACTAAGTAGAGGGACTGCAGTAAAGGACAAGCAGCTTTACTGTGGTAAACATTTTGTCATTCACTGTTCAACCAAGTGTCAGTAGAAGGTAAATAAAACGGCAGGGGTGGTACATTTTAATGGCTGTAATCAACTAGTTATAAAAAAATATAAAGAAGTATATATTCTCATTGATTAGTTTCATATTCAATCAAACTTTTATGTTTTTGTACAAATTTCTTTTTTAAACCTGCAACTCGAATCAACTCCCATTCTTTAAAAAACGGATTAGATTCCCGTAATGATCGTGCAATGCGCTTTATCCTTCTAATTTGATATTGTTCAATGGATTCTACATATTCAGATATTACTGTTTGTGTTTTGGGCATTTTATTTGCATTCTTATATAGTGATGCTAATGAGATATTTTCAATTCGCCTCCCTATCTCATTTTTTGTTACTCTTTGTAAATTTTCAGTATCACTTTTAATTTCATTTGCAATTATTTCAACCTGTTCAGCTATTTCTTTATCTCGTGTTACCCAATCTACTCTTTTCTTATATGTGATATTCTTATTAAACTTTGGGTAATGATCATGTAGCCATTCTAAATCATTTCTATATAACCAAGTGTAAAGTCCACTGTTTAAAGAACGAATTTTTGTAATGGTTTGCATTTTATTATCTTTTAATAAGGCAATCCATTCTTTCCGCTTTTTATTTAAAAGGGTATTTTGTTGATTGCTTTCTTTACATGATAGCTTACTACTTTTTTTATTCTTAATTGTCACAGGATCGACTCCTAGTATCTTTGCTGTTTCCCTTAACGACAGACTTTGATTTAACAGTTCTTTTAGTTTTCGTTCCCAAACATGACCAAAAACCTTTATTCTGCCTCTTTTAAGACGATCTTCTTTTTTTTGGTCAGGACCTTTTCTTGAGAAAACAAATCCACATTCACATGAAAACGTACCTATAGGTAAATCTGTTTTATAGTCTCTTGTAATCGTACAGGAGTTTATTACCTCCTTTTGATAGTGATCAGCTGCTTTGTTCAAACAGATCCACGGTCCATCTCCGAATGGTTTATAAGCTAACCCCGACTCTATTTTTTCATCTAAAGAAGAGATATTTTCTCCAAGAAAACCTAAGATCAAAATATGCCTTAAAGGATGACAACTTACCCTAGGTTCTCTTAACATCTTGTGTAGCCATGTATTTTGTTTATTTATATTAATCAGACAATTTAATTCACTTAGTAACTCTTCCCCATAATACCTATTGAAACAAGGAATTAATTTAAACCATTTAATTCTACCGGTCATTGTTGCGTATCCTTCCTGCTGTAACCTTATAACATAAAATTCATTTAATCTTTTTAAACCTAATGGCTCAGTCAAATGATTTAATAAATAATAAGTCTGTTCGGCAATAAATATTAAATGACTAAAATATGAAACATTCTTCTCCTTTTCTTCTATAAATTTACATTGCTCAATACAAATAAACTCATGTTTATTTGTTTTCTCCGTATAACGTACGTTTGTTTTTGTTAACCAAATTTTATGTATTGGGCACACCTTTACTCCCTCTAATTGATGTACTCGATGCCAGTAGGCATGTCAGTTATTAAATGTATCTTCGTTTACACAGCTTTTACAACAATATAAATACTTTTTGTTTTTTATAGTACTTGCAGTTCTACCAAGTTTCATATAAAAAGAAGTACCATTTCCCTCAACCATTAACTTTTTCAATTCTAGATTTCTTTCATTTGGAATAAAAGGTGTGTAATAAGGTAAACCGGTATTTTTAATAATTAATTCTTTTACTTGGAAACTGTTTGGAGTAGGAAATCCGTGTAATAATGTATTTAAATTTGTGGGAAATAATGTTGTTGCACAAGTAGTGTGGCTACCATATAACTCATTCATTGTTTCTTTAGGGTTTTCATTACCAGAATAATGGTGGTATCTAGCGAATACACTGTACAAAAGTTCATCCTCATATATATAAGGTAGGAATATCATCACTCTACCTCCTAATTTAGTAGTAGATTAATGATATTCTTCCTTATTCACTCATGATTATGTAAGTTGTTTTACTTTTCTTCTAATTTTTCTTTTTTGAAAGTTTCTAAATTCTTTTCATCTGAAGTGCAATCAACCTTTATATGTGTCGCTAATACTCTTTCTATCAAAATCTGATACTTCTGTGGTATCTCGCTGAAGTTATTAAGTTTCCTCCAATCTATTTGTACAGAACATATTTTCAAAATTTCCTCTTTCAAATAACTTCTGATCTTTTCTTTGTCTGATCCCATTGTTCTTTGAATATATGAAACAGACTTTCCATTTACAAACAATTTGAAAGCTTTATCAATCCACTGTTGACCATGATTTTCTACTTTTACATACGCCTTATTTTTATTATTCTTTGTATTTATATATTGTATATAAATTAATTCACAGTAGGGACATTTAAACGTCCCTTTAAACCTCGTAGATCTCTTTACTAGAGTTGTTTTACACCGATTTATTACATACTTATTATATCTTGAACAAATTTTGTTTATGCATTTCCAAGGGCCATATCCAAAAGGGAGATTATTTACAAATGGTTCATTATACTCTAAAAATTTATTAATAGATTCGCAAAGAAATCTTATTAGTAAAATATAAAAAATCGGATTATTCTCCACATGTATCACAGTTAATACTTGTTCTATTTTCTTTTTTTTCATTTGCTTTATAAAGTAACCAAATTTATTCATCTCTACTTCAGTAAAGAATGAAAATAAATCATTAACTACTATTTTTTTTTGAATCACACCTCCATAATTAATATAATTTTTGTTCCCCAAAACTATTATAAGTTTATTTATGATATATTGAGGGGTAATGGTTATGTTCATACTACTATTTTTGATGAAAGTAATATCATTATATACTTTGAGCTTTAAATCATTTTTTAATGATAATCTATTTTTGATTAAACTATGCCCCTTAGAACAAAAAGTTGTAGAGCGCATGTTCAGTTGTGAAAATATATCTCCACATACTGGACAACGATCTATTAACCTTATAAAATGATTAGGGCAAAAATCAAGAAAAGTCAACTGATGTTTTAGATGGACATAACATTCTCCATTAACTTCATAATCTTCGGTTAAACAATCTGGGCAATAACGGATTTTTTCAGATAGAATTGGATTTTTTCGAATTATAGCTATATTTCCTCCTCTTTTGGAACCTTTATGACAAGCAGTTAAAATATCATCAAAATAATCATCAACTTTCTCTGATGAAGTAAACGCTTTAAAAAAGGGAAAGAAAGTATGATTTTCCAAAAAATAAGAGGCAGTATAACCAAAGGTACTAGGTAATACACTAATAAAATAATTCATATTTCTAGGTATATGAGGAAACTCGTAATACAACATTCCAAACAAATCCTCTGATGTTTCAGTTAATGAATTGCCTGAACGAGTATGATATCTAAAAACGATACTTCTAAAGTCTTCTCCAGGATACAAAGTTGGAAAATAAATAATTTGATTCATCTTAACTCCTCTATAAGGTAAATTTGTGTAACTCATTGCAATCTCTTACTAAATCGAATTCCTCTAAAGCTTCCTCAGTTGATAATCCTCTTTTTAATCCATTTTTAACAATTAAGCGTACATCACCATTTTCGAGTATCGGTTTGATTCGTTTTTTATTTGAATATTGGAAACTTTCTTCTTTATTAATTGTTTCATCAGCATTTAAAGCCAATTGTGCAATTTGTGAAAACATTGCTTTTATATCTCCCATTCCATCACTAGCTTTAAAAACTTGATTTGCCAATGTTTCTGCCATTCCAGTATTAGAAACTAAATTGGAAGCAAAATTAACTAAGTCATTGAGAATAACATCTTCATTTCTTTGTTGTATGACTCGTGCGTGTTTCTTAGCAATTTCACCTCTAATCTTTACTTCATGACTAGCTTGTTTCAAATATTCATTAAAAGAGGCCCATTCAGGTTCTATATCATCAATCTCATTTAAAACATTTTGATCTCCATTTCGTAACTTCTCAAAGACATGTTGTAATAGCACAAGTGTTTTCGAAGCAACTTTGTTTATGATATCTTCATTAATTTGTTCGTCTCCACCGTTTAATATAACTCTCGCTTGCACGTGCATGAAAAGTTTAATTACAATATCCGGGATACCCATTGTATGGTAATACATTACTTTTTTTAGTTCGCTCGTTAAAGGAGTATATTTTGATGTGTATTGCAGTTCCCAAAGAGTTGAAATGAATTCATTCCATTCCCAACTATCTTCCTGCATGAAACTTACTATATTTTCTGAGAACTCATCAGGAACACCACGTCGAGAAGTAGCAAGTGAATTTTTAAACAAATACATAGCTTTGAATGTACCTATTACTATTACTGGTACTCCTAGAGTATTAACCAATTCAGTTATGAAATTTATCATACGTTCGTCTCCACCTGAATGAGCTTTATGTATGTTTTGGATTTCATCAATAATTAATACGCCAAGATTAATCTGTGCAACTATTTTAGCCATTCTTTTTGTTAAATTATCAATTGTACCTCTTTTCTCTCCATGTTTTTCATAAAAATTTGTTCCTAATATTTTGTCAACCTCATCATAAAAATTTTGGCACAAGGACCGAATGGATTTTCCACTTGGACACTCTATTTTCAACCAAACAACTTGAGTTAAGGTTAACTGTTTCCCCTTATATTCCTTGTGATGAATCACCTGTGGAAATAATTTTTTTAAAATCCTCTCATAATTTTTACTTTTTCCCATACCGCTCAAACCTACTTCAGATAAGCTTTGAGCTGTTTGGATATTACCTATAATGTTTGCTCCTGTATCGTCTAATCCTTCTTTTAAAATAGTATCCCACCCTACTGCAAATTGTTTATTATAAACTATATTTATCGGGTTTCTGGATTGATAACCGATTTTAATCATATTGTAAATTCCTCTATATTTTTCATATTGACTCGGTGTAGGTAACCAAAAACTAGGTTTAATTTGACGAACAAGTGCTAATCGATCTTCTATATCTATATTACGATGATCTGAATTATATTTTGGAATTGAATATAACATATCGTAGAATTCTTCAATAGATAATCTATTAGGAATTGCCTCTATAAAGGGATTTTCTTGATTTTCTGGTATAACTTGATTATTATATGTTGCTATACAATGAATTCCTCCTAAATTTTTCATTGTCTCATTCTCTAGGTCCATGTTTAGATCTCCTCTCTCGATTCTTTGCAGAAAATCTCTCATATATATTGCTTAGATCCTCATTGTTCGATTTAGTATCATTATTATTTGGGAAAGATACAATATCCTTATTCGACTCTCTATTGTTACTACTTTCAGATGCATTTGCTGACCATGCACTTCTGCTGTCATTGTTTCTACTTTCTACCTTTCTCTTTGCCCTTTTGTCTTTCTTTCGCTCATAAATACTTTTATTTTCAATTGCTTTTTTTGTTTCCTCTGTTGCTACCTTGACAAGCTTTTGAGAGAATGTATGTAACTCAGCTTGAAATTGTTTACTTTCTGCTGTTTTTTTATATATTTGTTCTTTTTTATACCTCATAATCGCCCGAACATCTTCTAAATGTAAATCTTCGTATTCCTTATACTTTTCCGTAAGCCTAAGTGGTTCTAATTTCCCGCTTCTTAATTTCAAAAAAACTCTACTGACATTTCGCGGATCATAATTGATGATTAACTTTCTATTTCCATCAATCTTTTCTTCCTCAAACCAACCTTCTTTTATACCAAAATCACATGTATAATACATGCCCTCAAATTCTATTCCCCTCCTTGTTACTTTGCCTTTTCCTTTTGGTAACAAATTATACCTTATCTCCATACGAGATTTTTCATGTAGAAGACGTTTATTAGCTCCCCAATTCCAAACATCAATAGGAGTCAAGTCAACGTTTTCTTGAAACATATCCTTTGTAACAAAAAAATCTTTTGGAAGGGCTTTTTTATTGAATGTTATTATCTGAACTATCATAAATTTAATAAACTCTTTAATTGTTAAAGAAGCTTCTCGAGCAGGATCGTGCTCACCTCTTTTCTTTAATTCGGGTGGTTTAGCACCTGTATTAGATAAAAGATCTCTAATCTCATGATTAGTTAATCGAAAATGTTGCTCCACATAAGGTTTTAAATCACCACGGTAAGAAGGGGCATTCATCACATCAACTTTTAAATTTACTAATTGTTCTGCTTTTTTACCTTTTAATTCCCCACGATCACCTACTAAATATTTAGGTAAATGTAAACATGGCCAATCGCTTTGCTCAATATCAATTCCATATTGCCTGCAGAATTCAACTTTATTAGTAGCAGCATTTTCTAGTGCAACCATTTGTTCTACCCAAGATGGAGGAGACAAACTAGCATGGAATCCCACTATCATTCGACTAAAAACATCTTTTACTATGTATAAAGTCGGAGTACCAATTATTGTTTTTCGATCCTCAGCTACCAATATAACATCAGCTGGGGTAGAATCTATTTCATATAAATAACCTACAGCTAAGGCTCTTGCCGATGCATCTCCTTGCAATATACGGACATCCATATTTCTTTTCCGTTCACCATACCTCTTCGCATATTTTTCTCCAAATGAATTTGATTTATGATACCAATATAAAAACTGACGAAGTGTAGGGCCGTTTTTAGGGCTCACAATAGGTACCATTTCATTATATTTTCTATAATAGCCTTCATTATAATACTCTTCGCACATGTGTTCATGTGTAGATTTTAGGCTCATTTTCCCTTTTATATGATATTTCTTTAATGCTTTATCAAATATTTTCTTATCCTTTTCCTCAACTATGAAATTATTTCCATTTTTAGATTTAGGACCAGTTTTGTTTTTATACTGCCTTTCTTTACCTGGAGCACCACAATTAGTATAGTTTTTTAATAGCCCATTCATTGACTTTCCATAAAACCAATATTTCTTCAATAAATCATAAATAATTTTTTTATTTTTCCCCGTCTTCTCGACTGTTTCTTTTATTAATCTCCCTCGTTCCCTTGAGTTATAAATACTAGGTTCCTTTTTAGCAATGTCTTTTATAATATCCCAATTAGCATCTCTACTTTTTTTGTGCGTTTCTAAGTACTCATCATCAGGCGAGAGTATCCTTAAATCTGGTTCTAGTTCTAATATCCTGGCTCTACCTTCATCTAGATCGTTTATGAGTTCACCATAGTTACGTTTATGTGGTAATTTCTTATTCTTATGATCAGTAATATCTACTAAAATTACATCTTGATTAATTTTTGAAATCCATAAGACTCGTTCAATTTTTTTCGTTGATAGATTATCTGAATGTAATTCTATGATTGAATTTTCTATTATCATAATAATTAATATACCTCCTTAGAATTATCCCGAATTCTTATCTTTATAAAGACTTTCTCCCCTAATGTTTCTAACTAAAAGAGGCTTAGACTCCTTTATTGGTATACTCATATCTGTTTCCCAATTTTTATTCACAAGCTCATACTGTAGAATAAACATACATGTTCCATTTTCTAAACCAAAGAATTTATCTCCACGCAAACAAATTTTACTTATCGCTGTATTACCTCGATCCTCGACAATAAAAGTTAATAGTTCTGGAGATATCAGTTTAATCATCTCATGATCAAGGCTGGGTCTTGTTTCAATATATTTCGCTTCACACATCCACTCCACATTTTTAATTAATACTTTTGGTAATTTAGAAGATAATATGACACACCAATCAATTCCTAATTCGGAGAAATACCGTCTTTCAATTTCAAACAATTCTAACGTACGCTTAGTTAATTTATGTGGTGGTTTCACAGTCCTTACTACGTTTATTTCCCCTTTGGGTGACTGGAGGGTTATATTAAAATCTGTAGTCATCACAACGGGTACCCCCTTATATTCAGCATGTTTAATATCTAATTGTTTTGCGATTTCTTTCGTTCTTTCCATTTCAAGAGGGTACTGTTCCCTGATATCTGTAACAAAATCCAACCATTCCAAATAATAAAGATAACTCCTTTCATGTTCAGATAAAGTATGGTGTATTCTGCCTGTTTTCCACCCTAAATGTCGAGTGAGCCACCCGTGTGATGCAACCTTATTATCATGAGCTTGTATAAAGGGTACGTACTCTTTACCTCTCCCCTGCCCCCTGCCATCTTGTATCATTTTTTTCTGTCGATTTTCAAACTTTTTGTCTATATTCATATACTTTTCACCCCCTTATAATGAAAATTACATTCACAATCAGTGTACTATCTGGTATATAAAAAAAAGAAGACTACCCCTATTTGGGATAATCTTCTAATTCTAAGATATTTAATTTGATTTCAGAAAGCATATTATACATTATAATTCATCCTCTTTATATTTTTAGGATTATTATTTCGAATGTAAAAACATTTATACTTACTTCTCTAATATTAAGCACTCTTAGTTACTGACATTAATGTTGAGTTACTAACTATATTGTTTAGTTACTTACTTTAATGTAGTTGAACATTTATCTTTTTCCGAATCCCCTATTACTCCACCGTAACAGACTTCGCAAGGTTACGTGGTTTATCCACATCACAATCACGATGCAATGCTGCATAGTAAGAAAGTAATTGCATTGGAACGACACTTACAAGTGGTGTTAGTAGATCATGTACCTGTGGTAACACGAAAGTATCGCTATCCTTTTCCAATCCTTTCATACTAACAACACATGTGTTAGCTCCACGTGCAGCTACTTCTTGTACGTTTCCACGGATAGAGAGATTGACATTTTCTTGTGTTGAAATGGCAATCACAGGTGTACCCTCCTCAATTAGAGCAATGGTACCATGCTTTAACTCCCCACCGGCAAAGCCTTCTGCTTGGATATAAGAGATTTCTTTTAACTTAAGGGCTGCTTCTTGGACAACAAAGTAGTCCATTCCACGACCAATGAAGAATGCGTTGCGAGTTGTTTCGAACATCTCTTTTGCAATTCGCTCAAATTCTTCCTTTTGATCAGTTAATGTTTCCATTGCACTTGCGACAATACCTAGTTCTTGTAATGGATCAAACTCTAAGCCATTACCTTTAGCTCTCGCTGTATCTACAGCCAAAATGGCTAATACAGCAATTTGTGCCGTGTATGCTTTGGTAGAAGCAACTGCAATTTCTGGCCCTGCATGTAAATGCAACGTATAATCTGCTTCACGAGAAAGGGTGGAACCAGGAACATTTGTAATCGTAAGAGCTGGATGTCCTAACGCTTTTGTTTGGACTAATACAGCACGACTGTCCGCTGTTTCTCCACTTTGAGAAATGAAAATAAATAATGGTTTTTCAGATAAAAGTGGCATATTATAAGAGAACTCACTTGCAATATGCACTTCTACAGGAATATCTGCTAATCTTTCAATAAACTGCTTTCCAACTAGACCTGCATGATAGCTCGTTCCTGCAGCAATAATATAGATACGATCCGCTTTTTTCATTGCTTCTCTAATATTATCATCCAAACGGAGTGTATCATCTTCCCCTTGGTATTCTTGAATGATTTTGCGAATAACGATCGGTTGTTCATCAATTTCTTTCAGCATAAAGTGAGGATATGTCCCTTTTTCTGTATCAGCAGCGTCAATTTCCGCTACATATGCCTCACGTTCAACAACTGTACCATCAAGCTTTTGGATTTCCACTCGATCTTTTTGTACAAGCACGATTTCTTTATCTTCAATTTCGACATAGCGATTGGTTTCCTTTAATGTAGCCATTGCATCACTAGCTACTACATTAAAATCATCCCCTAAGCCAACAAGTAATGGGCTTTTATTTTTCGCCACATAAATAAGGTTAGGGTTTTGGTTATCGATTAATCCAATCGCATAAGAACCCTTTAATAAAGTCAGTGCTTGACGAAAAGCTTCTAATACATCATTTGTATTCAAATAAAGCTGCTCAATTAATTGAACGACAATTTCCGTATCTGTTTCACTTTTTAGCTCTACATTTTGTAGATACTCATCACGAATTTCATAATAGTTCTCGATCACACCATTATGAACTAAAGTAAATTGCGCACTTGCACTTTGATGTGGATGGGCATTATTCTCACTTGGTTCCCCATGGGTAGCCCAACGAGTATGACCAATACCAATAGATCCTTGAACAGAGGTGTCCACTTTTTCACGTAAAGCTGCAATACGACCCTTTACTTTAAAGATGTTCATACCAGAATCATTTAGTACAGCAATTCCAGCTGAATCATAGCCTCTATATTCTAATTTCTCTAAACCATTTAATAAAATATCCTTTGAATCATTTCCACCAATATAACCTACAATACCACACATATCGTTGTTTCCTCCTCTAAGTCAGAAGGGGCATACAAACGACCATAAACCTATTTGCATCAGGGGCGCTTGTTGCCCCTTTCTCGTGTATAGTTAGTTGTTCATCTTGTTTTTATTTTTGTACAAAAAGTCGCCTTCTTGTTTTCGATAAAAACTTCTCGGTTGAGATGGACAACCGGGAGGCATCCGCCGATCTACTTCGATAAACCTCCACCTCGTCAGCTATAGCTACCTATAGCCCTGGCGCTTTATAAAAAATGTCTCTACTATGCTCCTTTCCATTCTTGACTAAAAACGATGACTTTTCCATTTTACTTGAAAACATATTTCTTAGCAACCATAAAACTAATCATTTATTAAATCATATGCAAATCTAGCATTTATTGTACCGTTAAGAAGGCCTTTTCGGTCATTTTTTCACGATCAGGCCTTCCTTCTCCACTTAATCTCTGCCCATTACCTGTTCGATTACTTTGACAACTTCATCTACATATCGATTACAATCCTCAAGAGTTGGCGCCTCTACCATAACACGCACTAATGGCTCTGTTCCAGAAGGACGAACGAGTACTCTTCCTTGTGTACCCATTTCCTTTTCGACCTTTTCAATTGCCTCTAAGATGACAGGGTTTGTCATTACTTCATTTTTATTCACGACGCGAACATTCTTCAATACTTGTGGAAACTTCTCCATTTCATTGGCTAATTCAGATAAAGTGAGACCTGTTTCCTTCATCACATTCACTAATTGAAGACCTGAAAGCATACCATCTCCTGTTGTGGTATGATCTAAGAAGATAATATGTCCTGATTGCTCTCCACCAAGGTTGAAGTCCCCTTGACGCATTTCTTCCATGACATAACGGTCCCCAACAGCTGTTTTATTGCTTTTCATATTATGGGATTCTAAGGCCTTATAGAAGCCGATATTACTCATTACGGTAGACACAACCGTCGATTGACGGAGTAGTCCTTTGCCATTTAAATATTTTCCGATGATAAACATAATTTGGTCACCATCAACAATATTACCTTTTTCGTCCACAGCAATTAAACGATCTCCATCCCCATCAAATGCGAGACCAATATCAGCACCTTTCTCTACTACTAGTGCCTGAAGTTTCTCCGGATGCGTTGATCCAATTCCATCATTAATATTCAAGCCATTCGGTGAGGATCCAATCGTAGAAACATCTGCTTCTAGGTCTGCAAATAGATGGGTTGCTAAGCTTGATGTGGCACCATGGGCACAATCAAGCGCAATATGTATACCATCAAATTCATTATCTACTGTTTCTTTTAAGAATTGGAGATACTTCTGGCCACCTTCGAAATAATCATTAATTTGACCAATCTCACTGCCTATCGGACGTGGTAGGTTGTCCTCCTCCTGGTCTAACAACGCTTCTATCTCCGCTTCCTGTTCATCTGATAGCTTAAATCCATCTGAACCAAAAAACTTAATGCCATTATCGGCTACAGGATTATGAGAGGCAGAAATCATTACACCTGCTTGTGCATCCATTGCCTTCGATAAATAGGCTACTCCCGGTGTAGAGATCACACCAAGCCTCATGACCTCTGCTCCTATGGATAAAAGCCCTGCAGCCAAAGCACCTTCTAGCATATGTCCGGAAATACGTGTGTCACGCCCAATTAACACCTTAGGATTAGAAGTTTCCTTTGTTAAGATATACCCACCGTAGCGCCCGAGTTTAAAGGCTAGCTCTGGCGTTAATTCTTTATTTGCCACTCCTCGGACACCATCTGTACCAAAATATTTTCCCATTTTATAATACGCTCCTTTATATTTTCTTCCGTTTGTGCATATATATAGACTAAGGTTCGGTTGTTAATGTTGCCTCATTTATCGCAAGTTCAATCTCTGCATCATCTGCTATATCGTCGGGTAATTCAGCACGGATCGGTAACGTGAATTCCCCCTCCTCTTGTCCCTCCATTGTCACAAATAATCGAAGGTCACTTGGGGTTATTTCAGATAGAACAGAAGGATAGCCACTTAGGGTAACATTCATTGTACCTGAAGCAGGATTCGTAAAGGCTACTTCTGTATCTTCTGGCTCTCCTTCTATCTCAATAGGTACATCTTCTATTACTTGCTCTTCCACCTTCTCTACCTCTATATTCGCATTTACTGTTGTTGTATTTACTTTTCTTACTTCAGAAGGGACGTTCAAATTCACTTCTACCGTTCCACTTTCCGTTATTTTACTTAGATCAATTGGTTGAGTGCTAATTTGCTCTAATGTTGCTAAGTAATCTTCTGCAGCAAATACTTGCACCTCTTCTGTTTCTAGTTCCATAGAAACAAGGTTTATCCCTTCTGGAAGCTCGTTTTCTGTTTCCATTGAAATTGGAACGGTTTTATTCGGACTAGCTAATTCTACCTCTACATCAACTGTCGGAGGATCTATTCGAACATTCAACTCATTACCTTGATTATCATAGACCTTTACTGGTACATCATCAACGCTAAAGGATTCACTTGCTCCTGCAACATCGACAAATCCTTTGATGATTGCAATATTATCTACAATACTTTTCGAGCTTGTCACAACGATTTGTCCAGGATCTGATGAAACATTCACTACCTCATAACCTGCTTCTATTTGATCCTTGTTCACAACATCTATATTCACAGAGAATTCCTCCGTTGCTCGCTCCTCAATCGAAACCTCCACTTCTTTAGGCTCGACATACACATTTAAATCCTCATCTATACCCGAATATTCAAGCGGTACCGTGTGTGTGCCCGTACCTAGACCTTCTAAGTCTACAAAAACATCGAAGTTCTTCCTTGTGGCAATCGATGTCACCTTACTAGCTGAGCCTTGAAGCGTTACTTTTACCGTTTCCGGTACACCGCCAACCACATATTCTTCTTCATCCAGAATAATTCTAACAGGGATATCCTCCAATGTCTGGGTTTCATTCGTTGTCCCAAAATAAGAATCAAATCCGTCATTATCATCATATACGTTCTCGTCAAAGGCAACAACGACAAATAATAAAACAGCTAACAACAAGGATACTATTCGTATCATCCACGGCTTATCTAACCATTTATTCATTTTTTTTACCCCTCCAATTCCAACCTTTCGTTGTAGAGGCTTTAAATTTCGTCACAAGCTCTAGTTTCAGCAATTCTGTAAGCTTCTCCACTGTAATATTTCGATGAAGCTCCCCGTTTTTTGTACAGGAAATGTTACCAGTTTCCTCTGAGACCGTAATCGTGATAGAATCCGTTACTTCACTGATTCCAAGTGCTGCGCGGTGTCTTGTCCCTAGCTCCTTTGAAATAAAGGGGCTTTCTGATAATGGCAAATAACATGCCGCTGCCACTATTTTATCCTGATTAATGATCACTGCTCCATCATGAAGAGGAGTGTTAGGTATGAAAATATTGGTCAATAGTTGATTCGTTAATTTACCGTTTATGGGGATACCAGTTGAGACAAAATCCCCTAACGAAATCTCTCTTTCAATGGTAATTAACGCACCTATTCGCCTTTTTGCCATATAGACACAGGAATCGGTGATTGCTTGGATGGATTGGTTCATTAACTCTTCCTGAGAAGTAGAGTTTCTTGAGAAAAAACTACCTCTACCTAATTGCTCAAGAGCTCTTCTTAATTCTGGTTGGAATAAGACAATAATGGCTACAGGCCCCCATACAATCACTTGACTCATCAATGCCCTCACTGTACTTAAGTCAAGCACCACACTTAATAAATAGATGGCAATTACCACAAATATACCATTTAACAGCTGTATGGCCTTTGTCCCTCTAATCAGCATAAGTAATTTATATAAAACATACCATATAATCGTTATATCTAAAGCAATTTTCACGATGCTAAGTACAGAAAAATCTCCATTAAGCATGCAAACACAACCTTATGTCCATCCGAATCCTCTTCCTATTCTAAAATTAGTTATGAACTAATTATAGCATAAATTAACGCCATGCTCCTCTCCTATGCCACAGATTTTGTTCAAACGAAAAAAAGAATGGCTTCATGCACCCAAAAAATTCTGTGGATGGTAAAAAAAGTGATCCTATCTTGATGAGATAAAGATCACTTCATAAGCTTAATCTGGAAGATTAAATACTAGTTCCGCCATTTCTTTTATTTCATACCATAACCAACCAAAGACACGATCAACCTCCTTGATTTCACCAGCTACATCACCAGCAGAAGCCTTTAGCTTGTCACCATTAATAATGATGACATCCCCTTTTACTTTACCCTCTATTTTAATATTACCATTCTTCACTTCGAGGTCATCCTCTATTACTACACCTTCAGGAACGATCACCGTATCATTTTCCACCACTAGGTTCATACCCTTTGGATAGCTTAACTGATGGTCCTGGTTCCACATAGTAAAAATACTACTAGACATTAAAATAAAGAAGATAGCTGCTGCTGTTAATAGTGGATGAACCCTAAACCATCTCTGAATGCTTGTTCTTTTCTTCTCCTTTGGTAATTGCGCCATTACTTTATTGGTGAAATCAAAGGATGGTTGAATATCCACATTTGCTGTGATCAATGCGACAGTTCTTTTTAATTCTTTGAAATGTTCCTGACAAGCTTCGCATGATCTCAAATGGGAGCGTAGTTCCTGTTCCTTCTCTTCTGAAATGTCACCATCCAAATATTGATGCATTAATTGAATGATTTCCTTATTACAACTCATTTTTTACACCCCTTTACACATGTCGAAGCTTCTTGCGCAGAGCTTCTCTCCCTCTATGAATTCTTGTTTTTACTGTTCCAACAGGGATTTCTAGAATTTCACTAATTTCTTTTAGAGAGAGTTCATCTATAAACCGTAAAGCAATTATACTACGATATTTCGCAGGTAATTGCATAATTTCCTTTTGGATATAGCTTTGTGTTTCTAGACTGGTCACTTCATCCTCAGGTAATACACCATTATCCGGAATTTGGGAATATAAATTCATTCCTTCTGTCCCCTTAATTTCTGCATCAAGGTAATAATCAGGCTTCTTCTTCCTCATCCGGTCTATCGCAAGGTTAGTCGCGATACGATAGAGCCATGTTGAAAACTTCCTATTCTCATCATATGACTGAATATTAATATAGGCTCTTATAAAGGCTTCCTGTGCCAAGTCTTCTGCCTCATGCTTATTGCCAATCATCCGAAAACAGATGGCAAAAACCTTATTTTGATAAAATGAGACTACATCCTCAAAGGCAGCTTGATCACCTTTTTTAACTAGTTTTATTTGTTTGACTATCTTTTCCTCGATCATCCTAATACCTCCGCCATATTTGCGGTTAATCTTTATACGTAAGACTACACCTAAAGGTTTCAATTTTATTAAAAACTTTTTAGCCTATATACTGAAAATGACAATAAAAGTATTATAACAAGAAAATAGTATTTTTTGTTGGTGAATGAATAAATTTTTGTAAACTATTAGGAAGAAAGATAGATTTTTGATTTTAGCTCATCCGTACGATTATTGAATTATTCTTCCATTATTTGATAGAATATAGTTTTAAGGCATATTTTTTAGTGTGATAACTGTGAAGGAGGTAAAAGTATGAAGATCACTTCCATGGAACCGACTCCTAGCCCCTATTCAATGAAAATAAACCTTGATGAGAAGCTTCCTGATGGAAAATCAGAGAACTATAAGGCTACGGATATGCTAGAGGATGTCCCGTCCTATGTACAAGCACTTTTTGAAGTCAAAGGGGTCAAGGGGATCTACCGAGTAGTTGATTTTATTGCTTTAGAAAGAGATCCAAAAGTCGCTTGGGAGGAAATTCTCCCAAAAGTTCAAAATAAATTAGGGTCAGTAGAAGACTTAGAGGAAAGCTTTACGAACCAAAAAAGCAGCCAATCCACGGATGCCTTCGGAGAAATTCAAGTGTTTATCCAAATGTTTCGTTTTATTCCAATGCAGGTTAAATTAGAAGAAGCAGACATAGAGAAACGTTTCGGATTGCCAGATCGATTTACAGAAGCCGCATTAAAGGCATCTGCTGATTCGGACATGCTCAAGGAACGAAAATGGGTCGAGCAATCACCACGTTATGGAGATATTGACAAAATTGGATTAGAGGTTGTCGAGGAATTAAGTGCAAGCTATGATCAAAACAGATTGAATGAGCTCCTTCATTTTGTCGATGATGCTAGTCAGGGCTCTTTTTATCATGAAGTTACCATCGATATGTTAGATAATCCAGATTGGAAGGCGAGATACGCAGCCCTTGACCGAATGTCTCCAAGCTTGAAGGATCTTCCTGTATTAAATAAGGCTCTAGATGATGAAAAAGCGTCAATCCGGCGTCTTGCAACAGCTTATTTAGGGATGATTGAAGAGGAAGAGGTACTCCCATATTTATATAAAGCTTTAAAGGATCCAGCGGTTAATGTACGAAGAACTGCAGGAGACTGTTTGTCTGATCTTGGCTTTAAACAAGCTATGCCGGAAATGATTGACTCTTTATCTGATAAAAACCGCCTTGTTCGTTGGCGTGCTGCTATGTTTTTATATGAACTCGGTGATGAAACGGCTATCCCAGCACTGAAAGAGACATTAGATGATCCAGAATTCGAGGTAAGAATGCAAGCAAAGATGGCACTTGCAAGAATTGAGGAAGGAGAAAGTGCGAAGGGCTCCATATGGCAACAAATGTCGGATGTTACAAAAAAGAAACCGTAGTCTAGTCTTGCTTTTTTACAAAGCAAGACTTTTTTTACGCCTTTATCTAAGCCTAGAGACCTAATCAAAATTACAACTTAAGCTTCTTATTTCTCTTACGGCTTTTTCATACAATAGTAAAAAAAGGCTTGCAGGAGATAAGAAAGATGAAACAAAATAAGATTTATTTATTATTCACCAATACTGGAACGCTATTTACAAGAACGATTCGTTTATATACGAAAGCAGATTATAACCATGCTTCGATCGCTCTTGATCCTAACTTTAACGAAACATATAGCTTTGGTAGAAAAAAGCCTCGCAACCCCTTCCATGGTGGATTTGTCAAAGAAAAAATAAACGAAAATTTATTCAGAACTGCTGATTGTATTATTTATTCTTACACAATAACCAAGCAACAGGAACGAAGAATTAAGCAAGCATTGGCAAATTTCGACCGTAATAAAGAGACATATCACTATAATTTAATTGGCTTATTCGGAGTGATGCTCAATAAACCGATCCAGAGAAAAAATGCTTATTTCTGTTCTCAGTTTGTCGCGTATATTTTAAAAGAGTCTGGGATTATTACATTTGACAAGCCTCTAGAGCTGGTTACTCCATATGATTTACAACAAATCCCTAAATTAGAATTCGTGTATGAAGGAAAATTACACCAAGCAGTTAGTTAAACTATTTATCATAATGGAGGAATCAAGGAATGGCACAAAAAAGAAAAAATCGATTTTGGCTATTTACAAGAAATATCCTTTTATTTTTAACAGCAATAAGTTTTGTTTGGTTTCTAACACATCAGCTAATGACTCTCAACGAAAAGAATAAGTATAGTCCAATAGGGGAATTAGTAGAGGTCGATGGAAAGAATATGCATGTCTATACAAAAGGGAAAGGTGAAAATACGATTGTATTACTTAGTGGCCTAGGAACTGCTGCACCTGTGTTAGATTTTGAACCATTGATTAACGAGCTGGCAAAGCAAAACAATGTAGTATCCATTGAGAGCTTTGGTTATGGCTGGAGCGATAGTACTAACAAAGAGCGTACAGTAAAGAACATTGTAGAAGAGATTCGATCTGCTCTAAAAAAAGCAGGTATAGAAGGTCCGTACATATTGATGCCACATTCTATTTCTGGGATTTACAGCTTGTATTATGCTAATAAATATCCAGATGAAATTCAATCAGTGGTAGGAATAGACTTTACTTTACCACAAGCTCTAGATTATTTTAATGAATCAGCACCGACGATGCCTAACTATATGAAATATTTAGCACCAACAGGGATTGGACGACTTGTTACAATGGTGAATCCAGATGATTTTTTACCAATAGCGGAAAAAGGAACATATACAGAGGAAAACTTAAAAATGACAAAAGCCATTTCAGCTTGGAAAGGCTATAATGAAAATATTGTTGAAGAAGCTAATCAAATAGGAAACAATGTACAGAAAACGAAGAATATGACTTTTCCACCTACAATTCCTGTCTTAGTTTTCACAACGAAAGAAGAGTCACAGGGAAGGAAATCACTAGAAACATTTTATAAGGAACAGTTACATGATCATCATTCCAGTAAGGTCATCACACTAGAGGGACATCATTATTTACACTGGACTCGTGCTAAGGATATGGCTAAGCAATTCGAAGAATGGAAGGAAAATATAGATAAAAACAACTGAAGCAATTCTCTATTATACAGCAAAAACCGAACTATTTTAAAATCATAGTTCGGTTTCCGTCTTTGACAAAATAAAAATGGAGCCTAGCGGGATCGAACCGCTGACCTCCTGCGTGCAAAGCAGGCGCTCTCCCAGCTGAGCTAAGGCCCCTAAAAATGGTGAGCCATGGAGGATTCGAACCTCCGACCCTCTGATTAAAAGTCAGATGCTCTACCAACTGAGCTAATGGCTCGTTAAAATAATTTTCTCCCTAATTCAAAGAGCGTTCATTATGTTAACCCCTGCATCTTCTAGTTTATTTGATGATGATTAATGCTTCGGGGTTACTCGTAGTTTATTCGGTAGAAGTATTGCTCGTTGCTCTACCAACTGAGCTAATGGCTCGTTAAAATAATTTTCTCCCTAATTCAAAGAGCGTTCATTATGTTAACCCCTGCATCTTCTAGTTTATTTAATGGCTCGTTAAAATAATTTTCTCCCTAATTCAAAGAGCGTTCATTATGTTAACCCCTGCATCTTCTAGTTTATTCGATGATGATTAATGCTTCGGGGTTACTCGTAGTTTATTCGGTAGAAGTATTGTTCGTTGCTCTACCAACTGAGCTAATGGCTTCTATCCCATAGTTTCATTCTAATTGTTATAGTTTATATGCATTTAACCCTAAATTTTATATGTAGAAAAAAGAATGGCTGGGCTAGCTGGATTCGAACCAGCGCATGACGGTACCAAAAACCGTTGCCTTACCGCTTGGCTATAGCCCA
>NZ_QGTD01000020.1 GCF_003176895.1 Gracilibacillus dipsosauri
TACTATTTAAACGCATAAAAATCCCCCTAAAGTAGTTTTACTTTTTTAAGTGTCTACTTTAGGGGGAGCATATCAATATAATGACAGGAGCCATTTTTTTATTTGAACGGGTATTGCTTTTCTTCGTAATTCTACATGACATAATCATTCTTCTTATACTTAAAATGAAGCTTAATAAACTGGTTCATCATTTTTTTATACATTCCCTCATCTCTGAGTGCAATCATCGTTTTTTCCGGCTCCAATTTCTCACAAAGTGCTCCAACGAATTGGACGAGTAATGGTTCAAAATGAAGGTAGCCTTCCTCTATCCATTCCTCAAATTGACCCTCTAATCGTTTTAAAAGATCTAGGGTTTCTTGATATTCATATTCTGTTACTTCATTTTCAAATAACATTTGGGTAAAAGGATGGTCATTTAATTTGCTTATAGAGCGCAATAAATAAAGTTGAAATTGTTGTTTTTTCAATTCTGCCTCCATTTTTGACACGTTTCCTACCACCTTTCCAAAAACCATTGTTCTATTCTAAATTTTTGCAGGCAATTTCACTCAAAAATTCTTTCGTAATTTTTTCGTAAAACCTATTGATTTTTCTTATGAAACATACTATATTCATGAGGTGCTTTTTTAAAATGAAAATAAAAACCCAATCATCCTATGTAAGAAAGAGGTGATCCAATTGAATTGTTGGGATTCCATAAATGTTACTAAGCAATTAGGGTTTTATCGTAGTATGATCCTTTCGTTATTATTCGGTTTCTTATCCTTTATATTATTATATTTGCCTTTTAATTTTATACATGAAAATACGTCGATTCGAGAATATGGACTATTCCCATTGATTGTTGGATTAGCTATACTACCATTATTACACAAATTCTTGCATATTGTACCTCTAAAATGCGCAAATAAACATCTGAAATTAAAATGGTCTTTAAAACTGAAGGTACTTCCATATTTTGAGGTTTGTAGCAATACTAAGACATCAAAGCCTGTCTTATTAATTGGTCTATTAGCACCGACAATCTTTATTACCATTCCTTGTGTTATCATGGGATACCTTTCTTCTGGCTATTATCCATATTTTATCTTATTTGGTGCCATTAATTTGAGCCTCTCCTATGTTGATTTTGTTTACGTCAATAGATTATGGCGTGCACCGAGACACTGTGTGATTGCAAATGATGATCGAGGCTATGATATACTAATTCAGAAATAATACAAGGATTTTTATCCTTGTATTATTTCTATTTTACCTAAAGGACATACTGTTCAAATATACAATTTTTTGATAAAGTAGTAACATGAGAGAAGGAGGTAAATGCATGATTTTTGTATTTATAGTATTTTCTGTATTTGTATTATTTATTTTTAATTCTTTAACATATAGGTTATGTCTACAAACCGATATGGCGAAAGAGAAACAGCCAAACGTATTTCGAACGATCAATATTCTAATTACCATCCTGCTTATTTCATCCTATGTGGAAGTAATCTATACATAATAATATTAAAATATGTAAAAATAGAGTAATCTTCTTTTTCTCTATTTATTTTTATAAAAAGTATGTTATATTATTGCAAGAACGAAAAAATAGTCTTAGAAAACAGTAGGAGTGTATGTATTATGAAAAAGTTAGCAATAACAGCAACTCTAGCAGCTAGTGTATTAACCCTTTCTGCCTGTTCCTCAGATCCCGAAACAGTGGTAGAAACAGATTCAGGTGAAGTGACAAAAGAGCAATTCTATGAAGAATTAAAGGCAAACAGTGGAGAGCAAGTTCTTCAGCAACTAGTGCTTGAAACGATCTTAAATGATAAATATGAAGTTTCTGATGAAGAAATTGATGCACAAATCGACCAAATGAAAGAACAATATGGCGATCAATGGGAAACAGCTTTAAGTGGTAGTGGTTATGCAGATGAAGATGCATTACGGGAGGATATCCGTGTTAGCCTACTTCAACAAAAAGCTGTGACCGAAGATGTGGAAGTAACCGATGAAGAGATTCAACAACGTTATGATCGTATGGGTACAAAGCTAGTGGCAAGTCATATTCTTGTTGCAGATGAGAAAACAGCGAATGAGGTTATTGAGAAATTAGATGCCGGGGAAGATTTCGCTGCCTTAGCAGAGGAATACTCAACAGATACAGCAAGTGCCGCTAATGGTGGTGAACTTGGAGAGTTCGGACCAGGGGAAATGGTACCAGAATTTGAAGATGCTGCTTACAATTTAGAAATTGATGAAATTAGTGAGCCAGTACAATCTTCTCATGGATGGCATGTCATTAAAGTAACTGATCATGTAGAAAGTGAAGAAGAACTTGAACCATTAGAAGATATCAAAGATCAAATTCGCCAAGAAATTGCGCTATCTAAAGTAGATCAAACGGCAGGTCAAGAAAAACTTCAAAGCCTAATTGATAATGCTAAAGTGGATGTTAAACTCGATGAGTTTAAAGATCTATTCAAGAAAGAAGAAGCACCTGCTGAATCAGGAGGAACAGAGTCTGGAACGGATGCAGAATCTGGAGAAGGTGCTGAATCAGAGGAAGGAACAGAATCCAACAGTGATTCTGCAGAGGAAGAAACAGAATCAAATTCTGACGCTGAGAAAGAGTCTAATGCAAATGACGGAGATGAATCTTCAGCTGAATAATTTATCTTTTCGCCCTATCTCTCCACACGAAGAGATAGGGTTTTTCTAAGCATCGAAATTTAACTCGGCTCGGTAATCTTCGAGTTTTCTATATAAGGAGTGTTATCATGACTCAACTCACCTATTTTTATGATATGATTCCCATTCAATATGAGGTAAGCGATGAATTAGCAGCACATATTACTTCCACATTCTCACTACCACCACTCCCTGAAGAAACGGCTAGTTTCGATTTAAACCAATCAAAAAAGGGTACAACGATAACAACTAGAGTATTACTGAATGAGTTTGAAATAAGACAAACAAAGACAAAAAAATCCTTTCTCAAGATCACCTTCAGTAATCAAGCTGGAAATATTCCTGCTAAAATGTGGGATAATAATGGTGCTGTACTGAATACAATACCATTACTAGAAAAGGAAGCTATTTTTGATATTCATGCACAGGTAGATGAGTTCAATGGTTATAAGAGTCTCACCATTAATAGCTTAGCACCTTGTCAGGATCAAATCGATCCATTTCAATTGCTAGCATACACGAAGCAGGATTTATCGCAGCTCCGATTGGAATTATTCGCCTATTTATATGAATTAAAAGAACCTTTTCAGCAAATTTCGATACAAGCAATGGAACAATTATGGGATGCCTTTCGACTGAGCCCAGCTGCTAAAGGGCATCATCATAATTATCTCGGTGGTCTATTAAAACATACGGTTGGGTTAATGCGATTTTGCCGATATATCGTGCTACAAGAGGAAAATCCTTTTAAAGCAGTCATGAAACTAATTAACAAAATTGAAACACAATATAAATTGGAAATCTGGGACTCATTAAAATCAGACGACCAAGTCTCCTCCTTTGTCTGGAAGGATACGATCGACCATTTATACCATATGCTACAAGGAATGACAGCACATAAGTTTGATGATGTGCATTACGATGCCTTGATAACAAGTATTCTTTTCCATGATATTGGTAAACTAATGGAATACGACTATGCCGGAAAATCATTAGATATTTTTCGTTATTTATACCCAACTGCACATTTTGCTGAAAACGATACGCGTAAGCAAGCTGGGATCACCATGGATCCATTAGGTGTATTGATTGGACATATTCCTTATGGTGTACTTCTATTAACAAAAATTATCGAGGAAAAGAAGATATCGATAAGCATGGAAGAAATTCATTTAATGTCACACTGTATTTTGTGTCATCACGGCTTACCAGAATGGGGTAGTGCTGTCCGAAAACCTCTAAATCTAGAAGGCTATATTATTCACATAGTAGATTATTTAGACAGCCGTTATGAAAATACAGAAACATTTGATCAGAAGTAAGTTACATCTATGAATAAAGGAGTTTATTAGAAAAATGAACTGGAGATTATGGGAAAAGATTAGTCTCGAAGATTGGATTCAAATCGCCATTTCGATTGGGATTATCCTTTTCTTCCTAGTATTACGCAAGCTGTTTACAAAGTATGTATTCTACCTACTTGTAAAGCTCTTCAAAAAAACGAAATCAGATTTCCTCAATCAAGTATTAGAGGCATTTGAACGACCATTAAGATGGGTGTTTATTCTAATTGGTCTTTATATTGCAGCCATCTATTTTCCGTTTTTTAATCATAGAAATGAATTATTTGGTGATTTACTTAGAGCTGGCTATATTTTACTTATTACTTGGGGACTGTTTAACTTATCCTCCAAAACTTCCATATTATTTATGAAAATTAGTAATAACTCAGCAATCGAAATCGATCAGATTCTCATCCCATTTTTATCTAAGACGGTTCGAGTGATCATCATCCTCATCAGTATTAGTGTGATTGCTGAAGAGTTCGATTATGAGGTCAGTACATTTGTTGCTGGACTTGGTCTTGGTGGATTAGCATTTGCTCTAGCTGCTCAAGAGGTGATCAAAAACTTATTTGGTGGAATTGTCATCATAACCGAAAAACCTTTTTCGATAGGGGATTGGGTTCAAACACCAAGTGTCGAAGGGGTTGTTGAGGATATTAATTTCAGAAGTACGATTATCCGAACATTTGCCGATGCCCTAATCACCATTCCAAATTCCACTTTATCCAATGAACCCATTACGAACTGGAGTAAAATGGGCAAAAGGCAAATTAGTTTCCATTTAAGATTAGAGTATGGCACCCCTAAGGAAAAAATAGAAGCAGTGACGAAAAAAATTCGAAGCCTGCTTGAGAACCACGAGGAAATTCATAAGGAAACTATATTTGCCAGATTTACTGATTTTGGCGAGAGTAGTATGGATATTATGCTATACTTCTTCACGAAAACGACAAATTGGGGAGAATATTTACGAATTCACGAGGAGACCAACCTTCTCATTCTAGAAATATTAGAAGAAGAAGGAGTCAAAGTAGCAGTTCCTGTTAGAGCAATCCATGTGAATGAACAGGATGAAAGACCAGATTCTCTGTAAACCAATCATAAAAAAAGCTCCTTCCTTCTGGAATGGAGCTTTTATTCTCTAATTTATTTTTATCATACTGCCACTGGAAACCTCAGTAGTGAAGTATAATATTTGGTGGTCCTCACTTAATTCTTGTAATATTTCTAAAATGGACTCCTTTCTGTATTGATCGAAGTGGACAAAACCATCGTCTATTAAAAAAGGTAACGATAAATCCTTTGCCATCACATTACTCAAGGCTAGCCGAATGGCAATATATAATTGGTCTTTTGTCCCTTGTGATAATTCATCTACAGTATAGAAAAATCCCTCACGATCCTCTACTTGAATCCAATTACTCTCTTCTAGTAGTACAAGCTGTTGGTATCTTCCTAATGTTAGCCTGGAGAAATAATTACTTGCATGCTGAAAAACCTTTGGCACATAAATTTCGTAGTAACGATTTTTGGCTTGTAGTAATCTTTCTAAGGCAATTTGATCAATGGCCCATTCTCCTGCTAGCTTTTCTAATTTCTCTTTTTTTAAGGCAATTTGATGCTTTAATAGTGACACTTCTTCTCTAACTTCTAGCATTTCTAGTGCTGCCCGTTGATCACTTAGCTGCTGACTTTTTTGTTTCCATTTCTCTTTTACATCGTCTATTTCCTTGCTTATTTTCGTTAATTGTTTCTTAAGCAGAACTTCATCATCATATTCCCCTGCTCTAATTTTTTTGATTTCTGTTACGTCCATCCAAACAGTAAGACTATCGAATAATTGGCTAGCCTTTTTTTCTATTTCTCGTTTCTCATGTGTTCTTTCTCCTTTTTCAATAAATTCATGCTCATCCTTCGTATTAGCTGCTTGGAATAAAAGAGAAATTTCCTCCAAATAAGGTTGCTGTCTGTCGATACAATGATTTTGTTCATCGACTAATTGTTGATAGTGATTTCGTAATTGTAAATATTCTTTTCTTTTCATCTCTTCTGCCGTTAGTTTTTCCTCTATTTCTGTAGCATCGATATTTAGAGGATTCAATGCTTCTGCTTGTTTGCTTTCTAATTGCTTAAGCTGATCCCTACAAGAGGAGTTTTTTTCCTGTTCCTTATACCTCTCTATTATTCTTTCCTGTAAAAGCATTAGCTGTTGATATAACTTTGGCCAGTAGGTTAACACGATATTTTCTAAAAAGGGATATGCTTCGATTTGATCAGTTATTTTCTCCTGTAACTGTTGATACCGACTTTGAATAGAGCTTGCTCTCTCTTCTAGTTTTAGCTTTTCCACTTGATTTGCTGTTAAATCCCTTTCTACTTTATCTAATAACTGTTGTACCTTTTCTTGTTCGGAAATTATTTCTTCCCTTTTGGTGAGGTCTTCATCGGTTAGGAACGTCTCGGTAGGATTCATTTGAAGCATCCATTTATTAAATATTCTTCGATTTAATTGGAAATAGATAAATGGTAGAGCGGTCACAATGACTAGTAGGCTTCCCCAAAGCAATTCATTTTTCCAAAAAACTAAGCCTATTGCAATAATGAGACCAACAATTAAAAGCATCATCGATAGTAGATAGCTTGTCTTTCCTGCTTGTTGGTTTGTCATTTGCTTTATTTGAGACTGTTGTTCTCTGTTTAGTTTGGATTTTTCTACCTCTTGTTGATATTTTGATATAATCGCTGCATCGACTAAGCTTGACTGACAGCTCTGCTTTTTTTCCTTTAACTCCTTGATTATTTTATCCAATGCTTGAAGTTCGTTCCTAATATATTGATTTTCTAGTTCTAGCTGATCCTTTTGTTTACTTAGGTCTGTCCATAATTCTTCTAAGTAAAAAGGTAATGTTAAGGCTTCTAATTCCTCTACTGATAAAGTAATTTGAAGTGATTGTAGTTTCGTATGCACTTCCACTTCGATATTTTTTATTTTCTGCTCGTGCTCATTCTTTTGTTTTTTCCATTGCTTTATTGCATCTGATAGCTCCATTGCTTGCTTTAATAAGCCTATATCTTCTTCTGAAAAAACGGTGTCAGAAAGTGTATCAAGTTTATGCTTGATCTCTTCTATGTTCCTTTGAAGCATGAGGTTTTCACTTTTGTATGGGAGCAGCTCTTCCTTCAATTGTTTATACCGCTCTAACCCGTGTGCAGGAAAAGCAGTCAATCCCGTTAAACGATCAAGCCGTTGGATCGTTAAATAATACTCTTCTATTTGTGCATAATAGGATAAGATCTTCTCAAGCTGTAATTGATGAGCTTGCTTTTCTTCGATTGACTTTTCCAATTGAACGATTTCTTCTTCTAATGCTCTAATTTTGGTTAGCCTGTCATTGTAAGTTGCTTCTTCCTCTTTCGCTACGCTTAACTTCTTTTTCAGCAGGCTTAACTCTGCTAATACTTGATTAATAGCTGGCTTTTTTCCAAATGGTTTAAATAGATCTGAGCGGTCTTTTTCTAGTTTTTTTTCTGCATAATAGATCCTGTCAGATCCTGTCATTCCCACTGCTAGTAGTACATCATTTAGACTATCATTATTCAATTGATGAATCTGTCTTAGATCTGCAGAATCAAAAGAGTAAATAGCTTCATATTGTGCTCTATCTATACCTCTTATGTGTTGTAGTAACCAGGCTTCCTCTTCTCTCTTCCCATTTTCCAAGTAGATAATGGCCTTTCCTTTATTTTTCCCCTGCACACGTTCAACCGTTACTTCCTTACTTGACAAAGCTGATATCACCATTCTACCACCAATTTGTGCTCCTTGTTTTGGAAGATATTTTTCGAGCTTTTTACTCGGTAACCCGAACAACATATATAAAATAAACTGTCTTAATGTAGACTTTCCAGCCTCATTTTCTCCTGTTATTTCTAGCAAGGAAGAATTATTTAAATAGAACTGTTTATTTTGCCATTTTCCAAAACCATAAATATGTACGGACTCTATTCTCATCTTTTTCACACCTCCCTCTCATGGAGCATTTGATAGACTTTCTCCTTTGCTTGTTTATTCAGATCTTCTTGCTCTTGATCGGACAGATTTTTTAACCATTTTCGACCCTCTGGATGTTGCCAAAGCGATGAAAGCAATGTCATTGTATGATTACTATCTTCAAATGTAGCTACTAATTGCTCCAAAAATTGCTCTCCATGGTGCCATTCATGAAAGCTAGCAGGTTGTTTGCTTTTGACTGAGATGATTTGCACCCAATTTTCTTGATCAATAAGAGTCGAATTGATAATTTCTATCATGTCTGTTATTAAACCTTGCCTTTGCCATACTTCAAACATTTCGGTCGTATTCGTCCATTCAATTTCAAGAAATACCTTGCCTAATTTGTTACAATGACGACGAATAACTGTTACTAATTGCTCAGTTGCATCCGCAATGTCTGTCCAATTTGTCGTATCAATGTCTAGTCTTTCAAAACGAATTTGACCTAAAGGGCAGAATTCCAATCTTGAATGGTCACCGGTCAAGATTACATGGTAACAACCTTTTATGCCCCTTTCTTTTATCGATCTACCCTGCATATTCCCTGGGTAGATAATGGGTGGTTGATTCGATAAGTGCTCCCTCTGATGGATGTGACCTAATGCCCAATAATCAAATCCTGACTCCTTCAGTCTGCTTAATTGGAAAGGAGCATAATTTGCATGATCTTTTGATTCCGAAGCTCCGAGACTACCATGAAGCATTGCAATATGATAACTAGCATTTCCTGTTTTGATGAATTCTCTTGATTTATCGATATCGACTGCTCTTTCTATATAACTAAAACCGTAAATTGTTGCAAGTATTTCTTCATCCTTTCTATAATGATATGCCTCCACTACATCCTTTTCAAAAACAAATACATTACTTGGATAATTTCGAGAAAAGGTTTGACTATTTATATAATCATGGTTTCCAAAGGATAAATAGACTGAAATATTATAGTTTTGTAATGTTTTAAACGCACGAACTAATGCGATATGTGCTTTCATACTCTGCTCTTCCTGATCAAATATATCTCCAACCATTAGAACAAAATCAACCCGGCGTTCGATAGCTGTTTGTACTAATTTCTCTAGTGCAAGAAAGGTACTATTTCTAACTTCATCAAAAAGATGTGCTGGCAAATTGCTCAATCCTTTAAATGGACTATCTAAATGTAAATCCGCACAATGGATAAAAGAAATACCTTTGCCCATTTGATCACCTACTTTCTGTATACTAGTTTATCAAAGGCAGAAACAGAATGCACGTTCGATCATTCTATCAAGAAGTTTCATTAGAAGCTATGCCTTCGATCTTCTTTTGTGAATGCCTAGTTTTGCTTATACGTGGTACCTTAAAATTTTAGTTATGTCGAAACTTCTGCTGTGTAAAAATTTAATACTTTCCTAATGTGTTAAAAAAGCTATTCCGCTTTAAATTGCGAAATAGCTTTTTTGTCTAGTCTTTTTTAGATAATTGTAAGGCTTTTTTGAAATCTTTTAACGAGGTTGATGTTCCATACATGAGTACACCACCACGATAAACTCTTGCACCAACAATAGCTAGAATAACTATGGTGATGATTAAAATAGCTATACTTAAACCTACCTCCCAGAACGGAATATTTAACATTCCGACACGTAAGAACATTGCCATAGGGGAGAAAAACGGTATATACGATGCAATGGTAACAAACTGAGAACTCGGATTGGATAAGCCGAAGATCGAGATCATAAAGGCGACTACAATTAATAATATGACTGGAGTCATCAATTGCTGGACATCCTCTGTTCTACTTACAAGGGAACCGAGCATAGCTGATAATGTCGCATATAGAAAATAGCCTAACAAGAAAAAGACAATGGCATAAACAAATGTAGAAGCACTTGTTTCGGAAAGTCCGAAAAATTCAAAAAATCCACCGACTAGCTCTTCTTGCTTTTGTTGAATGACAATATAACCTACTCCTAAATAGAGTAACATTTGCACTAATCCAACACTACCGATCCCTAAAATTTTGGCAAACATTTGGCTAACAGGAGAGGAGCTTGATATTAATATTTCCATGACACGAGAAGTTTTTTCATTGGCAATATCTGTTGCAATCATATTGCCATATGCAATGACGGCAAAATAAAGGAGAAAGAGAATAACATATACTAATCCTCTGGCACCACTTAATTCTTCCTCTGTTTTGACACTTCCCTCTTCACCCTCAGCTACAATTGGTTCTTTCTCGAAGCTCATTGGTTCATAAATTGTTGCAATAGTTCCAGGATCTAATCCAGCCTTGTTTGTAGCTATTTCTGTTTTAATTTGTTCCAATGCTTGATTCAGAGTGGATTCAATAGAAGTACTACTCATATCCGCTGTATAGTAAACAGCTGCTGGTAATTGTTCTTGTTCGGTAATTTCTAATACTGCACTATACTCTCCATCTATAACCTGTTCTTGGGCTTTCTCTAGCGTACCATTATATCGTACAATTTCAATATCTGATTCAGCAGCCTGTAGGCTGTTATCTAAAGATTCATAAAAAGAATCCGTTTCCGTTACAACAGCCACTTGGTCGACCTCTTCTTGATCAAATATATCCATAATTGATTGAATGTTTGACATAATAATAATAAAAGCTAGAAAAAGTGCAGTAGTAATAATGAAGGATTTTGCCTTTATTTTAGACATAAACGTATGAGAAAAGACAATCCAGAATTTATTCATAGGATTCACCCGCCTTTTCAATAAAGATATCATTTAAACTAGGTTCATCTAACTCAAATTTTCGTATAAATCCTTTACCTATCAATTTTTCTAATACTGCTTGTGATACTGCTTCACTCTCGATCTGGCAAACCATTCCTCCAGAAAATGGGGTTGTTTTTAGAACACCAGGTATTTGATTAACAAAGTCTAAATCACAATCTGCTTCAATGGATAAATTCTTCTTCCCAAAGGAACGTTTAATTTCTTTTAAATTCCCATGTAAAATCGTTTTTCCTTTTTGAAGCATACAGAGATGCTCACAAAGCTGTTCAACATGCTCCATCCTGTGCGATGAAAACACAATTGATGTACCACTTCTTCCAAGCTCCTCAACTGCTTCCTTAAGCATTTCTACATTAACTGGATCGAGGCCTGAGAAAGGTTCATCCAGAATTAATAGCTTAGGTTTATGTATCACTGCTGAGATGAATTGTATCTTTTGTTGATTCCCCTTGGATAACTCTTCTACTTTTTTGTCTAGATATTGTGGTACTTTTAATCGATCTAACCATTTCTTTAACTCATTGGAAGCATCGTTCTTAGATAGACCTCTTAATTTACCAAGATAAATTAACTGGTCACGCACCTTGAGTTTAGGGTATAAGCCTCTTTCCTCCGGTAGATAGCCAATTCTGTCACTATTATTGTAGTTAATTTCCTCACCATTCCACGTAATCGAGCCATCAGATTGATCGATTAAATTCAAGATCATACGAAATGTCGTCGTTTTTCCAGCTCCATTCGCTCCTAAGAAACCGAATATATTGTTCTCAGGTATTTCCAACGATAAATTATCCACCGCTGTAAATGAGCCAAATCGTTTTGTCACATTTTTTAGTTCTAATGTCAATGCTCTACACTCCCTTCTCCTTTAGATACGATTAAATAATGAAAAAGTTTCACTTATTCCTAGAAAAACTCGCATTCCTTTACAGAATGCATTCAATTTTATTATAATTTAATGCTTAAATTTGTGCTATTCCTAACATATAAAAAATGACGAGCCTATTCAGTAGGAATCCTTTCACCGAATAGAGCTCGTATTTTTGTATTGTCCTATTTTACTATTTCTTATTGCTGTTCTGCACTATATAATTCTTCTAGTGGCTTTGTAATAATGCGACTTATGTCATTAATGAGCACATTCACTCGTTGTTCCTGCTCCATTAATTTTGAAATATCTTCATGCTGTTGAACAAGTTCAACGACTTTCTTTGCCTTTTCTACTTCTTCTTCTGTGATTTCCATTCCTTGCATTTGCTTTTGCTGCAACTCTAATTGTGTGTTGCGGAAATTATCAAACATTTGTTTAGATGATGGATCTCCCATTACTTTATCGTAAGCGGCTTTTAAGTCTTGGAACTCCTCACTTTGCTCAATCGCTTTTTCTAACTCTTTTGCACTATCCTGGATCGTTGCCATAAAAATAAATCCTCCTAATATTTAAGCTTAACTAGCTGCTATTTTCTTGCGTGCATCTACCACTATAACAGAGATTATTATCATTATCCAACTAAGATAAAGAGAAGTCCTTGAATTAGTCCAATTATCCCGCCTAAGAGTGCCCCTAAGTAAGTAATTAGTTTGAATTCCTTCCTAGAAATTGACAAGATAATTTGTTCAATTCTTTCCGTTGGGAAGGCTGCCACTTGCTTTTCCACCATTTTCTCCATTTCTAAATGCTTGAAAGCTTCTGGTATATTCTTTACCATTTTCTTAAAAATAGCATTCACCACATCTGGAACTACTTTTTGCTTTATTGTAGTTGCAAATGGTCGTAAAAGGCTAGGCGCATTGGTTTGAAGCCATTTTTGAATAGGCAGATTGCTTCTAACTAATTGGTTAATCATACTTTTTATTAAATCCCTTTCTAAAACATGACGATAATCAGAGAGCGTACTATCCTTTAATTTAATCCATTCCTGTTGGACTGCTTGATGTAACCATCTATAACCATCTGCTGACTGTATATATTGAACGAACAAGACTTGTACCTTTGTGGATAAATCCTCACTACTAAACATAGATAGAACCATGTTCCCAAAAAAACCTTTTGACTGTGCATACTGGTTGATAACTTTTTCTATTTTGACCTGTGTTGATGGTGCTTCTAGCATAGAAACAATTCGTTTGTGCAAATAGGTAGAAACCTTTTCAAGTACTTCCTCTATCTCTTTTTCTGCTTCGGTATTGAAAAAATCTTTCAACTGGGTAGATTGGTGTTGATCAAGTCTTTGTTGGTATAGTTCCACTATCCACTCACCAACTCTTTTTTCTACATCTTGCTTCGATATTGACAAATGGAATTGCCGTAACAATTGATCAATGGTTATTTGTTTTTGTAAGAATTGATCGAATTCTTTAGATAAAAGCTTGATCAGTTGATTCCTTAAACGTTCTTCCTTTAATTTTGCTTGAATACTTTCCTCCGTAATTAAATGGTTGACGACAAGCTGTCCCAATTGTACAGCTAACTGATCACGCCTTTTAGGAATAAGACCTGGAGTAAATGGTATTCTCCACTTACCTATATATTTCGCTTCATATGGTCGGAAAAGCATTTTTATTGCTAGAGAATTGGTTAATCCTCCAATCAACGCACCTACGACGATCATCATACATAATGTAAGGAATATATTCATTTATAGTTAACACCTTTCTTAGATATTTACTACCACTAACCAAAGGAATAGAGCATCATTTAGTATCATATAATGGATTAACTTTTCCACATTTTAATATGTAGTCTACGGACAATTACTGTGATAAAGAAAGGAAGTATGATCATGGATCAACTTCGAATTAAGGAATATACGAACCCAAAACCACGCATTATTGTGCCACACGACATTTATCGATATAATACTGTCATCCGCAAAATTAAAAATGGACCATACTCCACTACTTGTGAATGTCTAAGTCATTACCAGCGAACGGACACCATATATATTTCCTCTGCACTGATGCAACAATTGCATCTCCAAAATAATCATCATTATTCTATGCGATTTATTGGAGATACTTGTGTGATTACTTATACCTTAGGCATATTCATCGCCAATTCGAGACAATTACATCGAAGTGCTCACCAATTAAAAGAGATTGTCCAAGTAGGGGAGAAATATGGTTTTATCACTTATGTTTTTGGATATAAGGATGTAGATTTATCGAAACAAAAAATACAGGCTTATCAATATTATAAGCAGCAATGGTTAACAACTAATGTTGACATCCCATTCGTTATTTATAACAGAATTCCAAACAGAAAATTAGAAGCTCACCATCAAATTAAAAAAATAAAGCAAGGATTACAATCCACTTCTATTATATTTAATCATGATTTTTTTAACAAATGGCAGGTGTATGAATATCTTTTCCAGGATAATGAATCAAGACATCTTTTACCACAGGCAATATTCCAGCCTTCCGAACAGTCGGTTAAGGACTGGCTAAATTCTACCTCCATCTATTTGAAACCATTACAAAAATATCGTGGGGAAGAAAGCTATTTAATAGTAAAAAGAAAGGAGCAATTTATTCTTATTCAGACGGATGCGCCCCCTAATAGCAAAGAGATGTATTTTCCTTCATTTGATCTATTAAAAACTAGACGTTTTCCCAAAGGCTTTCAGCATTATGTCATGGAGGAAGCACATGCTCTATTTACTTATCATGATAGTGAGATTATATTTCGTGTAAACAGTAATAAAAATGAAAACAATAAATGGGTAACCACGCTAATTGCAGCTTATCAAGTTAGACATTCTAATCGCTCAAACTTAGTCCCATTGTCCAACCTTTTTACCGAAAAAGAGGAGGAAGCCTTTCAAATAAAGATTGCAAAAATGGCTGTAACATTAAGTAAAATCTTAGAAAATCGGTTAGATAAAAACCTTGGTGAGCTTGCTTTTGATGTTGCTATCGATAAAGAAAAAAGAACATGGTTACTTGATGTCTACTCTCGTCCGAGCTGGAGAATTCTAGACCACGGTACGCTATATCCATTTGCTCTGGATATGATTGAGCACCTCTTCCGCTACTCCTTCTATTTACACAATCAAAAAAGAATGAACCTTTCCTAGTTTGTGCAAAATAAAAGGCAAGGAGGGATGAATATGGCAAAACCATCTTCAAAGAAAGAAAAAGATCCAAGAGAAACACATGAATTAGACGTAGATCGCATGATTAATGAAGGAATGGCAGGTGGTACTACCTATTCGATTCATGGAAGAATGCAAATCGAACAAGCTAGAGAATTACCAAAGCAAAACGACAAATTTCCATCAGAAAGCGATGATTAAATAAAGTGACTGGAAGGAAAAATCCTATGTGCACTGAAACCGCCCAATCAGAAGTTTACTCGGATTCTCTCTACTCTATTTAGTTATGTCTCAGCCTCCATGATGTTTGGTCTCCGCTTGCACTACACGAAAAGCGCACACTCAAGTGCGTTTTTTCTATTTATCATTTATGCAATCACTGTACACTTTGTTATACTAAAGTTAAGACTGAATGAAAGAGGCTAGAATATGCTTGTGCAATTACAACAAATGTTCCCTAATTTAACCAAAGCAACAGAAGAAAGCAGCTATGATTCTGCAGAGTACAAATGGTTTATAACGAAGGATAATGAAATTATTGGTATACCTGCGAGTGATTTATCCGATAGAGAAAAAGAGCTACTGGAGATTTTGTTGACACCATATTTTGCAAATGAACCTCCTACAAATGCTCGGGAAAAAAAATGGATGGATGTTTTATTTCATCATGAAATTCCTAGAACATTAATGGAGGATAGTTTTGAGAAGTATTATTTTGTTTATTTCTCCTTTTCAGATGATACCGTAGACCCTGAAGCATTTCGTGAAGCTATTTATGGGTTATTTCCTGTACAAATACCGATTCTGTGGGAAAATAATCATGAAGGAATACTTATCATAGAAGGAGAACAAACAACGGACGAGGATATTTCCTATTCTGAGATTATTGAAGTATTAACAACGGATTTCTATATGAACATCCAATTATTTATTGGGCCTACTCTCTACCATATCACAGAGGCAGCCAAATATTACCAATGGTTAAAAAAATGTTATAAGCTAACGAAAAGTCAAAACAGAGAAGTAATGTATTATATTAAGGCTATTCCATATCTTGTCATGCAACATTTATCTGATGAGGAGAAACATCTTCTTTATCACTCCATTCTTCATACTGTTATAGAAGAAGAGGAATTACTTAAGACGATACAAGTGTTCTTGGAATCCAATTCAAACACGACTCTTGCAGCTAAGAAAATGTTTATGCACCGAAATAGTCTCCAATACCGTGTAGATAAATTCATTGAAAAAACGGGGATTGATGTGAAGAAATTTGATGGTGCGTTAGCGGTATATCTGTGCCTAATTTTAAGAACACAATTGGCTTAGTATTTTTTGATGATTCTCCAACCGTGAAAGGTGGATCTCTAGGTCGATAAGCACGCTGTGAAAAGCTTGTATCCGTTTTCTGTAATCGTGCACAAAGCCCTCGACATTTTTTGTGCACGATAGCTATTTACGTTTGGATACTTTATTAGTAAACTATAACCTATAGATGAAACGCTTTCAACAAATTTAGGAGGGAATACAATGGCAGAACTATCATTAAGAAATATTGACAAAATCTATAACAAAGATGAAGGTAAAGCAGTAGATAACTTTAACCTTGAAATTAAAGACAAAGAGTTTATCGTTTTCGTAGGTCCTTCAGGTTGCGGTAAGTCAACCACATTACGAATGATTGCAGGTCTAGAAGAAATTTCAGGTGGAGAATTCTATATTGATGATAAATTAATGAATGATGTAGCTCCAAAAGATCGCGATATTGCGATGGTATTCCAAAACTATGCCCTCTATCCTCACATGAATGTATACGATAACATGGCATTTGGTTTGAAACTACGTAAATTTAAGAAAGACGAAATCGAGCGTCGTGTAAAGGAAGCTGCTCGTATTCTTGGACTAGAAGCATACCTAGATCGTAAACCAAAAGCACTCTCCGGTGGTCAACGTCAACGTGTTGCGTTAGGACGTGCGATTGTCCGTGATGCAAAGGTATTCTTAATGGATGAGCCTTTATCAAACTTGGATGCAAAGCTCCGTGTACAAATGCGTGCAGAAATTCAAAAGCTTCACCATCGCCTTCAAACAACTACTATTTACGTTACACACGACCAAACAGAAGCGATGACAATGGCAACTCGACTAGTTGTATTAAAAGACGGAATTATTCAACAAGTTGGTGCACCAAAAGAAGTATACGATAAGCCTAACAACATTTTTGTTGGTGGATTTATCGGTTCTCCAGCAATGAACTTCTTTACTGGAACATTAGATGAAGGTCACGTTAATCTTAGTGATACTAAGGTAGCAGTACCAGAAGGTAAAATGAAGGTTCTACGTGAGCAAGGTTATGTTGGTAAAGAGATTGTTTTAGGTGTTCGTCCTGAAGATATCCATGATGAGCCAGTTTTCTTAGATGCAAACCCTGGTTCCAAGATTACTGCAACTATCGACGTTTCTGAATTAATGGGTTCTGAGTCTTACCTTTATTCAGAGGTAAATGGTCAAGAATTTGTAGCACGTGTAGATTCTCGTACGGACATTCATGGTGGAGAGAAAATCGATCTTGCTTTTGATATGCATAAGTCTCACTTCTTTGATAAGGATTCAGAAGAACGTATTAAATAGTCTGCCAATTTTCAACTATATGAGTAAACGCATAGCAAGTGGTGCTATGCGTTTATTTTATTACATTCTATAACTTAGATTGTGTCTTCTTCAATACTAACTTCTTGGACATAACTACATGCTGGACAAACCCCGAAATGTATACACCTGTGTTCATCACTACTTACTGGATCACCATCAATCATTTTTCCGTCTTCTATCTCTATATAAGGGGAATAATCTCCATAAAAATCAACGACCTTCCCACCATCCCGCATCTCGGTATGACAAGCAGGACAAGTATAGGAAAAGGATTCCATCCCATTACAAACTAAACATACAAACATCATGATCACCTTCTCGAATCACATTCTATTGACGACTAGTATTGTGACAACTTATCAGTACAAAAAGAGGCGCATCATTGCGCCCCTTTCTTCATATCAAACAATTTTCGTTATTGTGGTCTTCCGCCAAACTGTTGTTCAGCCATTTGTACTAGTCTTTTAGTGATTTCTCCACCAACAGAACCGTTAGCGCGAGAAGTTGAATCTGCACCTAAGTTTACTCCAAACTCTTGTGCAATCTCATATTTCATTTGATCTAGAGCTTGTTCAACGCCAGGAACAACTAATTGATTGGAATTGTTAGTTGCCATTTATAATCACCTCCTGTACACCATATTGTGAACAAAAAGGAAATCAATATGCCAAAATCCCATTAGTAATTTCTAGCAATATATCCATTTAATAAAGGTCATTTCTATTTAGGGTAAGTCATTTCTTCAGGCTTAATCCACTCATCAAATTGTTCTGCCGTTAATAAACCTAATTCGATTGCCGCTTCTTTCAATGTAGTATTATCATTAAATGCCTTTTTGGCAATTTTAGCTGCATTCTCGTAACCAATATGAGGATTTAACGCCGTTACAAGCATCAAGGAATCATTAAGATTTTTCTTGATTTGCTCATAATTTGGTTCAAGTCCAATTAGACATCGATCATTAAATGATAGCATACTATCAGCTAAAAGTTGGGCAGATTGAAGAAAATTATATGCAATAACTGGTTTGAAAACATTTAGCTCAAAGTTTCCTTGACTTGCCGCAAAGCCAATTGCTGCATCATTCCCCATTACCTGTGTTGCTACCATTGTTATTGCTTCACTCTGTGTTGGGTTAACCTTACCAGGCATGATTGAGCTACCCGGTTCATTAGCAGGGATAGCAATCTCACCAATTCCGCAACGTGGTCCGCTTGCTAACCAACGAACGTCATTTGCGATTTTCATTAAATCTGCTGCTAACCCTTTTAAAGCACCATGAGCAAATACTAGTTCGTCATGACTTGTTAAAGCATGGAATTTATTCGGAGCTGAAATAAATTGTTTTTCCGTATATGCACTAATTTTTTCGGTCACTCGTTCTGAGAATTCAGGGTGGGCATTTAAACCAGTTCCTACTGCTGTACCACCAATTGCTAATTCCTTCACATGTGGGAGGCTGTTCTCGATCATTAACTCCGTTTTTTCGATCATACGATGCCAGCCACTAATTTCCTGACCTAACGTTAATGGTGTAGCATCTTGAAGATGTGTTCTCCCGATTTTCACAACATCATGAAACGCTTCCATCTTCTCTTTTAATGTTTGCTTAATAATGTGTAAGGCAGGTATCAATACATCCTCTAATTTTCTCACTGCAGCAATATGTAAGGCGGTTGGATAAGTATCATTCGAGCTTTGCGACTTATTTACATCATCATTTGGATGTAAGGTTATCTCACTATTTTGTTCTTTTAACCATTGGTTACCAACATATGCAATAACCTCGTTCACATTCATATTCGATTGAGTACCACTACCAGTCTGCCAAACAACTAGTGGAAAATGCTCTGTTAGTTCACCTGCTAATATTTTATCTGCTGCATAGGTTATAGCCTCAGCTTTTTCTTTTTCCATTAATCCTAATTCACTATTAACGATAGCAGCACTTCGCTTTAAAATAGCAAAGCCTTCAATTATTTCAAGTGGCATTTTTTCGTTGCCAATTGGGAAGTTTTCCTTGCTACGCTGTGTTTGTGCCCCCCAATATTTATCACTTGCGACTTTGATTTCACCAATCGTGTCACGTTCCAAACGATAATCCATTTCCACTCTCCCTCTCTAATCTTCATTCCCTTTTATTGTACCAAAAAAAGCGATAATTGTATTCTTCTATCATGTGAAAACTTTACGTCCGCCACTTGTTAATTTAAGTAAAAAAAAATAGTGACATCCATGCCACTATTTCGTCTCCACATATGGTAAGCCTGTTCGAAACAAGCCTTTTGTTTCCATGCCACCTAATCCTTTTTCTCCTGTCATCGTATTCTTTAAAACATCATATACATTGACCTTATCCATAAACGGCGTATAAGCGATCTTTGCAATGACATATACGGGGTCTAATGCATGAATATTAATGCGTTCCGGAGAACTAGCAAAATTTGCTCCAGCACGGATGATCGACTCAAAATGGGATTGACAGGCACCAGCAAAAATGATTAATTGATCTAGATTAGGCTCCCACATTCTTGCTTTTCTTACCGTTTCCACAAAGTATTTGGAGTTCCGATAGGCAGTTAGTTCCTTTTTTGCCCCTTTAGATTTGGAATAGGCATCATGTCCTGTTACTACTAAAATCTCTGGCTGTATCTTTCGAATAATAGTATCTATTTCTAGGGGAAGTTCATTTTCTTGAAGATAGACACCATGGACTTGCAATCCAAGTCTTTGATATAAATCAATGCATTTTTTTAAGTAGAGCCGGTCTCCATCGATATGGAGAACTTTAACAGGTAGCTGAAAGCGAGCAATATTACTAGGCTCATCCCGTTTATGTTTCATATCCTTCTTTTCTTTCATTAATTGGTAATCTTGACGGAACATACGATAAGAATATTCCTCTTTATCCTTCATCTCCTCTTGTCGCTCTCGTATATCATCCTCAGGTAGAACTCTAACATCTTCAATAGGAGCATCTGCTTCTAAACGTAAATCCTCACCATGGAGAATTACTGTATTCTCAACGATATTCTTAATACGAAAAACAATATCATGTTGATGGGAATATCTCGTTACTAGCATTCCAGTCATCAGTTTCACCAAATCACCAGCTTCCTTCAAAACATTGTATGTTATAGGCTATGATCATAAGTGACATTTGGTGAAATGACATCATTAATTTTTACGGATATAACCCAAAAAATTCCTCCAGCGTTGTTTGTTGTTCATACACTTCTGTTGCAATTTCTTTTCCGACATATCTGACATGCCACGGCTCATAGCTATATCCTGTAATATCATCCTTGCCTTCTGGATATCGAATAATAAAGCCATATTCATGGGCATGTTCCTCTAACCACTGTCCTTCCTCCGTCTGGATAAAGCTTGGCTCAAGAACAGAAACTAAGGCTGCTGAGGCAACATCCATCGCAAGACCTGTTTGATGTTCACTTGTTCCAGGTCTTGCAGAATATTTATCCGCATGCTCCTGACCGTTTTGTGCCACATTGTTCTCATATATTGCTTTTTGTCTATCATAGGAACGATAGCCTGAAACCGCCACTAACTCTAAGCCATCAGCTTTAGCACCTTCAAATAACTTCTCCAAGGCCGTTGCAGCTATTTGACGTAATTGACGTTTTGGATCTCCTTCTTCTGCATAAAAAGAAACATTTGGTTCCACTAAATCTGTCGGCTCATACCCATCAGGCAACCTTCTCTGTTTATTTACAATTACTTCTACACTTTTTGGATTATCAACGATTAAAAGCCCATTCTCATCCACCTTGAGCTCTTCTTCATCTGAAACATTTTTATCTTCTGTAGTACTTGCTTCTTCTGCTTTATTTTGTTCCTCTTGCTGATCATTTTTTTCTTGATCAGAAGGGGTTTCCTCCTGTTGGTTGTTTTCCACAGTAGGTGTTTCTTCTTTCTGGTCTTTATCTGTTGAATTCTCTTGTTGACATCCTACTAAAATGGTCCCCATTAGTAGCATAACGAAAAGCTTTTCCTTCATCAAATTTCTATCCTCTCTATTTTTTCACTTCTTCTACTATAACAAATATAATAAACCTCGTCACTCAATTACGGACGAGGTTTATCTCTATGCTTCCCATATATAACTTTTATAAGAATCGCTTAAGCGCTTAAATGATTCGATGTCCTGTTGATCAATAGCTTCATTTAATTTCTCTTCTAAGCGTGCTTTGTTCCAACTAAAACAAAGATCATCAAGCACTAACTGTGAAGCAAGCTTAATTTCAAATGGTATTTCTCTTTTGGCGATCAGCTTTTTATCACCGTTTTGTTGAAATGATTTTAAACGATAACTTACCTTCTGCTTTTTCATGGAGCACGCCTCCTTTAATTCTTTGTTACTAAGTAATTCCCTAAATAGAACGCCATTAAACCTCAAGAGATGCTGTGTATTTCAGGTTCGTGAAATTTATCACCGATCATTGTTCTGTAAATCTAAACAATTAGGTAATACTAATCCGTAGAGAAAAGAGTAAGACTAGACATTACTTTCATACATTTGATAAGCTTATTATACCAAAAACCGAAAGTGCGGGGACGATTCATGAATCCATATGAAAAATATAAGAAGGCGGAAATAGGAGCATGGATAAGCATTGTTGCCTATTTATTGCTTGCTACGATAAAATTGATTGTTGCTCAAATTGGGAACTCTTCTGCTCTAAAAGCAGATGGACTAAATAACGCTACAGATATTATTGCATCTGTCGCTGTGTTAATTGGTTTAAGAATCTCTCGAAAACCTCCTGATGAAGATCACCATTATGGTCATTTTCGAGCAGAAATGATTGCATCTCTTCTTGCAGCATTTATTATGATGACAATCGGTTTACAAGTATTATATGATACAATCCGGTCAATTGTTATAGGTCATTACACAGAGCCTAATTTACTTACAGCTTGGGTTGCTATCGGCTCTGCAATCTTTATGTATCTCGTTTATTTGTACAACCTCCGGCTTGGCAAAAAAGTGAATAGTACGGCACTATTAGCAGCAGCACAAGACAATAAATCAGATGCTTTAGTCAGCATTGGTGCTTTTATTGGTATAATTGGTGCACAATTTCAACTATTTTGGCTTGATCCTTTAGCAGGCTCTATTGTGGGAATCATTATTTGTAAAACAGCTTGGGATATCTTCCGCGAAGCCACTCACACGTTGACAGATGGATTTCAGCCGGATGATCTTGAGGAAATTAAACAAGCGATCTATTCTCATTCTGAGGTTCTGGAAATTAAAGATGTGAAAGGAAGAATGCATGGAAATCAGGCTCTTATTGAAGCAACGATTTTTGTTGATCCTCAGCTTACGGTTGAGGCAAGTCATCGTATAACAGATCATCTAGAGGATATGCTTAAGCATAATCACAATGTGCCCCATACGCATATTCATATTGAGCCCTTTAAGAAATAGTGAGGATCCAGTGGGGTTATTCACCCCACTGAGATCGTAAGAACCACAACGGTGAGGATGCTCAACAGAACAACGAAAATAATATGTACCCTAAACCATGCTAATAATATGGCAGCAACTCCTGCAACTAACCCGACGAAAGGCTTATCAGGAATGACAGATAGAATTCCTGGAAAAATGAGAGCACCTAATGCGGCATAAGGGATTGCCTTTAACCATTTATTTACCCACTCAGGAAAATGAATAAGATCTACGATAAAAGCCGGGATTATCCTAGGAATTATCGTCACTAATGCCATCCCAATAATAATCACCCAAATCATACCTTATCCTCCTCCAGTATAAACACTCCCGCAAGACCACCAAGAATGGTGCCAACAACAATTCCCCATCCTTGTCCAATATACGGTGTGACTAAATAATTGATAAGCATTGCAACAACACTAATTACTGCAACACGTTTATATTTCCTAACTGAAGGAATTAATAGTCCAATGAACATCGCATAAAGTGCAACTCCCATACTTTGACTGAGCCTTTCTGGAATAACATCACCTAAAACTCCTCCTAATAATGATCCTATTACCCAAGATAAGTAGGAGGTTAGTATAATGGTTCCATAAAAGTAGGCTCCATATCTATGATCTACTTGCTTTTTGTAAATGGAGGAAACGGAAAAGGTTTCATCGGTTAGCCCAAGGACAAGAGGTAGCTTCCATTTTAAAGGATATTGCTTCATTTGATTGACAAAGGAAAGACTTAAAACAAAATGCCTAAAATTAAGAACAAAGGTTGCTACAATAATCTCTAAAGCACTTGCACCTAGGCCAATCATCCCAGCTCCCATAAATTGAGAAGCACCAGCATAAACAAGAATACTCATGCCAGTTAACTCAAATAGGCTCATACCTGCTTGTTTAGCAAGTACACCATACGCTATCGCTATTGGGATATAACCAATAACAATTGGGGAACCTGCTATAAAGCCATCCCTTATCTGTATTCTTTTTAGTGATCGCTTCTGTTTGTCCATTTTAGCTTTCAGTCAATTTCTCCTTCTTGGTCTGTTAAAATCAATGGACCATCATTAGTAATAACGATCGTATGTTCAAATTGCGCAGAACGACCTCCATCAATAGTTCGAGCTGTCCAATTATTATCATCCATTTTACTTTTCCAATCACCTTCATTAATCATTGGTTCGATTGTTACGACCATTCCTTCTTTTAGACGAGGACCTTTTCCCGGTAGTCCATAGTGTGGAATATGTGGATCCTCATGAATTGTTCGACCAATTCCATGACCGGTAAAATCTCTAACGACTGAGTAACCTTCTCCTTCAGCATATTGCTGTATAGCATGGCCGATATCTCCAATACGATTTCCTGGCTGTGCTTGTTCTATCCCTTTGTACAAAGAATTTTTTGTTACATCTAATAATTTTTTGGTTTTATCGTCCGCTTCGCCAACAACATAAGTCCATGCAGAGTCGGCTAATCCACCTTTTAAATTCACTACCATATCAATTGTAACAATATCACCTTGTACTAGTTTTTCTTCCCGTGGAAATCCATGACAGATTTCATCATTCACAGACGCACAAGTAGCATAGGGATAGCCACTGTAGCCTTTTTGTTCTGGTGTTGCCCCATGTTCTGCAAGAAATTCCTCAACAAAATCATCAATTTCCTTTGTTGTTATTCCTGGCTTTATTCTTTTCGCGATTTCTTTATGGCACTTAGCAAGTAATTTTCCTGCATCGTGCATCATTTCTATTTCACGTTTACTTTTTCTTGTAATCATTTCAAACTTCCTTTCTACCAATACCAAAAACTTATATCATTCCTTAAACAGTTTATCATATTTTGCTAAGAAGTTGTGTACTGACCTCTTCACCTACAAAAAACTGGCGTGGAGCTTTTAGCCATGCCAGTTTTTTCTTTATTAAAGATAATATATAGATGAATAAAACGCAGGCTCCCGCTAAATTGCGAGAAGCCTTGTGTGAATAACCTTAGTATCCGCCGTAACCCCAAGAAGCACCGATAATGATCAATAGAATAAATAAGACAACGATTAGCGCGAAGCCTGAACCGTATCCTCCACATTGTTGTGCACCCATGATTCATCCCTCCTTTAATACTTACACTTATAACGTATGTAAAAAAGGGGAAAATGTCCTTCGTTTTTTAAAAAATGGGTTGTTACCTATACTCGGCTATATAATGTCTTTTACACTTAAGTACTCTCCATTTTTGACCAATGTAGGATTCAATAGACGATCTACTAATACTTTTGCTACTTTACTTGTATCACGTAGATTGTTTTCGGTTTTATATGCTTTAAATTTCTCTACATCTATAAATTGGCTTTTATCAGCAGATCTAATCTCTCCCTGCATATCTGTATCCATGATGCTTGGATCAAAAAGGAATACTTTATTTTCTGTTTCTAACTCTTCTTGCTCTAATGCAACTGTTTTAGTATATCGATCGAGAGCTGCTTTCGTACTTCCATAAGCATTCCAACCATAAACGGATCGATTTGCTGCTCCAGAGGTTACATTAACGAGAATAAGTGGAAATGTTGTATTTCTCCAAGCATCGAGCCATATGTTAGTGACGATCATCGGTGATGCTAAATTGATATGAACATGATCTATAATTTGATCATTGTTCTGTTTACCAACCTGTTCAATCGGTGTCACAACTGCTGCATTTTGTACCAGTACTAACGATTCTAGCTCTTTATCTTGTAATGAATGAATGATTTGGTTAAAAGTAGCTTCTGTTGCTTTTAGATCTGACAAGTCTGTTTGATAATGCTGATAGCTCCCATGTGTTGATAATTGCTTCAACTCATCATTTTGACTACGTGCTAAACCAATCACATGATAAGAAGCTTCCATAAGCAATTTTGCAATAGAAGCACCTAATCCTTTAGACGTACCAGTAATGACCGCATATTTCATTAAACTCACCTCATTTTTTAGCAATATTTAACGCATGTGTTATTGCTTCAATAATATCAGATGCTTCCTCAATTCCTACAGAAATCCGTACTAAACCTTTTGTAATTCCTAACTCCTTTTGAGCAGCTTCAGGCAAGTTTCGGTGAGAGGTTCCGATTGGATAGGATACCGTTGTTTCCACCCCTGCTAATGTTGCGACAATTTTAATCCATGCTAATGATTGGAAAAAGGTATCAATATCAGCATTTTCTGCTAATTCTATTGTAACAATAGCACCATTTCCCTGTTCAGACACAAATGTAGGATAATAAACCCTTCTAACAGCTGGATGTTCCTCTAACGATTTTGCTAGTTTTTGGGCATTTTGTACATGACGTTCCATTCTTACCCCTAATGTCTTCATCCCTCTTACTGTTAACCATGCTTCGAACGGACTCAGGTTTGCTCCTAGGTTAACACACTTCTTTCGTGCGTTCGCTATTAAATTCTCGCTGCCAACCACAACACCAGCAGTAATATCACTATGCCCACCTAAATATTTCGTAGCACTATGGACAACTAAATCTACTCCTAATACATATGGTTGAACTAAGTAAGGTGTTGCAAATGTATTGTCTATCATTGTTTTCAGCTGATGTTTCTTTGCGATTTCGACAACTTTTTTAAGATTTTCCACACGTAATAACGGATTCGTAATGGATTCTGTATATAATAAGACAGTATTTGGCTGAATATGCTCTTCTATTTCTGCATCAAAGGATATGAAGCTAACCTCTATTCCGAATTCCGTCAATTCATTGGCAAGTAGCTCATAGGTACCTCCGTACAAATCATTGGATGCTAATACATGATCTCCTGATTTCACTACAGAAAGTAATCCCACAAGTATAGCCGATAATCCAGACGATGTTGCTATCCCACTCGGAGCACCCTCAAGCTTCGCAACTGCTTGACCGAGCTCATCTGTGTTAGGATTTCCAACACGTGTATATAAATAATCACGTTCCCCTGTATAAAAGTTTTCAATATCTTCTAAATCTTTAAATGTAAAAGCAGAGGTTTGATGAATTGGTGTAACCTTTGTTGGAATTCCGTCTCGTTTCATTGTAATATGTACAGATTTTGTATCAAATCCTTGTCCCATTCTCCTCTTCCTTTCTATTTGTCTATGTATTACTTTAACGCAATCTCAACCTATTTCCAAATAAGAAGATGTCAAAGAGCTACCTCTGACATCTCCTATCCTTATTGATCGCGTAACCATGCCACACACATTGTTCCATGACCTGTGTGTACACCTGCTACTGGTACTAATGTTTGTATTTGAATTTTCAATTCCTGATAGAGCTGTTCAAGCTCACTCTTCCATTGCTGGGCTTGGTCGATTACCCCACCATGTAGAATACATATTTCCTTTAATGAATAAGCATTCATCGCTTCATCTATTAAATGAAACATTTTCTTCTTTGCCCTTTTTTTTATTCTTACTTTGTCCTTGATGACCACCTTACCATTATCAAATCCAAGAATAACATGTATATTTAACAAGGAAGCAAATATGGATTGTGTAGTGGTTACTCTACCACTTTTACGCATTTGCTCAAAGCTTTGTGGCATTAAGTACATTTGAGCAAGCTTAGGCAAATCGCGAATCTTTTCAACAATTTGTTGAAAGCTCTTACCATTTCTGTGCATTTCCAGACCATTTTTAATCATTTTCCCTAAAGCAAAATCACCTATCTTAGAATCAATGACCTCCACTTCAAATCCGGTTAATTCAGATGCAGAAACAGAGCTTTGGTACGTGCCTGTTAGTTGACTTGAAGCATGGAGTGCAATACCGCAGTCATACTCTTTTTTTAGTTTTTCATATAATTCCACAAAATCACCAAAGGCTGGCTGACTTGTTTTCGCATCGTCCCCATGCTTTTGTAAAAGCTGATAGAATTCCTCTTTCGTTAAGTCGACATCCTCACGATAGGTTTTCCCGTTTATAATAACATTAAGTGGAAGGATGTATATATTATGTTTCTCCGCGAATTCCTTTGATAAACCTGAAGAACTATCGGTAATCCATGCTATCTTTTTCATCTAACCGCCCCATTTTCTGCAATTATTTATTACCTTATATTTTATCGAACAATATATAAGAAGTAAAATTATTCGACAAATTATCACAGTATTAGTCTTTCACTATTTTTTATTTTGTATAAAGCAACTTAGATAATTTCGCTATGTTCGACTTTCTCCATTGTTAAAGGTGTAAAAAAAGCGAAGAGGTCTCCCTCTCCGCTTTTTTAGTGCGCTGCATGGCCTGATGTTAGAACCCAAATGGATCCAAATACAATAACAAGTGCTAAGAACACACTATAAACAATATTTACAATATTAATGACCCCTTCTTTACCTTCCGTTACGTGCATGAACATAAACAACTGAATTAATGCTTGGAAAATGGCAAATGCACCAATAATCCACAAGATCACCAAACTTGAGAAGTCTGTATAAAACTTAACAAAAACAGCAAGTAATGTTAGTGCAATCGACAGAAGAAACCCAATTAAAAGATTCCATGGAAAATGATTTGACTTTGCACTCATCTATATCACCATTCCTTTCAGATAGACGAATGTAAAAATAAAAATCCATACAACGTCTAAGAAGTGCCAATATAAACTTGCGATAAACAATTTACTGGAAGTCTTTTCAGTAATTCCACGGCGAACTAATTGCACTAGTAATAAACTAATCCAAATAATCCCGAAGGTTACGTGAGCACCATGAGTACCTAATAACGTGAATAATCCAGCAGTAAAACCACTCGTTTGAATGGTTGCACCTTCATGAATGAAATGAAGAAACTCATTAATTTCAAAATATAAGAATCCTGCACCCAATAATAAGGTCACAATCATCCAAGTGAGTAAGCCTTTTTTATCGTGATTTCGCATAGCGTGAATAGCAAGGCCTGAAGTGAAGCTACTAGTTAATAGTAAAAAAGTTTCGATCAAGACATCCTTTAAAACAAAAATGTCTTGACCTGCAGGACCACCTGCTGTGTTATGCTCTAGAACGAAATAGGAAGCAAACAAGGTAGAGAATAGGACAATCTCAGCACCTAAAAATATCCAAAAGCCTAATATATTCATTTGACTCTGTTGTGATTTATATTCTAAAGGTGTTTCTGTGTGTGAGCTCATTTTAATTCACCCCTCCATTCTCGTTCTTCTTCCTCTAATTCTTCAACAGGTATATGATACCCATAATCGTAATCAAAACTATTCGCAATTAATCCAATAATAATCAATACACTTGATATAATCGCTAGCGTAAACCATTCAAATACTAGGAAAAATCCAACAATGCCAAATGCTACACCAAGGAAAACTGGAGTCCAACTATTACTTGGCATATGGACAGGCTTCAATTCAGATTTTTTCAGACCTAGCTTGCCTGATTTCTTCTTGTGCCAGAAATCATCTAAACGATCAACTTTTGGAACTACTGCGAAATTGTAGTGTGGCGCAGGTGATGCTGTTGACCATTCTAGCGTTCGAGCATTCCAAGGATCATTGCCTGCATCACGTTTTGCATAGCGGAAGCTCCAGTAAATGTTATAGCATAATGCTGCAAATCCTGCCGCCATAATCAGTGATCCTACTGCAGAGACTCCTAGCCATGCTCCCCAGCCAGTGCTTTCCGCATAGGTGTATAGACGTCGAGACATACCATCTAATCCGACAAAGAACATTGGCATAAAGGTTAGGTTAAAGCCTATAACAAATAACCAGAAATGCCATTTTCCAATTTTTTCATTTAATTTAAATCCAAACATTTTTGGCCACCAGTAATATAGAGCTGCAAATACAGCAAATACGACACCTGGAATCAATACATAGTGGAAGTGTGCCACTAAGAACATGGTATTGTGATATTGGTAGTCAGCTGCTGCCATCGCAAGCATTACTCCAGTTACCCCACCGATTGTAAAACATGGAATAAAGGCCAAAGCCCAAAGCATCGACGTTGAAAATTCAATTCGACCTTTTCTTAAAGTAAATAGCCAGTTAAATATTTTTACTCCTGTCGGTATGGCAATCATCATGGTAGTTAAGGAGAAGATTGAGTTAACTGCCGCACTATTACCCATTGTATAGAAATGGTGTACCCATACGAGCATACTTAGAAATGCGATACCCGCAACGGCAAATACCATAGATTTATAGCCATATAAATTTTTACGTGCAAAAGTAGCAATAACCTCAGAGAACATACCGAAAGCTGGTAGCACAACAATATAAACTTCTGGGTGTCCCCATAACCAGAACAAGTTGAGCCATAGCATTGGATCTCCACCACTCGCCACAGTAAAGAAGTGTGTACCGAATAAACGGTCCATGGACATATATAGTAAAGCAACAGTGAAGATTGGGAATGCTGCCACGATAATGATGGATGTGATTAAACTAGTCCATACAAAGATAGGCATCTTCATCCAAGACATACCAGGTGCACGCATTTTTATAATTGTCACAACAAAGTTAATCCCTGACATCAATGTCCCAATACCGGCGATCTGAATGGCTATTGCATAATAGTTATTTCCGACGCCAGGAGTAAATTCCTTACCTGCTAGAGGAAAATAAGATGTCCATCCTGCATCTGGCGAACCGCCAATAACAAAGGATACGTTAAATAGCATCGCTGCAGCAAAGAATAGCCAAAAACTTAATGCATTTAATTTAGGGAAAGCAACGTCTCGTGCTCCTATTTGTAATGGAACAACAACGTTCATAATCCCGATTAACATTGGCATTGCCATAAATAAAATCATGATCACACCATGTGTTGTGAAGATCTCATCATAGTGCTGTGCATCTAAAAAGTCTAACTCAGGTCTGGAGGTTTGAGCCTTCATTAATAGCCCATCAACTCCCCCTCTGAAAAACATTAAGACACCTGAGATAATGTACATAATTCCAATTTTTTTATGATCAACAGTTGTAAACCATTCATTCCACAACCATTTCCATCTCTTTAAATAAGTGATCAATGCTAAAAGCCCAATCATCGTTAAGCCAATTGCAATTTGAGATCCTAGTATTAATGGATCACCAGTTACAAAAAATTCATCTAAGGACATGTTCTTCACCACCTCTTTTAATGATTAGAGTGATCTTCCATATGGGAGGAATCACTATGTTGTTCGGACTGGTCGTTTTCTGATTGATGCTTAGATTCTATTTCAGGTTGACCATCTAATTCTTGCTCTTTTTCTTCTCCATGCTGAATCTCATAAAGTTCAGGATGAATATAATCGGCTGATCCGCCTTTAGCATGGTCTATCCAATCTAAATGAGTATTATTAAAGGTCATACGACCAACCACTCCAGGCTCTAACAACTCATCATATTGATCCTCTGTTAGTTTGTTTGCTGTTTTCTTCACATCATGAATCCATTCATTAAAGTCCTCTTTAGATTGTGCTTGGACTTCGAAATCCATATGGGCATAACCTCTACCATTGAAGTTAGTATTTCTACCATAAAAAGAGCCTTCTTGGTCTGCGACTAAGTAAAGGTTTGTTTGCATATTTGCCATGGTATATTTTTGGCCACCCAATTCAGGTACCCAGAAGGATTGCATCGTTCCAGCTGAGGTTAGTTTAAATTGCACTGGATGATCCTTCGGAATATTAATATAGTTCACTGTTTCAATATTTTGGTCTGGATAGCTAAATATCCATTTCCAGTCAGCTGAAGTTACATGGATAACCAGTGGTTCTTCCTCTTCATATCCTTGCGGGATATCTTCCACTTCATAGATCGTTTTTGTTGTAGGGATCATCAATGCAATAACGATCAATACAGGGATACCAAACCATATGATTTCTAAAATATGGTTCCCTTTCTCTTCTTTCGGTTCAAAATCTCCATCATTTGGTCTTGCCCGATATTTCCACACAATGACAGTGAACAAAATGAATACTACTGCTACTATAATGAGCATAAAAATAATAGAGAATATAATTAAATCTGATAAATTTCTAGCTACAGGTCCCTTCGGATCAAAAACTATTAATTTATTTTCACAACCAGCAAGTATTAGCGGTGTGACTAATAATAAAAATAGACCATAGACCTTTTTCAATGCCTTCATCTTATTACTCCCTCCATAAAGCATCTATACAAAACAAATCCAGTTCAGTAATGGGAATGATTACCCCTCTTTCTTCTCCATTGTTACATCTAAATATGATGAAATTATGATGAAAGAAAATTTGTCATAGAAAGTTCAATTTTGAACCAAAGAGGGAATAGAAAAGGAAGTGAAAGTGTTTTACGTAATGCACAAATAGGAAATAGTGAAAAAGATCACAGACATTGATAACATAACTTTTATGATTAGATGGTTAGCACTGTGATACAACAAATTGAAAAAGACTGGAACCTTTACTATTCCATCAAATTTCTATACTATTTTAATGAGGATTATTTTAGCTAAAGAGGGATAGACATGATAAAACCGACAGTTTTAATTGTAGATGACGAAAGGCAAATGCGAACAATGCTTAAACTACATCTTCGCAATAAATATGAATGGATAGAAGCTTCCAATGGTAGGGAAGCCATTGATAAAATGAAAGAGAACGATGTAAGTATTGTGTTACTAGATATTATGATGCCGGAATTAGATGGAATGGAAGCATGTAAGAAGATGAAGGAAATGAGACCAGATGTACCTATCATCTTATTGACCGCATTAAATGATACATCACAAAAGGTAGAAGGGTTAAACATTGGTGCAGATGATTATATCGTCAAGCCATTTGAGCCAGAAGAGCTGATTGCACGTATGAAAGTACAGCTCAGACATTTTTCCCATACAAAGGAAAAGACGACGAATCAGCAGGTAAACTTTGCAGAATGGTCTATTGATCCTCAAGCTAGATCTGTGAAGGTAAAAGGAAATGAACTGAAGTATAGCCCAAAAGAATTCGATCTTCTATACTTGCTTGCCTCCCATCCAAATCGCGTATATACGAGGGAACAATTATTGGATATGATTTGGGGAATGGATGAGATTGTCGATATAAGAACAGTGGATTCACACGTTCGCTATGTGAGAGATAAATTAAAAAAAGCAGGACTTCCTTATCAGCCAATTCAAACTATTTGGGGAGTTGGTTATAAATTTATAACGGAGGATTCCAATGAGGTTAAATAGTGTGGTTTTTAAAATTGGTGCGACGATTTTATTTTTGCAATTAATCATTTTAATTCCATTTGGATATATTGTCTTACAGCTTATTCTAAATTATTCCATTAATCAAACAGAAACACAGCTTGTGCAATTATCGGAAAAATATGCTGGGGAAATTAATGAATTAGAAGATCCTGAAAATATTCAGTTATTAGAGCATTTAACAGAAATGACGAATACAAGTGCTGTCATTGTCGATCAAGATGGTAAAATTATTACAAAGGCAAATTGGCATGATGAATTAACGAATCAAATAGTAACAGACGATCAATTACAGCATCTACATAAAGGCGAAACAGTTATTGAGGAGGTCTCCTTTAATGGTTCTACCTATTTAAAGGTCGGTCAACCGATTGTGAAAGAAAATAAAAATGAGGAAAATGCTAGTGTGATCTTATTCTCGTCCTTTGGTTTAATCAGTAATTCTATTCATAATATTATCATCCTCGTAATTTTAGCAAGTCTAGGTGCAATTGGTCTGGCAATAGGCTTTACTATCTTTATTTCCAAAAAAATTGGTGGTCCACTAATAGCTATGGAGAAAGTCGCAAAACAAATAGCGGAGAAAAAAGATTTCTCTCGAAAAGTAGACTATCAAGCAAATGATGAGATTGGATCACTCGCAACTGCCATCAATCATCTGTCACAAACTCTTGAGAGATATCAGACAAACAGAAATGAATTTTTTTCTAATATTACCCATGAGTTAAAAACACCATTAACCTACGTAAAGGGATATGCTAATGCAGTAAGACATGAAATGTACCAATCAGAAGAAGAAAAACAAGAGTTTCTTGAAATTATTGAAAATGAAGCAGACCATATTAGTAATTTAATGGATGATTTAACCGATTTATCCAAAATTGAAGAGGGTAAAATTGATTTAAACAAGGAAGCATTTAATCTCAATATGCTAGCAGAAGAAATGATGCGTCGTTCACAATTTAGAGCGAATCAAAAGGGTTTAAAGCTTCATGTCTATACACCGAATACCCCTATTCACTTATATGCAGATAAGAATCGGATGGAGCAAATTTTTACTAATCTTATCGAAAATGCAGTCCGTTATACAGAAAAAGGAGAAATAAAAATAGAAGTAACCGATATAGGAAATCACATTCAGGTAAAAATTATCGATACAGGTATCGGAATAAAAAAACAAGATATTCCGTTCTTATTTGAACGGTTTTATCGAGTCGATAAATCTAGATCTAGAGCAAATGGTGGAACAGGTTTAGGACTTTCGATTGTGAAGAATCTTGTGGAAATGCACGAAGGAACAATTGACTTTGATAGTGAATTAAACAAAGGAACAACAGTTACATTAACATTCCCTAAATAAATAATCGATGGAGTTCTATGGTTAGCCCCCCTACACTTATAATAATCCTATCATTGGGTAAAATCTTACTAATGTTGTTGTGAAGGGATTGGCAAGCATGGAACTCCAATTAATCGAAGTATATATTCCTACTGACCGGTTTGAGGCATTTGAAAAAGAGATTAAGGCATATGAATATATTGAAAAATGGCATCACCAAGTCTCTAAGCAAGTACAACTAGTGAAAATAGTCCTTAATAAAAAACAAACAGAGGAAATCCTTGATTTTCTTGAAGTGAATGATGATCAAACAAATGAATTGAAAGTAATTCTATACAACATCTCCACCTATTTACCCCGAATAAAACAAGAAGTTGCTCCAAATGAAAAGGAAGAAGAAAATAGAGAAATCGCTCGAGCGAGTAGGCACGAGTTATATAATGTAGTTCAATCTTCTAGTAGAATCAACTTGAATTACATTTGGTTGCTTATTTTATCAGCTATTGTAGCAACTGCAGGAATTGTCAAAGACAGTGCTGCTATTGTTATTGGTGCAATGGTGATTGCTCCGTTAATCGGACCATTTACTGCTATTGCATTTTCTTCCATCCTAGGAGATTATCAAATAATAAAAAAAGCTGTTACAACCGCGCTACTCGGTCTTGTAATTCCTATTAGTATTGCCATCTTATTTGGAGTCATCTTTCCATTACCAAGCCAAAGTAGAGAATTTCTAGCTCGAACGAATATTGAATTAATGGATATCGTTGTGGCCATTGCAGCAGGTGCCGCTGGCGCGTTGTCTTTTGCAAGAAGAGTATCGGAGGCGCTTGTAGGCGTTATGGTATCTGTGGCATTACTTCCCCCAGCTATTGTATTCGGGATGATGATTGGTTCTGCAGCGTTTGAAGAAGCTGTTACCCCTATTTTGTTATTACTAGTCAATATTAGCGCCATCTTACTTTCTGCTATTATTATTTTTTGGATTAGTGGAATCGAACCGAACAATTGGAGTGACCTTCAAGCTGCCTATACTTCTAAAAAATATGCACTGCTTTTTGTAAGTATTGTTATCCTCATCTTAGCTACTGTCATTTACTTTATAAATTTTTAATATCCATTGTAAAGAAAAATTTACAAAATATAGCCTTGTCGATTAATGTATCTATTAGTAGAATGAGAACTAACTATTTCATTTTAAGGAGGCTTTATGAAAAAAAATTTACAAAACTATCTTAATATTTTATGGATCGCGACAAGATTGGGATTCACCTCCTTTGGTGGGCCGATCGCACACCTCGGTTATTTTCACGAGGAATACGTGCGTCGTAAAAAATGGCTAGATGAAAAAAGCTATGCAGATTTAGTGGCACTATGCCAGTTCTTACCAGGACCAGCTAGTAGTCAAGTTGGTATTGGGATTGGAATGATACGTGGAGGTATCTTAGGTGGAATTTTTGCATTTATCGGATTTACTTTACCTTCCGTTATAGTCCTTATGTTATTCGCGCTTGCGCTCCATCAATTCTCTTTTTATGATGCAAGCTTTATTCACGGTTTAAAAATTGTGGCAGTTGCTGTAGTAGCACATGCTATTATGGGTATGGGGACGAAGCTAGCACCAGATCTTTCGAGAAAAGCCATTGCACTTATAGCGCTCATTATCATGGTTGCATGGCAATCCACTTTAACTCAGGTTGCTATTATTCTAATGGCAGCATTGATTGGTTTACTTTTTTTTAAGAAGAAGGATACAACCGAATCTACCTTTACTTCCTTAGTGTTATCCAAGAAAACAGGACTATTTAGTATTTTACTATTTTTTTTATTCTTGCTCATTCTCCCTATCTTTAGTCAATTAACGAATTGGCAGTGGTTAGCTATGTTTGATAGCTTTTATCGCTCAGGTGCATTAGTTTTTGGCGGCGGTCATGTTGTTTTACCACTACTTGAGCAAGAATTTGTACCTACAGGTTGGCTTACAGAACAAGAATTTCTTGCAGGATACGGAGCAGCCCAGGCAGTTCCTGGACCATTATTTACTTTTGCCGCTTATTTAGGGACTGTTATCAACGGGATTCCGGGAGGACTACTAGCTACATTTTCCATCTTTTTACCTGCATTCCTACTTATTATTGGGGCATTACCATTTTGGCATGCATTAAGGCATGTGAAGGCTATACAGGGTGCTTTAATTGCTGTTAATGCAGCGGTTGTCGGAATATTAATTGCAGCCTTCTATCAGCCTATTTGGACAAGTACCATCACCTCAGGTAAGGATTTTATTCTCGCCGTCATCTTGTTTAGCTTGTTAGCTTTCTGGAAATTGCCTTCATGGATAATTGTCATAATCGGACTAATCGGTGGCATGCTATTACCATATCTACCCTCTTAGCAAATCTTATCATACTTATGAAAATGGTGTTGAAGATTTTAAACTTTTCTTGCACCATTTTTTATTAAGTATTATAATATGAATATATGTTCATATATTATATTATGGAGGTATTCTTATGGGACATTCACATGATCACGGTCATGGACACCACCATCATACGAATAATAAAAAAGCTTTAATGCTTAGCTTTTTTATCATTTTTGGTTATATGATCGTGGAAATAATTGGAGGATTATTAACGAATAGTCTTGCACTTTTATCTGATGCAGGACATATGTTCAGTGACGCATTTGCCTTAGGATTGAGTTTATTTGCATTTAAATTAAGTGAACGGATGGCAAGTCCATCTAAAACATTTGGCTATAAACGATTTGAGATAGTGGCAGCCTTTATCAATGGAATAACGCTTATTGCGATTTCTGTTTATATCTTTTGGGAGGCATATCATCGTTTCTTAGAACCTCCTACTGTTAGTCCGACAATGCTTTGGATCGCTATTGTTGGTTTTGTAGTCAATATTGTGGTTGCATTAATTTTGATGCTTAGTGGTGATACAGAAGATAATCTGAATATGAAAAGTGCTTTTCTACACGTATTAGGAGACCTTCTTGGATCTGTCGGAGCCATTGTAGCTGGAGTGCTAATTTTATTTTTTGATTGGTATTTAGCAGATCCTATAGCAAGTATTTTAGTAGCCATCCTCATTTTAATAAGTGGCTTTCGTGTGACAAAAGATTCAATTCACATCTTAATGGAAGGCACACCGATCAATGTTTCTTTTGAAAAGGTGGAAAATTTACTAGTAAAAATAGATGGTGTCATAAGTATTCATGATTTGCATCTTTGGACGATCACCTCTAATTTTCCTGCATTTAGCTGTCACATGATCGTTGAAAGGGAAGTCAACCGTGATGAACTATTGAAAAAAGCTTCGAAAATCTTACATGATCAGTTTGGAATTCACCACTCTACGATCCAGATAGAAGGTATTGACGCAAATATTGAGAACCATGAAGATAGCTGTAACTAAAGGAGGCAAACAGAGCAATGACTGAAAGCAAATATGAAGAACTTGATGAAGAAACGCTTTTCCTTGTGTCACAAACCTTTAAAGCACTTGCAGATCCAACTAGAATTCGTATTTTACATCTTTTATTTGAACAGGAGCTATCTGTTTCAAACATTGCTACTACCCTAGAACTAAATCAATCAAATGTTTCACACCAATTGCGCTTCTTAAAAAATTTACGTCTGGTTAAATATCGTCGCGATGGAAAAACAGTCTATTACTCTCAGGATGATGAGCATGTTATGAAGATATTACAGCAATCCATCGATCACGCCTGTCATCATTAAAGCTTTAATGCTTTGAATAAGGTTGTGGCAGTACTAAAGCCATCCAAAAGTTTAAATAAAAACATTTGGATGGCTACAATCTTTTAAACACACGTAAATGAATCAATACGTTCTAGATCTATACCAAAGTATATCCAATTAAATCCAGTCCATCGATAACCAGCTACTGATCGTCTCCCAACAAAAGTTGGATAAAACCAAAAGCCTTGGAAACGATTGAGCCAAATATACGTATATCGATATAAACAACCTCTTATTCCGCCTGGATCAACCGCTTTTACTTGTGGTCCTCCTAATGCTTGTGGCTGCTGTGGGATCTGCTGAGGTGGTGGTCCTAATGGAGCTCCACCAGGTGCTGCTTGTGGTGGAGGTCCAGGAGGTGCTTGCCCTTGACCTGATCCTGGGAATCCAGGGAATCCCGGAAAGCCTCCGCCAGGAAAGAAAGGAAACTGCCGATCCTGATAAACCAAATTACCATGATGATCATATACTTCAGAGTGAGATGGATACATATATTCCACTATTATAACCTCCTATCTCTTACACTATATGATGTAAAACAAAATAGGCAATTTGTCCATCACAAGATTCTCGGTCAAGTCCATGGCAGTTCGATATAAAGATGGTGCTCTAACTCTTTTCCTTCCACAGTATAGCCTTTATCTATTTTCATCTTTCCAGCTGATAAACCATTGAATTTCGCATAATCATACATTGCTCCAAAGGTGTTAGCGATATTTTCTCGTTTACCATTGTGAAGATGATACAAATAGTTTTTCTCTGGTATCGTTATCCTTTTCATATCACTTGGAATTTGACTTTCTCCTTCCATTTCTACACAAATAAACTGAGTATAAACCCCGTTCTCTTCATAAAGACTAATATCCATCATTACATCAGTTTTTCTGTTCTCTATCTCTGGCAACCTTTTTTTAAAATGCTCCCATTTCAGTGGCATCTCACGATGAAGTCCTTCCCAATTACTTTCGACAGTGATTCCTATTGCATGAAATTCTGGTAATTTAATCTTTTCCATATGTTTACCTCCGTTTACATTAGCTTATTAGTTCTATTATTCGATAAACGGAGACATATTCCTGCTTGAAAAGCCGAGAAAGCTCATTATGGAAAATAGCAATATATAATTCTTCTAGGCTAAAATATTATAAATACTTCTTTACTACTTTTGTTTCATGACAGGAAAAAAGGCTATCCCTGCCCTCCATAACCGTTTCTAAATGAACATCCCGCCCCCAGAGCCGATAAATATAGGGAAGCGTCTTTTCCAAATATTTTATATCTAATTCCTGACCTTCAAAATGGTGTTTTAAATAAAGCTCCCCATTTCTTGAATAATCCCCATTTTCTACTGTAATATATGGAAAACCACCATTTAATCGATCAGAAATCAGCTGGTCTCTTACCTCCTCCCAATTTTTATCAACTATCTTGTATTGGTGGTTTTGTTTCTGGAATAAATATAAATCTTCACGATCGACTAAATCCTTGGTTAAATAGTTTCGCATAAAAGAGATATCAGACTCTATTTCACGAACTTCAAATATTTTCTCACGACCTGTACCTGGCTTTATTCCCATCTTCTTCATTTCTTCTGTTGGATTATTGTAACGCGATTCTATATCCTCTAGAATCCTCACCCCGAGATAATACGGATTAATATGAGTTTTGGAAGGCTGAACCACGCTCGCATTTAATGAAGCAAACTCAATTATTTCATCACTCGTTAAGTCTAGTTCTCTTAAAATCCTTTGGTGCCAGAAAGTGGCCCAACCTTCATTCATGATTTTCGTTTCGAGCTGTGGCCAAAAATAGAGCATTTCTTCCCTCATCATTGTTAAAATATCTCGCTGCCAATCGTCCAATTCCTTGCTATGTTCCTCAATAAATAACAATAAATCCTTCTCAGGTTCTGGTGGAAAGGGTTTTTTCCGCTTTGGTTGGTTTGACGATTTATTTTCGATGTCTTTATCTAGCTCCCATAGATCATCATAAGCTGTGATTCTAGGCTTTTGTACATTCTCCTCTTGATCCTTTTCCCAATTCAGCTTTGCTTTTAGCAATGTTGGATCAATATGCTCCTGAATGGCAAGTACTGCATCTAAAAATTGTTCCACTTCCTTAATTCCGTATTGTTTTTCATATCCATTAACCCTTTCAGCAGTTGCAGCCATGCTCTCCACCATATCCCGTTTCGTATTTTGGAAGCGAATATTATTTTTGAAAAAGTCACAGTGGGCCAACACATGTGCAACAATTAATTTATTTTGGATTAGTGAATTGGAATTTAGTAAAAAAGCATAACAAGGGTTCGAATTAATGACAAGCTCATATATTTTACTCAAACCGAGATCGTATTGAAGCTTCATCCGATGGAACTGCTTACCAAAACTCCAATGGGAAAATCGGGTTGGCATCCCATATGCCCCAAAAGTATAGAGTATTTCTGGTGGACAAATTTCATACCTCATCGGATAAAAATCTAGGCCAAATTCTTCGGCTACTTCTGTAATTTCACTGATAGCCGCTTCTAACTGCTTTTTTTCCTCACTCTTCAAAGCATCTACACCCCCAACTAACGATTGTTATAGTATATGAAAGAATGCTAAAAAAAGGACATCTGATTCCAGATGTCCTTGATCTACTCTATATTTTTATTACAACACTACCTATTAGTCTGGGACGTACGAGCTTCTGCTGATGGAAATCTCTCTTAATGTCAATTATTAGTGTATTAATCCTAATCTTAAGCTAATTTACCAAATTTATCTTTGCATTTACCATTTGTTAAGCTGTAGCCTTTAATATGAAAGCCTTTATTTTTCAAAAAGCGAATGGCTACATTTTTTTCAAGATGATCAGATGCAATGATATGAAGAGAACGTCGTGGTATTTCCTGATAATACCGATGCAAATAAGGCACAGGCATGACCACTGCATCATGAATCTTGTCATTGGAAGCCTGCTGATAATCACGAATATCCAATAATACATTCTCCATCGAATCTTCCTTATGAAAATCAAGGCAAGGAATTCCTTTTATTGGAACATATCTAACGTATAACCATTGAACGATCAAAGCCAATATAGCCAATCCAATAATTGCTGTTATCAGCATTTTCTTATTCCTCCAAATTCATAGAAGAGCTTAGATTTTAACAAAACATAAGACATTACATATCGTATAAATTTACTGTTAAATTGTCAAGCTTTTCCTTTTTTGAAAATTTTATTGGCTTACTTTTCCCCAATATGTTGCGATGGTTTGCATCCCCTTCTCAAAATGATCTACAGGAAAGCTTTCATTTGGAGAATGCAAGCGATCTTCTGGTGTTCCAAACCCTAGTAATACAACAGGAATATGATAAATACTATCAAGCCATTCAACTACAGGAATAGAACCACCCATTCGAACATAAACTGCTTCTTTTCCAAACGTCTCCTCGAAGCTTTCTGCTGCCTTTTTCATTAATGGATGATTAGGATCGACTCGATATGCCTTTGCAGATAGAGGTTCTTTTTTTATTTCTGCTGTAACTCCTTCTGGTAGATGATTCTCTATATGCTTAATGAGTAAATCCTGAATTTCCTGAGGTTCTTGTCCTGGTACTAAACGACAAGTCAATTTAGCGGTTGCGGTTGCTGGAATAATAGTTTTCGTACCTTCTCCCTGATATCCACTATATAATCCATTGATCTCCAGTGTTGGTCGGGCCATTGTATGTTCTTTTGCCGTAAATCCTTTTTCAGAAACCGTTCCGCTTGCTCCAGTCGTTGTAGCATAATCTTCACTAGGCGCTTGCGCCATGAGTTCCCTTTCCTCTTCTGTTAATTCTTCTACTTGATCGTAAAATCCATTTACCAATACGACTTCCTCTAAGTTCTTCATTGATGCTAAGACATGAGCCATCGCCATCGCTGGATTCCTTATTGCTCCACCATACATACCGGAATGCAAATCACTATCAGGTCCTTTTATCGTAAACTCAAGACCCGTAAATCCTTTTAATCCATAAAGAATAGTCGGTTGATCATTGTCCACCATGCCAGAATCAGAAATAACAGCAAAATCTGCTTGGAACTGGTCTTTTTTTTCATTTAACCGTTCATAAAGGTTCGCACTTCCAATCTCTTCTTCCCCTTCAATGCAGATCTTTACATTGATAGGTAGCCTTTCTTTTGTTTGAAGATAGGCTTTAAATACTGCTAAATGCATAAAGACTTGCCCTTTATCATCACTTGCACCGCGAGCGTAAATTCTCCCATCTCTAATTTCTGGGGAAAATGGTTCACTTTTCCACTCATGAAGAGGCTCGGCAGGCTGTACATCATAATGACCATAGAACAAGACAGTTGGCGCATTATCACTTGCTTCTAACCATTCTGCATATACTAACGGATGTCCTTTTGTTTCTTGAATCTCCACTTGATTAAATCCTGCTTCTTTTAAATAGCCTGCAACAAATGTTGCTGCATCCTTCACATCTTTTTTATATGTCGAATCTGTACTTACACTTGGAATTTTTAAGAACTTTAATAATTGATCGAGATTTTCTTGTTGATGTTCATTCAAATACTTGATGACTTGTTCATCCAATCTACTCAATCCTTTCCTTTTCTATCCATTTCATAGTGTAACACGGATGATACAGAACATTCATGTTTTTTGCACTATAAAATAGCAAAAAACCATCCTTCCTAAGAAGAATGGTTCTTAAACTATACTAAAGCTTGAGATAAATCCTCGATTAGATCTTCGATATCCTCTATTCCAATGGACAAACGGATTAAACCGTCTGTGATACCTAGTTCCTCTCGTCGATCTTTCGGAATAGATGCATGGGTCATTCTAGCTGGTATCGAAATTAAGCTTTCCACTGCACCTAGACTTTCGGCTAAGGTAAAATATTTTACTTTACTTAAGACTTGATCAGCTTTTTCACTACTTCCTACATCAAATGCAATCATACCACCGTATCCAGCTGCCTGTTTACTTGCAAGTACATGGCCATGATGCTGCTTAAGACCTGGATAATATACTTTCGTAACATTCTCGTGCTGATCTAAGAAAGTAGCGATTTTATTAGCATTTTTCTCAATAGCTTCCATACGTAGTCCTAAGGTTTTGATTCCACGTAGTAATAACCAAGAATCCTGCGGTCCTAATATTGCTCCAGCAGAGTTTTGGATGAAATGAATCCTCTCTGCTAGTTGATCATCCTGGACAACCACTAAACCTGCCACAACATCACTATGTCCCCCAATGTATTTTGTTGCACTATGAAGAACAATGTCTGCTCCAAAGTCAAGTGGTAATTGAATGTAAGGTGTGGCAAAGGTATTATCTACCACAAGAAGTAAATCATGCTTCTCTGCCAATTGCTTCATTTTATTTAAATCAGTGACTTTTAATAAAGGATTTGTTGGTGTTTCTATATAGAGAATTTTTGTGTTCGGTTGAATTGCCTTTTCCACTGCATTTGGATCACTTGTATCCACGAAGCTATGGGTTAAATTCATATGGTTTAACACTTTTGTTGTTAATCGGTAGGTTCCCCCGTAAACATCATCCGTTAAGACAACATGATCCCCAGCCTTTAGCAGCATCATAACCGCATTAATTGCTGCCATTCCTGATGCAAACGCAAAGCCATGAGTACCATTTTCTAGTTCAGCTATAACCGTTTCAAGAGCGTGTCTTGTCGGATTTCCCGTTCTTGAATATTCATACCCCGTATGCTTTCCTGCTTCAGGTTGCTTGTACGTACTCACTTGGTAAATAGGGACAGAAACTGCACCCGTCCTTTCATCTCCGGTTATACCACCATGAACCATTTTCGTTTTTCTTCTCATTTTCTCCACCTCAATCAAATGAATAGATCTCTTTACTTAGATAACGTTCACTACTATCTGGGAAAATGGTGACAATATTACTGCCTTTTCTCGCGTTTTGAGCTTCTGTTAATGCTGCACACATTGCTGAACCAGAGGAGCTACCTACAAGCAACCCTTCCTTCAACGCCAGTTTCTTTACCATTTTAAATGCATCATCATCATTTATAGTATAAATTTGATCAAAATAAGAACGATCCATATATTCGGGGAGGAATTCCATCCCTATCCCTTCCGTTTTGTGGGGGCCTGGCTTCCCGTTAGCAATAACTGATCCTTCAGGCTCAACAATTACGGTCTTAATATTAGGGTCTTTGTCCTTAAAATATCGCGCAGAACCCATAAAAGTTCCACCAGTACCTGCGCCGGCTACAAAAACGGAAATATTCCCATCTAACTCTTGATAAATTTCTGGTGCGATTGATTTGTAATAAGTGTCTGGGTTCGCTGGATTAGCAAATTGCTGAACAGTATAACTATTCGGAATCTCCTTTAATAGCTGATTCGTTTTCTCGATTGCACCTTGCATACCCTTTGCTTTAGGTGTATGCACAATTTCTGCCCCTAAAGCTCGCATAAGCAATTGTTTTTCTTGGCTAAAATGCTCCGGTACACAAAATATAATGTGAAAACCTTTATTTACAGCAGCTAAAGCAATACCAATACCTGTATTACCAGCGGTCGGTTCAATAATCGTTCCACCTTGCTTTAATTCCCCAGACCTAATAGCTTGATTTATCAAATACAAGCCTAATCGATCTTTTATGCTACCACCAGGGTTAAAAAACTCTAATTTCGCAAAAAGTCTCACATCATCTGGGAGATCAAAGTTGGTGATTTCTAATAATGGTGTGTTTCCAATCAATTGCTGTATATTCCTATAAAGTGTCAACGTTAATCCCTCTTATTCAGCAAAAACAATATGCCATTCATCTTTACCTTCTAACATTTTTTTGGCGATGTCCTTCGCACCTTCTAGGCTATGATTAGCAGCCCAACCACATTGAACTTCATTACATGCTGGAACTTCTGTAGCATTTAGCACATCATGTAATGTTTTTTCTAATGCATCAACTACATCATCAAAGTTATCATTGTTAAGAATAGATAAATAAAATCCTGTTTGACATCCCATTGGACTAATATCTAATACATTATCAATATGGTTACGTATATTCTCAGCCATTAAATGCTCAATAGAGTGTAGTCCTGCCATTTCCATGTGGTCTTTATTTGGTTGACGGAAACGAATATCATATTTGTATACTTTATCACCATTTTGACCGGTAGTGACTCCGACAAGTCTCACATATGGCGCCTTTACTTTTGTATGATCTAGATTAAAGCTTTCTACATTCATTTTTTTAACCAAGTTAAACACTCCTTTTTCATTGTTTTCTTGCCATAATTAACCAAACATATTTGTTACACTGCTTTGCCTCGAATTGAAATCCATTTTGTGTAAATAGGACCTTTAAATCTTGAAGAAAAGGATAATATTCTGTTTGTAAATCATGTAATAAGTCCGTATATTCATTTGCTTCTGCTTCCTGATGAAGTTTTTGCTTCGCTGCTTGATTCTTATATACCGTATCAGCAAATACTATACGACCATTGTCTGCCAGTATTTCATAGAACTGTGTGATTGCCTTATTCTTTTCTTCATCTGTTAAATGATGAAAGGCATAGGTACTCACGATCGTATTGATTTCAACAGCTGGTTTATGATATTGAAGAAAATCTCCGTCTTTAATATCTAATTGTGGAAATTTCTTTTGAGCAAGCTCTCTCATTGGATCTGAAGGCTCAATGCCAAACACGGTGTGGCCTTTTGCGATGAGCTTTGCCGAAAGGTTCCCTGTCCCAACCCCAAATTCTAATACATTCCCTACCGTGAGCTTTGCCACTTCATTTAGTATTGTATCATATCCTTCGAATACATCTCTATATTGAGGGTCATTTCCAGTCACTGCATCATCATAGGAAGACGCCCATTCTTCAAATACATCCAAAAATTCTCTCCCCACTTTAAACCCTCCGTCAATATTATTTAATTCATACTATTTTACTCTGTTTTATCAGAATTGTTACCACTATATCATAAATAAGTAGAATATGCAAAAAAAGAACAGGTATCCATGTTCGGTACCTGTCCTTTTATATAAATAATTAAGAAGCTTCTTCTTGCTCAGGAAAAACTCGATTTAACATATTTCCAATTCGATTAAAAAAGCCTTCCACTGGCTCGCCAGCATCTAAATCTTGTGCATAACGATCAGCTAAATCGAAGAAGTCTGGATTTGTAGTAACATACACATTATCGATATCTTTATTAACAGATTTCACAATATCGGTAATCTGTTTTCGGACCTTATCACTAATTTCGTTCCCTGTTTCACTTGTATCATTTCCATCTTTGTTCCAAGATGCAGCAACATAAGCATTGTTTTCAGTCGTTAATACATATACGCGATTAATTTCTGGAAGTTCTTCCTTAATACGATCCTGTGCTTTTTCTGCGACTTCATAATTGTCGGACTCTTGATTAGTATTTTGGTTATTGTTATTCGTCCCATTATTACCATTATAGCCAGGGTTTTGATTATTCATAAAGCTACCTGGATCTCGACCTTCTTGGTTTTGATATTGATCATTTGGTCCATGACCTCTGTTTATATCTCTATCGTTCATTGGATCATCAGAGGTCTGATTATATCCAATTGGCCTAGTATTATTATTTACATCATTATTACCTTGTCCGTAATCATTATTACCACAAGCGGCTAAAGAAATTGTCGTAGCACATGTGATGGCTAGAGCAGTTCTTTTCCAATTCATGACATTCCCTCCTTTTCATCAGAATTATCATTATTATTTGTTGAAAAATAAAGGTTTATCCTTGTATTCCATATAAAAATCTTGGAAAATCCACCATAAAAACTGATGGTTTCACAACCTAGAAGTCGTGCATACTATGTATAAAGCGAGACTTTCCAACGGTTTGGGCATGTCGGACCTGCCATGATCACGACGATGAGGTGTTTTCCTTCCATTCATCCTCTACTGTTGGTTAGCAAAAATTCACATGAATAATTATCGCCTATATTAACTCTTAATTTTGGATTATTGGGCGGTATGGAAATGATAAAACGAAGAATCCCCTCCACTAGATGAAATAAAAAGGTAAGAAAGGGGAATGAATGGTGCAAAATATAGACTATGACAAAGCTTTATACTTTACTTTATGGGGGCATTGGGACGATTTGTTAGTCTTAATGGTTCGAACAAATGATGATTTACTTGCAAAAAAAATTGAACAATTTCTCCACGCCTATCATTACCCTATTTCAAGGGAATGGTTATCGATGACACATGAAGAATTGTTACACTATATAGATCATGCCTTACTAAGCCAAATGACGGTAAAGTGAGACTTCCATCAAGGGGGTGATTTTTCCCCCTTGATGGTTAGCGAAACTTACCAGGATGTTTAGCGACCGTTTCCTCCTTAACTTCCTTGAGCTTCTCCATTTTTAAGGAGATGGTTAGCGAAACTTACCAGGATGTTTAGCGACCGTTTCCTCCTTAACTTCCTTGAGCTTCTCCATTTTTAAGGAGGATTACGGACGCTTTACGCTGTGGTAAAGTGAGACTTCCATAAAGGGGGTGATTTTCCCCCCTTTATGGTTAGCGAAACTTACCAGGATGTTTAGCGACCGTTTCCTCCTTAACTTCCTTGAGCTTCTCCATTTTTAAGGAGGATTACGGACGCTTTACGCTGTAATTAAAAGAAAGTGGCCACTAATTTGGTCACTTTCTATTTCTCATACATATAAAATTAAATTATGATGACATGACTGAAAACCATTCACAATCTGAACGGTTATGGAACAAATAAAGATTATGGATATGCCCTTCTCGAATTAGGAGCAGCGTTTGATTTTCCATTCTTTGCATTATGATTAGCTTTGGAATTAAATTTTTTTTCTTGTTTCTTCTTGTTGACATTGGGTCGACTTTCTTGTTTCTTTTGATTAGCTTTTTGCTTCTTATGGTTGTCTTTACTTTGACTGATCTGTTTAGTATAGCTATTGTTTTGGTTCACACGGCTTTTTTCCTTCGCATGCTCAGGTATTCGTTCGTTTATTGTATCTTTAACTTTGTTTTGGCTCATTGCAAGACCAGGCTTCTGGGAGTTCTGCCCCTTTATTGCGTTATTTTCCCTTGCTTGATCATTAGCTTGTGGAGGTAACAGAGTGGCAACAGAATCGTTTGTTTCTTTACTTTTTTCGCTTTCAACAGGTACAGGATCGCTATCGTCTTCGTCTTCCTCTAGATGATCTTGGTAAAAATTATGAATAAGTTCTTCTTCTTCTTCATCCAAATCAGGAAGTGACTCCTCATTCTCCTCTACCGAAGATGTCGAAATAGCCGTTGCCTCTTTCTCTAGTTCCTGTGCCGCAACCTCATTCATTGACTTTTGTTCTTTTTGAGCCTCGTTTCTAATTGCTTCCTTTACCTCATATATCGCCATCTCATGTTGATTCTCCCCATAATACTGATTAAGTTCATCCATCATATTCTTCTCATTTTTTTGATGAAGATAACTAATCGCCATTAAAACAGGAGAATCATTGGAAAGTTCAAAAGTATTTTGGGATAATTCAATAATTTTTTCAGATACTATAAAAAATGATTTGTTTTGCCAATTAATTTGACTAACAACCTGCTTTGCATCTTCATTTAGCGCCTCTAATTTCAAAACTTGAAAGTTTTGGTCAATCGACACATTGATACTTGGATTAATATCAATGCTTACTACTGCGTATACGTCTTCCTTCGAAACCCATAAATATATAGGACTTAAAAGTAAAACACATATAATGGCCATTGTAGCGATTTTGAACGGTACTCCTCTAAATAGTGGCAATATATGATCCCATATGTAGGATTTAGATTTAAATTGGATTTCCATCCCAATTTCTTCCTTTTGTAATGGCCTAACCTTGTGGAACAATCCTTGCCTGTCCATGACAATGGAATACCTTTTTTTATGTTCCACAATAATACCTTTTTTCACGGATCTACCCCCTCAAGGTATTCTCTCAAGTAAACGAAATCACCAGTTAAGATGATAAAAATAGTCAGAATATATTTTCTGTTTCTTTCTAGTGTTTTCTTACTTACTGGAACTTCCTTTAGTAATTTTTTTATTGGAACCCTTTTCTTAGTCAATACATATTCCCTTAAGGCTTCTTTTTTCGCTAGAATATTCGCAGCAAACATTGCTGATTCCCTTGCATCCTGGTGTTTCGGTGAAATAAGCGTTAATTCTTGAAACGTTATTTTATATGCTTTTAATTGCCTCGTTAATTCTAGTATTTCCTGTTGTCGGTTCCATGCATCCATCTTTAATTGATGAATACGTGTTGCTTCTTTAATCTCTTGAGGTGTCTGATTAAATTCTGTTTCCTCCATGTTTTCAAGGGATGGAACAATATACTGCCTTTTTTCTTTTCTTATATAATCAATTACTTTTCGCTTAATAATCACCTGCGAAAAAGCGAGAAAAGACGTTCCTTTTTCTCTTGAATACATATTCATAGCATCATGGAAGGCAATCATACCGATACTGAATTCATCATCACTCGATTGTTCAATATACCTTTTACATACTTCGGATACACATTTCGCGATAAAAGGCTGATATGCTTTAATTATATCATTCTTTAGCTGCTCATCACCTCTTTGTATCATTTCGATCTGATCTTCTAATGTTATTTCATTTGCTAACTGGTTCTCTAGCATTGTAGATCACCACCAGCATTTATAATTTTCGCTATATTTATATTATTTTTGGCTGTATTATCCATAATATTTTTGAGAATGTTATCTAGTTGTTTATATTGTAACAATTTTCATTCACCAACTTTTAATAAAAACTTTACACTGTTCTAGTTTAATTGATAACAAAGTTACAGTGCTACCATGCTTTCATTACAAATCATTAAATTTCATTTTCAAAACCTAGTATAAAAGTCACGTTGCGGTAAAACACTCGATATCTTTATGAAAATTTACCTACCTAACCGGTAATTGGTTGTTAATTTCTTCTATTGGAATTGCTAGACCTACTTTACTATACTGTTCGTGATTTATCGTTGCGAATACGACACCTATTACTTCTCCTGCTTGGTTTAATACTGGACTACCACTATTTCCTCTATACACAGGGGCATTTAACATATACACAGGGGTATTCCAATCTGTTAGTTGTGTTGTCCCAATAATTTGGCCCTTATTGGCAATTCCATTAAAACGTAGTGGATTTCCGATAAATAAGACATTCTGATAATCTTTTTCTGTCACTTTATCCGCTAAACGAAGAAATGGTAGCTTCTCCCCGTCTATTTTCAATAAAGCAATATCTATTTCTGGTAAAGCCTTGACTACTTCTGCATGATAAAGCCCTTGTTTTTCAAAAGCTACAGTTATAGTCGGCTGTGATTCTATGACATGATAATTCGTTAAGATATACCCATTTTCAGAAATAGCAAAACCTGTTCCCTTGTTGTTTTCTCCTTCGATAACAACAACTGCTTCGCGATATTGGTTCACTTGGTCGTCTTGCATTAATATAGTGGAGGTTCTAATAAAATCAATGGCGGGTATGGAGAAGGTCTGTGGAAAAATAGCGATAACCTGGATAAACATGGCGATAACAATAGACATTAATGCCCATTTTGGAATATGAAGTGTTCTTTTCTTTTTTTCGTTTTGCTCTTCTTTTTCTAATAATTGTCGTCGTTCTTCTTCTAATAATTCGAGCATTTCTTCGGCACTCAGTTCTTCATACAAATCCTCATCTATGATATCCCATTCCTTGTCATCCGAATTTCGCATTACATCACCCACCTTACACAACATACTTAGAATAGATTATAACACTTTTCACAGGAATAGTGGGAATTAGGATTTTTGGTAAATGCTTCTTTATTAAATGTTTAATACAGAAAAATCCGATCGATAATTCGACCGGATTCGTTTCTATACTTTTGTTATTCATTTACAGAGTTCTTTTCTTCCTTCGTATGAGAACCAACCCAACCAAGAGAAGGGCGAGTCCTGCTAAAATAAAATTACCAAAGAAGCTGGAGGTGTCTGGTAATTCGTTCATTTGGCTCTCTTTATTGTCTGCAATATTTCGTTCTCTTTCACTTTTTACAACGTCAGCGTCATTTTCAGGCTGGTTGGAAGTAGGTTCTGCATTTGCTGATTCCTCTTCTTTATTGTTTACTATTGGTTCTACTGTTTGATTGTCTTCCTTCATTTCTTCCGGCAGAATAGTTACCTTTATTAGATGCTCAGAGGAATTACCTTCATCATCTGTTGCTTGATAAAGGAATTGGTATTCTCCTGGTTTTTTGGTGGAAAAGGCATTCTTCTCTATTGTTTCTCCATCACTATTTTTAATGGTTAATAATAACTCAACATTTTCATCTATATTATCTACTGCTTGTACCTCTGGAAAAGTGAATTTATCTCCGTAAGCGATGGTTATGTGGTCCTCCTCCACGCCAGTGATCATCGGAGCCTCCGTATCTTCCTTGACGATAATATTTAGGACAAGTCGATCCGTATTTTTTACAGAATCAACAGCAGTAGCTTGAAGTGTATATTCTCCTATAGCTAGGGATTTGGAGAATTCCTCCCACGCAATTTCTTCCCCTGTCGCATTGTTTGTTAGTACATTCTCAACCGGAACCTTTTCATCAAAATCATCTGTTGCCGTTATCTCAGGAAAATCAAAGGGCTCGCCAACTGGTATTGTTAACGTATCCTTTTCCCCCTCATATGCAATCACTGGTGGTTTATCAGAGTAATGTACAAGTCCAAAACCGTATTCAGAATCACGACCTTGTGGCCCTAAGTCATTGGCGAGATTTTGTGCTAATTCTCTTAATTCAGTTGCCGAATGATTAGGCAATTTTTGTTTCAGAATCGCAAGGATTCCAGTTACATGTGGTGTTGCTTGGGAAGTACCACTGTTTTGGGTATAGCTATTTTCCGTAGACAAACTAGTAATATTAACCCCAGGTGCTGTTAGTTCATTTTCTGAACCTGTTGCAGAAAAGCTTGCAATACTTTGATCACTTTCCACTGCTGAAACTGCAATCACCTCTTCAAAGGCAGCAGGATACTCTACAGCTCCACCATTATTTCCACTTGCAGCAACTAGTAGGATTCCTTCCTCATAAGCTTTTACTATCGCCTCATGAACAGCTTCATCCTCTGTTGGTGTTCCTAAGCTCATATTGATAATATCAACCTCTTTTTCAATCGCCCAACTAATCGCTTGAATTAAATCAATCGAGTTACCTTTTATTTTTCCTTTTGTTTCATCGTATTCAAATACTTTTGCACCATAAAGATCTGCATCTGGTGCTACTCCATAAGTACTTGACCCGATAATTCCTGCCACATGTGTGCCGTGTCCCTCGTAATCAACATCATATTCCTCTGTGTTACTATTCTCTTCCTCATTCTCGTTAATGGCTGAAAAGCCCTCTTTTATTTGATAATCGTCATGCTTAGCAAAGCCTGTATCTAGTATAGCGATTTTCACATTATCACCAGTAAGCTTATGCCTATGTGCATCATCTGCCCCAATCATTTCTAAGTTTGTCTCATTTATCGTAGCTTGAGGATTTTCTTCCGCAATATCTATCGTATAATTTTGATTGATGGAAACAGACTTTACATTTGGGTCTTTTTTAAATTTTTCCATTTCTGTAGTTGGCACTGTGACTATTTTCATCGATAAATTATGGAGGTTACGCTCATTTTCATATTTCTCCACATGATAGTTTTTTGATAGTTCTTTATTATTAGGTACACCATCATTATATGTAACAATAATATCGATCATTTCTTCTTCTGTTTGTGCACTCGTCATAGGTATAAATAAATGAAAGAAAGCGAAAGCGAAAACGGACATTACGACCATTCTATACCAATTTACATGTTTCAAAATTTCCTCTCCTCTTCTGTGCAGGATCATTTGCCTACTGATATCTCTTTTAATATTAAAGTTTAATAGACAATTCGTCAATTTTCATAGAGTAATAGTTTGACGATTAGAAACAGGTTTGAAACCTGCCGAAAATTGTATTATGATATTTATGTATAGAAAAAAGGAGATGGACATCATGTTATTAGATGAAATTCTTTCATTCAACGAGAAGTTTGTAGTAGACAAAAAATATGAGGCTTACGCTACAGACAAGTTTCCGAATAAGCGTGCCGTTATATTTACTTGCATGGATACGAGACTCGTTGAACTTTTACCAAAAGCATTAAACCTAAAAAATGGTGATGTCAAAATGGTCAAAAATGCTGGGGCAATTTTAGATGATCCTTATGATAGTACAATGAAAAGTATATTAGTGGCCATTCATGCACTTCAAGCAGACGAAGTATTTGTCATTGCTCACCACGGCTGTGGTATGACGAACTTCGATTCAGATGCTTTTCTTGAATTAACGAAGGATAGAGGAATTGAACAATCGGCCATTGATCAACTAAAAGTAGATCCAAATGAATGGTTGGTTGGCTTTGAGGATCCAGCGGCATCTGTCAAGAAATCGGTTGAAATTATTGAAAACCATCCATTATTGCCAGAGGATGTACCAGTACATGGTCTAGTAATCGACCCAGCAACAGGTAAACTTGATTTAGTGAAAAAAGGATATTAATGAAAAGCAACATGCGCCGGGATTATTCTAGGTGTTTTGTATGAACGAAAAAGAAGTCCAAAATGAATCCATTTTAAAATGGGTCACTTTGGACTTTTTTTTAGAATAGCTTAGCCTAAAAATCTGTTCTAAACACCATAATCAAATTTGTCAGGATGTTTACCGATTCTATTCCCGATATCCATTTCTGCGATTTTATCCATATCGTCTTGTGATAATGTAAAATCGAAAATGTCCACATTTTCTTCTTGACGATTTTTATGAACAGATTTTGGTATCGTGATGATCTTACTCTGATACTGCCAACGCACAATTATTTGGGCAGGTGTTTTCCCATGCTTTTTCGCTAACTCTTGAAGAGTAGGGTGATCAAAATACTGTGCTTTTCCAAGAGGTGCCCATGCCTCTATTAACATGTCATGTGCATGACAAAAGTCTCTTGTCTCCTTTTGTTGAAGCTGTGGATGTAATTCAACTTGATTTACAACAGGTTTAATTTCAGCTTCTTTCAACATATCCTCTAGATGATGTGGTAAGAAATTACTCACTCCAATCGCTTTTGCTTTGCCATCACGATATAATTCTTCTAGCGCCTTCCATGTCTCCGTAAATTTACCTGGTACGGGCCAGTGAATTAGATAGAGATCAACATAATCCATCTGCAATCGTTTTAAGCTGTTTGCCATTGCCTGTTTTGTGTTCTCATAACCTTGTTCATCATTCCAAACCTTTGTTGTGACAAAAATCTCATTTCTTGATATACCACTATCCTTAATGGCTTTCCCTACATCCTCTTCATTTGCATAAAGCGAAGCAGTATCAATATGACGATAGCCAATTTCAAGTGCAGAGCGAACCGCCTGATATACCTCCTCACCTGGCTCTGCCTTATAAACACCTAATCCGATGGCTGGAATTTCTGTACCATTATTTAATACTAATGTGTCTGTCAAACCCATCTATAAAACGCCTCCTTTTATTTTATAAAAAAACTTAGTTCTCTTCTTATTAGCAATTCTTTGCCGTCTGTTATAGGTTTAGCACTCTTTAAACTTAAATTAGAATTGCGGTAACACTGATTGCTTTTTTACTTATGATTTTGCTTGTTCTAAGATGATATCCATCACCTTCTGTTTTGCTTCACTCACCTTATATTCGTTCATCTTATCTTTTATATCGTATTTTTGTTGCCTTAAGTCTTTTAATGATTGAATTAATGTGGATTTCGTCACATTCTCTTCCTCTAAGACTTTGGCATATCCTTGCTTCGCAAATGATTGTGCATTAACAATTTGATCGCCCCTACTTGCTTGTAATGATAATGGAATCAAAAGCATCGGTTTATGTAATGCCAAAAATTCAAAAATAGCATTAGCACCAGCTCTAGAGCACACAAGATCCGTAATAGCTAAGAAGTCCTTTAGTTCGCCTTGTACATATTCGTATTGTACATAGCCCATTCGATTAATAGAATCATCGACCAAACCTTTGCCACAAATATGAATAATGTGAAAATCAGAAAGTAGTTCATCTAAGCCTTCCCGGATGGCATCATTTATCTTTTTCGATCCAGCACTTCCACCCATTATCAGCAATACATTCTTACGGCTATCCAGTCCAGTTAACTCATAACCTTTTTTCCGATTACCATTAAATAGCTCCTCACGTACTACTGCACCTATCCATTCCGCTTTTTTCTCGGGTAAATATTTCATCGTTTCAGGAAAAGTCGCCAAAATCTTTTTAGCAAATGGCATTGCTAACTTATTTGCAAGCCCCGGTGTATAATCTGATTCGTGAATCACTGCAGGTATTCCTCTCATTTTTGCTGCAACTAATACTGGTACAGAGACAAAACCACCCTTGGAGAAAATCACGGCAGGCTTCTTTTTCCCAATAATGCGATAAGCTTGTAAAGTCCCTTTTAACACTTTAAACGGATCCTTGAAATTTTCCTTTGAAAAATATCTTCGCAGCTTTCCAGTAGAGATCGGATGATAAGTTACTCCTTCTATTGTTGCAATTAACTCTTTTTCTATTCCAGTTTTTGAACCAATATAGTCCACATCCCACCCATCTTTAATAAACTCAGGGATAATGGCCATATTAACCATGACATGCCCAGCTGTTCCTCCACCTGTAAATATTATTTGTTTCCTATTCATTAGAGTTTCTTCCTCTCCTATCTTCACCATTCTGTTACATTTATGTATATAAAATAATGCTTTTTATAATAAACGAAGCTATTAATGATTATACTTATACTTATTCTAATCACGCAAGTAAGTATGTATGGGAGAACTGTAAAAACCTGCTCCAAATGATGGAAACAGGTTTCACTTTAATTATTTTCTCAAATTCATTACAATCAAACGTTCTTCTGTCATCTCTTCTATGGAGTATTTTGGTCCTTCCTTTCCGTTTCCACTATCCTTTACTCCACCATATGGCATTAAATCAACACGATATTGGGAACCATCGTTTATCATAAAACCGCCAACCTCTACATTTTTAGCTGCATAAAACGCTGTGTCAAGGTTTTGCGTGAAAATTCCGCCTTGTAAGCCATAATCTGATTGGTTTACTTCACGAATACATGCATCAAGATCATGGAATGGAATCACACTTGCGACAGGCGCAAAAATCTCTTCACACACTACCCTAAATTGAGGCTGCACATTCGTAAGAATGGTAGGCTTTAATAAAGCCCCCTCTCTTTCCCCACCAATAGCAATTCTTGCTCCTTTTTCTACTGCTTCTTGAATCCATTTCTCTGCTCGCTCTGCTTCTTTTACATCAATCATTGGACCGACATCTGTCTCGGGATCATTAGGATCTCCAACCTGTAATTGGTTAATCTCAGAGATCAATTTCTCTAAAAAAATGTCTTTAATCGTTTCATGCACATAAATTCTTTGTACTGAAATACACACTTGTCCAGCAAAGGCAAAGCTTTGACCAGCTAGTGTCTTAGCCGCATGATTAAGGTCTGCCTCTTTATCGATAATTACTGGCGAATTATTGCCTAATTCTAAAATGAGCCGATTAAGACCAGTTTCTTGTTTTAATTGAAGTCCCACTTTTGCACTTCCGGTAAATGTATAGAGTGCAATCCTTTCGTCATCCATCATTAATTTTCCAACAGTAGAACCAGAACCTACCAAGACTTGTAAAAGTCCAGCTGGAAGTCCTGCCTCTTCAAGAATTTTTGCAAGCTTCAAGGCGGATATAGGTGTTTTACTTGCCGGCTTTAATACAACAGCATTTCCTGCTGCAAGTGCCGGGGCAATCTTATGAGCTACTAAATTTAATGGGAAATTAAAGGGGCTGATGGCGCCAATTACACCTACAGGTACCTTTATAGTAAAAGCAAGTCGATTCTCTGAACCTGGTGCTGCCTCTACAGGCACTCCTTCACCATGAATTCTTTTGGCTTCCTCTGCGGCTATTAAAAAGGTTTGAGCTGATCTATCAATTTCACTACGCGCCTGCTTTAATGGCTTACCAGCTTCTAAAACAATCGTTTTGGCTAAATCCTCCTTATTTGCGAGCAATAATTCTGAACTCTTTTGCAAGATTTTATACCGATCATATGGAGATAGATTTTTTGTTTCGAATGCCTCCAATGCACTAGAAATTGCCAGATCCACATCGTTTTCAGATGCTTTTGATACTTTTGCAAATGGTTTCTGTGAATACTTATCCAGTACTTCTAATGTATCTTCTGTATTGATCCATTTTCCGTCTATGTACAATCCATATTTATCCATCATCTGACACCTCTTTTTTATTGATTACTAAGGTTATTCCACGTATCCATCCTTTCAAACATGCTTGATAAACCTATCTATTAAAAAAGCCGGCTCATCTTCTAACATCGCTAAGGATCGAAATTCCTCTTTCATAAATCCTTCTGATACCATATGATCTAACCATTTTGCCAATGGTTGGTAATATTGTTGTATATTTAACATACCAATTGGTTTTTGATGGATACCAATTTGAGCCCATGTAAAAATTTCAAATAATTCCTCTAAGGTTCCAGGACCACCAGGTAACGCAATGAATCCATCTGCTAATTCTGCCATTTTTGCCTTTCGCTCATGCATGGACTCAACAGTAATTAGCTCTGTTAAATTCTGATGAGCTACCTCCTGTTCAACAAAAAAATTAGGGATCACACCAATCACTTTACCGCCTGTATCTAGGACTGCATCGGCAACAGACCCCATTAATCCTGTACTTTAGCCTCCATAAATTAAGGTAATATTTCGTTTTGCCAATTCCTTCCCAAGCTCACGTGCCCCCTCTTCATAAGCTAAAGACTTACCTTTTCTCGAGCCACAATAAACCGCAATATGCTTCATCCTACCATCACTTCCTTTACTAGCTATAATCCTATTTAAAAAGCACAAATGTTTAGTAAACATTTGTGCTTTTTTAGTATATGTCAAGCTATTAATTTTATAAAAATAATCCAGCAATTGTTGCAGATAGAATGGAACCTAACGTTGCCCCGATCAATAGTTTGAAACCAAACTTCGATACGGCTGCTCCTTTTTCACTATCAATTCCTTGTACGGTACCTGCAATAATACCAATAGAAGAGAAGTTAGCAAAACTTGTAAGGAAGACAGTAACAATTCCTACAGTTTTTTCAGAGAATGTATCTACTGATGGCTGTAGCTGAAGCATTGCAACAAATTCGTTTGTAATAATTTTTGTTCCCATAATACTTCCTGCTTCGATTACTTCATTTGGAGAGATCCCCATTAATATGCCGATTGGAGCTAAGATATAACCTAATATTTGCTCTAAAGTAATGTCATTAAAAATAAATTGAATTACCCAGTTCACCGCTTCTAGTGATGCAATAAAAGCTATCAGCATTGCAGCTACGATTAAGGCTATTTTCCCACCATCTAATGCACCATTTCCCATTGCTTCAAAAAGGCTTTTTGATTCTGAAACATTCTTTACATCGATCTCATCATCATGATCCCCTACCTTAACAGGTGCAATAATGGATGCAATGATAAGGGCACTAAACATGTTTAAGGGAATGGCAACAAGAACATATTCAGCTGGAAGCATTTGCATATAGGATCCTATGATCGATGCAGAAACAGATCCCATTGCCGATGCACTTACAATATATAGGCGATTATTATTCAATTTTGAAAATTGAGATTTTACCGCAAGCAATGCTTCTGATTGACCAAAAAACATACTATTTACCGCATTGAATGATTCCACCTTTGGAAGCCCAGTAACTTTGGAAATGAGTCCCCCAAAATATTTAATAATAATTGGCAAAATTCGTAGGTAAGTAAGCACAGATAACAATGTGGCAAAGAAGATAATAATTAATAGAACATTAAAGAAGAAAACCCCTTCTCCCTCAATTCCTCCAACAACAAAATTAACCCCTTCTGTTCCAAATTCAATCAACTTGTTGAATACACTGGAAATCCAGTTAATAATAGCTGCACCAATGGATGTCATAAACATAAACCATGTAGTAACTAGCTGTGCGATTAACATAATGACAATTGCACGATAATTAATGTTTTTCCTGTCATTACTCATTGCATAAGCAATCGCTAACACTAAAATAATAGCAATAATACCTAATAAAATTCCCAATTATAGCTCCTCCTTTTCTCTTTCTTCTAATCTTTCCCTTTATATTGTATGGATAACCATATCACAAGAAAAATGGACTTAAATCTGATCATTTTCATACTTAGAAGGTAAAGTCGACTTTTTCTAAAAAAGGTACACTTTAATTTATACTATATTAAAGTGTGCCATTGCAATGATTTTTATGATATTTGTTGAACAAGAGAGAAAAATGTTACACTCTCTTACATTTCGAATTATTTTCGCAATATTTGGGCAATTTTGATAATAAAATATATAAAAAAAAGCTACCCTATAGGATAGCTTTTTCTTCATGGAAAAAGTGTTTCATTGCATAGAATACATCTTCTTTATTTCGTAAAATAAATTGCTTAAAACGAGGATGATCAATGTCTTTAAAAGCCTGAGTTAATGTCGAATAACGGTTGTATTGATTGACCTCTCCATATCCAAATAAACTTGCATGCTCCAATAATTTTGAGACAGCCTCAAGGGATCTTCGGTTATCAGAGGTTAAATTGTCTCCATCCGATATATGAAATGGATAGATATTATATCTGCTTGGAGGATATTTTTCTTCAATTAATTCTAGTGCTTTTCGATAGGCTGAAGAACAAATTGTTCCCCCACTCTCGCCTTTCGTAAAAAAGGATTCTTCATCGACTACTTTTGCTTCCGTATGATGGGCAATAAATTCGACTTCTACTGATTCATATTTTTTCCGCAAAAACCGTACAGTCCAGAAATAAAAGCTTCTAGCTACATATTTTTCAAATTGGCCCATTGACCCACTTGTATCCATCATGGCAAGCACGACCGCTTTAGATTCAGGTTTTATAATATTATCCCAGGTTTTATATCGTAAATCATCAGGATAAATAGGAGTAAACGACGGATTACCTTCTAATGCATTTCGACGATAAGATGCAAGCATCGTCCTTTTCTTATCTATATTTCCGGTTAATCCTTTTTTACGAATATCTTTAAACTCAACATCTGTTATCGTAATATTATCCTTCTCTTTTTCTTCTAAATTAGGTAAAGCTAATTCCTGAAAGAATGCTTCTTCCAGTGTTTCAAAATCCACCTCTGCTTCATAGTAATCTGTACCAGGTTTGTCACCTGCTTTTTGCCCTTTTTGACCTTTTTGTGGTGTACCGTCTTGAGCTACTATGTCTCCTACCTTACTATCACCATTTCCTTGACCAACATGCTTATTCTTCGACTGGTTGTATCGTATTTTATACTCATCTAATGAGCGAATAGGAACACGAATAATGTCCTTGCCTCGAGACATAATAATGTTTTCTTCACTGACGATATCAGGTAAGCGCTTTTTTATGGCATCCTTTATTTTCTCCTGATGTCTCTTCTGATCGTCAAACCCTTTTCTATGGAGGGACCAATCCTCTTCCGCTATAACAAAATTATAATCAGTCATCCTTCCCCTCCTCTGCTTGTATTATTTTATTGTATGCAAGTTTTGGCAGAATGATTAAGTATTTCACGATATTTTTTCATCTATTCTAATGTCCAAATTATCAAAGACTTCACCAACCCATTTGCTGTACTTTAATCATTTTTATACGCAAAAAAACGCTCATTAACCTTTTCGGTTAATGAACGTTTTTACAAATCTATCCTTCTAGCAAGAGATCGTAAGGGTCTTCCAGCAATTGCTTAATTCGAACTAGGAATTGTACTGCATCTTTACCATCTACTATTCGATGGTCATAAGACAAGGCAATATACATCATTGGTCGCACCTCAATAGAGTCATCAGGCATGACCACTGCGCGTTTTTTAATCGAATGCATCCCTAAAATACCAACCTGTGGTGTATTTAGTATTGGTGTGGATAACAATGATCCAAAGATCCCACCATTTGTAATGGTAAAGGAGCCTCCTTGTAAATCAGAAATCTGAAGTTCTTTATTTTTCGCTTTGGCACCTAACCTACCAATTTCAGATTCAATTCCTGCGAAGTCTAGTCGATCAGCGTCACGTACTACTGGAACAACCAAACCATCGTCAGTAGAAACAGCAATACCAATATCATAGAATTTCTTGAGGACAATCTCATTTTCTTGAATTTCCGCATTTATATAAGGAAATTCTTTTAATGCTCCAACAACAGCTTTTGTAAAGAAAGACATAAAGCCTAATTTCACATCATGCTTTTCTAAAAATTTGTCTTTTCTCTCGCTTCTCAGCTTCATCACTGCTGTCATATCGACTTCATTAAAGGTTGTTAACATAGCAGCTGTATGCTGTGCTTCAACTAAACGATTAGCGATTGTTTGACGACGGCGTGTCATCTTTACTCTTTCCACAGGCTTATCAAATTCCTGCTGAGAAGAGTTAGTAGAAATCTGTTGTTTACTCTTACTGTCACTTGAAGCTTGCTTTTGCTTCTCCGCTTTTAAAGCATCGGATAAATGTTCTACGTCCTCAGGACGAATTCTACCTAATGGATCTGTTGGTACGACATCATTTAAATCAATACCTAATTCACGTGCTCTCTTTCTCGTAGCAGGGGAAGCGACAACCTTTTGCTCTTTACCAGACTTTTTCGGCTCTGGTGTAGAGGCTTCGTTATTATCTGTGGCCTGCTTCTCTTCCTTAGAAGGGGCAGTAGCTTCAGAGTCCTCTGACTTCGATTCCTCTTTTGTATCTACTGCTTCACCATTTTCATCTATTTTGGCAATAACTTCTCCTACTTCCACATCATCGCCAGCATTTTTTACAAATTCTTTTAAGACACCAGCATATTCTGCGTTAACCTCAACATTTACTTTATCTGTTTCTAATTCACAAATTGGGTCGCCTTTTTCTACCGCATCCCCCTCACTCACTAACCATTCCGCAATTGTACCTTCTGTAATAGATTCTGCTAATTCTGGGACTTTAATTTCTTTCATTAGTTTTTTCCTCCTTCAGAAAGCTCTAATGCTCTTTTTACTAGGCTTCGTTGTTCTGCTTTATGGATATGTGGGTCACCTACGGATGGCGATGAGCGTTGACATCTACCAACATAATGTAAATCAATTTTCTTTTCTTCGAGCATTTTAAATAGTAGCTCTTTCACAAAATTCCAGCAACCCATGTTTCGAGGTTCTTCCTGAACCCACACTACTTCTGTTAGATTTGGACAACCTTCAATCACTTCTCGAATTTGTTGTTCAGGGAATGGGTAGATTTGCTCTAAGCGTAGAACATGAACATCTTCATACGCTGCTTGATTATCACTCATTTTGTCTTCAATATCTACCATTACTTTTCCTGTTCCGATTAGTAATCTTTTTGCTTTTTTAGAAGTCCATTCTAAACCTGGTTGCTGCATTAATGGTTGGAATTTACCATTCGTGAATTTATCAAGTGTGGAAACTACACGAGAGCTTCTTAATAGACTCTTCGGTGTCATGACAATTAATGGTCTAGCAGCTTCACTATCCACTAATGCCGCTTGTCGACGTAATAGGTGGAAGAATTGCGCACTTGATGTAACATTTGCTACTATCCAGTTATTTTCAGCTGCCATTGTTAAAAATCTTTCCACCCTACCGCTGGAATGTTCAGGCCCTTGCCCCTCATAACCATGTGGCAATAGAATGACCATATTAGATCGCTCATCCCATTTAGCACGTGAAGAAGAAATAAATTGATCAAAAATAACTTGTGCTGCATTGGCAAAATCACCAAATTGAGCTTCCCATATTACTAGTGTCTTTGGTGCTTTCACACTATAGCCATACTCAAAGCCGAGTACAGCTGCTTCTGATAAAGGGCTATTATGAACATCGAATGTTGCCTTTGCTTCATCCAAACCATGAAGTGGACAATACGTGTCATTTGTCTCTATATCATGTAATACTAAATGACGATGTGCAAAGGTTCCTCGCTCAGAATCTTGACCAGATAAACGAATTGGAATACCATCTTGCAAAATGGATGCATAAGCTAAAGCTTCTCCAACAGCCCAATCTGCTTTTTCCTCATTAGCGAAAGTATTATGACGTTTTTGAAGAATCTTTTCTAACTTTTTAAATGCCTGAAATCCTTCAGGACGCTTCAATATTCCTTCATTAAGTGATAATAGTAATTCCTTTGGAACAGCTGTTTCAATATCATTCAAGCTTGTTTGTAAGGCTTTAGGTACAGGTAATGCCTCCGGATTCTCGTTCGTGCTCTCCGTCATTTCATCATAAATACCTTGAAGTTTATTGAAAACGGCTTCCTTCATTTCTTCAAAAGCGTTTTCTTGAATAATGCCTTGGTCCTGAAGGTTCTTCGCATACACAGTTGCACAAGTGTCGTGCTGATCTATACTTTTGTACAATTTAGGTTGGGTTGCTCTTGGTTCATCCATTTCGTTATGACCATATCTGCGATAACCAACTAGATCAATTAAGACATCTTTCTGAAACTTTTTACGATAGTCATAGGCAAGCTTTGCTGCCGAAATACAAGCCTCTGGATCATCTGCATTAACATGAATGATCGGTACCTCGAACCCTTTCGCTAGATCACTAGCATAGCGGGTGGACCTTCCTTGTTCCTGTCCTGTTGTAAAACCAACTAGATTGTTGGCAATAATATGCATAGTTCCACCGGTTTTGTATCCTGGTAATGCACTAAGGTTGAAAGTTTCAGCGACAACACCTTCTCCAATAAATGCAGCATCCCCATGGATTAAAATACTAAATGCTCTTTCAAAATTTTGTTCAGTTCTTCCCTTTTGAAATCGAAAATCCTGTGCTGCTCGTGTAAATCCTTCTACAACCGGGTTAACAAACTCTAAGTGTGAAGGGTTATGAGCAAGTGTAATTTTTGTTGGGGAAGGTTTCTCTTCTCCTAATTGGCGCTTTGCTCCAAAGTGATATTTCACATCACCAGTCCATCCATAAGTAATGGCTCTTGAGCCTGGCGATGATGGAACTAATTCCTTATCAGCTGATGGATGAAATTCAGAGAATAGTTTATCAAATGGCTTACCTAATATATGAGTTAATACACTTAACCTACCTCTGTGAGCCATTCCCATTAGAATCTCTTCTGTTTCATCATAGAAGGATTTCTGTACGATATGGTCTAAGATCGGAACCATCATCTCTAATCCTTCAATAGAAAATCGCTTTTGTGCAACAAACGTTTTAGCTAAGAAGTTCTCAAATCCTTCTACATCTACTATTTTACCTAGTAACTGCCTTTTTTCGTCATCACTTAATGTAAAACGATAATTCCCTGATTCAATATTATCTTGGAACCAGTAGCGTTCGTCATCATTGTTTACATGATCGTACTCAAAAGAAATTGATCCAGCATATTGTGCCATGAGATATTCTACTACATCATTTGCAGTCGTTACTCCGACCATGTTTTTGTCCCAAACCCAATCCGCGGGAATCGCTTCCAAAATCTCTTTTGAGAGATGATAATGTTCCGGGTTTACTAATGTAGTGTCACTTGTCTTCCCTGAACCAACTGGATAAATATTCGCTTTCAAGTGTCCATAACGCCTAATAGCCTCAACAAGCTTGATTGCTGAGGTTAACTGTTTTGCATTAAATTGAGACGGCAAGCTACTCCCCTTAACGACCTCTGCTGTTCCATTGCCCGTTTCTTTAGGAGCTCCATATTGTGCAAACATTTCTTGAAGCGTTGCATCAACAGAGTCCCTGTCTTGTAAATAAAGCTCATACTGTTCCTCAAGGTATCCCATATTGGGACCGTAAAATTTTTTCCAGAATCTCTCACTGGATTCCTGCTGTGTCACGTCCTATACCCCCATTAGTAGTACTTTCTACTGCTTTACTTAACTCCCATCCAAATAAAGTAATGATTAATCATTACATCCATAATATAACCTATTTTACTATGGGAAACAACATAAAACTATAGATTATTTAAATTCTTTTTGTGTTTATTTGAAAATCTTGAAATATAGTCGTTACATTACTTAGAAAGGTGTATTTTCCTTACTAAATAATAAGTTGTCCCCTTTGACTTTAATTACTAGTGATAGCCTCGTTTATTTCATATTTCGCACTTATCTGTCGAGTTTGTTTATTACAAAAATTTCAAATTCCTAAACACACCAAAAAATTAGATGTCCTATTAATTTTGCTCAAACTAATAGAACATCGATATACTAATCACTATTTCAACCTTCTCCTGAAGATAATGGCCTCTATTCTCTCATTTTCTTTATTTCATCAGCAACAAATTGTACTTGTGTACCAACAATAACTTGAATACTATTTTTTCCTACAATATTGATTCCTGGTATACCGGTATTTTTAATTCGCTGCTGGTCTACTTTATCCATATCCTTTACCTCTAACCTTAACCTTGTCACACAATTATCTACAGATAAGACATTTTCATCACCACCAAGTCCAGCATAAATCTCCTCAGCCATTTCAGCGATTTTATCTCCTGAGGTTGTTGAAGCTGTTGAAGATTCTTCCATGTCTTCATCCTCTTCTCGTCCAGGTGTTTTAAAATTAAATTTTAAAATTAAAACCCTAAATAAAACATAATAAATGATCGCAAATACCATACCTTGAACCAATAGCATAAATGGCTGATTGGCTAAGGGAAGTCTTGAACTTAATACAAAATCAATAAAACCTGCACTAAAACCAAAGCCTGCTGTCCAATCAAACATAGCAGCAATACCTAACGAAAGACCAGTTAAAACTGCATGAACAACATATAGTGCTGGCGCTAAAAACATAAACGAAAATTCAAGCGGCTCTGTTACACCGGTAAAAAAAGAAGCAAATGCTGCTGCTAATAATAAGGCTGCAGCCATTTTCTTTCTTTTCGTTTTTGCCGTATGATACATGGCTAAGGCAGCAGCTGGTAATCCAAACATCATAACAGGGAAAAAGCCTGCTTGATACATACCAGTTACACCTTTTTCACCTTGACCAGACCAGAAATTAGCAATATCATTAATCCCTGCAACATCAAACCAAAAAACAGAGTTCAACGCGTGATGCAATCCAGTGGGAATTAGTAACCGATTGAAAAATCCATATAGACCTGCACCAATTGCATCTAAATCAATAATGGCCTTACCAAAAGAAACAAGTCCAGAATAAATGAATGGCCAAATAAAGAATAAAATTGCAGATGCCAACAACATTGTAACCGCCGACATAATAGGCACAAGTCGTTTACCACTAAAGAATGCTAGTGCATCTGGTAACTTTATATGACTAAAACGATTGTACATAATGGAAGCTACTATCCCAGATAATATTCCAATGAATTGATTTCCAATACTATCAAATGCAGCATTAACATCTTCCACATCTACTCCTTGTAATAGAGCAACCGTTTCTGTTGATAATAAGGTGGTCACGACAAGATAGGCAACTAATCCACTTAACGCAGCAGATCCATCTTTATCCTTTGACATACCAAAAGCAACACCTACAGCAAACAAAATAGACATACTAGGTCCTGAAACAATCGATTCACCCGCCTTAATTAAAAATGCGGCAACCGCACTTGCTTCTCCCCATCCTTCTGGATCTATCCAGTATCCAAGTCCCATTAAAATTGCCGCTGCAGGTAAAACCGCTACTGGCAACATTAAGGAACGACCAATATTTTGAAGATATTTCATCATAACATTCTTCCTCCCTTTTATTGTTAATTATCTGACAGAATTAAGACACCTATTTACCGTTATATTATTGAATGAAACAATTAATATTCATCTTAAATCATTTAATTAATTTTGTATCAATAACACTTACTACAACTAAATTAATCCCTTTTATATTTTCCCATGGTTCATATTTTAAGATTTCATTGGCTCCACTCCTTAGCATTTTCTCTTTTTTATTTCCAACAATCCAACCATAATGTACAGTTGTCTATACATATATTAACTTCATTTAAATTTTACGTCAATATGCTTTCTTCCTTCCATTTAATTTAGTGAAAATAAAGCGTGAACAGTTAACAATACTACATTTGTTAAGAATAGTGTTTCATTTTAATAACACCTGTATTTATGTATAGACAACTATATCTTAAATTGGTATGCTTACTATTGAATCTAAAACGTCGAATGAGGTGTGTAGTGATGAGTCAAAAATTATTGATAAAGAATGTTACGATATATACAGATACTACTATTATTGACTCTGGTTTTATCAAAATAGAAAATACAAAAATAACTGAAATTGGGACTTTAGCTGAATTGAGAATTCCAGATGGTTTTGAAATAATGGATTTGTCAGGAAAAACGATAAAGGCCATTCCTGGTTTCATTGATGTTCATATTCATGGAGCAGATGGAGCGGATGTGATGGATGGAACTTCTGAAGCCCTTCATAAAATGGCAATAGCTTTGCCGAAAGAAGGTACCACTAGTTTTTTGGCAACAACAATGACGCAAAGTAATACATCGATAGAAAAGGCATTATCTAATACTGTTAATTATATGAGCGACCAACCAGCTACACAGGCTGAAATAATAGGAATTCATTTAGAGGGACCATTTATCAATGAAACCCGTAAAGGCGCACAGCCGGCTGAACATATTCAAAAACCTAATCTGGAACTATTCAAAAAGTGGAACGAATTAGCAGAAGGAAAGATTAGATTAGTTACATTAGCCCCTGAAATAGACGGAAGTAGCGAACTGATTGAATACTTTAAAAATAATAGAATTATTGCTTCAGCTGGGCACACTGATGCAAGCTCCGAACAGATCAACCGTGCAATAAAACACGGACTATCTCATATTACTCATCTGTACAACCAAATGAGAGGCTTTCACCATAGAGAACCTGGGGTAGTTGGTGCCGCATGGAACAATGATTCCTTAATGGTTGAAATTATTGCAGATGGTGTTCATTCCACAAAAGAAGCCGTTCAAATCGCCTATCAACAAAAACAGGAAAACAAGCTTATACTTATTACCGATTCGATGCGAGCGAAATGCTTAAAGGACGGTGTTTATGATTTAGGCGGACAAGAGGTAACCGTTAAAAATCAAGAAGCAACCTTAAAAGATGGTACCCTTGCTGGAAGCACCTTAAAGCTAGGAGATGGATTTAAAAACATCATCCAATTTACAGATTGCTCTATCGAGGCTGCTATTTGTATGTCCTCGCAAAATGCAGCAAAGGAATTAGGTATTTATGAGAAAAAAGGGAGCATTACGGTTGGGAAAGACGCTGATATTGTCTTGTTGAACGAAGACAATGATGTCATTACGACCATATGCCGTGGAAATATTGCTTACAGTAATGAGTAAGATAGTCTAGAATGATAAGTAAAATGGATATTTCAAAAATCAATAGTGCTATAATAAGATTACTTAAGACATGAATGTTAGCTGGAAGGAGTTATTTACTTTATGATTGATAAACATTCGCCAATCCCAATCTATCATCAATTAGAGGAACAAATCAAAACGAAAATTGAAAGTGGTGAGTATAAGGCTGGTGATTCATTGCCTTCTGAAAGAGAGTATGCAGAGCAACTTGGCATCAGTCGAATGACAGTAAGGCAGGCCATTACAAACCTTGCGAATAAACATTATCTATACCGAATAAAAGGAAAAGGAACGTTTATTGCAGAGCAAAAGCTTGAACAAAACTTAAATGGATTAACAAGCTTTACAGAGGATATGAAGGCACGTGGTATGAAACCTAGTAATAAGTTAATTAATTTTGAAATTATACCTGCAAACGAGGGATTAGCAGAACAGCTCCATATTCCTGTTTATACACCTGTTTACGAAATTAAACGTATTCGCCTTGCAGAGGACGAACCAATGGCGCTAGAAAGAACGTATATTTCTGCTAACTTGATCAAGGGCTTAACTGACGAAATTGCACAAAGCTCTTTATATTATTACATTGAAGACAAATTGGGATTAAGGATAGGAAAAGCAAGCCAAATATTTGAAGCAACACTTGCTAATGAAGAAGAAATTCAATATTTAAAGATTGAAGAAAATTCACCAGTGCTTTTTATGAAAAGAGTAACTCAATTAGCTGATGGAACCACCTTTGAAGTTGTAAAATCTTCTTACCGTGCAGATCGGTATAAATTCATGCTAGATTTAGAACGTTGAGAAAGGAAGACTATTAATGGAAACTCCTGTAACAGAATCTGTTAATAACAACTCTCTTACTATTGACGAGATGAGTTCATTGGATATTGTTAATTTAATGCACCAAGAGGATCAAACTATTCAAAAAGCAATACAAGATAACATAGAAAAAATTGCAGAAGCAATCGACCTAATCGTAAACAAGTGGAAGATTGGGGGAAGAGTATTTATCGTTGGTGCTGGCACGAGTGGTAGAATCGGTATTTTAGATTCCGTGGAACTCCCCCCTACATTCTCTATTAATCCTGAACGCTGGAAAGGCATAATTGCGGGTGGAAAAGAAGCTATGTGGGAACCACTTGAACAGCATGAGGATGATCAAAATAATGTTATCCAAGAATTGCAACACGATTCTTTCTGTGAAAAAGACGTTCTCATAGCCATAAGTGCTAGTGGCTCCACGCCATTTTCTGTTGCAGCTCTTCGTTATGCAAACCAAGTAAAGGCAACCACTATATCCATCAGCTGTAATCAACAATCGATCTCCTCAATAATGAGTGATATTGCGATTGAATTAGTAGTTGGTCCTGAGATTATTCGTGGATCAACAAGATTAAAGGCAGGTACTGCACAAAAAATAGCTATAAATATGATCTCAACTGTCACCATGGTAAGATTAGGGAAGGTCTATCAAAATGAGATGATTGATATGATGCTGATTAATAAGAAACTGGTTAAAAGAGGAAATGAGATGCTTAAGGAATTAACCGGCATTAGTGATCAACAAGCAGAAAATTTGATGAAAGAAACGAATAATCAATTAAAAAATGCTGTTTTTATGGCAATTACAAATAGCAGTTTACAAGAGTCCGAAATGTATCTTCATAAAGCGGAAGGACATTTAAAGCAAGCGATTAAGAGTTATCTGAATGACTAAGTGTTTATTGGAAGGAAAATTCCTTTTTAGTAAATTCACTGCTTTCCTATCAAATATGAATACTATTTTCTAATCATAAAACAACTAATACCCGAACTTGAAAGAAAGTCCGGGTAAAGTTGCTATAACTTTGTTATCGATTCAACAAGCTACCTACATATCGCAATAGATCATTGGCAGATTGTGTATTGTAACCATACTCATCGACGAGTGTTGCCACAACCTCATTCATTTTCTTTAATTGTTGTTCGTCAGGTGTTTTGGTTGATGTAGTAATTTTAACGACATCTTTCAGATCAGCAAATAATTTCTTTTGAATCGCCTCACGTAATCTTTCGTGTGATTGGTAATCGAATTTCTTCCCTTTACGAGCATAGGCGGAAATTCGGATCAGAATTTCTTCTCGGAATGGTTTTTTTGCGTTTTCAGAAATTCCGATTTGTTCTTCAATGGAACGCATTAATTTTTCATCTGGATGCATTTCTTCCCCTGTTAATGGGTCTTCTAATTTCGTTTTATTACAAAATGCCTCCACATTGTCTAAATAATTATTCATCAAGGTTTTTGCAGATTCCTCATAAGAATAGACAAATGCTTTTTGTACTTCCTTCTTTGCAAGCTCATCGTATTCTTTTCTTGCGATGGAAATGAAATCTAAATAGTCCTCTTTCTGTTCCTTTGTGATAGATGGATGATCATCTAACCCGTCCTTCAATGATCGCAATACATCTAAAGCGTTTATTGCCTGCATCTCTTTTCTTATAATGGTAGAAGAAATACGATTAATAACATAACGGGGATCAATACCTGTCATTCCTTCATCAGCATATTCCTTCTTTAAAGCCACAACATCTTGATCACTAAAGCCTTCAACATCCTGACCGTTATAAAGATACAATTTTTTCAATAGACTAATATTATTTTGCTTTGATTCCTTCAATCTAGTTAATATGGTGAACATTGCTGCAATTTTCAAGGTATGTGGGGCAATATGCACATCCTGTATATCACTTTCTTCAATCATTTTTTGATAAATACGTTCTTCTTCATCCACCTTCAGATTGTACGGGATCGGCATGACAATCATTCTAGAATGTAAAGCTTCATTCTTCTTATTCGATATAAACGAACGATACTCTGATTCATTTGTATGTGCAACGATCATCTCATCTGCGGAAATTAATGCAAATCTACCTGCTTTAAAATTCCCTTCCTGTGTTAAAGAAAGTAAATGCCAGAGAAACTTTTCATCACACTTCAGCATTTCTTGAAATTCCATTAAGCCACGATTAGCTTTATTCAGTTCACCATCGAATCTGTAAGCTCTTGGATCAGATTCGGAACCATAAGTAGCAATGGTGGAAAAATCAATCGATCCTGTTAAATCGGCAATATCTTGAGATTTAGGATCTGATGGACTGAACGTACCAATTCCAACTCTTCTATCCTCTGAAAAAAATATCCGCTCTATTAAGACGTCTTCAATCCTACCACCATAGTCTTCCTCCAGTCTTAGCTGATTAAGTGGTGACAGACTTCCTTCTATCCTTATTCCATACTCTTTTTCAAAATCTGATCTTAAATGTTGAGGAATAAGATGAAGTGGATTCTCATGCATAGGGCACCCTTTTATAGCATATACAGCCCCTCTATCTGTTAACGTATATTCTTCTAACCCTCTTTTGAGAAGTGTAACTAAAGTCGATTTTCCACCACTAACTGGACCCATTAAAAGCAGGATACGCTTTTTAACATCTAATCGTTTTGCTGCCGGATGAAAATATTCTTCGACTAATTTTTCTAAAGCTTCTTCTAAACCGAATAAATCATTACGGAAGAAGGCATATTCTCTTACTCCATCTACTTCTTCTACCCCTTGATCTCGAATCATCTGATAAATTCTTGAATGGGCAGATTGTGCTAAATAAGGCCTCTCCTTTAAAAGCTCTAAATAATCGCTAAAAGTGCCTTCCCATTTTAATTGATTTTGTTTCTCCCGGTATGCTTGCACCTTTTTCAGTATATCCATTCCAAAACCTCCTGGTAAGCATTTCTTTCTATAAAAATGTTGGAACTAACGAGAAAATAATTAAGAGAAAATCTTCGGAGTGAGGGGTTCATATGCTGTTTAGCCATATGGACAATTACTGGCAGTTACCCCCCACTTACATTTCTTACTCGAAGTGAGCATCGTACCGCCAGTTTATGTGTAATATAGTAGATAATACTTAATCTAATGTATGTAAGTAAGCCAAAAAAAATGAATCACTTTCCCATACAGAAGAAAATAGACAAGCAGTTTACGAGTGAATGGAGAACGATTACAATATATATAATCGATTTTACTCAAATCCAAAGAAATAGTGCACATTATTCATTACTTTAAAAGGGGTTCATCCATTGAATAAATTATACAAGGTTCTCATTGTTGATGATGAAATGCTAATTAGACAAGGTATCATAAATTATATTGATTGGGAAAAGGAAGGCTATCAAATAATTGGGGAAGCTGCCAATGGGGAAGAGGCTTTAGCATTGTTAGAGAAGGAAAGGCCTGACATTATTATTACGGATATCGTTATGCCAGAGATGGATGGAATCGAATTAGTGAAAATAGCAAAAGAAAAAAATCCAGCGGTCAACATTATTATCTTGAGTAGCTTTGAGAATTTTGATTATGTACGAACAACCTTCCAACACGGAATAGCTGATTATATTCTCAAGCCGAAGTTAAATGCAAAGGAACTTATTCAGACACTAAATAACATTACAATAGGAAGCAAGGAACCTAAACAACAAGAGATACAATCCATTGAAGAACAGTTAAAAAAAATATTACAAGGCTACCAACCGAAACTATCCAAAACTCAATGGAAAAAATCTTTACCGTACAATCAATTTTTACTTGTAAGTATAATCCTTGAGCAAGAGGATTCATTATTCAAGACATCATTACTAGAAGAATACACAAAAAAACCTGATGTAGCAGTATATGATATTTCGGTGAATGAGAAGGAATTCTTATTGTTATATAATTTTGAGAAATATGAATTATCATCTATTAAAAAATCGATCTTACATTTTAAAGATAAATTTATGTATACTAATCATACTTGGCTGATTGCTGCACCATTCTCTTCTTTAGAGAATCTTCAGCAATGCTATCAAGACCATCTAGGCAAACTAAAGCATTACCTTTTTTATTTACCAGAAAAAAAATACATCATCTATGATCAATTACCACATGACCATGAATCAGAGCTGAATTTTGATTTGAATCAATTTATTTTTCTCTTTAAAAGGAAGGAATTTGATGATGCATTTTCCTATCTTACAGAACATATTACCATCTTAAGGAAACAGTATAGTCGTGATGTCTTCGAGTTTAAATCATGGCTTGAAAATATTATCTTTAATTCTATTGTTTTACTAGGTAATATGAAATATGAAATAACGAACCTAGAAGAATCCAAGTACCAGTATTTTGCACGTATCAATGAAGCGAATGATGCAGAAGAGGCCATTGCCATTTTTCATGAATTTCTAGAAAAAGTAAAAAGCATCGTTCACTTAGATCGAGATGAACAATCTCCTAATATGCGGATGCTCTTAAATTATATTGATAGTCATTATGCAGAACATTTAACTTTGAAAATCCTAGCAGATCATTTTCATTTTAATCCTTCTTATTTATCCAATTATTTTAGCACCCATCATGAAGAAGGATTTAGTGAATATTTAAGCAAGGTTAGAATAAAAAAATCTATGGAAATTCTTGAGACAAGCAAGGTCTCAATAGCTATGGTAAGCGAAATGGTTGGTTATTCTGATCCGAGCTATTTCTGTAAGGTCTTCAAAAAATCAACAGGCTTATCACCTAGTCAGTATCGGCGGAATTCGACAGCAAGGAATCGAGGAAGCAATGATGAAAAAAATAGTCCATATCATTCAAGATAATAATTTATTTATAAAAATTTTCCTTGTAATGGTCATTAGCATCATTGCTGTATCTATTTTTATAACGATAAGCTCTATCCGTATGTCAAGCAATCTTTTTATGGAAACATTTAGCATTACCAATACAAAAGTACTAACACAAATAAAAGATCGATTCAATACTTTTAGTTATTCGGTTGTCTCCACCTCTATAAAAGTAGATGAAAACGGTACGATAAAACGACGACTTCAGGAAGAAACGTCTAATGATATAGAAAAATCACGCTCTTATTACCAAATAAAGACGCAAATGGAACGTATTTTTGCAGAAATTGATCCGAATGAAGCCAATTTAATTATTATGAGCTTGGATAATGAAATATTTAATATGAATTATTTTAATTGGCCAGTAAAAGGTACGGAATTAAGGAACCATCCGATCACGAAACAAACAGAAGCACGTACAAATGAAATCATCTACCAATTTGATCAATCAAATTTAACCAATAACATCCCTATGGTAATTGTATCAAAGGCTTTAACAGAGCATTCAACTGGTAAAATCTATGGATATCAGTATGTTTCTATTCGAGAAAAGGATTTGAGAAGCTTCTATGAAGGCTATACGAGTGAAGGAAATAATGTTCTTCTCATAAACAGTTCCGGCCAAATCATCTCAAGTAATTTCCATCAAAAAATTGGAGAAAAAGAACCGAAGTTACTACAAACTGCTAAGAATATTGAAAACCAAGGAATCGAATACCTCAATGTAAACATTTTTAACGAAGACTATTTAATGTTAGCAGAATATTTGCCAACTTTAGATATGTATATTGTCAACCTTGTTGACAAGGATAAGGTGCAAAGCAATTTAGTTGATACAAATGAAATCATCTTGATTAGTACTCTCATTGTATTGATTGCTGTTTTCATTGTCTTTTTAATATTAAGGAAAATGACGGTTTCTATTAGTAAATTGGTTAATCAAATCTCCGATATGGCTAGGTATCAATTTACCAAGCCATTAGAAGAAACCGGTGGATATGAAGCTAAGAAAATCGCCAATTCTTTTAATTACATGTTAAACGAGCTCCATGACTATGTAGAGATACTGCTAAGAACACAGGAAAAGCAACGCAAGGCTGAGTTAGAAGCATTACAACATCAAATTAATCCACATTTTATTTATAATACACTAGCATCGATTAAATTTATGATCAAGCAAGGAAAGAAAGAGACAGCATTTAACACGATAGATGCCTTTATCTCCCTAATTCAAAATGCACTTGGTGATGTAGATGAATTGATTACAGTGGAACAGGAGCTGGGTAATTTAAAAAATTATGTACTCATAAACCATGCAAGATATGGCGATAGAATCAAGGTAAATTATTTAGTTTCACCAGATTGCCTCCATCTTCAGTTGCCAAAGCTTGTCATACAACCATTTATTGAAAATGCCTTTTTTCATGCTTTTACGAAAAAGAAGCATGGTTATATTCAGATTTTAATGGCCCAAAGAGAAAATTCACTAGTTTGTGAAATTGTAGATAACGGAGATGGAATCAATGAGGAAAAGATCGATCGTAAGGCGATTGGTATGAAAGGCAAAAGACAGCTATTTAGTGGGATCGGTGTGCGAAATGTCCATGAGAGAATCCAGTTGTTATATGGGAAAAATTATGGTGTGAACATCACAAGTGAATTAAATAAAGGAACAAAAGTAGTGATTACCCTCCCTATTATAGAGGAGCTGGAGAATCAGAAGTAACCATATCTACCTAAAAATAATACCATTTTCTAAAATAAATACCATTTTGTATTCGACAGGATAAAAATATCTAAAAATATTCAAAATATCAACTAAAGATCGTTCTAACGACCTTTAGTTTTTTTTGTTACGATAATGTTACAGCGTTGATAACGCTTGCAAATTTTTATAAGGGGGTTTTATAAAGTGAAACGTATATCAAAAAAATTACTCTTTTTCTTGTTCTTAGCTCTAATTCTTACACTAGCAGCATGTTCTGGAGGGAATGAAAGCGGTTCAGATGAAGGAGGATCTGATGGAAACACCATTACTGCTTGGGCTTGGGATCCTAATTTTAATATTGCAGCACTTGAATTAGCCAAAGAAAAATATTCAGGTGAGGAAGGAATTGAATTAGATATTATTGAAAATGCCCAAGACGACATTGTTCAAAAGCTAAATACTGGTTTAAGTTCTGGCACAATGAAAGGTATGCCCAATATTGTTTTAATTGAAGATCAACGTGCCCAAAGCTTCTTGCAGTCTTATCCAGACGCTTTTTATCCAATTGGTGACTATTTTAACAAAGAAGATTTTGCTAGCTATAAACTACCACCAACGAGTCTTGACGGAAAACAATACGGATTACCTTTTGATACAGGGGTAACAGGACTATTTTATCGAACAGATTATTTGGAAGAAGCAGGATTTACCAAGGAAGATCTTACAAACATAACTTGGAAACAATATATCGAAATTGGTAAAACAGTAAAAGAAAAGACTGGACATAATTTTCTATCATTAGACCCGAATGACTTAGGAATTCTTCGTGTCATGATGCAAAGTGCTGGTGCTTGGTATACAGATGAAGAAGGGAATATTAACCTCGTAGATAATGAACCTTTAAGATTAGCCCTAGAAAATTATAAAGCAATTATGGAAGCGGATATGGTAAAACTCAACTCTGATTGGTCACAATATATTGCAGCATTTAACAGTGGAGACGTCGCAACCGTTCCAGCAGGAAACTGGATTGCGCCTAGTATTGAAGCGGAGGAATCACAGGCTGGAAAATGGGCAGTCGCTCCTACACCAAGATTGGACATCGAAGGAACAGTTAATGCCTCTAACCAAGGTGGAAGCTCTTTCTATGTGTTAAATATAGATGGTAAAGAAAAAGCAGCTGAATTCCTTGCCAACACATTTGGCTCCAATGTTGAATTTTATGATGAGCTTGTTACAGAGGTTGGTGCATTAGGAACATATACTCCAGCAGCTGAAAGTGAAGCATATCAGGTTGAAAATGAATTTTTTGGCGGTCAACAGCTTATTTCTGATTTTTCAAAGTGGATGGAAGAGATTCCTCAAGTTGATTATGGAATGAACACTTACGGAATTGAAGATATTCTAGCAGCAGAAATACAGAATTACTTAAATGGTAAAAGCTTAGAGGATGTACTAGCAGATGCTCAATCTCAAGCGGAAGCACAATTTAAATAAGTGAGTGAAGAAGCCCTTGGGTATGTGCTAAATCTCTGCAGAAATAGTTCCCAACCAAGGGCTTTCTTTTCACTACAGGTTCCATCGTTAATCCCAAGGTAAGAGGAGTGAGAAAATGAGTCAGGTTACACACGGAACTAGTTACCCGAGTAATAAAAAAAGTTTTTCCAATAAATTGCGAAAAAATTACATTGGTTGGTTATTCATCTTATTATCTGTCCTCGGAATCAGTTTATTTTATTTCTATCCGATGGTTCAGGCATTCATTCTTTCACTGAAATCTGGAATGGGGGCAAACCTTGAGTTCGTTGGATTTGAAAACTATGCTAGACTCTTTAATGATCCAACATTTATCTCAGCTTTAACGAATACATTCATTTATTTGCTTGTCCAAGTCCCTGCAATGATTATTTTGGCACTAATTTTTTCTGTGCTATTAAATGATTCGACTTTAAAGTTTAGAGGTTTTTTTCGTACAGCTATCTTCTTACCATGTGTTACCTCTCTTGTTGCATATGCGGTAATTTTTAAATATTTATTTGCTGTTGATGGTTTAGTTAATAAATTTTTGATGGATCTTTCCCTTATTTCAGAGCCATTGGATTGGTTAGCAGATCCTTTCCTAGCCAAAATAACGATTATTATTGCGATTACATGGAGATGGACTGGTTATAATATGATTTTCTACTTATCTGCCCTTCAAAATGTAGATAAATCAATGTATGAAGCAGCTAGAATTGATGGTGCTTCTAGTATTCAACAATTCTTCTACATCACCATCCCGATGTTAAAGCCGATTATTCTCTTTACATCCATCGTCTCTACAATCGGTACGTTACAATTATTTGATGAGGTCATGAATATTACAAATGGTGGACCAGGGAATGCAACACTATCGATTTCTATGTACATTTATAACCTTTCCTTTGAATATACACCTGATTTCGGTTATGCAGCTACTGTGTCTTATGTCATCGTAATCTTAGTTGTGATCTTATCCTTCATTCAATTTAAAGTGGCAGGTGATCGAAAATGAAGAAAGTAAAACGAATATTCACCTATTTATTTCTTAGCATCGCATCGATTATCTCCATCTTCCCTTTTTTATGGATGCTTGTAAGTATGACAAATAAATCGGTCGATGTTACCCAAGGTAAGTTGTTACCTGGTACCCATTTTATAGAAAATGTTAAAGGACTATTCAACACAGTCGATATTGGAACAGCGCTAATTAACTCAACTATTATAGCTGTTATCACTACGTTCTTGACACTATTAATTGGTTCACTTGCTGGCTATGGTTTTGAGATTTATCGCTCACGTGGGAAGGACATGATATTTAATATTTTACTATTATCCATGATGATTCCATTTGCAGCAATTATGATCCCGCTCTATCGTTTCTTTGGTGGTGTATCAGCAAGTGTTCCTTTTCTAGGAATTGATACATTAGCTGCTGCGATCTTACCGACAGTTATTACTGCGTTTTTTATTTTCTTCTTTCGTCAAAACACAAAAATGTTTGCGAAGGAATTAGTGGAAGCAGGACGGATTGATGGTCTCAGTGAGTTGGGAATCTTCTTCCGAATTTATTTACCAACAATGAAAACGACTTATGCCGCAGCTGCGATCATTGCCTTTATGAACAGCTGGAATAATTATCTATGGCCATTGGTTGTATTACAATCACCCGAAAACCAGACCATTCCATTATTAATTTCAAATCTTGGTGCAGGTTATTCACCTGATTATGGCTTAATTATGACAGCAATTGTTATTGCGACATTACCGACAGCCATCGTCTTCTTTGTGATGCAAAGGCACTTTGTTGCTGGTATGATGGGTTCGGTAAAAGGATAAAGCGAGACTTCCTAAAAGCATAAGTTCCAAAAGATAAAATAACTTCACAAACCAATAATCTTTCGGTATAATAGTGGAAAGTTATTGTATATGGTTCGAACGTTTAAAAGGAGGATTATCGTGGGTCTTACATTAGTTATAGGTGTATGTATCACCTTCTTTGTCGCGATCTTTGCATCAGGCTATGAAGCAAAATAAATAACCATTAGAAAACGGGCTCTGGGAGAGCCCGTTTTTTAGTTGGAGAGAAAGTAGCTTTTCCCCACTTTTGCTATTTCTACTTCTCCTTTATAATTTTGTTTCGCTTCCGCAACTAACTGATTCAGTTCACCAAAATGTGGAAGGTGTGTTAGGATTAATTTTTTTACCTTTGCTTCCTTTGCAAGTAGGCCTGCCTGTCTACCACTCATATGACCGGGAATTTGACCTTCAAAAGACTTGTAAAGATTCGATTCACTAATTAATAAATCGACCATAGAAGAAAAGGAACCAAGCTCTACAAACCATTCTGTATCTGCAGTGAATACGACTGATTGACCCTCTACAGTTAGCTTTATCGCTAAACAATATGCTGGATGGGTAGTTTTGATCGTATGGATCACAAATGGTCCTATTGCGTATTCCTTATTTTCTTCTAATACCTTTCCCTTTGTATGTTTATTAAATGTAAGCTTTTGAAAAAAATCCTTCTCATGATTGGGGGCATAAATAGGCAATGTTTTTACATCATTGTTCAATTGACTTTGTATCAACTTACTATACTGTAATGGACCAATATCGGCCACATGATCATGATGAAAATGTGTTAGAATGACAGCGTCAAGCTCGTCTATAGAAATATAGTTTTGCAGAGAGGATAACACTCCACTACCACAATCCAATAAGAGATGAAATCCTTTATCTTCAATTAAGAACGAAGAGGTTGCACTATTTGCTTTTGGATAACCTCCCCATATACCTAAAGGAATGATTTTCATTTTTAACACCTCCTATTTTCCCATCAATAGCCGTTATAGGTTATATCCTAATTAGAAGTCTCCCTTGTCCGCCTCGCTCGCATTTTTGCTCGCTGCTTCACGGTCTTGTGCCATTTCTTCGACACTTTTGACCTTTCGTCTTGCTGCTCCTCGATAATCTTTTGTCGGTACTAAAGGACCTTCTGCTAATCTTATTTCTGCTTTCGTAATGGCATCACGGTATTGTGGTAACCACTTCGCTTGCGATACAAGCATTTCGTCAACCATTTGCCAAATTTCCTTTGGATTACAAACAGCCCCAACTAATGGATCCATCATCATTGCTTGTCGCAATAAATAATCATCACCATGAATAGCTGCTTCTACAGCTAATCTTTGAACAGAAATGCTCACATTACAAACTGCTGCTGGTCCTAATGGTAAGTCGCCAACAACGGGCATGCTTATACCATTTCGGTCTACAAACCCGGGCGCCTCAATGATCGCATCTTCAGGAAGATTGCCGATAACACCATTATTCACCACATTAAAATGGCCTCTATATGTACGTCCAGTCTCTAATCCTTCTAAAATATAAGAACCGTGCTCCTCTCCCCTATTTTCATGCTTAAATTCAAATGCCGGCTCTTTTAACCAATTAGGAAAATCTGTCTCGAACCAATTACGTCCTTCTGTACATACCCTTAAATATCCACCAGTTTCCCCGTTGATCCATGTTCCTAAATCAATCCAGTCATTAATTTCTTCTGGACGCTTTCTATACCATGGTAAATATTCACTTAAGTGGCCATTGGATTCAGTACTAAAATAACCAAATCTTCTTAACATATCAATTCTTACTTTCTCTGTTTTGCTATATTCTGAATGGTTTTCAAATGCTTCTAATAGTTCAGCTGTTTTATCCTCACCAGCTACTTTCACTTGAATATACCATGTTTGATGGTTAATACCAGCACAGATGATATCTACTTCTTCTCTTTTCTTTCCTAACACCTCGGCAATTTGCTTATGCCCATTTTGCACACCATGACAAAGCCCAATTGTACGAACCCCACCATATTGATTACATGCCCATGTTAACATAGCCATTGGATTGGCATAGTTTAATAAGAGTACCTCAGCATCTGCTACATCACGAATATCTTTACAGATCTCTAACATTTCTGCTATTCCACGTTGCCCATACATAATTCCACCAGCACTTAGTGTATCACCTACACATTGGTCTACTCCATACTTTAATGGAATTTCAATATCAGCTTTAAAAGCTTCCAATCCACCTATTCGTACAACATTAAATATATATTTTGCATTCTTTAAAGCTTCCCTGCGATTAGTTGTTGCTTTAATTTGAATATCTAAGCCATTTTCATCAATATCTCGCTGACAAAGCTGTGTAACCATTTCTAAATTTTTTTGATTAATATCAGTAAAGGCAACCTCAATCTTCTGGAATTCTGGTACGGATAATATATCTCGTAACAGTCCTCTCGTAAACCCAATACTACCTGCACCGATAAGAGCAATTTTAAATGTCATTACCATTTCCTCCTTGATAAAATCGTTTAAAAATAGCTTATCACGATTTGATTGAAAGCGATTTAAAAATAATCGCTTATCAGAAGAAAAATGTATAAAATCCTAGCATTTATATATCCCTAAAATGTCTACGATAATTAGATGGGCTTAATCCGGTACTTCTACGAAAGACACTACTAAAGTATTGACTTGTATTAATTCCTACATATGAAGAGATTTCCGTTACAGCAATATCTGTTTTCTCTAATAACATTTTGGCTTTTTCTATTCTAACCCTTGAGATATATTCGTGTAATGTCATACCTGTAGACTGTTTAAAAATTCGGTGTAAGTAGCTCGGATGGATATGAGCCACGTTCGCTAATTGCTCCACGGTTATGTCATGATCATAATTTTCGTGAATATATGTAATAACCTTCTTTACATAGTTCTCGTTCCTACCATTTTCTTCATGATTTTGTTCCCTACGCTGTCTAGCAATAATTAATAGTAACTGCAAAAGGAGGTTATCAATCATCATAGAGTTTTCGTTTGATTGATTATCTAGCTCAAATACTAAATTTCTTAACGTATAATATATATGATCAGCATCTCTTAATATAAAAAAAGGTTCCTCAGATAAAATTGCAGATGGAAATGAGTCATCTAGCTTCGCTAATTTTTCCAGTGAAATGAGTCTTTGCTCGCCACTTCTCCACTCAAACTCCAAATTTAACATTCGACAAGGTCTGTTCTTCTCAACAACAAGGCGATGCGGAATATGGCTTTGAATAATTATATATTGTCCCTTTCGCATACCAATACATTCATTATTTATCTCAACCCTACAGCTTCCACTAATTACATACATAATCTCTGTAGCTTCGTGGTGATGAAAAGGCATCTCAAATTCCTTCCATTCCTTAAAATAATAAGCTACAGCTTGAGGAAAAACATTTAAATCCAACATAGAACACCTTCTTCTTATCTTCCTATATACATCATAAACGATGAAGCAAGTGCTTGCACAAAAATTGTAGAAATATGCTATACTACAAAATAGATTTGATTTATGCTAGGTCATGGAGGAAGCAAAATGGCAGATATAACTTATAAAAATAAAATTAATCGAATACGTACCTTTGCATTGAGTCTCATTTTTATCGGTTTTGGAATTATGTACATTGGTTTACTTGTCAAAAAAGTAGAATGGCTTATGCTTATTTTTATTATTCTTGGTATGATTGCAATCGTATTTAGTACAGTTGTTTACTTTTGGATTGGGCTATTGTCCACAAGAGCAGTTCCAATAATTTGTCCAACCTGTGAAAAACCGACAAAAATGCTAGGACGTGTGGATGCTTGTATGCATTGTAAGCAGCCTTTAACATTAGATAAGAGTTTAGAAGGTAAAGAATTTGATGAAAGCTACAACTCCAAGAGAAGTTAGAATGATACTTCCATTGGTGAAGGTTTTCCTTGTTGAAATACTAAGTCTAAAGAAAAACACACGAGCAATAACTCGTGTGTTTTGATATTAAACAATTTGTTTTTTATCTTTTTTACACTCTTGACATACTCCATATACTTCCATTCGGTGGTGGCTAACATCAAATCCTGTAATTTGTTCTGCCAATGATTCCACTTCATCCAAGCTAGGATAGTGAAAATCAACTATTTTTCCACAGCTTTCACATATAATATGATAATGCTTAGAAGTATTACAATCAAAGCGACTAGAAGAATCTCCATAGGTTAGCTCTCGCACAAGACCAATTTCTCGAAAAACTCGTAAATTATTATATACGGTAGCTACACTCATATTTGGAAACTTACCTTCTAAAGCCTTATAAATATCATCAGCAGTAGGATGAATTTCTGCATTTAATAAAAATTCCAACACCGCATGACGCTGTGGTGTGATACGAACTCCAGATGACTTTAGCTTTTCAACAGCCTCTTGTAACATATGTTCCGACACCCGCCATGCACCTCGCTTTCTCCTACAATTATTTTAATCATTAATAACTAGTTTACAATATAAACTGTATTAACACAATTATTAAATTATAATCCTTATAATTAGTGTAAACCCTTCAAGTCTTTTCTGTCAATAAAAGTATACGAATTATTGCTGATTTTATGCTTTAATCACTTTTATATTGGAAAATTCGATTTGCTCAATTGTTTCTTGTTAGAAAAACTTGCTTTCGCTCGTCCTTTAGCGAATGCTCAGTTTTGCTTATACTTTGCACCATAAAATTTCAGCTACGTTGAACTTCTGCTGTGTAGAACTCTTATGCTTTCTTAACGTACAAAAAAATACAGGAATCGATCTATGCTTTCGATTCCTGTTTCCTTCATTGAGGTTTTTCATAAGCTACGGCTCGAAGGGATTAGCTTAATTCTTCACGAATATAGCTTAATGCCTTTTCAACATGTCCCTTTACTTGTACATTACGAAACTCTTTTTGAAGAATTCCTTGTTTGTCTATAATAAAGGTGGAACGAACAATTCCCATATACTCTTTACCGAATTTATTCTTTAATTGCCAAACATTAAATTGCTCCGCAACCTTCTTGTCTTCGTCAACGAGTAGTTCAAACGGCAAACTATGCTTATCAATAAATTTTTTATGACTTTCTTCGGAATCTGGACTCACTCCTAAAATAACGGCATCAAGATCCTGGAAGCTCTCATAATTATCGCGAAAGTCACACGCTTCCGTTGTACAGCCTGGTGTATCATCCTTTGGATAGAAATAAAGAACAACATGTTTCCCTTTATAATCAGATAGCTTAACTGTTTCACCTTTGTTATTCATAAGTTCAAAGTCTTGTACTTCTTGTCCAACTTCTACTGTCACTTCAAATCCCTCCAATGAAATTTACTCCTTCTAGCGTACTGGAATTAGAAGAAAGACTCAACTAAAAACTACTTGTGACGTCTATCATTTCCTTGCCAAATCTTAACAAAAAACGCGGGCGGTAAAATGTAACCAATCAATGCCTCCAGTAAAGCAAGTAGTCTCCCCCAACCGATTGGCGTAATATCTCCATAACCGACTGTCATTAAAGTAACTCCACTGAAATAAAAGGAATGTGCTAATGTTTCAAACGGTGATAACCTCTTAAGCTCACCATCTTCTAATAAGAGTACTCCGTGGAAGGACAAAACGAAATACAAGCATGCAAAGGATGTTAGAACAGTAAAGTACACTACGAGTAAAGTATAAAAAATTTCGTATGAAAAATAACTTCTTTGATGAACCTTTCCAAAAATAAATGCGTATAAGCTCCCACATAATAATACCCCAATGATCAAAACAGAAATGATTGCTATCATTCTAGACCAATCTCCACTCTATTTATATTTTCACAGCTAACTCTAAACTAATAGAACTACAGAGCTAACCATTATTGGAAAAACCTGTCCCTTGATGGCAGTCTCACTTTATTTATTCCTACTTTTAGTTTACGATGGACAAGTAGAGGTGATGACAATTGATCAAAATTTATATAGTAGAAGATGATCCAAAAATTCGAGATATTCTTGCTGATTTTTTATCTAAATATGATTATGAAATAAAAACGGTGGACGACTTCGATCTTATTCAAGAGGAATTTTTACAGTGGGAACCTCATCTAGTTCTATTAGATATAAACCTACCACGATTCGACGGTTTTTACTGGTGTCGTAAAATTCGTGCACGTAGTAATTGTCCAATCATCTTTATATCAGCAAGGGATAGCGGGATGGATCAAGTAATGGCTATTGAAAATGGCGCAGACGATTACATTACTAAACCGTTTCAACTAGAAGTTGTATTAGCGAAAATTAAAAGTATTTTAAGACGTGTATATGGAGAGTATCGCACGGAAAAATCGACTCAAGTAATCGATTTTGAAGGTCTTACATTAGATACAACGACGTTTATTCTTTCCTTTCAAGACAAAGAAGTACTATTAACAAAAAAGGAATGCCTCCTAGCTCAAGCATTTTTAACACATCCAGATCAAATTATTTCTAGGGAATTTTTACTGGAAAGGCTTTGGGACGATCAAGATTTTGTTGATGACAATACATTAAGTGTCAATATCACTCGTATCAGAAAAAAATTATCTGAGCTTGGGATTGATCAAGCCATTTCTACCATACGAGGTGCGGGTTACAAACTTGAAAAAACATGGGTGAATAATAAATGAAAGCATATGTACAGGATCAACTCATATCCATTCTTTTCTTTTATTCGCAAGTTGGTATTCTTTTAATCATCGCAAGACTGGCAAGCTCTGTTAGTGCTGAAGCGATTAGTACTGCAAATCTGATGTATATGCTCCTTGTTGCTACCAGTTTTTTAGTTATCTATCATATCTTTCGTTATATGAAGTATCGAGAAATATATCAATTTACCGCAAAGGAAACGAACGAGGCTGCATGGCTTCCAGATGCTCCAGATCAATTAACGAGACAATTAAAGGAGCATTACGAGAAACAGTATCACGCTTATAAGCAACAGTTAGAAAAGCTACATGCGGAGAAGAAACAGGAAAATATGTTTATGCAGCAATGGGTTCATCAAATGAAAACACCATTATCCGTAATAAGTTTAACCATCGAAAATGAGCAAATAAATCTCCCCCATGCATTCAAGCAGGATATGGAAGAAGAACTAGATCGGATGAAGAATGGGTTACAGCTTGCTTTATACCAATCTAGATTACAACAGTTCGAACGAGATTTCCATGTGGAAAAGATTGATCTGAATCAACTAGTCAGAACAGTCATTCAAGAGTATAAATCCAGCTTTATACGCCATCATGTATATCCAAAAATAGAGATACCATCTAATACGTATATTTATTCTGATCAAAAATGGCTAGGTTTCGTCCTTGGACAAATTACAAGTAATGCCATTAAATACGCAAGTGGAACAAAGACTAACATAACCTTTTCTACTGACAATCAATATGGTTATTATACTTTATCCATAATAGATCAAGGTATTGGTATTCCTAAACAAGACATTAAACAGGTATTTCATCCTTTTTTCACTGGAGAAAATGGCCGAAATTATCAAGAGTCCACTGGGATGGGACTCTATTTAACGAAACAAATTTGTGATGAATTACATCATCAGGTTTCCATTGATTCTGAGGTTAAGAAGGGCACTAAGATCTCCATTTCCTTTAACGCTTCATAGAAATCTTACAATAATGTAAGGTTTCTTTTTACTTTTGAAAGGATTATGAATAGGTTATCTCGACATATTGCATTTATAATAAAATTACTACAGCGGGAAAGGTTGGATTACTATGCCATTATTAGAAGCAAAAAATATCTCAAAAATATACGGAAACAATCGTGGCATTGAACATAGGGCCATCGATAATATCTCATTTGAAATTGAAAAAGGAGAATTTGTTGGGGTAATGGGTCCATCAGGTAGCGGAAAAACAACCTTATTAAATGTTCTCTCTACTATTGATCGATTATCTGCAGGTACTATCGAAATTAATAACGAGAATGTTACTAAACTCTCCAAAACAAAGCTCGCAAAATTCAGAAGAAAGCAAATGGGATTTATATTTCAAGACTTCAATTTATTAGAAACCTTAACCATAGAAGAGAATATAATGCTACCACTCACTCTTGACGGGTGTAAGGTAAATGAAATGGAGAAAAAACTTAGTAAAGTTGCCAAACAGCTAGGGATTGATACGATTTTAAAAAATAGAATCTTTGAAGTATCTGGAGGCCAGATGCAACGTGCTGCTATTGCCCGGGCAATTATTCATCAACCCGCCATTATATTTGCAGATGAACCAACAGGAAACTTAGATTCTAAAGCATCAAAGCAAGTAATGGAGGCCCTTTCCACTCTAAATGAAAAGCAGGAGGCAACAACCCTAATGGTAACACATGACCCTTTTGCTGCGAGTTTCTGTGAAAGGATACTATTCATTAAGGATGGAAGAATTTTTAACCAGCTCTATAAAGGGGAAAATCGTCAAACCTTTTTCCAGGAAATATTAAATGTTCAATCAATGCTTGGAGGTGATACAGATGACCTTCAGACAATTCGCATTTAATAATGTAAAGCGCAATGCACGTCAATATATGAGCTACTTCTTTAGCTGTATGTTCTCTGTTGCCGTGTTCTTTATCTATGCTGTTATTATGTTTCATCCTGAAATTGATGGACATGAATTTCGGGAAGGCGTCCAAAGAGGGATTATGGCAGCAGAGATCATCATATTTGGTTTTTCTTTTCTGTTCGTTATGTATTCGACTGGTGCCTTCATTAAATCAAGGAAAAAAGAGTATGGTTTGTTAATGACATTAGGAATTAGTAAGTCAAAATTAAACCGGATGCTCATACTAGAAAATACGATCATTGGTGTTGTTTCTATACTTGCAGGAATTCTAGTTGGCATGCTATTTGCAAATTTATTTATTATGGGTTTTTCCAAGATACTAGAACTAGAAGGAACATTAGGTTTTCATATAGCACCAAAGGCTATCATTATCACTGTCATAAGTTATTTCTTGATGTTTGAATTCAATTCTATTTTTGTAGTTTGGACATTGAAGACAAATGCAGTAGTAGACCTATTACGAGGAGTGAAAGCGAACAAACGCCCTCCTAAGTTCTCCTGGGTATTAAGTATCTTAGGATTAGCTCTAGTTATAGTAGCATATTATTTAGCTGCCACCTCTACCCTTATCACGATCGTTTATCGAATGTTTTACATCTTATTATTAATCATCCCTGGAACATATTTGTTGTTTACTCAATTTTCGGTTGCATTCATTTATTTATTGAAAAGAAGGAGAAATCTTTACTTTCATAAAACAAATTTGCTAACAATATCTGACTTAAGCTATAAATTAAAGGATCATGCAAGATTATTATTTTTTGTAACCATTTTAAGTGCTGTAGCATTCACTGCCTCTGGGGTATTATTTGGTGCTTTTAAAAGTGCAGAAGCAGAAGCGAACGCTTATTACCCGCAAGATGTTTCATTTTTAGCCAAAGGTGAAGATAATATTGCCATGATGGATAAAGAAATGGATACTGTCTTACAAAAATTTGAACAAGCTAACATCAACTATCAATCCATCACGGTAAATCGAACTCAGGCACAGGTCGAGAATCTAGGGGAAATGAACTGGGCTGATCTAATTTCTTTTTCCGATTATCAGCAAATAGCAGATCTAAATCAATATTCAAGTAAACAGAGTATAAAGGAAGATCAGATGTATATTATGCTTCCTAATATCGTTTTACCTGGAGAAGCTGATTTTCCTGAGGAATTAACCGTTAGCTCAAATAATTTTCAAGCTGTGCTTAATGTTGATACTATCACTTCAGTCATTAATACAACGATACACACTCGTTATACAATCGTCGTACCTGATCAAATTTTTGATGAATTCGCCAATGTTGCTGATCCAAATGAACAATATCGTTACACAGCAATGAATGTTCCTAATTGGACCAATCAAGCAGATCAAATAGTAGAGATTATGAAACATGTAAATAATGACATAGTAGAAATAGATGCAAGTGCTGATTTCTATGTAATGATGAAAAAAACTCTTGCACACACCTTATTCTTTGGGCTATTCATTAGTGTACTATTTTTCTTAGCAGCGGGGTCCATTCTCTATTTCAAATTATATCAGGATTTAGACAAAGACATTAGCAAATATAAAGCATTGTACCGAATTGGTTTAACGAGAAAAGAAATGAAGGCAAGTATTACTCAAGAGATTGCCTACTTGTTTTTTATCCCTTTTACAGTTGCAGTGATTCACGCAGGATTTGCTTTTAAGGCATTACAAAATATGTTAAGTGCTTCTGTATTATGGCCTAGTGTCATGTTAATAAGTTGTTATTTAGCTATTTATGCGGTTTACTTCTTTTTTATTAGAGGTTTATATATTTCCAAAATTAAACATGTCCTGTAACAGATTATTTTTCCCTTCATGGTAGTTAGTGCTATAATTAATCATGCATTTTCTTTCATGGAGGGATTTATTATGCAGTTTACTAATTCAGAAGCTTTACATAAAGAAGCACAGAAACATATAGTAGGTGGAGTAAATTCACCATCTCGAGCATATAAAGGAGTTGGTGGAGGATCTCCCGTATATATGGAGCGTGCAAAGGGGGCTTATTTTTGGGATGTTGACGGTAATCAATACATTGATTATCTCGGCGCATATGGGCCTATTATTACTGGTCATGCCCATCCACATATTACGAATGCTATTCAAAAGGCAGCAGAAAATGGCGTGCTATTTGGTACTCCTACAAAATTGGAAAACATTTTTGCTCAAAAACTAAAAGCTGCTATTCCTTCAATGGATAAGGTTCGCTTTGTCAATTCAGGAACAGAGGCTGTGATGACAACAATTCGAGTTGCAAGAGCTTATACAAATCGTGAAAAAATAATTAAATTTGCTGGCTGTTACCATGGACATTTTGATGCGGTACTTGTCCAAGCGGGTTCAGGTCCATCTACATTAGGAAACCCCGATTCAGCTGGAGTAACAGAAGCAACCGCAAAGGAAGTCATTACTGTTCCTTTTAATGATATGGAAGCTTTTCAAGAAGCTCTCCATCATTGGGGCGACCAAGTAGCTGCTGTTTTAGTTGAGCCAATTGTCGGTAATTTCGGCATTGTGGAACCCCACCCTGGTTTTTTAGAAAAAGTAAATCAGCTCGCGCACCAAAATGGTTCTCTTGTTATCTATGATGAAGTAATAACGGCCTTCCGTTTTACATATGGTTCTGCGCAAAAATTAGTAGGAGTCGAACCAGACATGACAGCACTGGGAAAAATAATAGGTGGTGGATTACCAATTGGTGCATATGGTGGAAAAAAAGAAATAATGGAACAGGTGGCACCATTAGGACCAGCCTATCAAGCTGGAACAATGGCAGGTAATCCTGCATCCATATCAGCTGGAATTGCTTGTTTAGAGGTTTTAAGTGAAAAAGGGTTATATGATCGCCTTGATTACTTAGGAGCGATACTCGAAGACGGAATGAACAAAGCTGCTCAAAAATATGGCATTGATATTACAGTAAATCGATTAAAAGGTGCACTAACCCTTTATTTCGGAAAGGAAAAAGTGACCAATTATGCTCAGGCAGAGGCAACGGATGGAGAGAAATTCGGTCAATTTTTTAAATTAATGCTAGAACAAGGTATTAACTTGGCTCCATCAAAATACGAAGCGTGGTTTTTAACGATTGCCCACACAGAAGCTGATATATTAGAAACCATTCGTTGTATTGACACAGCATTTCAGAAGATGAGTTAAAGGAAACCCGGAGTTTTAGTCCGGATTTCCTTTGTTAAAGAGATGGTTGCACTTTTTGACTTGGTTTGATTAAAAACAAAGTAATAAGAAAGGCTACGATGCTTAGTGCTGCTAAAAACCAATATAAAACCGACAAGTTATTCTCCATAATAATGGCAATGATAGGTGGACCTGCCGCTACACCTAAAAAACGCATACTGCTATATAATGAGGTAATCGTCCCCCTAACATCTTTTTCTACTCCTTCTGTAATAAGGGCATCAAGACAAGGTAATGACACACCAATACCAACACCTGCTATTGTTAATAAGAAAAGAACACTAACAATACTTGCATCACTCTTCACAAAAAATAAGGCACAAGCAGCAATAATATTACCGATTGCGATTAACCATTTCATCATTATTTTGTTTTTCCCTATTTTTTTTCCGGCACCATAAGAGGCAAGACAAAGAAACAAAAGCGGAATGGCAAGATAAAGCCCCTTTCTCACACCATCTATTAAGTATCTGTCCTCAAGTAATGTTGACAAATGAAACAAAAACCCAAATAAAACGAACATATTGATACTCCCAATAATAAATGTTGTCATAAGCCATTTGCCGTTATAATGAAAGACTTTTTTTAGAGATCCTAAAAACTCAGAAAATGTTTGATTTGATTCTTGTTCTTTTTTCGGTGTTTTCACCATAAATAGTACTAATATAATGGAGATTGCCGAAAATATCGGAATAAAAATAAAAGGTAAATACCAGATCGCTATAGCTAAAGCGGCACCTATAATGGGACTTAAAACCTTTCCAAACGTATTCGATGTCTCAATTAAGCCAAGTCCAGTACTGACCTCTTCTTCATCCTTGAATAAATCACCAACTGTTGGGATAACTACTGGGAACGCACCTGATGCCCCCACCCCCTGTAAAAAACGCCCAACTAATATAAGAAAATAGGGCTCATCCATACTCCATGCTGCAAACGCAGCAATCAATCCGCCAATTCCTGTCAATAATAAGCTAGGAATGATTACTTTCTTCCTGCCTATTTTGTCGGATAAGTAGCCAGCTAAAGGAATTAATATAATTGCTACAACGGAATAGACAGTAATGATTAAACTGGATTGAAAGGATGTAATGTTTATTTCTTTCTCGATTATGGGTAATACAGGTATTAACATAGAATTTCCTAATGTCATCATTAGTGGAATGGATGCTAGAGCGAATAAATCCTTTTTTTTGCCTTCCATCATGCTACTCCTTCTCATGTATACTTTATAGTTGACCTTCTTCCTATTCTTCTCTGATTTAAAATTTTCATACCCTTTCTATGCTCTGAAGTTTTTTCATTCCATTATCGGTGGTATACTTGTGAAAAAAGTGCAGTATATCTACAAAAGAGGTTGTGGGTACGTCTTTTGCAACTAATTTTAAAACGAACTAAAAGTTGGGAGGAACATTTATATGAAGCTCGGGGCACGGATGTTAAAAACAGGTATTGCTGTAGCTGTAGCTTTATATGTTGCCAATCTAATCGGAATTCCATCACCAACTTATGTTGGAATTGCAGCAGCATTTGCGATCCAACCAAACATTTACCGCTCCTTCCAGACGATGTTTGAACAAATTTATGCAAATTTAATTGGAGTCAGTATTGCAGCAATTGTTGTTTTTACGATAGGGAATGATCCTATTGTTATTGGATTTACAACTATTATCGTTATTGGAATATGTCTATATCTAAAAATGAATGAAAACACAATCGCACTTGCTATTATTGCCATACTTGCGATTATGGAAACGACTGAAATGTTGCTCCTACATTTCGCAGGATTGCGATTTTTTTCGTTAAGCTTAGGAATTGTTTCAGCATTTATCGTAAATATGGTTTTTTTACCACCTAATTATGAGCAAAAATTATTTAAACATATTAACCGAGTAACAACGGAGATTTTACAATGGCTTCGTATTTCGACAAGACACCTTTCTGATGAGCCAGCATTGAAGGTGGAAGTAGAAAAGCTACAAAGGGAAATCAAGCTTATTGACAATACTTATTTATTGTTTAGCGAGGAGAGAATTTACCGTAAAAAAAACCGAATCCCTAAAATGCGTAGACTAGCGGTTTTTAAGCAAATGATTATCACATCCAAAAAATCTCTCGAAACATTAGAAACGTTTCACCAATATGACAACAAGATTGAAACAATACCAAAGGAATTCCAAGGTGTACTTGTGAAGGAATTAGATAAAATTATTTATTCTCATGAGAGATTATTATTAAGTGCTATGGGAAGAATTAGAAGAAACCAAACAAAATTGGTGGAGGAGATTACAACACCAAACATTCCTCACGTTGTAGATCAATTGTTTCAACTTTATGAAAAGGATGAAGAAGATCCATTGTCCCTACTCCCATTAGCCGCTCGTTTAATGGAATATCATAAAGAAATTCTTCATCTGCAAACATTGCTTTACAGCTACCAAAAGTTTCATCAAGGTATGGTAATCGAAATAGAGGAAAAGAAAAAACGAATATTACCTTAAATTAAAAGCCCCTACTAGAGCTGTATAGTAAGGGCTTCATTTGGTTCAATTATTTTGTTTATCTAATTCCTGGATTTGATAGAGGTTATAATAGCTTCCTCGCTTTTGCATTAATTTCTGGTGATTTCCTTCCTCTTTAATAAGACCATTTTCAATTAAAATAATACGATCAGCATGAGTAATGGTTGACAATCGGTGTGCTACTATAAACGTTGTGCGATCAGAGGCTAGTTTCTCTAATGCTCCCTGTATTAAGCTTTCGCTCTCCAAATCTAATGCAGAAGTTGCTTCATCTAATATCAATAATGGTGGATTCTTCAAGAAAATACGTGCAATAGCGACTCGTTGCTTTTGCCCTCCTGACAATTTCACTCCACGCTCGCCAACTAGAGTATCATACCCATTTGATAATTCACTAATAAATTTATGTGCATTTGCCGCTTTAGCAGCTTCTATTACTTCTTCGTCTGTGGCATCAGGGTTTCCCATGCGAATATTCGCAGCAATTGATTCACTAAAGAGAATATTATCCTGTAACACCATACCAATCTTGTCTCTCAATGAACGAACCTTAACGTCACGAATATCCGTTCCATCGAGTAAAATCTGACCACTCGTTACATCATAAAATCTAGGTATCAGGCTAATAATGGTAGATTTTCCACCACCACTCATCCCTACTAATGCAATGGTTTCCCCTTTTTTCGCTTTTAAGGAAATATCCTGTAATACCAGTTCCTCTTCCTCGTCATAGCGAAAAGAAACATGATCAAATTCAATTTCGCCTTCTACTTCTTCTAAATTTTGTGCATTTGGTGAATCTTTAATATCGTATTTTTCGTCAATAAATTCAAAGACCCGATCCATAGAAGCAATGGATTGCACTAGTACTGTTGATGAACTAATAAGGCGTCGTAAAGGGTTGTATACAAGATCCATATAGCCTACGAAGGCAGCAATTGTTCCAACCGTTAATCCAGAAGTTATAGCAAAATATCCGGCAAAGCCAATTACTAATAATGGAGCAAGATCCGTGATCGTATTCATCACCGAAAATGTCTTCGCATTCCACGCCGTATGATCAATCGCTCTATCTAAGAAATTTTTATTCTGTTTATCGAATTGCCCCTGTTCATATTCCTCTAATGCAAAGCTTCTTGTAACAGGAATCCCTTGAACGCGTTCATGTAGATGTCCCTGTACTTGCGCCAATGCTTGTGACCTTTTTCTTGTTAATTCTCGAAGCTTTCCATAAAATATTTTTACTGATATTCCGTATAAAGGAAATAATGCAATGGCCACAATCGTTAACCAAACATCAAGATAAAGCATAATTCCGATCGCAATTAAGATGGTAACCATGTCCAGCCAAACATTCATAAGTCCTGTCATTACGAAATTTTTCGTTTGTTCCACATCATGAACAACACGTGAAATGATTTCACCGGTTTTCGTCCTTGCGTAAAACTGCATACTTAAGCGTTGGATATGATCAAATAATCTCTCACGGATATCGTATAGGATTTTATTTCCAGTCCATTGGGCCAAATATTGGCGGTAATATTCAACTGGTGGACGTAGCACAACAAAAACAAATCCAGCTACACCCATGAGCCAAGCTAATTCTGTTAATTTTTCATTGGAGCTCATTGTTTCAGAACCGATAATGTTGTCAATGACATATTTAACGATTAATGGAATTAATAAAGGGATCCCAAATTTAATGATCCCGATAAATATCGTTAATAAAATTTTCCATTTGTATGGTACAACATATTTTATATATCTTCTAATACTATCCAAATGATATTCACCTTTCTCTATGTTAGTGTAAGTTTTAAGATCGATAGGTCAAAAAAAGCTCATACCACTGATCTACAAACTCAGGTGAAAATGGTCCTTTCCTCTGTCTAATCCAATGTAATAAGTGCTCTACATTATTTTTTAATATTTTGTCTAATACTTTGGGATAATTCATCTGTTCCTTGTGCAGCTCATATTCATCCTCATCCAAAAGGGTATAAGTCATATCTGGAAATACTTTAACATCCAAATCATAATCGATATATTTAACAGCGCCATCCTCAAAAACAAACGGTGAACTAATATTACAATAGTAATGAATGCCATCATTACGTAACATTCCGATTATATTAAACCAATATTTCACATGAAAGAAACATATTGCTGGTTCTCTTGTAATCCATGTTCTACCATCACTTTCTGTCACAAGGGTTTTATCATTTGCCCCAATTACGCGATTGTTCGTTCCCTTCAATATGGTCGTTGTATCCCAGATACGATGGAGCTGACCATTATGTTTATAGCTCTGTATTTGAATGTTTCTACCTGGTTCAAGGCCATCCATACGTATCTTCCTTCCTATAATTTTTTTATTTTTATTTACATCTTAAGATGCGTCTTTTAGGTCATCCTTTATTATAACGATAAAATTTTATAAAATAAAATAATACAACTAGAATGAACCGAATATATCTATGTAAAAATAAGTAAATATCCCTATATATAGAAAAAGCTTAGATCATTGTGAGAATGATCTAAGCCTTTGATTGAAATGTTATTTTTTGTTGCTTTCAGACTTTCTGTTTTGTGCTCTTACTTCTTGAGCATTTGTTTCGCTAGCGAACTCAGTACCAAATTGTCCTTGACCTTGAGCAGCTTGTTGGTTTTGGCGCTTAACCTCTTGAGCATTTGTTTTGCTTGCTTGTGCTTGGTTAGCTTTGTTTGGTTGTTTAGCCATCATAATCACCTCCACGACCATTAATTTACCCACCTAAAAACTTTTTATCCACGAATTATAAAATAGAAAAAAATGGTTAAATCAATTCGGCCACGCGATGGCTTAATTACCGTTATATTCTTGTATTTGAGATAATACCTTTTGATGTGAAACAGGCATCGGATATTGTGTTACTTCATCTAGAGGCAGCATCAATCCTTTTGGTTGGCCTACTCCTTTTATTCGCCAAACATCCATATTCCATGTAATATGGGAAAAAACATGCTTAACTGGCTTTAATTTTTCTAATTGAATTACATCTATTTCAAACTTTTCCTTTATATAGGTTTGAAGCAATGACTCGCTTACTTCCTTTTTGCTTACCATTGGGAATTGCCACATTTGAGCGAGCAACCCAGTATCTGGTCTTTGTTCTAACATAACCTTTTCAGCATCATCTTCGATCACTAATGTAAAGTGGTCCTCTATTTTCTGTTTTGTTTTCTTTGATTTTATTGGTAATGATTGCTCTACACCTTTTGCAAATGCGGTGCAATGATCTTGAACAGGACAAAGCATACAGCTTGGCTTTCTCGGTGTACATATGAGTGCACCAAGCTCCATTAATCCCTGATTAAAATAAGATGGATTTTCCTTTGATATCAGTTCACGGACAGCTTGTTCAAAAATTTTCCTTGTTTTGGCCTTAGCAATATCTTCCTCAATCAATAATATTCTTGACAATACACGCATTACGTTTCCATCAACCGCTGGTTCTGGTTTATTATACGCAATACTTAGAATGGCACCTCTTGTATATGGACCAACTCCTTTTAGATTCCCAAGTGACTCCACCTCATCTGGCACCTTAGCATCATAATTTTCGACTACCTCCCGTACCGCTGTTTGCAAATTTCTGACTCGAGAATAATACCCTAATCCTTCCCACGCCTTTAATACTTCTTGTTCATCTGCTTCTGCTAAGGCAGATAATGTAGGAAAAGATTTAGTGAACTGATTAAAATATGGAATAACGGTATCCACTTTTGTTTGTTGTAGCATAATTTCTGACACCCATACTCGATATGGATCTTGATTTTTGCGCCAAGGAAGATTTCTTTGTTCTTTTTCAAACCAATCGATTAAATCTTTACGAAATTGGGGTATATTAATAGTAATGGCTATATGATCATGATTATTTTTCACAATAATTCATCCTTCATGTTACAATGTTGTTAGAAAAAGTGTTATTCGAGTTAGATAATTTTTTATAGGGGGCAACTAAGAATGGATACTGCAACACATATCACAATGGGCATTGCTCTTGGTGGTATTGCCACTTTAGATCCAGTTGTACAACAGGACTCTGCACTATTTACAGCTGTTATGGTTGGTACCATAGTCGGCTCCCATGCACCTGATTTTGATACAATCCTGAAATTACGAAATAATGCCACCTATTTAAGACATCACAGAGGTATTACTCATTCGATTCCATTAGTAATCTTTTGGGGAATCGCTATTTCTTCTATAATCTACCTTTTCTTACCCGAGGTGAATTTTTTACATCTTTGGTTATGGACATCTCTTGCAGTAATTCTGCATGTTTTTGTTGATATTTTTAACGCATATGGCACACAAGCCTATCGCCCATTCACAAAAAAATGGGTAGCTCACGGTTTTATTAGCACCTTTGATCCCTATATTTTTAGTCTTCATGTTATTGGGATTATTGCATGGATATTAGGTGCCACTCCAGGCTACACATGGCTTGCCATCTATTTTATTATATTATTGTATTACATTAAAAGATATATGGACAAGAGAGAAATTGTTAAATTGATTTACGAACACTTTGACTATACCGAAAAAATTGCTACTTCACCGACAACGAAGCAAAATATATGGCGAATTGCCATCACTACGAAAGACTTTTACTATGTTGGTCAAGTAGAAGATGGACACATTGTCGTAAATGACCAATTTGATAAGATGCCTGTACCAGATAATAGGTTATTCGAGATTGCGAAAAAGGATAAAAATATCGCTGCTTTTCTTTCCTTCTCCCCGATTTATCGCTGGGAATGGAACATGTATGATGACTTCAGTGAAATTCGTTTTATCGATCTACGTTATCGAACAGCTGGTCATTATCCATTTGTCGCTGTAGTACAAATCGACGATAATCAGCGAATAATGAATTCTTATACAGGCTGGATTTTTTCAGAGGAAAAACTACAAAGTAAATTAAATGTGGATAAACAGGTTTCCTCGACTTTTTAAAGGAGCTGACAATTTTTGAGTCAGCTCCTTTAATTTAGGATTATGGAGTGTCATAATCACCCTTCTATTTTATCGCCAAGAATAGATAACGGCACTGCTTCTTCTTGTTCCAAGTGTTGTCCCAATAGATTAATGCGGTGTCCCCAAGCAAATACGCCATTAATATAGGTAATTTGAAATTGATGCCCTGGGTCTTTCGCAAGCTCATATTTATCGCCTTTTTTAAAATCAGCCGGATTGACAAGATAGGCCGCTGCCATTTGTAATTTCCGTTCTAATATTTCATATTCACTTATATTACCAAGCTGTTCAGCCTTTTGTACTTTTTCCTTAAGATTTGCCATTTCTTTTCTTAATTCCTCTACAGTATAGGAACTATATCTTCTCTCCATTTTACGCACCACCATTTAATATTACTCTTATTGTAGCATGATCCAAAAGGTGAATGGAAGTAACATATCCTTACTGTTAGAACTTCTATTGAAAAAGAAGTATACTAGGGGCAGAAGGGAGAGTTTTCTTCATGATTAAATTATTTGCAACAGATTTGGATGGAACGTTATTAAAGTCTGGAAACACAATTAAAAATAAGGATATTGAAGCTATACATAGCTTATCAAAAACTGAGATCGACTTTGCTATTGCTACTGGGAGGTTAGATCGAGACATCCTTGAAATTTGTAAAGAAATTAGGAAAAATGCCCATAGAGTAAGTCAAAATGGCGCATTTGTTTTGTCTGATTCCCATGATTTTATCCACCAGAGAACATTTGATTTAGAAATGAGCTACAAGTTGCATGAGCATATTACAAGCTACTCACATCTTGTTTGTATTTCTACAAAGGATGAGATCTATATTTCGAAGAGAACAGAGGAATTAAAAGCGATGGAGAATTTTCTTTATTTCCCATTAATAGAAGGGATTGATTTCATCGATAAGTATGGAACAGAAATTAATCCCAGTAAGTATATGTTGTTAGGAGAAAACAAACAGTTAGTATCTATTGAAGAAGAAATAAAGAACCTCTTCGGAATAAGTATCGAATCCTATATTTCTGACCCGAATTGTTTGGATATCGTACCAAAAGGTGTAAGTAAAGCAGATGGATTAAAGCGATTAGCCAAGCATTTACATATTAAACCTTCGGAAATAGCCGTTATTGGTGATGCTTATAATGATATTCCAATGTTTGAAATGACACCAAATAGCTTCTGTATGTCATCAGCACCGATTGAAGTACAGGCTAAAGCAAAACACATCGTCGATGATGTATATGAAGCAATCGAACAAATCACAAGCCTTGTGAGTAATTAAGTGAAAGAAGCACGAATCCAAACACTATAGCTTGTAATTAGAGCTAAGGAGTCGTGCTCTTCCTTATAAGTCTTCCTCCATATATTCATCTATAAATCGTTGAATGGATTCTCCATCAAAGCCTTTTCTGTATAAAGCTGCTTTTACTTTTTGTTTTAGCTTATAACCTGTATCTTTCTTTTGATACTTGGTTTGTATTTTTTGACCTTGATAAACAACTGCTTGATATTCTGCTTCGGCGTCTTCTCCTAAGTCTATTTCCTGCAAAACGTCATGAATTAATTCAAGCGTAAAGCCTTTTTGAAGAATGTTTTGTTTAACGGCATTCAATTGTTGCTTGAAAGATTTCTTAGACGAATTAGTCATTTTTTTCTCAATTAATCGTTTCGTTTTCTCAAATTGCTTATCATACGTATAAAGCTCTAAGGCTCTATCAATGATAGCTGCTTCCACACCTTTGTCCTTTAACTCCTTCCTAACTAATATAGGACCTTTTGATGTTGTTTGGATTCTGGTTCGAACGAATGCTTCACTAAATGCTAAATCATCTAGTAAACTCTCCCGTTTTAATCTTTGGACAACTTCCTTGATGTATGTGATTTCTATGTCTTTTTTTTGTAAATATTCTATTAATTCTTGCTCAGATCGCATTCGGTAACTTAAGAAACGTATAGATAGGGTATACACTTTATAGGAGGCATCTTTCTCTTGAATTTGATCGATCAGTCCCTTGGTTAATTCCATACCTTTTCGGAGATGATAAGAAATTAGTAAATCTTCATCCACACTAAATGCATAATATTCCTTGTCATTTTCCTTTAAAAAAATATTATATCGATACTTTTGTTTCTTTTGAACGGTAATTTTTGAAATGGTTGGCAAAACACTCACCTCGTTTCCCTACCATTTTATCACACAAACACACGTTCTTCAAAGGGGGGGATTCTTAGATTTTTCTTACAGTCGTTTACTATTGAAAAACAAAAATAGGAGAGTGAGACGATGAAAATAGCGATAGCTGGTGGTACAGGATTTGTTGGTCAACATCTTACCAAGCATTTAATTGATCGTGGAGACGAGGTATTTATCCTAACTCGGCATCCCAATAAACATAGGAATAAGCAAAAAATAACCTATATCGGTTGGTTAAATGAGAATCTAAATCCCATTGCTCAATTACCACCATTGGATGCCATCATAAATTTGGCAGGGGAGTCCCTTTTTGGATATTGGACTAAATCAAAGAAGGATCGTATTTATCAAAGTAGAATCAAAGCTACCTATGCAATCATCGATATGATAAAAGAAATGAAATATAAACCTGCTGTGCTAATCAATGCCTCTGCAGTCGGCTATTTTGGTACTTCTCTTACAGAAACATTTACAGAATCAAGAAAGGAATCAGGAAATGATTTTTTAGCAGAAGTAACAGAAGCTTGGGAAAAAACCGCCCTAGAAGCGAATACTTATGGTGTACGTACGGTTATTGCAAGGTTTGGTGTCATTTTAGGGACGGAAGGTGCCTTGCCTTTAATGACAATGCCATTCAAATGGTATGTTGGGGGCAAAATTGGCTCAGGCGAGCAGTGGGTATCATGGATTCATATCACGGATGTCATTGGAATGATTTTATTTTCATTAGATCATCCTACGATTGATCAAGCCTTTCATATGACCGCACCAAGTCCTATAAAAAATAGCAAAATGGCAGAAGTTATTGCTCAAACACTTCATAAGCCTAACTGGTTACCAGTTCCAAGAGTTGCCATAAAGACCCTACTAGGTGAAATGAGTCTACTTGTAGAATCAGGGCAAAAGGTTCTTCCTGAAAAAGCAATAAAGAGTGGTTACTCGTTCCAATATTCTCATATCGAAAAAGCACTAGAAGATTTACTTAAATAGTTTAATTATTGGTCATATTAAAGCAAATAACTGAATATTTTGGCATTTACATTAATTAAATGTATATTTTATAAATTTTCCTTAATATTACTTCTTATTACAAAGAATTTTTTTGTTTTTTTTACAAAAAAACTATTTACAATTACAGTGATTGTTGTGTAAGATAATAATGAGTTTTTTAGTAATTTCATTTTGTTATTTGATGACATATAAGGGAAGGCAAATGGTGCGCCACCAATACTGAGATATTGGTTCTAGTGGGTTCGATTCCCACCCCGAATTTTTGTGGCTTTTTGATAAAAATTCGAGGGTGGATGAGACACACTATAGGGCAAAGCTGCCTTTTTCATCACACCCTCCATCGAATAGGAGGGATTTTTTATGTTAAAAAAGAGAGATTTACAAGACGTGCCAGCCCTATATGAATTATTGAAGCACCCAGAGGTTTTTCCATATGTAAGACAAAAGGCATATTCCACAGATGAATTTTATTTTTTAACCAAAAAGACAATGGAAGCAGAGGAGAACGGAGAATTAATTTCTCGTACTATTCTAGATGATTACTACAACCCAATTGGAACAATAAACTTGTTTGATATTCAGAATAATACAGGATTTTTAGCGACGTGGATCGGCAAGCCTTATTTTGGAAAGGGATATAACCAATTAGCAAAAGACGCATTTTTTGAAGAGCTTTTTTACCAACAAGAGATTGAGGCGATTTTTATAAAAATCCGTAAATCTAATATCCGTTCAATGAAGGCCATTTTGAAGGTGCCTTTTGTCATATATGCAAATGTTACTTATCCAGAGATTTTCCAACAAATTAACCACTCTGAAATGGATCATCCAATTTATGACTTATTTGTGATCACGAAAGCGAATTATTTGCACCATTCGGAAACAGCAAAGGAGGGCGAAGAAGCAATCTAATTTTTTGTCATCGATTGGATAAAGTGCTACGATAAGATAGTGATTTTTCATTATTTTATTTGGAGGATTTATCAGGATGAAATATATACTGGTTCCAGCGCAAATCAGTATGCTGTTTTTATTTTATTATATTGGAGAGTGGATTCAAGATCTTTTCTCTTTGTTGATTCCTGGTAGCATCATTGGCATGCTACTATTTTTTCTTTTGCTACAAGTAAAAGCAATTAGAGTTCATTGGATAGAAAAAGGAATTGACCTCTTACTAAAGGATATGCCGATCTTTTTTGTTCCCGTAACAGTAGGAATAGTGGAATACCTTGATTTTTTAAATGGTAAAGGGATTTTAATCCTACCAATAGCGTTCGTGAGTACGTTAATCGTAACTGTTATTACAGCAATTATTTCTCAGAAAATTCTTCATAAAAGAGTTGAATCCTATGAGTAGACTAATACTTGGAATATTGTTCATCATACTAACAGTGCTTATTTTCTATCTTAGTAAAAAATTGTATCACATAATTCCGACACCATTCACATTGCCTATTTTTATCACATCCCTTTTCTTTGTTTTGCTACTCATCATTTTCGACATACCTTATCAAACGTACATGATAGGTGGACAATGGTTAGATCATTTTCTAGGCCCCCTTGTCGTTGCCTTAGCATTACCTCTTTACCGGCAACGACATTTAGTTAAGAAATATGCCACAACCATTTTCATTGGTGTTGCAATTGGCTCAATCATTGGAGTTACCAGTGGAATTGTTTTTGCTAAATGGTTTTCCTTTGAGGAGGTAATCATACAATCTATTGCTCCTAAATCTGTGACAACACCTGTAGCTCTAAGTATTGCAGATTCAGTTGGTGGCAACATGACTATTGCTGCTATCGGTGTAATGATTGCAGGTATTGGTGGGGCAATGTTTGCACCACTTATGTTAAGGATTTTCCGTATTGACCATCCCGTTGCACGAGGGTTAGGTATTGGCACAGCTTCTCATGCAATTGGAACAGCAAAAGCTTTAGAACTTGGAGAGCTTGAGGGTGCTATTAGTGCATTGGCGATGACAATAACTGCCATAACTGTATCAATCATAGCCCCATTTCTTTTACAATGGCTCTTATAATGCTATAATAGCATTCATAATTTTTCTGATAAATGACAAAATAGGGCAGATGGCATTCATTTAAAAAGCGATCCTAGGAAGTCGTAAGCAGGCAAGGAAGGTGATCAAAATAGGAATCGTGGTGGTAGATGTTTGTGATAGTAATTTAATAACTACCTTTGATATAGAAGAAATTATTGAATCTGAATATCCGGAGGTTGCTGTACTAATACATGACTGTTTGAATTTTTGTGGATTGTGTCGTCTCAAGCCATACGCTATGGTAAATGGTAAAAGGGTACACGGGAAAACACCGGAGGAAACATTAGAAAAAATAAAAGCAGCGATTGAAGAAGAGCTGGCATTCTATAAATAGAAAAAAGGGCTAAAGTGAAGTGCAATCCAGTTGGGCTTGCACTGACAATAAGCCCTTTTTTTTATTCAAATATTGTCGAAAGCTCTATAAATCGTTTGTCTAACCCCTTCGCAACTGCTTCATGGACAATCTTTCCTTGATGGGTGTTCAAACCTTTAGCAAATGCTGGGTCTTTCCTCACATACCCCTGTAAGCCAAGATTTGCTAGGCGCACGATATATGGGATGGTAACATTTGTTAGTGCATAGGTTGCTGTCTTCGGTACTGCTCCTGGGATATTGGCAACTGCATAATGAGTAACTCCATGCTTCACATATATAGGATTATCATGGGTAGTAACACGATCAATCGTTTCGATCGTTCCTCCTTGATCAACGGCTACATCGACAACTACCGAGCCTTCTTCCATTGTTTTAATCATTTTTTCTGTTACCAGTTTTGGCGCTTTTGCACCTGGGATTAACACAGCACCAATTAGTAAATCTGCTGTTTTTATTTGTTCGTTAATATTGTATTCATTAGAAGCAAGTGTCCTTATTTTACCTTGGAATAGATCCTCTAATTCTCGCAGCCTTTGTATATTTATATCTAATAGCGTAACATTAGCTCCCAATCCAATTGCCATTCGTGCAGCATTTGTTCCAACAATTCCCCCACCTATAATGACAACATTCGCTGGGGATACTCCTGGGACACCGCCAACTAACACACCTTTACCACCATGAACCTTTTCTAAAAACCGCACACCTGCCTGGATAGACATTCTCCCAGCAATTTCACTCATTGGTACTAAGAGTGGTAAGCCTCCACTTCTAGCTTGAATCGTTTCATACGCGATTCCAGTTACTTTATTTTCAATAAGTGCATCAGCTACCTTTGGTTCTGCAGCAAGATGTAGATAAGTAAATAAAATTAAGCCTTCTCTAAAAAAGACAAATTCCTCTGGCTGAGGCTCTTTGACCTTTACTACTAGTTCCTGTGACCAAGCTTCTCTTGCCGTTTGTACAATTACTGCCCCAGCTTCTTCATAGGCATGATCCGAAATAGCACTGCCTAAACCAGCACCTGTTTCCACCTTCACCTCATGGCCAGCTTGGGTTAGTGTCAGCACTCCTGCTGGTGTCATAGCTACCCGATTCTCATTACTTTTCATTTCTTTTGGTACCCCTATTTTCATCCAGTTCACCTACCTTCTATTTGCTAGTATGTTATGAAAAATTCTTATTATTCGTTTTCCCTTTTTTGTATTGTTTTAATACAAAAAGTTACAGTGGTATTCAACCTGATATTATTTTTTTTGGTTATCGTGCAATGTAATTGTGACATTACCAAGATATTGCCTTTTATCTTGTAACTCATACCGTTTGGCGACTATTCTTTCGATACTTTAATTTCAAAAAACCATAGCATCAATCGCTATGGCTTAAAATCCAAAATCAAGTTGTTTCCCTGTTTCCGTAAAAGTTTTGATATTACTTAAAATCATTGGCCAATGGTCTTTCGTGCTTTTATAGGATGGATGTTCTTGTGACCATAGATCATTTATTAAAGTTAATTTCGTACAGTTTCCAACAGTAGTTAAAGTATAAGTGATACGTGTCTCAAGGTTAGCATGATCTTGATTATACGAAGGACCAGGATGTTCCGTAAAGCTCAGTTTTTCTAATGGATTACATGTCAATATCTTTCCATATACATGAACTGTCTCCTCACCATCATTACCAGGTCCGATATAGGAAATAGTCTCACCTGGTATAAAAGATGATCGGATCGTACATCCATAAAAGGTTTGCTGTACCCCCTCATCGGATACCAGCGTTTCCCATACCTTTTCTATTGGTGCATTGATATAAAAATCGTAACTCAAATCCATTTGTCATTCCTCCTATTCCATTTTACTAGTATGGTATAATAACCTCATCAAAATGTATTGTATAAATGCGACAAACATATAAGTTAGGTGTGAGAATTATTGAAAAAAGTAATTACAGTTCCAAAAGGGATTCTACATTCAAAGGAAGGAAGTAAGAAGTTTACTCTTCATCGCTATAAACCTAGTATTGAAGCATCTGCTATTGTTCAACATTATTGGTTTGTAAGATGGGATCTATTAGAGGACACACCATACGAACAACATGTTGTTTCACATCCTAATATTAATTTGGTTTTCGAAAAAGATTATGCCAGTATTCATGGAATAAAGCGCACTATTTCTTCCCATTTGTTAGAAGGTAGGGGCTCGGTATTTGGTGTAAAGTTTTTGCCTGGAGGTTTCTATCCACTCTGGAAAAAGGATATATCTCAACTAACGGAAAAATCGATCGACTTTCAAGAGGTTTTCCATATAGACAGTAAAACGATTCGAGATCAACTTTTTCAAAACCATGATGTGGCTGAACTCTCTATTCCACTAATAGACCAGCTAATATGTTCTAATCTGCCGGAACCTGATGAAAAAGTTGATTTAATCTCTCAAATTGTTTTATTCATTAGAGAAGATCGGTCAATTATCAAAGTGGAAGATGTGGCGAACAAATTCAATTTGCATGTGAGAACGCTTCAACGCTTGTTTGACCGCTATGTTGGCGTTAGCCCTAAATGGGTAATCAAGCGTTATCGACTTCATGAAGTAGTGGAAAGCATTGATAAGGGTAGTACTAAGAATTGGGCAGATCTGTACACAAGACTGGGTTACTATGATCAGGCACACTTTATTAAAGACTTTCGTTTGATTGTTGGGAAATCACCTGAAAAATATTTTAAGGAAAGCTAGGAAGTGATTATTTAATTTTTTAAAAAAAAAATGGAGCATATCGGGCTCGAACCGATGACCTTCGCGCTGCCAGCACGACGCTCTCCCAGCTGAGCTAATGCCCCGTAAATTTTATATTATCAATTAATGAAAGTTGTAGCAAGTAAAAAAGAGCATTAATTATTAATACTCTTCTATTCCGCCATTTCTTTTGTTTGAAAAATATATCTTGAAAATAGTAAAAGAATCAATGAGAGACCCAGGGTAATGGCTGATGCCATCCACAATTCATTTGGAATAGAGCCTTCAGTAAGCATAGTCGTTATATGCTCACTAATACTATTTGGTAACCAGGGTAAACGAAATGAAAAAATTTGGTTCAACACTGACATCGCCATTATTGTTATAACTGTTGATGTTAAGACAAGTCCAGGTACCTTCATCATTGTATTATAAAAAACAGTGAGCGTGACAACAAATATGAGCCAAACAAAGTAGAACAAGAATAAACTGAAGAATTCAATAATTGTAATTTCACCAAATAATAAATTTACATAATACCAACTTGCAAGCATTCCTACTAAATAAGAGACAAATACTAATAAAAGCTTGGCACTCCATTTAGCCAAAATATAAGTTACATAACGGACTGGCTTAACTAGAATAAGTTCTGCAACGCCACTTTTTCTTTCACCTGCGATAACACCCATTGTAATGGCTATTACTACTAACACGCCGAGCATACTCATTTGAGTGAGACTCATCATAATTGCCATTTCTGGTTCTGTTTCAGGTATATCAATAACTGCTCCATCTGGTAAGCCACCAACCGCTTGGATAATTTGTGGTAAATAATACGTAGATAATGGGTCCATAATACAGAACAATATAAAAACAAGTGGAACCCAGATCCATTTATAACTCCGCCAATCTTCCAATAACTCTTTCATAAAAATTGTCTTCCATTGCATCAGCTTTGCACCACCTTCATAAACAAATCCTCAAGAGATGTTCGACTTAATTCAAACTTTACTATAGGCCAATCTTCTTGCACTGCTTTTGTTAAAATCTCTGCACGGGCTCTAGCAATATCATTAACAAAAATATGAAGTTCACCTTTCTCAAGTACGATCGTATTCACAGATTCTAGCCTTTCGATTTTGTCCACATATTTATTTGCACTATCGCGCAAGCTGAGCTCAAACTTAGGTGATTGATGTCTCTTTCGCAGATCATCGATAGATCCTGATTCTAGTATTTCACCATGATGTAATAATAATAAATCATCACAAATTTCTTCTGCATCCCCTAAGATATGAGTGGAAAACAAAATAGTTGTTTCTTCCTTCAATTCTTCCATCAGTGTAAGTACTTCACGCCGACCAATTGGATCTAGTGAGGATACTGGTTCATCCAACATGAGAAGCTTCGGCTTATGCATCATCGCTTGTGCAATTCCAAGTCTTTGTTTCATTCCACCTGAATATTTGCTAATTCTTTGATTTTTCGCATCATCAATTGCTACTTTTTTTAATAATTCTTCGGCTCTTTCATTGGCTTCTTTTTTGGAAAGGTAGGCAAGCTCGCCGACATACATTAAAAATTCCTTACCTGACATCCATGAATGAAAAACTGGATATTGAGGTAAATAACCAATAGAATACCTAATATCATTTAGAGCATTCTTCTCTTGAAACTTGATCGAACCATTACTAGGCTTTAATAATCCGGAAAGCATACGTAATGTTGTTGTTTTTCCAGCGCCATTTGGCCCTAGTAAAGCAACACATCTTCCCTTATTTAATTCAAAGCTTATCCCTTTCACTACTTCTTTACCTTTAAAGACCTTTTTTAATTGCTCCACCTTTATAACCGACATGTTATGACTGTCTCCTTCCAACAATGAAATATAAGATTGGACCGATAAAAGTGAGAAAAACAATAATTACTGCCCATATAGGTTTAGGACCATTTGTGTCATCCGCCTTTATAAGTGAAATAATTGCAATAATCATTAAAATCAATTGAATAAGTATAAGTGGAGCAATAATAGGGAGGAATTCTACCAGATCTTCTATCGAACCATTAGTGAAATCTTGCATAAAGACTCACCTCCTAATCCTTGTTACGTTTAAGGTGAATAAAAGGTTTCAAAAAAGTGATACGAATGGTTAACACAATGAAATAAAGCTTGGTATGTCACCAAGCTCCAATATTTTATCTATTTGTCCTTCTTATTGGTAATGTACAGCAACGAAATGCTCCACCAGATTTGATTATCTCTGAAAACTCTACCTCTATAACCTGATAACCCCTGGCACGTAATTCAGAGTTAACATTTTTATTTTCAGGAAGAGAAATCACTGTTTTATTACCAATCGAAAAGACATTGGTACCAAGTGTAAACTGTTCATCATCCGAAACTTCGATTAGATCATACATTTCCATTAATCTATCCAGTTCTCTTTGTTTGAATGCTGATGTATATATTAAACCTTCTTTCTCACTGAGCAAATTAAATGCGCAATCTAAATGGAGAATGTCTTCACTAATCGGTATAGGCATGAGTTTCCTATCTTGAATTATTTCCTGAAGAGCATCGACAGCTTGATAGGTGGTCCTTTCGCTAATACCGATCCATACTCTATCTCCCGCAAGTACTACATCTCCTCCTTCAATGGAAGGGGTAGTTAATTTCATGTAATTAAAATTTCTATTTTTCAAAAATTCTTCTAGGAGCTCGACTTCATGTTCCCTTATTTCACTCCCCATCTTCGATATGTAAACCGTATCACCAATTGTAAAGCCTATATCACGTGTAAAAACTTGTTCATTTAGTTCTTCTTTAGGATCAATGGATAGCACCTTAACGCCATGTTCCTCTAGGGTTCTCACAAATTGCTCATGCTGTCTATTGGCAATTTCTACATCTATATTCTCGTCTTTATAAAATTTTTGTGTTTCATTTATAACATTTGTAATTCTCATATAGGTTGGTGGGCACACCATTACTTTTTCTAATACGTCGAATTCATTTTGTTGAAATACCAAATCTAGCGCCCCCTCTGTTGTAAGATAATAAAATCATGCTTTTATTATACCAAAAAATGATACTTTCATTCTTTATAGTTTGTTTCTATTCCAGACAGAATCCTTCAGGAAAAAGGTGGGTACATTTTCTAACAAATTCATTTCACCCTCTCTTTTTCGATGCTACTCTTGAGTTACAATAAAAAATGGAGGGATTTACATGAAACGAAAAAGAATGAAAAACCCTAATTTTTTTACCTTTGTCATTTTAACCTTCAGAGTCATATTTCAATAATGTTTGCATAAAATGAAATAATACTATTAAACAAGCACGGTCGACTTTCCTATCTAGTCTATCGTGCTTCCTTTTGTTATGTAATATATTGCATTAAACTCATATTCCACAAACCCCAATAAAAAACTCTAGCCGTTTCTGGCTAGAGTTTTAATTCCTTCTTATGCTTTTTTCACCACAATATCATTGTTCTCAAAGACGATTTTTAATTTCTTGACTTCTTCCTCCTCAAGAACAACATCTGTGATTCCATCTTCTACTTTATCTTGGATAACACGTCGTAATGGTCTTGCACCAAAACGTGGATCATAGCCTTTATCCGCGATATATTGTTTGGCTTCTTTAGATATAGTTATATCTAAATCTTGGTCTTTGAGGTGTTCTTCTAGTTCAGCAATCATTAAATCGACAATCGCTAATAAGTTAGCTTCTGTCAACTCATTAAAAGGAATGATTGCATCGAAACGATTTAAGAATTCAGGTTTGAAATAATCACTTAAATTTTCAAGTGTTGATACTGCTTCATTGTTGTCACTATTAAATCCGACAGTTATATTTTTCACACCTGTTCCTGCATTACTTGTCATAATAATCACCGTATCTTTAAAGCTTACGGTTCGACCATGACTATCTGTTAAGTGACCATCCTCCATAATTTGTAGGAACATATTCTGCACATCTGGATGTGCCTTTTCAATCTCATCAAGCAATATTAAGCTATAAGGATTGCGGCGGACCTTTTCTGTTAATTGTCCAGCCTCTTCATGACCTACATATCCTGGTGGCGAACCAATAATTTTGGAAACGGCATGTTTCTCCATATATTCACTCATATCAAGGCGAATCATGGCATCCTTTGTACCAAATAATTCTTCAGCGAGTGCCTTGGTTAATTCTGTTTTACCTACACCAGTTGGACCAACGAATAAAAAGGACCCAATTGGACGACCTTTTGCCTTTAAGCCTGCTCTACTTCGACGAATGGCCTTAGCTACTTTATTGACAGCTGTTTCTTGTCCTATTACTTTTCCCATTAGGTTTTGTGCTAGATTTTTCATCTTAGACTGTTCATCTGATTGAATTTTCCGCACAGGAATTCCTGTCTTTTCTTCTATTATTTGTTGAATATCCTCAATAGAAACGACAGCTTTTGGTGATTCTGTTTGTTCTTCTAGTTTTTTCTCTAATTTAATCTCTTGGTGGCGTAGATTTGCTGCTCGTTCATAATCCTCTTGTTCTGCTGCCTCCATTTTTTCTTTGGCAATTTCATCAAGTCGTTGCTGTAATGAATCATGGTCTGTTTCTGCTACCGCTAGGTTTAAACGAGCCCCAGCTTCATCAAGTAGATCAATTGCTTTGTCAGGTAAGAAACGATCTTGAATATAGCGTTTAGATAGTACTACTGCAGCGCGAAGTACTTCATCTGGATAGCTAACTTTATGGTAGTTCTCATATCGTTCTTTCAACCCTAGCAAGATTTGCTCAGCTTCCTCCATGCTAGGCTCTTTTACGATAATTGGCTGGAATCTACGTTCAAGTGCTGCATCCTTTTCAATTTTTCGATATTCTTTCAAGGTAGTAGCTCCAATTAATTGAAGCTCACCACGTGCTAATGCTGGCTTTAGGATGTTTCCTGCATCCATTTGAGACCCTTCAGCAGTTCCTGCCCCAACTAACAAATGAATTTCATCAACAAAAAGAATAACATTTTGACGTTCTTGCAACTCTGATACAAGTTGTTTCATTCTTTCTTCAAATTGTCCTCGAACCCCTGTATTAGCTACAAGAGATGCGACATCAAGGATATAGATTTCTTTATTTAAAAGCTTAGCTGGAACATTTCCTTCCACAACCTTTAGTGCTAATCCCTCAGCAATTGCTGTTTTCCCAACACCAGGTTCACCAATTAGTACAGGATTGTTTTTATTTCTACGATTTAATGTTTCTATTACACGCTTCACTTCATTATCACGCCCAATAACAGGATCAATTAAACCTGCTCTTGCTGCATCTGTTAAATTTTTACCAAGTTGATCTAGTAACCCATTTCCGTTAGATCCATTCGTCGTATAAGTACTGGAAGTTGCCTTATGAGAACCACTTGCTCCTCCTGCAAAGAAGCCTTCAAATCCTTTGTCTCCAAACATTCCAGATGGATTTTGTGCTTTGTTTTGTATTTCTTGAAAGCATGTCTCACATACATGCAAGGATTGTGTTTGGTCATTAAATCGAAGGCTTACATTAATTGTTGCTTGACGAATACCACAATGCTGACATTTCATCATTCATTCCTCCTTCAATTTTAAAGGTCAATTTGACTTTGACTATATTTGACCTTTATGTAACTCATATTATACTTTGACCTTTTTTGACTTTCAAGACTTTTGCTCAAATTTTTTTCTTTAAATTTAAAAAACAAAAACCAACCTACTATAGTAGATTGGCTCTATTGATTAAGTATCTATATTTTATATAACAACTCCAAAAGGGATAAAAATAAAGGCTAATGCTAAAATTATTGACCAAATCACTTCTTTTAGCATTGTATTCCTCCTAGTTAGCTTTTTTTCTATCATAGCATAACCGTATCCATAAATATCTCATTTCCATAAAACATTACAAACAATTTACATTTAACCGAGCTCTACGACTAATTCTATCTATTAATGTTAAAGTCCCGCTTTATTGAAAAAATTAACTATGTTAAAATAAACGTATCCTGGTATTAAGGAGTTGTTTTATATGGTCAAAATTAACCTTTTACATCATAACAAGAAAAAAATCCCAATGACAGTAACAAAATTAACGATATTCAAACAGGCCAAAATATTAGATGCTATTAGTAAAAACAATCAATATTACACAGTGATTTTTTATAAGAATAAGTGTATAAATGGTAAGAAAACTACCGAAGTAAGAAGGAACAGCTTTTTAGCTACTGCATACCGTTATGGAACTACTTACAATGCTACACACCCTCTCACTGAAGCTTTTGTATCCACTATTCAAAACTATCGCACCATTTCATTCAATCAAATGTTTCAAAAACTAAAAGATAAATATAACGATAACGAAATGCTATATATACTATCCATGTTCGACAACTTTATTAATGAGAAGAAGATTCAAGCACTTTGCAAAAAAGTTTTCTACCAATATAGACGAAATGGACAACTAAAAAAAGCGTTTAGTACCCTCATAACTTATGCACAAGTACGACCTCATGATCGATTTGCAAGTGACATGATCCATCACATAGATTTTCAAAAATATAAAGTTCTGTATGATGAAATGACAGATCTTTCCTTCGATAACGACGCCCTTTATCTAGAAGCAAAGCTTTCTCAACAACAATTATCTACTACCCAATTTAACCGTGTGATACGATTATTACAAAAAGAAGACAGAGTTTTTGATATACTTTTTGCTAACTATGATCATATCCTTCAAAATCTGCCTCCTATTAGCATTTCAGCTATAGAGCAATTCGATACATTAATCGAAGACCTATTACCTGATGACTGCATCATTTCGTTGTGGGAGAAGCTCCTTGAACACGATCCTAGCTGCTTAACGATCTACAATAAACTCGAATCAAAACAAGCATACACCACCATCGTCCATCATCTAATAAAGCAAAAAATAGCAATACCTCTTGATTTGTTAGTAAATGCTATACACCAAATGAATGGAAAACAGCTGTCGCGATACACAGAGGAGATATTTCCTTTGTTAAGTGAACTTATCGAAGATTCGGCTCAATTAGAGCCATTAATCCATCATTGTATTATTAAGCTACTGCCCTTCTATTCGATCGAAGAATTAGTGGAAAAGCTTCCAAATACAAAGCTACCTATTGCGAGAAAACTATGTAAAATGGGCCAATATGAGAACAATCCTGATGAGCAACTCGCGTTAGGAGAATTATACTTTGAACTCGAGCAATACGAGAAGGCTATTCAGTGCTTTGAATGGGAAATGGAGTTAAATCCTGAAAATCCTAAATCACTACAATATTTACAAAAAAGCTATCAGGCTATCGGTGATAAAGAACAAGCCAACAATTATCAACAGCTCTTACTTAACATGCCTTCGTAATATATTGAGCTCCCATCAGTGGAGAGTTTTTCCCCACTGATGGCTTGTGCGCTTCGTGCTGTATTATTCCATTACCGTTCCTCTATACTTCTCCACAGTGTCATCGTTGCATAGGAACGGTAAGGCTTCCATTTCTCGCTCCAGCCTTGCATCCTATCACGGGTTGGCTTCTTTTCTAGATCATAATACTTCTTTAATGCATTTTGCACCCCTATATCTGCTACTGGAAAAAGATCTTTCCTACCAAGAGAAAACATGAGCCAATTCTGGGCTGTCCATGGGCCAATTCCTCTCAATTTCGTCAATGTTGAAATGACCTCTTCATCATTTTTTGTCTCGAAGGTAGAGAGATTAATATGACCTTGAACAACTTGTTTGGCAGTATCAATGACGTATTCTGCCTTTCTTCTACTAAATTGCATTGCTTGCAGCTTTTCGTATGGAATCACTGCAACCTTGTCTGGTTCCGGATAAAACCATGTGTCTTCTACTTTTTCTCCATATGTTTTCACAAATCGCTCAGTTAAAGTTTGGGCAAAAGACATATTTAATTGCTGGTGGATTATTGTTTTCATTAGATTACTAAACAAATCAAATTCCTTTACAAGTGGTGTATAAGGATATTTCTTAAATAATTGCTTTAGGTCAGTCTGTTCAAAGAATTTTTGAATTGCCTGTAAATCCTCATCCCATGCAAAGATTTTTTTAACTTGTTCCAATACCGTCGCCTTTTGTTCCTCTTGACTTCCTTCCAATAGAAAGCTCGGTTTCTCCGTCGTACCTAGGGAGGTGACCTTTACTAATGTATTTTTATTTTTTACTCTGAGAGGAATTGTAATTCTTCGCTCCAATTTATTAATATTGTTTAGTGGATCCATAGCCAAACGCATAAGTATGTAATCAAAATCATAAGATGATGTTAGATCAATTTGCTCTTTCCACATTACAGACACACCTTTTCCTTTTTCAGTATTTTCTTTCCATTATGGTATAATCAAACCAAATACACAACAATAAAAATAGGTGGTTACAATGAAAAAGCAATATTATGCCATAATTGACATCGGTTCGAATACTATGCGCTTAGTTATCTATCTTCGAGAAAAAGGTGGTCGGTTAAAAGAGGTTGAAAATGTAAAGGCAGTAGCGAGACTTCGAACATTCTTGGATACAAACAACCAATTAACAAATGCTGGGATAGATAAGCTCATCATGACATTACTTAGCTTTAAGCATGTATTGGCTACTTATGATTTAAAAGAGATCGTATGTGTTGCTACAGCTACAATTAGACAAGCTGAGAATCAACAAGATATTCAAGCAATTGTGAAGGAAAAAACGAATCTTCATATGCGCATTTTATCTGAAAAGGAAGAAGCCTTCTATGGTTTTCTAGCTGTAGTAAACTCTACTTCTATTGAAACTGGTATTACCGTCGATATTGGTGGTGGTAGTACCGAAGTCACTTATTTTAGAAAAAGAGAACTAGTCGAATCACACAGCTTCCCATTTGGAGCATTAACTCTTAAGGAATTTTTCCAGAAGGATATTCCCACTTACGAAGAGCTTGAAAAACTTCATCATTTTCTAAGTAAGGAATTCCATCATCTGCCATGGTTAGTTGGAAAAGAAGTTCCGTTAATTGCTATTGGTGGAAGTGCTCGGAACCTTGTGCAAATCGAACAAAATCTGAAAAAATATCCGCTAGCAGGACTCCATCAATATAAGATGTATGATACAGACATCCAAACAGTTAGTCATTATTTAACCTCACGGAACAAGGAAGAACTATTAAAAGTAGAAGGATTATCGAAGGACAGAGCAGACATTATCATTCCTGCTATAGAGGTTTTCCATACACTATATCAAACCATCCAAGCAGACTGCTTTATTCTCAGTAGGAAAGGATTACGAGATGGTGTATTCTTTGAGCAATTGTCAAAGGAGATGGGGTCTCTACTCTTCCCTAATGTGTTGGAAGATAGCATTCAAGAATTAATTAATGATTATAACCTTGATCCAAAGCAAATCATTCATGTCCAATACCTTACTCGTAGGCTATTTCACTATTTGAAGGACAATGGTGTAATCCATCTTAGCAAGAAAGATTGGTCTTTATTAAAACGAGCGAGCTATTTGTGTCATTTAGGAGAATACATTGATGCAGAAGCAAGTGCTCAGCATACGTTCTATTTACTTGCAAACCGTACGATTGATGGGTTAATGCATCGCGAGCGATTAATGATTGCCTTGATTTCATCCTATAAAAATAATACGTTATTCAAACAATTTATAAAGCCATACAAAACTTGGTTCCTAAAGGAAGAACGTAAAAAGCTTCGTCATCTTGGAGCTATATTAAAATTTACTTATTGCTTAGATGCTACGAGAAGACAGATTGTTACTGATTTATCGATAACAAGAAAGCAAGATAGATTTATATTTGAGCTAGAGTGTATAGGTGATTGGTCACCAGAGGAATACCAGGCAGAAAAACAAAAAAAGCATCTCGAGAAAATAGTGAAAACAGATATTGAATTAATCTTCAAGCCAAAATTGTAAAGAATTAATTTACATGAAATTAACATAGCATTAACAAAAATTCCTTTTCATAGCGTTATGATAGAAAAGTAATGGTGAGTCTATCATCTCATTAACCACTACTAACAAATGTTCATAGTTCACGAAAAAGGAATGATTTGAATGGCTACAATTGAAACGAAAGAAGAGCTAGGTCATCCTACCTATTATAATAATAGAGAAATTAGCTGGCTTTCTTTTAATAGAAGAGTTTTAGGAGAAGCCGCTGATGAAAGTAATCCATTATTAGAACGTTTAAAATTCCTCGCCATCTTCTCATCTAACTTAGATGAATTTTTTATGGTAAGGGTGGCTGGATTAAAGGATCAAGTGAAGGCAGGATATAATCGGAAGGATAATAAATCTGGGCTAACACCTAAGGAACAGCTTGCTTATATTTCTTCCTTTAATCATGAGCTTGTTGAGGAACAATATGATATATATAAGCTACTTCACGATTCATTAAGTAAAACGAATATAAAGATTTTATCAATGGAAGATCTAACAGTTGAACAAATCAACATGTTAGAGATATATTTTGATGATCAAATCTTTCCAGTGCTTACCCCAATGGCTATCGATGCATATAGGGCATTTCCTATGCTCTTAAATAAGTCGATCAATTTAGCGGTTCGGCTTGAGGATTTATATGATCAAGCTGTTAAAACAGCTATAGTTCAAGTACCTGCATTACTGGATCGTTTTATCCAAGTAAATTCAGGACATGACTATATATTGTTAGAGGACTTAATCTGTTATTTTATCGGCAAATTTTTTAAAGGCTATCAAGTAAAATCAACAACTACTTTTCGCATTACTCGAAACGCCGATATGACTATACATGAGGAAGGGGCACGGGATTTATTAAAGGAAATTGAAAAGGAACTTAAAAAACGAAAATGGGGGGCGGCAGTTCGTCTAGAGGTCGATGCCCGTGCACAATGTCCAAAAATGATTGATTTTTTACTACATGTATTAGAAATCCATCATAAAGATTTATACGTGATAGACGGTCCCCTCGATTTGACCTTTTTATCTGATTTCTGCAACCATGTTAAAAAAGATTTTGATCAGCTAATTTATCAAACCTTAATCCCCCAGCCTCCCCAGGATATTTATGAAGACGAAAGTATCTATGATGCTGTACGTAGACGAGATGTATTCCTACACCATCCATACGAATCATTTGAACCTGTTGTAGATTTAATAAGCGAAGCAGCTACTGATCCAAATGTATTAGCAATTAAACAAACCTTGTATCGAGTAAGTGGCGACTCTCCGATCATTGATGGGTTAAAGCGAGCAGCGGAAATGGGAAAACAAGTGACCGTCCTTGTGGAATTAAAGGCACGTTTTGATGAAGAGAATAATGTTCAATGGGCAAAAGAACTTGAAAAGGCTGGATGTCATGTTATATACGGAATGATTTCCTTAAAAACACATAGTAAAATCACCTTAATTGTAAGACGAACCAATCAAAAAATTGAAAGAATCGTCCATTTAGGAACAGGTAACTATAATGATCAAACGGCAAAGTTTTATACAGATATGTCTTATTTAACGACAAAACGCAAATTTGGGATTGATGCTACTAATTTTTTTAATTATTTAAGTGGTTATACAGAAAAACCAACCTTTCATCATCTATCCATGGCACCATTTGATATTAGAAATGATTTGCTTCAATATATAGATACAGAAATTCATTATCAGAAACAATATGGTAATGGGAGAATCATTGCCAAAATGAATTCCTTAACAGATAAACCATTAATCCAAAAATTTTATGAAGCCTCTCAGGCTGGTATTCAAATTGATTTGATTATTCGAGGAATTTGCTGTTTAAAACCAGGCTTGGATGGAGTGAGTGACAACATTCAGGTAAGGAGTATTGTTGGACGGTTTCTTGAGCATAGTCGGATTTACTATTTCCATCATAATGGAGAAGAAAAACTGTTTCTTTCCTCTGCTGACCTTATGACTAGAAATATGGTAAAACGTGTGGAGATAATGTTTCCTATTTTTGAGGGGAGAATTAAATCAAGAATTTATCATATACTGCAAATTATGCTACATGATACAGCAAAAGCGCGCATCCAAGATAGTGATGGAAGCTATACTCATATTAAAGATCAATCCGCTGAGCCTATAATGGATAGCCAGTTAACATTATTTGATATGGCGTACAGAGTTTTAGAAGATGAAGAATAAAAGGACGGGGATTTTTGCACAAAAAATCCCCCGTCAATAGAAAATTATTCGAAACCTAGTACAGACTGTGGTAAAAGCTGTTTTAGCATTAAATCGTCTAAGCTTTTAAATTTATAGCCTTTCTTACGTAAATCATCAATAAGATAGCTTAAAGCATCCGCATTGTCCTTAGATACAGTATGCATCAAAATAATGGCACCTGGGTGTATTTGTTCCATCACTTGATCGTAGGCATTCTTCCAGCCTTTTTCTGAGCCTTCATTCCAATCTACAAAGGCTAAAGACCAAAAAATATGTGTATAACCCAATTCGTTCGCCCATTGTAATGATTGCTCATTAAAAGTTCCTTTTGGTGGTCGTACATACTGAACATTGGTATCTTCTGATACCTTTTTAATTTTTTTCGTTAAAACCTCAAGATCTTCTGTAAATTCCTGCTTAGAAAGCTTCGTAAAATCTCGATGACCATCTGAATGATTTCCAATTGTATGACCATCGTCAAGCATTCGCTTCGTTAGCTCAGGCTGATCCTCTACATAATGGCCAGTCAGAAAGAACGTTGCTGGTGCATTCTTTTCCTTTAACACATCTAAAATTTGTTCTGTATATCCTGCCTCATAGCCATTATCAAAGGTTAAATAAACATGCTTATCTCCTGAGGGATCGACATAATAGCTATTATATTTCTCTAGAATCGGCTTATATTTTCCCACTTCTGGTTGAGTATGATCTGTTGTTTTTTTGTATCCCCAACCATAGCTATTGGCATAGGCCTGCAGTGGAAAAAAACTGAAACAAAATATTACCAATAAAATTACATAAGAATTTTTCATCCAAATCACCTTTTTTATTTTTAGCTTCCCGTGAACGGATGAAGTTATGCTTTTATCCTTTTATAATAATAATGGTATAATTACCAATTTACCCCTTTGGGAGGTATTGTAAAGTAACATAGTTCTTAACAGGAATAAAGGCACCTACCTCCTGCTTCGTTACATTCTGAATCACAATCTTTTTCTTTGTCCCTCTTAATTCAATATAAACCTCCCCAAAGGTTACTTCTCCTTTTTCGAGTAAAGCAGGAACATATGCAGCTAATTCACCCTTTTGACCCGCGGGAACCTCATATGTCTTACTTAATTTCGTATCTTCGCCAAACACAGTCTGGAAGGAAAGTGGTAAAGAATAACTTTTCTTTGCTTCTTTTAAAATAAGCTGCTTTATTTGGTCAGGCTTTTCTACTTTGGCAGTCAATCCACCATTTACGCGTTTTTCTTCTAACTGCTGATAATAAATCTCTTCATCATTTTCAACACTTTTATTTTCCACTTCATTTGTGTTAACTAATTGAAAATCCCACTTAATGTTTGATTTCTCCGATTCATAATTTAATGGCCAATGACCTAAATAAATATTGCCGCGATAACCTATAGAAAAGAAGGATGGTTTTATTTTCGTTTCATTCAGCATCTTGATTAAGCTCTCATTTTCGATCTTTATATCTTCATCATCCAATAATTTTTTAACCGATTTGTCTAATTTAACCTGTTTTTCTTTGTTATTTGATTGATGATACGTATTCTCTTCCTTAATCGATTCAACATTTTCAGGTATTTTTTCTTTTGCCGTTACTAATAGTGGTGTACTAAGTGTCATTAAACAAAGCACAACCGTAAGCCCTATTTTCTCCATCGCTCTCGCCCTTTCGTTTTTTGCTTAGTTTGACAAAAGGATAGGAAAATTATACATTATTTGCTAAGTGGGATAATTTCTAGTTTTTCAGTAATGTCTACACAGTTCTCTATTGTACGTATCATCGAACAATTTTTTCTTGCAATCTCTAGACTCTTCTCTAAAATATCCCGGTCTAAATGATGTCCTTTCACCATAAATGTCAGGGAAATAGAGCTAATCCTGTTAGCTTGTATAGGATCCCGTTTTACTTCTGCTGATATAGTTAAATCATCGATATTGATGCGTTTTTTAGTGAGAATCTTTTGGAATACAGAAGCACTACAGCCTGCCACAGACGCAACCATTAGTTGAAATGGACGAAATCCGAATTCTTCATTTCCAGAAATGTCTAACTGATCATAGGGAAGCTTGGTCCTTACTCCTCCTTCTTTCACATAGAAATCCATGTCCACCCTCCTATTAAGGAATTTATTGTAACTTTCCAGCATATTATTTTCTAGTAGATCTTTTATAATCTTTAAATACAATGTATTTCACCATAAAAAAACTGGCTAATGAAGATAATAGCATTGCTAGTCCCTTTGCAATATTATATCTTAACCAGTTTTGAACATGTAGCCATTCCAAGAAATTATTTAATCCAATAAATACAGCGTTACTTATACCTAAACTAATCATGCTTTGAATTAAAAAACCGATTCTTTGGTAGCTACTCCCTTTCGATGTACGGTTAAAGGTAATATTCGCATTCCAGAAATAACTATTCGCTATTGCTAAAGTATACGAGATGGAATTATAGATAGTTAGCATCATTCGATCCTCAGTATAAAATAGGATTAATAAAAGATTTAAGGTACCAATATCAATTAATGCATTACCAATCCCGATTACGCCGAATTGTAAAAACTGAAAGGGACCACTTTTTCGTTTATTATTCGTTTCTTTTGAACGCTTCATAACAAGACACTAACCTCTATTATTTGTTTTGCTTTTTCGATACTTGATAGCTGTTGTTCTTTTTGCCCGCTAGTTGGAGATAAAAATTTAATACCTGCTTCGATTGTTCATCCCAACCCATCTCTGCAATCTCTTCTCTTGCCCTTTTTGCTAACCTTTTTCTTAATGTTTCATCTTCGAATTGCAATATAGTTGTTGTAAAGTCTTCCTTCCTATTTGGATCATATAGTAAACCCGTCTGACCATCACTGATTTGTTCACAGGTCGGTCCACTTTTCGCTGCAACAATTGGTAGACCTGAAGCCATTGCTTCCGTTATCACTAAGCCTAACGTTTCTGTTGTTGATGGAAATACAAAAACATCTGAGGAAGCATAAGCCTCAGCTAGTGCTTGTCCATGCAAGAACCCTGTAAAGACAGTATTCGTTCCAGCAAAATGCCGCTCTAATGAACTGCGATGTGGACCATCCCCCACGATAGCTAATACGAACTCTGATGATGCCTCTAACACATGCTTAATCTTTTCAATTTCTTTTTCTGGAGCCAATCTCCCAACATAGAGTAAAAGTTTTTTATCTGTATGGCCGCCAGATAAAGTCTCCCGCATTTTTTTATGAAAATTACGTGGATGGAATAAGGAGGTATCTACTCCGCGTTTCCATACATGTAAATTTTTAAAGTTCTGTTCCACCAATTCTTTATGCACTACCTGAGATGTACAAAGATTTAGATCAGCATTGTTATGTAATTTCCGAAAATACCACCATAGCAATCCTTTAAAAATCGATAAATGGTAGTAGTCAGCATATTTGGGTACTTGCGTATGGAAGGAAGCAAGCAATGGATAGTTTAACCTTTTTCCATAGTAAATACCCGCTGCCCCAATAAGTGCAGGATTGACAACATGCATAACATCAGGATCGAAATCTCGAATCATCTTTTTTACTTTTGGTGTAGGAAAGGCAAATAGTTTAGAACGATAAAAGAATAAACGACGGGCCTTAACACCAATAACCTTAGCACCTTCAAATTCATACACACCGAGATCAGGTGCAATAATCTGCACCTGATGCCCAGCTTTAATGAAATATCGGATACTATTGGTTAGTCGTGTTACGACACCGTCGGTTGAAGGTAAAAATGTTTCGGTGATCAGTAAAATTTTCATTCGGAAATCATCCTTCAGAATTTGGAATTTGTCAGGAGAGCCAACATATTATTTCCAAGTAACTTTTGGTAAAATATTCGCTTCGATGACACGATCCTTATGGTTTTCTACTGTTTTAAGGATTTCTCTTATCACTTCATCATCTAATAAATGTGGTTCCAATCCAAGATCTTTTAATTTCGTATTTTCTGCATGGAAAAAGTGATCTTCAAGCTCTACTCTTGGATTTTCTAAATTCGAAATGTTGACTTGATATCCTTCTTGTTGTGCTACATTTTGGACCTTATTTGCTAAATCTCCAACGCTAAATTCTTCTGTGAATTGATTAAAGACTCGGAATTCGCCATGATCTGCAGGATTTTCAGCTGCAATTTCAATACAGCGTACGGTATCTTTAATATGTAAAAAGCCTCTTGTTTGTCCGCCTTTTCCATACACTGTTAGGTCATGACCAACTGTTGATTGAATAATAAATCGGTTTAATGCGGTACCGTATACCCCATCATAATCTAATCGATTGGTTAGTACGGGATCAAGTCGTGTTTCTTCTGTATCTAATCCATAAACGATTCCTTGATTTAAATCTGTCGCCCGGATGCCCCAGATCTTACAAGCAAACATAATATTGTGGCTATCATGTACTTTTGACAGGTGATAGAAGGAGCCAGGCTGTTTCGGAAATGGTAGTACATCTTTTCTACCTTTATGTTCGATTTCAATATAGCCTTCTTCTATCTGAATATTTGGAGTACCGTATTCTCCTAGTGTACCCAACTTTATCAAATGACAATCAGGGACCAATTCTTTTATACCAAAAAGAACATTCAGTGTACCGGTTACATTATTCGTCTGAGTATACACCGCATGTTCTCGATCAATCATTGAGTAAGGAGCAGATCTTTGTTCAGCAAAATGGACAAAAGCATCTGGTTCTTCTCTTTTCAAAACTTCTTTTAAGAAATCGTAATGCACAAGATCTCCTTCATAAATTCGGATTTCTTTTCCCGTTAGTTCTTTCCATTTTGCAACTCGTTCTTCAAGACTTGCAATTGGTGTAAGTGAATTAGAATGTAGCTCACTATCAATCTTTCTTCTTACCATGCTATCAATAATAGAAACATCATGGCCTCTTTTAGATAAATAAAGTGCGGTAGGCCATCCACAAAAACCATCTCCACCTGCTACGATAATCTTCATCAATACGACACCTCTTTTTCTCATATAAGTCTTTCAAACTAAAGTAATTCTATTTCATAGTATCATAGTCAAAAAAAGAATAAAATTATAATTACAATGTTTACAGAATTTTTAGAAAGAGTGAGTATGGACTTTTTTTGGATGGATCACCTCCCAAAATAATAGGACAATGTAGGTTTAGTTTTCTATGATTTCCTCGGTATAATGGTGTTTATTCACTGGATAACAGCCATTTTCACCTTAATTATCTGGCAAAATGGCTGTTATTGCCTTGATAACGGATATCTTCATCTTATTCCTTGAGCAAAATGGCCTTCCATACTTTGAGATATCCATTTTGTTACTAATTTTTGACTAACTCATTAAATACTATTTCTACCAATGTTCTATTTTTCCTTTCTCATCCTTATATACAACATGCTGGCGATTAAATTTTATTGGAGAATCTAAACCAGCCGCAGCGGCTACTCTATAAAGTCCTTTTCTCATCGTTATAACATAGTTAGCTGTTCGCCATTTCTTTTCATCAATGACGAGTGCCTTCTGCAATTCTGGATCTGTTGTTGCTACACCAACAGGACATGCATTGGATGCACATTTTAATGTTTGAATACATCCTACTGTTATCATGAAGCCACGAGCAATGTTTATAAGATCTGCCCCCATTGCTAATGCGATAGCTACACGATCAGGAGAAAATAATTTTCCGGAGGCAATGATTTTGACTTGATCTCGTATCTCATATTTTTTTAATGCTTCATCAATTAGTGGTAATGCAGACCGAATCGGAAGGCCAACACTATCAGCTAACTCTTGGTAGGATGCTCCTGTTCCACCTTCACCACCATCAATTGTAATAAAGTCGGGACCGGTAGCTAAATCGCGGATACTTCGTGCTAATTCATCTGCTTCATCAGGACTGCCAACAACAATCTTCATACCAACAGGTTTGCCAGTATGTTGACGAATTTGATCAATAAATCCAAACAATGATGGAATATCGCTAAAATCAGTAAAACGATTAGGGCTATCTATAGATTTATATGGCTCAACACGACGAATTCTTGCGATTTCTTCTGTTACTTTTTCTCCATCAATGTGACCACCACGTGTTTTCGCTCCTTGGGCCAGCTTTACTTCAAATGCTTTAACTTGAGGTAGTTTACTCTTTTCAAGTAGTTCATCCCAATCAAAGTTACCATCCCTATCCCGAACACCGAATAGGCCGGGGCCAATTTGCATAATAATATCAACCCCACCTTTTAAATGATATTCAGATAATCCCCCCTCCCCTGTATTCATCCAAGTACCTTTAGCAATACCTAGCCCTTCAGACAAAGCCGTAATTGCTTTTTCTCCAAGCGAACCATAGCTCATAGCAGACATCCCAATTTGCCCTCTTACTATGAAGGGATGTGTCGTTTTTTCTCCAATTACTATTGCATCCTCTTCTGGTAATAAATAAGCTTCTGATTCATGTTTTTCAAGCTTTTCTTCTCTATCCATAAACAAGGGATCCTTTAACAGCAAATAACGATATGTAGCTACCCTTGTATCATGATCCATTTTTAACTCTTCTGTTAGCTTCGGAAACAATGAATTGCGAATATAGAAACCCGCTTCCTCAAAGTCCCTTTGTGATCCAAAACCAATGACATCACGCTTATATTTTGCTTTTCGAACAATATGTTGGTAATCCCTACGCGAGAAAGGTTTTCCTTCATTATCATTGTTAAAAAAATATTGTCTGAGCTCTGGTCCAATTTTTTCAGAAAAGTAACGGATACGTCCGATTACAGGATAATTTCTTAGTACAGGGTGTTGTTTTTGCGATCGGTCTATTAGGTATAGATAGATTCCCATCACGATTAGAACAAGCAATATTACCGTAACAAAGATAAAACCAATAATTGTCATGATGTCCGCGATATTCAATCCAATCAACCTACCTTTATAACAGTTGTACCTATTTCGAAACCAAACAATTTTAAGATAGCATATGATGGATCATCCTATATTATTCAAAAACAAGTTTCATTGAAGGGAACTTTCTAAGCATTATAAAATTCACTTATAGTTCACGCTGTTTACTTGTTTATTCATAAAAGGAACCTCCCGAAAAAACTTTTTATTGTTTTTCCCCCTTAAATAGCTTATTCTCTATACATACTCAAAACTCCTTCCAAAATGGCTAAATATTGCTTTATCGATTGGAAGTTGATTGAAAACTTTTTTTATTACTTATATACTATTTATAATTTTAAGTGGGAGGGGTTTCATGGCGATTGACTCTTGGAATGCAACATTATATGACCAAAAGCATGTATTTGTCTCAAAATTCGGAGAGGATGTCATTGATCTTTTAGCACCAAGGAAAAGGGAAAATATTCTTGATTTAGGCTGTGGTACAGGGGATTTAGCTGAGAGAATCTCGAAATACGGGACAAATGTCATCGGAGTCGACCAATCGGAAAATATGATCAACAAAGCAAGAGCAAAATATCCTAATATTCATTTCCAAGTACAAGATATCCTACAACTGGACTATTCCAATGAGTTTGATGCTGTGTTTTCCAATGCTACCCTTCATTGGGTAAAACAACCTGAAATAGCCCTTCGCAACATTCACCATGCTTTAAAGCCTGGAGGAAGATTTGTAGCAGAATTTGGTGGTCAAGGTAATGTTCAAACTATAACTGACCAATTGAAAAAACATTTAAAAGTTAGTGAGAATTCTGATCGTTACCCATGGTATTTTCCTAGTATTGGTCAATACTCTGCTCTAATGGAGAAAGTAGGATTTCGAGTTGTATTTGCTCATCACTTTGATCGACCTACCGTTCTTCATGGTGAGGATGGCTTAAGAAATTGGATCGAAATGTTCGCTTCTAATATGTTTATAGATATGGATACACAAGCGATGGTGAAAACACTAGAAAGTATTGAAGCCGAAGTAAAAGATAAGTTGTATATCGATGGAAAATGGGTAGCAGATTATAAAAGGCTGCGAGTTATCGGTATAAAACAGTAAATGCTCATCTAAGATGGGGTCTATTAATGGCTAAAACCATTGTCCAAGAAGTCCCAGACTCACCGCATTTTTGAAATCCTAATTTTTGATATAAGTGTAATGCTGTTAAATTATCTGGGTCGACACTTAGTGATAAGGAGGAAAAACCATCATCATTAGCCGACTTGATTAAACTTTTCATGAGTATGGTTCCAACTCCTTTTCCTCTTCCTTCACTACTAATCGCAATACCTAATTCAGGAGTTTGTTCATCGATATAGCCGTAACCTTGGTTTTCTTTTGTAAATAAACGATACCAAGCTGCCCCGATAGGATTACCTTCATTCGTATAAGCAATAATGGCTCTATCCCCTTCTCTCCCCCAACCTTCACTGTATTTTTTCAACTGGGATGAAGTTAATAACACTTCCTTGGAAGGCTTATTTTCTGGAATGTAAAACGACTCGTATAACATATCTGTGAAAAAGTCAAAATCCTGCTCATTCATTAATTGAATGTTTATCAATAGAATTATCTCCTTTCTATAGTAAGATTTTCTTTTTTCATTTTATCATCAACAAGAGAGAATTACTTTAAAAAATTTAGAGCCATCTTGGCGCAATTGACCATGAACATGGCTTGATCCGTGTCGATAACAAGATCTAATCTAGCTAGAATGAAGATATCATGACAAGAAGAAGGGGGTTGTCTTTTTGAAGATCATCATGATTTCACTTGATTCTCTCAGAGCAAACAGATTAGGTTGCTATGGATATAGTAAACCAACAAGTCCTTATCTTGATCAAATTGCCTCAGAAGGCGTGCTGTTTGAAAAAGCATTTGCATCTGATATACCAACAGAAGTTGCTCATACATCCATTTTCACTGGAAAAGTAGGACTGCGAACAAGAGTAGTCTCGCACGGATCACAACTAAGTATCCTTTCTAAATCTACACAATGGCTACCCACTATGTTACGCCAATCTGGATTTACAACTGGTGCTGTAGATAACTTATACCAATTAAAAGAATGGTTTGCACGAGGATTTCGTTACTATATTAATAGTGTTGGAAATAGACGTTGGATCGACGGTGCCACGATAAATGAACTGGCGAAACCTTGGCTCAGGGAGCACAAAGATGAAGACTTTTTTCTATTCCTTCATTACTGGGATCCTCATACTCCATACTTACCTCCAAAAGAATATGTGAAAAATTTTTATGATTTCAGCAAAGACCCTTATGATAAACAAAACAAGAGTATGGAACCAGCCTATAGTCATTTAGCCTATCCTTTTTTTAAACATCATCATTTTGACTTATTAGGTCCTGTCACAGATGCTGAATACGTCAATGCATTATATGATGCAGAAGTACGCTACTTAGATGATAAATTAAGGGAAATAGATGACTATTTAGAGAGACTGAATATTAAGGAAGAAACAATGCTTATTATTTTTGGTGATCACGGGGAAAGTTTAACAGAACATGACATCTACTGGGATCATTGTGGCCTATATGATACAACCGTACAAGTTCCATTGATTATAAGATGGCCTAACCAAATCCCTGAAGGAAGAAGAGTAAAAGGAATGGTTCAACAAGTCGACTTGATGCCTACGATCTTGGAAGCAATTGATTTATCTTCCACATTACTAAAAGACATTGATGGTAAAAGTTTATGGCCGTCTATGTTGGGGGAAACTAACGGAACAGAGTCCACTATCTATTTAAGTGAATGTGCATGGCAAGCAGCAAGAGGTGTAAGGAATGATCGTTTCAAATTGATTCGTACAAGAGACAGTGGCCCCTTCTCTCGTCCACCAAGGGAATTATATGATTTGCACCACGATCCACAAGAAACAGTAAATCTAATACATTCTCATCCTCAGATTGCAGACAAACTAGAGAATCAACTAGATAATTGGATCGAGAGCATTTTAGAAGGGCAAGAAGACCCGATGGAAATGCAACTGGAACAAGAAGGTCTTCCCTTCCATAGAAGAATTGAAGAAATTCTAAGGTATGTAGGGCTAACCTGGGAGGATTGGTTAAAGAATCCTTCCTCCAAAAGACTCGAGAAACTTTTACAAAAATAAACGAGTATTCTATTCGACGTGAAGGAATAAACGTCGAATGGAATTACTCCTGTCCAACAAAACATCATCTAATCCTTTAAGACTAGATGATCTATTATTATATTCATTTCTCACTACTTAAACGCTTTTTAATCGCCAAATATTAGAAAAGGACTGATATGCAGAAAACATCACTAAAAAGGCAAATAGACTAGGTCCTATCATAACCACTAGCCCTAAGAAATTCCTGAGCAATAAGTATAGTATAATACTTCCGGCAGCTATCATCAATGTAGAAAGGGGAGATACGATCATCGTTAAAAAGGAGTGTTTTAACACGCTGATAACGGACATTTTATAATGAACAAAAACCGGAAATGCGTACAAGGCTGTTAAGATATACATAAAGGTTAACACGGCAACTACGTAAGAGATAATCGTTATCCAAGCATTATTACTGGCATGCTGAAGCAATTGAAAATCAATATATAAAGTGATTCCAACAACAAACAGAATCAGCCCCAGCAAATTACTCTTTATAAAATCCTCTTTATAAAACAACCAAAAACTCCTTAGTATTGGAATGTCTGTATCACCCATGATCCATTTTCGAAAAATCGCAAACATGGAAATAGTAGCTGGTATCAAACCAAACAGAAACAAACCTATTAGAGAAAAACTAATCCATAACAGATTAACATAGATGAACTTTATTATCCATTCAGGAATTTTAAGTATACCAAAAGTCCCCATAAGCTTCCCTCCTTTTAGAGAACGGGACAAAAGAGTAGGAAGAAGAAAAATACGAACATTAATATTTGTGCACAGCATTCTGCTTACTTTGCAAAGTGGCAGAGTCAAGCTGGTTCAGGTTCTCATTCTCCCCTATTGTCCCAGTCTCTTTATTTGGCTTGAATCTTTCGTGCATTGGATATCGAACCAAGATATAACTTATCATAAGCTTCTTGAGAAGATTTTAGTGGTCCTTCCTCTAATCCGTGATAATGAATATTTGTATAGATAGGATTTACCCTTCCGGTCTCTGCTTCACGTTCAGCAATATAATTTTTCATTCTTTGCTGTAAAACGTTTACCATTTCAGGTTCTTCACTAGCTAGATTATGAATTTCCTCAGGATCCTTCACCAAATGATATAATTCTATTTCTGGTTTAAAATGAAAATCTGGCTCCAATGCTTGGATCAGCTTCCATTCTGGTGTACGCCAGCCATGCTTTCTCATCCATGTACATTCCGTGATATAAAACTCTGCTATTGGTGCCAATTCCTCCCCTTTTATAGCACGGGCTAGACTTTGTCCATTAAAAGCAATATCTGTTTCAATCCCTAATAACTCTAAAATAGTTGGTGTTATATCTTGGATCACCGTAGTATCTGTGATACGTTTTCCTTCCGTTAATTGTCCAGGGAACTTAAGAATGAGGGGAACAATTAAACAATTGTCATACATGCCATGATGATCAAAAAAGCATTCATGCTCATATAATGTCTCACCGTGATCTGATGTCAACACGATCAATGTCTCTTCTTCAATTCCTAACTCTTCTACCGTAGTAAAAATATGCTGAATACATGCATCCATATAGGCTATAGCGCCTTCGTATTGGGCGCATACATAGCGTTGATCGGTAACTCCTTGTGGAATCCATGACTTAAAAAAGTCTGCATGTGGTTTAAAGTTATACACAGGTTCCATCGATTGATTGGTTGGATCTTTTTCATCACCATCATAGAAAATGCGTTCAAATGGTCTTGGTGGCAAATACGGTGAGTGAGGATCCATATGTCTTAAAAATAAAAAGAATGGTTTATCTTCTTTATTCAGCCGCTTTAATTCAGGAATAGCTACTTCATTCAAATTTTCGGCTTTTGGACATCTTCCTGTTTCGTCAGGCTGCCATGCTTCATATTCTAAGTATTTTTGAAATCCTCTTGAAGAAGGGTTATTGGTAAAACCAATACATGTTGTATTATAATCATGTTGCGCCAAAATTTCTGGTAATGTTTTCACATGATTTCCTAGGCCTCCTTGATGTCTTAACGCCACAACATCCGTACCAAAGCAATCCATACCTGTAAGCATAGAAGCATATGCTGGCGTAGTCGGTATACTCGGACTGAAATGATTTTCAAATAACACTCCTTCACTTGCAATTTTGTCCATGTGTGGTGTAGTCAAGCGATGATATCCGTAACTACTCATATAATCACGTCTTAAACTATCGATACCAAACATAATAACATTCGGTTTTTTCATTATAGAATCCTCCCTATACAATTGATTAACAGCCTGGCAGATCACTTTGTAAGGTTTCTACATTACTTTGATCACGATATTTTCCAGGTGAGCAACCGACCTTCCTCGTAAATAATCGAGTGAAAAATGCCGGATCATCATAACCTACGTCCATCGCAATCCAAATTACCTTTTCATTCGTCTCTGTTAACAATTTCATTGCTCTTGTAATCCGAATGTGATGAATAAACTCAATAACTGTCTTTCCTGTCTCCGCCTTGAAAGTTCGATTCAAATGACGAGTACTAATATTGAATAGTTCAGATAGACTAGCAATGGTTATCTTCTGATCGTAATGTCTTTCCAAATAACCGCAAATCCGTTGTATAAACATTTTCCTTTCATGTGCTTTAACATTTAATGGTTCTGTAATAACGTTTTGTCTTACGTAGATTCTCGATAATACAATAAGCAACTGTACTAGTTGTAGGCGAATTAAAGGAGAATATCCCTTTCTTTTACTTTTAAATTCGTCTGCAAGTTCTTCTAACTTAGCTCGAATATCTTCTGCCTCTTGTCCTCTTAATTTTAAGCAACGATGGAATCGTTCGCATTTTTCTAAAAATGGATGTACATAGAAATAGTCCATCGATTCAGATATTCCTAGTCCACGTAACCATGCTTCATTAAATAAGCTAGGCATGAAAAGACAATTAACAATCCCTAATTCACTATTTGGTTTGACTTGATAGGTGTGTACTTCCCCAGGATTAATGATGAAGACATCCCCTTTTGATAATGGATAGTGCTCCCCTTCAAAAAGATGCTCCGCCTCGCCTTCTGTGACATAAACTAACTCAATAAAATCATGTGCGTGTATTGGTGGTGTGTTACGGGTTGTATGAACAGTATGGTCAATCCAGAATGGAAACTCTTCTTCTTCCATATACAAACTGCTTTCTATCCTCAATTCACATCCCACTCCTTTCACAATCATTTTTTTACTCGTTAGAATTTGCCAAGCTAATTCACAAAATAATTAATTATTCGCTGATAATAGGAGACCTTTATCAGTGGGGGCTTCGTCGTCCCCACTGATTTTAGACAATCTTATTGTTCGTTTAATCGAATACGCTTACGAATTCATGCTATGGTTTATGTTAAATTTCCTTATCTATTTTGGGAACTTCCATAACCTTACCATTTGCCATTTGTGATTGAATAGCTGCTTCGATTACTTCCTGACTAGCGAGTGCATGCACACCTGATGCTTCCATATTGTCGGGTTCTACTTCATCTAATATTTGCTTGATAAAATGGTCTAATCTATTTTTAAATGTCTTTTGAAAACTACCAACACCGGTCATGATAGAATTCCGCAAAACTAGTAATTCTTCATTCTCATGTGGATAATACGTGAAATTTTCATAGACATTGTCAATAACAAATCGCCCTTTATTCCCAGCCACTTCACAGTATTCTATCGGATGACGACCAGACATATCATAACTACCAGTCAAATGACCAACAGCGCCAGAGGCAAACTCTAGATTAATGGAAGCGGTTGACCAAATATTTCGCCCAGGTGCCTTTGTCATAAAAGCTTGCACTCGTTTAATATCACCTGCAAAATAACGGATCACATCAATCGAATGTGGATGAAGTGCCCGTAAGTGGAACCATGGACTTGTTTCATTCGGGTTTTGGATCGTTAGTTTCATATTTACGAAAAGTATTGTGCCTAAATCACCTTTTTCGATTAATTCTTTGCCTTTATAAGCTACTGGAACGAAACGATGATTTAAATTACTTACTAGGCGAACATTCTTCTGAGAGGCAAGTCGAACCATTTCGCGAGCTTTTTCGATATTATTGGAAATGGGTTTTTCCACGAGCACATCTTTTCCTGCTTCTATTGCCATTACGGTAGGAGTATAATGATCTCCACCATTTTCCTCTCCCGCTGTAGCAATACTTATAATATCTATTTCCTCTTCCTTCAGCATTGTCGCCATATCTTGATACGCCTGGATTCCGTACAGATTAGCCATAGCTTGTGCACGCTCTTCGATTAAATCACATGCCGCAACCAATTTTACATCTGGATTTTCACTATAATATTTACAATGTATTTTTCCGATATTACCAACACCGACAACTGCTACTTTTAACACTGGAATTCCCCCCTCTTTTCCTTCGCCTCTTCGATTAAACGCTGTAAGTATCCTTTACTTTCTGCGGCAATCGCCGTAATCTCAGGTAATTCGTAGTCCTTTGCTCCAATTATCTCTAATACTGTCGCCCCTTGATAATCGACCTCCGTCATTTTATCCACCACTTCTTTTAGTGGAACGGTTCCCCTACCTGCTGTTTGAAATTCAGGGGAAGCAATCTGTAGTTGTTCCATAAAGGTATCACGGATATGTGAATGAATAATATGATCTGACAGAACATCCAATGCTTCGACTGGATCGTCTCCCACACGACCAACATGGGTAGCATCAAAATTCAATCCTAATGCTGAATGTTTCACTTCATCCATCAACCGAAGAGCTGTTTTCGTATTGTAAATACTTTGCCCATAGTGTAATTTTAATGCATATTGTATACCCATATCATTTGCTGCCTGTGTTAATTCTTCAATCGCTCGGATGGAATCTTCTGTGCTTTCTTCATCATCAGACTTTCCACCACTTCCTGTTGTTACCATCGGAATTCCCAGTTTGGCGGCACGTTCAAAAACTCTTTTGGTTCGTTCACGGTTCTCGGCAACAAGTATATTTGTTGCAGCCTCGACACAATAAAGATCAAGTCCAACCTCTTCTACCATTTTCCTTATTTCAGCAAGTTCTGCATCACTTGCTGTATCTGTCAAATGCTCCACCATGCCTACAATAGATGATAGTTCGATACCGTCATAGCCACAAAATTTGATGTATCGAATGGCTGTCTTTAGATCGTATCCACTAAAAAGAACGGAATTAACGCCTAATTTCATTTTTTCTCCTCCTTCATTAGACTACTACTCCTAGCATATAAGGTGGCAATAGGCCCCGCATAGCTTATTACGCCTTTCACTAGGTCATTTACGACACCCCTTTTAGCCTTTCACTGCCCCAGCAGTCATTCCATCTACTATTTTTTTATTGAAGAAAATAAACAAGATTAACGGTGGGATGGAAATCAACAATACGTCTGCGAACAATAAGTGATAAGATGTTCCATAAACACCCGTAAAGTTATAAAGTGTTAGTTGGACGGTGGCATTTTCCGCACCTGGAAAGAAATAGAGCATATTTTCAAAGTCATTATAAATCTGTATGGAAGATAATACGATAACCGTAGAAGTTACTGGCTTTAATAATGGAAAGATAATCTTAAAGAATAATTGAAATGGCCCACATCCATCCATCAATGCTGCTTCATCAAGTTCTCGTGGAATGGTAGCAACAAAGGCCGTATACAATAAACAAGCAAATGAAAAGTGCAACGCAGATTCTAGTAAAATAATGCCTGGAAATGACTTAAAAAGTCCTAACTGTTGTAACACCCAAATAGTAGGAACAATGGTTGGAGGAATCATCAGCCCCATTAGAATCACGTAATTGAGTTTTTTTGCCATTCCTTGTCTGCGTGATAATACAAAGCCTGCCATCGAGCAAATAAAAATGATGATTATAATCGATGCGATTGTAATAAGAGAGCTATTCAAAAATGCCCTCAATACGACCCCGTCATTTAATGTTAATACTTCCTTATAGTTGGCGAAAAATTGAAATGCCTCTGGCCATGCTAGGCTCAATTTCGCTGCATCTGCACTATTTTTAAAGGAATTAATAATCACAAAATAAAATGGAATTCCAAAAAAGATAGCAGCAAATAAAACAGCGAAAGTCTCAAACAAAAACCACTTCTTCGAAGCTTTTTTCTTTGTTTCTAATCGTGTAGTTGCTTGTTCTATAACCCCTTCTTGTTTCCCACTCATAGGTCCACCTCTTTCCGATTAAGCAGTTTGAAGATTGGGAAAGCTATAAAACCAACAAACAAAAACAATAGGACATTACCTGCAGTTGCAAGACCGAAAAAGCCACTTGCATACTGTTTGTAGACAATCGATGCTAAAAGGTCAGAGCTAAAGCCTGGCCCACCACCAGTCATCGCCCATACTAAGTCAAAGGTTCGCAATCCACCGATTAATGCTAGAATGATTACAGTATTTAAGGCTGGTCGTGAAAGTGGTAAGGTAATGTAAAAAAACGATTGCAACGCATTCCCACCATCTATTTTTAATGCTTCATAATAATGATTTGGTATCGCCATAATCCCTGCAATAAAAATAACAGTAGCAATCCCAACCCCTTTCCATATATCTGTCATCGCAACTGATAATAATGCTATCTTTGCATCTCCGAGCCAATTAGGTCCTGTTATCCCTACTAATGATAATGCTTTATTAATAATCCCATCTGTTGGGTGCATTAATGCGCTAAAAGTAAAACCTACAGCAATCGTACTTAACAATGCAGGGAAGAATACAATAGAACGAAGAAAATCTTTATTCTTTATTTTTGAACATAGGAATACTGCAAGGAATAAACCAAGTATCACCTTTCCGCCCATTGTCGTGAAAGCATAAATCAATGTATTACGGAACCCAATTCTTAAGGAAGGCTCTTGAAAAAACTGCACAAAGTTTTCAAAACCAATAAATTCCCAATCATCTAATGTCCACCATGTCATACTGTAGAAGAACGCCATTAATGTTGGAAACAAGAAGAAAGTACAATAAACAAGTGCGGCAGGAATGAGAAAAACGAATGGGTACATTTTCTTGGCCGAACTATTCATCTATGTCAGCTCCTTTCTATCAGAAAGTAAAATTCCTTTAGAGTCAGAACGGGAATAACTGTTTCATGATTACCTTAGTCCCATTCCATCCCTAATTGTTTCGCTTGTTTCTCAACATCATCATCGTACATTTCAGCAGCTTCTTCTGCTGTCATTTGTCCAGTGCCTACAGCTGTGCATATTTGGGGCAAGTTCGGCCCTTTGATTGGAGAGACAAACTCTAATGCAGGTGCGACATCCCCTGACTCAAAGTAAGGCACTACGTCTTTTACCGCAGTATACGAATCCTCTGGAAGCTCAACACCCTCTATGACGTACGGTCCAATACTTTTCGAGTTTTCTTCGTAAAGCTTTATTGCCTTATCTGACAGGAAATAGTCCATCCATTTTTTTGCTGTTTCCACCTTTTCTGAATCTTTGTTAATTAAATATGCATTCGGCATCCAAACAGTAAACCCATTAATACTAGGGTCATCACTAGGCTGTGGGAAAATACCAATATCATTTACTAGCTCAGGGAAATCTTCATTTATATTTTCTAATACTTGGGTTAGCATTGGATAATGAACTCCTTCCCCCTCCGCCAACATTTGTCTACCTTGACCATATTCTGCAACAGTGTAATCCTCATTCATAAAACCGCGCTCATATAATTCCTGTATTCTTTCAAATCCTCTTTGAGCTTCTGGAGTATTAGAAAATTTCGCCTTTCCAGCAGTGTATTCCTCTGCAAAATTTGGCACCTCTGCTTGCACATTGTAGAAATCAGCAAGAATCGGTAATTGAGAAGTCCAAATTTCACCATGGGTACCGATGACAGGTACTTTACCAGCTTCCTTAATTTTTTCATTATTCTCCATTAATTCATCCCATGTTTTCGGAACCTCTAAGTCTAGTTCCTCATAGACACGCTTGTTATATAACCAGCCTCCTACTTGACTCGATCCTTCTGGAATACCGTATATTTTTCCTTCTTCACTCACTACCTCTTTATAAGAATCCATTATTTTGTCAACGAATGGCTCATCCGACAAATCGACAAAATATTTTTCCGGATTTAATGCCATTAACAATGATCCAGAATTAAATAATAAAATATCCGACATTTCCCCAGTGGCGAGACGAGTCTTTACAATATTTTCTCCTTCTGGTCCTCCTGGACGTAATTCAATTTTTGTTTTGATCCCAATATCCTCTTCCATCGCCTCCATTACCGCTCTAAAACCTTCCGTATCATCTGCCTCTCCCATTAACAATGTAATTTCTGTCATTTCTTCATTACTTGCCTCACCTTCTGTGCTCTCTTTTTCATCAGTTGTTATTTCTTCATTTGAGCTACTACACCCGAAAAGAAGAAACGAAGATAGTAAAAACCAAACTATTACCGTAAGATAATTAACACGCCCCATTTTTTCACTTCCTTTTATAAAATAGTTTTTGTCGAATCGTGTAATCGCTTACATTTTATAAGTTAAACATTTGATTTTCCTTGGACATTTGATTTTCCTTGGACATTTGAAATATCCACTACTTCCCCACCATTTTTTTGAGATTGAATAGCGGCTTCGATCACTTCCTGTACAGCAAGAGCATCATGGCTAGAGGCATTCATTTCAGCAGGTGGTACACCTTCTTTTACCTGTTGGATAAAATCAGCAAAACGATACAAAAAGGTATCATGGAAGCTTCCAATATCTAAAAAAATAGAATTATGTTCCACAAGTATCTCATCTCTGTTATGTGGAAAAAACAGTAATCGTTCGAACACATTGTCTATTTCAAAACGACCTTTCGTTCCACCAACTTCGCAATATTCAATCGGATGAATTCTAGACATGTCATAGCTTCCCGTTAGATGACCAACTGCTCCTGAAGCAAATTCCATATTTATCGAAACAGTAGACCATGTGTTTCTCTCGGGAGCTTTTGTCATAAAAGATTGTACACGACGTATTTCTCCTCCAAAGTAACGCATAACATCAATTGAATGTGGATGCAATGCCCTCATATGGAACCACTCTGTCATGTCCTTTGGATTTTGGATCGTTAACTTCATATTAAGAAATAATAAAGCTCCTAGACTACCATTGTCGATTAAATTCTTTCCTTTACTAGCTATAGGGACAAATCGATGGTTTAAATTACATACAAAACGTACATTTTGATGTGTTGCAAATTGCACCATTTCACGTGCTTCCTCGATACTATTAGATATTGGCTTTTCCACTAACACATCTTTTCCTGCTTTAATTGCAGTCATAGCCGGCTTAAAATGATGACTACCGTTTTCTACCCCTGCAGTCGCGATACTTACAATATCAATTTCCTCAGTTTCGAGCATTTTTTCTAGATCCGTATAACATGCTGTATGATACGTTTCTGCCATTTGCTGTGCACGATTCTTAATCAAATCACAAACGGCTACGAGCTCAGTGTCATTATGTTGATGATAAAATTGGCAATGAAGCTTCCCGATTTTGTTAACTCCTACAACAGCAACCTTTAGCATAACGCCCCACCCTTCATCAAACCATTGAAATACTAACAACCAATTGGTTAGTTATATAGTAAAGCAACTTGGAGACGCAATCATAGCTATTTAAGCCAATTTTTCTAAAGGAAAAATGGGAAAATAGTTATGTTAGAGAAATAGTGCATGCTAATTATACAGTGTAGCCTTTACCCTGTTGACTATATTTCCTTTTTGTGATCAAGTTTTTTTCTTGTTCATTTACGCCATAAAGGGAATTCACTAATCATAAGTAATTGTATGTATCTTAAATGTGAAAAAAAGAACAAATCATTGATTTGTCCCTCTATTTCACATATCTACTAAAACGCTCTTCCATTTTTTCTTGAAAATAGGCAATGATAATACAAAGCGGCCAATATATAAGGGCAACTAATATATACATCGTTAAGGAATCAAATGTACGACCACCTGCAATTTGCGCCTTTTGGAAAAGTTCAGGCACTGTAATAACTGCAGCCAGAGAGGTTGCCTTTACTAAATCTAAAAAAACATTGGTCAACGGTGGCATTGCAATTCTCGTTCCTTGTGGTAATATAATTTTCATTAATGTTTGCCAATAATTAAATCCAAGAGCCTTTGCCGATTCCCACTGTCCTTTTGGTACGCTGTTTAAGGAAGAACGAATTACCTCAGCAATATATGCAGCACTATTAAGGCCAAACCCTAAAACTGCAGCTAGATATGCCGATAAATTTAAATCAACCATTGGTAATCCATAATATAAAATAAACAAAAACACTAGAATTGGTGTTCCGCGCATAAAAGAAATATAGACTCTAGCCGGATAACGCAATATAAGATATTCTGAGCTTCTAGCTAAGGAAATAAATAGCCCTAGCACGAGCCCTAATCCCATTGCTACGAATGAGACAGCAATAGTCATCGGGAGCCCGCCTAAAATAAATGGTAAATTTTCTAATGCTAGTTTGACATCAAAAAAATCTTGCATTTATATTTCACACCTTATAGATCAAGACCTTCAATCTCCTCAATTTCACCTTCAGGTTTTTTAGAGGCATCCTCTTGATAAAATTTTATTGCTAATTCAGATAATGTACCATCTTCACGCATCTCTTGCAATGCGTCGTTTATTTTTGTTTGTAATACCGTTGCTTCTTTATCCATTACCACAGCTTGTTCTGTTGGATGAAATTTCAAATCTGGATGAAGGGTTATATCAAACTCTGGGAATGCCGCTACACCAAATTTTGATAAATAATAGTCATTGACAATCACGTCTGTATTCCCATTGTGCACATCTCTTAAATATGCCTCGTTTGGTGCATTCCCATAGGTGACAACCTCTGCACCAAAATGCTCCGCAATTTGACTAAAAATTGTTGTTGCTCCACCACCAGCACGCTTTCCTTCTAAATCCTCTAAGCTATTTATTCCAGAATTATCTTCTTTACGAACAACCATTGTCGTGTAGGAATACTTATATGGATTAGAAAATGCAAATTGTTTTTTTCGTTTGTCTGTTATCTCAATATCATTTACAGCAACGTCTATTCTTCCACTTTGGATAGCCGGTAGCATACTGTCAATTCCCATGATTTCAAACTTAACATCAAGCCCTAATCGCTTACCTATCTCGCGCATCAGCTCTACGTCATATCCTGTTAATTTGTCTGTACCTTCCTCATATGTAGAAGCTCCAACTAATGTACCAGATGTCCCAGCAATAATTTTACCTCTTTTTTCGATCCCACTCCAGACAGCATCCTCTTTCGTTGCTGAAGCCTCCTCTTTTTCATTACCTGTTCCGCAGGCAGAAAGAACCATCATTACTAAAATAGCAATAAACAAATAAAATCTCTTCATTTTTCGCCACCCCTTTAAGTTGTTATATATTTTTCTTAATTTAAAAGATAACAGTTTATGCTTTATATTTCAACATTTTAATTCACTGTATTTATCACCAAAAATTAACTGTTACACATTAATCACAAGTTAAGGAATGAACCTATTGACTTTTGTCATAATTAATTTATAATTATATTAATTATTAATTTATAATAATTATAAATAATAAGAATGAATTTCATTCTCGTTAGGAGGCAAAATGATGAGTTATATTAAGATGTTTTTTGAAAATTCTATTGGTATTCCTTTTTCTTTTTCTGTCATTAGCAAAAAATTAAAAACACACCTTGAGCTAATCATGGCTCTCACTAGTGGTCTTCTAATATTGCTTGCATGGATTTTTCATGAAACACCTTCCGAAACACCATCCATTATTCTCTTACTTACCGCATTTATCGTTGGTGGATATGCCAAGGCCAAAGAAGGAATAATCGAAACGATAAAAGAAAAGAAACTGAATGTAGAACTTTTAATGGTGTTAGCTGCAATCGGCTCTGCTTCGATTGGTCATTGGACAGAAGGGGCCATTTTAATTTTTATTTTTGCTCTATCTGGTGCACTAGAAACCTATACCGAAAACAAAAGTAGTCATGAATTAAAGGCATTAATGGACTTGCAACCTGAGACTGCGAACCTATTATTAAATAATAAAGTACAAAAAGTACCTGTCGCTAATTTAAAAATAGGTGACCACATCTTAATAAAGGCAGGAGAACGAATTCCAACAGATGGTTTAATTGTTAAAGGACATACATCGGTTGATGAAAGTGCCCTTACAGGAGAATCACTTCCTGTTACCAAATCAAAAGAAGAAGCCGTCTTTGCAAGTACAATCAACCTAAATGGTAATATAACTGTTCGTATTCATACCCTTCCATCGCAAACTTTATTTCAAAAAATCATTCAGTTAGTACAACAAGCGCAAGCGGAAAGATCACGCTCTCAGGCATTTATTGAACGTTTTGAAAACAGTTATGTGAAAGTAGTCCTTGGGATGGTTGCGATGATGATGGTTATCCCTCATTTTTTATTAGACTGGTCTTGGAATGATACGATCTATCGAGCTATGATTTTACTTGTAGTAGCATCTCCATGTGCACTAGTTGCATCTATTATGCCTGCAACTTTGTCCGCTATCTCTAGTAGTGCAAGAAATGGTGTTTTGTTTAAAGGCGGGGCGCATTTGGAGACATTAGGGGAGATCGACGCAATTGCCTTTGATAAAACAGGAACCTTAACAGAAGGGAAACCTGTCGTAACAAATACATTTTTCGAACATATTGACCAACGTCTTATCGAAATCATTTATTCGGTCGAAAGGTATTCCAATCATCCACTTGCACACGCTATTTCTAATTGGTGTGAAGAGCAAACGGAGATCAAAGCGATAGAAATAGAAGATATCACTCATCTTGATGGAAAAGGAATTCAAGCTAAAGTAGGTGATGTGCATTGGCTAATAGGGAATACGCGACTTGTGGGTGATGCTAGTGTGGAGCAATTTGTCCAAAAACATAATATTTCAAGTGACAGATGGTTGGGGAAAACAGTCATTTTTGTAAAAAGAAATGAAGAAATTCTTGGATTATTCGTTCTTCAGGATAAGCTAAGACAAGAGGCTATGGACGCAGTAAATGAATTAAAGCAATTAGGAATCAAAACCATCATGTTAACAGGAGATAATGAGCAAACAGCACAAGAAATAGCAAAAGAAATTGATATTCATGATTTTAGGGCTAATTGTTTACCAGAGGATAAGGTAGATGCAATTAAACAAGAGAAAAATAGTGGTTTCAAGATAGCGATGATCGGAGATGGAATTAATGATGCTCCTGCACTTGCTACTGCTAACTTAGGTGTTGCTATGGGGGCTGGTACGGATGTGGCATTAGAAACAGCAGATATGGTTCTGGTAAAAAACAGCCTACCTAAAATAGTAGATTCTATTAAACTATCCAAAAAAATGAATCGAATTATTAAACAAAATATTCTCTTTTCCATTGCAGTTATCCTTACACTCATTGCCTCCAATTTCCTTCAGGCAATTAATTTGCCATTAGGTGTCATTGGTCACGAAGGCAGTACCATACTTGTTATTCTAAATGGACTACGATTATTGAAGAAGAATAAGCAATAACAGAAATGAAAAAATGGATGCCTAGCTTTTAGACATCCGTTTCTTTTCATAAAATGCATTAATTTCACAGCCTATTATAATGATAATTCCAGATAAATAAAACCAAATCATTAAAATGATAACACCACCAAGACTTCCATAGGTTGCAGAATAATTACCTAATGTAGAAACATAATACGAAAAGGCCAGAGAGGTTAACTGCCAACCTACCGTAGCAAAAATTGCTCCAACATATATATGCTTAAAGTATACCTTTTTACTAGGAGCTAAACGATAAAGAACGATTAAAACAATAAAAAAAATAACAGAGGAGATTACCCACCTTAGCGTATTCCACAGATTTATGAAATCATCGGATAATCCCATAAAGGAGAAAATATAAACACCAATCGCCCGCCCAAAGATTGGTAGAATAAAGGCGACCAAAATAACTAAAAGCATTACAATCGTAAGAAAAATCGCAATTGAACGAGTGATGAAAAAAGGGCGCTCTTCCTCAATATCGTAAGCACGATTAAATGAACGAATCAAGGCATTAATTCCATTCGACGCAGACCATAATGTCCCAATAATACCAATCGACAACAAGCTTCCATTACGACTATTCATGATTTGTGTTAGATTGTTATTGATAAGTGTCATAATTTCTTCAGGTGCGTATTTAGAAATAAGATTTGTGACACTAATATCATCAAACGGTAGATATCCGATTAGTGTTACTAAAAAAATCATAAAAGGAAATAATGATAACAAAAGAAAATAGGCGAGCTGAGCCCCAAGCCCCGGAACATCATCATCAATAATCTCATGGAGTAATTGCTTACCATTAGCAAGAATAGAGGAGCCCGCCCTATTGTTCAGACTCATTTTTTATCGATCTTTCTCGTCATTTCTTGTAGCTGATTTAAAATCTCCAGGGCTTGAGACAAACCTGTTGATAATTGCTCGGAGCCTTTTTGATAAAATTGATTAAGCTCACGGACTAAATCGGAAGGATTTTTGATATAGAATTGGGCCCTTTGTTTGGTCACCTGACATTTAGAACGAACATACCTTCTCGTATCTCGATCCCCTAAGGATACTAATCCTCCAATCACTGCCCCAAAAATAATTCCTTTGACAAGTTTTTGTTTTCCCATAATTTATCCACCTCTTATTCTCATTTATCTCATAGATGCTTCCTTTTTATATAAGCATACAATGATTCACAGCCTTCTTTTACAAGTTCATACGTATAGTCAAAATTCTTGGTGAAATATGGATCCGGCACATTTTCTTCCTTAGCATTTTCAACGAAATCCATCAGCTTTTTGATTACTACTTTTTCTGAATTTTTACCCAGTTCTGCTAAATCATTGATATTTTGCTGATCCATTGCAATAATATAATCAAAATTCTCCAGATCCTTTGGATTTATTTGTCTCGCTTTTTGTCCTTCATATGTAATTTTCATTTGATCTAGCTTAGCTCTAGTCCCTTGATGTGGCGGCTTTCCAATATGCCAATTCCCCATTCCAGCAGAATCAATAAAGAAGCGTTTCTCCATTCCATCTTCCTTGGCTATTTGACGAAAGACCGCTTCTGCCATTGGCGAACGACAAATATTCCCTAAACAAATAAATAAAACATTAATCATATAATACCACCTATTCTAATTTGTTAATCCTAATATTTTAGAAAAACTCTATTTTCTAGAAAAGTTATTGATTTAACTTGTTAGCAGCTTATCCATCACCTTGTCTGCTTCTAGTGGCTGACTATAGAAATAGCCTTGATAGTAATCACACGCTACATTACGAATAAAACTTAATGCATGTTCTCCTTCTACCCCTTCCGCTACTACTTTTAAACCAAAGGTATGACCAAGATGAATCATTGATTTAATAATTTCGGCACTTCCAGAATCCGTACATACATCCTTCAAAAAGGATTGGTCAATTTTTAGATAATCTATCGGGAATTTTTTTAAATACCCTATCGAGGAATAGCCGGTACCAAAGTCATCAATCGATAAAGAAATTCCTATACTTCTTAACTTTTCCATTGTTTCAATACATTCTTCTGGGTTATGTATAAAGCTATTTTCTGTTATTTCCATCTCCAGATACTTTGGATCCATCCCCATCTGCTCTATAATACGGATTACTCGATGATAAAAGCAAGGTTGCTGTAACTCGAGTGCAGATACATTAATGGCAATCAAAATTGGTGGAACACCAATACGCTTCCATTCCAGGTATTGTTGACAAACTGCTCTTAATACCCATTCTCCAATAGAATGGATCATACCGATTTTCTCTGCTATCGGAATAAATCTAGATGGTGAAATTTCTCCTAATTGATGATGTTTCCACCTTAATAAGGCTTCTAGTCCGATCATTTTATTTGTCTTAACATCTACCTTAGGCTGATAGACAAGATAGAACTCATTGAATTGTACTGCTTTTATGATATCGGATTCCAGTGAGATTAACTCATTATATATTGCTCCCATAAAGCTTTTATATTCATTTACTTGATTTCCACCTTTTGTTTTTCCATGCCTTACTGCGAACCTTGCTTGATGGATATGTTCAGAAGGCTTTATATCAGACTCTTGAATATGACTAATGCCGATCGTTGCGGTAAGGTAGAATTCATGATTCTCCGCAAAAATTGGTCGTTGAATAGCTTTCATGAGCTGGTTTGCAAGCGAGAAGCTCTGACTGACTGTGTTGTCAATTGACACCAAAAATTGATCACCAAAAAGATGATACAAATTACAAGTTTCTGGAAGATGTTCATTAATCCTGTCTTCGACTAGTTCAATTACCTGATCTCCTATCTGTCGGCCTGCAATATCATTCACATTTTTAAATCGATCTATATCAAAGAAAAGAATCGACTTTGGTCTTTGAGCATCTAACTTCATCGACTCTTCGAGATCTTCTATCCATCTATAACGATTGTCGAACGGCATTTCGCTAATTCGATTTATTCTCTCATTCCGCTGTGATGTTTTATTTAATATTTGATCTATAAACGTTTGAAACATTATCGTCACCTTTAATTTTCTAAATATTATTGTCATGCCAATTGGGACATATGCATAGACAGGGTTATCTTTAGATATCACAAATTTTGAGGTTCCTTCATCTCTAAGGACGAACTAACGCTGTGATAAACGATCTAATTTGTGACGATATTGCCTATACACAGGTGATTTTTTTATACCGCGTTTTTCGATAAGCATCCTTAGTCGTAGCTCTTTTTCTGTAAGTTTTTTCTCCAGACGTTTTTTTTCTGATTCGCTATCACATGACTTGATCAAATCTCTTAATGTTACTAATTCTTTGTTTATTTGTAATTCCTCTGGAAGAAAACCACTATTCTTTAACAGACGGTATCCCATCCGCAAATCCTCTGGAACGTGTGATAAATCATCTTGCTTTAATGGCTTCCCTCTCCCTTTTAGTTGATCAAATTCCCCTTCCTCTATAGCTTTTTTATCCTTTCCTCCGCTAATTGTGCAAATACATCCATATTAATCATCCTAGATTATTTTTTTAGGCACGCTTCTATTCACTCATCTATTTTATCATTCGACTAGACAGGAATCTTATCCACACGTCTGATGCTATTAACTACCTTTATTATACTAGATTATCAACAGAAGTTTTATTATAATGAATTTTTCGCTTTTAAAATTTCACACTAAAGTTAGTTTTTTTGCATTAACAAAAACTTCCATCCATAATACGGTCATAATTTCCTATGAAAAATAGAACAATTATAAAGGTAGAGATTTATGATATAGAATTAATGGAGGGTACGTAATGTTTGCAAATACAGAAATTGGTATTGACCTAGGAACCGCAAATATATTAATTTATACCAAAACCAAAGGAATTATATTAAATGAACCTGCCGTTGTGGCACTAGATACAAAGACAAATAATGTCGTTGCTGTCGGAAATGAAGCGAAAAGTATGATTGGGAAGACTCCAAAACATATTATTCCAATTCGCCCATTAAGAAATGGCGTGATTGCAGACTTTGATTCCACTACTCAAATGTTAACAGCTATGTTAAAGAAAGTCAGTAAAAAAGCTGGAATCTCTATGCGAAAGCCTACCGTTGTCGTTTGTACGCCATCAGGTAGTACGGCTGTAGAACGACGCGCTATTGATAATGCTATTAAAAGCTATGGAGCGAAAGAAGTTCATCTAATAGAAGAACCGATCGCAGCTGCTATCGGTGCAGATCTTCCTGTGGCAGAGCCTCAAGCAAGTATGATTGTCGATATTGGCGGCGGAACAAGCGAGGTAGGGATTATTTCTTTCGGTGGTGTTGTTGCAAGTAGATCTGTTCGAATTGGCGGGGATCACATCGATGAAGAGATTATCCAGTATATAAAAAGACATTTCAATGTCCTTATTGGGGAAAGCACAGCAGAAAAGATTAAAATAGAAATCGGACATGCCCTCATTGAACATGATGAAAAAACAATGGACGTTCGTGGACGAGACCTTGTAACAGGGTTACCTAAAGTGATTGAAATTAAATCTACCGAAGTACAATACGCGATAAAAGAAGTATTAGAGGCTATTCTAAACTCCATTCGAGACACATTAGAAAATTGTCCACCAGAGCTAAGTGGAGATATAGTAGACCAAGGGATTACACTGACTGGAGGGGGAGCATTACTACAAGGGATGGAAAAATGGCTTTCTAAAGTAATCAATGTTCCCGTACATCTTGCTCCAAACCCGTTAGAATCCGTAGCAATTGGTACAGGTAGATCGCTAAAAATGATTCAAAAATTGCAAAAAGCTGCGAAATAACTTGCTAAAGACAGCTCGTGTTGATAGGCTATAGGAAATCATTACCTAATGAGAGGAGTCATTAACATGAAATCCCCCTTTACATTGAGTCATGAAGAAAGAAATGAATTTATTACTCTCATTCAAGATTACTACTTAAGAGAACATAACGAGGAATTAGGAAATTTACAGGCAGGATTTCTTCTAGATTTTTTTATGAGGGAAATAGCTCCAACCTTTTATAATTTAGGGGTAAGAGATTCCCATACTTATGTAAGTAATAAACTAGACGATTTATTTGAAATAGAAAAAAGGTAATTTTCCATCAGTAGGGTTATGTCCTTGAGCCTAGAAAAACCGAACTATATTTAGAGCCTTAAGAAAAAGCTCTAAGTAGTTCGGTTCCTTTCTTTATCCATTCTTTCACCTAATCAAAATCGACAAAGAATGTTTCTGGACCTGTAGGAGTTTTACTGCCTCCCAATGGTTCTACACTTGCTTTTATATGCTTATATTCCGATAAGTCATTTAAACGATATAATACTTTTGCCTCACCATTCGTATCTACCATTAATAATTCACCTTCAGCATGATTATCCTGGTCAACGATCCAAAGCTGATAATCATTTTGCTCCAAGCCCTCTAGCCCCTTTACTTTAAGTAACATCTCCTGTGTTTCTTTATTGACCCATAAAGCACCGTCAATATTACTAGTATTGGAAAACGAAACAAGCTGTTGTACTTCTACATGTGGACTATTGGTAAATAAACTTTCCTCATTGATTTCATTATTTTGATAAATTTCATATTCCGGTTGAACCGTATTACTTTGGTAAACAATATCATTTAATCCCCAGAACAGAAAAGCCACAATTGCTAGACTAGCGGTGAGAATTATTGGTTTAAATGAAATGAAACGATGACTTTTTTTCTTTTCGATCGATTCATCTAATCTCTCCTTTAGTGAAGGAGAAGGGGAAACATCTGTCATACTTTCCATCGTATTTTGCCAAAATTTATATACTCCTTGGCATTTTGGGCATGTATTTATATGGTTTTGAATTTCAAATTTTTCTTCTTCTGAAACATTACCATCAAGCAGGTCGATGATTTTTTCTTCCTTCAAATGGTTACTGCTCATTTATTTGTCACCTCCACTAGAACCATACCAACGTAGTAATGATTTTTGCTTCCGTAAATTTTGGAGTCCATAACGAATAGATGATTTAACAGAACCGAGTGGTCGGTTATACCTAAATGCAATCTCCTTTTGGGTAAAATGCTCAAAATACATATGATAGATTGCTTGTTGTTGCTCCTTTGGAAGACGGCTCATCGCATTAACGAGTAGCTCCTTTTCCATTCTTTCTATTACATATTGATCTGCAGAAGGAGAAGCATTCATCAGGATATCTTCGAGCTTATTTGTTAACAGACCTGATTTTTTCCGCAAACGATCTATTGCTCTTGACCTTGTCTTCACTCCTATCCATGCTTTTACACTTCCTCGTTCGGGATTGTATTGTATCGCTTTTTGATAAATCTCGAGAAAAACATCGTGGCAAATATCTTCCGCCTCACTACGATTACTCACAACCTTATAAGCAATTTGAAAAATGTAGATATGATATTTTTCGTAGAAGCTATCAAATGCTTGTTTTTGTCCATCTGCCATTCGTTTTAATAACAAATGATCTTCTTCCAACATGATCCCCCCTCTAAGAGTTCATCAACAATTTATTTACATTGTACAAATTTTTTTCAAAAAAACAAATCCAACTACGTAATTTCCACGTATCACTCACTGAAAAATCATTTTAAGGAGGATCTAACCATGTATAAAAAAATTATATCTTTAATATGTTCCGTGTTGTTATTATTTCCTATTTTATTTATTGGAAAAGTAGAAGCAGCAGGTGGAATCTCTCTTTACACACCTTATACAGGCTTATCCGTCACACCAGGAGAAACATTAAGCTATGACGTCACTGTGCTTAACAAAAGTAGTTCGATATCGAATATGACCTTTGATGTAGAAGGACTCCCGAAAGGTTGGAACTACACAATTACTGCTGGTGGAAATGATATTAGTCAATTATCTGTACGCGAAAATGGTGAGCAAAGTATCCAATTCGATGTAACCGTTCCATTAGAAATTAAAAAGGCGGATTATCAATTTACGCTTATTGCAGATGGTGAAGGCGATGATTATGCAGAATTACCTTTTATTACAACGGTATCGGAGGAAGGTACATCTGCGACTGAATTAACATCGGAACAGCCAAATATGGAGGGGCATGCTGATGCTACCTTTTCTTATACAGTGAGCTTAAAAAATCGTACTGCTGAAGAACAAACCTATGCTTTGAGTGCAGGAACAAAAGAAGGCTGGGGTGTACAATTTAAAGCAGATGGAAAAGCAGTAACTTCAGTAGCACTAGAACCAAATGCATCAAAGGATATTACAGTGGAAGTAACACCACCGACAAATGTAAAAGCAGATACCTACTCCATCCCAATAAAAGCAGCTAATAGCTCTACCTCTGCAGAAACAACGTTAGAAGCCGTTATAACAGGTTCGTACGAATTGAAAATAAGTACTCCAGAAGGAAATTTAAGCACAGATGTTACAGCAGGAAATTCCCGTACTGTGAATTTAGTAATCGAAAATACTGGTACTGCTACCCTATCTGATATTTCCGTAAAAGCTTCCACTCCGCCTAATTGGGAATCAGAATTCAATTCAGACAAAATTGCTTCATTAAAAGCAGGAGAAACCAAAACAATAAAAGCAACACTAACCGCACCGGATGAAGCCATTGCAGGGGATTATGTAACCACCTTCACAGCGGAAACTGCGGAAGCTTCCTCGGATGCAAGTTTTCGTGTAGCAGTCGAAACCTCTACATTATGGGGCATTGTAGCTATTCTTATCATTCTCATCGTGATAGGTGGCCTTTACTTTATATTTAGAAAATTTGGGAGGAGATAATTATGTCATCACCGATCATTACACTAGACGAAATCTCCAAGCAATATGACGAACAATATGCAGTTGATCACCTCTCCTTAGCGATAAAAAAAGGTGAGATCTTTGGATTATTAGGACCCAATGGAGCAGGAAAATCCACTTCCATCTTAATGATGCTTGGATTAAGTGAGCCAACAACTGGGTCCGTTCATGTTTGTGGAATTAACTCTACATCCAATCCAATTGAAGTGAAGCGTAGAGTAGGATATTTGCCAGATGACCTTGGCTTTTACGAGCATATGACTGGATTTGAAAACCTCCTCTATACCGCGAGCTTAAACGGCTTGTCACGCAAACTTGCAGAAGAACGTGCTAACTATCTATTACAAAGGGTCGGACTAACAGATGCAACAAACAAAAAAGCAGGAAAATATTCTCGGGGTATGCGTCAACGATTAGGGCTTGCGGATGTCTTAATGAAAGATCCTGAAGTCATTATTTTAGATGAACCAACCCTCGGTATTGACCCTGAAGGTGTTAGAGAAATACTGAAATTAATACAACAATTGAATAAAGAAGATGGAATTACTGTACTACTTTCTTCCCATCAATTACATCAGGTACAGCAAATTTGCGATCGTGTTGGCATCTTTGTCAAAGGGAAGCTTTTAGCAGAAGGAAATATGGAGGAATTAGCTAAACAATTATTTTTTGAAGATTTATTCATCATCTATGTCAAAGCAGAACCTATTGATTCTGAATTAATCGAAAAAATCCGGACATTAAGGGGTGTCAATCATATTGAACAAGCTTTAGATAAATTAGAAATTTATGTGGATCATGATATATCTGCAGATATAGCGAAAATCATCGTTCAGAACAATATATCCTTAACACAAATACAAAAGAAAAATTATGGCCTCGACGAAATTTATCATCGATATTTTGAAGGAGGTGATAGTCGTGGAGAGGCTCCAAACTCTTAAAGGGAACATACAAAAATGGTTTACCATCCCGAACAGAGAAAAAAGTAGTCATATGACCGCATTCCAGGCGATCGTTCGAAAGGAATTTACAGATTATATTACGAGCTGGAGAATAATTATTTTGCTCCTTATTATTACCTTTACTTGTATCGGTTCACTCTACACTGCTATTACAAATATTCAGGATGCCTTAGATGCCGCAGCTGAGGAAACAAAAGAAGTGGCAAGAAGTGCTTTTCTATTTTTAAAGCTTTTTACCATCTCTGATGGAACCTTACCTTCTTTTATTACATTCGTAGGTTTTTTAGGACCATTACTTGGTGTTGCTCTTGGGTTTGATGCCATTAATTCAGAACGTAATAAAGGGACCTTAAGTAGATTAATGGCACAACCTATACCTAGGGATTTTGTTTTGAATGGGAAATTTGCGGCAGCATTACTTATAAATGCTCTGTTGTTCTTTGCATTAGGCTTTTTAGTAATGTCCTTCGGTATTCTAATTTTAGGTATTCCACCTACATTAGAAGAATTCTTACGAATTATTTGTTTCTTAATTTTGTGTATTGCCTATATTGCCTTCTGGCTTAATTTAGGTATCCTGTTTTCCGTTCGATTCAAGCAAGCTGCTACATCCGCATTAGCATCGATTGCAATATGGATTTTTTTTAGTCTATTCTATTCAATGCTAGTAGAGCTATTATCAAAGTCGATTCTCAATCCTGAGAATATCGCAAGCACATCAGACGCAATAAGTAAACAAGGACTGGTGCTCAATTTAATGAGAATTTCTCCAAACTACCTTTTTACAGAATCGACAACGACACTCATGTCACCATCTGTTCGAAGCCTAGGTCCTTTAACAGTTGAGCAAACGACAGGTGCTATAGCAGGTCCGCTTCCTTTGAGCCAAAGTCTTTTATTAATTTGGCCTCAATTAACTGGACTCATTGCTGCAACTCTTGTATGTTTTGCCCTATCCTATTTACTCTTTATGAGACAAGAAGTTAGATCCAAATAACGAGTGATTCTCAAAACCAGTTTGCATCAGAGCTTACTGGTTTTTTGTTTTTCACTTTCGAATAAACATGTTATGATGGGTAAATTGGAGGTGATTAGATGAAGGCATATTTATTATTAATTCTGGCTGCTATCTTCTATGCTGGTAATCTAATTATCGGAAAGCCAGTAACCGCAGAGATTCCACCAATTACACTATCTTTCTTCCGCTACATTATTGCAGCATTCGTTATATTTCCTCTTGGATACAGAGAATGGAAGAACAACCGTGCCCTTTGGAAAAAGGAATGGAAAGCTATTTTAGCACTTTCTGTGACAGGTCTCGTATTATTTAATATTTTTGTCTATTTAGCATTAAATTACACTACTACAATTAATGCTGGAATTGTAGAAGCATCTACACCTATTTTCACGCTTCTTTTGGCATTCATATTATTTGGCGATCGCTTTACAGCAAAACAGCTATTCGGTGTATTTATTTCTTTATTTGGCGTATTTTTTGTTATCACGAAGGGATCATTAGAGGTCATTACCAATCTCCAAATAAATATTGGAGATTTAATTATGCTACTAGCAATGGTAAGTTGGTCCGTTTACTCTATTTTCATTAAGCAACACACTTGGAAATTCCCAACATATGGTGCATTACTCGTTATGTCTGTCATTGCTATTATCCTCTTTATTCCATTACTCCCGATCGAGTGGGAGGAGATCAAACAAATTAATTGGTCTTGGGCGATCATAGGTGGAACCTTATATCTCGGTATATTTCCATCACTTATCGCATTGATGGCATACAACAAAGGAGTACAAGAGCTTGGTCCATCAAGGGCTTCTATTTTTCTTAATTTAATTCCTGTATTTACCATGATTGGTGCTGTCATCTTTTTAAAGGAGCAAATCTCCTTCGTTCAAATTTTAGGAGGATTATTCGTCATCATCGGGGTCATGATTACAAATCGGATGGGGAAAAAGAAAAACAAAAGTACTACGGAAATAGAATCCTAACTTAGACTGAGATTAGTAAGAAATTCTTCTTGTTAAACTGTACGTACAAAAAAAGAGCCAAGCAAAGGATAGAAGAAATCCTCTACTTGGCTCTTTCTTAAACATAGTATTAGTTATTCACCAAACGTCCACTCTGCTAAGCTATCTATTGAATAGGTTGGCTTTGCTTCTATTGTTTCTAAATCTTTTTTCGTTGTCACACCTGTATGCACTAGTACAGAATCAATGCCAGCATTCATTCCTGCTAATATATCTGTAGCATAATTGTCACCAACCATAAGTGTTTCTTCCTTCTTTGTGCCAAGTACTTCTAGAGCTTGGTCCACAATGATTGATTCAGGCTTACCTATAAATGTTGGTTGTATTCCTGTAGTAACAGATAGAACAGAAATAAGGGAACCAGCACCAGGTAAGAAGCCTCTTTCTGTTGGTAATGCTACATCACCATTTGTTGCGACAAATTTTGCGCCCTTGCGAATATTTAGTGCCCCTTTTGTTAGCTTTTCATAATTTATATTTCGATCCAGTCCCATTACGACAAAATCTGCATCTTCTTCTACGAGCTCAAGCCCACATTCCTTAAGCGCCATATAGAGTCCTTCTTCACCGATTGCATAGACTTTTGCATTCGTTTTTTGTCCCTTTATATAGCTTGCTGTCGCCATACTTGTCGTAAAGACATGTTTAGCTGTACTTGGGACGCCCATATTAACTAATTTTTCTGAAACATCCTTTGGATGCTTGGTAGAATTATTTGTTAGAAATAGATAGGGGAGCCCCTTTCGTTCTAATTCTTTCACAAACTCTATAGCCTCTATGATTTTTTCTGTACCTTTATACACTGTTCCATCTAAATCAATTAGAAATCCTTGGTAATTTTTCATCATATCCTCCTGAATTTTTTGAAAATTCTATGTATTTTGTTTTGTCATTTTTTTAATAAGTGATAGTATATATTTATGACAATCACGTCATTTTACCAATTTATATGTTATCATGTATAATTAGCAAATGAAATAAAAGCCATTATGCATTCCTATTTTTTAAGAAACATTTTGATTATAGCATATCGTGACACATATGCGTATAACTCGCTTATTAATAATTAAATGAAGAAAGGTAGTTTAAGTTAATGACAACGAATAACCCAAAAGCAGTTATTGTTATATTTGGTGCAACAGGTGATCTTGCAAATAGAAAACTCTATCCTTCCATCTATCGACTCTATCGTAATGGAAAATTATCAAAGAACTTTGCCGTAATTGGTGTTGCAAGACGACCACTAACGAATGAAGACTTCCGAAATAATGTAAAAGAATCTATAAACGGGTTAAATGATCCAAGTATTGATCCAGATGAATTTGCTAGCCATTTTCATTATAACCCTTTCGATATTCAAGACCTTGAGCATTATGCAGAGTTAGAGAACCTTATCAATCAGCTTGATGAGAAGCATGAAACTGACGGAAATCGTCTATTCTACTTTTCGATGGCGCCTAATTTCTTTGGTACACTTGCTGCAAACTTAAAGTCAGAAGGTTTAACAACAACAAAAGGTTGGACTAGACTTGTTATCGAAAAACCATTTGGTCATGACTATGAGTCTGCCGAAAAATTAAATAACCAAATTCGTGAAGCTTTTACTGAGGATCAAATCTATCGTATTGACCATTACTTAGGAAAAGAAATGGTCCAAAACATTGAAGTAATTCGATTTGCCAATGCATTATTTGAGCCACTCTGGAATAATCAATATATTTCAAATATTCAAATTACGTCAAGTGAGATTCTAGGTGTCGAAGAGCGTGGACGCTATTATGATAGTGCTGGTGCCTTAAAAGACATGATGCAAAATCATATGTTGCAAATGCTCGCATTGATCGCTATGGATCCACCAATTAAGCTAACACCTGAAGAAATTCGTAGTGAGAAAGTAAAAGTGTTGCGTGCATTGCGCTTCTTTGAAGAAGACAATCTTGACCAATATATTGTCCGTGGTCAATATGGCCGTGGAATGGTAAATGGTGAGGAATTACCCGCATACCGCGAAGGAAATGGTGTGGACCCTGAATCAAATACAGATACGTTCGTAGCAGCAAAACTCATGATTGATAACTTCCGCTGGGCTGGAGTTCCATTCTATATTCGTACAGGTAAGCGTATGGAGAAAAAATCCACTGAAATTGTAGTCGAATTTAAAGATTTACCGATGAACCTCTATTATGGAGAAGAACATGAAACGAAGTCTAACTTACTCGTTATCCATGTCCAACCACATGAAGGGATCACATTGCATGTTAATGCGAAGAAAGGTGACTATAGTGCTGCCTCTACTCCAATCACATTAAGTTATGACAATAATTCTGGTGACAAGATGAATACTCCAGAAGCATATGAAATTCTGTTACATGATTGTATGCGCGGTGATTCCACTAATTTCACACACTGGGATGAGGTTGCTCTTTCTTGGAAATTTATTGATATTATCGCAAATGCTTGGTCCAAGAAAAAAGCAGACTTTCCAAATTATGAATCAGGAACAAATGGACCGAAGGAAGCTGATGAGTTATTAGCGAAAGACGGTTTTAAATGGTGGAACATTACACCTGAAAAATAGTAGAACAAGAGGAAGAGCAATCGTTTTAGGTTGCTCTTTCTTATCTAAAAAGGAGAGATTAAAAGTGAAATTCTATGATATTTCAATGACGATTCATCCAGAAATGCAAGTATGGGAAAATATTCAAGCAATTAAACCACATTTTGACCGAAATACCTCCGGTTATGTTACAAGTACAACAATGGAATTAAATCTTCATAGCGGAACCCATATTGATGCACCCCTTCATATGTTGAACGACGGGGATACATTTGAATCGATCTCATTAGAAAAATTAATTAGAAAGGTAAAGGTATTAGATTTAACGAATGCTAAAGATGGAATAAGTCGCACAGATTTGGAAGCGCATTCTATTTTTGAAGATGATTTTCTTTTATTGAAAACAAAAAATTCCTCCTTTGCGAAGAACGAGTTTGATTTCGACTTTATTTATTTAAAAGAAGACGGCGCTGACTACCTCATTCAAAAGCAGGTCGCGGGTGTAGGAATAGATACATTAGGAATCGAACGTAGTCAAGAAGGGAACCCAACTCATCGCAAGCTTTTCACAGAAGAGATTATTATTATGGAAGGTCTACGTCTTGCTGAAGTCACACCTGGAGAATATTTGATGGTCGCTGCACCATTAAAATTAATTGATACAGAAGCAGCCCCAGCTAGAGTGCTATTATTCGAAGAAGGTCTATGATAATAATAAAATCCCTCTCGCATATATGCAAGAGGGATTTTATTATTAGTCCTCTAACCACTCTGTATGGAAGATTCCTTCTTTGTCCACACGTTGGTATGTGTGTGCGCCAAAGTAATCACGTTGTGCTTGTAAAAGGTTAGCAGGCAATGTTTCTGTACGATAGCTATCATAATAAGCTAAGGCACTTGCAAAGCCAGGAACTGGAATTCCACGCTCCATTGCGATCGATAATACTTTACGCAATGATTCTTGATAGCCTTCTACAATTTCTTTGAAGTAAGGATCTAGTAAGAGATTAGCAAGACCTGGCTCACGATCGTATGCATCTTTAATTTTTTGTAGGAATTGTGCACGAATAATACATCCTCCACGGAAGATCATGGATATATCTCCATAACGTAGATTCCAATCATTTTCCTCAGATGCTGCTCTCATTTGAGCAAAACCTTGTGCATAGGAAACAATTTTACTCATATAAAGGGCTTTACGAATCGCTTCAATTAGTTCATCCTTATCTCCTTCATACGGCTTGTCCGCTGCAGATGGCCCTTGTAATACCTTGCTCGCTGCCACACGCTCTTCTTTCATTGCTGAAATAAAACGCGCGAATACAGATTCTGTAATAACCGGTAATGGTACCCCTAGATCTAGTGCGCTTTGACTTGTCCATTTTCCCGTACCTTTTTGACCAGCAGTATCTAGGATCACGTCCACCATTGGTTTTCCTGTTTCAGCATCCTTTTTCTTAAAGATATCTGTTGTTATCTCGATTAAATAGCTATCTAGTTCACCTTTGTTCCATTCTTTAAATACTTCATGAAGCTCCTCAGCACCTAGACCTAGCACGTGTTTCATAATAAAATATGCTTCACAAATAAGTTGCATATCTCCATATTCTATACCATTGTGAACCATCTTGACATAGTGTCCAGCACCATTCGGTCCGATATAAGTTACACAAGGGTCGCCATTTACTTTAGCAGAAATTGCTTCGAAAATTGGTGCAACTAAATCATATGCTTCTTTTTGTCCACCAGGCATGATGGAAGGGCCTTTGAGTGCTCCTTCTTCCCCACCTGATACACCTGTTCCAATAAAGTGGATTCCAGATTCATCAAGCTCAGCATTACGACGCATGGTATCTTTAAAGAACGTATTCCCACCATCGATTAAAATATCACCTTTATCAAGTAATGGCCGTAGGGAAGCAATCGTCGCATCAGTAGCTGGCCCTGCTTGTACCATTAACATAATCTTACGCGGCTTCTCTAAGGAATCAACAAATTCTTCAATCGTTTTTGCTCCAACGAAATTCTTCCCTTTTGCTTCATTGTTCAAGAAGTCTTCTGTTTTTTGATAAGTTCTATTAAAAACTGCTACAGAATAACCTCTGCTCTCTACGTTTAAGGCAAGGTTTTTCCCCATAACAGCAAGACCTATCACACCAAATTGTTGTTTTGCCATTCTCCTAATCGCTCCTTTTGTTAATTTATCACTACTTATGTATTATTCCATATCCTCTATTTTAGCACGAAATGGAACAATGCGTAAGTCCAGTATAAAAATTCACTCCATATAATAAGTTATTACATCAAATGGTTCACTGCAAGTAATAGCTACCTATTTTCAGAAATTTCTATCATTTCTAGCAAATATTTCAGGATCCAGCACTACACGAAAATACTTTACTGTTAAGTCGATGATAATACCCACTTTTCAATAGCAAGGGCTACTCCGTCCTCATCATTAGAAGCGGTTACCCAATCAGCTGCTTTTTTTACAGGTTCCTGAGCATTTCCCATCGCGATGCCTAATCCAGCTAATTCTATCATTTTTATATCATTCAAACTATCACCAGCCGTCATCACCTGATCCATGGTGATACCAATTCTTTCACAAACCTTTTCAATTGCCGCTGCTTTATTTACTCCGACTGCATTGACTTCAATATTGGTTAGACTAGAATTACTTACCTCGACATCCTCCCATTCTGACAATGTTTGGTTAATTTTTTCCTTTATTTCTGGGGCGTCTGTGTCAAAGCCAAATTTCAGCCATTCATGTGCTTCAATATCCTCAGGAGTCTCTCCCCGCCAAATTTTATCAACAGAAGCAAGCCAAGCCCATGTTTGATGCTCCTCTCTAAGCTTTACAAGCTTCATAACAATACTTGGATCCAATGTTTGTCTTGCAATTAAGTCACCATGCATTGTCCAAATCTCACTACCATTCACCGTAATCAAATAATGTAAACCTAATTCTTTTGCAATAATAGAGCTTGTTTGATAGTGACGACCTGTTGAGATAATCACCTCTACCCCATTATCTTGGGCTCTTTTTATTGCAGTTTTATTTACATCGGAGACTTGGTGCTGATTATTTAAAAGCGTGCCATCCATGTCTAATGCAATCATTTTAATTTCCTTCATCAGAAGCCCTCCAATTCTTAATACCCCTATATTTTATGCGAAAATAATGGTTTTAGCAAAAATGCGATATCGATATTCCGTGTTATAATGAGCATACTAACGAAATAGAGGTGATAAAATTGAAAAAACGAGCAGTAGTAAGTGTTGTAGGTAAGGATAAAGTAGGAATTATAGCTAAAGTTACTAATGTATTAGCAGATAATCATATAAATATTTCTGACATAAGTCAGACGATTTTGCAGGATTTTTTCACAATGATTATGATTATAGATATTCAAGACAGTAGTAATATTAATCATTTAAAACAAAAATTCGAACCTGTTGAAAAGGAACTTGGACTGAATATTAACATTCAACTTGAAGATGTTTTTCAAGCAATGCATCGTGTTTAAGGAGGAAATCAATTATGCCAATAGGATTCACAGAGATACAAGAAACAATACGAATGGTAGAAATGGAACATTTAGATATTCGAACGGTTACAATGGGGATTAGCTTACGGGATTGTATGGATTCAGATTTTGATAAATTAAAAGAGAATGTTTATAAAAAAATTACGCACTATGCAAAGGAGCTTCAAACAACTGCTGACCAAGTCGCGGAGGAATATGGGGTGCCAATTATCAACAAACGAATTGCGATCTCACCTGTCGCAGAATTACTAGGAAATGCATCAAAGCAACAAGTAATAGAATTAGCCAAAATATTAGATGACGCAGCTAAATGTTTAGATGTGGATTTCATTGGTGGATTTTCTGCATTGGTACATAAAGGGATAACCAAGGGAGATCAAGCCCTACTTTCTGCACTCCCAGAGGCACTAAGCTTCACAGAAAGAGTATGTGCTTCTATTTCTGTTGCTACAACGAAAACAGGAATAAACATGGATGCTGTAGCAAGCATGGGATCGATTATAAAGCGAACAGCGGAGCTAACGAAAGATCATAATAGTATTGGTTGTGCCAAACTAGTTGTTTTTTGTAATCCGGTTGAGGATAATCCATTTATGGCAGGAGCCTTTCACGGCACGGGTGAAGGGGAAGTAGTGTTAAGTGTTGGAGTAAGTGGTCCTGGTGTTGTATTAAATGCATTAAAAAAATTCCCAAATGCCGATTTGGGAGAAATAGCTGATGTGATCAAAAATACGGCATTTAAGATTACAAGGGCAGGTGAATTAATTGGGCGTGTAGTAGCACAAAGACTAAACGTCCCATTTGGTATAATGGACTTGTCGCTTGCACCAACCAATGCTATGAATGACAGTGTTGCGGAAATACTAGAAGAGATTGGTTTAGAACGTGTCGGTACACATGGAACCATTGCCGCATTAGCACTCATGAACGATGCGGTCAAAAAAGGTGGGGCGATGGCCAGCTCCTACGTTGGTGGTTTAAGTGGCGCTTTTATACCAGTAAGTGAAGATAATGGAATGATTCGTGGTATTGAGGATGGTGCTCTTGAATTATCAAAGCTTGAAGCGATGACATGTGTCTGCTCTGTTGGATTAGACATGATTGCACTAGATGGATCAGCTAGCGAAGAAACCATTGCTGCCATCATAGCGGATGAAGCTGCAATAGGCATGATCAATCGAAAAACAACAGCTGTACGTGTTATTCCAGTGATCGGCAAAAAACAAGGCGAATCGGTCGAATTTGGCGGACTACTTGGTCGAGCACCGATAATCGGAGTTAGTTCTTTTAGTTCTGAGAAAATTATTCAGCGTGGTGGAAGGATACCTGCACCAATTCAATCCCTTACCAATTAAGGATCCAGAGATACTAATGTTAAAAGAAGTCTATAAAAGCAATGCAGCTATCATAGACTTCTTCTAGCATTATTTCGCTCGTTTTATCTGATTTACAATTAATGTAACAAAAAATGCTACTAGACATGGTACAAGCATTGCAATGATGAAGCCAAGAGAGTGATTGGCAAGCAATGGTGCCGTAAAGGTAGGAACATAGGCTGTTCCACGAACCTCAAAAAAGCCAACTAATGCACCACCTATCCCCCCAGATAGAAGAGCTCCAGCGAAAATCCATTTGCTCGAAAACATAAATGGGTAGGCTGATTCAACAAAGGTTCCAAAGCCAAGATTGATTAGAAAGCCTGGAACGGCAACTGCTGCCTCTCCTTTATCACGTGGTCGAATAATATTCGCTAAGTTAATACCAGCAGCTACCATTACTAATCCCACCATATCAACAGCACCTAAAAAGCTGTTCCCCGTACGCTCCATTTCTAGCAATACAATCGGCAAGATGGCAGCATGATAGACCCCACCAATAATGGCTGGCCAAATTAACACTCCCGCAATGGTACCAGCAAGAATCGGATTAAAATCTACCGCAAGCTCAATTAACTGTTTTATTCCATCACCTATAAATAAAGCAATTGGTGCAATAAAATAATAAACTAATAATCCAGAGAATAATCCAGCAATTCCACCTGCAGCAATGTTGACTGTTGTCATTGGAAAGCGCCATTCAACAAATTTTCGGAAGAGTATACGCACCAGGACCCCTGCAAGAATACCAGCGATCATTCCACCAATAATCCCGCCATCAACCGACAATACTCCTGCAATAACACCTGCAACAATAGACACTTCATCTAATTCTGAAACCTGCTTTGCGGCAATAACGGCAATAACAACAGGAAGTGCACCAATTAATAGATCGAACACCTCACTTAAACCAGAAAGTGCTGGTATTTTACTTAATGCCAATATAAGAGCCATTGCGATAAAACCTGGTAATGCCGACATCATGATCCCACGAATATTGATATTTCGCCATCCGAGCCCATTTGATATTTGATTGGATGGATTGCTTCCTAAAATCGGGCGATACGACAGTTGAAATTCTTTACTTAAAGAAGTAATAAACGAAACAGCCCTCGTTCGATTGGTTGTTCCAGTGGTACCAGAGGTTGCTATTACTCTAGCACCCAAGGTGGCAATAGTTGCCATAGAAGTACCACCAGTTCCTACTACTGGTACTTGTTTCTTAGCGGCAGCACGAATGACGTGTTGATTCGTATCATTTGGATCACCACTCATTACAATTAATCCATCTATTTGCTCTTCTTCTATTAAATCGGCAATTTTCTGATCCAATAATCGCGCTTCTTCATTTACGACACTAAGATTAGCTCTTTCACTTTGAGTAAATGTTCCACTTTCATCAAGTTGCCATAAAGACGCCTTTGTGTCTTGTTTTGCAGAGTCCATGCTTTCTTCAGCACCAACGAACTGGACAGCGTGAAGCTTCATTCCTGCACTGTTTGCTTGAACTCTAATTTCTTCTAGTAGCTTAGCTGGTTTTTTTCCACCAAGGTTATAGAGGTTCCCACCACTACTACCAATTATTGCGATATGTTTCATCTCTTAACCTCTTTTCATTTAATCTACCAATTGTCTATTATAGTCGAAAATTGTCTAATACGCTACTATAGTAGAGTAAAAGAGTAAAAATTATTCAAAGTACTAGAGTTTAATTTTCTGAAAAGTCCGATGATTACAACAATTAGTAGACTTATTGACTTCACTTATTTGTCATGCTATGATTACCTTTATAATAAAAGTAATACTCTTATCAAGAGAGGTGGAGGGACTGGCCCTATGAAACCCAGCAACCGTCAGATGATTCTGATAGGTGCTAATTCCATCAAAGCAAGTTCGCTTTGAAAGATAAGAGGACTAAGCGGAGCATACATCCTTTCTGTCCTCTTGTACAGAAAGGATTTTTTGTTTTTCTACCCCAGAGAAAGGAGTGGGCTGATTGATTAAGATTGAAAACTTATCAAAGCTATATCAGACAAATAAACAACAAGTGCAAGCTGTCAATAATGTTTCATTAAACATAGAAAAAGGAGAAATATTTGGTGTAATTGGCTATAGTGGTGCTGGAAAAAGTACCTTTATCCGATTGATTAATCGATTAGAGGAACCAACAAATGGTACTGTTTCAATACAAGAGCTTGATATAACGAATATGTCTCAAGCTCAGCTGCGGAAAAAACGTCAAAAGATCGGTATGATCTTCCAGCATTTTAACCTCCTTTGGTCTAGAACCGTATTTGATAATATTGCCTTTCCACTAGAGATAGCAGGTGTACCAAAAGCCAAGAGATCTGAAAAGGTAACTGAATTAATTCATCTAGTAGGATTATCTGGAAAAGAAAATTCCTATCCTGCACAACTAAGTGGTGGTCAGAAACAAAGAGTTGGCATTGCCCGTGCACTTGCCAATGATCCAGAGGTATTGCTTTGTGATGAAGCTACTTCTGCATTAGATCCTGAAACAACCGATGATATTCTCGAATTACTTGTGTCCATTAATCAGAAACTAGGTCTTACTATTATTTTGATCACACACGAGATGCATGTCATTCAAAAAATATGTAATCGAGTCGCTGTTATGGAGAGTGGAGAAGTTGTCGAAACGGGAGACGTATTGGATGTTTTTGTTCGTCCGAAGTCAGCTACTACAAAGCGATTTGTTCAGCAATTAAATCCATTAGAGCATGAACAAGATAAATTGCAGAACTTCATAACCAATCATGACAATAGTGAAGTAATCAAGCTACACTTTATTGGTAATGATGCTAAAAGGGCCCTCATTACAGAAATCGTTAGAAAATTTGATGTAGAAATTAATATTCTACAAGGCTCTATTGCCCCAACTAGAGAAGGTGCCTATGGAACATTGTATATTGAATTAAACGGAGAGAAAGATATTCTATCCAAAACTATTCAATTTATTGAAACCTCTGGTGTGGAAGTTGAGGTGTTACGTCATGCTTAAAGAATTATTTCCAAATGTAAACATGGAGGATTTATGGACAGCAACAGAAGAAACCTTATACATGACACTCATCTCCGTAGCTGGAACTCTCATTCTCGGAATTACACTTGGGCTATTGCTGTTTTTAACAGATAGAGGAAACCTTTGGCAAAATCGCTTTATTAACTTTGTCACTGCAACGGTTGTCAATGTGTTTCGAGCCATACCATTTATTATCTTGATCCTACTCTTATTTCCTTTCACTGATTTTCTAATAGGTACGATTCGAGGATGGAAGGCTGCACTCCCTGCATTAATTATTGGAGCGGCTCCCTTTTATGCACGACTGGTAGAGATAGGATTAAAAGAAGTAGACAAAGGTGTTATCGAAGCAGCAAAATCAATGGGGGCAAAACCTCACACCATCATTTTTAAGGTGCTTTTACCGGAATCAATGCCTGCTCTTATATCAGGTATTACGGTAACAGCTATTTCCTTAATCGGCTATACAGCAATGGCTGGTATAATTGGTGCAGGTGGACTTGGGGATCTTGCCTATATGAAAGGTTTCTTAAGAAGAGATTTCGATGTAGTCCTTATATGTACCATATTTGTTATCGCTATTGTGTTTGTTTTTCAATTAATTGGGGATTTACTATCCAAAGCGGTAGATAAAAGATAAAATTTAGAAGGGATGATTTATTTTGAAAAAATTACTAGCTTTATTATTCACAGCATCTGTATTAATCGTATTGGCAGCTTGTGGAACTTCAGAGAATGAGGATGCAAGCAATGAAGAAGGAAACCAGGAGACAACTTCTATTACAGTTGGTGCGACCAGTGTGCCACATGCTGAAGTATTAGAAAAAGCTGCTCCTATTTTAAAAGAAGAAGGCATTGAACTTAAGGTGGAAGCCTATCAAGAGTACACATTCTTAAATGAAGACTTAAATAATGGAACATTAGATGCGAACTATTTCCAACACATACCTTACTTCGAGCAACAAAAAGAAGAATTTGATTTTGATATTGTTAATTTAGGTGGTATTCATATTGAGCCAATGGGAATTTATTCAAAGAACATAAACAATATCGATGATATTCCAGAGGGTACAACTTTTATTATGAGTCGTAATGTACCAGACCATGGAAGAATTCTTGCTCTATTAGAAAAAGAAGGTTTAATCAAAATTGATGAGAATGTAGATAAACAATCTGCAACTGTTGATGATATTGTTGAAAATCCTCTAAACCTTGAATTTGATGCTAGTATCGACCCAGGCTTTTTACCTGAGTTCTATGAAAGAGAAAAAGATGCTATTCTAGCTATTAATACTAACTATGCCTTAGAAGCAGGTTTAGTTCCAACAGAGGATGCATTAATCTTGGAAGGCTCTGAGTCACCATATGTTAATATTATTGCAGCTCGTAGCGAAGACGAAAACAATGAAGCATTGGCAAAATTAGTAGAAGTGCTTCGCTCTGATGAAATTCAAGAATTTATCGAAGAAGAATACAACGGATCAGTTGTACCAGTATCAGAATAACGAAGAAGCAGGCACAACATGTGGTGCCTGCTTTTTGCTTTTCCTTCATAAGTATGATTAAATCAAAGAAAGTTATAGGGAGATGAGCAAATGCAACGATTATTATTAGAAGCCGCTTGGGAAAAGACCATTGCTAAAGGTGATTTAGCCATAATTGAACAGGTGTTTCACTCAACAAAGGAAGATCAGAAACAAGCGATTACCTTCAATACCATTCGCTATGCTTTTAACCATAAAGATCAATTGTTGTATACGAATTTAATTCACAATTTTTCCGAAACAGGAGTGGATTTAAGCAAGGTAGATTTAGTTATTTTTCAAGAGCAAGAAATGATTGCTGGTCATTCATTTCAAGAAAATAGATTACACATCCCTCCAAAAACAAGCATGCCCTGGACCTTTATTTTCCCAAAAGGAAGCTACCAATCAGATAAGGTGTCAAACACGATGAAGATGGAAATCAAGAAAGCGGACTAATTTTTTGTCTCTAACGAGAAAAAGACCAGATTCTCTTATGGGAACCTGATCTTTATATATATTAGGCACTTTCACTCTTCTGCAGATTATTATTCTCTTTTTCTTGTAGTTTACGAAAAACAGTTGCTACAATCGGTCCAGAAATATTATGCCATACACTAAATATAGCACTAGGAACAGCAGAGAGTGGATTAAAGTGTGCTGCTGCCAGCGTAGCCCCAAGACCAGAATTTTGCATCCCGACTTCTATTGATACAGCTTTTTGCTGTTTTGGATCCATTTTAGTAAGTTTTCCAAGCCCATAACCTAATAGATAGCCAAATGTATTATGAAGGACGACAATAAGAAATATTAATAAGCCCATTTTTGCAATTTGTTCTTGATTCACACTTACTACTGCTGCAACGATTGCTACGATACCAATAACTGATACTAATGGAATTGCCTTTACACCTGCTTCTACTTTATCCTTCAACAATCCTTTAACAAGTAAGCCTAACAAGATCGGTACTAAAACAATCTGTACGATTGATACAAATAAGGAAGCAGCCGATACTTCTAGCCATTGGCTGGCAAAAAGAAAAATAAGTGCAGGTGTCAAAACCGGTGCCAGAATCGTAGAAACCGCAGTAATCGAAACCGACAATGCTGTATCTCCTTTGGATAAGTATGTCATCACATTGGATGAAGTACCACCTGGACAACATCCAACGAGAATCACTCCAATTGCGACCTCCTTTGATACAGGTAGAATGGTTACAAGCGCAAAGGCAATTAATGGCATGATTAGGAATTGTCCTACAACTCCTATTGCTACTTCCTTTGGTCGTTTAAATGCTTCTTTGAAATCACTAGTGGAGAGTGTGAGTCCCATACCGAACATAATAATTCCTAATAATGGCGTAATATATGCTGCTAACCATGTAAAGCCTGCTGGTACGAGAAATGATAAGATTGCAAATAGTACGACCCAAATCGCAAAGGTATTTCCAACAAAACTGCTAACTCTTTCTAATGCTTTCATTTTATTCCCCCTCTTATTATCATTTCAGAAATTATATCTTATTTTTTGAAAAATTCAAATATTATTTAATTAATCCTTTATGTATATTGACAAAAAAAGACTGGGACAAAAGAATAATTAAATAGAGAAAATCCAAACATTAATATTTCTGCACTGTAACCCAGTCAGAAAATTGTTCGGATTCCCCATTAACCCTATTTAATTATGTCCCAGCCACTAGCCGATAACATCTCTTTTTCGAAAACCAATAAATCCAGCAACGGTGCCTATTAGACTTAGCCCGATTAGAACAATGATTGGTAACCAATCAAATGCCTCGACCGGGAGCTGTGGAATATGTGAATAGCTGGATAACTGTGCTAACCATTCCGGCAAATCTAACATTTCACCTAAATAAACCACGATGAAGGAGAAAACTAAATATCCCCAAATTATTGGGGTCCATTTAGGCAGAAACCCAAAGATACAGAGAGCGATTGTGAGTAAAAACCAGCTTGCTGGTAAATAAGCCATCCCTGCCTTCCAAAAGTTAATAAAAGGAATCGGCTCCTCCATGACAAAGCTAGAACTAATCCACAATCCATAAACAGCCAAAAATTGTGAGATAGTGGATAGAAGGATTCCGATTAAATAATAGACACCGACAATGTTCCATCTCGATACAGTACCTGTTAGGAGCATTCCCAAGCGTTCTTTCTTCTCTTCTCCTTTTATTTTGAGAAAGGTTATAAGGGCTGGAATCGTAGAGAATATAGCTAGTATTACCATTAGCATAGTAATAAATTGTTCGGTTAAGGAATAGTTCGCATTACTGCCAAGCATTTGCTTCATCGCTTCATTATTTTCAAAAAAGGCCTCTAGATCTCCAAACACTGATCCGTAAGATAGCCCTAATAGAAGCATCGCCACTAACCAAGCAATGATAGAGGTTCTCTGAATTCGAAGAGCTAATCCTATAGTTGAAAGAATCCACCCTGATGCCTTTTTTCTACCAGGCTTGGTAGCAATTAATCCTGCTCCAACATCTCTTCGATTATTCAATAAAAAGGCGACAGCGACAAGGATTAGATAAACCATGAACGTTATAAGAATTGGCCACCAATAGTTGTGCACAAATACTTCCACTCGAAGAAGGAGACCTAGTGGAGAGCTTAAGCTTAAAGCCTCATTTGATACGTCTCCAATAGCTCGAATAAAGTAAAACAAAAGTAAAAAGGTAAAGGAATAGCCTAGTGTTCCCCTTGCAGTCTGTGATAATTGGGCAAAAATTGCCGTAATCGCTGTAAAAATTAACCCACCACAAGCAAGCGTTATTCCATATAAGAAAGATCCCTCTATTCCAATACCATCGAAATTCATGGCCACAAGACCAAAAGCTATCAATAAACCGATGATAATATTATAGGAGGAAACAGTAATGAAGGAAGCCATTAATGGTGAAAGCCTTCCAACAGGTAAAGCTCTAATTAATTCTAGTTTACCATCCTCTTCTTCTGCTCTAGTTTGTTTACTAACCATTAGAATGCTCATCACAGCAAAGGCAATCATCGTAAATAAAAGCATTTCATGTGCCATCATCGCACCATTAGTATAATTACTTAAACCATATCCTGGTCCAACCATAGCTGTCATTGCAGGATTTTCCATCGTCTGTGCCATTGCAGCCCTTTCCTGCTCATTTTGATATAACCCACTAAAAGCACTGGCAGTAGCAACAGTAATCAGTACTAGAGAGACTCCCCAGATCATAAAACTAACTCTACTTTGTCTCCACTTCCATGCTAGTAGTTTCTGTAAGGAATGAAATCGCATATTCATCCTCCTTTCTATCCTTTTTGCTCATAATGACGCATAAACAAATCCTCTAAAGTTGGCGGCTTACTCTCGATTTTTATAATTCCATAGCTACTTAATTTAGTCATAATTTCTGGCAGTTTATCTGTATCAACCTGGAATATATAATCACCATTTTCTTTCTGAAGCTCATGTATCCCTGACCATTCAGACAAATCCTTGATCGCACTATTTGTTGTTAGCTTCAAATTTGTTCTTGTTAAATAACTTAATTCCTCTAAAGTACCTGTTTCAATCATCTCACCCTGTCGAATAATCCCGACTCGGTCACATAGCTTTTCAACTTCAGAGAGAATATGACTAGAAAGCAAAACACTTTTTCCATTCTTCTTCACTTCTGCAACACATTGCTGAAATACTTGTTCCATTAATGGATCTAATCCAGAGGTTGGCTCATCTAGAATGAACAATTCTGCGTCCGATGCAAATGCAGCGATTAGAGCTACCTTTTGTCGGTTCCCTTTTGAATAGGTCCCACATTTTTTCCTTGGGTCTAATTGAAATAAATCGATAAGCTTCTCTTTTTTCTTATAATCCACCTTACCTCTGAGCCTTAGAAATATATCAATCACTTCCCCACCAGTTAGGTTTTCCCATAAATGAATATCACCAGGTACATAGGCAATTCTATGATGGATTTGTACAGCCTCCTTCCATACATCCATTCCAAAGATCTTTGCACTTCCTGCACTAGCTTGGATGATTCCTAACAACACACGGATAGTCGTCGATTTCCCTGCCCCATTCGGTCCGATAAAACCGAAAACCTCTCCTTTATTTACTTGTAAATTAATCTTATTTAATGCTTGAAAGGAGCCAAACCTTTTTTCTACATTTTGAACCTGTACAACGGTCATCCTATCCCCTCCAATTTAATCAACCCAATAAAAGTTTTGAAATATTATACTTTATATATTTCATAATATTAGATTTCATTTGATTCTGCAACCTCTTTATGAAATATTTTACTTGTTTTATTTCAAAACTTTACATACAATATGAAGTGAGGTGAAGGAAATGGACGGATTTGAAAGAAGAAAACAAAAAAAACAAAACAACATTTTAAATACAGCTGTTTCTCTTTTTTTACAAAAAGGGATTAAAAGTGTGTCCATAGCAGAAATTGCGAATACGGCTAGCGTCTCTCAAGTGACCATTTATAATTATTTCGGAAGTAAAGATAAGCTACTAAAGCAAGCCATGATTTTTTATGTCGAAGAGTTATTTGGCGAGTATGTGGAAATACTCGATTCCGATCAACCATTCCCCGAGAAAATAAAGCAGTTCATTTTTCATAAAGCGGAATTATCGGAACAAATTCATGAAGAAGTTTATGAATACTTATTAAACGACTTGCATGGAGCACCGTCTTTTTTAGAGAAGATCTATCAAGAAAAATCAATTCCTTTCTTCCATCAATTAATTCAATTAGGGAAAAAGGATGGTTATATTAACGAGCAGATTTCCGAAGAGTCTATTATGATGCATATTCAAATGTATAAAAATTTCCTTCAACAGAAAAATATCGGTAATAAAATTCTTCCATATACAGAGGATATTATGAATCTTTTCTTCTACGGAATTATGGGCAAGGAAAAATGATTCGAGTTTTTTTGCAAAAACAAAAAATAATGAAACAATTTGCCAAACACTTCCGTATGTAACATAAGCGAAGTGTTTGTTATTTTATTGAAAAGGAGTAGGGTCATTTTGAAAAAAAAGCAAAATAAATTTCTATCACTTATTCTATCTACTAGAATTCCAAGATTAGCACTTGTGATTGGGTTAGTTGGAGGTTTATTCACGACATTAGTGGGGTTAACCATCCCACTTTTAACGCGTCAAATGGTCGATGGCTTTGATGCCAGCAATCTGAATATTACATTAATTGCTGTTATTGTAATCGTGTTCATCTTACAAGCAGTGCTTGATGGTGTGTCTACCTATTCCTTGGCCTATGTTGGTCAGAAAATAGTTGCGAGATTAAGAGAACAGATGTGGACAAAGTTTATTCGTTTACCCGTCTCCTACTTTGATAAAAATAAAAGTGGAGAATCAGTCAGCAGGGTTGTCAATGATACGAGTATTGTGAAAGATCTCATTACACAACACTTCCCTCAATTTATTACAGGGATTATTACAATCATTGGTGCGATTATCATCTTATTTATTATGGATTGGAAAATGACCTTACTCATGCTTATTTCTGTACCGATTGCGGTCACTGTTCTATTACCACTAGGAAAGAGAATGTCTAAGATTTCTAGGAATCTACAGGATGAAACGGCAAACTTCTCTGGTAGTATTCAGCAAACCTTAGGAGAAATACGCTTAATGAAGTCCTCTAATGCGGAAAAGGCAGAGCAAACAAAAGGCTTTAAAAACATTACAAAGCTTTTTAGTTTTGGTTTAAAAGAAGCCAAAATTTTTGCGTTAGTCGGGCCAACGATGTATTTGATTAATATGATTGTCATAGTGATGATCATCGGCTATGGAGGAATTCGAGTCGAGGAAGGAACGATGACAACAGGTTCTCTTGTTGCCTTCCTACTTTACCTTTTTCAAATCATTTATCCAATCACATCCTTTGCGATGTTCTTTACCCAATTACAAAAAGCACAGGGTGCCACGGAAAGAATAATGGAGATTCTCGATTTGAAATTAGAAGAGGATAAGGAAGGTATTGATCTAGATATTGCAAATAAAACAATATATTTTGATCATGTCACCTTTGGCTACGATAAATCAGAGATTGTTTTAAAAGATATATCATTTGAGGTTCATCCTGGAACAATGGTTGCTTTTGCTGGCCCGAGTGGTGGTGGTAAAACGACGATCTTCGGTTTAATGGAACAATTTTATCGACCATCATCAGGTATTATACGTATAGGAGATACACCTATTCAAAAGCTTTCCATGAAATCTTGGCGTGGTCAGATTGGTTATGTTTCTCAGGATAGCCCCATGATGGCAGGTACAATAAGAGAAAACCTTTGTTACGGGATGGAAGACATTTCAGAAATTGATGATCAACGTTTATGGCAGGTTGCTGAGATGGCTTATGCTGCTCAGTTTATTAAAGAATTTCCTAATGGGTTAGATACAGAAGTCGGAGAACGCGGAGTGAAGCTATCAGGTGGTCAACGCCAAAGAATTGCGATTGCTCGCGCTTTCTTACGCAATCCGAAAATCCTAATGATGGATGAAGCGACAGCAAGTCTTGATAGCCAGTCAGAAGGCATTGTTCAAAAAGCTTTAATGAAACTCATGGAGGGTAGAACGACCTTTGTTATTGCCCATCGCCTGTCTACTATTATAGATGCAGATAAAATCCTTTTTATCGAAAAAGGGCAAATTACAGGTGTTGGAACACACCAGCAATTAGTCGCAAATCATGCACTTTATAAGGAATTTGCCGAACAACAATTAACATAATGTTAGCCAGGTGCAACAAGTTGCGCCTGGCTAACCATTTAACTATCAAATTTTTGTAACTCAATTAGATATCCACTCATTTTCTCATCATAATCTGGATAATGATAACCAAAGTTTTTAGCCAATTCTATCGAAGTCTCCCTAAAGAGTTGAATTGCGATATATAATGCATCCCAACAGGCAGTAATGCTATCTAGCTTATAAGTAGTAAGAATCCGATTCCATACATCCTTCGAAACATATTTATCTAGATATTTATGTGATTTGCCTACACTTAATTGGAATTTTGTTTCCACACCAACCTTCCATTCAAGCATTCGAAATAATTCTTTGCGAACAATTTTTTCAAAATGATCAGCTGCAAATAGAAATTCCTTACGACATAGTCCCTTCGCTACATAGGTTGTTACCCACCAAAATTCATTACAACAATCATCAAATTCTGCTGCACTCGGTTTTTTTACATGATAATCTCGATCATTAGGTATTGGCTTCTCTCTGATTCGATCGTCTTTATCCAACAATATTTTTGTTAAAGAATCATCCCCAAGATAGGCATCCAACTCTTCTAAAGGAATTAACATTAAATCAATGCGATTTCCGTCTTCGAATAACATTAGATAAGAGAACCAATTACCTAATGTTGCTGGATATAGGGTCATTGCTTCAGGTGTTTGTAGGATTAATCTTTTTCCAAAATAATCTATCCAGTCTTTATTTCTAATAAACGAGGACATATCCTTTACAATATAGACAATGTCATAATCTTGGAACAGGTCTTTTTTTACTCTGTCATTTGTTCTTGAACCATTCATACCGACTACCCTTACACGCTCATCCATTTCAGCAAAGTCCATAACTAGACTCATTATTTCTTGCTCTGATCGCAATATTTTCCCCCTCCTTTATGCGGTATATTCTATAATTCTATAATACATCAAGTGAGACTTCCATCTCCAAATGAAATAATACTATTTTTGAGATATTTGGGTTATACTTGATAACAAAGGAGAGGGAACAGTTCTTTTCAACACGAAGGGAGCATGCATTGATGCCAAACGATTGGTTGGAAGCAGATCCTTATTTGTCAACAATAAAAGTTATTTCAAATTCTGATAACGAGCCTGTAACGATTGAAGGCAATTCTGATGTATTGAAGTGTATCGGAATCGGAACAGATGCTGCTGTATTTCAATATATACATTTACCTCAATATGCTTATAAACTATACTCTGAGGAAAAGAAAGAAAAAATAAAACAAGAAGCTGAGATTTATCATCGACTCGGTACCTCTTCTTATTTCTCGACATGCTATGGTTATCATAAAAATTACCTTGTTTTGCAATATGAAGAAGGAATAACGCTTTACGACTGTCTGCTTAGAGGGATATACATTCCAAAACAGGTTGTACAGGATGTAGATAATGCAAGAGAATATGCTCGTCAGAAAGGAATGAACCCTAGAGATATTCATCTAAGAAATATTCTTTTACAAAATGGCAGGGCCAAGGTAATTGATGTTTCTGAATATTTAAACACTGGTAATGACTATCGATGGGAACATTTACGCAAGGGGTATGATGAATATTATCACCTCATTGCAGGTAAATCTATCCCTATTTTTATATTGGAATCAATTAGAAAATGGTACAGCCAAAGAAGGATCGGAGAAAACCAAATCGACGATTTTATGCAGAATATTTCGAAGCTTATTAATTTTTGGAAATGAATTTGGATCCATACCATTGTATAAAAATAATTTTTATTGTATTATTATACAAAAGGTAGGAGGGCTAAGTATGTTACCCGAATCAAGTTATCTTCCAGATTACTTAGAAGAATCCGATATTATAGATTTTTCTAATCCATTAATTGAAAGGAAATGTAATCATCTATTCGATCGGCCATCTTCATCTTCGGAATTGAAAAAGGTTAAAATAGCATTCGAATTTGTCCGAGATGAGATCCCACATTCTTGGGATATCCAAGGATCTGTGGTAACTTGCAGTGCCTCAGAAGTGCTAAAACATCAACAAGGAATCTGTTATGCTAAGTCCCATCTTCTAGCTGCAATATTAAGAAGGGTGGGTATTCCAACAGGCTTCTGCTACCAAAAACTTATGCTCTTTGATACACCTGACAAAGGTTATGCTATTCACGCATTAAATGGTATTTATCTTCATTCACTCGAAAAATGGATTAGATTAGATGCAAGAGGGAACAAGCCAGGTGTTAAAGCTGAATTTTCTTTAACTGAGGAAAAATTAGCCTTTCCGATACAAGAGCAATATGGTGAAAGGGATTATCAAACAATCTTTACGAAACCAAACCAAAAAACTATTACTACCTTAAAAGATAATTCAAATGTCATCGAAATGTACAAAAATAAATTACCAGATGAGTTATAAAGAAATCATTGAAAGGGAGCCAACTTAATTGCTCCCTTAATTTTTATTTTGTCACCTTAATACTTCCATTATAGGTCTTTAATTTTACTAGATTATCACCATCACCAATAATGTTGGAAAAATTAGTGTCATCCAAAATGGTAATCTTCCCATTGTAAACACTTGTATCAAACCTAACATTAGTTGGCTCTTTTTCCGTCTGAATATTTATTTTCCCGTTGTGTGTTTCAAGATCAATTGGACGATCTAAATCGCTTGTTACAAGAGAAATCGAGCCATTATTTGTTCTTCCCTTCAAATCGCCTATTATATCACTCATCTCTATCTCCCCATTTTTAGTACTCACCTGAATATAATCGGAAATAATATCCTCAAGATGAATGCTCCCATTGTTTGTACTAATCATAGAAGTTACAGTTTGTAAATGGTTCATATCAATCTCTCCATTATTTGTATCCACTTCTAAATCAGTAGTACGGACTTCTTCCATCTCAAGCTCTCCATTGTTAACTTTTATTGTTATTGCTTGATAGTCTTTCTCTGGTATAAATAATTTAAGCTTCTGTTTCCAATTATGAAAATGAAAGCTAAAAAATGAACGCTCTTTATCTTCTATCTGAATTTCTGCAGTGTCATCCTTTTCATCAACCGTAAACGTACTATTGGTTATTCCTTCCCTTGTAAGTTCAGCCTTTATAGTTGTGCCAGACGTAGGGATAACCTCCACTCTTTGATTATCCACCTTCATCTTAATATTTTCGATATTTTCAGCATTTATTTCTTTTGTTTCCACACTAGATGACTGTGCATACATGCGGTACGAGAAAATAGTTCCTAGTCCACCAACAATAATACAAATAAATGCTCCTAGTAATACCTTTTTTAATTTAGTCATGCTTCAACCCTCCCTTTACCATACGAACATTAAACTTCAGATATTGAATAAATCCTTTCTGTGACCAGTAGGTAACGTAATACATGCCAATAATTAATAAAAGACCAATACCCGTTAGAGCAATAGATGAAAACAAATCAAGATAATTAAATTGTCCAGGGAAAATGATTATATTTATAAGAAACAAAAGTGGCGATATCGTAAATGCTCCTCCGGCAACCCACCCACTTAAAATAATTGCTGCTATCGCAATTAAAGGACCTGCAACAATAACCAGATTAAAAAATCCTAAACCAATTACAGCCCATATGGCACTAAAAATATTTTTAGTCGATGAAGTTGTTTCTATTTTCTCTAAATAGTAATTAGCTAGAATTTCTTTTGCAATTTGGTTTGGTGATCCTAATGCTGAAACGATCTCCTTCTCTGATTTATTTTCTGTTTTTCCTATTTCAAAATGTTCCTGAAAGTCTTGTATAATATCTTTCCGTTCTTCATACGGTAGTCTGTTTAAAGACTTATCTAGCTTATTCAGAAATTCATTTTTATTCATGCTTGACACCTTCCTTTATAATCTGATTTACACCGTTTGTGAAATGTTGCCATTCTTCCATAAGTTCATGTAAATGCTCCCGCCCTTTATTTGTCAATTGATAATATTTACGTGATGGGCCTTCGGTTGATTCCTGTAAATAGGTTGTGAAATATTGCTCCTTCTTTAAACGCCTTAATAATGGATACACGGAACCTTCAGAGATAGCTATTTGATCCGAAATTTTTTGGACTAATTCATAGCCATATCTATCCTGTTTATCCAGTAAAGCGAGTACACATAGTTCTAGGGCACCCTTTTTAAATTGTATATTCATTGTTATCACCTACACTTATATTCACTACTGTTTAATAAACAGTACCTGAATAAAAATAATACTTATAATTATATAATATCACTCACTATTGTTTAATGCAAGGTACTGTTTATAATATTTATTTGATGAATATTTTAGATATAGCGATAAACAAAACAGATTTTGTAAAATGCAAAACCCGGACTTTACCTCAAGTTAATGAGATAAAGTCCGGGTTACTACTGAGAACAAAGACCTCAATCCAGCCTTATTCTATTATATACCTAATATATTATACCCTGAATCAACATAAACGATCTCACCAGTCACCCCACGAGACAAATGGCTCATCATGGCGAGTGTCATGTCACCGACTTCTTCTTTTGTAACATTTCGTTTTAATGGAGCATTTTCTTCAATTTTGTTCAATACTTCATTAAACGATGGGACACCCTTTGCCGCAAGTGTCCGAATGGCACCAGCGGAAATTGCATTGACTCGGATATTATCTTCTCCAAGGTCTGCAGCTAAATATTTTACTGATGCCTCTAATGTAGCTTTTGCAACTCCCATAACATTATAGCCACGAACAACACGCTCTGCTCCATAGTAACTCATCGCAATGATGGAGCCACCCTCTGTCATATATGGTCTTGCAGCCCTAGCAACAGCTACAAGCGAGTATGCACTTGTATCTTGCGCAAAAGCAAATCCATCACGTGAGGTATTAACAAAATCATCATTAAGATCTTCAGAGTGCGCAAAAGCAATGGAATGAACAATACCATGTATAACCTTCACGTCTTCCCCAATTTCAGAAAAGGCATGTGCAATACTTTCATCATTATTCACATCACATTGAATGACTGCCTTTGCTTCTACTTCATTTGTGTCCAACAGTTTATTTAATTTCTTTAATGAACGCTCTTTACGATAAGTAAAGAAAAGGTTGGCTCCCGCTTTACTCAAAGATTCGGCCACTCCCCATGCAATACTTCGCTCATTAGCAACTCCCATAATTACAATGTTTTTGTCTTTTAGTTGTAGTAAATCTTCCATGTTGCCCTCCTGATACCCTATTTTTCTATTTGTATATACCATAAGTTGCATTTACATCCTGTACAAAGATAATTCCATTTCCAGGTTCGTCTATTTTTAAATCTTTTCTAATTTTATCGACAATCCCATTTGTTGCTTTTTCCTCCGATAAAATCATCACTATTTCTTTTTCAGGTTCAATGTTCATCGCAAATAATTTACTTGTCTCATGAATTCCTGATCCTCTTGCATTAATAATTGTACCACCCTTAGAACCAGCAGACTCCGCTACACTAATGACATCCTCTGCTACTCCTTTATCCACGATAACCATAATGTTTTGAAACATGGACTTTCTGTCACCTCTTTCTTCTGTACCATTGATTTGACAGCTTCTAGTTCCGAGCAAAGTCGTGATTAAAGTAGTAAAAGCTATACCATGATTTGGTTTATCAAACTCAAATACTTTGTTCAAATGCTTTAATACTATTTCAGAAATATGTTTATTCGAAATCATTAGAACTACTTCTTTTCGAACATCCGATATAGCTAATAGGTTCAATATTTTATGATGAATGGTACCTTTTCCAAGCATAATCGTTCCACCTGATACGCCACATTTTTTGGCCTCTTTGATCACTTTGCTTCCTAAACCATACTTCACAATGACATACATTAATTCGAAGTGAGGTGTGGTGCTTTCATTCATCATATTAGGATAAACCTCCCTTTCTAGACTTAGCCTTAAAAATGAGCCCTAGAATCTGTAGCGTAATTAATGGAGTCAATGCTACCATAGCTATCATACCAAATCCATCAACAATAACATCCGCCCCTTCCACAGCATCAGCAACCCCTTGTGTAAAGGCTAGAATAAAAGTTGCTGTCATTGGCCCTGAAGCAACCCCACCAGAATCAAAGGCTATCCCAACGAATAATTTTGGTGTAAGATAAGTCAAAATAATGGCGAGTAAGTATCCAGGTAATAAATAATGCCAGAGCTGTAGTTCTGGGATCAATATTCTTAACATCGATAAAGCAATGGCAATACCAACACCAATTGCTAAAGTGATTAATACAACTTTTCTGTTTACATAACCACTAGTAACATCTTCTATTTGATTTGTTAAAACATATACAGCTGGCTCTGCTAAAATCGTAACAATACCAAGAATAAGACCTATGACCACAATATAAACCTTATTGTCCAATAAGGCAATACTATATCCTAATTCCATACCTAAATCCATAAATCCTGCATTTACACCAACTAAAAATAAAACTAATCCAATAAATGTAAAAACAAGACCTTTGATCACCTTTCGAAAACTCTTTCTTGATAATTTGAATGAAATTTTTTGAAATACTAGAAATATGACTATAATAGGCAGCAAAGCAATTAATACCTCTTGTGCTATATGACCAAATTCCGTTAAAAACGGTCCAATGATCGAGTTCGAAATCGTATGATCCTGTTCTGAACTACCTTTTAATTCTTCTGCACCAGAAAAAATACTCATCAGCATAACAGTAATAATCGCGCCAATCGAGGCGATAGCCACAAGCCCAAAGCTATCTTTTTCTGACGCCTTACTATCCTTCTTCAGTACAGATATCCCTAAAGAAAGTGCTAAGATAAACGGCACAGTCAAGGCACCCGTTGTAGCACCAGAAGCATCGAATGAGATTGCTAAAAATTCTCTAGAAGCAAATAAAGCAATAATAAATACTAATCCATAAAGAATCGTTAAAAGCTTATATAAGGGGAAGCTATAAACAATTCGTACAAGTCCAGTTGCTAATAACACTGCAATCCCGATGGACACAACAACCACGATAATGAATTTTGAAATCACTCCTGATGTTACCGTCTCTACTTGGCCAGCCAAAATGTGTAGATCAGGCTCTGCTATGGAAATAAAAAATCCTAAAAAGATTCCAGCACCAATAACAATCCATAATTTATTCGATTTAGCAACCGTTTTCCCCATTAATGTACCTATAGGTGTAATACCAATATCAACCCCAAATAAAAAAATGGAAAGACCAATAATAATAAATACAGCGCCAATCAGAAAACGGATTATAAGAGAAATATCAAGAGAAGTTAAAGTGAAGTTCAATATGAGTACAATAACAGTTATCGGTAAAACAGATAAGATAACTTCAGAGAATTTTGACCATAATACGCCCAAGCTCTACACATTCCTCTCTTCGTTTGAATTATTTATGTACGTAGGTTGATGATTTACCGAGGAAAATAGGAATAAATTTTTATTCGTGGAAATATTCTTTACTATTATAGCATAGTCATGGAATTACTAACAAAGCATTAACTCTTCCTAAAAAAGAGGCTTGTTTTTTGCTTTACAGCAGTGTATCATTTAATAACAACGTTTTCATTCTATTAGAAAGGGGGCATGATACGAAAAAATGGTTTATTTTCTTTCACAGGTCGATCGCGCAATTCTGACTTGTGATGTATTCTCTTAAAATAGTTATAAAGGGGCGGAGAAATATTGAAAAATTGGTCAAAAGTACTTATCCCATGTTACCTTGTTTTAATCGGATTTTTGTTATTAGGTTGCAGCAATAATGAAAGCGCTTCAAATAATAAGGGTGGAAATAGTGACTCTGGACCACAAGAAATTTCAATCATGTTAAATCTGCACGTTCCGGAAGTACCTGACAAACGTTTGGAAGAATTAATAGAAAAAGAAACGAATACCAAGCTAGATATTAGATGGGTACCAGATAACAATTATGCAGAAAATTTAAATACTGCTATTGCTACAAATAACCTTCCTGATGTCTTTTTATTAAAAGATGTGACATTAGACCAGCAAAAAGCTGCTATCCGTGACGATCAATATTGGGAAATTGGGCCATATTTAGATGATTATCCGAATTTATCAAAGTTGAATAAAGATATCCTTAAAAACACAGCCGTAGATGGTAAAATCTATACTTTGTATGCTGGCAGACCATTATCCCGCCAAGGATTAATCTATCGTAAGGATTGGGCCGATAATCTAGGGCTTGGTACTCCAACCAATTTGGAGGAATTATATGAAATGATGAGAGCATTTACAGAGGATGATCCTGACGGAAATGGAAAGGACGACACAATCGGATTAACAGACCGTGAGATATTAGGTACCTTTGAAAATTTTGCTACATGGCATGGTGCTCCAAATAATTGGGGAGAAAAGGATGGGCAGTTATTACCACAATTTATGTTCCCTGAATATAGAGAAGCAATGGACTATTTTAAAAGTTTATTTGATAATGGTTATATAAATAAAGATGCACCAGTAACAAGTAAAACAGATCAACAAGAACTACTAAAGAATGGAACTGCTGGTGTGTATATTGGAACAATGGGTGATGTGGAAAGCATGTATCAAGATGCCCTTGCAATCAATCCAGATGTAGTTTTAGATGTTCACAACTATATTGAAGGGCCAGATGGTGAATATCGAACAAGATCAATTCCTGGCTATGGCAGTATGCTGATCTTTCCTAAAGCAGCAGTTGAAACAGAAGAAGAGCTCAAAGGCATTTTATCCTTCTTCGATTATCTCATGACACCTGAAGGGGCAAATCTCTTATTATGGGGAGTGGAAGGCGAGCATTATGAGGTTGTCGATGGAAAAGGAAAAGTAATTGAAGAAAATAGAGATACGTTTAATCGACAAATATTACCATATACTTCATTAGAAATTGGTGAACCAGATACCAATGGCCGTTATATTGGTTATTTTGAATATGAACCACGTGCAAAGGCTGAAGAATTATATAAAGATAACAATGATTATTTAGTGCATGACCCAACCGCGGCACTAGAATCTGCGACCTGGGCATCCAAATCAGAAACCTTAACACAAATAATAACAGATGCGACTTATCAATATTTCTTGGGCCAAATTGATAATGAGGGATTTGATCAGGCAATCGAAGAATGGAAAGAAGCAGGAGGCGCACAAGTAATAGAAGAATACAATGAGCAATAGCAACAACAAAATTAAAAGTTTCACTTCCATCAGTGGGGTTTTCTTATCCCCACTGATGATTGCACATAACGACTTATGACTCCCTTAATTTTTTCCTCAATCTGTCTTCTTTTAAATGAAGTAGCCGATACTTAACTCAATTTTTACGAGCTATTCATGCGGGCTTAAAACTCTTCCATTATACTAGTGACCAATACTAAAAATTGGAGGGAACATATGCATGAATCGATTTAGCCTAAAAACGAAAATAGTCTGTTTTACGGTTTCTTTACTTGTCTTTGTTGTTTTTCAATTTCCTCTCACGGCTTTTTCTGCTCAAGAAACAGATCAGCAAAATATGAACAAAGGACAAAGGCCAGAGGTCATTTTCCCTGTCATCAGCGATGTTCATATAGAAAAAAACGGGATGGAGGACCTACGAAAGTTTGAAACCGCTCTGAATCAACTTAATGAACATGCCCCCCATCAAGATGCCTTTGTAGTTGTAGGGGACTTAACTGATTACGGATTAAAGGAGGAATATGAACGTTTTTTTTCGATTTATAATGAGAAAAAAAATCCTCAAGCCGTTTCCCTCTTCACAATTGGGAACCATGATTATTGGAACGGACTCTCAATAGAAGATGCCCAAAAGCGATTTCTCGACGAAACTGGAATGGGTGCGATATATGGGCACAAAGTCATCAAAGATTATCACTTCATATGGCTGGGCCCGGAAAACGGGGTCACGGAAGGTTATTACTCCAAAGAACAGATTCAGTGGCTAGACAAACAATTGAACGAAGCAGAAAAGGACGATCCCAGAAAACCAATTTTTGTCTTCCTGCATCAGCCCCTCACAGAAACTGTTTTTGGAAGTGAATGGGGAACTGTTACTAACCGGGATCTTCTCTATAACACTTTGAAAAAATACCCACAAAGCATAAATTTTTCTGGTCATACCCATTACCCTTTGGATGATCCTAGAACAATCCACCAAGAAAACTTTACGTCTGTCGGTACTTCCTCGGTTAAATATATGTGGACAGAAGCCGGTTACTTGCAAGGGGAATTACCTCCTGGTCATGAAACGATCAGCCAGGGGCTCATCGTGGAAGCGTACAAAAACAAAGTTGTGATAAAGCGGCGTGATTTTCATAATGATGCATGGGTGGGTGAAGATTGGGTTATCAAGCGTCCTTTTAAGCCTCAAACATTTAAATACACTGAAACGAGAGATCATAAAGCCCCTTATTTTACAAAAGATGCCGAAATTTCCGCTGTGAAAAATCCAGCTTCCTCAGACCGGGTTGTAATTAAGTTCACACAAGCAGACGACAATCTGTTGGTACATTCTTATAAGGTGGTCGCTAGAGAAAAAGATACCGGTCAGGTTGCTCTAGAGTACGAGGCTTTCTCGGAATATTATAGGAATCCGGTACCTGATCCTCTATTACTGCCGGTTCAAGGCCTTAAACCGGACACAGGCTATACAATAGAGGTAACAGCAATCGATGCATTTGAGAATGAGAGTCAAAGTAATTTAACTCTTGATGTTAAAACAAAACCCTAGTAACAAGCGTTTATCAATAATACACCACTGGATGAATCAAATTAGACAGGAACAATAAAACATCTTGGAACTCATCAAAACGATGAGTTCCAAGATGTTTTTCTACATTAAATAAAAAAAGTGCAGAGGAACTGGATGAAAGGATACTTCGTGGACAAAATCAAAAGGAAAGGAAGAATCAACATTTTTATCCTAACTTTGATCTTCTTAAACTTTGAGGTAGAAGACTTACGATCGGTTAGAGCTTAAATAAAAAATTGCCCCATGAGTGTTGTGCTCATAGGTGCAATTTTCTTATTTAATCCTTACGTTTACTGCTTTTTGTGGATAGTCTGTAATAATTGAATTCACTCCTAAATCTATCAATTTTTTCATCTCGTCTTCTTCATTCACAGTCCAAACACGAACATACTCACTCACTGTATGAAATGGATTATATAAGCTAGAAAGAATCAAATCCTTTTCTACATGTAATGCCTCTAGTTCGAATGTCTCGATATAGTCTTTTGGATTAGAAATAGGAGCATGTAGTAACCAAGCAATATTAACGCTTGGATCTGTATTTTTTAATCTTACCAAGCTTGGTAAGTGAAACGAGGAGTAAACGATTTTAGCATCGCTATTCCAACGATTCACAATAGATAGGAGTTTTTCCTCTAAGCCAGAATAGGTGATAATAGAAGTTTTCAGTTCAATATTCAGTTCAATATTTTTGCCAGTTATAAGCTGTAGAACTTCCTCCAATGTTGGCACTTTTTCGTTATCCCAACTACTATGGTAATTTTCGAAATGGTCAAATTTGCTTCCCGCACTTACCGTTTTAATATAACCTAGCTCCAAATCTTTAATGTATCCTGAACCATCTGTCGTGCGATCTAACGTTTCATCATGGATCACAACAATTTCTCCATCTCTTGTCATATGAACATCTAATTCTAGGCCTTCTACCTCATCATTCAATGCTTTTTGAAAGCTTAATAGCGTATTCTCTGGGTATTCCCCTTTACTACCACGATGACCATAGATTTTTGTCATCTCTTTCCCCTCCTGATAGAAAAATCCATCAAAGCGAAATAATATTCACTTTGATGGGAAAGATATAATATTTACTCACCTCTAGCTGCATTTGCGTTTTTAATAGCTTGATTTAATTGTTCTACCGTATTTTGATAAGCTTCATCAACATCTCCACCATTATAGACCGTTTCAAGTGCAGTTTCCACAATTCTACGACCTTCTGGAATCATATCCATAATTGCACCTTGTGTCGCAAAAGAAGATTTGGTAGATTGCAATTGCTCGACTGTTACTTGTAATTGTGGCATCTCCTTGTAAGCGTCAAGTACGACTTGCTCTTCATATGCAGCTGGATTGATTGCGAAATACCCTGTTCCCACATGCCATTCTGCTTGAACTTTTGGTGTTTGCAAGTACTTCATAAATCCCCATGCTGCATCTTTTTCTGCTTGCTCTTTTCCATCTACCATCCATAGACTAGCTCCGCCAATGACAACTCCTTCTCGCTCCGTGCTCTCTGGATGTGGAATAAAGGCAACCCCTACTTCAAATGGTGCATTATCAATGACATCACGAGCACTTGCAGATGATTGCATAAACATCGCTACATCTTCCGCCAAGAAACCAGAAACCATGTTATCACCATTCGTTCCATAATTAGCAAATGTTTCCTCATCAATCATATTTTTTACCCAATTGAATATTGACTTCCCTTGTTCCTCTGTAAAGCCGATTTCAGTAGGAGTATCAGAGCGGCCATTGTCCTTATTCATTAAAAGGGCACCCTGGTTTGCTAATAATTGCTCAAATAACCATCCATATGCTTGTAACGCAAATCCTTTCATTTCTGGATTGCTCTCTGCAATTTTTCTACTTGCATCTTCAATCTCTTCAAAAGTTGCTGGTGGATTTTCAGGGTCTAACCCAGCAGCTTCAAATGCATCCTTGTTGTAGTACATAACAGGAGTAGACGAGTTAAACGGCATGGAATAGAATTTATCTTCTATTTTATAATAGTTGATTATATTTTCCTCTAAGCCAGTCATATCATAATCATCTTTATCTACATAATTTTGAATAGGCTCGATATGTCCACTGTTAATCATCGACATTGTACCAATTTCAAAAACCTGTATCATTGTCGGCGCACTGTCCGTACCTGCCACTGTATGAAATTTGGTCAAAGCTTCATCATATGTACCTTGGTATTCTGCATTAACCTGAATTTTGTCCTGTGATTGATTGTAATCATCTACAATTTTGTTAAGGGCTTCCTGTGCAGCACCACCCATCGCATGCCAAAATGTCACAGTTTGTTTCTCCTCACTAGAATCTACTTCTTCACTAGATCCATTACTTGTTTCTTCTCCCTCACTTGCATCGGCATCATTCGAATTACAGCCTACTGCGATAAGCGCAAAAAATAATAACATCAAAGCTAACCACATTTTTTTCATTTGTTTTAAACACTCCTTTATTTTTGATTATTTGAAAACTATAAAGCTTTACTTACTTCAGTGCCCCTTCTGCCAGACCTTTTTGTAATTTGTTTTGTCCTAAGAATAAAAGAATTAATGTTGGTAGAACTACGATAATTGCTCCCGCCATAATAACGCCCCATTCATTCAATTGCTCCTGTGACTGCAATTGTCGTAAGCCAATCTGAACAGTTCTTGTTGTTTCATCTGTTGTAGCGAGCAATGGCCATAAATACATATTCCATGAGGTTAAAAAGCCATAAACCCCTAGTGTAACAAGACTCGTTCTTGCCATCGGTAGAACAACAGTTAAATAAAACTTGAAATCACCAATTCCTGCTATCTCACTAGCTTCCTTCAATTCTTTAGGAATTTGCTTAAAGCTTTGTCTTAACAAGAATGTTCCAAAGGCCATCGCAAAAAATGGTAGTGTAAGACCTGTATATGTATTAATCCATCCCATGTCCCGAACTGTTTGAAAGTTCGGAATGATCGATGCTTCAAAAGGAACCATCATTGTTGCAATGAAAACAAAGAACAAAAGATCTCTTCCTTTAAACTCTAAGAAAACAAATGCATATGCTGCTAAACTAGATAAAGTAAGTTGTCCTACCATAATAGCTAATGAAACAATAAGACTATTTAGCAAAAACTGAAATAAGGGAAATCTATCAAAGACTTGCACATAATTATCCAATGTAAAGGAAGAGGGTATTAATGTCCCTGTCATGATCTCTTGATTTGACATAAAACTCATTGAAAAGGCTATAATTGCAGGCGCAAAAATTACTATAGCTGAAATCGTAAGCAATAAATAAAAAATTATCTTTTGGTGAATCGGTACGGTCATTGGTAATGCACCTTCCTTTCTCCTAGCTTAAACTGGATAAGAGTCAGGACTAATATAATGACAAATAAGACGATCGCCTGGGCACTTGCAGAACCATGCTGATAATTCATAAAAGCTTCTTGGTAAATGGAATACACGATAACATTTGTTTCATTCTGTGGTCCACCTCTTGTTAACATATCTACCTGTCCAAAGGTCTGGAAAGCATTAATAAAGGAAACCGTAATAACAAAAAATAATGTCGGTGAGAGCATTGGAATCGTGATTCTTCTAAGCTTGTAAAAATAACTTGCCCCATCAATATCAGCACTCTCATATAAATAGGAATCAATAGATTGAAGTCCACCTAGCAAAATTAAAAACGTAAAACCTATGTTCATCCATATTGTTGAAATAGAAACAGACAAAAGTGCCCAATCTGGATCTGTTAACCAACCAATAGCCTCTATACCTAATGTTGCTAAAATTTGATTCAGCCAGCCAATCGTAGGATGGAATAGAAACATCCAGAAGACAGAAGCTGCTGCAACAGAAATACCCATTGTGGAAGAAAATATCGTGCGAAAGATACCAATTCCTCTCAATTTTTCATTAGCTAGAATGGCCAGTACAAGACTGATTAAAACTGTTCCCGGAACGGTATAAACAACAAATAGCAATGTGACTTTTAAGCTTTGCAAAAATATGGGTGACGAAAAAATTGCTTTAAAATTATCAAGGCCCACATACACTGTCGTCGCCCCACTATTATCAGTTAAGAAAAAGCTTAGATAAATGGTCTTCATCATTGGATAAAACAAAAAGACACTAAACAGCAAGATAGAAGGTAAAAGAAACAGGATACCTTTAAAAAATGACTGAATTCGGTGTATCTTTTTTATTTTGTTAAATTCTATTGCATAATCTGTCTCAGTACGAACCGTTATATCATTCATATGGCAATAACCCCTTGATCTCTTGTTACATTTGGAGCAGCTTGTACCAATTCAGTTGTTTGAGTATCAAAGAAATGCATATTGTCAATAGATATTTGGACTGGAACCATATCCCCAGCTGTAACTTGCCATTGCCCTAACCATTTTGCTGTCCAAAACTGTTGCCCAACTTCAAATGTAAGTAATGTTTCATTTCCGAGATGTTCCACATTGATGATTTCTAATTGATGTGTCTTGTTTTCTGGTGTTCCTTTGAATAAATGCTCGGCTCTTATTCCTATAGTAAGATGATCTCTTTTTTTAAGATTTGTTATATCAGCATTTTGAAGCGGTATATGTAAGCAATCCTCAATAATAATTTCTTCTTCTTTGATCATAGCTTGACCGAGATTGATTTTTGGTGATCCAATGAAAGAAGCAACAAATAAATTAGCGGGGTTATTGTATAAAGAGATAGGATCGCCAACTTGTTGGATTTTACCATCATTTAAGACCATAATCCGATCTCCCATTGTCATTGCCTCGACCTGATCATGGGTGACATAAATCATCGTTAATCCTAGTTTCTTTTGTAGACGCCTAATCTCCATGCGCATATGTGCTCGAAGCTTTGCATCTAAATTGGATAGAGGCTCATCCATTAAGAAAAGAGGTGCTTCACTTACAACAGACCTAGCCAAAGCAACTCTCTGTCTTTGCCCACCTGAGAGTTGTTTGGGCTTTCGTTTTAACAGTTCTGTTAGTCCCATCATTTCAGCTGTTTCGGTCAATCTTTTTTTCTGTTCTTGTTTTTTGACCTTTTTCGCATTCAAGCCAAATAAAATATTTTGTTCCACTGATAAATGTGGATATAAAGCATAGTTTTGAAATACCATAGACAAATTTCGATCCTTTGGGCGTAAATGATTCACTACTTTATCATTAATTTTTAATATTCCACCAGATATCTCCTCAAGCCCTGCAATCATTCGTAATAATGTACTTTTACCAGATCCTGAAGGTCCTACAAGAACAAAAAATTCTCCTTCTTCTATTTCTAAATCAATACCATTTAACACATAATGCTCTTTATCATAGGACTTTGCTATATTTTTCATTTCAACATGCTGCAATTTTATAACCTCCTCGCCTACTAAAGTTGCTCCATATATCAAACTAAAGCTATTAAAACATATAAATACAGCAATTTTGTTCTTTTTACAGAATTCAAACAAACAATATATACAGGATTAACAAACTTAACATTGATTTTACACTGAGGTTTTCTTAATCGATATTTTCACATTAAAAGGTATAGGTGAATATCCTAAATAGGAGAATTAACAATTAAGCAAAAATGCGATTATAAGAGAGGGGAGTAAAATCATGCATTATCAAAATCAAACATTACCTGCTTATCAAACTAGTAATATGAAGAACCTGTGTGATCGTTATAAGGATTATTATGTAATGGGACAATTAAGTAATGGAACACAATTTGAAGGGATTATCCAAGCAGTAGATAATGACAATGTAACGATTCTCATACCAGAAAATGTAGAAGAGGGAGAAACAGACCGTCAATTCGGTTATGGCTATTATCCAAGAAGATATTATCGTCGTTTTCGACCATACCGTTATCCATTAGGTTTACTAAGTGGCCTGCTACTGTATCCATTTCTTTTTCCGCCGTATTATCCACCTTATTACTAAAAAAAGAAAGCAGAAAGGGTATCATAGCCCTTCTTGCTTTCTTTTTATTAAATGGAAATTTTCCATCAGCGGACGTGCGGTTAGCGAAACGTTAACGTTCGTTATCTAAAACGTTCTTCTTTGAACTATCATTCCTGTCAAAATGATATCCAAGCTTGTATGCTCGTTGGAACCAATGCTCTGTGTAGCCCGACTTAACCTTTATCGTGTCATAGAATAGCTCAAATTGAGAACTAGGTATCCCGCAATAATCTGCCAAGCCTATATTAAAATAATGGTTCATCATTGAATCATATTTTCTTTTTTCGAACCTTTCTATTGGTGCCCCTGCTAAACTAAGCCAAAGCACATGATGATGTTTCAATCTTTGGTTACCGTAAGCAAAATGATAATTCCATACTCTATCAATATAACCTTTTAACATGGCAGGCACACTCCACCACCACAACGGAAAAATGAAAGCTAATGCCTCATACTTCTCCAAACGCTCCATTTCTTTTTCTACTTCCCATGAGAACTGTTGTTGTTCTGCTTGCCAATCCGGTTCATCCTCCTCCTTTAATACTGGATTAAATCCACTTCGATATAAATCAAGCACTTCTATCTCATGACCTGCATCTCTTAGGCCTTGCATAAATTTATCAGCAACTGCAAATGTTAACGATTCCTCTCTCGGATGTGTGACAACAGTCAATACTTTCATATTCCTCATCCTTCCTATAACATCTCGTTTTTTCCTTATATTTAGTGTATAATACATTTAATGTTCAGTAAAATAGATATTTTAGATAATTTAGTTCAGAAAAAATGATAATGATGAGGTGAAAGAATGGAATTACGTCATCTAATTACCTTTCGTACAATTATAGATGTAGGCGGCTTTAAGAAAGCGGCAGAACAATTAGGTTATGCACAGTCTTCTATAACCGCACATATAAAGGAATTGGAGAAGGAGCTTGGTTATCCACTTTTTGACCGTCTTGGAAAAAAAGTCGTATTAACTCAAACTGGGGAGCGTTTTCTCCCATATGCGTTAGATATCATTCGTTTATATACGGAATCGAAGGAAGTCATAAGACAAACAGATCAACCGAGTGGGGATCTAACCATTGGGGTGAGTGAATCCTTACTAATCTATTGGCTCCCTAACATTATCACAGCATTTATGCATCAATACCCTGAAGTCCATTTAACAGTAAAACCGATCGACTATGAGGATTTAGCGGATCAATTAAAACAAAATGAAATCGATGTGGCGCTCCTTGTGGAAACGAACAGTTGGCTCTCTTCCGAATTAAAAATTCACAAACTGACTGACGAAAAACTAGTTTTAGTACATCCTCCCAAAAAAGAAACGACAAACATGCTGGTAACAGAATATACTTGTAGCTGGCGACCAATCATTGAGGAATATTTAACTTACCATAGTCAGCCTACAGAGAATAAATTGGAATTACCAAGTATAGAAGCTATTAAAAAATGTGTTCTCCTGGGTCTAGGAAAATCAATGCTCCCGCAATTTGTTGTTAAAGAGGAAATCGATCAAGGCAAACTTCATTATGAAAAGACAAAATTTGAGGACAGTATTGCTATTTATGCTGCTCACCATAAAGATAAATGGGTATCTGCTAACATAAATGCATTATTAGAGCTATTACCATAAACAAGTTTGCGATGTTTGTTGAATCTTACCAAACTTTTAAATGCGGACTTAAAAATACAAGCTGACTAAATGCTGTCAGCTTGTATTTTTGTTTACTCCCCATTTTCTAACCAATCTACTTCATTGGAAGAAAGTTCAATTTCTGATCCTTCCAAGCAGGATACTAGTTCTTGTTCATTCTGTGCACCAATTAATGCACATGTTGGAAATTTTTGATTCAGGACATAGGCTAAAGCAATTTGAATTGCTGTTACTCCTTTTTCTTTTGCTAATTTTTCTGCTCGTCTTAAACGATCCCAATTCGCGTCACTATAGAAGACACGGACAAGATCCTCATTACTACGATCCTCTGGTGTGAATCTTCCAGTGAAAAATCCTCTAGCTTGTGAGGACCAAGATAGGATAGGTAATTGTGTCTTTTCATGCCATTTTATATCAGCACTATCTGTTGAGACACATCCTTTCCAAAATGGTTCATTTGCCTTTGCTAGACTAAGGTTTGGGCTACTAAATGAAAAGCCTATCAAACCTTTTGAACTAGCATAATCATTTGCCGCTTGGATTCGTTCTGTCGTCCAGTTGGAACCACCAATAGCCTTTATTCGGCCAGCTTCGATATGCTCATTTAATGCATCAATGATGACACTGACTGGCACATCTGGATCATCTCTATGGAGTGCATATAAATCAATATAATCTGTTCCGAGTCTTTCTAGACTCTCGGAAAGATCTTGTTTTATCGCCTCAGGATTAACACGTGGCCCATTTTGGTCATGATGCGCTCCTTTCGTTAAAATAACGATATCCTCACGATTGTTGAGCTCCTTCAGCCATTGACCAATCGCAATTTCACTTTCCCCACCACAATAAATATGGGCAGTATCTATTGTATTCCCACCAATTGCAACATATCGATCTAACACCTGACAAACTTTATCATACACACTTGGCTTGAAATAATCGGAACCTTGAATTAAAGTAGTGACCGGCTTATCAAGTCCGTTAATTTGAATGGTATTCACGTTATTCCTCCTCCTTAATCTCTACACGCCTTCTCTCTTCAGCAGAGGTCAAACAAGCATCAAGCACCTTCATGTTCAAAATAGCATCACTTGCAGGATATGGTAAAGGCTTACCGTTTAGAATACTTTGTCCCACCGCATCTGCTTGCAATGCGTATTGATTAACATATGGAACCTCTACTTCTTTAGTGCCTTTACTCGTGTGAACAAAGAAATGATCTTGTTCGTTTTGATTGACAACAAATGCAGATGGCACCTCAATTTTACCTTCTGTCCCTAGAATTTCTAATCGATTACGGAAGTCTGCCCACATCCCACAATCAAAGGTAAGTGCCACACCATGATCGAATTCCAAAATTCCTGATGCCATCATGTCAACCTGATCATGTTGTTCTGAAAAAAGTGCATGAACGGTTGCTGCCTGAGGTTCCTCTTTCAGAATCATTCTTGCAGCACTAATTGGATAAACCCCAACATCATACAAGGAACCTCCACCCCACGCCTTTTTAAACCGCACATTTTCTTTCGCAGATGCACTATTAAAGGTAAAAACTCCATGAAGTCCACGAATTTCTCCAATCTCACCTTTCGCCAATAACTCTTGGATCATTTGATACCTAGGATGATAACGATACATAAATGCTTCGGCAAAAACCACTTCAGCCTTTTTGCTTGCTTCCACCATTTCCCGAGTTTCCCTTGCATTTAATGCCGCAGGTTTCTCACAGAGTACATGCTTTCCTGCCTCCATCGCTTTAATGGACCATTCTTTATGTAAATGATTTGGTAACGGGATGTATATGGCATCAATATTCGAATCTGCTAATAATTCTTCATAGCTTCCGTACGCAACCGGAATGTCTAATTGCTCTGCTATTGCTTTTGCGTTTTCTAAGTTACGACTAGAAATCGCATAGATTTCACCTGTTTCCGATTCCTTAATCCCCGGAATCACTGCTTTTTGTGCGATATTCGCTGTGCTTATAACTCCCCATTTAATCGACATATAATTACCTCCCCTATAACTTTATTGTTATTATAATCGATTTAATTTAAAATAAAAATAGAAGCTTTTTGCTATCAAATAACAGAATATTGTCCTTATGGAGGTATGAAAATGTACCGTCAGGTTTTGCTACCAACCTTAAAAAAACATGAATATATGATTCTACCTGAGTCAGTCGGGTGTTACGAATCAGCGAAAGACCATGCTGTCTATCGTGAAGCAGGATCATTAGATAATTTCAGTATTCATTTTATTCTTTCTGGAAGTGGTTTTTTAGAAATAGAAGGGAAGCAATACACCTTACATAGAGGGGATGCTTTTCTTTATTTTCCACAACAGGAACAAAGATATTATAGTAGTACAAAGGATCCATGGAGTATTAGATGGGTACATTTTTATGGAAGTACGTTGCATAGCTTTTTATCAGAGACTGGTTTTGGTAGGTTTATTCTATGGCGATTACCAGATATCGCAAAATTGGAGAAGGTGCATGAAAAGTTATTACAAGAGGCAGATGATAATAGCTTTTTACAGCTAATCCAATTATCAACCATTACTTATTCTTTTCTAGCTACGTTTACTAATATAGCGGTACCTATGGAATCAACTTCTAAACAAGAATTGGATTTAAGAATCCAAGCACTGTTACCAAAAATGCAAGAAAAAGCTCCAGAGCCATTTGACCTAGAATACTGGGCAAAGGAAACTGGAGTAAGTACTTATTATTTCTGTCGATTGTTTAAACGGGTAACACAGATGACTCCAATGGCTTTTGTAACACTTTGCCGTATGCAATGGAGCAAGCAATTATTATTAGAAGAGAGAAAACTTACGATTAAAGAAATTGCCGAAAAATCCGGTTATCCTAATCCAAGTTATTTTAATAAGCTTTTTCTAGAAAATGAAGGTATGACTCCAACAAAATATCGACAAATGTATGTTTAACCTTCTGGATAAGTTTTTCGTAAGAATTGAATGGAATGTTGAATTAATTCCTTCAACACTTCCACGTCTACATCCGCTAATTTGTTAATATACACACAAGCTTTTCCAGAAGTATGCTTACCAAAACGAGATAACAATTCCTCTCGTTCGGCACCTGTAGCAAAATACAAACTAATCTTGGCTTTTCTCGGAGAAAATCCGACGAGTGGTGCATCTCCTTCATGTCCAGAAGCATATTTATAATGATATGAACCAAAGCCAATGATAGTCGTGCCCCACATTTTTGCAGGATAACCCGTCGTTTTTGTAAAAATATCGAGTAGTTTTAATGCATCTTCACGCTTTCTATCATGCTCAATTGCTTCAATAAATTCAAGTACATCTCGATCATTTTCTCTTGTTTTTAATTCATACATCGTTTTACTCCTCTCCCATTTTGAAGCACTAATCCTTATGTTCCACAAAACGTTTGTTGTGGTCGCTTTGACTTTGGTGGAAGTGCTGCATACTCCACTTGTTCTTTCGTATGTGCATAAGGATCAGCGAGTATATCAAGTAGGTTCTTCATTACACTATCGTCCTCTTTTGTGACAGCCGCTTCAATCGCCTCTTCGACCAAATGATTTCGAGGAATAACTGCAGGATTACTTTTTTTCATTAAGTCTAGGACTTCTTCTTCGGACTCTGCTTGTCTTTCGCGTCTTTGTTTCCATTTTGTTTGCCATTTTTTAAATTCATCCCGTTCAAATAATACCTGACTGTTGGTTTGATGAAAAGTCAAAGCTCGAAAGGTGTTCGTATAATCCGCATTATATTGCTGCATCAATTGTAGGAGTTCTTCAATTAATTTTTCATCCTCTTGCTCCTCATTAAATAACCCTAGCTTTCTTCTCATCCCTTTTATCCATTCGGCATAAAATATATCGGAGAACTCCTCAATCGCACCTTGTGCTAATTCAAGGGCTCGTTCTTCTTCATCGTGTAATATAGGTAATAGGCTTTCCGCAAATCTAGCTAAATTCCAGCCACCTATATTTGGTTGATTGCCATATGCATAACGACCTTGAATATCGATGGAACTAAAAACAGTTGCGGGGTCGTATTCATCCATAAAGGCACATGGGCCATAATCAATGGTTTCCCCACTTATTGTCATATTATCGGTGTTCATCACACCATGAATAAAACCGACAAGCTGCCATTTAACAATTAATTTCCCTTGTCTGTTTACAACTTCTTTTATTAAAGAAAGGTATGGATTAGGTTTACTTTTCAAAGTTGGATAATGTCGTTTAATTGCATAATCGGCTAATTGTTTAATGTCGTCTTCTTCACCAAAAGCAGCAGCATATTGGAATGTACCAAAACGCAAATGGCTAGAAGCTACACGAGTTAAAATCGCACCAGGTAATTCCACTTCTCGTCTAACCTCTTCACCAGTCGTAACCACCGCCAAACTACGTGATGTCGGTATTCCCAATTGATACATTGCTTCACTTATAATATATTCTCTTAACATCGGGCCTAAGGTTGCCCTGCCATCACCACCTCTAGAATAGGGTGTTTTCCCTGCCCCTTTTAACTGTAAGTCAAATTTATCACCTGCTGGGGTAAGCTGCTCTCCAATTAATACAGCTCGTCCATCTCCAAGCATCGTAAAATTCCCAAATTGATGTCCTGCATATGCTTGTGAAATAGATTGGGTACCTTCCGGCATCTTATTACCAGAAAAAACTCCGAGCATTTCAGTTTTTGATATTGCTGCTAAGCCAAGGCTTTGGAGTAATGCATGATTAAGTACTCTTATTTCTGGATCTTTAACATGTGTTGGCTCTACTTTACTATAAAAAAACTCAGGCAAATCTTCATAGCTATTGTCAAATTTCCATCCTGCTTCTGTTGAGCCCATTTTATCTTCCTTTCGTTGAATATTTATACCTATAGTTTATTATACCCCTTTCCAGTAAATCATGTGTGATGATTATAGCAAAAACAGACAGCCGATCGCTGTCTGCTCTCATCATCGAAGCATTTCTTCGACAAGCTTTTCATTTCTTTTTTTGAAAATATCATTGTGGGAAGAAACCATGGCGATTTCCGCGGCATTGGGCTCTAAATACTTTTTGGCACTATTTACAGCATTTGTAGCATCATGGAAAGCCCCCATTATTAAATGTACCTTACCATCGTGCTTAATAATATCTCCCGCAGCAAATAAGCCATCAATGGAAGATTCTGATTTTGTACTTCCTTTTATAAAGAAGTCATCCAACAATTCAATTTCAATCTTACTGTTTTTTATTAAGGTAGAATCTCGATCAAAGCCATGATTAATCACAAGTTCATCAATATCAACATATGTAGACTCATTCGTTTCATTATGAGTGATCTCCACCTGATTAATGGTTTTTCTGTTAGAGGAGATAAGCTTGGTAATCGAGGATTGAAAAAAGCACTCCACCGAGCTATTTAATAGCTGTGTTACTTGCGATTCGTGACCAGTTAGGCTATCTCTTCGGTACGTAATATATACCTTTTTCGCGATTGGTTCTAGCTCATTAGCCAAGTCAATCGCTGCGTCACGTCCCCCTGAAATGAGAACTACTTTATCCTTAAAGCGCTTATATGATTGAACCGTATAATGTAAATTCGATACTTCAAAACGATCTGCACCTTTAATATTTAACTTTTGTGGTTTTAAGATACCACTACCTGTTGCAATGATAACCGTTTTGGAATAATGGATTTTCCCACTACTTCCTCTAAGAATAAAAAGATTATTTTCGTCTTTTTCAATTGATTCTATCTTTTCATTTAACACAACTTCAGGCTCAAAGGTTAAGCCCTGTTCTACTAAATGATCAATAAGCTGTGTTCCTGTTACAGGCGGTAATCCACCAACATCCCAAATCAATTTCTCTGGATATACATGTATCTTCCCACCCAATTGTGACTGAAATTCGATAATTTTTGTTTTCATCTCTCTCAGTCCACTATAAAAGGCTGAATAAAGTCCAGCCGGGCCTCCACCGATAATGGTTACATCGAAACATTCTTCTTTAAGCAAATGGATTTCCTCCTCCAAAGGTATTTCTATTTAAATTTATATTGACAAACGATAATGATAACTATTATCATTATAATCGAAAATGATAATCAATATCAATAAGTTTTTCTAAAAGGAGATAATTTTTATGAGAAAAATAAGCTTCGCACTCGTTATTTTAGTTATTCTATTTATTACAGGTTGTAGTAGCAATAAAGAAACGAATGGAGAAACTGTCAATGAAAAGGAGACAGAAACCATTACGTATGAGTCAGAAAATGGTCCTGTGGAGGTGCCCGCTAATCCAGAGCGTGTGGTTGTCGTTTCTACTTATGCTGGTAATGTTCTAGCACTTGATGTACCACTCATTGGAGTAGATTCTTGGGCTAAGCAAAATCCACACTATGACCTGGAAGGTGTAGAGGAGATATCAGAAGAAAATCTTGAAAAAATTATGGAGCTGAATCCTGATTTGATCATTGGTGCTTCTACGACAAAAAATATTGATAAATTAAAAGAAATTGCACCAACGGTTACCTTTACATATAACAAAGTGGATTATTTAACACAGCACCTTGAAATCGGTAAGCTACTGAATAAAGAAGAGGAAGCCGCTAACTGGATTAAGGATTTTAAGGCAAGATCTAAACAAGCTGGCGAAGAAATTAAAGCGAAAATTGGTGAAAATGCTACAGTAACGGTTATTGAGAACTTCGATAAGGAATTATACGTATTTGGAGATAACTGGGGTAGAGGTACAGAAATTCTTTATCAAGAAATGGGCTTGAAAATGCCTGATAAAGTGAAGGAGAATGCATTGGAAGCTGGTTACTATACATTGTCTCCAGAGGTATTATCTGATTATGTTGGAGATTATTTAATCATTAGTAAGACGGAGGAAACAGAATCATCTTTTATGGAAACGAAGACATTCAAAAATATTCCCGCCGTTCAAAAAGATCATGTCTTTGTTGCAGATGCGAAGGGATTCTATTTTAATGATCCAATAACATTAGAATACCAATTAGAATTTTTCAAGGAACATTTTTTGGATGAATAATTATTATTCTAACTTCGTTCTGCATTACGATTGACTCGATAAAAAAGAAGAAAGCTGAGATATCATGATCAATAAATCCAAGTATTTTTCATTCAAATTAATAGCTAGCATCTGTTTCATGCTAGGCTCGTCTATATTGGCCTTATGGCTTGGTGCGGCTAACACTTCCTTACACGATGTATGGCTTTCTATAACCACATCTTTGGAAAGCGAGACCCTCACCATGCTTAGGGAGATTCGGTTACCCCGAATTATTGCTGCACTTTTTGTTGGTGCTGCACTAGCAGTTTCAGGGACAATCATGCAAGGGGTAACAAGAAACCCACTAGCAGATCCAGGGTTACTAGGTGTAACTGCTGGAGCAAATGTAGCACTGGCTATTACCGTAGCTTTTTTCCCTTCTGCTAATTACTTTACCATTATGATCGCCTGCTTTATTGGTGCTTCACTTGGAACACTACTTGTTGTTGGCATAGGATCTGTCCAAAAAGGGGGCTTTTCTCCATTAAAAATTGTGCTCGCAGGCGCTGCTGTTTCTGCCTTTCTTTACGCGATTGCTGATGGAATTGGCATATATTTCAAAATATCGAAGGATGTTTCGATGTGGACTGCTGGGGGGATGATCGGAACTAATTGGAATCAGCTAAAAATGGTTGTGCCTTGTATTTTAATAAGTGTCATCATCTCCTTGTTTTTAAGTCGACAGCTATCCTTGCTCAGTTTGAATGAAGATGTAGCAACTGGATTAGGGCAGAATATACTTATCATCAAAGCAATACTATTTCTTCTCATTAGTATTTTAGCAGGAGCAGCTGTTGCTTTGGTAGGGAATTTAGCCTTCGTTGGTCTTATGGTTCCACATATTGTGCGTGCTATAATCGGAGCAGACTATAACAAAATTCTCCCACTATCTGTTTTTATTGGAGCGACATTTATGGTATTAGCAGATTTGGCTGGCCGAACAATTAATGCACCTTTTGAAACACCTGTTGCAGCCATTGTAGCAATAATGGGACTCCCTTTCTTTTTAATCATCGTTCGTAGAGGGGGGAAAGCATTTTGATTCCGACTACTAGTAAAACAACAAAACAGCGTATTATCGTAATAAGTCTTGTTGCTTCCGTTATTTTAATTGCCGTGATCAGCTTAGGGATTGGTTATTCTTCTGTTTCATTTAATCGCATCATTCCTACTTTTATAGGGCAGGGTACGTTTAAAGAGGAGTTTGTTATTTATTCTATTCGTTTGCCAAGAATAATCATTACTATCCTGGCAGGTATGGCATTGGCAGTATCTGGTGCCATTTTACAAGGTATCACGAGAAATGATTTGGCTGACCCTGGGATTATCGGGGTTAATGCAGGTGCAGGCATTGGGGTTGCCATTTTCTTTTTATACTTTCCTATTGATGTTGGTTCCTTTATTTATGCACTACCTATCATTGCATTTATCAGTGCCTTTCTTATTGCGATATTAATTTATATTTTTTCTTATACTAAGGGAATTGGGTTACAACCAATTAAACTGATACTAGTAGGTGTTGGTTTCTCGATGGCCTGCTCGGGACTTATGGTTGTCCTTATATCTTCATCTGAGCGAGAAAAAGTAGATTTTATCGCCAAATGGTTAGCGGGTTCGATATGGGGTACTGATTGGCCATTTATTATAGCAATACTGCCATGGCTATTAATTCTTATTCCATTCACTCTATATAAAGCGAATAAGCTTGATCTGCTCAGCTTCAGTGAGCCTGTTGCGGTTGGAGTGGGAGTTCGTGTTGAGAAGGAAAGGGTGTTACTTTTGGTTGCAGCTGTTGCACTCGCTGCAGCTGCCGTATCGGTAACAGGCGGAATAGCCTTTGTTGGTCTAATGGCTCCACATATTGCCAAATCCATTATAGGGCCAAGAAACCAGCTTTATCTTCCAATTGCCATTTTGATTGGTGGCCTTTTATTATTAATTGCAGATACGATTGGTCGAAACATTATTGAGCCAGAAGGCATTGCGGCAGGTATCATGACAGCATTAATCGGTGCCCCCTATTTTATACTTCTATTATTGAGGAAATGAAAAAGTGGCTGAGGCATAAACTAAATAGGGTGAATGAGAATCCGAACATTCTTCTGACTGAGCGAAGTATTTTGACGAAGCAGCTTCAGTGCAGAAATATTAACGTTCGGATTTTTCTTTCTTTACTATTCTTTTGACCCAACTAATTTCAACGGGCTGGCTTAATACTCACGATTCACAAAAAAATCTAACAGCTGTCTTAAAAAATTTGTTTCATATGGTAATCTATCGATCGTTTCTACGGCTTCACAGTAGTGGTTCCACATCTCTTTCTTAGCACCGTCCATTCCTAAAATGGTTACGAATGTAGAGCTGTTGTTTTGTTGATCATTGCCGACTGGCTTACCAAGTAATTGTAAATCACCCTCTACATCCAAAAGGTCATCTTTTATTTGAAAAGCGATACCTGCATGGTAGGCAATCTTTTTAAGTGAACTTCTTTCTTCTTCCGATGCTTTTGCGAGAATGGAAGGCATGACTAAAGATGCCTCAAAGCCAATTCCCGTTTTATAAAAACACATATCATTTAACTCTTCTATTGTTAGTTCCTTTCCTTTTGCCGCTAGATCAATAGCTTGGCCTCTGCACATTTCTGCTGTTTTTTGAGCAGAATATTGAATTAATTGTAATACAGTACTAGGGTCAAAGGAATTAAGTGAGGCTTGTTCTTCATACGCTTTTTGCGTTAGAAATAAGCCTGTTAATTCAGCAATGGCTGTATTATATTTCTCGTGTAATGTTTCTCTTCCACGGCGATAGGAGGCATTATCTTGAGATGGCAAATCATCAAAGATTAAGGAAGCCGTGTGCATATATTCTAAAGAACGGATTAATGGAATAATGGAGGATGGTTGAAAATGATAAACTTGGACACCCATTAACCAAGTAACAATCGGTCTTAATCTCTTCCCTGCCCCTTCTATGCTATAATTTGCTGCATGAGAAATCGATTCTCTTGCTCCATTCCCTTCCTTGATTGGTAATAATTGATTAATTTGATTTCTTATATCCTTGATCGTTTGGAAAAAATCCGTTTTTGCTTGTTTTTGATTCCGTAGATTTTGAACAAAATGATCCCGAAGTAATTTATCAAAGAAATCAACATTATCCGCTTTTTGGACTAAATGCTGAATGAAGCGATTAAATTCAGGCATTCGTTGTGTCAGAATCTTCATAAGTTCTGTATAAGCCTTTTCACCCATACGAATTTTCAAACGCTTTAAACCATTTATCGCACGATTTAAAATTATTTCACACGTTTTTTGATCGGAATCATATACGCGATGAATCAAATGATAAATTACCGTCCAATAAAGTTCAAAAGGATTTACTAAGTCTGATCTTTGCTGATAGTATTTCAAATAATAAGTATAGGAAGAAACGGCTCCACTTTTCTGATCTTGATTAATATCTGCTAGATCATCTGCTAACTGATTATAAATTCCGTAAAAGAACATTCGTTGTTGATTTGTCTCATTGTCCTTCATTCCGATCAAGGATCGGACAATCATTCTAGAGCATGCTGATTTTAAGATAATAGGTAAATACAATTCATCATTCGTGTAATTAGGATGATCTATATCTTTATCCCGATCCAATTCCTGGGCATGAAAAAACAGATAGCTTAACTCGAAAAAATGATGTTCATCAAGATTTGCTTGAATCATCCTTATATACTCAAAGGCTTCCTTCAATTCCTTATAAACAAATCGGACTAAATCACCGTTTTCTCCTTCCCAATTCTTTAATTCAGCTACCTTTTCTTTCGCTAGTGTTGTTCGGATCCAAGAGGAAAATTGCTCTTCCTCTTTTTTGGACAATATATTGGCATCTAGTAAATCATCGATAAACGGATAGGTTAATCCATAGCTATAACCTAGCCTCACCGCTTGGTCTAGTCTATTTCTACGCAAGTCAGCGGAGGACTGTTCATCTAATTGATCGAGCTCCTGCAACAATACTCCTGCTATAATTTTTAGTAATTTTCGTTGTGCATTTTCTTTATCCATAGCTTCTGGAAGTTGCTTGGAGACTAATTTTAATTTTTGAATTAACCAAAAAAAAGTCGATTCTATTCCTTCCTTTTGCGCCCATCTATAGAGAGTACTTAATCGAAAAGGCTCGTGATTACTAGTGTCTATTACATAATTCTTCACAAAATTTGTTGCACGATTTATCTTTGCTTGAATCCCATGATCAGCTAATGAATAACCTAGATCTCGCATGTATATGTAGGAAATACTTCGATCTAAATATTCGTCTAATTTACCCGTATATTTCAGCCATTTTAAATAAGGTTGATAGTTCGTATCTTTTCTCGATTTTCTTAATAGAGAGGGGCGAATGTGAGACTGCTTCCATGCTTCTAAATCTGTCGTTAAAGTATTGACAAAGGATTGTTCGCGAACATCTTCAAATAGCTGATTAAAATACTCTTTTGCCTTCTCTACTTTTGGTTGTATCCAAGAGTCTTTATAATGTTGGATGTCCATTTATCTTACCTCAATTTCCAATCAAATTTCTTTCATCATAACATTCATACGTAATAAGGGGAAAAAAAGTTTCAGAAGAAATTTTAAAAAATAGCGGCTTCGTTGTTTTTCTATCGTCATTTTTACTGGTCTAGTATTCCGGTTCTTTGTGCAAAAAAGGCGATCCCCAGTATGGTAGATCACCTTTTCCCTAAGCATTTGCATGCTGTAATTTTCCCTTTTTATCTGCTCTGGTCAGGAACTGAATAACAAATAATATGAGGAAAACTCCTAGACCAATAATATCAGAATAACCTTCTGGATACATGAGCATTAGGCCTGTCAGCAGTGTAATAATCCGCTCGGTCCAATGTAATTTGCGATACCAGAATCCAATCATACAAGCTCCTATGACGAGCATTCCTAGCATCGCTGAGATAAGTGCCCAGCCTATATCCAAATAACTTCCCTCAATCATTAGCAGGGTCGGATTAAGGACAAACATGTACGGTATAATGAATGCTGCAATAGCAAGTTTTGCTGCATTAAAGCCAGTTCGGATCGGTTCCCCACCAGAAATCCCAGTTGCCGCAAAAGCTGCCAATGCAACAGGAGGTGTAATATCTGCAAGGATTCCGAAGTAAAACACAAACATATGTGCTGCTAATACAGGAATAGCTACTTCTAAACTATCATTTAAAGCAAGAATTGCCGGTAAAGCAATAGTAGATGTAATAATATAATTGGCTGTTGTTGGTGAACCCATTCCGAGAATAATAGATGCAATCATTGTAAAGAACAGGGTAAGTAATAGCTGGGATTCTGTTGAAAAAGAGATAGAACCTGCAATATCTACTAGACCATTTCCTAATTTCAACCCTAGACCCGTCTTTGTGACTACCCCAACAATAATACCTGCACAAGCAGTTGCTGCTGCTACACCTAATGCTGTTCTCGCGCCTTGCCGCAATGCCTCAACAAACTTTCGTGGTGTAATTCTCGTGTCTTTTCTAAACAGGCTGACAATAATGGTAGCTAAAATACCATATAATGCTGCTCTTTCTACACTCATTCCTTGAAATAGGAACAAAACAATAGCAAGGATTGGTAATAAAAGATGAATCTTTTTAAACACTTCTTTCTTTTTTGGCAATTCCTCATCTTTTAAACCATGTAACCCTGTTCGTTTTGCTTCAAGGTGTGTCATAATCCAAATCCCAGCAAAATATAAAATTGCTGGGATAATTGCTGCTTTCGCAATATTCCAATAGCTTTCACCAGCAAATTCAATCATCAAAAATGCTGCAGCACCCATAATCGGGGGCATAATCTGCCCACCAGTGGATGATGCTGCTTCTACTGCACCTGCAAAGTTTTTACGGTATCCTAATTTTTTCATCATTGGAATCGTATAGGATCCTGTTGTTACGGTGTTCGCAACAGAGCTTCCCGAGATAGTACCATTAAGGGCACTTGAAAAAATAGCTACCTTTGCCGGTCCACCAGTTCGTTTGCCTGCTATAGCAATCGCTAAATCATTAAAATATTGTCCCACTCCTGTTTGAACGAGAAAGGCGCCAAATAATAGAAATAAGAAAATGTAAGTAGAAGACACTTGTAGTGGTGTCCCTAAAATTCCTTCTGTTGTAAAAAACATCGACTCGATTAATTGATCTAAACTAAGCCCTCGATGTATGAGCATGCCAGGCATTTGAGGACCAAATAATGCATACAATAGAAATAGCATGGAGATAATCGTGATTGGTAGGCCTACAGCCCGTCTCGCTGCTTCTAAAACCAAGAGAGTGGCAATACCTCCAATTATCATTTGTACTTGGTTGATACCTCCAATTTGCTGAACGAGAGTGTCATAGTAAACTGGCCAATAAGCACAAACGACAATGGCAAGTAACGCTAACAGGTAATCATACCAAGGTATTTGATCCTTTTTCTTTTTTCGGATTGCAGGAAACAGGAGAAAAATTAAAACTAGGGCAAAACCAAGGTGAACAGTTCGTTGGAGATAAGCTGTATATTGTCCAAAAACACCTGTATATATTTGAAACAAGGAAAAAGCAATCAGGATAACAAAAACGGCCTTTGCCATGATTCCTTTTAAATTCCTAGTATTTGATTCGGCATCATATTTTTCGAGTAATTTTCGTTGCTCTTCTTCCGTTACTTTATTGACTTGTTTTTCTTCACTCATGAATTCTCACTCCTTTCCAATATTCCCACAAGGTAAGTTTCTCTACCTCTATATGAAACCAAGCACCTGGTTTAAAATATTGATTGAACCAGATCATATGACCATCATCTGGCTCTCCTGCAGTACCCCAGACAAGACGATTTTCTGAAACAGTTTTTCCATTTCGAATATTCATAGATGGAAAATAATTGTTTAGATTTTTAATATGATACTTCCCATCTTCATAGACAAATTCTTCTCCTTCTTGTGCATTTGAGGGCATGCCAATACCAAAATGCTCATAAATGATTTCAAATTGCTCCATTCCTAAGTCGTCTGTAATTTTATATTTTTCGACAACGTCTGTAAGATGAATCGAGTGGGTAAAAATAATCTGAAAAACTTCACCTTTTTCAATTGGCAAAAATGCATTCATTTGTTCTGTATTTTCTTTATAGAAAACCAATGCTGTTATAAAAGGAAGCTTAAAAGTTACGGTAACAAGTGCAGCACAAAGAACGAAAATGATGCTAGAGGCAAATAGTTTACGTTTCATTTAATAGTCACCCGTATTTATAATTGAATAAAGACAGAAAAGCCGCCTGCCATTTTAAAAAAACAGTAGGCAGCCGGCTAAGTAGTTCATTTATAGCATCGATGCCACTTATTCCGCACTAATACCTTTTTCATCGAAATATTTTTGTGCTCCTGGGTGTACTTCAATGCCAATTCCATCTAGAGCAGTTTCAAGTGAAATGAGAGATGCCTTATCATGTGCCATACTGTCTGCATTTTCATAGATAGCTTTAGTAATTTCATAAACAGTGTCTTCTGGAACATCGTCAGTAACTGCAAGCATTGCTAGAACTGCAACGGTGTTGACATCCTCCTCTAGTCCATACGTGCCTTTCTTTACCGTATCTTTTGCATAGAATGGATATTTTTCTACTAGATCATTAATTTTTTCCTCTGCAATTGGAATAATCGAAACATCGACTGTTGCCCCTAATCCTTCGACCGCTCCTGTCGGTGTACCTGCAGTAATAAAAGCTGCATCAATATTACCATCCTGGATTCCACCAGTGGATTCACCAAAATCTAAATTTTGTGCATCAATATCGTCGATGGTCATCCCGTGTATTTCTAAAATTTGTTCTGCATTTATATACGTACCAGAGCCAGGTGCCCCGACAGATACTTTTTTACCAGCTAAGTCTTCCACTGAACTTATTCCAGAGTCTTTTGTTGTTACGATTTGGATCGTTTCTGGATAGAGTGATCCGATGGCTTGCACGTTTTCTACTTTGTTTCCTTCAAATGCATTGACACCATTTACTGCATTATCGATCACATCTGTTTGAACAAAAGCTAATTCTGCCTCCCCCTCTTGCAATGCGATCACATTGTCTGCCGAAGCATTTGAGGATAAAGCATCTGTTTGTATACCTGTAGCATCCGTAATCGTAGACGCCATTTCCCCGCCCAGAGGATAGTAAGTACCACTTGTTCCCCCAGTAAGAATACTTAAGAAATCAGGTGCTTCTTCTGTAGCTTCTCCACCATCACCTGAATTTGAATCCGCATCTCCTTCTACTTCTGAATCATCACTTCCACACGCTACAAGAAATAATGATATGGCAAGTAGTGAAATAAGCATAAATAGTAAGCGCTTTAATTCCATAAAAATACATCCCCCCATTTAATTATAAGTATGTGTATAATACTATGAATTTATTAATATTGTCAAATAATTCTATATCACTTAAATACTGCTAATATCACGTTCTATATTTACAATTTATCATATAATTTATCATATTCCATCCTATTGTTAGAAATGCTAACGAAATTTATGAGCAATATCATCCTATTACTATATTTATATCGACAATAGGTTATCGATGAGAAGAAGAGGAAGATTGGCATATAAGCGATCTTCCCCCTTCCTTCTACATATCCATATTCCAGTTAATAAGTAGCCCTGCCTGTGTCAATCCCCCACCAAATCCATATAATAAGATTTTATCATTATGCTTAATTTTCTGATCACGTACTCCATTATCTAATGCCAGCGGTATCGTAGCTGACGATGTATTTCCATATTGAGTAAGACTATATAATGTGTGATTTATCGAAAAGCCACTCTTCTCACAAATAGATTCAATCATTCTTAGATTAGCACTATGAGGAATAAACCAATCAACATCCCTAAGTTGGAATGATTTTTTTTCTAATAGCGTGTTCATTCCTTTTGGGACGGTTTTAACTGCCCATTTATAAACCTCTCGTCCGTTCTGAACAATAAAATCGTTATTCTTAATTTCCAAGCCGTTCAATTGTGTGGATAGTGAACTACAATATAAATGCTGTCCACCTTCTCCTTCTGACGATAAATGTGCAGAAAGAAAACTAGGCTTTTTCTCATCATACTCTACTAGTACAGCCCCTGCTCCATCACCAAATAATACACAAGTTGTACGATCGGTAAAATCCGTTATCTTTGATAAAGTTTCTGCACCAATGACGAGAACTTTTTTATGTAATCCTGAGGTGATTAATCCATTAGCAAGATGAAGGCCATAGGTAAAGCCTGCACATGCTGCATTTACATCTATCGCTCCAGTGTTCCTAATTCCAAGTCTTGCTTGTAAATTGGAAGCTACACTAGGGGTACGATAATCCGGTGTAATGGTGGAGACAATGATAAGGTCCACATCCTCTAAGTCTTTTCCATAGCGCTCTATTAGATCCTGTACTGCTTTATAGCTAAGATCACTAGTATGTTCTGTTTCCTCGGCAATCCTCCTTTCCTTAATTCCAGAGCGTTGCACAATCCACTCATCACTAGTTTCTACAATCTTTTCTAAATCAAAATTAGTTAGAATCTTCTCAGGGACATAAGTACCAATTGCGGTAATCCTTGCTTTAGAATCCATGCTCCATTCCTCCCTTATAAAAGTGATTTTCATTTAAACTCTCTTATATTTTAACACTAGATATTAATACTTGGTACTAATTTATGATTAAAAAGGAAATTTTACTACCAAAAGTATCTATTATTTCTAAAGGGTTCACTTAATAACCATAATATTTTAAAATAATAAGTAGTAAATCTATCAAACACTTAGGAGGAAAAGGGATGTTTAAAAAAATCGCAAGTGATGCACTAGGGTTAAGTGATATTGGAAAGATTATTCAACCAGAGGATTTTGACAAAACAGAATCCGATGATTATGTTCTGCATGAGGATGGAGAGAAGATTCATTTTTTAATTAAATCGAAATCAGATGAATATTGCTTCACTAATCGTGCTCTTATTCACTTAGATGGAGAAAAGGCAACAAGTAGTAAGCGTAATATATACAGATATGACTATTATCGCCATCCTATTAAAAATGTATCTGTAGAAACAGCAGGTACAGTAGACTTAGATTTGGAGATTAAATTTTCCTTAGGTGGAAAAGCTATATCGGTTGATATCGATAAAAAAGAAGGGGAAGCCATCGCAGATTTATATAAATCCTTAGTCGCGATTTCCCATATACAAGATGAAAATGAACGAAAAAAGGAATTTGCACAAAATAGTTTAAACGTTTCTCAATCATTATTTACGGACAATCGTTTCCATGATGGGACCATTTCAACAGAATTTGAAAAAGCAACTAAATTTGCTTTTGACTGGTTCAATACGACTTATGATGAAAACACACAAAAGGATTTTAGCGAAGTTTTTAATAAATATATCCAAAATTAATCTCCAGCCATTGAACCTTGGCTGAAATGCAAAAGATGCATTCAGCCCTAGGTTCTCATTGCCTAAGTAAAATTATCGTTAATATGGATAACTAATTCCTTTCTCCTTTAACTCTAACTGTCTCTTAAAGCAAAATTGAATAATTTTTCTTCGGTCTTTCTCCTCAATATCGGTAAATTGAATCGCCGTTTTTTTTATTTTAATATTGCTATTTTGGGCTACTACTCTTACGATCTTTGCTAAGAAAGAAACCTCGTATTTTTCTGTACGAAAAGGAAGTTCTAAGATTCCTGCTACTCGATCACCTTTCTTAAAAGAACAAGTTTTATCATAAAAGGAAAGTCCACCAGCACTTACATCAATAGTATAGAAGGTAGAGTTTTCCCCATCTTGTACGATTTGCATGTCAATATTGGCTGGAACGCGAAAATTCTGCCTTAATTGGATTTTTTCGATATCTGCTTCACTCGGTCTTTTTAAAAGTAGTAGTGGAATTTTGTCTTCTGTTTTACCGTTGATTTCCGAAGTGAATTGAAAGCGGCTATTTTGATGAATCAAATCTATCTTTAGCTTCGTACCAGGGTGAAATATGACGGGATCCCATTCTTTTTCTAGGGATAATGGAAACTCAATTATTAAAGTTTCCTCTTGGATATCCGCAATCCTTGATAAGAATAATTGTGATTGATTATTTTGTCTAATGGTAATGTTAAGTATTTGGTTAATATGAAGTATTGCCACCATAATTTCCTCCCGAACCTATGATCACGATTAAATCATAGTGAAACTTTTTATCTAGTAATAATATACTATAAAAAGGACGATTAGGGAAGTTTAATATTAGTTGTTTCTCTCTATGAAGGCCAAAATATTTATTTTATAGTTTTTCAAATCCTTTTATCATCAAAAATAAATTTTCCATTACTTCTTCTGTTCTACTCTCCACGCCTTCTTGATTTTCTGCAATCCATAATATGGCTTCATTCATTGCACCAGAGAGACAATGTGTCATGGCATCGATGGATACAGGCATTAACAATTGATGGTCTTTCATTTTTAACAATTGTTCCTTTAGCGATTTCATGGAATACTTTTCATCCATTAAGCGGAAGGTATCCCAGCCTAGCACGGCTGGCCCATCTATTAATAATATTCTTTGATTTTGGGATTTAACGGAAGAAGTGATAAACGCTCGACAGCCAAGCAAAAGCTGCTCCCACATATCAGAGCTTTTTGCCGCTTCTTCTTCCACCTTTTCTCCAACTTCTCGTTGAACAGCTTCAAATACGGCAAGAAACAGCCCGTGTTTATTTTTAAAATGGTGATATAATGCTCCACGTGTCAAACCTGCTTCTTTAACTATCTCTTCTAATGCTACGTTCGCGTAGCCCTTTTCAGTGAAGAGGCTTCTCGCAATCTTCAGCAATTCTTGAATCGTTAATTCTGTATCTTCTTTGGTTTTCCTCATAACAGCTCACACCTTACTTAATTCTTTCTTCTATTTCTAAAGCTTTCCCATTTCCTAACTTCCTTAATGATCTCAAACCATGTGTAAGGATTTGCGGATGAAAAGCTTTTTGTTCCATATGGTTCTCTATCCATAATAGCACATCGTCAGCAGATTCTTTTGTTAAGTCATTGAGATGGTTGGCGACAGATTTTCTTACATATCGAGAAGAATCATTCATCAATGGTTCTAAAAGTTGAAGATTTTGCTCTACTTCTCCTTTTATCCAACCGATTCGTTTTGCCCATGGAAGTCGTGGCCGCGTTCCTTCACTTACTAACCTTCTAACATGTGGATTGGTATCAACGGACCATAATTTTAAATAGGCAATAGATTTTTCTGTGTTTTTTGCTAAAAATGGACGAATGGCATATTCCGATGTATGGCGTTTAGTGATTTCATGTAATGCATTCATAGATAGGTCAAAATGGTCTAGCCCATATTTCTCAACAAAAAAGGCAACCGGCATCAGAAAATAACCTTCCTTAAACATCCCCTCTTCCTTTTCATTTTCTGGACCAAGACACTGTAATAAAATCGATAAGCTATCTTCATAATTTTCCGGTAAAAATTCCCTAAGTGCATCTGTAATGACTTCGACACGTTGTTTTAACTCCTTATTCTCTACTAAAGATGATACCGTCTTAATAAAAGCAGTCGCTTCAAAGTTGGTATCGTGAGGCTCGATCAACTTTGCTAATCGAATCGCTAATTCCGTTCCAAAATAATATTTTAATGATACGTATTCCCCCACCTCTATTCCTCCCATACTTCTTCTTTATATTGTTCCAAAAAGGATGAATCTGGAGGAATAATTTTAATCACGTCTATCAACACACCATTCGGATCTCTTGTCATGAAATGACGTTGTCCAAATGCTTCATCACGAAGATCTAGTTGTAAAGGCAGCTTTTCTTGTACAATTAATTTTTCATACAATGAATCAACATCCTCCACCTCGAAGTTTAAAATTAAGCCTTGGGCTGTTTGGCGAAATGGGTTTGGAACAGTTTGGTGAGCTTGATTTAAAACGGCAAGCTCATAATCATTTGTCTCATGCTTTAAACTAACATACCAATCAGCATCAAATGTGACATGAAAAGCGAAATACTTAGTATAAAAATCCTTTGTACTATTAACCTCATTTGTCATGATAACTGGATAAAAACTATTTAGTTTCAATATAATCCCACCTTCTTCTTATTTTATTCCACTTTAACATACATACCGAATGTTTGTAAACAAAAATATGTGAATGGGGGACGTAAGGGATGTTTCTTCTCAAATGGTTTTTATTCTGGCTATAAACGTCATTTCACAATGGCTTTCCTTTTATTTTGGCTTTTATTCCGGCTATAAACGTCATTTCACAACGGCTTTCCTTTCATTTTGGCTTTTATTCCGGCTATAAACGTCATTTCACAACAGCTCTCCTTTCATTTTGGCTTTTATCCTGACTATAAACGTTATTACACAACAGCTCTCCTTTCATTTTGGCTTTTATTCTGGCTATAAACGTCATTTCACAACGGCTTTCCTTTCATTTTGGCTTTTATTCTGGCTATAAACGTCATTTCACAACGGCTTTCCTTTCATTTTGGCTTTTATTCCGGCTATAATTTATTCCGGCTATAAACGTCATTTCACAACGGCTTTCCTTTCATTTTGGCTTTTATTCCGGCTATAAACGTCATTTCGTGCAGCTTTTCCTTTCAAAATGGACTTTATTTTAGCGAGTAATCTTCATTTCTACAATAAACAAAAAAACCGCCTATAAAAGCGGTTTAAATAAAGATACAAACTCGGGCGTTAGCTTTTAGACTGTCGTAAGAAGCGTGGGTAAGAAACGAATGCAATGATTGCACCAATGAGCCCAAAAGATAGCAAAATCAGAATAGAAAGCCAAATATCCATTATTGTACCACCTTCTAATAGGATATTCTTATAGCCATCTAATGCCCAGAATTGAGGAAGAAATTTTGCAGTTGCTTGTATAAATGCTGGCATCATGTCAAGTGGCATCCATAATCCACCTAGCATCGCACCACCTAATGCAATAATTTGCGTTAAGGCGATTCCCATGTTTTCTGTTTTTACTAGGACTGCCATTGCCATACCCCAGCTAGTCGAAAGAAAAGCAAGGACAAATGATAAGACAATAAGGGAAAGCGGATCTCCTAAAGGTAAATCATATACCAACACCCCAAAGGAAAATAGTACAATAATCTGAATGATCACAATAAGCATAAAGGGTATCCATTTTCCGATAAAATATCGATTAATGGGTAAAGGAGTACTGGCAATTCGAGCAACCATTCCTCCATCCCGTTCTTTTACAAAAGCAATGACAATGGAAATCATGATAAAGAAGGAAAACATTACTGTATATCCAGGGACAATCTGTGTTACTAATGCCTGTGTGTCCATCTCTTCCCCACCGGAAAAAATAGCGATAAAACCGACAATAAATACAATTGGTAGAATAAAAGTCCAAAACCAAAGCCCTTTATCTTGAGCATTCTTTTTTAATTCTGTTAATGTTATTGCCCACATACGATCAACTCCTAACCATTGTCTCTTAAACGGAGACCCGTTAATTGAAAGAAAATATCCTCTAATCTAGTTTGGCTTAATTCTAGCCTCTCTGGAGTAATACCATTTTCACGAAAATGCTCAATCATTATTCCCATTGTCGATAAAGGGTCAGCACAATTTATAAAAAAACCGGCATCTGTTTGCATAACATCTCCATATGCTGTCAATTCTTCTGTCACCATGCCATCTTTTGCAACAAAAATGGCAGCATTTCGGTGTTTATCAAGCACCTGCTTCATCGTTCCGTGTTCTACCAATTTCCCTTTATCAATAAAGCCAACACTGTCACATATTTGCTCAACCTCCTCCATGTAATGGCTCGAATAAATAATCGTACTTCCGAGTTCTTTTAGTTCAGAAATCAATGAAAAAATAGAATGTCGTGATTGTGGATCAATTCCGACGGTTGGTTCGTCTAATACGATGACGGAAGGCTCATGAAGAATCGCACAGCCGATATTTAAACGGCGCTTCATTCCTCCAGAAAACTTGGAAATTTTGTCATGTGCTCTTTCGCTTAAACCAATTTGTTCTAAGACAACTCGTATTCGATTACGTAAATGTTCACCCGATAAACCATAAAGTCTACCAAAGTAGGTTAAATTATCATTAGCTGTTAGTGTTTCTTCTAGACAGATATCCTGCGGAACGTAACCGATGCATCTTTTTACCGCTAACTGATCTTTTTTCACAGATTGATTAAAAACTTGGATATCGCCATCAAAACGATCAATGACACCTACCAGTATTTTCATAAAAGTAGATTTACCCGCACCATTAGGCCCTACTAAGCCAAAGCAACTCCTTTCATTAATAGAGAAGTCTAAGTCATTCAGTGCTTTTATCGAACCATATCTCTTACTAATACCCTGAACATTAATCATGTACCTACCTCCTGTGCATCATCTTTTTTCAATACTTTCATTCATTGATTTTTCAAGTTTTTTGTAATAGGTATATATGCCAATCCACATTATAAAATACGTCAATAGAAATATACCTAATCCTATTATTAGCGACCAAAGAGTGAAAGGAACCCAACCAGCATATATAGATACAATAGATATGACTATTAAGGATAGTACAAAATGGATGATGGTTTGTTTCAACAAACTCCCACGCTCAGATTCAAATATAAGTGATGCTAAGCTAAAATAAACACCCATAAGCATACTAGAAAGAAAGTGCCTCCATATCTCGATTACAGTAGATTCAATGGAGAAAATAACAAGAATCGTTAACGCTACAAATGTTACTAATGCACCTATTGCAATACCTATTATACTTCTTCTCAATACTTCAATAATCATGTAATTCTCCCCCTTCGACAATTTGTGCTTTTAATTGCTGCACATATTTTCTACTAACATATTCCTTACTTCCAGATTTAAAAAAGACACACAAATTGCCGTTAAAGGATAATTCAAATCGATCGATCTGATTAATGTTGCCTACAACAGACTTGGAAAAACGGATAAATCCAGAGACATGAAGGATTTTTTCTACTTCATACAATTTCATCTTTAGTTCCATACATTCCCCACCTATCATGGCAAACACCTTGCGATTTCTAGCAAACACATAATCAATTTCTTCAGGGTTTAATAGAATGGATCGATCTTCTTGAACAGATACAATTCTTTTAGGCTGTTTGTTTTGCAATAAGTTAACTAGCTCTTCGACTTCCTTCGTCCATTCCTTAGCATGAATGGTAATCGATGACTCTTCATGCTTGGCATCAATATCTATTCGTATCTTCATCTTTTCCCTCCTTCTTTATTATGCAACGTTCTTTCTTTCATTTGGCAAAATGTCACATCAGTTGCGGAAATAGTGGAATAACAGGTAGGAAACATAACATAAGATGGTCCCAGCATTTGCTAAACTTATTATAACTTGTCCAGTGCATTCCTTCTTCAATAAAAAGAACTTCCATAGTAGAAAATCTCGCATTCGCTCGACCTTTAAAGGATACGTTAGAGTTTGTTATACTTTGACTTCAAAATTTCCGTTTCGTCGTATTATTCTTTCCTAACGTATAAAAAAAGCGGCTGTAACTTTTTACAGACGCTTTTCCCTTCCACTTCGGCCATTATCCTTCTGCTGCCATGGCATCCGCTTTTCTACGATGCACCGTACCAAAAGGATGCTCAGGTGGTGCATATATTGAATAAAGTTTGATTGGAGAATTTCCTGTATTGATCAAATTATGCCATTTACCTGCTGGTACCATAATAGCACTATTCTTGGCTACCTGTTGTCGAAAAGTTAATTGATTTGGATGATCTCCCATCAATACAATTCCTTGCCCTGATTCAATACGTAAAAACTGATCAGTACTTGGATGTCTTTCTAATCCGATATCCTCCCCAACTCCTATGGACATTAACGTAACTTGTAAATGCTTCCCAGTCCATAATGCTGTACGAAATGTATTATTTACTAATGAAGCTTGCTCGATGTTCACGACAAATGGATTCATGCCATGGTCTGAAAACATCTGTTGATGGCCTTGCCATTGATTAGGATTATGCCCCCAATAGTGAGAATGCTGTTGATTTGTCCAATAAGGCATCGTTATTTCATCCTCTCCTTTATTTTACTTTATTATCCTATTCATCAGCCTATAAGAAGGTAAGTCTTACTTTAGGAAATAGGCATATATACATTAGATCCTTCCTTCTTTTATTAATTAACTATCAAAATAAGTCGATTTGTTATATTTCTTGCAGTTCATGGAGAGAATGTTTTAATAAAAACTCTAATAATTTTGGGTGATCTATATGCGGAAGGGTAAAAATAAATCTAGTAAGCTTTTCCCAATAAGTGTCGATAAATTAAAAACATTGATGGAGAGTAAATTTGAGAATAACCCAGATTTATCCTTTACCATTTTTGAGAAGTCTGAAGCGAGGATTGCTGTCTTTTACATCTCCTATTTAGTGGAACCAGAGATGGTCGAGCAATTTATGTTAAAGCCTTTATTAGATGGTAAATCAAAATGGACAAATCAATCGATTCTAAATGAAATACCTTTAAGAAGTGGGAGCAAGATTGAAAAACTCGAAGAAATACTAGATAAAATACTAATTGGAGAAGTATATATCTATGTAGAAAATGAAGACGCGGCGTTATCTTATTTATTAGATAAAAAAGAAAAACGAGATTTAACACAAGCAGAAACAGAATCCCTAGTTTTAGGACCGAAAGTTGCTTTTACTGAGTCGATGATTACTAATTTGAATATTGTTCGTTGGAGTATTCGTTCCACAGACCTTGTCTTAGAAAAAATAATGATAGGTGAGCGTTTCCCTCGCGAAGCACGTTTAGTTTACGTCAAGTCTCTCGCCGATGAAACAGATATTAATACAATGCGTCAGCGATTAAAGGAACTAGAAGTGGACCAAATTGAAGACAGTTCTGTATTAATGCAATATATTGAGGACTCTTCGCTAACTATTTTCCCACAATTTTATTTAACAGAGCTACCCGATCGATTTGTCTATGCTATAGATAAAGGTAGGATTGGCTTATTAGTGGAGAATAGTCCGACAGCAACTATTGCGCCTTCGTCTTTTTTTAGTTTTTTTGAATCTACAGAGGATCTTTACATGCGTTGGCATGCAGGTACCTTTTTAAGATCTGTTCGTTTCATTGCGATTTTTTTATCCATCTTTCTGACACCTTTATATGTAGCTGCCACTACATTTCATTATGAGATTATTCCAATAAAGGAGCTATTAACTATCGGGAATTCTAGAGCAATCGTACCGTTTCCACCGATTATTGAGGTGTTAATTCTAGAGTTTTTCATCGAATTACTGCGAGAAGCTGGAGCAAGGCTGCCAACAAAGATTGGGCAGACCATCGGTATTGTAGGAGGTATTGTCATCGGAACTGCTGCTGTTCAGGCAGGGATAACAAGTAATTTCTTAATCATTCTTGTCGCAATTAGTGCACTAGCTTCCTTCACCATCCCTAATTACTTAATGAGTACAGCCATACGAATCATTCGTTTTCCTATGATTATATTAGGCGGATTATTAGGCTTAATCGGTATAATGTTCGGGACTTGTTTTTTGCTCATCCATTTATTAAAAATAAAATCTTTAGGAAGACCATATTTAACACCTATTTATCCCTTTAGATGGGAAGATCTCAATAAAGCATTGTTCCGGTTACCTATTGCCTATCAGAGTAAAAGATTTTATTCCTACCAGCCAAAAGATATAAAACGATACAAGAAAAACAAAGCGAAGACAAAGAAAGACATAGATGAGTAGGTGAATTATGGACATTAATGTGAAAGTAAAATCGAATTTACGCATTCAAGCATTTTATTTATTTTTCCTTATAAGCTTTATTCAAATAGGTGTAGGAATAATGGGGGTTCCTAGGTTTATTTTTAAAGAGTCACAACAAGATGCTTGGATTTCGGTTATACTTGCTTCTTGTTTTATTGTAATGGTCATATCTGCCATGCTATTTATCCTTAAGCAGTATGAAAATGCTGATATTTTAGGAATTCAAACCGATCTATTCGGGAAATGGTTAGGAAAATTGCTCGGGACTATTTACATTATCCATTTTATCCTAGCGTTTTTATCAGTGATAATAACCTATATCGAAGTATTAAAGATTTTTATCGCTCCAAACTTAAACAATTTCGTGGTCGCTTTACTATTATTAAGTTTAGTTGTTTACAGTGTTCGAGGAGGACTTCAAGCGATTGTTGGCGTTTTTTTTCTCTTCTTTTTTCTCTCGATTTGGCTACTTGGATTGCTTGTAGAGCCGATAAGGTTCATGCATTTTAACCACTTTCAACCAATGTTTCAAGCATCATTTACGGAATTATGGAAAGGGGCAAAGGCAACCTCTTATACCTTTATGGGATTTGAAATCCTGTTCTTTGTTTATCCATTTATTCAAAACAAACAGAAGGTCCGTTTCCCAACTTATCTAGCAATTATATGGTCATCAATGATCGTCTTGATATTGACTGTTATATCCATTGGGTATTTTAGCCGTGACCAATTGTTAAAACTAGAATGGACAGTTCTAGACATGTTCAAAATACAAAATCTTACCTTTATTGAACGATTTGATTACATCGTCATAGCTGAATGGATGATGGTTGTCGTACCAAATATGATCTTATTGATGTGGGCGATAACCTATGGAATAAAAAGACTGTATCAGGTTAAACAAAAAACAACCTTATATATTTTAGCAATCGTCATATTGATTGCTAGTACCTTTATCGATGATTATTTTCTTATCCGAAAAATCATTGATAGTGTAGCAGAATTTGGTTTTTGGATTGTTTATGTTTATCCTCTCTTACTTCTTCCAATGGTACTTATAAAAAAAAGATGGAAACGAAAGAGTGGTGGTCGAGATTTATCGCATTAAGTTTGTATTTGTATTAATTTCATTCGTCTTTTTAGCTGCCTGCATGCAGACCAAAATTATAGAGCAACATGCCATTATCAATACATATGGTATCGATATTAGCGAAGAATCAGAAAATCTTATAGAAACCGTTATTCTCTCTTATATTTTTGATGAACAAGCAGAAAACGTAACAACGATAAATTATGGTAAAGGAAAAACCATTAAAGAAGCGAATCAAAACGCAGAAAAAAAATCATCCTTTACTTTTTTACCTGGCCAAATTCGTTTAGTTCTATATGGAAAAGAAACGGCAGAGAAAGGGTTTAAAAACTATTTGAATGTCTTAATTCGAGATGCGCGTCTTTCCGATATGATGTATTTAGCGGTGAGTGAAACGACCGCAAAGGACATACTTTTACTAGGACAAGAAAATGCTGATATTGATATGGGTCAATATATGGAAAAATTAATTGAAAAGGAAATTAAGGGGGACAGTATACCGAATGTTTCCCTTCATGAACTTACCCATACATATGAAGACCCTGGCAAGGATCCCATCATGCCTTTAATCTCCTTAACGGATAATAAAATTGCAATAACTGGTATGGCACTATTTCAAAATGACAAATACGTGGGGAAAATATCAATGGAGGATGCCTTTTTAGTGAATTTATTTCAAAATAAAGTACACGATAGGCAGATACATCTCTCCATCTCTCGTGAACCTTTTTTAAAATATTTAAGTGCCCCTCAAGCAAATCGGGATCAGCTCCATCTTAGTTTCTTAATAATAGATGGAGAAAGTAAGACAAGGTTAACCGACATTAAGGAATTGTCTTACCGAACAGATGTAAATCTTAAAGTCATTTTAAACGAAACATCAGAAACCTTTAAGGACGAGAATGAACAGTTTGCCAACTTATTAGAAAAAGAAGTAGAAGAAGAAGTAAAAAGGCAGTACAAAAAGCTTTTAGCTACTTTACAAAATGCTAACTCTGATCCACTTGGACTTGGTAGCATATATCGGGCACATAAAAAAAACGGGAAATTAACTGCAAAGGAATGGCACCAAAAATTTCCAGAAACCACAATTAATTTAAATGTGGATGTAAAACTAATTAATACTGGGATAAAGCAATAAACTCTTAAACCGTGCACAACCTCAATTTGATCAAGAGGCCACTCAAGTGGCCTCTTATCATTAAGGCTGAACTACCCCTACACCTGCATACTGCGTTACCATTGCTTTCACATCCTCAACAGGAGTTAAAGTATAATTATACGACACAGTATAATTAGTTGTTGATGTGGTTGGTTGACTACCAGTGCTATTAATATATAGATTATTGGAGACATTCCAGTATCCCGGTTCATCACTATACCAGTAACCTAAAGGATCCTTAGAATCCTCAAAGACATTGTTTTCTACCAGTAGCTCAGCGCCCATGCGAGCATTGATTCCTGTATCAATAATCCCTTCGAAATAATTATTATATAAGTGACCTTCTCCATAACGGAAAGCAGGAACACGTGAATTTAGATCTTGAAAGTGATTGTGGTGAAAGGTAATATTTCGATCACCATCATCGCTATCGGAAGAGCCCATTAACATTGCTTTCCAGCTGTCGTGCACATAATTCCAAGAAAATGTAATATTATGGGCATCTCTTTTAACATCAAATAAACCATCATAATAATCTTTATCTACATTTAAGTCACCATACAGTTCATTATGATCTACCCATATATTATTAGAAGGACCCTCAATACTGATCGCATCCTTATCACCAGCTCTAACTTCATGGATCGTGAGGTTTCGAATGATCACATTATCTGCTCGCCATACTTTGATTCCTATTCCATCCAACTCTCCATTTGTACCAACACCTAAAATGGAAACATCAGAGACATCTTTAATATTGATCTTACTATCTGATGTATTGTTTGGTGTAATCGTACCATCAACATAAATCGTTAGTGGGGTATTATCATCCTTATTCTTTAGTGCCTGGATAATATCATCTCCAGTTTGGGCTGTTATCGTATCTCCACCTTCTCCACCAGTGGTTCCACCATCAAAGGTAGCAAAGCCCGTCATACTAAAATCCGGTGTACTTGCAGAAACAGATTGAAATGATAAACCGACAAGAAGAGTGAAAATTAGACTAGTTACAAGCAATTTAACAAAATTTTTTCTCTTCATTTTCTCACGTCCTTTTCATTTTTTGTTCTATATATTCCGTCTCTAAACTTCAGCCCTCCTTTCTTTAAAGATAGTTTCATCATATCATGTATGCGCTTACAGTAAATAATCATTATTTCAGATAAATGTTATTTATGTAATAATTAACCATCAGAAGTGAGTGGTGTTTATTTTTTAGTACAAAATGACCATCATTGTTGATGAATTCAGCAAAATACGACAAGGATAGACCGCAATTTTTGCAGATACCTTTTTTTGGCTATTTTAGTCTATAGCTAACATAATGATTATTACTTCTAGGGTTATATCGTAGGTTCATTTTTTCTGTTATGCTATTCTAAATGAATTACTAAAAACAAGGAGGTCTACAATTGAAACAATTTGATGATTTACTTGAACTAGATGCATTAGGTCAAAAACAGCTACTTGATAAAAAAGAACTTACTCCCCTTGAACTTACCGACTTTTATATTTATCAAATAGAAAAATATAACCCGATACTAAATGCAGTGGTTCTCGAAATGTTTGAAAGTGGTCGAGAACAAGCAAAGAGAATGCCGCAAGCTACTAATGGAAAAGTTGCGGGACTTCCATTTCTGATAAAAGATTTAAATGCCATTAAAGGGGCTAGGCATACAAGTGGTTCTGTTATGCTCCAAGATGTCATCGCACCTGAAAATGATGAGATTGTTAACCTATTTGAACAAGCTGGCCTCATCTTCCTCGGAAAAACCAATACACCTGAATTTGGCTTTCTTCCTACCACTGAGCCCGAGCTTTTCGGCCCAACGAGAAACCCTTGGGATCTCGAACGCTCTCCAGGTGGCTCAAGTGGGGGATCTGCAGCAGCCGTAGCCGCTGGCTTAATACCCTTTGCTCATGCTAACGATGGTGGAGGATCGATTCGAATTCCAGCATCTGCTTGCGGATTGTTCGGTTTTAAGCCAAGCCGAGGGCGTTTGCCATATAGCCCTTATGTGAATCATTTCTCCATTAATCATGCAGTTACAAGGTCTGTTAGGGATAGTGCTGCATTGTTAGATATCTTAAATGGAGTTGGAAAACATACAATATATCCAAGCTTCAAGACATATACGAATTTTTTAGAGAACGTAACGAAAAAAACAAATAAACTAAAGATTGCTGTTCGCTATCAGCCTAATTCCCATGTTTCATTTGACAATGATACAAGAAAGAATATGGAAGAAACAGTAGAGTTAATGAAGGATTTGGGACATGAAGTCGTGGACAAAATGCCAACATTTGATTTAGATTCACTCGCACATCACTTTATTAATATTTGGCTTGGAAGTGGCTCTACCATTATAAAACATTCTGGACTAATGATAGGCCAAGAGGTGAATCGTGATAATGTAGAAAAGCTTACTTATGAGATTTTGGAATTCGGTAAAAATTTATCAGCCCTAGAATATGAGGAGTCACGTGTTTATATTCAAAGCGAAGCACAAAAAATATTAGAATTCCTTGAAGAAATAGATGTATGGATGACTCCAACCTTGAATCAGTTACCAAAAAAAATCGGAGAAAACAAAGAGACTAAGCAAACGGCCTATCAACAAATGTTAAATAATATGCTAGATTACAATCCACTAATGCCAATTGCTAATGCTACGGGACAGCCTGCAATGAGTGTTCCAACCTATTGGACTGAAGATGGATTACCGGTTGGGACCCACTTCTTTGCTAGACTCGGTGAAGATGACCTGTTACTTCAGCTAGCTGCCCAAATCGAAGAAAGACAGCCTTGGTTTCATCATTATAAAAAGATTAGAAAAAGTCTCTTGTAAATTGATATGCTCCCCCTAAAGTAGACACTTAAAAAAGTAAAACTACTTTAGGGGGATTTTTATGCGTTTAAATAGTA